>SHYA01000001.1 GCA_009693055.1 Dehalococcoidia bacterium | reverse complement strand
GTTCCTATCGACGGCAACGTTTGGCACCTCGATGTCGACTCGTCCCATCCTGGGGCTGCAGGAGGTCCCAAGGGTCCGGCTGTTCGCCGGTTAAAGGGGTACGTGAGTTGGGTTCAGAACGTCGTGAGACAGTTCGGTCTCTATCTGCCGCGGGAGTAGGAGGTTTGAGGGGCGTCTTCCTTAGTACGAGAGGACCGGGAAGAACGGCTCTCTGGTGTGCCGGTCGTGTCGCCAGATGCGTTGCCGGGTAGCCACAGCCGGACGGGAAAAGCGCTGAAAGCATATAAGCGCGAAGCCCACCCCAATACTAGACCTCCCATCCTCCCCGCAAGGGGATGTGAGTAAGGCCGCAGGTAGACCACCTGCTTAGAGGGCGGAGGTGTAAGGCGAGCAATCGCTTCAGCTGACCGCTCCTCCTCGGCCGAGGCCTTCTCCACTACAGGACCGGGCGTTGCTCTCTCTTCATCTTCAAGGTCACGCTGAGACCACCGAAGCCTCGGCGCCCCACATGGGCCGATGCTTCGGTCGTCCTTCCCCTGAAGGACTCCCTCAGAATGACGCCAAGCTCCCTGGGTGACGCGAGCGGAGTGGACCCACCCGTTCCCATACCGAACACGGTCGTGAAACGCTCCAGCGCCGACGATACTGCTCTTGCAAGGGTGTGGGAAAATAGGCCGTTGCCCGGGGGGTTGTTCTACCAGTCTGCGCTGAGCCTGAACCATCAGGCCAGGCGGCGAGCACTTTCACCGTCTTTGGGTGCAGGGTGCACCCTGCCGCGGGGTGGAGCAGCGGCAGCTCGTTGGGCTCATAACCCAAAGGTCGTAGGTTCGAATCCTACCCCCGCTACCAAGCTCATGGACGGCCTTGGTCGACAGAACGGCCAAGGCCGCTCTCTTTCCCGCCACACCGCTCCGCAGTGGAGCAGCGGTCCTTCAGGGGAAAGATTTGGCTCAGAACCCACAAAACCTGCCCCTTCGCGCTGCTCCAGGCAAGCTCTCTGCAACCTCCCAAACTACAGAGGGGCGTCTCGCGAGACGCCCCTCTGATATGCCATCACGCTTTGAGGAGAACCGAAGAGAAATGTAGAAGCCCGGCACTTCAGGCTCTCCACCTCAGGTGTAGATCCCCCTACTGAGTCCTACTAGCGGGGTGGGTAACGGTGCAAGTCCACTGCAGACGGACCCTTTATGTCGCTCCGCCGCCAGCTCTGCCACGTCGTGGCTCGTCACCTGGACACGCAGCACGTTGTTAGTCTTGTACTGCTCCACCGTCATCCCGTACTGCTCGGCCCGCGCGCGCAGCACCCCCTCCGTCCAGACGCCGGTGTCAAAGACGGCGTTGGGGTGGATGATGTTCACGCGGATGCCGTCCTTGCCCAACTCCAGCGCGGCGACGCGGGCCATCTGGGTAAGCGCCGCCTTGGACGCCGAGTAGGCGGCCGCGCCAGGCCCAGGCGCCGGCACGCTCTTGGAGCCGATGACCGCCACTCGGCCGCCTCTGGGCGCCAGCTTGAGCAGCGGGTAACCCTCCCGGAGCAGCGCCAGGTTGGCGTCCAGGTTCACCGCCATTACTCTGCGCCACTCCTCCGCGCTGAGCGCCTCAAGCCGCACCCCGGGCGGGAACACGCCCGCGTTGAGCACCAGCATGTCCAGCCCGCCAAACGCCCGCACGCCGGCCTCCAGCGCCTCGCCAGCGGCCCGTTCGTCCGTGACATCGCACGCCAGGCCCAGGAACTCGGGACGGTCGTGCAGCGCGGTGACGGCGGGGTTCAGGTCCAGCCCCATGATGGCAGCGCCGCGCTTGAGAAACGCACTCACGCACGCCTTGCCGATGCCGGACGCCGCGCCGGTGACGAGCGCCACCTCGCCGGCAAAGGCGGCGGGCGCGCCGGCCCGGCGCAGTTTCGCCTGCTCCAGGTCCCAGTACTCCACGTCAAAGATATCCTTCGCAGGCAGCGCCTGGTACCCGCCCAGCGCCATGGCGCGCAGGATCACTTCAACCGTGTGGCGGTAGATGTCGGCGGCCACGTGGGCGTCCCTCACCGTCCGCCCGACGGTGCACATCCCCAGCTCCGCGTCCAGGATGACGCGCGGCGCGGGGTCCAGCACCATCTTTTTCTCTTTCGCCTTCGGCGCGTGGGCCGCAAAATACCGCTCGTAGACGGCCCTGTACGCGTCCACGTCCCGCCCCAGCATTGGCACGCGCTTCGTACGGATGACGTAATCCGGCGTCGCGGGGCCTTGCTGCGAGAGGACCGCCGCGTCCGCACGCCGGGCAAAGCTGGTGGCGAGCGGGGCGTCGTGCGTGACGAGGACGACGGGCCCTCCGGCGACCGTGGAGACGGCCCGCCGCAGCTCCGCGATACCTTGCCGCAAAGGCGCTGCGGTCACCCTCTCTTTCGCCTCAGGCAGCTCCCACGCTCCGTGCCGGGCCAGGTACTCCTCCGCGCGGGACACCAGCTCAATCATCCGGTCGTACGACTCCCTGGCCGACCCGCCCTAGGAGAAGACGCCGTGGTTCATCAGGATGACGCCCAGCGTCTTCGGCCCCATCTCGGCCTTGAGGCGCTGGGCACACGCGCGGGAGAGGTCAAAGCCGGGCATCACGTACGGGATGACCACGACGGTCTCGCCATAGGCCTGCCGGATGCGCGCCAGGCCGTCCCGCGTGTTGGTGATGGCGACCACGGCGTCCGCGTGGGTGTGGTCAACGTACTTGTCCGGGATGACCGCGTGGAGGATCGCTTCCACCGAGGGCGTGGGGGCGTCCGCGCGCGCCAGGTGCGTGCGGAACTCGTTCACCATCTACGGGTCGGAAAGCGCCTCCAGCTCGGCCAGGCGGACAAGATGCGCGTTGCTGACGGGCGCAAAGCCGGCCTCCTCAATCGTCTCCAGGTCCCACCCGCTCGCCTTGACGTCGAGGAGCTCCTCCTCGTCGCCGAGGACGCTCTTCCGGCGCAGCTTCACCGGGGTGTTGCCGCCGCCGTGGAGCACCAGGGACTGGTCCCGACCCAGCAAGCGGGACGTATACACACGAAGTGCCAGGTCGCCCTGGTGCTTCGCCGCTTCCTGCTCGTCCCAGAGGCTTTTCATACCGTTCAACCACTCAAAAGAAAGTGCGCCGTGACGCGCCCGGGGGGTTCACCCGACACGCGCCACGGCGCTTCAGCTACCAGAGTCCCAGCCTATACGCCCTGCCAGGAGCGCTTCCCGCCTTGTCGCGAAATGCGCCCGTAGCCCGGCGATGGGAAGTGTCCTGCGGCCATCACGGCCGCCTTCTGCTCAATCCAGTCCAGCATCGCTTTGCGGCTCTGCACGGCCTGCGCCCCGTCCGTGTCCGCGGACCCCTCCCAGGCAGGCTCCGCCACCTGGACCGGCAGGTGGATGGCGTCGCCCGTCACGATGGCGTTTTGCCCATCGGAGGTGATCGTGATGCTGATGTGGCCTGGCGTGTGGCCTGGCGTCGCCATCGTCGTCACGCCCGGCGCCACGGGGTGCGCGCCGTCAATCAGGTCCATGACCCCAAGCTGCTGGAGCGGGATGACCACCACGCTCATGTGCGGCGAGGCCTCAAGCATCTTGGGCTGCCGGAAATACTCCCAGTCCTTCTTGGGGATAAGGTAGCGCGCCTTGGGGAACGTCGCCTTGGGCTTGCCGCCGTCCATGCTGACGTTCCAGCCCACGTGGTCCAGGTGCAGGTGCGTGATCACCACCGTGTCAATCTGCTCCGGCTTGATCCCTTTCGCCTTCAAGGAGTCCAGTAGGACCCCTTTCTCAAAGCCCATCTGCGGAATGGGGTTGGGACCCATGCCGGTGTCCACAAGCACGGTGCGCCCGCCAGACCTGATGATATAGCTGCCAAAGTTCAGGTCCACCATCCCGTCCGCGGCCTTTGCTTTGGGATGCTTTGCCCAGTCCTGCTCGGTCACCTTGGGGAAGAACATCGCAACGGGCGCCTTGAGCGCGCCGTCCGAGATAGCGATGAGTTCAACCTTTCCGATCTTCAACGTGTCCGCCATGTGTCCCCCTCCTTCTGCGTTCTCCTATGCCTGAAGAGCCTGCGGATACTACTGCCCGCGCAGTGTACCGTCAAAAGCAGCGCGAGCCACGACCAGGGTCACGACGCGTACATCCCGCCATCCACGATCAGCTCCGCGCCGGTGACGTAGGAGGCGTCCTCCGAGGCCAAGAACAGCGCGCAGTTGGCGATCTCCTCCGGCTGAGCAATGCGCCCCAGCGGGATCGTCGCCTCCACCTGCTGGCGCTGCTTCGGGTCTTTCAGGAAGTCAGCGATCATCTCCGTTTGCACCCCGCCTGGGTGGATGGAGTTGCAGCGGATCTTCTCCTTGCCGTATTGCACTGCGGTGGCCTTGGTGAGCAGCCGCACGGCGCCCTTGGAAGCCGTGTACGAGGTGATGCCGGCGCTGCCGATCATCCCGGCCACGGAGGAGATGTTGACGATGGACCCGCCACCCGCCTTCCGCATTACTGGGATTGCGTACTTGGTGCCAAGGAACACACCCTTGGCGTTGACGTCCATCACCTGGTCCCACTGCTTTACGCTCTCCTCCTCCACACTCCCCATGCGCAGGATTCCGGCATTGTTCACCAGGATATCCAGTTTGCCAAACTTCGCTACGGCCGTGTCCACCGCCTTCTTCCATTCTTCTTCCTTTGTGACATCCAGCCGCACGAAGATGGCGTCGCCGCCGTTCTCCGCAATCTCCGCCGCCGTGCGCGTGCCCTCTTTCTCCAGCACGTCGCAAATCACCACCTTCGCCCCCTCCTTGGCGAACAGCTTGGCTTCCGCGGCCCCTTGTCCGCGCGCTCCCCCGGTGATGAGCGCCACCTTGCCCTTCAGTCGCATAGCCCCTCCTTCCGCCTGCGGCTCCTCTGAGCGTGGGGTGCATCATACCAGGTAGTCAAAACCCGTGGCAAGACCGCCCTCGTAGGCTTTTCCGAGGGGACTCGCCACCTCGGACTCCCCGATAGGCTTGAACGCCGCGGCCCCTTATGAAGACCGCTCGTGCCTTGACCCACCTCGGAGCGCTATGCCAGAATTGTGTCAACCACCACAACCACGCGACTGACGCGTAGCTGGTACGGCGTCCTCCGTCAATGGACTTGCGGTGCGCAGCAAGTCGTGGCCCCCGACCCAAGCTCTGCCCCAGGTGCCATAAGCGTCTGGACTGACCTCGGAAAGAGGAGAGGAGCAAACCGTGAACTGGCTTGACGTGGCCATCATCATCTCGGCCGTCCTGGCCGGGTACAACGGCTACAAGACGGGACTGGTGCGTAGCGCGCTGCTCATCGCGGGCATCATCGTCGGCGTTGTTTTGGCCGGGCAGGTGGGCGGGCGCGTGGGCCAGGAACTGGGCGACTTGGGCGCGCCGGGCGGCTCCCGCCTGCTCGGCTTCGCCGTCATCCTCGCCCTGTGCATCGTGGCGGCCTTCCTTCTCGGACTGCTCGCACGCAAGTTCATCAAGACCCTCCTCATCGGGTGGCTGGACGACGTGGCGGGCGTGCTGGCGGGCCTCGCCATCTGCGCGTTGGTGTGGACCTCACTCATCGTCGCCGCCGGCTCCACCGAGCTGCAGTGGGCGACCAAGGCCGTCCAGGAATCCGAGCTTGGCAGCCGCCTTGCGGACAATGGCGGCGCCGTGCTCTCCCTGCTGCCCGACGAGTACCGGGACGTCCTCGCCTGGGTCAGCGACGTGGAGATACCTGAGGTCGGCGTCGCCGGCGCAACCGTGACGGACGCTTCTCCGTCGTCCGCGCGGCTTGAGGGGCTCATCATGGTCAGCAACCCCAACCGGTTCGGCGGGGCGCTGTACGTGCGCTACGAGGTCTTTTGGCAAGACGGCGCCACGTGGAGGCTCGCGGGGTTTGGCGAGCGCACTAACGTGGCGATCGGGGCGCACCGTGAAAAGGAGGTCTCGCTGTCCTTGGAAGCGCGGCGCGACGACGGAGCGGAGAGCGCGGCGCTTTTGGACGCGCTGATCGCCGGCCGGCTCCCACCGCTCCGCCTTCAGGGGGTGGTGAGCGCGCGCTTTCCTTCCGAGACGGTCGAGGTCTCGTTCCAGGACGCGGTGCCCCTCCAGCGGGAGCAATAGCACGGCTTTGACGAGTTTGCTATGATAGGGCGAGGAAGGCCTGCGGGGCAAACGGACTCCCGTCCGGGCTGAGGCCTTTGGGAGAGGGGATCGTGGGGTTATTCAGCGCTGCCGTCCTGGTGGTGAACCAGAACTACGAGCCGCTGAACATCTGCGACGTCCGCCGCGCCGTGGTGCTGCTCCACCGCGGCAAGGCCGAGCTCTTGCTCAACGGCAGGGGCGAGTTGCGGACCACCCGGACCTCCGTCCCCATCCCGTCGGTCATCCGGCTGGTGTACATGGTGAAGCGCCCCTTCATGAAGCGCCGGATGGCGCGCCGTGAGGTCTTTATGCGCGACCGGTACACCTGCCTGTATTGCGGCAAGCAGCCACGGGAACTCACGCTTGACCACGTGGTCCCGCGGTACCGAGGCGGACCGCATAGCTGGGAGAACGTGGTGAGCGCCTGCATCCCGTGCAACCACCGCAAGGCCGACCACACGCCCGCGGAGGCCGGGATGCGGCTCCTCAGAGAACCCAAAGCGCCACGCGCCAACCCGTACAGCCTCTTCCAGCATCGCGTCGTGTCAGATGAGTGGCGCCCCTTCCTCCCCTGGGCCGACTAGCGCTCCAGCACGCCCCGGCTACTCGCGCTTGGCCGCCTGCTCCACAACCTTCTGGTGCAGATGCGGTGGGAGCGGCTCGTACCCGCTCACCTTGAGCATGAAAGTGCCACGTCCGTGCGTCATCACCCTCAGGTCAAGCGCGTAGCGCTGCATTGCAGTCAAAGGCGCCTCCGCCTCGACCACCGTGGTGCCGTCCCCCGTGGGGGTCATCCCCAGGATCCGTCCACGCTTGCCGTTGAAGTCGCCGATGACGTCGCCGGCCGCGCTGTCGGGAACGGTCACGCTGGCGATGGGCTCCAGGAGGATCGGGTGGTCCTGCTGGAACGCCTTCTTGAAGCCGTTGTAGCCGCACGTGTCAAAGTCCATCCCCGCGGAGTCCACGGGGTGGTGGCTGCCGTCGTACAGGACGATGCGCAGGTCCACCACGGGAAAGCCTGCCAGGACCCCCTCCTTGCAGGCGCGCAACGCCCCTTTCTCCACGTACGGGAAGAATTCCTTGGGGACGGCGCCGCCCGTTACCTCCGTGGCGAACTCCACCCCCTTGCCGCGTTCGGTGGGCTCCAGCCGGAGGTAGATGTCCGCAAAGTGGCCGCGTCCGCCCGACTGCTGCTTGTACCGGCTCTCCATCTGCACGGTGCTTGTGATCGTCTCGGGGTACGGGACCCGAGGGAGCTGCGAGAGGAGGCTGACTCCGAACTTCCGCTGCGCCTTCTGGAACGCCATGTCCAGGTGCACGTCCCCCTGCCCGGAGAGTAGGGTCTCCCCGGTGCTGTGGTCCCGGGAGAAGGCCAGACTGGGGTCCTCTTCCGCGAGCCGGGCCATGGCCGTTCCCAACTTGTCCGAGTCGGCCTTGGACTTGGGGAAGACGGCAAGGGTATAGAGAGGAGCGGGGAACTTCAACCCGGACAGCACCACCGGGCGGTCCTGCTGGCTCAGCGTGTCGCCGGTGGTGGTCACCGCCAGCTTGCCCACGGCACCGATGTCTCTGGGCGCAAGGGAAGCCACCGGGTCTTGGGTCTTGCCCCGCAGAACAAACACCTGCCCGATCCGCTCCGCCTGCCCCTTCGTGACGTTGAACACCTCCGAGTTGGCGGAAAAGGTGCCCTGGTACACCCGGAAGAGGGAGAGCTTGCCCACGTACGGGTCGGCGGTGGTCTTAAAGACCAGGGCCGTCAAGGGCGCCTTTGGATCCGCCTTAAGAGCCGCACCGTTTTGCGCGGCGAGGGGTAGCGCAGCCGGGGAAGGACAGTACCGGACTACCGCTTCCAGCAGCTCTTTGACGCCCAGCTGATGACTCGCTGAACCCGTCGGGATGGGCACCAGCGCGCCGGTGAGGACCGCCTTCGTGAGCGCGCTTTGTAGCTCGTCATCGCTGAGCGTCCCCTCCTCCAGATACTTGGTGGCGAGCGCGTCATCCGTCTCCGCCACGGCCTCCAGCATGCGCTCCTTGGCCAGGCCGTACGCCGCCTGGACCTCCGCGGGCACCGCGTCCGGTTTCGCAAGGAGGCTCGCCACGCCCTTGAAGCCGTGCGCGTCGCCAATGGGGACCTGGATGGGAGCGCAGAAGCGCCCGAACCGCTCCTGGACCTGCCCCACCACCTCTTCAAAGTCCACGTTCTCCCGGTCCATCTTGTTGACAAAGAGTAGGACGGGGAGCTTGCGGGCGCGCACGCGCTCCCACTGCTGCTCCGTCCCCACCTCAACGCCGCTGTTCGCGGCCACCACCAGCACCGCCGCGTCCGCGACACTCAGTGCGGAGAGCACCTCGCCCGCGAAGTCAAAGTAGCCTGGCACGTCCAGCACGTTCACCTTGTGGCCGTTCGCCAGGCAGGGGGGGGCAGGGCCATCTGAATGCTGCTGCGCCGCTTCACCGCTTCCGGCTCATAGTCGGAGGTCGTGCTGCCGTCGTCAATCCGCCCCGGGCGTGAAACGGCGCCGGTGACAAACAGCAGCGCCTCGCCCAACGTGGTCTTCCCCGCACCGGTGTGAGACAGGGACACCACGTTGCGGAGCTTGTCGGTCGTGAAGGCCTGCATCTCTCCATCTCCTCCCTCGTGTCCCATTCTATGGACCGGTGGGGTGGTGCGCACCGGGACGTTTGGAGAGCTTACGAGGTGGCGTTCAACCTCACACCCATCCCCCCTCTCGGAGTCGGAGAGGGGGCGCCTTCAGCCACGTCGTGAGAAAGACACGTGGGGTGGGGTCATCGCACCCAACGTGCGCCGGCGAGGGCCTAGGAGAGCGAAGCCGAAGGCGGCGGCTCCGTGTCCTGGACCGGCGCCTCTTCCAGCCGCTTCAAGCGGGGCAGCAGGTCGGCAAGCTCTTCCTGCACCTGTTGAAGCCGCTCCTCCAGCAGTCGCAGCCCGGCCGCCTTCGCCAGGGCGCGGACCTCCCCAATGGTCAATGCGCGCTCGTTAGCCGCCATCGTCGGGCCTCCACAGTGCAAGGTGCGGATGGGTAGGGGGGATTCATGCATTGCCCCTACCCCCCGGCTGGTTTGGCGATGGTAGCACAGCTGGGGTTGGAGCCGCAGCGCGCTACCGCGTGCTGGGAAGGTTTGGCTTGGCCACGCCGCGCGAGACCCACGCCTGGTGGTCCGCGATGTCCCGGTCGTACACGAGCCGGCAGAGGAAAACCCGGTACAGCGGCTGGCCCGGCCAGGGCCGCTCCCAGTTCGCGGTAAGCCTCTTCGCAGCCACGATGCCTAGGGCGCCCAGGTCAAACCAGGCCAGGTGGTCCGGCGCGCGGGTCAGGAACGCGACCGGCGCCAGCAACGCGATGGAAAGCATCACCCACAGCGCGAACTGCTTGGTGACCACCCTCCCCATGAGTCCCGCCC
The DNA here is from genome assembly GCA_009693055.1 of Dehalococcoidia bacterium. Lineage (GTDB taxonomy): Bacteria > Chloroflexota > Dehalococcoidia > Lucifugimonadales > SHYT01 > SHYA01. The sequence goes on along the minus strand of SHYA01000001.1, from coordinate 354,990 downwards.
CCGCCAGCAACACGATGGTCTCCCGCCAGCCGGCGAAAGCCACTATCGCGCCGATCATGGTGGCAATGCCCCGCCCGCCCGTGAAGCGCAGGTACGGCGCCCAGTTGTGGCCGCCGATGGCAGCAAGCGGGACGCCGACCTGCACCAGCATGCCCACGTCAAACGCACGGACCAGCAGGACCGGAAGCGTGCCCTTCACCAGGCAATCAAACGTCCCTACGACAAGGCCGACCCTCGTCCCCATGACCACCATCACGTTGGCGGAGCCCACGTTGCCGGAGCCACTTCTCCGGATGTCCATGCCCCTAGCCAGGCGGACCAGGAGGTATGAGGTGGGGAACGCGCCCCAGAGGTAAGCGCCGAGCAGGACGAGCGTTGACTGCCACCAGGTATCCATCGCCTCGGCCCTAAGGAGCTACATAAGCCGCAAAATGTTTTCTGGGGGGAGGCTCTTCTGTCCAAAAGAGGCCCTTCCAACAGTCCACAGCCATTGCCATCTTGCTTAGCTCCGTGCGGGAGTGGCCGGCTGCGCCTGCCCCTTCCGTTGAAGGGCAAGCCGTTCCAGGTGCTGGAACACCTCGACGGGCGGCCCCGACGTGCCGGGCTCAACCTCCCCCCGCGTGCCCATGCCGTGGTAGTCGGTCCCACCGCAGGGGACGAGGTTGTGCTGCCTGGCTAGCCGGAGCAACCACCCCACCATATCCGGTAGGTAGCTCTTGTAGAAGACCTCCATCCCCACGAGGCCGGCGGCGCACAGGGATGGCAGCCGCTTCTCCAAGTCCGTCACGTAGGACGGGTGTGCGAGGACGGGAAGACCCTGGTGGCGAAGGACAAGCGCAATCGCCTCCTCCGGCGTCAGTTTTTCGCGCTCCACGTAAGCTGGGCCGTTGCGGCCCAGGAAACGGTCGAACGCCTCCTGCGTGGAGGCCACGTACCCTTTCGCCACCATCGCTTGGGCCACGTGGGGCCGGCCAACGGAGGCGTCGCCAGCCGTCCGCTGGACCTGCTCCCACTCCAGCGGCATCCCAAGCTGCGCCAGCCGCTCGAGCATCCCCCTCGCGCGTCCCACGCGCCCCTCGCGGAAACGGACGAGCGTCTGCTGGAGCTCCTCGTCCCGGTACGCAAGAAACAGACCAAGCATGTGGACCTCTCCGCCGGGCACGTCCGCGGAGAGCTCAATTCCCGGCACGAGGGTAAGGCCGGGATGCGCCTTGGCCTCTTCAAACGCCTCGTCCAGGCCGGCCGTGGTGTCGTGGTCCGTGATGGCCGCGTAGCGCACGCCGTTCTTCGCCAGGAGCTGGACGAGCTGCCGGGGCGTCAGCCTGCCGTCGGAGACCGTGGTATGCAGGTGCAGGTCGACTTTGGAGAGTGGGGAGAGCGGGCTCATTCCTCCTCCCGATCCACGCGCACCAGGGAACGGGCGCGGCCCGTTTCTGGGTCTATCTCCACAAGGACCGCGTTCAGCTTGACGGGCCCGCCGGCCACGGTGAACCGCCGCGGCATCTGCGTCAGGAAACGCTCCAGGACCGACTGGGGCTCCATGCCGATCACGGACAGCACCGGGCCGGTCATGCCGAGGTCGGTGACCGCCGCCGTCCCTCCGGGGAGGATGCGCGGGTCAGCGGTGGGGACGTGCGTGTGGGTGCCGGCAACCAGGCCAACGCGCCCGTCCAGGTACCAGGCCATCGCCTGCTTCTCTGAGGTCGCTTCCGCGTGGAAGTCAACCACGACCGCCTTTGGACGGGACTCAAGCGCGCTCAGAGTGCGATCCATAGTCCGGAAGGGGCAGTCGAGCGCTTCCATGAACACCCGCCCCATCAGGTTGACCACCAGCACGCCGCCCACAACGAGGTAGCCCCGCCCAGGGACGTCCGGCGGGTAGTTGGCGGGACGGAGGATGGGCAGCTCGCCCGTGGCTAAGAGAGGCCTCGCCTCTTTCTGGTCCCAAACGTGGTTGCCGGTGGTGATGACGTCCACGCCGGCGTCCAGCATCTCCCTCGCGGTGTCCGCGGTGATGCCAAACCCGCCGGCGGCGTTCTCCCCGTTTGCGACGACCAGGTCCACCGCGTGCTCCCGCCGGATGTCGGGCAGGAAGGCCTCCAGAGCCCGGCGGCCCGGCCTGCCGATGACGTCGCCCACCATGAGAATGCGCACCGGACTCCTTTCAACCCGACATGACCCCCCACCCCTCGTTCCAGCACGGCTCAAGGCGCTGGGGCGGGGAGAAGGCGCGGGCTGCTAGCGTGCGTACTCGGTGGACCGTGTCTCTCGGATCACCACCACCTTGATCTGGCCTGGGAAGGCCAGCTTCTCCTGGATCTTGACGGCGACGTCCCTGGCCAATACGCTGGCCTGGACGTCGTCCACCTGCTCCGGCTTCACGATGACGCGGACCTCCCGGCCCGCCTGGATGGCGTAGCATTTCTCGATCCCGGGGAAGCTGTTGACAACCGCCTCCAGCTCCTCCAGCCGCTTGGCGTACCGCTCAAGCGTGTCCCTGCGGGCGCCGGGCCTCCCGCCGCTGATCGTATCCGCAACGTGCACCAGGGCCGACTCAATGGTGCTCTGCTCGGGGTCGTGATGCTCGCGGATGCAGCGGAGGACCGCGTCAGGCACGCCGTGCCGCCGGGCAACGTCCGCCCCAATCTCCGCGTGCGGGCCCTCGACCTCGTGCGTGAGCGCCTTGCCAATATCGTGCAACAGCGCTCCAGCCTTCACGATCTCCACGTTCGCCCCCACTTCGTGGGCGAGCATGCTCGCGATCAGGGACATCTCCATGGAGTGCTGCAGCACGTTCTGGCCGTAGCTTGTCCTAAAGACCAACCGGCCAAGCAGCTTGACCACTTCCGGGTCCAAGCCGCCCACTCCAGCTTCGAGAGTGGCGCGTTTCCCTGCCTCCAGCACGACCTGGTCAACCTCTTGCCTGGCCTTCACCACCGCCTCTTCGATGCGGGCAGGGTGAACCCGCCCATCGCTGATGAGCTTGGTGAGGGTCAGCCGGGCCACCTCCCGCCGGATAGGGTCAAAACAGGAGATGGTCACCGCTTCGGGCGTATCGTCAATGATGAGGTCAACGCCCGTCGCCTGCTCAATTGCCCGGATGTTCCGACCTTCGCGGCCTATGAGACGACCTTTCATCTCATCGTTGGGTAGGGGGACGACAGTGACTGTGGACTCGGAGACGACGTCAGAGGCCAGCCGCTGCATGGACTCCACCAGGAGCTTGCGGCCATTCTGGTCGGCCTCCTCTTTGAAACGCTGCTGCAACTCGTAGTACTGGCGGCCCAGCTCCTGCTTCGCGTCCTCTTCGGCGCGCCGCAGAAGGACCTCCTTCGCTTCGGCGGCCGTCATCTTGGCCACCGCTTCCAACGCTCTTACCTGCTGCAGCCGTAGCGCCTCCACCTCCGTAGAGCGCCGCTCAACCTCCTGCTCGTGAGCGACGAGTCCACGATCGCGCTTCTCCAGGGTCTCGGTCCTCCGCTCCAGGGCCTCTTCCCGGCTGGTCAAGCGGCGCTCCAGCTTCTGGAGCTCGCTGCGCCACTCCCGGAGCTCCACCTCCAAGGCGGTCCGCTGCCGGCGCGACTCCTGCTCCGCCTCCTGGACAACGCTCCGCTTCTGCGCCTCCGCTTCCTGGACAACGCTCCGCTTCTGCGCCTCCGCTTCCTGAATGAGGCTTCGCTTCTGCGCCTCCGCTTCCTGCAGCACCCCGCTCGCCTGGGCCGCAGCGGACTTGGCTTTCGCCTCCGCGTCCCCCAGGCTCCGCTTCAGACGCCTTCCCTGGATAACGTACCCAGCACCTGTCCCGATGCCCAACGCCACCAGGGCGGAAAGGAGCGCAATTATCGCCTCCATAGTTCTCCTTCCGTCTCTTGGTAACGTGCGGCTTCCTCAGCCACGACCAGCGTAACACACGCGCATCTTGCGAAGCAAGGCAAAAGCGGCCCGCACTAAGGTGTTACACCCGAGGGGACCCTCCGCCCCGTCTGGACTTGACGGCGGGCCGATGCAAACATCAAAGAGCGTTCTTTAGGAAGGGTCGGAGTGGAACCCTTTCTTGGAAGAAAGGGTTCCACTGCCCCCCTCCACAAGAACTTCTTCTGGCTTTACCCCAGTCGCAGGCCCGGCACGGCGTCCAGTTCCAGCCCGAGGCCTGGGTTGAGGGGCATGTTACGAGTCATGAAGAACGCCGCGCCGGCGATCATGGCCCCGTTGTCAGTGCAGAGGGCAGGCCTTGGCACCAGCACTGGCACCGGAGAGCGTTTGCGAACCTGCTCACGCAGGTAGGCATTGGCGGCCACACCACCGCCCAAGAGCACGCCCTTCGCGTTGTGGCGCCGCGCGGCCTCCAGCGTTTTCACCACCAGCACCTCGACGAGCGCGCGTTGGAACCCCGCCGCGAACCGCGGCACGGGGGGCGCGCCCGACGCCTGAGCGCGGTGGAGGAGCGCCGTCTTCAGCCCGCTAAAGCTGAAGTCCAGCGTTCCATCCCGGAGCATGGGACTGGGGAACGGCTCCGCGTCCGCCACGCCGGCGGCGACGCGCTGGATCTCCGGCCCGCCGGGGAATCCCAGGCCAAGCACCCGCGCCGCCTTGTCAAACGCCTCCCCCGCCGAGTCGTCCCGCGTCAGCCCAAGCAGCCGGTACCGCCCGTGCTCCTCCATGAGCAGCAGCTCCGTGTGTCCGCCTGAGACCAGGAGCACCACCAGAGGAAAGCCTGGCTCCACGGCCGGGTCCGTGCCCTCCTCCAGCCACTGGGCGTACACGTGCCCTTCGAGATGGTTCACGCCGATGAGCGGGAGGCCCAGCGCCACCGCCAGCCCCTTGGCGAAGTTGAGCCCGACGAGCAACGCGCCCGCGAGCCCGGGCCCCCTGGTCACCGCGATCGCATCCAGCCCCGACGGTCGGACGCCGGCGCCGTCCAGGGCCTGCCGGTAGATGGGGAGCATGGACAGGACGTGCTGGCGTGAGGCCACCTCCGGCACCACGCCGCCGTATCTCGAGTGCAGCTCCACCTGCGAGCTCACGATGCTGGTGAGCACGCGGCGGCCGTCCTCCACGACGCTGACGGCGGTCTCGTCACACGAGGTCTCTATGCCCAGGACTCTCACGGCGCCAACCCCCAGGACATTGCTCGCACAGGCTGCGCAGCCCGCCGTCAAGCAGCGGACGAACGTCACGCCGTTGACACGGCACGGCGTCCTTCGTTACACTACACCCATATGGTACAACGACCGCAGAGCACCGTTGTTCCTGAGGGGGGGCTGACGCTGGAGTCTTCCGCGTCCCACTTCCTCCAATCGCTCCCTGAGGCGGACGAGGCCGTGCGCCAAGAGGTCACGAGCCTGCTCCGCTGGTTTGGCCCGACATCCACCCTCGCGGCCCTCCTCCCTCGCGACGTTGAGGAGTACTGTGGCGTCGTGAGCGCGGGAGGCGGTGAGGAGGCCAGTCGCCGCCTCAAGCCGGTAAAACAGTTCTTCAGCTTTGCGGACCAGGAGGCTGGCAACCCGGTGGCCCTCGCGCCGCACGTCAAGCTGCGCCGGACGGCCAAGCCGCCTCGTGGGGCAGGCCCCAGGAAGCCCAAGGAGCGCGTCCAGCTCACGCCGGACGGCCATGTCCGCCTCCAGGAACGGCTGGTGTGGCTGCGGGAGCAGCTGATCGCCGTATCCGGAGACATCCAGCGCGCGGCCGCCGACAAGGACGTACGCGAAAACGCCCCGCTGGAAGCGGCTCGCCAGCACCAGGGCCAGCTGATGGCCCAGCTCCGTGAGATCACCGCCACTCTGGAGAACGCGGATGTCCTCTCCCCACTCACCCAGGTCGCCTCGGCGAAGGTGCGGATGGGAAGCCGTGTCACGCTCCGCGACCTGGCGACCGGGACCGAGGTGGCCTACCAGATCGTGGCGCCCACCGAGGTGAACCCTCTCGGCGGAAGAATCTCCTCCGTTTCCCCCGTTGGACGAGCGGTCCTGGACCGAGCGGTGGGGGACGAGGTGGCGGTCTCCAGCCCCAAGGGCACCCGCCGGTACCGGATCGCCCAGATCCAGTAGCTTGAGACGCGTGGAAGACACCTGGCGAAGACCCGCTCGCGGCGGGTTTTCTTTTCGTCTGCGGCTCGTCAAGACGTGCCGCTGCCGCCTGAGCGACGAACAGTATCAGCCTTTGTGAGGTCGTCGCATGAGGCTTAGCCGGGGTTGGGCGCTCGTCCTTCTCCTCGCTGCCGTCGCCCTGCCGGCGGGTGTCCTCCGCATCGTTGACGTCGTCAACGGGATCCACCTGTCCCCGGGCGTGTCCTCGCTGGTGTTCGGCGGCGGCATCGTGGCCGCGGCGTTCCTCATCTCCTGGGCGGCGGAGGCGGCGCAGAAGGACATCAGCCAGACCATGGCGCTGGCGTTTCTGGCCCTCATCGCCGTGCTGCCAGAGTACTCGGTGGACATCTACCTGGCGTGGCAGGCAGGCCAAGACCCCAGCGGGCCGTACGTCCACTACGCCACCGCCAACATGACCGGCGCCAACCGGCTGCTGGTTGGCTTCGGCTGGCCGCTGGTAGCCCTCCTCTTCTGGATGCGGCGGCGCCGGAGCGTCCAGCTCGAGCGCGGCATCTCCCTGGAGATCCTCTTCCTGGGCCTTGCCACCCTCTACGCGCTCACCATCCCCTTCAAGGGCGGCGTGGCCGTCTGGGACGCGGCGGTACTGTTCACCCTGTTCGGGCTTTACATCTGGATAGGGAGCAAGGCGGAGCGGCTGGAGCCTGAGCTGATGGGCCCCGCGGCAGCCATCGGCGCCCTGGCGACCCGCCACCGGCGCATCGCCATCACCGCCATCTTCGTGTACTGCGCGCTCATCATCCTCGCCTGCGCCGAGCCGTTCGCGGAAGGCATCATCGAGGTCGGCACGGACCTGGGCGTGGACCAGTTCCTGATGGTGCAATGGGTCGCGCCGCTTGCTTCGGAGACGCCGGAGATCCTGGTGGCGGCGATCTTTGCCATCAGAGGCCAGGCCGCCGCAGCCATGACGATGCTCATCTCCTCCAAGGTCAACCAGTGGACGCTCCTGGTGGGCAGCTTGCCCGTGGTCTACAGCGTCTCCAGTGGAACGCTGACGTCAACCGGCATGCCGCTGGACTCGCGCCAGAGCGAGGAGATCTGGCTGACCGCCGCGCAGGCGCTCCTGGCCGTTTGCATCCTGCTCAGACGGAGCTTCGGCGGCGTCGCGGCCCTGGTGCTGCTGGTGCTGTGGGGCACCCAGCTTGGCTTTACGGAGGCGGCGCACCGCTGGGCCTACGTTGGCGTCTACGGGGCGTTCGCCTTCGGCGTCGTGGCGCTGGACCGCAGACGCCTGAGAGGCGCCATGCGCCTGGTGCCGGAAACGCTGGACATCTTCCGGCGCCCTGCCCGCCGCGCCGACGGGGAGGAGCACCCGGCGGGCGAACGGCCCCCACCCGCGGAAGAGGAAAACAAGCGCTGAGGATTTGCCTCGGGGTGTGCTTCCCGCGTGCACCCGTCTCTAAGAACCCACTCACAAGAAAGTCTTGCCTTAACAGTCTACGCGTCGTGGTGACCAAAAGGGAGTCCAGCGGGGGCCCGGAGTACGGATTCTTCGCCTCCGCGGAGTTTACCCTGAGCGGGGCGAACGGGCTCCAGTTCAGAATGACAACTGAAGACCCTTCGTCATCCCTGGGGCTTACGCCACCGCTGCACCAGCATCCAGGCCGCCGGCAGCGTGAGCGAGGCGAGGAACAGCTTCATCATGTCGCCGACGATGAACGGGTACAGCCCGCCCTTGAGCGCCTTGTCCCACGTGTCGCCGCCCGCAATCAACTCACCAAGTGGCTTCTGCGCAACAGGGTGCACCCAGTCGATGCCGATCAGGTAGGCGAGCCACAGGATGCCGGGGACATACAGCAGCACGTTGCCCAGGAACATCCCCAGGTGGACCCACTGTTTTCTATCCCAGCCCCGTTCGGCGAAGCGGCCGACCAGCCATGCCGCGAAGATGAAGCCCACGATGTACCCGCCGCTGGAGATGTCCCATGGGAGCGCCTCCGTTCCGTTCCAGGGCGCAATGAAGTGGACGTCCCACGTGCCGCTCACCACACCGCCTCCAGGCGCGTACACCGGGATATTGATCATCCCCATGAGCATGTAGATGGTGAGCGCGCCCGCCCCACGCCACGCGCCGAGCGCGCCGCCGGCCACCAGCACCGCGAACGTCTGGCCCGTGATGGAGACCGTCGTCCACGGGGTCCGGATGGCGATCTGGGCGCACAACGCCACAAAGCCGGCGAAACCGGCCATCAGGGCGAGGTCGCGCGCCAGGGCAGCCACCCGGCTGCTCGTCCTGAACCGGGGGAAGATGGCGTCCACCAGGGTCGTTGCCTGCGTATACTGCACGGGCGTCTTGCCTCCTACGGGTTGTCACGGGTCAACTGGTCACTAATGGTACATGGCTGAGGCGCTACCCTGTCAAGGAACGTGGCCCGCCCACCCGCCCCCGTATGCTTCCGAGGGGACGAGTCCCCTCGGGCTCCCATTACTAATGCCCGGCCGGGCCAAGTGCTGTTGACGCCGCCGCTTGCGCTTCGTAGAGTGGGGAGAAGACAGGCAGCGCCCCGCGCCGCAGTCCCCAAACGCCCCCCCTCCGCCCTTCTTCGGAAGGATGGAGGGGTGTGAGGTAAGGAGGCCGCCAATGCCGGAGCGAAGAACAACCACCCCGCAGAAAGCACCTCATCTGTCCGCCCTGGATGTCGCGCTGACGCAGTTTGACGCCGCAGCCGACAAGCTCCGCCTGGACGACCGCTGGCGGGCCCTCCTCCGCGTGCCCCAGCGGGAGCTGCGCGTGCAGTTTCCCGTCGTCATGGATGACGGGAGCGTGCGGATGTACACGGGATACCGTATCCAGCACAACCTCGCCCGCGGGCCGGCGAAAGGGGGCATCCGCTACCACCCGGACGTGACGCGCGACGAGGTATGCGCCCTCGCCATGTGGATGACCTGGAAGTGCGCGGTCGTCAACATCCCGTACGGGGGCGCGAAGGGCGGCGTGGCCGTGGACCCCAAGAAGCTCTCCACGCGGGAGCTGGAGCGGCTCACGCGCCGGTACGCCTCGGAGATCTCCATCATCATCGGGCCGGAGCAGGACATCCCCGCGCCCGACGTCGGCACCGACGCGCAGGTGATGGCCTGGATCATGGACACCTACTCCATGCAGAAGGGCCACGCCGTGCCGGGGGTGGTCACCGGCAAGCCGCCGAGCCTTGGCGGGAGCCTCGGCCGCACCCAAGCGACGGGACAGGGCGTGGCCATCGCGACGCGGGAGGCGATGAAACGCCAAAAGAAGCCCCTGACCGGAGCCAAGGTGGTGGTGCAGGGGTGCGGCAACGTGGGCAGCTACGCCGCCCGTTTCCTGGACGCCTTGGGCTGCAAGGTCGTCGGCGTCAGCGACTCGACGGCCGGCCTCTTCAACCCCAAGGGGCTGGACGTCGGCAGCGTGCTCCAGTTCAAGGAGGCGAACAACAGCCTGGCCGACTACCGTGGCAGCGCGGAGACCGTCACCAACGCGGAGCTACTGGAGCTCCCCTGCGACGTGCTCGTCCCCGCCGCCATGGAGAACCAGCTCACCGCCGCCAACGCGCGCCGCGTCAAGGCCAAGCTGGTGGTGGAAGGCGCGAACGGCCCCACCACGCCGGAAGCGGAGGCCATTCTTGAGGACGGCGGCGCGCTGGTAGTGCCGGATGTCCTCGCCAACGCGGGCGGCGTGCTCGTCTCCTACTTTGAGTGGGTGCAGGACCTCCAGTTCCACTTCTGGACGCTGGACGAGGTGAACCGACGGCTTGAAGAGACGATGACGCGCGCCTGCGCAGAGGTGAGCGCGCGCAGCGAGCGTGACAAGACCAACTTCCGGACCGCGGCCTACCTGCTGGCCATTGAGCGCGTCGCGGAGGCGATCCGCCTGCGCGGCATCTACCCCTAGAGGGCAGGGCAAGCCCTGCACCCCCTCGTTGCGCTCGGGGCAGGCTCTTCACATTGGACAAGGCGGTTACTCACGACGGTCTGGCGGTACAGCTTAGACTCGTCCTCGGTAAGCGCACCCAATCCTCGCCCAGAGGTGTCCCATGACGACCACAACCACCAAGCACCAGAACTACATCGCGGGGAAGTGGCGCGACGCGGAGGGCGGCGCCACGTTTGAGGACCGCAACCCCTCCCGCACGAACGACTGAGAATGAGCTGCACTGGGCCCTGGTATCGACGGAGGGCAGCTCGGTTGAGAAGTTTCTTGGAATCCCCGTCGTACATCGCACCCAACGCGGTCTGGTAGATAGGCTGTAATTTCTTTGTCGCTTGCCTGAGGGTGTCCGCCAAATGCTTCTCCCTATTCGGCTCGTTCTTTCCTCGGTACTTTGTTGCTCAGCAGGATAACCGATAGAGGCGCTCGTATTCAACGCGGTGATTAAGCCGGAAAGGAAGCCTTTCGGGGTGGCCAACGTCGCCAGACAGGAAAGCGGCGGACTTCCAGGACTGCCGGGGAAACCTCGTCATTGTCTCCTTCGGCGGCCGGGTGGGTGGCCTGGAGGCGAGGACCCCTCGCTGCCCCTTCGTCCTTCCCCGGAAGGACTCAAGGGCAAGCTTTGGGGGCAAGGCCGGCAGGAGGCCTCCTTGCCGGACGGAGCGCATTGGCAGGATAATACGTGTCCTATGGACGAAGGAACTCCACCGCTCCTCATCTCGGTCATCGGAAGCAGCAGCCCCACGGCACAGGGACGGGAACTGGCGCGCCAGGTTGGGCGCCTGCTGGCTGAGCGGGGCGTCGTGCTGGTGTGCGGCGGCCTGAGCGGCATCATGGAGGCGGCCTGCCAGGGCGCCTGGGAGGCCGGCGGGCTCACGATAGGCATCCTCCCCGGCAACGACCCGCGCGACGCGAACCCCTACGTCCGCATCCCCATCTGCACCGACTTGGGGTACGCACGCAACGTGATTGTCGTGAAGTCCGGGAAGGCGGTCATCGCGATTGAAGGCGCCTACGGCACCCGCTCGGAGATCGCTCACGCGCTCGGCGACGGCATCCCGGTCATCGGCCTGGGAACGTGGAGCTTCAGCGTAAAAGGCAAGAAGGACCGCCAGGTGGTTCCCAGCGCCACGCCGGAGGAAGCGGTCGCCAAGGCGCTGGAGGCAGCCGGCAAGCGGAGGCCACCGCTGCCGCGCAGGAGGCTCATCATCCAGGGCAGCAAGCTGACCAGGGCCGCCTCGCAAGCGAATCCCCGGAGCAGGGCCTGAGATGGTGACTATCAAGGGCGTGCACGCGCGGGAGGTGTTGGACTCCCGGGGACACCCCACGGTTGAGGTGGACGTCACCCTCTCGGACGGGTCGCTTGGGCGGGCCGCCATCCCGTCCGGCGCCAGCACAGGCCGCCACGAGGCGGTTGAGCTCCGCGACGGCGACCCCAAACGCTTTGGAGGGGCCGGAGTCGCCAATGCGGTAAAGAACGTCCTGGGCGTCGTCGGGCCCGCCGTCGAGGGCCTCTCGCCATTTGATCAGGCGGGGCTGGACAAGGCGCTGTGCGCGCTGGACGGAACGCTGAACAAGGGCCGCCTGGGCGCCAACGCGCTCCTGGGCGTCTCGCTGGCCACCGCGTGCGCGGCCGCATCCTCTCGCCGCCTCTCGCTGCACCGGTACCTCGCCGAGTCCGTCGTGCCCGCGGCCGTTGGGGCGTCGCAGCCAACGCTGCCCGTGCCGATGCTCAACATCCTGAACGGCGGCAAGCACGCGCAGGGCTCCGTAGACTTCCAGGAGTTCATCGTGATGCCCGTCGCGGCGCCGACCTTCCGGGAGGCGTTGCGGGCCGGCGCGGAGGTGTACCAGGCGCTCAAGAAGCTGCTCCGGGGCAAGGGCCACGCCACCAACGTGGGCGATGAGGGGGGCTTCGCCCCGGCGCTCGCCACCAACCGGGAGGCGCTCCAAGCTGTCCACGCGGCCGTCAAAGCCGCCGGATACGCGCCCGGCGCAGAGGTCGCGCTCGCTCTGGACATCGCGGCAACCGAGCTCTACACCGACGGCGCCTACCGCCTGGCCAAGGAAGGCAGGAGCCTCTCCTCCAGCGAGTGGGCGGCCTACCTGGAGGAGCTCGCCCACGAGTTCTCCATCCTGAGCATTGAGGACGGGATGGCCGAGGACGACTGGGACGGCTGGGCGCACCTCACCAGGCGGGTCGGCGGCAGCGTGCAGCTCGTTGGCGACGACCTCTATACCACCAACCCCGAGCGGCTGCGCCGGGGCGTGCAGGCTGGCGCATCCAACGCGGTCCTCCTCAAGGTGAACCAGATCGGCACCCTGTCCGAGACGCTGGAGGCGCTGGGCCTAGCGCGCAAGGCCGGCTGGGGCACCGTGGTAAGCCACCGCTCCGGCGAGACGGAGGACACGTTCATCGCGGACCTCGCGGTGGCCACCGGCGCCGGGCAGATCAAGACCGGCGCGCCCGCCCGCTCCGAACGCGTCGCCAAGTACAACCGCCTCCTGCGGATTGAGGAGGAGCTTGGAGCAGCCGCACGATACGCGGGGGCGGCTCCCTTCCGCCATTTGAAGGGGCGGGGGTTTTAGCGTAACGTAGGAACGATCTGGCCGGTACCGGCCAGTGCTGGAAGCACGCACCAAACTCCGGCGACACCGAGGGGGACACGGCCATGACGGTTCGCGTGGGCATCAACGGGTTCGGCCGCACCGGCAGGCACGTGCTGCGAGCCATCCTGGAGCGCCACCCGGGCGCGCTCAGCGTGGTCGCCGTCAACACCCCCACCGACGTCAAGACGGGCGCGCACCTCCTGAGGCACGACAGCAACTACGGCCTGTTTCCCGGCACCGTGGAGGCCCAGAACGGCAGCCTGGTCGTCAACGGCACGCCCATCGCGTACTTCACCGAAAAGGACCCCGCCAAGGTGCCGTGGGAAGAGGTTGGAGTCCAGATGGTCATTGAGTGCACCGGCAAGTTCCGCAACGCGTCGGAGGCGCGCAAGCACATCCGCGGCATGGTCAAGAAGGTGATCATCTCCGCCCCAGGCAAGGGCGAAGACCTCACCGCCATGATGGGGATCAACGAGCACACCTACGACCCGCAGCGCCATGCCATCATCTCCAACGCCTCCTGCACCACCAACTGCATGGCCCTGCTGGCGCGCGTCCTGCACGAGCGGTTCACCATCCAGAAGGGGCTGATGTCCACGATCCACGCGTACACCGGCGACCAGCGGCTGCTGGACGGCTCGCACAAGGACCTGCGGCGCGCGCGCTCCGCGGCGACAAACATCGTACCCACGTCCACGGGCGCGGCCAAGAGCGTGGGCGCCGTGCTGCCCGCGCTCAAGGGCAGGCTGGACGGCCTCGCCTTTCGGGTGCCCGTCGCCGACGTCTCGGTGACCGACCTGGTGGTGCTGGTGGAGCGCGAGACCACCGTTGAGCAGGTGAACCAGGCATTCCGGGAAGCGGCGACAGGGCCGCTCAAGGGGCTGCTCGCCGTGACCGACGAGGAGCTGGTCAGCTCCGACTTCCGGGGCGATCCCCACTCGGCCATCGTGGACCTGCCCGCGACCATGGTGGTCGGCGGCAACCTGGTCAAGGTGCTGGGCTGGTACGACAACGAGTGGGGCTACTCCTGCCGCACGGCGGACATGGCGGCTTACGTAGCAGCCAAGGGGCTATAGCACCTGCTTGCGGAACCGGGTCACGCCGAGGGGACTCTTAGCCCTCCTTCGGCTTCGCTCAGGACAGGCTCTCGGGCTCCCCCTTTTGTGTCGTTCTGAGGGAGCACGACGACCATTCGCTACGCTTTAGGGCGGCAGCAACCGAATGACCCCGTTCCCCATGAGCTCGTCGGACCAGCCCCTTCCCGCAAGGGCCGTTGCCTCAAGGCGAGATGTGCGCTATTGTGTGCCCACTACGCGAAGCAGGGGGTGGTGCGTGAAAGCTGCCATTTTCTACGAACCGTACAAAGACCTGACCATTGAAGAGGTCATCATTGACAAGCCAAGGGGTCGGGAGGTGCTGGTACGCACCGCGGCCAGCGGCGTGTGCCACAGCGACCTGCACCTGGTGGACCAGACCATGGACATCAACCTTGACGCGCTCAAGAACTCGCCCATGGGGGCGTTCATGAAGCCTCCCTTGGCGCTGGGCCATGAAGGGGCGGGCATCGTTGAGGCGGTGGGCCCGGACGTCACGTACGTGAAGCCCGGTGACCACGTAATCACCTGCCCATCCGTGTTCTGCCGCTCCTGCGAGCAGTGCCTCACCGGCCACCCAAACCGGTGCCAGAACCCGCCCAGGCGCTCTGCCGGCGAGCCGCCACGGCTGAGATTCAAGGACGGCACGCCCGTCAACCAGTTCGCGGACCTGGGCACGTTTGCGGAGCAGATGCTGGTGCATTAGAACGCCGTCGTGAAGATCGTGGACAGGACAGCATGCCGCTGGACCGCGCGGCGCTCATCGGCTGCGGCGTCACCACGGGGCTGGGCGCCGTGCTCAACACCGCCAAGGTGGAGCCAGGCTCCATGGTGGCGGTCTTCGGCGCGGGCGGCGTCGGCCTCTCCGCCATCCAGGGGGCGCTCATCACGGGCGCGCGCCGGGTCATCGCGGTGGACATCGGCGAGTTCAAGCTCAGCAAGGCGCGCGAGCTCGGCGCAACCGACGTCGTGGACGCCGGCAAGGGCGACCCCGTCGCCACCATCCGGGACATGACCGGCGGCGGCGTGGACTACTCCTTTGAGGCCATTGGGAAGAACGAGACCTCGCTGCAGGCGTTCAACGCACTGCGGGTTGGCGGCATCTGCACCCTCATCGGCGGCGGAGGCGTCACCGTTGACCCGATGCACCTGATGCTGGGCGAGCGCCAGCTCCGGGGGTGCATCATGGGCTCCAGCCGCTTCCGCGTTGACATGCCCCGCTACATTGAATTCTACCGGCAGGGGCGGCTGAAGCTGGACGAAATGATCTCCCGCCACGGCCCACTGGAGGACATCAACAAGGCGTTCCAGGCGATGTGCGACCGCTCGGTGGCTCGCACCGTCCTCATCTTCCCAACCTAAACGGACCGCCCCCTAAAGCCTGCCCTGAGCCTGCTGAATGGGGGGTTCGCCCTCGGTTGCGTCACCGTCGTTAGCCCGACCGGGAATGGGTAAGGGGAGCCCCAGGGAGACTTGTCCCCCCGGGGGGCGTACGCGGTGGGAAGGCCACTCACGCTTGCAGAAGGCCGCCCGTTGGGTTATCGTTGCCGCACTGGTATCTCGGCGAACGAAGGGGGTAGCATGAAAGCGGCAGTCTTCCTCGGGCCTCATAAAGAGTTGGTCATCCAGGAGATTGACGTTGACCGTCCAAGAGGGCGAGAGGTGCTGGTGCGCACCGTTGCCAGCGGCGTGTGCCACAGCGACCTCCACTTCGTAGAGGGGCTGTGGCCCTGGCCTGCTCCCGCCGTGCTGGGCCACGAAGGCGCGGGCATCGTTGAGGCGGTGGGCCCGGACGTCACGTACGTGAAGCCCGGCGACCACGTGATCACCTGCCCGTCCGTCTTCTGCGGCTCCTGCGCGCAGTGCCTCACCGGCCACCCGGCCCGCTGCCAGAACTCGCCCAAGCGGGGCGAGAACGAACCGCCGCGCCTCAAGCTCAAGGACGGCACGCCGGTCAACCAGCTTGCCGGGCTGGGCACCTATGCGGAGAAGATGCTCGTCCACGAGAACGCCGTGGTGAAGATCCCGGACAGCATGCCGCTTGACCGCGCGGCGCTCATCGGCTGCGGCGTCACCACGGGCGTTGGTGCGGTGCTGAACACCGCCAAGGTGGAGCCGGGCTCTACCGTCGCGGTCTTCGGCGCGGGCGGCGTCGGCCTCTCCGCCATCCAGGGGGCGCGCATCGCCGGTGCCCTCCGGATCATCGCGGTGGACATCGGCGAGTTCAAGCTCAGCAAGGCGCGCGAGCTCGGCGCAACCGACGTCGTAGACGCCGGCAAGGGTGACCCCGTCGCCACCATCAAGGAAATGACGGGCGGCGGCGTGGACTACTCCTTTGAGGCGATCGGCCTTAAGAAGACCGCCGAGCAGGCGTTCGACTGCCTTGCGCCCGGCGGCACCGCCACCGTCATCGGCATGGTCCCCGTCGGGCAAAAGCTGGAGATAGACCCGGTGACCCTGCTCGGCGAGCGCAAGATTCAGGGGAGCGGCATGGGCTCCAACCGCTTCCGCGTGGACATGCCCCGCTACATCGAGTTCTACCAGCAGGGGAGGCTGAAGCTGGACGAGATGATCTCCCGGCGGGGAAGGCTGGAGGACGTGAACAAGGCGTTCCAGGCGATGAAGAACCGCGAGGTCGCCCGCACCGTCCTCATGTTCGACTAGCCCCCCCCAACCTGCATCCATCCCACAACAGCGAGGGGCGGCGGGGCAGCCCCTCGCTGTTGCTGTCGACGGGGAAAACCCCCGTGCTGGCGCTTACACGCTGTTCTTGTACTTCGGGTACGAGCCGAATACCTTCAGCATGCTCACGTACCCCTTCAGCTCTTCCAGGGCCTCACGCACCAACGGGTCGTTCCGGTGTCCCTCCACGTCAACCAGAAAGATGTACCGCCCCAGGGCGTCCTTTGCGGGCCTGGACTCAATCTTGGCCAGGTTGATTCCGCGCAGCGCAAAGGCCCCCACGGCTTTGTAGAGCTGGCCCGGTTTGTCCTCCGCAAAGGACAAGCACAAGGAGGTCTTGTCCGAGCCGGTCTGCCCGTGGTCTTCGTGGGCGAGCACCACAAAGCGCGTCACGTTGTAGGGGTTATCCTGGATGCCCCGCGCCAGCAGCTCCACGGGGTACAGGTCCGCCGCCCTCCGTGACGCAATGGCCGCGGCGGGCGTCTTGCTCGCCAGCACCTGCTCCACCGCGGCAGCCGTGGAAAGCGAGGCGACCAGCTGCGCGGTCGGGAACGTCCGCGCCAGGAACCTCCGGCACTGTCCCAACGCCTGGGGGTGCGAGTAGATCACCTTGACATCCGGCGCGTGCGCCCCCGGCTTGACCAGGAGGCAGTGCTCAATCGGCACCACAAGCTCCCAGCGGATAAACAGCGGCGCTTCGTGGATGAGGAGGTCCAGCGTGTCGTTCACCGACCCCTCAATGCTGTTCTCAATCGCCACCACGCCCTCCTCCGCCATTCCAGACTGCACGGCGTCCGCCACCGCGGTCACCGAGGGGAAGGGCAGCCGGATGGCGGCCGGATCGTAGCGCGCCGCGGCCTCCTCCGAGTTGGTCCCCGGCGGCCCCAGGTAAGCGATTCGCTTGGCCATGTTACCCCTCCCGGGTGAACGCCTCCAGAACTCTCTCCGCATCGTCCGAGGTCGTCATGGCGACAACCTGGTCATGCGCATCCAGGACCGTGTCGGGGCGCACGGGTTTCACGTAGCCGTCCTGCGAGATGACCGCCGTGACCACAGTCTCCCCCGGGAGCGGGATCTCTTTGAGCGTCTTGCCCACGGATTGCGCGTCTGACGGGATCTCCACGCCCAGCACCTCGCGGTTGCCCTGGAGCGCCATCACGTGCACCACAACGCCCTCGGGCAACTCCTCCTGAACGCCGGCCAGAATGACTCGCGTGGTGCTCACGGTCACGTCCACGCCAAGCTGGTCAAAGAGCCGTTCGTTTCCTGGGTCGTTGATCAGCGCAATAGTGCGCCGCACGCCAAACATGGACTTCGCAACCTGGGAGACGACCAGGTTCGTCTCGTCGGTCCCGGTGGTGGCGATGAGGGCGTCCGCGCGCTCTATGCCGGCTTCGCTCAGGACCGCGGGCTCCGCGCCGTCCCCGCGGATGGCGACGTCTCCCAGCTCCTCCAAGATGTCCTGCACCTTAGTGAGGACCCGCTCAATCACCAGCACCTCGTGGCCGGCGTTCAGCAACGCTCTGGCGAGCTGGTAGCCTACCCTGCCGCCACCCACAATCACGATGTACATACGGACCCGTACCGCCTTCTCAGCGTTGCGCTACTGCCGCACCGCGTTCAAAATGAGGTCCACCGTGACTTTGGTTGGGCTGATCGTCACGATACCCAGCTTCTCGTACATCTCCTGGAGCTTGGGGTTGCCCAACCGGCAAATCACGCGCGGCACCTTAAAGATGTGCTTGGCCTTCTGGGAGGCGATCAGGTTCCGGCCGTCCTCTGAGGTCGCCGCCACGAACAGGTCCGCCTCCTGAATCCCGGCCTGCACAAGGTCCTGGTCGCGCGTGCCGTCGCCGCGCAGGACCACCGCCTCCTCCTGCCGCATCTCACTCGGGAGGAGGCGGAAACTCTCCGCGTTCGGGTCAACGACCACCACCTGGTGGCCCTGGCGCCACAGCTCCATCGCTACCTGGGACCCTATGCGCCCGCACCCCATGACCAGCACTTTCATGGCACTCCAACGCTCCTAGCCTTTCCTTGGGCCGCCAATGGACGGGGATGCTGGATACCGACCGGTACACGCGCCACCAAGACCGTGCACGGGGCCTCTTGCAGAAGATAAAGAATCGTCCGGCTGAACGCGAACGACCTGAACTGTTGCTGGTAGGGCACTCCCACCAGAATGTGGTCAGCCTCCCGTTCCACGGCTTCCTTGACGATGGCCACCCCTGCGCTCCGTGCTTGAAGGATGGCGGCTTCCACGTGGCACTTCATGGCCTCCAGCGCCCTCTCCGCCTGGGCGAGCACCCGCTCTCCGGCGGCGGTAGCCTCGGGCATGTCTGCCTCCAAAGCGAACTGCCGGGGCACCTCAACCACGTAGAGGGCATAGACCGTGCCCCTGACCGGGCGCGCCAGATCGCCGGCCAGTCTGACCAGCGCCTCTTCCAGAGGGTCTCCGAACAAGGGCAACAACAAACGCTGAGAGGGCATGCGTTGTTCTGGCGCCCCGTCGCATCGCCGTGACGCGTCTGCCGAGCGCCTTCCTCCTCTCTTACTCGCTTTCGCGCAGGCGTTCCAAGACCTCGTCCTGAGCGGCGACCACCAGAAGGTCGCCTGGCCTCAGACGCTCGGCCTCGGAGGGCAGGAAGATGACATCGTTGCCTCTGCGGATCGCCAGGACCGTGACGTGGTACGAGTCTCTCGCGGCGAGCCCGGCGTCCTTGAGCGACAGGTTCACAAAGCGCCTCGGTACCCTGAGCTTGCTCACGCCGGTGCCGGCGCCCAGCTCCATGTACTCCACCACGTCCGGCATGAACAAGCTGTGCGCAGCCCGGGTCCCCGAGTCCTGCTCCGGATAGATCACGCGGTTGGCCCCAATGCGCAACAGCGTCTGCCCGTGGAGTGAGTTCTGCGCCCGCGCGACGATGTTGGGCAAGCCCAGGCTCTTAAGGAGCACGGTGCTCATCAGGTTGGCGGGGATGTCACCAATCGCAACCACCGCCGCATCAAAATTTGGGACGCCGAGCTCCCGCAGCACCGGCTCACTGGTGGCGTCCGCGCGCACCGCGTAGGTGACCTGGCCCATCACCTCCTGCACGGCGCGCTCATCGCGGTCCAGCGCCAGCACATCGTGGCCCATCTGAAAGATGGTGCTTGCCACGGAGGTGCCAAACCCGCCCAGGCCAACGACGACAACCTGCTTTTTCGCCATTCGGCTCCTTTGCTACCCTATTTTCACATGCTCCGTCGCATACTGGTAAAGGTCCGGCCGCTCCTCACGGGCGCTCAGGGCCAGCGCCATCGTCAACGGCCCAAACTTACCCAGAAGCATCACCACGACAATGATAATCCGGCCTACCTCGCTCAAGTCCGCCGTGATTCCCTTGCTCAGCCCAACAGTGCCAAACGCGGAGACGGTCTCAAACAAGACGTCCAAGAAATCCTTATCCTCAGTGTACGCCAGCAGGAAGGCCGCCAGGAACACCAGCATCAGGGAGAGCCACACCACCGCAATCGCCCGGTGCACCTCAGGCACCGGTATCTGTCTGCCAAACATGGTCACCGTGTCTCGCCCCCGGATAGAGGCCAGGACGGTCCCGACGACCACGCCGAGGGTGTTGAGTCGTATCCCTCCGCCGGCTGACGCCGAGGCCGTCCCTATGAACATCAGGCCAATCAGAAAGAACGAGGCCGCAGAGGTCACCGCGGCGATGTTCACGGTGTTAAAACCCGCTGTCCGCGCGCTCACGGAATGGAAGAATGCGGTAAAGACCCGCTCCCCCTCGGGAAGGTGCTTCAGCGTCGCGTCGTTCCCCGTTTCAAAGGCGTAAAACACGACGGTCCCAAGCAGCCAGAGCAACACGCTCCCTACGACTACGATTTTCGTGTCAAGGCTGAGCCGGCTGAAACGGCGCAGGCGCACCACGTCAAGCATCACAAAGAAGCTGAGTCCCCCGAGCATGATCAGGGCCGCGAGGGTGCCTAAGAAAAAGTAATCGCCGTGGAGCGCCGTGACGTTATCCGAAGCGGGCAAGATGCTGAACCCCGCGTTGTTGAAAGCCGCCAGACTGTGGAAGAACCCTTGCCAAGCCGCCTCTCCCCACGTCAAGTCCATCACCTGCCTGAGCCGGAGCATAAGCAAAAGCCCCCCAAGGGCCTGGAGAACGAGAAATGTTACCGTCATCAGGAGCAGAAGCCGGACGATACCCCCGATGGCGCCTACGCCCATCGGCTGCCTCAAGGCCATCCGCTGTGGCAGGCTTACCCGCTGCCCCACGATCACAAAGATGAATGCGGCCATGGTCATCCAGCCCAGGCCGCCCACGCCAACGAGCCCCATAATGACCCCTTGACCCAGGTGATTCCAGTACGTGGGAGTATCAATCACGGCCAGGCCTGTGACGGTGACCGCGGAGGCGGCGGTGAACAGCGCTGTGGAGAACGAGGGCACCTCATGAGCGACGTTGGCCTGCGGTAGGAGGAGCAGCCCTGTGCCCACAGCGACCAGGGCGAGGAAGCCGTAGAGGATGACCAAGCTGGAGGAGACGTTTCGGACCGAAGGCCTGGGGAGCGGAAGCCTGACGGCCACGGGCAGCATCTCGCGCAACCTGCGCCGGCGCACCACGACATCGCCCGGCCGCGGGCGCCAGGGAGCGCGCAACCCCCCTCTGCTGGAATCGCCCGCTGTGGATGCCTTGCCCCAAAAGACCCGCGAAGGCCGCTTCATCCCTTCCCTCTACGCTACCGGCGTCGCAGCGCCCGGCCCGGCGTGGCCGCAGCCTGTCCGTCCGGGGTCACCACGCACACGCCGTTGACCACCACCCAGGCGATCCCATCCGGCGGCCTGGCGGGGTCTTCCAGGCTGGCCCGGCTCCCGACCCTGTTCGGGTCAAAGAGCACCAGGTCCGCTTTCATCCCGTCCAGAAGCCGCCCGCGGTCTTTCAGGCCCAGCTTGGCGGCGGGCATGGAGGTCATGCGCCGGACCGCGTCCGGCAACCGGAGCAGTCCCTCCTCGCGGCAGAGCTCCCCAAGCACGCGGGGAAACGCCCCAAAGGTCCGGGGGTTGCAGCGCGCACCCACGGGCGCGCCCCCGCTTGACACCAGGTGCGCCTCGTGAGTGCAGAAGCTGCGGATGTTCACCGCATTGCCCCCAAGTCCCACGCAGGAAGGCGCCAGCTGCTCCTCCAGAAGCAGGCCGCACACGGTGTCCACCACACTTTCTCCGGTGGCCTGCGCGATGGACTCAAGCGGCCAGCCGTCGTACGGCGCGTACCGTTTGCGCGAAAGATTCGTCACCAGGAACGCGCGGAAGTCGCGCCGGAGCCACGCCGGGTCCCGCGCGATCCGCAACCGCTCCTTCCGGTCCCGCAGGCACTTGCGCAGCGCGTGGGGACCGCCGGCAATCGCCCATGCGGGCAGCAGTCCCGCCAGTGGCGTCACGCTGTACGGGTACGGTTGCGCGTCAAAGGTGAGGTCCGTCCCCTCACACCGGGCTCGCTCCACGGCCTCCAACAGCTCTCGCGCGCCGCCGGGCTTCGGCGTGCTCAGGTGGGAGATGTGAACTCTGACGCCGGCGCGCTTCGCCGTCTCCACCGCCTCTTGCAGGGGCGTTAGGGGCTGGTCCGCCGGGGCGCTGCGCAGGTGCGTGACGTACAGCCCCCCAAACGGCTTCATAACCTGACATAATTGGACGAGCTCCTCCGTCTGAGCGAACGAACTGGGCGGAGAGACGAGCCCGCTCGAAAGGCCAAACGCGCCCTGCTCCAGCCCTTCCGCGAGCAGCCGCGCCATCGCCTCCCCTTCGGCTACCTCGGGCCGCCGGTCGCCCCACCCCAGCGACGCGAGCCGGAGTGTCCCGTTCCCCACCAGCGTCGCCACGTTGCACGAGGAATGGCCGTCCACCGACTTGAGGTACGCGTCCACCGACTGCCACCCCGCCCCCTCCGGCAGCCGTCCTTCCAGTCCAGCCATCAGCTCCATCGCCTGGGCGAAGCGTTCCGGCGTTGGGAACGGCGCGGAGGAGTAGCCGTCTAGTCCAACCAGCACGGTGGTGATGCCCTGCCGGATGAACGCCTCCATGCCCGAGGCCATGAAGGGGAGCAGGCCGGCGTGTGTGTGGAGGTCAATGAAGCCCGGCGCGACGACGAGGCCGCCGGCATCTATGACCTGCTGCGCTTGGGCCTGTGAGCCGGCAGGGAGGATGCGGAGGGTGTCGCCCTCCACGGCGAGGTCGGCGGCGCACCACGGATTCCCTGTGCCGTCCAGCACCTTGCCGCCGCGAACAAGCAGGCTATACATTTACGTGCCCAATAGTATACGCCAAGAGCGCGCCCTCTCCGCACGCTGCCCTGTCCCTCCGCGTTGACCATCCCCATGAGGCCTTTTATAGTAGCTTCGTCCCGTTGGCTGGCCTCCAAATCGACAGGAGATCGCTCCACGCCGTCTTTTCCGGACTCGTGGCAGCAATCCCCCGCGGAGTAGGGTTATGTCCCGCGCCACAGGCCCCGTCAGCCCCATCAGCGAAGTGGAGGCCGTCATCCGAGAGGCCATCCGCAGGGAGGGGCGTATCACCTTCGCCCGCTACATGGAGCTGGCGCTGTTTTCAGCCCCCGGCGGCTACTACAGCACGCTCCGTCAGGCGAAGGCGGAGGGCCGCTACCGGGACTACTTCACCGCGCCCATGGCACACCCACTCTTTGGGCGCCTCCTGGCGCACCAGCTCCAGGAGGTCTGGGAGTCGCTGGGCAGGCCGGACCCCTTTTGGATTGTGGAGCCTGGCTGTGGCGACGGCCTCCTGGCAAGGGACATCCTCGCCGGAATGGAGCGCGTGACCCCCGACTGCCTCAGCGCAACACGCTACGTGCTGGCCGACAGGACCGCACCGGTGAGCGGATTCCTTCAGCCCGTCTTACGCCACACGGAACGGATGGCAACGGACCGCCTTCCCTTTCGCGGCGTGGTGGGCTGCGTCCTCTCCAACGAGCTTCTGGACGCCTTTCCCGTCCACCGCTTCCAGGCGCAGGGGGGCCGCCTCATGGAGGTGTACGTGGCCCTTGACGGCGACCGCTTCGCCGAGTGGCTGGAGGAGCCGTCTTCGCCCAGGCTGACGGAGCGACTGGCGGCCATCCAGTCGGCCACCGGAGGGCTGCCGGACGGCGTCCGAGGCGAGGTGTGCTTGGAGATGGAGGACTGGGTTGCGGACGTGGCGCGCGGGCTGGCGCGCGGCGTGGTGCTCACGATTGACTACGGCTACACCACGCAGGCGCTCGGCGGCCTGGCTATGCGCGCGGGAACGCTCCGCTGCTACTTCCGCCACACGGTCGGCGGGAACCCGTACGTACGTCCGGGGCGGCAGGACATCACCGCCCACGTGGACTTCGGCGCGCTCATGGCCTGCGGCGAGCAGGCGGGCCTGGCCACGCTCGGGTACGCCACGCAGGACGCGTTCCTCCGCAATTTGGGAGCAGACCTGTATCTGGAAGCGCTGCACGCCCAGCGCCTACCCGACAGCGAGCTTGCGGCCAACCGGATGGGGATGCTGGAACTCGTCCGCCCGGAGGGGATGGGCAACTTCAAGGTGCTGGCGCAAGGGAAGGGGCTCGGCGCTGCGCAACTGAGCGGCTTCCACGAGAGCAACCCCGTCCGGGAGCAGCTCGCGGCGCACGCGGGCGAGTTGCCGGTGCCGCTTCTGACGCCGGAGCACGCCCCGCTGCTCGCGGCCCGCTACCCGCACGCGGCGCAGGCGACAGGCCGGGACGATTTACGGTAGCGGCCTGGGATACTTTTCAAAAGGGGGCGATGTACTTAGCTCAACCTAGCCGAGCCACTAGGTCGGCGGCGAGCCACCGGCGGATCGGGCATGTGCCTTCAGCGCCGCAATAGTCGCTTCAAAATCGGACAATCCAGCAATTTGGGCGAAAGTTAGCGAATACATCATCGCTATGTTCGCCAGAGTGAGCGGCCCAACGCCGCCAGTCCACGCACCGTGATGACCGGTCTTTCCCTGTGGTCTTTTCCCCATCTCCAATCGAATGGAGATGGGGATTGAGGGGATGAGGTCTCACTCCAAAGGCTTACGCAGCCGCAGCCCGTGCTCGCCGTCGCCGTAGTAGTCGGGCAGGCGCTTATACGGCCTGAAGCCGAACGACTCGTACAGCTTGCGGGCGGGGGTGTTGGCCTCAGCCACCTCTATGCTCAGCGCGCGGAGCCCGCGCCTCCGGGCGTGCCGCTCCGCTACCTGCAAGAGCCCCCTGCCGACGCCGGCCCTGCGGTGCTGGGCGCGGACCACCAGGTCGTGGATGCGCCCGACGCTCGCGTCGCGCCGCCAGAGGACGACCGCCACGCCCCGAAGCGCGCCAGCCGCCTTGTCCACCAGCACCGCGCCTCGCGCGCGAGAAATCAGGTGCCGGAACTGCCTTCGGTTGTACGCCAGCTTGTCAGGAAAGCCCTCGCGCTCCAGCAGCACGATGGCGTCCAAGTCGCGCAGCGTGGCGCGAGCGATCATGTCAAACGCAGGACAGGGGCAGGTTAGCCGCCAAGCAGCTTCTTGTAGCTCGCTATGCCCCCCTTGTACATCGTCTCAACCGTCTTCTTCGCCTCCGCATCGGAGAGGCCTTTCGGCTCAAAAGTGCAGGACCAGGTGAACTCGGAGCGGCCCTTTCCAAGCTCCTTGACCTTCATGGTGGCGACGTACCGGTCAACCGGCAGCGGCGCCTCAATGATGGAGTAGCTCAGGCTCTTCCCCTTCGCGTCAAAGCTCTCCAGCCGCTCGGCCGCTACGCCCCCGGCGGTCAGGACGATCCGCCTGATTGACCCCACGCCCTTGCCTTCCACCGTGCAGCTCTTCACCATGTCGGGCGCCAGCTTCTTCACGCCGCCAAAGTCGCTGACCGTCTTCCACAGCGTGTCCGCAGGGACGTTAAACGTGTCGCTCACTGAGACCTTAACCATGCCCCCCTCCTGTTTCGTGTTGTCCGCCGCCTTCGGCTAGACTCTTGCTAGCGGCATTATAAGCGTTTGGCTCGCGCTCGGTGCGGTCCAGGTCTTCCAGTCGCGGCAGCTTTCCGGGCGCACACTTCCGCGCCGTGGTGATGAACCCCGTGTGCGCCACCATCCGGTGAACGGGCCGCACGCTGCGCCGCGAGACGTGCCACGGCCGCACGATCACCTCTATCGTCTCCACCAGGTCGAACTGCGGGTGCTGCGTCAGCGCCTCACCCAGGCGGTGCACCTGAAGCACCGTAGGCAGGAAGCTGAGGAAGATGCCGCCCGGCGCCAGCGCCTCCGCGGCGTGCGCAACGACCTGCCACGGCTCCGGCACGTCCAGGAGGATCCGGTCAAGCCCCCCCTCCGCGATGCCCTGGTACACGTCGGCGACCCGGACATCCAGGTGCTCGGGGAGCGGGCCGCGCCGCCGGAGGTTTCGGAGCGCCTTCTCCACCGTCTCCGGGTGCAGCTCGTACACCGTCACCCGCCCCTGCGGGCCAACGGCGGCGATCAGCGCCAGCGTCAGCGAGCCGGACCCCAGTCCACCTTCCAGAACGCGCGCGCCGGGAAAGACGTCACCGGAGAGCAGGATGGCGCCGATATCCTTGGGGTAGATGATCTGCGTGACGCGCGGCGCCTCTACGACGTACTCGGCGAGGGTGGGCTTGAGGGCCAGCACGCGCTGCGAGCCGACCTTGACCCGGCAGCCGGACTCCTGCCCGAAGAGCTCCTCGTGCGGCAGCATCCCAAAGTGGGTGTGGAACACCTTGCCAGCGTGCAGCTCCAGCAGGTGCCGGCGCCCCTTGCGGTCAATCAGCAAGGCCGAGTCACCCTCGCGGAAGACCCAGCTTGGCGTCAAAGGCTCCGAGTCACCCTGCGGCATGGCACCCCCGGCCAACGCAGCGCTGGACAGCCCAGCGCCCGCGTTTAGCCCTTCAGCTTGCTCAGCGCCTGGGTGATCTCCTCGTAGGGCGGCTCTTTCGCCGGCTCGCCGGCCCACTTGTAGCGGACCACGCCGAACTTGTCCACCACGAACACGGTCCGACTCGCCGCGACGTACCCCTGCAGGCCCGCCAGGTTCGGCAGGGTAGCCCCGTACAGGTTGACGACCTTCCGCTCGTAGTCGCTCAGCAGCAGGAAGTCCAGTTTGTTCTGCTCCGCCCACGCTTTCTGCGCGAAGGGCGAGTCCACGGTGATGCCGATGACCTGCGCGTCCAGGCCGTTGAGCCTGGCGGTGCTGTCGCGGAAGGCGCACACCTCTTTGGTGCAGACGCCGGTGAAGGCGCCCGGCATGAACGCGAGCACCACGTTCTTGCCTCGGAAATCGCTCAGGCTGCGCGGCTTCCGTTCCGTATCAGCCAGGCTAAAGTTTGGCGCCTGTTGGCCGACCTCAACGGTCATTGGTTCCCCCTCCCAGTGACGTTCGCTTGCGATGCGGCAGTATCTTACCACAAGGCCACAGGCAGGAGCGCAGCGCCTAGCGAAGGCCCCGCTGAATCTGCGCAATGGCCTCTGGCAGGTCGGCAAGCCGGGGTATCCGTACGTGCGGCTCGGCGGCGGGCTCGCGCGGCTCCGCCGTCTCCACCTGAACCGTCCACATCCCCACTCGGCTCGCCCCCAGCACGTCCGCGTGCGGGTGGTCGCCCACGTGCACGGCATGCTCAGGCAAAAGCCCCATCCGGTGCAGCGTGGTGTGGAAGATGCCGGGCGCCGGCTTGACCATCCCAACCTCGTCCGAGAAGACCAGCACGGATAGGTGCTGCAGCAGCCCCATCTCGTCCAGCAGGCGCCGCAGGGACTTCCCCGGCGTAACGCCCGTGTTGGAGATGAGCGCGAGGGAATAGCCCTCGCCGCGCAGGGCCTTGAGCACGTCCGGCGCGCCCGGCGCCACCGTGGGCGCGAGCCCAGGCGGCATGCACCCGTACACGTCCCGCACGTGGGCCACGAACGCCCTGGGGAGCCGCGCCGCAAGGCCGGGCGTCACCAGGTCCAGGAACAGGTCAACCTGGTCGGCAAAAGAAAGTTCCCTCGCCTGGCTGCGGGTCCCCTCGCACGCCTGGAAGCACGCGCGACTCGCCTGCAGAAGCTGCTCCTGGGTGATCGGCACGCCTGCCCCCGCAAGAAGCTCCTGGAGCGCGCCCATGCGGTACTGGTACCGCTGCTGGCCCACCTCCGGCGAGTCCTTGATCAGCGTATGCCATAGGTCAAGCGTGACGCCACGAAGTGTCGGCATCCAACAACCTACCTACACGGCCCGGCTAGCACCACGTTTCGTAGATCTGCATACACACAGCCGGCTCGACTCCGCTCACCCTGAGCTTGCCGAAGCGCGGTCGGCCCCTGGTTCGACCCGCTCGCTGCACTCAGGGCAGGCAAGCTCACCACGAGCGGTTGATGTGGAACTCAGCGCCTGAACTCTATTTTGCGGAAGGCCTCCGCGTACTCGTACCCCGCGCGCTCGCCGATCTCGTGGGAGCGTTTGCGCACCAGCTCTTCGATGTCCCGCCCGCGGACCTGGCTGGCGTGCTTGTAGAGCGCCCTTATCTTGGTGTCCATAGTGCCGGTGATGTCCACGAACTCCAGCGGCTCCTCTCCGCCGAAGAACAGGATCGCGCCCACCTTGTGCGGCTCCAGCCCCTGGCGCATGTGCTCCGGGAAGTGGAGGTGGTCGCGGGCGTAAGGGAAGCAGGCGTCCAGGGTCACCAGGCCCGCCATGCGGTGGTCGCGGTGGGAGTGGTAGGTGCGAGGGTGCGGCTCGGACGTGATGATCGCGTCCGGCTTCACGCGGCGGATGGCGCGCACCACCTGGCCCAGGAAGGCGCGCGTCGGCTCGAGCTCGCCGTCAGGATAGCCCAGGCATTCAACGCTCTTGACCCCAAGGACGGCGGCGGCCGCGCGCTGCTCCGCTTCGCGCACGGGGGCGAGACGCTCCGGCAGCATCTCAGGCTCGGTGGAGCCCTTGTCGCCGTTCGTGCACACCAGGTAATGGACTTCGGCGCCCTCTTGGACCCACTTGGCTATGGTGCCGCTGCAGCCGAACTCGGCGTCATCGGGATGCGCAAAGACCACCAGGGCGCGGCCCGGAGTGTCCACGGCTCGGCTCTCCTACCAGCGTTCGGCGCTTTCTGAAGGGTAACGCACCGCGGCGTTCACGTCTGCCCGCCGGGAGCGGGGCTCGTCCCGGACTGCTCGACCGGGAAGCTCTCGGGAGGCGCGATGCCAGCGAGCTTTCCGTTTTGGCGCTCCGTGATGCCCGCGGTGACGACCATCCTGAGTGCGGTGTCCGTGCTCATGCCGGCGTCTTCCACCTCACTCTCGTCCACGAAGAGGAGGAACCCGGACATGGGTGTCGGCGTGGTGGGGACGTACACCTGGAGGTAGTCGCGCCCCCCCGGCGTGGACCACCTGCCGGTCACCAGGCCGATGGACCTGGCCTTCGCGTGCGGGAACGAAACCAGCACCACGCGCGAGAACTTGGCGCTCTCCAGGCCGGAGAGCAGGTTGGTGGCCTGGCGAGCGGTGTTGTAGACGCCGCGCAGGAAGGGGATCCGGCCTATTGCCTGCTCGGTGTAGCGGACAACCCAGCGCCCGACGACATTTTGAGCAAGAAGTCCGACAACGTAGAGGAAGATAACAAGAGTGATCACGCTGCCGACGGGAGGAACAACGTCAACCCAGGTGTTTCCCCTCCCAATGTCCTCCACACCCGGCCGGATGAGGTCGTCCACAAAGCCGACGATGAACCGGAGGATGAGGTAGCAGGCCGCGGCGGGGAGAAGGAGGACGAGCCCCGCCCCCATCCGGTTTCGGAGGTGTCTCCCGATCCGTATCAGGTAAGACGGCCTGAGCAACACTCCGGGAAGGGTATCCCTGACCGATTGCTTGTCCATGGCTTTAGTATAGGGCGGCGCTGGCGCTCCCGCCACCGGAATGGCTTAGGCGCGGAAGACTTCAATCCTGTACACTACGCGGTCCTTTGCGCCCAGGTCGTACTTATACGGCTCGTCGCCGCGCAGGAAATCGAAGTACTCCAGGCGCTTGGAGATCGCTTCCTGGATGGAGAGCGCCTTGACCATGAGCCCCACGCTGAACGCCTGGTGCTCCGGAGCGAAACCGCTGTTGTACAGGAGGCGCCGGCCGTCGTAGTCGAAACAGAGAGCGGCGGCCACAGGCGTCCCACCGAGCTCCAGGAAGTGGAGCCGCAGGGAGCCGGACTTAGCGACGGCGTGGCACACTGCGCGGAAGAACCCCTCCCGGGCGGGGGTCAGAAAGCTCTGCTTGTCCTCGCGCCCCTCCCGCATCAGGCGGAGGAACTGGTCCAGGTGCCGGTCCAGCTCGGCGTCCTCGTGGGTCAAGAACGTTGGCTGCGCGGCGCTGGACAGGCGGCGCAGCTTTCGGCGCAGCTCATGCCGGTCCTTCTTGGACAGCGTGGCCAGGTACTCCTCCCAGCTCGCCGGAAGCGGCATGCCGGGGGAGACGTCCTCGCGCTCAACCACGCAACGCCAGCCGTGCTGCTGCGTCAGCCGCGCCAGGTGCTCAATGGTGGGGGAGCCTTCAGGCACCGATGGGAGATAGAGGCGGTCCCAGGGCTGGCCCTTGAGGTAGGCGCAGAGCGCCGTGAAGAACTCGTCCTCCCTGCCGCGCCGCACGATGAAATCGTGGTAGTCAAAGACGTCGGTGTCGCCGAGGAACGCGATGGCGCCACCGCTCCGCTGCATGGGGGCCACGCCGATGAGACCCTGCCCGTCCCTCACCGCAAGCAACAGGAGCTCGCGGGGCGCCTCGCCGCCTGCGCCATCGTTCGTGCCCAGCGTTTCCCACCACGTGCGCTGCCAGAGCGGCGTCAGGAAGATCGTGTTCGCCGCCGCGCCGGGCAGCAGCTGCTCCCACGGAGCAGTGAGAGAATCAAAAGTTTCCTGGGTGACGCGAACGCTCATCCGTTTGGCCCAATCTCCATGAGACCTGATGGCTGGGGAATGAAATCTTATGCGCGGTTAAGACCACTGTGCCACGAAGATAACTTGGCTTCGTCAGTATATGCCAAGGGCAGGCCACACGGGCGAAAGGCTTTAGGTTGAGAAAACATGACTCACCGCTCGTAGAAGACCGCCCCTTCGGTAAATCCGCTCACTTGATCGGGGGTCTTGCCGGGAAACACCTCCGCCTTGAGCCGACGGGGCCCCGTGAGCTGGAACAAGGCGACGCCTTGGATGCCGTCAAGTGGCTGGACCTTCAAGTTCTTGACCACGCTGGTCCTGTCCCACGGTTCCCCACTCTCGCCGACCACGTGGTCATACCAGGCAAGCGTGTATCGCACAAGACCCGCACTCACATCAACATCGTTGGGGTCTGGGGCGGCGCCCAGAGTGGTGAATTGTCGTGAGACGCCGCCGAAATCACCCAGAGATATGACGATGGCGCTTGGGTCAAGGTGATCGTAAAGAAACGCCAGATGGCCCTCCCAATATCGCTGCTGATTGATGCCGCCATAGCCGTTGGTGCCCTCTCTGAACCAGTTGCCGAGCAGTGTGCCGTCCACGTCGTAGTCGATCCTTCCGGCGATCGGCTCAACGGACCGGAGGTTTTTGGCGATCAGCTGCGAACGCAAGGGTTCTACAAGGTAGGGAAACGGGTCATCCGTGTGGATTTTCCAAGGCTCAAGAACGTAGTGCTCGGCAATGATGAAGTTCAGGTGTTTGGTGTTGTTGTAAACGCCGAAGTCCAGGGTTTGACCGCCAATCCGGCCGACCAGCTGGCCGACCTTGATAGGGATCCGGACGCCAATACTGCCCTGCCCTTCGGTGATGGTGGCGCCGGCTTGCCTGATGATGGACTCATCGAGCGAGGCCACCAAGTCAAAATAGCTGTACAGATCACAGGTGTGTTCAATGTCCAGCCGGTATTCATCGGTAACCCGATCCGTTCGGACGTCCCCAACAAAGCCCGTCCGGTGGCCTATCTTGACGATGAAGCCATCGGCGATCGCGCGCACCTCATACTGGTCCCGCGCCGAGCTCCAGTCCGCGGGCGAAACATACATGTGGTCAATCGGGGTGACGTGAGCGTCAGTGACTGCGCCGTACGGAAGGATAAAGGGAAAGTCTTCCAGGGCCATCGGCAGGTGCGTGAAGGCAACCGCACCATTCCCCTGGCATTTGCCGCCGCTCCAGACCTTCGTCAGGTCGAGCGAGTCGCCTTGCCGGGCGACGGGAGCGGCGTCCTCAGGCCGTGGCGGCACGTTTTTCGCTGGCTCGGATTGGCAGGCCGCGATGCTCACCAGCACGACGCCGATGCCCAGAAGCGCCCAGACACGGCCTCTAGCGGCGATGCGGGTGGTCTTCACGGGTCATTCGCGCTCCGCCGACTGGCTTCGCACGACGCTGCTGCAGCTTGGCGCTCCTTCCGTAAGGCGTCAGGGTCCTATTCGCGAGAAGGGTGCGGGGGCTGGCCCCTGCCGGCGCGACACTCACCTGCCCCATAAGGAGGAGACGGCCTCTTCAACGGATTCCAGGTCGGCGGAAACCTCCTGCAGGGGCACGTCGGCGATCTGCTGCGCCAGGTCCGGGTCCTTGAGGCCGCTCCCCGTGATCACACACACGATGCGCTTGCCGCGAAAGTCCATACCCTCGCGGGCGAGTTTCAAAAGGCCCGCAACGGAAGTGGCGGAGGCCGGCTCGCAGAAGACGCCCTCCTGCCGCGCAAGGAGCTTGTACGCCTCCAAGATCTCTTCGTCGGAAACGGCGTCAATACGCCCGCCGGACTCGTCACGCGCGGCGACCGCACCTTTCCAGCTCGCCGGGCTGCCTATGCGGATGGCGGAGGCGATGGTCTTTGGGTCTTTCACCGGATGGCCAAAGACGATGGGCGCTGAGCCCTCCGCCTGAAACCCCAGCATCCGCGGCAGGCGTTTGGCCTTGCCCGCCTCGTGGTAGGTGCGGAAGCCGCGCCAGTACGCGGTGATGTTCCCCGCGTTGCCGACCGGGATACACAGGTAGTCGGGCGCGTCTCCCAGGTCGTCTATCACCTCAAAGGCAGCGGTCTTCTGCCCTTCCAGCCGGAACGGATTGACCGAGTTGACGAGCGTGGCGGGGTGGCGGGAGCAGAGCTCCCGGACCAGTTGGAGGGCGCGGTCAAAGTTGCCGTTGACCGCCAGCACGTGCGCGCCGTACGCAATGGCCTGGGCCATCTTGCCCGCGGCGACGCTCCCCTTGGGGACAAGCACCAGCGTGGTGAGGCCACAGTGCGCGCCGTACGCCGCGGCGGACGCGCTGGTGTTGCCCGTGGACGCGCACGCGATGAACCGGCTGCCGGCTTCCAGCGCCTTGGCGATGGCGACCACCATGCCGCGGTCCTTGAAGGAGCCGGTCGGGTTGCATCCCTCCAGCTTGAAGTACACCTCGGAAGTACCAAGCTCACGCCACAGCCGCTCTGATCTGACGAGAGGAGTCCCGCCTTCGCCAAGCGTGATGGGGGGCGTCTGCTCGGTAAGCGGCAGGTATTCCTGATACCGCTCCAGAAGGGGCCTGCGCATGTCTTTCCCTCGCTTCACTCATCTGTACCACGGGTGCGGGTGGAAACGCAAGCACCGCCTACCCCTCCGACGGGAAGAGAGGGCGTGGAGGGCCTTGTGCGCGATGCGACCGGTTAGACCGGTTCCACGCGGATAACGTTATTGATCTCCTTGACGACCGGCAGCTTACTGAGCATCTCAAGGGCGCGCTGCATCCTCGCTTCCTGCGCCGGATGAGTCGTGATGACAATCTCCGCGGTTTTCGCCGCGGGGTCAGCATCCTTCTGGATGACGGAGGCGAGGCTGATCTGCTGTTGTCCCAGGACGTTGGCGATCTGGGCCAGCACGCCAGCCTGGTCGCCGACGCTCATCCGCAGGTAGTAGCGGGTCACCAGGTCCGCCAAGCCGCGGAGGCGGACGGCCGGCTTGGACGGGGTAGAGAGCGGCGGTGCGGCGGGCTGCGCGTGGCCGCAGAGGGCGCGGGCCACGTTGACCACGTCTCCCAGAATGGCGCTCGCTGTGGGCTGCGCGCCGGCGCCTAACCCGTGGAACGTCACCGTACCCGTCAGGTCGCCCTTGATCTCCACCGCATTGTACGCTCCGTCCACCTTCGCAAGCAGCGTCTCCTGCGGAACGAGGGCCGGGTGGACGCGCGCGCTGAGGCCCGCATCGTCCTTGACGGAGATCGCCAGCAGCTTGATGGCGTACCCAAGCTCCTTAGCATACTGAAAGTCCTTGGTCCGCAGCCGTGTAACGCCCTCGTGTGGAACGTCGGCGGGCGTCACCGGCGTGTGGAACGCGAGGCTGGCGAGGATGGCGAGCTTGTACGCGGCGTCAATCCCCTCCACGTCGTTCGTCGGGTCGGGCTCCGCGTAGCCCAGCTCCTGCGCGTGGCGGAGGGCGACGGCAAAGTCCAGCCCCTCGTTCGCCATGCGGGTCAGAATGTAGTTCGTGGTGCCGTTGATGATGGCGCGGAGGGAGGTAATGTCGTTGGCCAGCAGGTCGCGCTGGAGCGGGCCGATGATCGGGATTCCGCCGCCCACACTGGCCTCAAAGCGGATCTGCACTCCGAGCTGCTGCGCAAGGGCGCGGAGCCGGTGGCCGTGCTTCGCCATCACCTCTTTGTTGGCGGTGACCACGTGCTTGCCGGCCCGGAGCGCGTGCTCAAGGTACTCCAGCGCCGGATGCTCGCCCCCCATCACCTCCACTACGATGTCCACATCTGAGGCCTCAAGGAGGCGCGCGGGGTCACTGGTCAGCGGGAAAGGGAGAGGGGAGAGCGCCCGGGCCTTGGCGGGATCGCGCACCAGGGCGCCGCGTATCACTAAGGGGGCCCCGATGCGCTCGGCCAATACGGACGGTTTTCGGAGCAGGGTCTGGGCGACGCCCGTTCCAACGACCCCCAGGCCCAACAGGCCCACACCGATTGCGCGATCCACCGCCATGGCGCCGCCTAGCCGGGCGGGACCTGGCTTGGTGGCGCAGTCTTCCGCAGCTCCTGGACGATCCAGGAGTACTCTGCTGAGCCGAAGTTTGTTTCTATAACGCTCTTTGCCCGCTGCTGGGAGATCCACTTTTGGAGCGCCTGCTCCTTCAACTGGCCCCTATGGCCTTCGTCAAGCTCACGGCCAACCACCTTGTCAGTGACGAGATAGAGGGTGTACTGGATGACGCCTTGCTGGCCCGGAGGCCCTTGCACAACCTCGTTACGCGGCTTTGAGAGCTTCCCAGGCTCCGCCTCGTCGGCGATCTTGTCCAGGTCGGCGTTCAGGCCCCGGACTACCCAGCCGAGTTCACCCCCCTTGCGAATCGTGTCCGTGTTGGTGGAGTACTTCGTGACCAGGTCTTGAAAGACGACGCCACGCTCAAACTCCGTCGCAGCTTCTATCGCGAGCTGCTCGCTCTTCACGGTGAGGGCGTAGAGGTGGAATTGGTCGGCCACGCTCGCGACCTCGGTGCTGACCCGTTCGCGCACCTTGTCTCGGAGCAAGCTGGAGCGCACCAGGTCGCGGTGCTCTCCCTCGCTCAGGCGCGTCCCGCTCAGCATCTTCCGGTAATTCTCCTTGAAATCCCTGTCGAGCTGGGCCCGCGGGGTATCTTTGGGGGGTTCCCCCTCAAGAGTCTTGCGGATGTCGGCGGACACATCTTCTTCGGCAACGCTCATCCCCAGCTCAGGGGCGAACTGGGAGATCACCTTGTTCTCAGTCAGCAGTTCAACAATCTGGAAGGGCAGGGTGGACATGTCCAGCGGTTGCTGGGACCGCCATTGGTAGCTGCGAAGGATGCTCCGCAGGTCGCCCAGAGAGTAGCGTGCCTCGTTGACTAGGATGACGGTCTTATCCTCGGGGCCGCTGAGGGTGAGGATGAAGCCGATGATGGGGATCAACGCGATAGCGAGAAGGCACGCACCGCCCGCCATGAGGTAACGGTGTCTTCGGCGTCGCTCCTCTTCGGGGTGGAGGCGCCTGCCTGCCCGGGGTCTGCCGGCTGGCCGGTTCCGTCGCTGTCGCATAACGATTCAGGCCCTCGCTGCGCGCTACTCTGCCGACGGCTCGGAGGAGGGCTCCGCAGCCGCTGGGGGCGCAGCGCTTTGCTCGACCGGCTGGGGTGCGGGGGTAGGAGGAAGCGGGCGGAAGGGTTCGCGGCGCGGCCGGTACTCGCGCGGGGCGCCAAAGGCGCCGACGAAGGGCAGCAACGCCAGGTGCCGCGCCCGTTTGATCGCTGTCGCGAGCGCACGCTGGTGCTTCGCGCACGTCCCGGTCCGCCGCCGCGGGTCGATGCGCGCCCGCTCGGACACGTAGCGCTGGATCCGGGCAATGTCCTTGTAGTCAATGGAGGTGACGTGCTCCACACAGAACGCGCAGACCCTTCGGCGGGGCGGGAAGAACCGTCTGCCGCCGCGCCCGCGGGGCCGCATGGGGCCGCCGCGTCCGCCCGGACCTGAACTTGGTCCCCTGCTCACCATGGGTGTTTCCTCTCTCGCGGGTTAGGTCTCTCCGGTTAGCGTTTGGGCCCCTTTAAACGGTACGCTCGTTGCGCTGCCTAAAGATTGCTAGAACGGCAGGTCCTCCGGCTCGACCGGCTGCCCCGCGACTTTGCTTTCTTGGCTTTCCGGCGCTTCCTGGGGCTGTGGCGGCGCGCCTGGCCGGTCGGGGGCGCGGTCCAGGAAGAGCACCCGGTCGGCGACGATCTCGTTGATGAAGTGGGTCTTGCTGTCCTTCCCCTCAAAGCTCCGGGACTGCAGCCTCCCCTCCACGTAGGCCCTGCGGCCCTTGTTCAGGTACTGGTTGACCTGCTCCGCGAGCTGCCGCCAGGAGACGACCGTGAACCACTCGGTGGCCTGGTCGCGTTCGCCGGCGGGGTTGTTGGTGACGCGGCTGCTCGCCAAGCGGAACGTGGTGACCGGCGTGCCCTGAGCCGTGTAGCGCATCTCCGGGTCCGTGCCCACGTTGCCAATGACGATGATGCGAATGTGCCCAACCACCCCCAGTTCCTCCCTACGGCTGCGCGGTCTTGAGCTTGCGGCGGATGGGTCGCTTGGGCTTGACGGGCTCCAGCTTTACGATGAGGTAGCGGAGCACCTCGTCCATGACGAGCAGGGTGGTGTCCAGCTCGCGCCCCACTGCGGGGCCGGCGTCGAACTGGGTGTAGACGTAGTTGCCCTCTTGCAGGTGCTTGATGGGGTAGGCGAGGCGCTTGACGCCCCACTGCTCCTGTTTGAGGATGGAGCCGGACTGCTCCGTGATGATGCGCTGGACGCGCTCCATGACCGCCGTGACGCGGTCCTCCGGCGCGCCGGGGTTCAGCACCAGCACAAGTTCATAGCTGCTAGCCGTGGGGGCCTCCTCGGGCAGGCCCTTCGGCCCGCCAACGCGGGCTCATCAGGGGGAGCCTGCTCACCTTAGGGTGCGCAACGGGTGGATTATACCAGCACACGAGGCTGGGGGCAAAGGGGCGTCCGAACGAGCAGTGTACCAGTTTGCCCGACCGGGAATTGGGGAGTCCGAGGGGGCTCGTCCCCTCGGAGAAGCATACGAGACGGGTGGGCGTGCGCCCTACCCCCCCCCCCACGGCCAGCCGGCGTCGCAGGTGATGCCGGGGACGGGGAAGCCGGAGGCGAGGTCCATCATGGAGAGGCGGACCTTGGCCTCCACCTCCGGGTCGCCAGGGTGGGTGAGGACGTCCACGATGGCGCGCCCGACGTGCCGCATCTCGGCGGGGCCCATGCCGCGGGAGGTGACGGCTGGGGTGCCGATGCGCAGCCCGCTGGTGACGCGCGGCGGCTTGGTGTCGTACGGGATGGCGTTGCGGTTGAGGTGGATGTTGGCGCGGCCGAGCGCCTCCTCCGCCTGCTTGCCGGTTATATCCAGTTTCGCCAGGTCAACGAGCAGCAGGTGGTTGTCCGTGCCGCCGGAGACGATGCGCAGCCCCCCCTCCTGAAGCGTGGCGGCGAGCGTTCGGGCGTTCTCCACGACGCGGTGCGCGTACTGCCGGAAGCCCGGTTCAAGCGCCTCGGCGAAGCAGACGGCCTTGGCCGCGATGACGTGGATGAACGGGCCGCCTTGGGTCTGCGGGAAGACGGCGCGGTCTATCTCCTTGGCGAGCGCGCCGGTGGAGAGGATGAAGGCGCTGCGCGGCCCGCGGAGGGACTTGTGGGCGGTGCTGGTGACCACCTGGGCGTGCGGCAGCGGCGACGGGTGCGCGCCGCCCGCGACGAGGCCCGCGATGTGCGCGATGTCCACCATCAGCACGGCCCCGACCTCGTCGGCGATCTGGCGGAAGCGGGCGAAGTCTATGGTGCGCGGGTACGCGGTGTAGCCCGCGACGATCACCTTGGGACGGTGCTCCTTGGCGAGGCGCTCAACCTCGGCGAAGTCTATACGCTCCGTCTCGCGGTCCACGCCGTAGGCCACGAACTTGTACAGCTTGCCGGAGAAGTTGACCGGGCTGCCGTGGGAGAGATGGCCGCCCTGGTCCAGCTTCATGCCCATGACGGTGTCGCCGGGCTGGAGGAGCGCGAAATAGGCGGCCATGTTGGCCTGCGTGCCGGAGTGCGGCTGCACGTTGGCGTGCTCCGCGCCGAACAGCTTCTTGGCCCGCTCTATCGCCAGGGTCTCCACCTGGTCCACGAACTCGCAGCCTCCGTAGTACCGCTTGCCCGGGTAGCCCTCCGCGTACTTGTTGGTGAGGACGGAGCCGGTGGCCTCAAGCACCGCGCGGGAGGCGTAGTTCTCCGACGCGATGAGGATGATGGACTCCTGCTGGCGGCGCATCTCGCGCTGGAGCGCCGCGGCAAGCTCCGGGTCGCGCCACTGCAGGACGGCGGGGATTTCCGTGGCCTTCGTCCTCGTCATGGGACTCCTTTGCTCTGAGGTTAGAGGTTGGGGGCGGCGCTGCGGGTCAGCAGTCCATTCTACCATTCAGCAGGAGAACGAACCCCGGCACCTAGGGCTACGTGCTCAGTCCTGGGTGTGCTGGCTGAGAAGGCCATAGTGCGCGCCGAGCTGCATCGCCCGGAGAAGGGGGTAGCTCTCCGGCACGGCCTCGTCCACGGGGTGCTGCCCCGCCAGCACGACGGCGATGAGGTTGACCAGCGCGGGCACCGTCTTGACGTCGACGCCTTCCAGCAGTCCCGCCGGCGTGAGCGGCTCCTTGACCGCGATGACCGCCAGCCGGTCCACCCGCACGACATCAAGCGCGAACAGATCCTTTAGAAAGTCCCGGCTGTCATGGAACCGCTGGGCGACGCGGAGGCGGTGCTCCTGCCACGTGTTGGGCACCGGGAACGTCTCAATGTGCGTGAGGACGCGCGTCCACGGGTTGAAGGCGACGACTTCCAGCTCGCCCGTGAGGCCGCTTGCGGGCATCGGGCCGAACTTGGTGTGCGTCCAGACGGCGCAGCGGTGGTAGTAGGCGTACCACTCGGCCGCCAGCGAGACGAGGAAGCTCATGGCGCTACTTTGGCATGCCGAAGGGCTCACGACAAGTGGGGCTGTACTGAAGAATCGTCCACCGGCGGCCGCGTTGCGGTCAGAAGAGGTGCCGGGAGATTCTTCGTCCCGATTTGATCGGAACTCAGAATGACAAGGTGCCGCTACTCCAGCCCCAACGCCTTGATGATGATGGGCATGTCCTTGTCGCCGCGGCCGCTCAGGTTCACGATGATGACTTCGTGCTGCGGGCGCTTAGACGCGACCTGCGCCACGTACGCGATGGCGTGGGACGGCTCCAGCGCAGGGATGATGCCTTCGGTCTCGCACAGGAGCTGGAAGCCCTCCAGGGCCTGCTGGTCGGTGGCGCTCACGTACGTGGCGCGGCTGGTGTCCTTCAGGTAGGAGTGCTCCGGCCCAACGCCCGGGTAGTCCAGGCCCGCAGAGATGCTGTGCGCCTCCAGCACCTGGCCGAAGGCGTCCTGGAGGAGGTAGGAGTAGGAGCCGTGGAGGACGCCGGGCCTGCCGATCTCCAGCGTGGCGGCGTTCTTGCCGGTGAGTCCCTCGCCGGCGGCCTCCACGCCCACGAGGCGCACGTCCTTGTCATCCAGAAACGCGTGGAAGATGCCGATGGCGTTGCTGCCGCCGCCCACGCAGGCGACCACCTCGTCCGGCAACCGCTTCTCCGCCTCCAGGATTTGCTGGCGGGTCTCCTTGCCGATGACGGACTGGAGGCCACGCACCATCATGGGGTACGGGTGGGGGCCGACGGCGCTGCCGAGCAGGTAGTACGTAGTGTGGACGTTGGTGACCCAGTCGCGGATGCACTCGTTGATGGCGTCCTTGAGCGTGCGGCTACCTGCGTCCACGGGGACCACCTTGGTGCCCAGGAGCTTCATGCGGAGGACGTTGGGGGCCTGGCGCTTGATGTCCTCGGAGCCCATGTAGACGGTGCAGTCGAGGCCGAGCATGGCGCACGCGGTGGCGGTGGCGACGCCGTGCTGGCCCGCGCCGGTCTCCGCGATGACGCGCCGCTTGCCCATCCGCTTGGCCAGAAGCGCCTGGCCGATGGCGTTGTTGATCTTGTGCGCGCCGGTGTGGGCGAGGTCCTCGCGCTTCAGGTAGATACGCGGCCCGCCGCGCGGCCCGCCCAGGCGGCGCGTGAGGTTGGACGCGAAGTAGAGGGGCGTGGGTCGGCCCACGTAGCCCTTGAGCAGACCGTCCAGCTCCCCTTGGAACGCGGCGTCGTCCTGCGCGGCGCGGTACGCCTGCTCAAGCTCCTCCAGCGCGCCCATGAGCGTCTCGGGCACGAAGCGGCCGCCGTACGGGCCGAAGTGGCCGTGGGAATCGGGGAGGGGTTCCGTCTTGGCGGTGGCCGGTTTCTTTACCATCGGCACCAGTTTACGCTTTCCGAGAGGCAGCGATGAAGGCCCGTATCTTACCCGTATCCTTGACGCTCGACGTTTCCACGCCGGTGGAGACGTCCACGCCGTAGGGGTAGACGGTGCGGACTGCGTTCGCGACGTTCTCGGGCGTGAGGCCGCCCGCCAGCAGGAAACGACGCCCGCGTTGCGCCAGCTCCGCAGCCACGGTCCAGTCAAACGTCACTCCGAGGCCGCCGGGCTGCTTCTCGGAGCGCCTGTCCAAGACGGCCAGCCAGCCAGCCTCGTTGAGCGCCTTGAGCGTTACGTCAAGCGCCGCGATGGCTTGCTGACGCGGCGCGGAGTCGTCTACGTGGAGCACCTTGAGGGGGGGCACGGCGACGCGCTGGCAGTAGTCCATCGGCTCGGCGCCGCAGAGTTGGACGTGGGCAAGGCCGACGGAGCGGGCGATGGCGTTCACCTCGTCCAGGGGCTGGTCGGCGAACAGGCCGACGAGCTTGGGGGCAGGTTTCCC
The DNA here is from genome assembly GCA_009693055.1 of Dehalococcoidia bacterium. GTDB lineage: Bacteria > Chloroflexota > Dehalococcoidia > Lucifugimonadales > SHYT01 > SHYA01. The sequence continues at coordinate 314,278 of SHYA01000001.1, read as the reverse complement.
TTGCTTGGCGCACACGGCGCTGACGCCCTGCGCGATGGCGCGGGCCTGCTGGGGCGTGATGCGGCGGCGCACGCCCGGCACGAACACCATGCCGAAGAGGTCTGCGCCCGCCTCCGCCGCCGCGAGGGCGTGCTCAAGCTGCTGGAGGCCGCAGATTTTGACGAGCATGTTTTCTGTCATTCTGAGTGCAGCAAAGAATCTCCCCTGCACGATTACCATATGCGGCGTGGCTAGAAGGGCAACTCCTTGCTCAAGTCATCCCACGCCGGATTCACAGCTTCAATCAACGCAAGCTTCCTTGCTCGCAACCAACCCTTGATCTGCTCCTCGCGCTTAATAGCCGTACTAGGATCGTCAGCCTGCTCGTAGTATACAAGCCTGGTCACGTTGTACTTACGTACGAATGCACTGCCCGTCTTGTTCTTATGCCCAACAACTCTTCTTACCAGGTCGTTGGTAACTCCAACGTAAAGAGTCTTAGAAGCGTTGCTCATGATGTAAACGTAGTACAGCATCACCACGTCCCATTCAGCGAAACGTCAGAGGAGATCCTTCGCTTCGCTCAGGATGACAGGAGTCGCAGTGGGTCAATTTGACCGTCGGGTCGGTTTGCCTGCCCCTACCAGGCATTGAGCCATTAGCTCTTTCAGTTCTATGCGTCCCCAACTAGTCTTAGCTTCCACTTTGGAGAGAAACAATTCCCAGGCCCTTTGATAGATATTCTGCGCCATATAACTCCTTTCGCCAGGACAAGGTCAAAGGGTTAGGTATAGAGGCTTAGCGCGCGGGTATGTCGGTGCCCAGCAGCTCGCGCATCTTGGCGGGGATGTCGCTGGAGGTGACGAGCGCCTCGCCGACGAGGATGGCGTGCACGCCCAGCTTGGCCACGCGCAGCACGTCCTCGCGGGTGCTGATGCCGCTTTCGCTGACCAGCACCTTGCCGCGCGGGGCCTTGGGCGCCAGCCGCTCGGTGACCGCCAGCGTGGTGTGGAACGTGCACAGGTCGCGGTTGTTGATGCCGATCACCTCCGCGCCCGCGTCCGCGGCCTGCGCAAGCTCCTCCTCCGAGTGGACCTCCACGAGGCACTGGAGAAAGAGGCGCTTGGCTACCTTGAGCAGCTCGGGCAGCTCATCCGGCTTGAGGATGGCGACGATGAGGAGGGCGGCGTCCGCGCCGAAGGCACGCGCCTCGTAGAGCTGGTAGGGGTCAACCACAAAGTCCTTGCGCAGGACAGGCAGCCCTCGCTCGCGCACCGTCTCCTTCACCTGGCGCAGGTGCTTGAGCGTGCCCTGGAAGTGCACGTCGGTGAGAACCGAGATGGCGGCTGCGCCGTTCTCCGCGTAGGTCTGCGCGAGCGCAACGGGGTCAAACTCGGCGCGCAGCAGCCCCTTGGAGGGGGAGGCCTTTTTCACCTCGGCGATGAGGCGCACGGACTGGCCCCACAGCGCGCCGGAGAAGTTGACGGGCTGCGGCTCCGATTTGACGCGGCGCTCCAGCTCCACGAGCGGGGTCTCCGCCTTGTGACGGGCGACCTCCCCGCGTTTCGCTGCGACGATGGGGTCCAACATGGTCATGGGGCGGATCCTTCACTTCGCTCAGGATGACAAGAGGAGGGAACGGCCACGATGGGGCCCAGCATGGTCGTCATGGTCTACTCCAGCTTCTGGCTGAGCTCCACGAGGCCGCGGAGAGCTTTCATCGCCTTGCCGCTGTCGATAGACTCGGCGGCGCGCCGCACGCCCTCACGCAGGTCCGCGACGGCGTCGGCGGCCAGGAGCGTGGCGGCGGCGTTGTAGAGCACCACCTGGCGCAGCGGGCCGGGCTCGCCGCTGAGCAGGCGTTCCAGCGCGTCCCGGTTCTGCTGGACGGTGCCGCCCTTGAGCGCGTCGGTGGGGACGCGGGCGAGGCCTGCCTGCTCGGGCGAGAACGTGCAGCGGCGCATCTCACCGTTGATGATCTCCCAGACGTGGGACGGGCCTGACAGCGTCAGCTCGTCCATGCCGTCCTCTCCGTGGACGACGAGCGCGTGCTTGAGGCCGAGCGACAGGAGCGCGTGGGCGACGAGGGCGCCGAGGCGCTCCTCGGCAACGCCGGTGAGCTGGTGCTGGACGTGGGCCGGGTTGGTGATGGGGCCGAGGATGTTGAAGGCGGTGCGGATGCCTAGCTCGCGGCGCACGGGTACGACGTGCTTCATGGCGGGGTGGAAGGCGGGCGCGAACATGAAGCCGATGCCCACCTCCTGGATGCAGCGCGCGACGCTTGCCGGGCTGAGGGCGAGTTTGACGCCGCACGCCTCCAGCAGGTCGGCGCTGCCGCATGTGCCGGAGGCGGCGCGGTTGCCGTGCTTAGCGACGCGCACGCCGGCGCCCGCGACCACAAACGCGGCGGCGGTAGAGATGTTGAACGTGCCGCGCCCATCGCCGCCGGTGCCGACGACGTCCACCAGCGGGCCAGGGACGTCCACGCGCAGCGCCTTTTCTCGCATGACACGCGCCATCCCCGCCACCTCTTCAGGGGTCTCGCCCCTCATGCGGAGCGCGGTGAGGAACGCGCCTGTCTGCGCGGGCGTGGCCTGGCCGGTCATGATCTCTTGCATGACGGATGCGGCCTCCCGTTCGGTGAGCGAGCGGCCGGAGACGAGGGCGTCGATGGCTTCACGGATCATGGCTCTTCACCTGGGCAGGCCGTTCGCGTGGGGTTACCCATAAACCGCCCCTGCCTCGGGCCATCAGAGAGACGGGTGCCGTACTGCTCAGCGCACGACCACGCATGTGAGCGTGTTGCGGATGCCGGAGACGGGCCGCACGTCCTCGCGCAGGATCTTGGTCACGTCGTCAAGCTGCTCCGACTCGATCTCCACCACGATGTCGTACGGGCCGAGCACCTCATTGACAGTGTGGAGGCGTTTGTCCTTTCTCAGCACTTCCATCACCTCGCGGGTGCGCAGGGCGTCCACCGTAATCAGGATGTACGCTTTAACGGGCATTCCTTCACTCCTCTCGCCCTCTTTGGAGCGTGGTCTGCGTGCGCGCTCTCCGGCTACTCGCCGCCGTGCTCCTCCGCGCTGCCCCAGCACTCGTTGCAGCGCGGGTCACGGCGGTCGCCCACGGACAGGAACGCCTCCAACGGAGCCCTCTGGAGCTTGCCGCACTGGGGACAGTGGTAGTCCACCTGACCGGCGTCGTCCACTTTCAGGCCCAAGTCGGCGTACCACAGGAGCAGCACCTCGTCAGGGCGGTGCGACAGGCTCCGCGTCGTCTCCTTGTGCGGCTTGACCAGTGTCCGCATATCCATGGCACATCACCTCTTGTCAGCCGTTCCGGCGCTTCATTGTGCGGCGGGGACAGGGATCGCCAGGAAGTTCCTGAGCAGGTCTTTGCCGACGCTGGTCATAATGGACTCTGGGTGGAACTGGACGCCTTCAATAGGAAACCTGCGGTGCCGCACGCCCATTATAAGGCCTCTTTCCGTGCGCGCGGTCACCTCAAGCTCGGGCGGGAGCATCTCCGGGTAGATGACCAGCGAGTGGTACCGGATCGCCTCAAACGGATTGGGCAGGCCGCGGAACACGCCCTTCCCATCGTGGTGGATGAGCGACGTCTTGCCGTGCATGATTTCGCCGGCGCGGTCCACCCTCGCGCCAAAGGCGTAGCCGATGCACTGGTGGCCCAGGCAGACGCCGAGCGTAGGGATACGCGGTCCCAACCGGAGGATAACGTCGTTGGAGATGCCCGCCTCACGCGGCGTGCACGGGCCGGGCGAGATGACGATCCGCTCCGGCGCCATGCGCTCAATCTCCTCCACGCTGGCCTGGTCGTTGCGAACGGTCACGACGTCGGCCCCCAGCTCCGAGAGGTACTGGTACAGGTTGTACGTGAAGCTGTCGTAGTTGTCGATAAGCAGCAGCATGTCACCGCCCCTCTTCCGCCTGGGCCACGGCGCGGAGCAGCGCTTGCGCCTTCTGCAGCGTCTCCTGGTACTCCGCCTCCGGGTCGCTGTCGTACACAATGCCGCCGCCCGCCTGGATGTACGCGACGCCGTCCTTAAGCACCAGGGTGCGGATGGCGATGGCGGTGTCCATGTTGCCGGAGAAGCTGAAGTAACCGACGGCGCCCGCGTACGTGCCGCGGGCCTGGCCCTCCAGCTTCGAGATGAGCTCCATAGCGCGGATCTTCGGCGCGCCGGACACGGTACCCGCCGGAAACGAGGCGCGGAGCGCGTCAAAGGCGTTCAGCTCCGGGCGCAGCCCCCCCTCCACGTGGGAGACCAGGTGCATCACGTGGGAGTACCGCTCCACGTCCATGAGCTGCGTGACCTTGACGGTGCCCGGCCGGCTGACGCAGCCGATGTCGTTGCGGCCCAGGTCAACCAGCATGATGTGCTCGGCGCGCTCCTTCTCGCTGGCGCGCAGCTCGCGCTCCAGGGCTGCGTCCCGCTCCTCTGTCTGGCCGCGCGGCCGCGTGCCCGCGATGGGGTGGTTCTCCACCAACCCGTCCTCCACGCGCACCAGCAGCTCCGGCGACGCGCCCACGACGGCGAAGTCGTCCAGGGCCAGGTGGTACATGTACGGCGACGGGTTGATCGCGCGCAGCGCCCGGTAGATGTCCAGCGAGCCCGCGCTCGTGGGACGCTCCAGCCGCTGGGAGAGCACCACCTGGATGACGTCGCCCGCAGTGATGTACTCCTTGGCGTGCAGCACGGCCAAGTGGTAACCCTCGCGGGTGAAGTTAGACTTGTGCTCCGCTCGTCCTGAGCTTGTCGAAGGATGAGCGGGATTACCTGGCAGTGCTGGGCGTTTGGACAAGCGCAAGGGGCGCTCCAGCCGCTTGACCACCCGCTCAATACGCGCCACGGCCCGCGCGTACGCCCTGTCCGTGTCGCCGTCCAGCTTTGCGTGGCTCACCACCTTGATCTTGTGGCGCACGTGGTCAAACACCAGCAGTGTGTCCGCCTGCATGAACACCGCCTCTGGCAGGCCGAGGGTGTCTTTGGATGGCTTTGGAACGCGCGGCTCAAAGTACCGCACCGCGTCGTACCCCAGGTAACCGACCACGCCGCCGTGAAAGCGCGGAAGCCCCGCCACGGGCACCAGCTTGTAGCGCGCCAGTCGCTTTTGCAGCGGCACGAGGGGGTCAATCGCGCCGCCCGGGCAGCCCGGCCCCGTCTTGAGCACCCACGACGGCTCGGTGCCGATGAAGCTGTACCGTGCGATCCGTTCGCCGCCCTCCACGCTCTCCAGCAGGAAGGAGTACGGCGGCCGCGCGACCTTCAGGTACGCGGAGACGGGCGTCTCCAGGTCGGCGTTCAGCTCGCGGTAGACCGGCACCAGGTTGCCCCGGCCCGCAAGCCGTTTAACCTCTTCCAGCGTCGGGTGGTACATCACGCTCCTCACTAAACAAACAAAAACCCGCCCCATCAGGGGCGGGTTTTCCCGCGATGCCACCCTGTTCGCCCAGCCTTTGTCCTTCCACGGAAGGACTACGCCTGCCGCGAGGTCGGCGTGGGCCTCTGTTCGGTGAGTCCCGATGGTCATCGGGAGTAGCCACCTAGGGCTGCAATAACGGTGCCCGCTCCGTCAGCGCCTACTTGCGCCTTGCCGCCGGCCTGGCCGTGACCAGGAAAGACGGGCGAAGGCCCGTTCGGGCTGAAGCTCCCGGGTCCATTCGGCCTTTGCGCTGGCGCCGAGTTCCCACCACTACCCGGCTCTCTGTGGCCCCGCTGAAGGCGTACTCGTCCCGATCTGGGCTTTGCCTTTCACGGTATCGCTTTCCCCTCTGATTTGTCAACGCAAGATCAACCCTTGAGCGGTGCCCTCGCCATTCTTGTGTACTCCGGCCCCTGGGGGCGCAGAACGCTGCACATGAGGCTGACGGCCTCCACGCGCGTGGACGCGGGCGGTACTGCCGGGGAGCGAGGCGGCGGCGCTCGTCATCGGAGAGGCCATCGCGGGCGCGGCCCAGCGTGACGTGCGACGAGAAGGGCCGTCCCTCCGGCGGGAACCCCAGCGGCGCCACGGCGCGCTCAATCGCCTGCGCCAACCGGACGAGCTGCTCCACCTCGCCGGTCAGGGCCACCCACACGACGCGGGGCGCTTGAGGGTTGGGGAAACAGCCCGTGCTACCCAGCGTAACCTGGAAGGGGGCAACGCCGCGGGCGGCCTCGCGTATGGCGTCCGCAACCAGCCCTACGGAGGCGGCAGGGACAGCGCCCAGAAACTTGAGCGTCAGGTGCATCGCCTCCGGCGCCACCCACTTCACGCCCGAAGGGGCCTGACGATGACGATGCATCGCCCGCTGGACGTCGGCCAGGGCGCGCCGCACCTCCTCGGACAGCTCAACCGCGATGAACGCACGGACCGGCTCGCCGCCCCCATCACGCGCCACGGCGACCCCTCGGGGACAGGCCAAGCAGCCGCGCGGCATTCCCGCCCATCACCTTCCGGCGTGCTTTGAGGGTGAGACCGCCCGCCTGGAGGTCGGCCAACGCGCGCTCGTAGCCCAGCAGCGGGAAGTCGGAACCGAACAGCACCCTGTCTTCGCCCAGCAGGCCGGCGACCGTGGAGAACACCTGGGGCCGGTAGAGAAACGGCGAGGCTGCACAGTCCACGTACACGTTGCGAAGCGTCGCGGCGAGCTCGGGCATCAGCGCGTAAAAGGGGAGGCCGCCGCCCCAGTGCGCGCAGACAAGGCGCACCTGTGGGAACGCCTGCGCGAACGCCACTACCTGCTCCGGCGTCGTGCGCCCCTTGCCGGGGTACTGGTGGCCCACCGGCTCCGAGGTGTGCGTCAGAACTACCAGGCCAAGCCGCCGCACCAGCCCGGCGAAAGGAGTGAGCAGCGGGATGTCGTCCAGGCGGAACCCTTGCGTGTCCGGGTGTAGCTCGCCGACGCCACGCGTGCCCGCCTTAGCGCACCGCTCCATTTCCCGCAGGGCCGCGTCGCCCCACGCGGGGTTCACGGAGCAGAACGGGATGAGGCGGCCAGGGTAGCGCGAGGCGGCCTCCAGCGCGGCGTCGTTCGCTTCCCGCGCCAGCTCCCGGTCCGTCCAGCCGATACCAGCGACCACGGCCGCGTCCACCTGGGCGGCGTCCAGCGCCGCGACCAGATCCTCGGCGGTCGCCATGCGGGCTTTCGCGTCGCGGTACAGCAGCCCGAAGGTCGCGTCGCGGGCGAGCAGGCTGCTCCGCTGCGTGAGAAAGCGCTTGGGGAAGCAGTGGGCGTGGGCGTCAATGCGCACGGCGTCATTATTGCACGCCACGATCTTGCGACTGCTCAGAAGGCCACCCACCCGCATTCGTGGCTTTTCCGAGGGAACGAGTCCCCTCGGGCTCCCCGGACGAGAGGGCTCCGCCCCCTATAAATTCCCGGTCGGGCCAACGGCAGTGAGAGAAGTATGAACGGCAAAGTGACCCACGAGAAAAGAACGGAAACCGTTGACAGCTTGCGGCATACGCGGTAGCATACTCTTTTGGCCGCGCTATGCGGAACGGAGGTACTTTCGTGCCCACAGTGAACCAGCTCGTACGCTTCGGACGGCGCTCGCTCCGCACAAAGAGCAAAGCGCCCGCCCTGCACTGGCACACCAACTCCCTGGCCAACAAGACCCAGTGGCGTGCCCGCGGCGCGCCTCAGAAGCGTGGCGTGTGCGTCCTCGTGCGCACCATGACCCCAAAGAAGCCGAACTCCGCGTTGCGCAAGATCGCCCGCGTGCGCTTGACCAACCACGTGGAGGTCACCGCGTACATCCCCGGCGAGGGCCACAACCTTCAGGAGCACTCGGTGGTGCTCATCCGCGGAGGGCGCGTGCCTGACCTGCCGGGCGTCCGGTACCACATCGTGCGAGGCGCACTGGACGCGGCGGGCGTTGCCAATCGAAAGAAAGGGCGCAGCAAGTACGGCGCCAAGGTCGGCGGCGCGGCCAAGACCCCAGGGGCCCCGGGCGGAGCACCTGCAGCGGGCGCGCCTGCCTCCGCTCCGCCAAAGGCGGGAGCTAAGAAAGCGGAAGCCAAGAAATGAGAAGGCGTCGCGCAGAGCCCCGGAAGGTCAATCCCGATCCGCGCTACAACAACGTGGAGGTAGCCCGCATCGTGCGGCGCATCATCCAGCGCGGGAAGCTCACCGTCGCCCAGCGCATCATGTACCAGGCCTTGGACTACGTGAGCGCTCAGTCCAAGCGCAACCCTCTTGAAGTGCTGCAAGAGGCGATGAAGAACACAACGCCCCTCCTGGAGGTCCGGCCCCGCCGCGTGGGCGGCGCCACCTACCAGGTGCCGGTGGCCCTTCGCCCAGAGCGGGGCACCGCGCTCAGTTCCCGTTGGCTGATCCAGGCGGCCCGAGCACGCAAGGGGAAGCCGATGTCTATTCGGCTCGGGCAGGAGCTGCTGGATGCAGCCAGAGGAGAAGGGGCAGCCACGAAGCGGCGTGAAGAGCTCCACCGCATGGCGGAGGCTAACCGCGCCTTCGCCCACTACCGCTGGTAAACGCCCCAGGCCTGCGTTGACTCCTCCAGGAAGGATTGTGCCCAAACGCCATGTCGCTGCAAGAGGTCCGTAACATCGGGTTCATCGCCCACATCGACGCCGGGAAAACCACGGTCACCGAGCGGGTGCTGTTCTTTTCGGGCCGCACGTACAAGATCGGCAACGTGGACGAAGGCACCACCGTCATGGACTGGATGCCCCAGGAGCGCGAGCGGGGCATCACGATTACGGCGGCCGCCACCACGTGCCTCTGGCGGGGGCACCACATCAACGTCATTGACACACCCGGACACGTGGACTTCACCGCCGAAGTGGAACGAAGCCTGCGAATCCTGGACGGCGCCGTGGTCATTTTTGACGCCGTTTCAGGCGTACAGCCCCAGACGGAGACGGTCTGGCGGCAGGCGAACAAGTACAAGGTTCCCCGCCTGGCATTCATCAACAAGATGGACCGGGCGGGCGCCAACTTCCTGGGCGCTGTGGAGATGATCCGGCGCAGGCTGGACGCCAACCCCGTCCCCCTTCAGATCCCCATGGGCGCCGAGCAGGCGTTCCACGGCATGGTGGACCTCGTCAAAATGAAGGCACTGGTCTACGAGATGGGCAAAACCGAGGCGCCCGATGAGCAGCCCATCCCTGAGGAGATGAAGGAGCAGGCTGCCGAGTTCCGCCAGTACCTGGTGGAGAAGGTGGCCGAGACGGACGACGCGCTCCTGGTCAAGTACCTGGACGGCAAAGAGGTCTCTGAAGAGGAGCTGCGGGCCGGAGTGCGCAAGGCCACCATCAACGCGCAGATTGTGCCCGTCTTCTGCGGCACCGCGCTCCAGCACGTGGGCATCCAGCCGTTGCTGGACGCCATCGTCGACTACCTGCCCGCTCCGCTCGATGCCCCGCCGGTGACCGGCGTTCACCCCAAGACGGGCGGCGCGGTGCTGCTGGGCCCCGACCCTTCGGGCCCGCTGTGCGCGCTCGCCTTTAAGATTCAGACTGACCCGTACATTGGGCGTCTGGTCTTCGTGCGCGTCTACTCCGGCACGATCAAGGCTGGGAGCGCGGTGTACAACGCGTCGCGCGACACCGTGGAGCGCGCTAGCCGCGTCGTGCGCATGCACTCCAGCGCTCGCGAAGAGGTCCCCGAGCTGACCGCCGGCGACATCGGCGCGGTGGTCGGATTAAAGGGGACGTTCACGGGCGAGACGATCTGCCTGAAGGACGCCCCCGTGGTGCTTGAGCCTCCGAAGTTCCCGGAGCCGGTCATCGCCGTCTCGGTGGAGCCAAAGACCAAGGCGGACCAGGAGAAGCTGGACGAAGCGCTCCGCAAGCTCGCGGACGAAGACCCCACTTTTGTGGTCCGCTTTGACCAGGAGACCAACCAGACGCTCATCGCCGGCATGGGCGAGCTGCACCTGGAGATCTTGGTGGACCGGATGCGGCGCGAGTTCCACCTGGAGGCGAACGTCGGCAAGCCGCGCGTCTCCTTCCGAGAGGCGATCACGGCCCCGTGTCGCGTGGAGGGCCGCTTTATCCGCCAGTCCGGCGGCCGCGGCCAGTACGGCCACGTATGGCTGGAGCTGGAGCCCCAGCCGCGCGGCACCGGGAACACGTTTGAGAGCAAGATCACCGGCGGGGCGGTGCCACGGGAGTACGTCGCGCCGGTCAACGCCGGCGTGAAGGAGGCCCTGGCCAGCGGCGTCCTCGGCGGCTATCCGGTCGTGGACGTCATGGTCCGGCTGGTGGACGGCAGCTACCACGCCGTGGACTCCTCTGAGATAGCGTTCAAGGCGGCGGCGCTCATTGCGATGCGCGAGGGCCTGAGGCGTTCAAGGCCCATCCTGCTGGAGCCCATCATGAAGGTGCAGTCGGTGACGCCGGGCGAGTTCCTGGGTGAAGTGCTCGGCGACCTGAATGGGCGGCGCGCCCGCGTGCAAAACATGGAAGGACTGGGCAACATCCAGGTCGTGGACGCGCTGGTCCCGCTCGCGGAGACGTTTGGCTATGCCACCGTGCTCCGCTCCCTCACGCAGGGACGCGCCTCCTACACCATGGAGTTCTCAAGCTACGAGCCGGTCCCCGCCAGCGTTGCCGAACAGCTGCTCGTGAAGGTATAACAGAAGAAGCGAATTTCGGGGGGAGTCATGGCCACAGAGCGGATACGCATCGTACTCAAGGCGTTTGACCACCGGCTGCTTGACCTTTCGGCCCGGCAGATCGTGGAGTCGGCGGAGCGCACGGGCGCGCAGGTGTCCGGGCCCGTCCCGCTGCCCACGCGCCTCCGCCGCTTCTGCGTCATTCGCAGCTCGCACATCGACAAGGACTCGCGCGAGCACTTTGAGCTCCAGACCCACAAGCGGTTGGTGGACCTGTTGAACCCAACACCGCGCACGCTGGAAGCGCTCTCGCGGCTCAACGTCCCCGCGGGCGTTGACATCACGATAAAGACGTAGGCGTATGGGAATTGGCGGCCTCATCGGCAAGAAGATCGGCATGACCCAGCTCTTCACGGAGCAGGGCGGCCTGGTCGGCGTGACGGCCATTCAGGCGGGCCCGTGCACCGTGTCGCAGATCCGCCTGCAGGAGCGGGACGGCTACACCGCGGTACAGCTCGGCTTTGAAGAGCTGCGCCCAGTGACCCTCCGGGAGGGGATGCCGATCAAGCGCGCCGTGAAGCGGAAGGACGTAAAGCCGCTGACGCTGCCGGAGGTCGGACACCTGCGGCGCGCCGGGCACCTGTTCCGCCACCTGCGCGAGGTCCCCGCCACCGGGCTGGGCGACGTGCAAGTGGGCCAGCGGGTTGACGTGAGCCTTTTCAAGCCGGGGGAGCACGTGCACGTCACCGGCACGTCCAAGGGACATGGCTTTTCCGGCGTGGTGAAGCGGCACGGCTTCAAGGGCGGCCCAAAGACGCACGGCCAATCGGACCGCCACCGCGCTCCCGGCTCCATCGGCTCCACCACCTACGCGGGCCGCGTCTTCAAGGGGATGCGCATGGCCGGCCACTGGGGGGACGAGCGGATCACCGTCCGCAACCTTGAGGTGGTCAAGGTGGACCCGGAGCGCAACCTGTTGTTCCTCAAAGGAGCGGTGCCGGGAGGAAGCCGCGGCATCCTCATCATCCGCAAGGACATCGTTCGGGAGGCCGCAAAGTAGCCATGGAGCTGACCATCAAGGGCCTCAACGGCCAGGCTGCGGGAACCTTCCAGGCAAGCGATGCGGTGTTTGGAGCGCCGCTTCGGCAGCCTTTGCTCTACCAGCTCATGGTGGCGTACCGCGCCAACCAGCGGGTCGGCACGCAGAGCACCAAAACGCGCAGCGAGGTCTCCGGCGGCGGGCGCAAGCCCTGGCGCCAGAAAGGGACCGGGCGCGCCCGCCAGGGGAGCACCCGTTCGCCACAGTGGCGTCACGGCGGCGTCGCGCACGCGCCCAAGCCCAGGAGCTACCGCCAGGCCATACCCAAGGAGATGCGCCGCCAAGCGCTGCTCAGCCTCCTTTCGGAAAAGGTGCGCCGGAACAGCTACACCTTGGTGGAGCAGCTCGCCCTGCCCAACGGAAAGACCAAGGAGATGGGAGCGCTCCTCAAGGCCCTGGGAGTACCCCGCTCCTGCCTGGTGGTCACGCGAACGCCCGACCCCGGCGTGGTGCACGCAGCCCGCAACCTTGAGCGGGTGCGGACGCTCCCCGTAGACACGTTGAATGTGCTAGACTTGTTGACCTACGATCACCTTCTGCTGACCACCGATGCGGTCAGACGGATAGAAGAGCTGTGGGCGCAGCGCCCTCGGCGAGGTGCGTTCGCGCTGGCAGCTTCTTGATGGGGGCGGAACTCCAATGAGTACCCGGACGTACGCTGCTATGCTGCTCCGCCCTGTGGTGACGGAAAACAGCACCCGCCTGCAGGGACAGGGCAAATACGTGTTTGAGGTAGCGCGCACCGCCACAAAAGGCGGAATCAAGGAAGCGGTGGAAAAGACGTTCGGGGTCAAGGTCACCGCCGTGAACACGTTGCGCGGCACGATCAAGACCAAGCGGTTCGGCAAGCGCGAGGTGTACGGGCGCACGTGGAAGAAGGCGATTGTAACCCTGGCGCCGGGCGACAAGATAGCACTGTTTGAGGGTATCTAACCGTGGGACTCAAAAAGCTAAAGCCGGTCACTCCCAGCCAGCGGGGCGTCGTCCGGCCCGACTTTAGTGAAATTACCAAGACCACGCCGGAACGCCGCCTCTTAAAGCCGTTGCGCACGCACGCAGGCCGCAACCGTGAGGGGAAGGTCACCGTCCGCCACCGCGGCGGCGGGCACCACCGGATGTACCGCGTCATTGACTTCTCACGGCGAGACAAGGAAGGCGTGCCGGCAACCGTCCTCGCCATTGAGTACGACCCCAACCGCTCCCCCAGGCTGGCCCTTCTGAGCTACCCGGACGGCGAGCGCCGGTACATCCTCTGCCCGGCGGGGCTGGAGGTTGGCGCGGTCATCATGGCCGGCCCCGAGGCGGACATCAAGGTCGGCAACGCCATGCCGCTCGGCTCCATTCCCGTGGGCACCACGGTGCACAACATCGAGCTCCAGCCCGGCGGCGGCGGCCAGTTGGTCCGTGGCGCGGGCGGAGCGGCCCAAGTCATGGCCAGGGAAGAGCGGTACACCCAGGTTCGCCTGCCCTCCGGCGAGATTCGGCGCATCATCAGCACGGGCTACGCCACCATCGGGCAACTAGGGAACGTGGACCACAAGAACATCGTCATCGGCAAAGCGGGCCGCAGCAGGTGGATGGGCCGCAGGCCCCAAGTGCGCGGGAAGGCGATGAGCCCCCGGGCGCACCCGCACGGAGGCGGCGAGGGGCGCAACCCCATTGGCATGCCCGGTCCCAAGACCCCGTGGGGCAAGCCGGCGCGCGGCCACAAGACCCGCCGCAATAAGAAGAGCAACGTGCTCATCATCAAACGGCGAAGGATAGGGTATGGGCAGGTCGGTTAAGAAGGGGCCCTTTGTAGAGGCCAAGCTGGCCAAGCGGGTCACAGCGGCCCAGCGGTCCAGCGAGAAGGTCATTATCAAGACCTGGTCGCGCGCGTCCATGGTGATGCCGGACATGGTTGGCCTCACCATCGCGGTCCATGACGGCCGCCGGCACGTCCCGGTGTTCTTCACGGAGAACATGGTGGGGCACCGGCTGGGTGAGTTCGCCCCCACGCGGGTCTTCCGCGGGCACTCCTCCAAGGTTATAGCCGCGGCCGCCGCGAGCGCCGGCCCGGCGGGGGCGCTCTCAGCTTCGCCGGCCTCCAGACCGCCCAGGGCTGGCCGATCTCCCGCTCCGACGGCGCCAGGACGCTAGGGGGCACGCAGGATGGCGGTACAAGCCCTCACGAGAAACTTTGGCATGTCGCCCAAGAAGGTGCGCCGGTACCTTGACCTTATCCGGGGGAAACGGGTGGCCCAGGCTTCGGCCATGCTGCAGTTCATGCCCAGCCCGGCAGCCCAGGCGGTACGCAAGACGCTCCAGTCGGCCGTGGCAAACGCGGAGAACAACCACATGATGGATGCGGCGAACCTGAAGGTGTTAAAGGCGTACGCGGACGATGCCCTGAAAATCCGGCGATCCCGTCCGCAGGCCCGCGGGCGCATCAGCAGGGTGACCCGGCGGTCGTGCCACATCTCGGTCATCGTTGAGGAGACAAGACCCCGTGGGACATAAGACGCACCCCATCGGCTTTCGACTGGGCATAAACGCCGACTGGCAGGCGCGGTGGTTCGCCACGCCCCGCGCGTTCAAGGACGTCCTCCAGGAGGACCTGAAGTTCCGCCGGATGGTGATGGGCTTTTATCCGGAGGGGAGCATCAGCCGGGTGGAGATTGAGCGCAGCGCCCAGGAAGCCGCCGTTACGATATGGACGGCCAGGCCGGGCATCATCATCGGCCGGCAGGGACAGCGGGTGGACGAGTTGCGCAAGAAGCTGGACACGCTCACCACCAGCAAGGTGCGCGTCGCGGTGCAGGAGGTCAAGCAGCCCGAGCTGGACGCCACCCTCGTGTCCCGCAACGTGGCGGAACAGCTTGAGCGGCGGGTCGGCCATCGGCGCGCCATGGCGCAGACCGCCCAGCGCTGCATGCAGGCGGGCGCCAAGGGGGTCAGGATCATCTGCCAGGGACGCCTGGGAGGCGCCGAGATCGCGCGGCGCGAAAAGGTAATGATCGGTCGCGTGCCGCTCCACACGCTCCGCGCCAACATCGACTTCGCCGTCGGCGAAGCCCACACGGTCATGGGCCGCATCGGCGTCAGGGTCTGGATCTACAAGGGGGACGTGCTGCCGCCCGGCGTGGAAGTCCCGGAAGGGGAACGCATGCCGTCCATCCAGGTCACCGTGCGCGCTGAGGAACCGGGCAAGGAGGGGCCAATTGCTCCAGCCTAAGCGCGTCAAGTACCGCAAGTCGCAGCGCGGGCGCAGGAAAGGCGTCGCCACGCGCGGCGCCGTCCTGAACTTCGGCCAGTACGGACTCAAGGCGATGGAGCCGGCTTGGCTCACCGCGCGCCAGATAGAGGCCGGACGGCGCGTCATCGTGCGCTATCTGCGCCGCGGCGGCCAAATGTGGGTGCGCGTGTTCCCCGATAAGCCGATCAGCAAGAAGCCGCTGGAGACCCGCATGGGCGGAGGCAAGGCGGGGACGGAGGAGTGGGTCGCCGTCATCAAGCCCGGCCGCATCCTCTTCGAGATCAGCGGCATCCAGCCCACGATGGCCCAGCAGGCCCTGCGCCAGGCCGCCGGCAAGCTCCCCTTCCCCACCAGGATTGTGGGCCGTGCGGACTACCTGCAAGAGCCGGAAGCGGTTGAGGGGCTGACAAAGGAATGAAGATGGAGGAGATTCGCGCTAGGTCCGACGGCGAGATACGGCTGGAGTTGGAGACCGCGTACCGCGACCTCCTCCACTTGCGCTTTCGGTGGGAGACGCGCCAGCTCGCCAATATTCACGACCTTAAGAAACTCCAAAAAGACATCGCCCGCATGAACACGGTACTCACCGAGCGGACGTTGGAGATAAGGTAGCTATGGCAGAAAAGATTCGGACAGGGCGCGTCATCAGCAACAAGATGCAGAAGACGATTGTGGTCGCCGTGCCGCGTGTGGTGGTCCATCCGCTGTACCAGAAGACCCTCCGGCGCATAACCAAGCTGTACGCCCACGACCCGCGGCAAGAGTGCCAACTGGGGGACCTGGTCCAGGTTGTGGAGGTCCGGCCCCTGTCAAAGAGCAAACGGTGGTTGGTCAAGAGCGTGCTGGCCAGAGCCGCCAAGCCGGTGATGGCGCTGGAGCTTGGCGCCCCCGAGCCCGGCGCCGAAGAGAGCGGCAAGGCCCAGGCCGCCGCTCAGGAAGGGACGCCATGATCCAGCGATACACCAGGATGAACGTCGCCGATAACTCTGGCGCGCGGCAGGTCATGTGCATCGGCATCCCGGGGCACGGCCACGCCCGGTACGCCGGGCTTGGAGACATCGTCACCGTGAGCGTCAAGGAGGCGATCCCCAACGCCCCGGACGCGGTGAAGGCGGGTAAGGTGGCGCACGCCGTTGTGGTGCGCGTCGCCAAGAACTGCGCGCGCTCGGACGGCACCTATATCCGCTTTGACGACAACGCGGTGGTCATCCTGGGCGAGAAAAAGGACCCGCTGGGCAGCCGCATCATGGGGCCAGTGGCCCGGGAGCTGCGGGAAAAAGGGTACACCCGCATCCTCTCACTGGCGCCTGAGGTGGTGTAACGTGACCTGGAAGATCCACAAGGGGGACACCGTCCACATCCTGAGTGGAAAAGACCGCGGCAAGCAGGGCAAGGTCATGCGCGTGGTCACCAAGGAAGGACGATTGGTGGTGGAAGGCCTCAACATAGTCAAGAAACACCAGGGAAAGCAGTCCGGCACCCGCCAGGTCGGTGTCATCCGTATGGAGGCGCCTATGTCCGCCTCTAAGGTGGCCCTGGTCTGCCCGCGCTGCAGCAAGCGTGCGCGCGTAGGCTTCCGCTTTCTTGAGGACGGTCGCAAGGTGCGCACCTGCCACAAATGCCACGAGACCGTTGACTAACCCGTTCAAGGACGCAACGCCATGACAACCGAAGGAAAACAGCCAAAGGGGCGCCAGGGCAGGCAGGAGCAGCAAGCTCCTGACGCTCAGGCGTCCGGCCGAGACAAGCAACAGCAAAAGGGGCGCCAGGGCAGGCAGGAGCAACAAGCTCCGGGTGCTCAAGCGTCTGGCGGAGAAAAGAAGGGCCGGCCCCAAGGGCAGCCCCAGGGCAAGCAGGCGGCGCCGGAAGCCAAGCCGGCTCCTCCCGCCCCCCCTCAGCCCCGCGTCATCCCGTCGCTCCTGGTGCGGTACCAACAGCAAGTCCGCCCGGCGCTCCGCAAGGAGTTTGGGTACACCAACGACCTCCAGGCCCCGCGGGTGATGAAAGTGGTCCTCAACATCGGTCTTGGGGAGGCGCTGACGAACGCCAACGCCGCGGAGCGGGCTTCGCAGGACCTGGCGCTCATCACGGGACAGCGCCCGGTGGTGACCCGGGCCAAGCGCGACATCGCGGGCTTCAAGCTCCGCGGGGGCCAGCCCATCGGCGTCATGGCCACACTGCACAGCGACCGGATGTACACCTTCCTGGAGCGGTTGCTCGTCATCTCCCTCCCCCGTATCCGCGACTTCCGCGGCACGCCGCGGGACGCGTTTGACGGGCGCGGGAACTACTCGCTCGGCATCCGAGAGCACATCATCTTCCCCGAAATTGAGTACGGCAAGGTGGACAAGATCCGCGGGCTGCAGGTGAACATCGTCACGAACGCCCGGAACGACCGCGAGGCATTCCGGCTGCTTGAACTGCTGGGAATGCCGTTTGCGCGCGACGGCGCACGGGCAGCCTCCTAAGCGGACGCAGAAAGAGGACTACGGTGGCCAGAAACGCCAAGGTCGTCAAGTGGCAGAGCCAACTGATCAAGCTGGAGCACAAGGCGCTGGAGCACAAGGCCAAATTCCGGAGCCGGTGCTACCTGTGCGGGCGGCCTCGTGGCTATATCCGGCACTTTGGGCTGTGCAGGATCTGCTTCCGCGGCTTGGCGCTGAAAGGCCAGATCCCGGGCGTACGCAAGGCGAGTTGGTGAGGAGCGTATGAGCGGTGTAACAGACCCCCTAGCGGACATGCTGACGCGCATCAGGAACGCCGCGGCCGGGCGTCAGGGCATGTTGATGCTCCCTGCGTCCAGCCTCCGGCTCGCGGTCGCGCAGATCCTAAAGGCCGAAGGGTTTGTGCGCGACGTGGAGCTTGTGCCGAACAAGCCCACCAAGTCGCTCAAAATAACCCTTCGCTACGACGAGCAGAAGGCCGCCGCGTTCCGTGGCCTGGAGCGCGTGAGCAGCCCAGGGTGCCGGATCTACGTGGGCAAGGGGGAGATCCCCAGAGTGAAGGGCGGCCTGGGAATGACCATCATTTCCACGCCTCAGGGCATCATGACCGGCCGGGAGGCCCGCGCCAAGGGTGTTGGCGGCGAGATCCTCTGTAAGGTATGGTGAGCCGGTATGTCGCACATCGGTAAGCTCCCCGTCGTCCTCCCTCCGAAGGTCAAAACGGAGGTGGGGCCGGACAACCAGGTGACGGTCACAGGCCCTCTGGGCACCCTGACCGCCCGCTTCCGGCCGGAAATGAACGTTCAGGTCACCGACGGCCACGTCACCGTCCAGCGCTCGGGAGAAACCAAGCTGGAACGGAGCCTCCACGGTCTCACCCGCGCGCTGATCAACAACATGGTGTTGGGCGTGACCAAGGGGTACCAAAAGGACCTGGAGATCACCGGCACCGGCTACCGGGTGTCGAGCGCTGGAGACAACCTCACCTTCCTGCTCGGGTACAGCCACCCGGTGCTGTTCAAGGCGCCTGCCGGCATCAAGGTGGCGATTGCCGGCACCACCAAGCTCTCGGTGACCGGGTGCGACAAGCAGCAGGTCGGGCAGGTCGCGGCCCAACTGCGGGCCCTGCGGCCGCCGGACAGCTATAAGGGCAAGGGCGTGCGGTACGCGGGCGAGGTGTTGCGCCTCAAGCCGGGCAAGGCCGCGGCCCGCAAGCAGTAGACGGTGAACAAACGATGAGCAGCATCAGCGCCACGAAGCGAGTCGGCAAGCTACATGTCTCCCTCAAGCGGAGGCTGCGACGGCACCTGCGCGTCCGCCGCAAGGTCACGGGACTGGCCACGCGGCCCCGGCTCGCCGTGTTCCGGAGCCTGCAGCACATCTATGCGCAGGTGATCGACGACGAGGCGGGTAAGACCCTCGTGCAGGCCTCAGACCTGGATGAAGAGCTGCGCGCGGGAGCAAAGGGCAAGAACAAATCCGACATGGCGACCGCGGTCGGCACGCTGGTGGCCAAGCGGGCAAAGGAGCACGGCATAGAGGCCGTCGTGTTTGACCGCGGCGGTTTCCAGTACCACGGACGCGTCAAGGCCCTTGCCGAAGCGGCGCGCCAAGGAGGGTTACGCTTTTGAGCGGAAAGAAGTCCCTTTACGAGAGGGCGCCCAAGATGAACCCTGAGCGTGTGACCCACGCCACGGAGCGGGTGGTGATGATCCGCCGTATCACCAAGGTGACGGCGGGCGGCAAGCACATGCGGTTCAACGCGCTGGCCGCGCTGGGCGATGGCGAGGGGCACGTCGGCCTCGGGCTGGGCAAGGCGGACGCCGTGCCGGACGCGGTCCGCAAAGCGGTTGCGGCGGCCCGCAAGGGCATGATCACCATCCCGCTGCAGGGGTCCACCATCCCGCACGACGTTGAGGGGCGCTTTGACGCCTCCCACGTGGTGCTTCGGCCGGCGGTCCCCGGCACCGGCGTTGTGGCCGGCGCGACGGTCCGTGCGGTCGTAGAGCTGGCAGGCGTCAAGGATATCCTGACGAAGTCACTAGGCAGCCCCAACCGGGTCAACCTCGCCAAGGCCACCCTGGAAGCGCTCGCGTCCCTGCGAACGCCGCAAGAGGAAGTCGCCAAGCGGTTACAGCCCCTGGGAGCTGAGGCGGTTGCCCGCAGCGGGCCGCGTGAGGACCGGACACGCCGTGGCTGAGACACGCCTGAGAGTCACCTGGACACGGAGCGCCAGCGGCAAGCCCCGCAGGCAGCAGGAGACCGTGCGCTCCCTTGGCCTCCGTAAGCTGAACCAGACGGTGGAGTTGCCGGACACCCCTGCCGTGCGCGGGATGATTCTGGCGGTCCGCCACCTGGTGAAGGTGTCGTTGACAACGGGGGCAGAGCATCGCCAGAATGGTTTGCAGGACGCGCCCAAAGAGGCCTAAGGGCCATACGGTATTCCACAACGGAGCTTTACGATGGTGAGACAGCACGAGATTCCAGCGCCCCCAGGCGCTCATAAGCACCGCAGGCGGGTCGGCCGCGGCGACGGTAGCGGGCGCGGCAGCTATTCCGGGAAGGGCCGCAAGGGGCAGCAGGCGCGGAAGAACAAACAGAACCCCGGCTTTGAGGGGAACCAGCTCCCTCTGGTACAGCGCGCTCCCACCCTAGGCGGATTCACCAACCACTTCCGGCGCGAATACGCCATCGTGAACCTGGGCGAGCTGGACCGCAGGGCCGCGCCGGACCAGCCGGTGACTCCGGACTGGCTCTTTCAGGCGGGGCTCGTGAAGGACCGGAAGGCGCCCGTCAAAGTCCTGGCCGATGGCGCGCTCACCAAACCGCTTCAGGTAAGCGCGCACCGGTTCTCCGCCTCGGCACGGCAGAAAATCCAGGAGGCCGGCGGCTCCGCCGTGGAACTGCCTCTCCCGAAGCGCTCAGCGTAGGATGAGGTAGCGTGGCAGTCCAGTCCAGGGAGGGCGCGGAAGCGGCTGCGGCACGCCCACCACTCCTTCAGGCGGTGGTGGATGCGTTTCGCATCCCAGAGCTCCGGGCGCGCATCCTGTTCACCCTGGCTATGCTGCTCGTCTTCCGCTTCGCGGCCCACGTACCAGTCCCTGGGATAGACCACACCGCTCTGAACAACCTGTTTTCCGGCCAAGGCGGATTCACCTCGTTACTCAGCTTCCTCGACCTGTTCAGCGGCGGTTCACTCCGCAAGTTGAGCGTGGCTGCCCTGGGTGTCTATCCGTACATCACCGCGTCCATCATCCTGCAGATCCTCGTACCCATTCTCCCCCAGCTCAAAGCCCTCTCCAAAGAGGGCGAGTACGGGCGGCGCCGCCTGAACCAGCTTACCCACTACGCCACGGTGCCCATTGCGGCCTTGCAAGGGTACGGCCAGATCCTGATCTTCCAGCGGGCGGGGGTGCTGGGCGCCAACGATATCTTTGGCGGCGGAAGCGCCGGCATGTTCACCATGATCGTCGCCATGGTGGCAGGCACGATGTTCCTGGTATGGCTGGGCGAGCTGATCACCGAACGGGGTATCGGGAACGGCATCTCCATCATCATCTTTGGCGGCATCGTGTCCGGCCTGCCGAGCATCGTGAACAACGCCTTTGCCTCCCGAACCAACGTATCCGGTCTCTTTCTGCTGTGCATCGCGGGGTTGCTGGTAATCGCGCTTATCGTCATCTTCACGGAGGCGCAGCGGAAGATCCCGGTCCAGTACGGAAGGACGGTGTTCCGAGGCGGCACCGTGCGCAGAGCGGCGGGTACATCGTACATCCCGCTGCGCGTCAACTCAGCCGGCATGATCCCGCTGATCTTCGCCTTCTCCTTACTCATCCTGCCGGCCGCGCTGGCCAGCTACTTCGTGGTGCCTGGCGAGACCGGAGCGGTCAGCAGGTTCGCCCAGGGCGTGGTTGACCTGCTGGGCCTGGACAGCATCGTGTACTGGGTCATCCTCTTTTTCCTTGTGGTCGCGTTCGCCTTCTTCTACACCCTGGTCACCTTCTCCCAGATGCACATCGGAGAGAACCTGCAGAAACAGGGCGGGTTCATTCCCGGCATTCGCCCCGGCAGGCCGACGGAGGAGTACCTGAGCCGCGTCATCATCCGCATCACGTGGGGCGGCGCGCTGTTCTTAGGCTTCATTGCGATAACGCCGTACATCGCGAGCAAGGTCACGGGCATTCAGGCCATCCAGCTCAGTAGCACCGCGCTCCTCATCGTCGTGGGCGTGGCGCTGGACACCATGCGCCAGCTTGAGGCGCAGCTCCTTATGCGCCGGTACCAGGGATTCATTCGCTGACGCCACGCGCGGCTTGACCGCTTCCGCGGTCAGCCCGGCTTTTCGGAGGGGACACGGTGCGCATCGTGCTCATGGGACCACCGGGTGCGGGAAAGGGCACCCAGGCTGCGGCGATCGCCGGGCATCTGGGCGTGCCGCACATCGCCTCCGGCAACCTCCTCCGCGAGCACCGCGCTTCGGGCACCCCCCTCGGGAAGCAAGCCGGCAGCTACATGGAGAAGGGGCTGCTGGTGCCGGACCAGGTCGTGATCAACATGGTGCTTAAGCGCCTGCGCCGGGACGACTGCCAGCGGGGGTTCTTGCTGGACGGCTTCCCGCGCACGGGCGAGCAGGCGGAGGCGCTGGACAAGGCGCTTGCGCCGCGCGGCGTGCAGTTGGCCCTGAACATCGCGGTGCCGGCGGACGAGTTGGTGCACAGGCTCACCGGCAGGCTGACGTGCCGCTCCTGCCAGACCCCCTACCATCAGGTCACCAACCCGCCCAAGGCGCCGGGCCGCTGCGACCTGTGCGGCGGTGAGCTGTTCCAGCGCGACGACGACAAGCCCGAGCCGGTCCGCAAGCGGGTAGAGGTGTACGAACGGCAGACCGCGCCGCTGGTGGCGTACTACCGGCGCAAGGGCGTGCTGCGCCAGGTGGACGGCAAGCAGAGCATTCAGAAGGTCCAGGAGGAGGTCCTCTCCAAGCTGGCCCGATAGCCGAGGCCTCCGGCTGCTTTGGCTGCGGAAACATGGTAGAATACAGCTTCTGCCGCTGCGAAGAGCGCCGCATGGCTGCTGTGTAGTGAGGGTGCATTGTCCCGGAGTAATACCGCCGTCAAACGATTGTTCAAGCGCGACGACGCCAGACCGGCGGCGGCGCGCCCCGTTGGCGTGACCCTCAAGTCAGCCAGGGAGCTCCAGGCCATGCGGCAGGCGGGACGGGTGGTGGGGAAAACCATCTCGTCGCTGCTCGCCGCGGTCAAGCCCGGCATGTCCACCCGCGACCTGGACGAGCTGGCCGCCGCCGAGATTAAGCGGCTGGGGGGCCAGCCGGCATTCCTGGGCTATCGGGGCTTTCCCGCCACCATCTGCACCTCGCTCAACGAGGAGATTGTGCACGGCATCCCCGGGAAACGGCTCGTGCGAGAGGGCGACGTTCTCAAGCTGGACGTCGGCGCGGTAGTGGACGGCTTCTATGGCGATTCCGCCGTCAGCGTGTGCGTCGGCGAGGCGCCCCCGCGGGTCCGCGAGCTCGTGGAGACCACGCGGCTTGCGCTTGAGGCCGGCGTGAAGGCCGCACGGCCCGGCGCCCGTCTGGGCGACGTCGGCTACGCGGTCCAGTCCGTGGCGGAAGCGCACGGTTTCTCCGTGGTGCGCGAATACGTTGGACACGGCATCGGACGGGCCCTCCACGAGGACCCCAACGTGCCCAACTTCGGCACCCCAGGCCAGGGTTTGGTGCTGCAGCCGTCCATGACCATCGCCATTGAGCCCATGCTCAACATCGGCGGATGGGAGACCCGGCTGCTGGGCGACAACTGGACCGTCGTCACCAAGGACGGCAGCCTCTCCGCGCACTTTGAACACACGGTGCACATCTCACCGGAAGGGCCTCAGGTCCTGACGGCTCGCGAGGAGGTGTGACCAGCCGCATGGCGAAGAAGGAAGATACCATTGAGGTAGAAGGAGTTGTGGAGGAGTCGCTTCCCAACGCCATGTTCAAGGTGAAGCTGGCGAACGGCCACATGGTGTTGGCCCACGCCTCGGGGAAAATCAGAATGCACTTTATCCGCGTGCTGCCCGGTGACCGCGTGCTGGTGGAGCTCTCCCCCTACGACCTTGCACGGGGACGAGTGACCTACCGCTTCCGGTAACGTCGGCGCAGGTGGCTGGCCCAGGAGGATTAATGGAGGTTACCCCATCGGTTAAACGGCGCTGTCAAAAGTGCCAGGTCATCCGGCGCCACGGCGTGGTCCGGGTGGTCTGCAGCAACCCAAAGCACAAGCAACGGCAAGGATAGCGGCGATGGCGATTATAGCGGGCATCAACCTTCCAGACAACAAGCGCGTGGCGATAGCGCTGCGGTACCTGTTCGGCATCGGGCCGACGAGGGCGCTGGTCGTGGCTCGCGAGGCGGGGATTCAGGGAAACCCCAAGATGCGCGAGGTGTCCGACGAGCACTTGGCCCGGCTGCGCGAGATCATCGCGAAGTTCAAAATCGAGGGGGATTTGCGGCGCGAGGTGCAGATGAACATCCGCCGCAAGATTGAAATCCGGAGCTACCAGGGGATCCGGCACAGCCGCGGGTTGCCGGTCCACGGCCAGCGGACCCGCTCCAACGCGCGGGGACGCAAAGGCCCTCGCAAGACCGTAGCCGGCAGGTCGCGCGCCGCCGCCAAGAAGTAGCGGCGGCCACACCAGCCGCCCCGCAAATCGTTCAGATGGAGAGAAGCGAAGATGCCACCACGCAGAGGAGCAGGCAAGCGGGCCCGCAAGATGGTGCCCGTGGGCAGGATGTACATCCAGTCCACGTTCAACAACACGATGGTCACCCTCACCGATCTGCAAGGAAACGTTATCGCTTGGAACAGCGCCGGCGCGCAGGGGTTCAAGGGCTCCCGCAAGGGGACGGCCTTCTCCGCGCAACGCGCTGCGGAGAGCACCGCGCGAAAGGGCCAAGAGGTGGGACTCCGGCAGGTGGAAGTGTACGTGCGTGGCCCGGGCCCGGGGCGGGAGGCCGCCATCCGCTCCTTGCAGGCTGTCGGGCTGATCGTTACCGGCATCAAGGACGTTACGCCCATTCCGCATAATGGCTGCCGCCCGCCCAAGCGCAGGCGCGTCTAGCAGAGAGAGGGTTCATGGGACGCTATACCGGACCAGTTTGCCGCCTTTGCCGCCAGGTTGGGGAAAAGCTGTTTCTCAAGGGCGCGCGGTGCTACACGCCGCACTGCGCCATAGAAAAGCATCGGCGGGCGCCCGGCTCCCAGCGCCCAACGCGCCGCCGCCTCTCCGAGTTCGGCATCCGACAGCGTGAGAAGCAGAAGCTCCGCTACACCTTCGGAATCATGGAGCGCCAGTTCGCCCGGTACGTGGACATGGCGGAGAAGCAGCCGGGCGTGACCGGCCAGTACCTGTTCCAGCTCCTTGAGCGCCGGCTGGACAACGTGGTCTTCCGGCTCGGCTTTTCCGACTCACGCGCCCAGGGCCGGCAGCTTGTTCTACACGGACACATGCTGGTGAACGGGCGCAAGGTAGACATCCCCTCCTTCTTCGTCAAGGCGGGCGACACCGTGACGTGGCGGCCTGCCTCTAAGGAGAAGCCCTTTGCCAAGGCTAAGCTGGCAGAAGGCTCCAAGCAGACGGTGCCCGGCTGGTTGAGCCGCGACGCCGCTGCGCTTGAAGGCAAAGTGCTCAGCTTGCCAAGGCCGGAAGATTCTGACATCAAAATGGATGCGCGGCTCATTGTGGAGCACTATACGCGCTAACGTGCCCAGAACGCCTGCGCATACGGGGGGTGACTAAGTCCATGGTTGAATCGGTTATCGTGCTGCCCAGCGACCCGGACGTTAAGGCCGCGGACGAGCTTGCGCCTAAGCTCGACACCGTGGAGACCACGGCAACCTACGGCAAATTCACGTTGGAGCCGCTCCCTCGCGGGTTCGCGGTCACCATTGGGAATCCGTTGCGCCGCGTGCTACTCAGCTCCCTTGAAGGCGCCGCGGTCACGTGGGTCCGCATAGAAGGCGTGCTGAACGAGTACTCCACCCTGCCCCACATGAAGGAGGACGTGTTGGAGTTCCTCCAGAACGTGAAGGCGGTCCGGCTGCGCCCCCTCGCCGAAATGCCGGGGCGGTTACAGCTCAACGCCGTTGGCCCGGGCGACGTGACCGCGGGAGACATCATCGTGCCGCCGGAGTTTGAGATCGTGAACCCCGAGCTCCACCTCGCGTCGCTGGACTCTGCGCAGGGGAAGCTGCGCGTGGAGTTTAACGTTGAGCTGGGCAAGGGGTACGTGCCCGCCCAGCATGGGGAGAATCTGCCCATAGGGACGCTCCAGGTGGACGCCATCTTCTCCCCAGTCAGGAAAATCAACTTCGCCGTGGAGCGCACCCGGGTGGGCCAGGTGACGGACTACGACCGCCTGGTCCTTGAGGTGTGGACCGACGGCACGATAACACCGACCGACGCGGTCCAAAAGGCGTCTTCCATCCTGGTGGACCACCTCGCGCTCTTGAAACGAGCTGGAGTGCAAGAAGCGCCTCCCGTGATCTCCGGCGTTGCCGCCTTCTTGAGTCCGGAAGCCTTCAATATGCCGGTCGAGAAACTGGAGCTCTCTTCCCGCACGTTCAACTGCCTCAAGCGCTCAGGCATCAACAAGGTGGGCGAGCTGTTGGAGCGCTCGAAAGAAGACCTGGAGCACATCCGAAACTTTGGCGAGAAGTCGCTGACCGAGCTGGTGAACCGTCTGCGCGAACGCGGCCTGCCGCTGCCTGCGGGGGTCGAGGCTCCCGCTGCGGAAGCGGCGGGGGGGGGGTAGCCGTGCGGCACCAAAAGTCTACCTTCAAACTTAGCCGGACCACGGCGCAGCGCCAGGCGCTTTTCCGGTCCCAGGTCAGGTCGCTCGTGCTGCACGAACGCATCACCACCACCGTGCCAAAGGCGAAGGCGGTCAAGCCCATCGCGGAGCAGCTCATCACCCTGGGCAAACGCGCCCAGGCCGCTTTGCAGGCCGGTGAGACCCCGGAGAGCAAGGCCAAGGCAGTGCACCTTCGCCGCCAGGCCTACGCCTTCTTACCCGACCACGAAGTCGTCCAAAAGGTGTTCGGCGAGCTGGCGCCGCGCTTCAAGGATCGGCCGGGCGGCTACGTCCGCCTGCTGAAGCTTGGCTATCGTCCCGGCGACGCCGCGCCGATCGCGATGCTGCAGCTGGTGGACTGATCCTGATGACCGGCACGTATGGACCCGGAGCCGCCTCTCCAAGCCTGGCCTTACCAGGCGCCAGAAAGATCGCGCTGGTCTTGGAGTACGAAGGCACGGCCTATCAGGGCTTCCAGGTCCAGTTCGGGAAGCCCTCCATCCAGGGAGAGCTGCAACGGGCGCTTGAGCGGCTGTACGAGACGCCGATGAAGACGTGGGGCGCAAGCCGCACCGACTCCGGCGTCCACGCTGAGGAGCAAGTGGTCACCTTCTGGGCGACCAAAGCGTACCCTACGGACGTGCTGCGCGCTGCGCTGAACTTTCACCTGCCGGATGACATCAAGGTGCGCGAGGCGTGGGAAGCACCCGGGGAGTTCAACCCGCGCAGGCACGCCCTTAGCCGCGTGTACGAGTACGCCATCTGGAACGGCCCTTACCCGTCGCCGCTGCGCCGCAGGACGGCGCACCACATCCCGCTGGCCATGCGTGGGCTGGACGAGGTGGCTATGGACCGCGCGGCACGGACGCTGGAGGGCGAACACGACCTTTTCGCGTTCACCACGGCGGAGTACGCGCGCCACAAGCCGACCGTACGCCACGTGTTCACCGCACAGGTGCAGCGCCATGAGCACCTCGTGAGCATCGTCCTGGAGGCCAACGCGTTCCTGCCGCACCAGGTGCGCAGGACGGCGGGGGCCTTGGTCCACGTGGGGCTGGGCCGCATGACCCACGCGGAGTTCGCGGCCCTGGTGGACGGACCGCAACGGAAGCAGTCCGCGCTGACGCTGCCCGCCAGAGGACTCACGCTCAAGCGCATCGCCTACGCGGACTTCCCGCCCTCTCTGGCCCTACGACGGCATGTCGAGCAGAGCACCCGATTGTGCGTGGTGCAATGACGGGAAACACCGATGTGCGAGCCCCCCACCTGGCTCAGGTGGCCCAGATTGAATGATTTCAGGAGTTGCCCATGGCAGTGAAACGGCAGAAGTCCTACATGGCGAAGACGGCAGAGATGGAGCCTCAGTGGCGGCTGGTGGACGCCTCGGAGCGCCCGCTGGGTCGCATGGCGACGGAGATCGCCCGGGTCCTTCAGGGCAAACACCGTCCTATCTATACACCCCACCTCCTCACGGGGGACTTTGTGGTGGTAATCAACGCGGCAAAGGTCCGCGTCACCGGCAAGAAGATGAAGCAGAAGATTTACTACCACCATAGCGGCTACCCGGGCGGCCTGAAGGAGACGCCCATGGACAGGCTGGTCAAGCAGAACCCCTCCAAGATCATCTACCTAGCGGTGAAGGGGATGCTGCCCGGAAGCACCCTTGGCGAGCGGATGCTCAAGCGGTTACGGGTGTACGCTGGCTCTGAGCACCCGCACCAGGGACAATTCGCCGCCATGCGGCAGCAGCCCGCCAAAGCGGAGCCCGAGGAGTCCAGTTCGCAAGGAGCAACACCTTGACAACGCAACAGACACCCAAGTACTACTACGGCACGGGCAAGCGAAAGACCGCCATCGCGGAAGTGCGGCTGTACCCGGGCGGCGGCGTGCTCAGCGTGAACGGCAAGCCGCTGGCGGAGGTGTTCCCCTGGCCGGAGTGGCAGTCCACGGCGCTTGAACCGCTGCGGGCGACCAACATGCTGGAACAGTTCTCGGTGGTGGCCAAGCTGCACGGCGGCGGCATCAGCGCCTGGTCGGACGCGCTGCGCCACGGCATCGCCCGCGCGCTGCTCGCCTATGACCAAGGCCTCAAACCGCAGCTCCGCTCGCTGGGCTTCCTCACCCGAGACGCCCGCGAAAAGGAGCGCAAAAAGTACGGGCTCAAGGGCGCCCGCCGCGCGCCTCAGTGGACCAAGCGCTAGAAGAAGGGCAGGGCCCTTCACCCTTCTCGCGGTTTGGAGAGTCATCGCTGTCAGCGCAAAGGTCAAGCCGCAGCAGGGGCAACGGGGAGTCCGGCGGCGACATGGTAACGGCATTGCGTAGGGGCGGCTCTCGAGCCGCCCCTACGCTTTTCCTCTCACCCCGATTATGTAGGGGCAATTCATGAATTGCCCCTACATGTCGATTGAGGTGCGTGTCAAGCCGAGGTGAATACATGAAGTTGCTGGACCTGGCGAAGCTTTCCTCAGCCTAGTTGAAATTCTTCGGAGATCCCTTCCGGGGAGTCCAGAGGGGGTTCGCCCCCTCTGGCGAGAAGCCGTGGCCGCTATGCGATTAAGGAC
The DNA here is from genome assembly GCA_009693055.1 of Dehalococcoidia bacterium. GTDB lineage: Bacteria > Chloroflexota > Dehalococcoidia > Lucifugimonadales > SHYT01 > SHYA01. Next base: position 285,518 of record SHYA01000001.1, on the reverse strand, counting down.
TACCGTACGGCGAGCGTGTGGAGCAGGCGCGAAGCGCACACCCGGGGAAGGCCCCCGGGTTCGCGGCTAAGGCGGCCATGGCCTCCTGCATATCCTGTTGACTTTTGCTGATCCTGTCGTACGCGGCGTTCCTATTGTCGTACGCTGCCACAAGCATCGGCTCCAGGCGGATCGCTTCGTCGTAGTCTTGAATCGCGAGCAGCACACGTCCGAGCCTGAAGTGAACCAGGCCGCGGCTGTTGTACGCCGGAGCAAGTTGGGGGTCAAGCCGGATCGCCTCGTCAAAGTCTTGACGGGCCCGCTGGTACTCACCCAAAACGCGGTGAGCTTCGCCTCGCCTGTTCCACGCCGATGCAAGCCCGGGATCCAATCTCAGGGCGTTGTCCAGGTCTTGAACGGCCTGCTCAGGCTGACCAAGAGCGGCGTGCGCAACCCCTCGCTCGTTATACGCGCCGGCATTCACAGGGTTCAGCCCAATGGCTTCGCTCAGGTCTTCAACCGCCTGCTGGTAGTTCCCCATGGCGTTGGCCGTGGCCCCACGGCTGGCATACGCCACCGCCAGTTTGCGGTCCAGTTTGAGCGCCTTGCTGTATTCCTCTACCGCTTCCTGCAACCTTCCCTGTCCCTGCAGCCCGTTCCCGGCCTCAAAGTGCTGTGCCGCTTTGTTTGAACCGGTGCATGCAAACAACAGGACTGCTAGTAACGGCGCGAGGAGGAGCCCAATGGGAAACCCTTTATCTTCGTGCGATGCCTTTCCTCGGTGTGATGGGGTGCAGGGCAAGCCCTGCCTTCCGGAACTTCGTCTCTATCTTACCGTGACTTCCTTCGGCGTGAAGGGTGAAGGGCGCAGCCCTTCCTAGCGGTACGGCGACTTCCCCTTCGCTTCTTCCATCACCCGCGCCGGTTCCCGCTCCACGCTGAGCACCTCCACCGAGTCGCCCATGCGGACCCACCCATCGCCCTCCGCGCTCACGACGGACGCCAGCATGCCCCGCTGCTTCTCCAGCGACCGGCGGAACGCCTCCGGATCCTTCACGCCCGCCATCTCGCCGATGTGCAGGCACGGCACGCAGTGGCCCGAGATTTGTAGCACCGCCTGGCCGACGCGCAGCAGACTCCCCGCAGGCAGCGCGTGCAGCGGCGGGAAGTCCACCGTGACCTGCTCCCTGAGCTGCCCCGGCTTCAAGCCGTGTGCCTTCAGCACGCCCGTGTCCATCAGCAGCACCTGGTTGGGAGCGTCCAGGCGGCGCTTGGTGTGGCAGTCCCCCTCCAGGCCGTAGCCCAGCAGCGCCCTCGCCTGCTGCACCGCGACCAGCGGCCCGCGCCGCTTGAGGCACAGAAAAAGGTTTGCAACCTTGCCCTTACTTCCGACTCTCAGCCCCGCCACTATGCCGTCAACCTCGCTGTGCGTGTTCGGGGGAGCCCGAGAGCCTGTCCTGAGCGAAGTCGCAGGAGGGTTGGAGTCCCCTCGGCGTCTTCATTCCCTCTTCTCCAACCCCGCCAGTCGCTCCTCAAGGCGCTGCTGCCGCATCGCCATCGTCAGGTCGCCCCGCGTGCGCTCCAACACGCCGCGCACCATGTCGGTGGTGCGGCGCAGGCCCCGCGTCAGCGCGTCCGGAAAGTCCATCGTCACCAGGATCGTGTACACCTCGTCCATCGTGTCCAGCAGCCCCTCGCACCGGGACGGGTCGCCGCTCCGCAAGGCGTCCAGCACGTACCGCCGTAGCTCCCCCACCGCCTCGCCCATCCCATTCAGGTACGGAGGGTGCCCCACGCCGAGGTCGAGCGGGCCGCGCAACGGCCCCCCGCTCACCAGCGCCAGGGTGATATGCGCCTCCGCGTACTCTTTCTGCGCGTCCTCCAGAAAGCCCGCGTAGTAGATGTCCGGGTGCGGCGCCAGGTGCTTGGCCGCCTGCTGGAGCGCGTTGCCCGCGGCCTTGATCAGCTCCTCCGCCTGCGGAAACTCGCCGCGGTGGATCGCCCGGATGGCCGTCGCGGACGACTGGATCGCCTCGCGCGAGAGGCGTATCCCCGGTTCTCGCGCGCTGAACGTCGCGGACAGCGCGCTTCGCGCCTCCTGCGCCAGCTGGTTCAGCCTCACCGAGTGCTGTCCCATCCGTCTCCTTACCGATTGACCGGCGCAGGGCCCCGCCCCGCCAGCGCCCGCTCAATCCGCTCGCTCAGCCTGGCAGCCGCTTTCCCAGGGTCGCCCGCGCCGAGCACCGCGCTCACCACCGCGATTGCGTCCGCACCGGCGGCCAGCACCTCGTCCACGTTCGCCTCCGTGATGCCCCCGATCGCCACCAGCGGCACCTGGGCCTGCTCCTTGACCTTCCGCAGCGTGGCCACGCCCGCAGGACGCGTGTTGTCCTTGCTGGGGCTGGGGAACATCGCGCCTACCGCCACGTAGTCGGCGCCCTTCTGCTGCGAGGCCATCGCCTCCTCAACCGTGGCGTTGGAGGTACCGACGAGCTGCCCCCAGGAAAGCCCCCAGCGCGCCTCCTCGATGGGCAGGTCCTTCTGCCCCAGGTGCAGCCCGTGCGCGTTCGCGGCGGCCACCAGGTCGGCGTGGTCGTTCACGATGAGGAGCGCGTCGTGCTTGGCGCACAGCTCCATCAGCCGCCTGGCCGTCTGGAGCTGGACGCCTTTCTCGGAGAGCTTGTCCCGCAGCTGGATGATGCGCGCGCCGTTCGCGAGCACCGCCTCCGCAAGCTGGAGGGTGTCGCGGCCGCGCGCCGCCTGCGGGTCCAAGACCACGTACAGGCCCCGCACCTTCGCCGCCGTCTTTTGTCGAAGCTCCGTCCCGAGACGCTGGCCGGCGCGCGTGAGCACATTGGTAGCGCGGTTCGCCCACCCGCGCTCAACCCCGCCGAGATCCACGAGCACGCCCAGCGTTCGGCGCGTGGCCGTGAGACTCTGCAGCGCCTGCTCCAGCGTGACGGCCGGACGGGGCCTGCGCAGCGGCCTCGCCGCGTCGTGCCCCTCGCCGCCATCGGCCTCCGCTTCCGCCTCCTCCCTGCCAAGCGCCACCGTCAAGGCGGAGCGCGCCGCCCTGAGGTCGTACGTCAAGCCGATGGGCTGCTTGACCACGCCTTCCAGCAGGATAAGACCTTCCAGCAATGACTGCCGGAGGGCGCCAAGATACGGGGAGAGCGCGGCATTCTCTGAGGTCGTCACAACCGTTTCCGCTCCGTCGTCTCGCCGTCACGCATCTCTGCCGATCGGACTTGTCCGGCAACAGGGGCGTGACGGCTCCCCTAATCCTCCGAGTCGCCCCTAGTGCCATCGTCGCCACCCGCATCGTCCAGCGGAATGCCGGCGTCCAGCTTGTCCAACTCGTTGAGCTTCGGGTCCGGGTCGCCCAGCTCCCGCTTCATCTGCTTCATCCACTCGGTCATCTGCGCGGGGTCACCCTCGTCCGCGCCGTCCAGCGCCTCTGCCCCGGGGAACCTCACCGAATCGCCCCACGTCTTCATCACCGTCACCCGCGATACGAGCCGCGTGAGCTGGGCGCTGCCGCAATGCTGACACGACGGCGCCCGGGTGTCCGAGAAGCTCCGAAAGAGCACCGACACCTTCCGTTTGCACTGCTGGCACCGGTACTCGTAAACAGGCATGGCCCTTCTCTTCACGGCTGGGTTGCCGAGTGCGGCCGCCATGGCCTTTCCGCCTCATTCTAGCACAGGGACGCGGCGCAAGCCCCCAGCGCCTCAGACCGCGCGCTCCCAGACCACCTGCGTGACCGACTGCCCGCCCTCCGGCAGGTCCGCAATCGCGCGGAGGGTCAGCCGCCTGCCCCTAAACTCGTACAGCCGCTTCTGCGCCGTCCCCACCATGTTGGGAAAGGAGGCCCCTTCCACCAGGTGGTACACCGCCTTCTCCTTCGGCTTCACCTCAAACTTGCCGAAGTACGCCCCGAAGCTGTCGTACGCCGCAGCCTTCTCCTCCACCGTTACCTGCCGCGCATCGTTCGACGCAAATCGCTTCCGGCCGCGCCGCATCAGGTGCACCGACATGTGCCCGCTCGGGTAATAGCTGATGATGCCCACCGGGTTCTTGCCCAGCGGGTACTCTGTGGGCCGGCCTGGCGCCTGCGTCCTCAGCGATACCAGCCTCCACAACCCGAGAAGCCTCTTGCTCGTCGCGCTTCCCGCCATCACTTCCTCCTATCCCGTACCGCGCCCTGCCCCTGGCGCGTGCGTGCTGGCCCTATCATTGCCGAGACGGCCGTCCCGCGCAAGTGGCGGGCCCCTCCATGCTGGTACAATGCCTGCTAGCACCCTGTCGCAAGGAGGAACAGCATGGCAGACACATCGATCAAGGTCCGCAAAGACGGCCCCTACATCGTCCGGGGGCCAATCACGTTGCTGGACGCCAACGACCAGCCCATGAAGGTGCCGGAAGGGTCGGCGGTCGCCCTTTGCCGCTGCGGCCACTCCGCCACAAAGCCGTTCTGCGACGGCGCACACCGCACGGCGGAGTTCAAGTCGGAGGTCGTCGCGGACTCTTGAACGTGCTTCGACAAGCTCAGCACGAGCGGTCGCTATGGCCGCGGCCTCGTCCACTCCGTTCACCCTGAGCCTGTCGAAGGGCGGCGCGGACTTTTCTAGCACCCTGCTAGGGGCACCTACCGCTCCGGCTTATCCCTCGCGTCTCCCGTCACGGCGTTCTGCACCAGCGTCACCCGCGACGGCTTCGTTCCCTTCTCGTCGATGGTGACCGCCACGACGTCAACGCGCCACGGCACGTCCAGCGGGCGTTCGGCCAGGTAGTGCTCCGCGCACCGGAGCAGCCGTTGGCCCTTCGCGCGACTGACGGCCTCCTCCGCTGCCCCAAAGAGCGTTGACCGGCGCGTCTTCACCTCCACAAAGACCAGAGGGGGGCTACAATGGCCGCGTGAACACCGCAGCGTTCCTGGACTGGGTGCGTCACCGGCCGTGGTACAAGGGCCAGTTGGTGCATACCCAGGAGGTGCCGGTCCGCGAGGCGCGCTTCCAGGAGCCGTGCGCACCCCTCCACCCCCTGTTGCGGGAACAGCTGCGCGCCCGGGGCATCACCCGCCTGTACACGCACCAGGCCCAGGCGATAGACGCGCTCGCCGAGGGGCGCAACGTGGTAGTCTCCACGCCCGCGGCCACGGGCAAGAGCCTGTGCTACAACATCCCCGTCCTCGCCGCGGCGCTGGAGGACCGCCTCGCGCAAGCGCTGTACCTGTTCCCCACCAAGGCGCTCGCCCAGGACCAGCTCCGGCACCTGCACGACCTGGTGCCGCCTCAGTCGCGCGTGCTGTGCGCCATCTACGACGGCGACACGCCCCACGAAGACCGGACGGGTGTCCGCGCCCGCGCCCAGGTGGTGCTCTCCAACCCGGACATGCTCCACCTCGGCATCTTGCCCAACCACAGGATGTGGTCGCGGCTGTTCCAGGGCATCCGCTACGTCGTGGTGGACGAGGCACACATCTACCGCGGCGTGTTCGGCTCGCACATGGCGGATCTGCTGCGCCGCCTCCGGCGCGTGTGCCACCGCTATGGCGCGACGCCCCAGTTCATCCTCTCCTCCGCCACCATCGGCAACCCCAGGGAGCTGGCCGAAGCGCTCACCGGCCTGCCGTTCACCGAGGTGCAGGAGGACGGCTCGCCGTTCGGCGGCAAGACGTTCAGCTTCTGGAACCCGCCGGTGGAGGACGAGGCGAAGGGGAGCCGGCGCAGCGCGGGCAGCGAGGCGACCCTGCTGTTCCACGAGCTGCTACGCCGGCAAGTGCGGACGATCACATTTGTGCGCTCGCGCCGCTCCGCCGAGCTGGTGTACCGCCACGTGCTTGACCTGCTCCGCCAGCACGACGCTTCCGCAGACGCGGGCGACGGCGCGGCCCCTTCGGCAGGCTCAGGGCAGGCGCTGGCGCGCCAGGTGGCCCCGTATCGCGGCAGCTACATGCCGGAGGACCGCCGCCGCATCGAGCGGGAATTGTTTGACGGAACGCTGAAGGGTGTGGTCGCTACCAACGCGCTTGAGCTGGGGGTGGACATCGGGCGGCTGGACGCCACGGTGCTAACCGGCTATCCGGGCACCATCGCCAGCACGTGGCAGCAGGCAGGGCGCAGCGGCCGCCGCGGCGCTCCCTCCCTCTCGATCCTCGTCGCCCGCAACGACCCGCTGGACCAGTACCTGATGCGCCACCCGGAGTTCTTCTTTGGCCGCTCGCCGGAGCACGCGCTCGTCTCGCCCGGCAACCCGTACATCCTCAAGCCGCACCTGCTCTGCGCCGCCTACGAGGCGCCGCTGACGCCCCAGGACGAGGCGCTGTTCGGCCCCACATTCCGCCAGTGCGTGGACGAGCTGGCCAGGGACGAGTTGCTCCGTGAGGGCGCTGAGGGCTGGTTCCCGGACACCCGCATCGCGTACCCCGCTCAGGCGGTGCGGCTGCGCGCCACGGACGCCACCACCTACGTGGTCGTGGAGGAGGCGACGGGCCGCGTGCTGGAGGAGGGCATCGGCGAGTCGTCCGCCTTCACGCAGCTCCACCCGGGCGCGGTGTACCTCCACCAGGGCGAGGCGCTTCTCGTCTCCCGCCTGGACCGGCTCACCGGCACCGCCTTCGTGGGCGCCACAGACGCCCCGTACTACACCCTCGCCCGCGAGCTGACGGACACCCGCATCATCACCACCGGCAAGCAGAAAAAGGCACCCAACGGCTCGGAGGTGTTCTACGGCGAGGTGGAGGTGGTCAGCCAGGTGCTGGGCTACAAGAAGATCGCGCAGTACGAGGACCAGGTGCTCGGCGACGAGCCGCTGGAGCTGCCGCCCCACCACTTCCGCACGATGGCGCTCTGGTTTGACCTGCCGGAGGACACGCGCAAAGCCCTCATGGCCAAGCGGCAGGACCTGGCGGGCGGGCTGCACGCGCTGGAGCACGCCGCCATTGGGGTGCTGCCACTGTTCGCGCTGTGCGACCGGCGTGACATCGGCGGCGTCTCCACGCCCCTCCACCCGGACACCGGCACCGCCACTATCTTTATCTATGACGGCCACCCCGGCGGCGTTGGCATCTCGGAGCGCGGTTATGAGCGGATCGAGGAGCTGTGGCGCGCCACCCTGGACGTCATCGCCAACTGCCCCTGCGAGTCGGGCTGCCCAGGCTGCGTCTACTCCCCCAAGTGTGGCAACAACAACCACCCGCTAGACAAGGGCGTTGCGGTCACGCTTCTGAAGGCGCTGTTGGGGTTGCACAGGTAGGGTCACGCCGAGGGGACTCTAGCCCCCTCGGGCTCCCCCGTCAACATTTCTCTGGGGGAGTCCAGAGGGGGCCAATGGCCCCTTCTGGCGTTCTACAGCTTCTCCAGCGGCGCCACGGAGTACAACAGCCGCTTGACGCCGTTCTGGTCAAACGCCACCGTCACCTCGTGATCGGAGCCGGAGGGCTGGAAGCTGGCCACCACGCCCTCGCCGAACTTTTCGTGGCGCACGTGGTCGCCCGGGCGCAGGGCGGGCTTGTCGGGCAGCGGCTCCGCGGGGCGCCCCTCGCCGGCCAGCGCCGCGCGCTCCCGGCGCGTCAGGCGCGGCTCTTGAGGCGTCGTGCGTGCAAGCGCCCCCGGCTGCGTCATGGCCTCCACCGGCACGTCCCGCAGAAAGCGGGACGGCAGCGAGGCGCTGCTCCCTCCCGCCATGTGGCGGCGGAACGCCCGCACCAGGTACAGCCGCTCCTCCGCGCGGGTCATGCCCACGTAGCACAAGCGGCGCTCCTCCTCAAGCTCCTCCGGCGAGTCCATGGAGCGCGTGTGCGGCAGCAGCCCCTCCTCCATCCCCACCAGGAACACGGAGCGGAACTCAAGCCCCTTCGCCTGGTGCAACGTGATAAGCGTCAGCCCCTCCTTCGCCTCGTCGAGGTTGTCCTGGTCGGAGACCAACGCGACGCGCTCCAGGAACGTGGCCAGCCCTTCGGGCGGCGGCAGGTCGGAGGACTCACTCGCCAGCGCGCGCAGCTCCTGGACGTTGTCCCACCGCTCCTCGCCGTCCTGGGCGCCGTCCGCGGGCTGTTTCAGCAAAAACTCCTTGTACCCCACTCGCTCCAGCACTAGATCCAGCACCTCCAGAGGCGTGAGCTTGATCGCGGCCTTCGTCATCTCGCGCAGCAGCTCAGAGAAGCGGGCGAGCGCGGCGCGGGCCGTGCGAGGGACAGGGATTTCGCCTGCCGCATCCACTGACCTCTCCCCCTTGCCCTCTCCTCGTTCCGCCGCTCCATTATATGGAGCGGCGTTAGGGGTGAGGCTGCCCGCCACCCGGTGGATCGCCTCCGCCGTGGAGCACCCCTGCGAGCGGGCCCAGCGCACCAGCTCGTCCGCCGTCTTCTGCCCGATGCCCCTTGGGGGGACGCTCAGCACGCGCGCCAGGCTCACCTCGTCCGCGGGGTTCAGCGCCAGCCGCAGGTACGCGATGGCGTCCTTGACCTCCTTGCGCTGGTAGAACCGGAGCGCGCCCACGAGCTTGTACGGGATGCCGTAGCGCAGGCACGCCTCCTCAAACGGGCGCGACTGCGCGTTTACTCGATAGAGCACGGCGCAGTCCGAGTACCGGAACCCCTCGTCGCGGCGCAGCCGGTCAACCTCGCGCACCACCCATTGCGCCTCCTCCTCCTCGTTGTACGCCTCCGTGACCACGACGGGGACGCCGCCGCTCTTGGCCGGCACCAGTGCCTTCTCAATCCGCTGCCGGTTCGCCACGATGACCCCCTGCGCCGCCTGGAGCAGGTACGGCGTGGAGCGGTAGTTCGTCTCCAGCCGGACCGTCTTGGCCGCCGGGAAGTCTCGCTGGAAGTTCAGGATGTTCCGCACGTCCGCGTGCCGCCACGAGTAGATAGCCTGGTCCGGGTCGCCCACCACGCAGATGTTCTGGTACTTGCCCGCGAGCTGCCGCGCCAGCGCGTACTGCACCACGTTGGTGTCCTGGAACTCGTCCACCAGCAGGTGCAGGTACCGCTCCTGATACCGCGCCAGCACCTCCGGGTGGTCGTGAAAGAGGAGGTACGTCTTGTACAGCAGGTCGTCAAAGTCCACCGCCTGGCTCTGGACAAGCATCGCCTGGTAGCGGGCGTACACCCGGTGCACGACGTGGTCGTACGGCGACGCGGCCTGGTTGCCGAACGCCTCCACGCCGATGAGCTGCGCCTTGGCGCGCGAGATCGCGGCGCGCACCGCGCCCACGGCGAAGCGCTTGGGGTCCACGTCCTCCGCCTCAAATGCGCGCTTGAGCACCGCCTGCTGGTCGTCCGTGTCGTAGATGACGAAGTCACGCGAGAGGCCGATGGCCGCGCCGTCTCGCCGCAATATCCGGGCGCAGAGCGCGTGGAACGTCCCCGCGGTCAGCCGCCCCGACAGGTCGGGACCGAGCAGCCGCGCCAGCCGCTCGCGCATCTCCTTGGCCGCCTTGTTCGTGAACGTGACGGCGCAGACCCGGTGCGGGCTCACGCCCACGATGCGCACCAGGTACGCGATCCGGTGGGTGATGACGCGCGTCTTGCCGGAGCCGGGCCCCGCCACGATGAGCAGCGGCCCCTCCAGGTGCTCCACCGCCTCCCGCTGCGCCGGGTTGAGGCCGGCGAGGAGGGCGAGGGCGGGGGAAGCAGTCGCTCCGTCAGTTGTTTGCTGGTGGGTTTCTGTCATTGGTATCTTTTGAACCTCACCCCTAACCCCTCTCCACCATGTGGAGAGGGGAAATGTGTTTGAACGACTTCAGACAAATGGAGGTGTCAAGTCCACGGTGGTCTGGTGGAAGCCATCTTAATTGTAAGGCGGTGCGCCCTTATTCCGTTCGCCCTGAGCTTGTCGAAGGGTGTCCTTGCTTTGTAATCACCTTCCGCGTTCCAAATGAGGACTTGGCCAACTCCGGCAACCGTTCCCACTCGCCCTTAATCAACGCTTCCTTCTTTCGTTGACCCCAACCCTTTATCTGCCGCTCCGCCGAAATAGCTTCCGCTCGCGTAGGAACATCCTGGGCGAAAGCTAAATGGACAAGCCTCCGAGTGAACGTATACCCAGGGATCTCTCCGCGCTCATGAGCAACGACTCGCGTTTCAAGGTTGTCAGTGTGGCCGGTGTAGTACGAATTATCAGCACACAGCAGGATGTAGGCCCGGAAACTCATGGCGTGTCCTCACTGTTCTGACGCCCTTCGACAGGCTCAGGGCGAACGGGATGGGGTGCCTCCCACTTGAGGTAAGCCGCGCAGCCTCGCCTCCTCCCGCCCCACCCGCGTTTGCTCCCTTGTCACAGGCTCTTCACACTCACCGCCCCCGACGCCCTCTCGTTCCCACCCAGGATGAGCACCACGGTCCTGCTTTTGGATGCTTACGTTCCTTGTCCATGCTCATTACCCCTCTCCATTGTATGGAGAGGGGTGAGGTCTTTAAGGGCCTCCCCCACCTCCGCCCGCGGCACCCGCTTCTGCTCGCCGCTCGCCATGTCCTTGAAGGTGACGGTGCCGGACGCCAGCTCCTCGTCGCCGAGGATGAGGACTGCGCGCGCGCCCAGCGCGGAGGCGTGGCGCATCTGGCCCTTCAGGCTCTTGCCCGCCGGCGCCAGCACCACGTTCGCGCCCTGCCGCCGCAGCTCCGACGCGAGCTTGAGCGCCTGCTCCTTGGCCGTCGCGCCCAGGTAGGCCACGAGCGTGTCCGGCGCGGGGGCGGTCACCTGCTTGTCTCCACCTTCGGCTGACCGCTGGAGGTTGGCGACCAGCCGCTCAATCCCCGTCCCAAACCCGATGCCCGGCGTGGGCCTGCCGCCCAGCTCTTCAATGAGCCCGTCGTAGCGGCCTCCCGCCAGGATGGTGCTCTGGGCGCCTTCCTCGCGGGGCTGGATTTCAAACACGGTGCGTGTGTAGTAGTCCAGGCCGCGCACCAGCCGGTGCTCCACCCGGTACGGGATGCCCAGCGCCCCGATGTACTGCGTGAGTTGCATCCAGTGCTCGCGGCACGCGTCGCAGAGGCGCTCCGCGATGCGGGGCGCGGTATCCGCCGCCTCCTGGCACTTGAAGTCCGTCCGTTTGCAGTCCAGCGTGCGCAGGATGTTCTTCTCGTAGCGGAGCTTGCAGTCGGGGCACACCTCGCTCAGGCGCGTGCCGTAGTGCGCCCGCAGCGACTCCAGGTACGCGGGGCGGCACGCCTTGTCGCCGATGCCGTTCATCACGAGCGACAGGTCCTTCAACCCAAGCTGTTCCACCAGCCGCCAGCCCAGCTCAATCACCTCCGCGTCCACGGCGGGGTCGGCGTCGCCGATCGCCTCCACGCCGAACTGGTGATGCTGGCGGTAGCGCCCGGCCTGGGGCCGCTCGTAGCGGAAGATGGGGCAGACGTAGTAGAGCCGGACGGGCTGCGGCAGCGAGGCCATCCCGTGCTCCAGGTAGGCGCGGCACACCGGGGCGGTGCCCTCAGGGCGCAGCGCCAGCTCGTCGTCGCTGCGGTCCTTGAAGACGTACATCTCCTTCTCCACGATGTCGGTCCCCTGGCCGACGCCGCGGACAAACAGGTGCGCGTCCTCAAACATCGGCGTATCTATCCGCTGGTACCCAAAGCGGCGCGCCACCCCCTGCGCAGTCTGCTCTACGTGCCGCCAGAGGGGCTGCTGCTCCGGGAGAAGGTCTTTAGTGCCACGGGGCGCCTTGAACGTCACGGCGGTCTCCTCAGCGGGGCTGTCCGTAGCTTAGCGCAGGGCGGCGCGGGCGTAAAGGCGGTGCGCGGCGGCTACCGCTCCCCGGCAGGTCGGGGCCACTTGGCCTCCCACCGCTCCGCGCCCGCGATCGCCTCGCGCACGAGCGCGTCCACATCCAGCGACGCCTCCGCTGCAGCGGCCAGCTCTGGCGTGGCGCGCGTCACCGGGTGCGGCGGCACGAACAGCGAGCAGCAGTCCTCGTCCGGCTGGATGGACGTCTCGTACGTGCCGAGGCGCCGCGCGTGCCGCACAATCTCTTCCTTGTCCGCCGTGACGAACGGCCTCAGCACCGGCAGCCGCTTCATCACTGCGTTGATGGCGAGCATGTTCTCCAGCGTCTGTGAGCTCACCTGGCCCACGCTGTCGCCCGTCACCAGCGCCAGCGCCCCCTCCTCTAACGCCAGCGCCTCCGCGATCCGCAGCATGAAGCGCCGGTACAGCACCACCCGGTAGTCCTGAGGCGCGGCTACCAAGATGCGCTTCTGGATATCCGCCAGCGACACGAGGTACATCCGCGAGAAGAACTGGTAGCGGGTGAGCATCTCCGCCAGCTCCTTCGCCTTCTCCCGCGACGTTCCCGCCACCAGCGGGAAGCTGTGGAAGTGGACGAGGGTGACGTGGCAGCCGCGCAGCATCGTCTGGAAGGCCGCCACGGGCGAGTCGATGCCCCCTGACAGGAGCGCGACCACGTTGCCGCTCACCCCCACGGGCATCCCCCCCAGGCCGCGGAACTCCTCCAACGACAGGTAGGCGGCTCCCGCCCGCACCAGGACATGGACGTTCAGCCCTGGCTGCTCAAGGTCCACCTTCATCCCCGTCTCGCGGCGGACCATGTCGCCAAGCTGCACGTTCATGTCGGGAGAGGTCACCGGGAACGCCTTGTCCGCGCGGCTTGCGCTGATGCGAAAGCTCTCGGGCAACTCGCGCCCGCGAAGGAGTTCGCGCACCCCCTCGCGGATGGCGTCCATGCTCGCGGAGACGGGGTAGGCGCGCGCGAAACGCTCCACACCGATGACGTGCTCCAGCCGCTCCTTCAGCCCGTCCGGAGCCGCCCAGCGCTCATCGCCCGGATACGAAAGGTTGGCGCTCATCTCGGCGCTCGCGATCATTCGCGAGCCTGTCCCCACAATGGCCCGCCTAAGGTTACCCGCCGCCTGCCGCACGAACATGCGGCGGTTCCCGCCCTTCAGCGCGATCTCGTGGAAGTAGTGGACGGCGACAAGCGGCTGCACGGAATCGTTGCCCCCTCGGTGGACCGGTGCGCGGCGCCTGGAAAGCCAGGTTGTCGTTACGACTCTATCACGAAGGGGCTGCGGCCTGGCGCCGGTGCTGAAGGTAGAGCTGACAGCAGAGGGAGCCGCGCATCGCCCCCTCCTGGAGAACGCCGTCCTCCGCCCACCGCCAGTCCTCGTACATCGTGACCGCAGGACCTCCGCGCCTGTTGGGCAGTGGGGGCTTGCCCGCGGCAATCTCGGCGGAGAACACGGTCATCGTCAGCGTGTAGGCGGGCCGCTCCTGCTCGCCAACTGCAAGGGGGCGTTTGAGCCGGAGGACGAGGCCCAGCTTCTCGCGGCCCACGCGCAGAGCGGCGGCCTCGGGTGTCTCGTCCCGTTTCACCGACCCGGCGGGCAGCCCCCAAATCCCAGGCAACTCTTCATCGTCCGCGGGGCGGAGCACGACGAGCGCTAACCTGGCGCTTCGCGGCTTGAGAATGACCAGGGCGACCGCGTGCTTCCGTGGCTTGGCCATCTGCTCCCTGCTCCGCCCTCCCCAAACCCCAAATCATCAGAGCCAACGCACGAACGCACGCCTGTCCTACGCACCGCTGGGGAAGACGCCTGAAGGCGAGTTAGGCGCTTTTGGACTGGCCGGCGTTAAGGGCGCGCATGAGCTGCGACTTGGCGCGGGCCGCCTTGTTCCGGTGGACGATCCCCTTGCGCGCGGCGCGGTCCATTGCGGCGATCGCCGTTTTCACGTCAGCCGCGGCGCTGGGACTGGCTTCTTGGGCCGCCAAGAGGCCCTTCTTCTGGGCCGTGCGGGCCGCGCTTCGGACAATTTTGTTCTGTGCGGCCTTGTTCACGGACACACGGTGCGACTTGTCGCTTGGCACAATGCCTCCTCAAAATGAGCCTGGGAACGTGCTGCGGGGCAGGGTACTCACGGGCCCAGCCAATTGAAAACCACGCGGGACGCAGTATAGCACAGGCGCCGTTCAGCCTCTCCCACCTCTACCCGCGCCCCGAGCCCTTCGTCTTTGCGGGCGCGGCCGCGCCTGCCCTCGCCACGCTGGTCACGCCCTTGACCGTTTCCAGCTTGGTGAACAGCTTGCGGAGCTGCGCGATGCCGGTGGTCTCCAGGGAGAGCGTGATCAGCGCCGTCCCGTCCGGTACCGTCTCCACCAACGAGGAGGTGATGTTCACCCCCTCGGCGGCAACGAGCGTGGTGATGTCCCGCAGCAGGCCCACCCGGTCCCACGCCGCGACGCCGACTGTGACCGCGTACATGTCCTTGGACGGGCCCCACGTCACGGGCACAACACGCTCCGGCTCGTCCTCGTTCGCGATGTTCGGGCAGCTCTTGCGGTGCACCGTGACGCCCGCGCCCCGGGTGATATACCCGGCAATCTCGTCGCCGGGAAGCGGCGAGCAGCACCGCGCGATGCGGGTGAGCAGGTCGCCAACCCCCAGCACGCGGATGCCGCGCGGCGTGCGGGTCGGCTCCACCGTCGGCTTGACCGTTGGTATTTGCGCGGACTCCTCGCCGGCCGTCAGCCGAGAGGACACCTTGCCGATGCCCAGCGTGCCGTTGCCAAGCTCCTCCAGCAGCGTCTCGGGGTTATCGTACCGGAGCAGGCGCGCGACCTCGGCTTCCGCATGATGCAGGCCAAGCCGTCTCAGCTCCCGCTGGAGCAGGTCTTTGCCGCGCTCCAGGCTCGCGGCGCGCTCCTGGCGGCGGAACCACTGCCGCGCCTTCCCCATGGCGGAGGCGGTCCGCAGAAATCCCAGCTCCGGGTTGAGCCAGTCCAGGCTGGGCCCGCGCGCCAGCTTGCTGGTCATGATCTCCACCGTGTCGCCGTTCTGGAGCTGGTGGTCCAGCGACACCAGGCGCCCGTTGACCTTGGCGCCGATGCACCGGTGCCCCAGGTCGGTGTGCACCAAGTAAGCGAAGTCCAGCGGTGTCGCCCCCACGGGCAGCTCCTTGATGTCCCCCCCTGGCGTGTACACAAAGACCTGGTCGCGGAACAGGTCGGTCTTGAGCGACTCCACGAACTCCTCGGCCCCCGCCCCCGCCACCTCACGCTGCCACTCCAGGAGCTGCCGGAGCCAGGTCATCTTCTCCTCAAAGTGCGGGTCTTTTCCAGCGCTCCCCTCCTTGTACCGCCAGTGGGCCGCGACGCCGTACTCTGCGACCTGGTGCATCTCGGACGTCCGGATCTGCACCTCAAACGGCGTGCCCCCTTCACCCATCACGGTGGTGTGCAGGGCCTGGTACCGGTTGGCCTTTGGGTTGGCGATGTAGTCGTCAAACTGGCCGGGCATCGGGCGCCAGCGCGTGTGAACGACGCCCAGGGCGTTGTAGCAGTCGGCCTGCGGCTTCACCAGCACCCGCAAGGCGTACAGGTCGTAGATCTCGTCAAAATCCTTGCCCAGCTCCGCGTACTTCTGCACCTTCCGGTACACGCTGTATAGGTGCTTCGGCCTGCCGTACACCTCCGCGGTAACGCCCTCCTGTCGAAGCGCCTCCTGCAACTGGCGGCACGCCTGGTCCATGTAGGCCTCGCGCTCCGCCCGCTTCGTCGCCAGCAGCCGGGCGACGTGCCGGTATTCCTCCGGCTGCAGGTGCCGGAAGGCAAGGTCTTCAAGCTGCCACTTGAGGTCCCAGATCCCCAGGCGATGCGCCAGCGGGGCGTAGATATCCAGCGTCTCCTGGGCGATGGCCACGCGCCGCTCCAGCGGCTGCGCCTCTAGGGTGCGCATGTTGTGCAGCCGGTCCGCCAGCTTGATGAGCACCACGCGGATGTCTTGCGCCATGGCCACGAGCATCTTGCGGAGGCTCTCCGCCTGAGCCTGAAGGTGCTCGCCAGCCCGCTTGCCGTCCTTGCCGACAGCCGCCTGGACTGCACCCTGGTGCAACTCCAGATGCGCCAGCTTAGTCACGCCGTCCACCAGGGTTGCGACCTGGGCGCCAAACTTGGCGGCCAGGTCCTCCTTGCTCACGCCGCAGTCCTCAATCACGTCGTGGAGCAGGGCGGCGGCCAGCGTATCGGCGTCCAGGGACAGGTCGGAAAGGATGAGGGCGGTCTCAAGAGGATGGGAGATGTACGGCTCGCCGGAGAGGCGTTTCTGGCCTTCGTGGCACGCGCGGGCGAACTCGTACGCCTCCCGCACCAGCCGCGCCTTGTCTGGTTGCAGGTAGGAGTCCGCTTTCTCAACGAGCGACTCGATGGTTGCCGCCATACCTGCCCCTCTTTGCCCTCAGTATACGGCACCCCAGACAGCCCCGAACCGACGCGCGCCTGCGGCACCCCGGGTGTGCTGTGCAGTGCGGAAGGCGCAGCCTTCAAGCGTGCCAGTCCTCATATCTCCCGCACCGAAGGACGCCAAGGACGAGCAGGCCTGTTGCCCCAGGTCTCTTCCTTCCGCCCAGTCTTTCCGGTACACTAGGCCGAAGCCGCCAGCAATAGGAGCTTGCCGCCCATAGGATGGTCTGAGCCGATTCGGACAGCCTGGAGCCTCCCACATCGACGCGCCCTGTGCCGCATGCGTATTGCCTTGCGGCATGCAACCTGAATGTAGCTGCTGATATGGGCCAGGTGCACACCGGCACGTCCATCACCGCCACCTCAAGGGCGCGAGAAAGTGCCCTGCCAACGCTGCGCGCCTTGCTCGCCCCCCCCCTCCCGTGGAGCAAGCTCGCCTTCGCTAGAGAGATGCTGCTCCACCTTGGGCTTTACGGCCTCTACCTGTTCACCAGCAAGCTCGTCTTTGGACATGACACGGAACAGGTGGCGCGTAGGAACGGGATCGCCTTCGCCGATTTTGAGGCGAAGGGCTTCACGCGATGGGAAGCACACCTTCAGGGTTGGCTCCTGGACAACGCCCTTTGGGCCATCCGGGCGCTCAACCGGGTGTACTTCCTCACCTTCTGGCCGCTCATCGCCGCCATAGCGGTGGTCCTCTACTGCTTCAACCGCGACCGGTACCGCTTCTACCGGAACGTCGTCCTCATCACCATCACCGTCGCGCTGGTCGTCTTCATGCTGGCCCCAGTGGCTTCGCCGAGAATGCTCCCTCAGTACGTTTTCGTGGACACCGTGGTGCAGCTCGGTCCCTCCGCCCTCTTGAGCGAGTCCGCCCAAGACCGGTACAACGCCTTTGCCGCGGTGCCAAGCCTGCACTTTGCGTGGGGCCTCCTTTTCGGCATCCTGTTCTGGCGCATCGGGCCGCGGTGGCTTAAAATAGCCGGCGTGCCTTATCCCAGCATGACCTTCCTCGCCATCGTCGCCACCGGCATGCACTTCGCCCTGGACACCGTAGCCGGAGGCGTCCTTACCCTTGGGGCGCTCGTCTTCTACGAGGGGTTCCTCAGCAAATGGCTGGGCGGAAACCGCGCCGCGCCGTCCACCGGGCAGACCGCAGCAGATCGAAGCCCCGGCCGTTAGGGCGATGAAACACGAAAGGGCCGCGAGCCTCAAAGCCCCCCCCCCCCCTGTCACGACCCCTGCAGGCCGGTGGCGTCGTCTGGGGGTGCTTGTGTTCTCCCGCACTCACCTCCTGTTCAGTAGGGAGTTGGTGCTCTTTGCAGCCGTCTATTTCGCTTACATGTTCAGCAGGAGGCTACTGTTCCAAGAAAACTGGGAGTTCGTGGCGTTCGTGCACGCAGAGCACCTTATCGCTTTTGAGGAGAAACTCTTCGGACTTTGGGAGGTCACCTTTGAGCGCTATCTCATTGACCAGGCCACGTGGGCGATCCGAAGCCTCAACTGGCTCTACATCATCACCTTGTGGCCCATGGTCGCATTGACCGCTGTCGTCATGTTCTTCACTAACAGAGGGCGGTACCGGTACTGCCGAAACGTCGTGCTTCTCACCTTCGTAGTCGCGCTCCTCATCTTTATGGCGTTCCCTCTAGCTCCGCCCCGCATGATGACCCACTACGAGTTCATTGACGCTATCGAACGGCTGGGGCCCGCGTTCTACAACACGAGAGACGGCGCGGTGTATTTCAATGCCTTTGCTGCCATGCCCAGCATCCACTTCGGCTTGACGCTCCTTCTTGGCGTCATGTTCTGGCGTACAGGGCCGCTGTGGCTCAAAGCTGCCGGCGTTCTCTACCCAACCGTCACCTTCCTGGCCATAGTCGGCACAGGCAACCACTGCATGCTTGACGCCGTTGGCGCGGGTGTGATGGTCTTGGCCTCCGTACTCCTCTACGCGGCGCTTCTGCCCAGCCGCCCGAAGACCGAGCCGCTGTTGTCGCGCGGGGTCCTCAGGCCGCTCGCCCGGATGTGGCCAGACAAAGCCGCGAGAGGGCCCAGGAGTTGACACGCCCAGGTATCCTCTCAAAGAAACCAACGTTTCAGAAGCGAGGGCTCCAGGGGTTGGAACCAGAGTCTAAGGATGGCTGCTCACCCTCATGAGACATGAGCGGGGTCCTTTGTCCCAGATAGGTCCAGCGGGGGCCCGTAGAGGGGCCGAGCTGCGCTCTTTGGTGGCCTCCTCCGCCTACGCTCTAAGCTCCGGGCGGCTGGCATTCGCCCGCGAAGTGATTCTGGTTGGCGCCGCCTACTTCGCTTACCTGTTCACCCGCCGTCTGGTCTTTCACGAGGATTCCGCTTTCGTTGCGTACCTGAATGCTGAAAACCTAGTACGGTTTGAGAAAGCCCTCTTCAATCTGTGGGAGACGCAGTTCCAGCGCTGGATGATTGACCACGCCCTCTGGCTCATCCAGACGTTCAACTGGCTGTACATGCTCACCTTCTGGCCGATTATCGCCAGTGCCGCCATCTTCATGTTTTACACCAACCGGGGGCGCTACGTTTTCTATCGGAACGCTTTCCTTCTGACCTTTGGCATCGCACTGGTCGTCTTCGCCATCTTCCCTCTCGCGCCACCGAGGATGATGGCGTACCACGGCTTTGTGGATTCCGCGCTCCGGTTCGGGCCGAGCTTTCTGACAAGCCACGAGGCGCAGTCGTACTACAACGCCTACGCCGCGATGCCCAGCCTGCACTTCGGCTGGACGTTCCTCATCGGCATCATGTTCTGGAACACCGGCCCCTGGTGGCTTAAGGCTGCCGGCGTCCTCTACCCCTCCGTCACCTTTCTCACCATTGTGGGAACGGGCAACCACTACATGCTGGACGCCGTTGGCGGGGCGGCCGTGGTCGTGGTGGCGATGGGGCTGTACTGGCTCGCGTCCCGCGCGGCCAACCGCGCCCAGGTGTTCGGCGCGCCATCCTCCGCCTGGCCCAAGCGCGGCTAGCAAGCCCTCAGAACCGCGCGCCCTGACGCAGGGCCGCCACGACTATTCCGGCGCACGCCTCGGCGTCGGAGAGCGCATTGTGGTGGTGCAGGGGAAGACCCAGGCGGGCGCAGACGTCCGGCAACCTGGTGGGATAGATGCCCCATACGCGCCGGGCAAGCCGCACGGTGCACACAAACGGCAAGGCAGGGGCCTCAAGGCCAGCCGCCGCGCAGCAGGCGCTCAGAACCCCCCGGTCAAACGCGGCGTTGTGGGCGGCCAGGAACTGCGCCCCCTCCAGCAGCTCCGCCAGAGACGGCCAGCTTTGCACGAAGGTCTCCTTGTGCGCAACCGTCGCCCACGTTATCCCGTGCAGGTGACTAAAAAGGACCTCCTGACGCGGAGGACGCAACAAGCGCACTTCCCGGCGGACCACCTGCCCCCCCTCAACCCGGACCACCGCAACGGCGCACGCGCTGTCGGGCTGGTAGCCCGCTGTTTCAAAGTCTATCGCGACGAACGTGGGCGAGCCTGCGCGCGGGCCAGCCCTTTCCGCAACCCTTCTCGGGTAGCCGGCTGGCAGCCTCAGTCCTCGCCGGAGCATCCCACCTCTCTCACGTCAACGGACTCGCCGGGCTTCTCACAACAGGGCTGGGATAAGCACGAACGAGACGCTCTTTAAGAAGAACCCGGGCGCGTTAAGCCTCGTTCGAGGTGTCTTTCGTGTGCGCCTTGGTTTTTCGCCGTTGTTGAGGCTGCTCTTCCTCAGTACCCTTGCGGAACTCATGCACCGCTTCACCCAGGGACTTGGCGAGCTTCGGCAGCCGAGTGGCGCCAAACAGGAGCAGCACGACCACCAAGATGACGAGGAGCTCAGGTAACCCCACCAACCCACGCATAGCTCTCCTTTCGGATCCCTCCTCGGCTATTGTCGCGCGGTCGCGGCCCCTAAGCAAGCGGTCAGGCGAGAGGTTTCGATTCCCGCCTGTGGGCCCCTTCCGAGCACCCGCTGAGCAACGCGGAGGTTGACCTGGCTTACCGAGTGTGATATATCTTACCGCTGGGCCGTTGGGAAGGGGTGGTGGTGCGCCCGCTGGGCACGTGAATGTCCCCACATTTGGGGCCTCGCCTGGGACGGTGCCGGGCATTCGGCAGGAGGTCGTCTTGAACCGGCGCAAGTGGCTGCTGCCGCTCATTGCGGCGATCGTGGTTCCCGGCGCCTTTCTCGCGTGGATCCTACTGGCGGGCTATACTCCTGACCACAACATGTCCACGTTTGACGCCAGCGGCAAAGTCGCTGAGGACCAGCTCAACCTCTTCTGGTGGATCTTCTGGGCTGCGGTCTTCGTCTTTATCATCGTAGAAGGGGCCTTCGTCTTCGCCGTCTTCCGTTTCCGCGCGCGTCCGGGCGATGCCATCCCCCCTCAGGTGCACGGTCACTCGCGACTGGAGATCGGCTGGACCATTGCTCCCGCCGTCATCATGGCCATCGTCGCGGTCCCCACCCTCATCACGCTCTGGCGGATCTATGACGTTCCAGAGCAAGGCGACCTGGAAGTTGAGGTCGTCGCGCACCAGTGGTGGTGGGAGTTCAACTACCCCGCGCTTGGAGTGACCACCGCCAACGAGGTCCACATGCCGGTCGACAAGAAGGTTGTGTTCACGCTGAAGAGCCCCGACGTCATCCATAGCTTCTGGATCCCCAAGCTGGGCGGCAAGGTGGACGTCGTCCCGGGCCGAGCAAACAGGATGTGGCTCCAAGGTTCGGAGCCAGGAGAATACTACGGCCACTGCGCCGAGTTCTGTGGTGAGTCGCACGCTTTCATGCGGTTCCGGGCCGTTGTGGACACCGACGACGGATTCGCCGCCTGGGTGGCCAAGCAGAAGGAGCCCGCGCGGCCAACCTCCGGACTGGCCGCCACGGGCGAACAGCTCTTCATGGGCAAGGGGCTGTGCCTCGCCTGCCACACCGTCATGGGCACCAACGCCAACGCCAAGGCAGGGCCTAACCTTACGCATGTGGGAAGCCGCACCACCATCGCAGCGGGCATGCTGGACAACACCGAAGCCAACTTGATAAAGTGGCTCAGCGATCCGAACGACCTGAAGCCAGGCAACCTCATGGGCACACTGATCACCAAGGGCAAGTTCACGGAAGACGAGCTCAAGGCGCTCGCGGCCTACCTTCAAAGCCTGCAGTAGTCTTGCAGTTCTCTATCGCGCATTCACGGAGTTGAGGGGCTGAACACAAAGTGACACAGGGCTACGAAAGTTCCACGAGAGGCCCCAGGAGTTAGCTATGGCTACTGCTACGGCTGCATACCCGCGGAGCGCATTCTGGGCCGGCGTGCAGTCGTGGGTCACGACCGTTGACCACAAGAAGATTGGCGCCCTGTACGGCGTCACTGCGTTCATCTTTTTCCTGTTTGGCGGCATAGAGGCGCTCGTGATGCGCCTCCAGCTGGCCGCGCCAGAGCAAGGGCTCATCCCTGCGGACAATTACAACCAGCTCTTCAGCATGCACGGGACCACCATGATCTTCCTGGGCGTCATGCCGCTGAGTGCGGCGTTCTTTAACATCATCATCCCACTCCAGATCGGCGCACGGGACGTGGCGTTCCCCCGCCTGAACGCCTTCAGCTACTGGCTGTTCCTTGCCGGCGGCGTCATGCTGAACACAAGCTGGTTCCTGGGAGGAGCCCTCAACGCCGGCTGGTTCGCCTACTCTCCGCTGACCGGCCTGTCCCACAACCCGGGCAACGGCGTGGATTTCTGGGCGATCAGCCTGATGCTTCTCGGCATCTCTTCCACCGCCGCGGCTCTGAACTTCATCGTCACTATCGTCAACATGCGGGCGCCGGGCATGTCGCTTACCCGCATGCCGGTGTTCACCTGGATGACCCTCGTGGTCGCCATGCTCCTCATCACGGCCTTCCCCGTCATCACCGTGGCCCTCATCGAGCTGGTCTTTGACCGCACGTGGGGCTTCAACTTCTTCAACGTCGCGGCAGGCAGCACCCCTATCCTGTGGCAGCATTTGTTCTGGGTGTTCGGCCACCCCGAGGTGTACATCCTGATCCTCCCGGCGATGGGCATCGTCTCCGAGGTACTGCCCGTCTTCTCCCGCAAGCCGCTCTTCGGCTATCGGTTCATCGTCTTCTCGGGTATATCCATAGGCGTGATGGGCTGGATGGTCTGGGCGCACCACATGTTCACCGTAGGCATGGGGCCGGTGGCGAACACCCTCTTCACGCTCACCACCATAACCATCGCCGTGCCCACGGGGGTCAAGATCTTCAACTGGATTGGGACCTTGTGGGGCGGCTCTATCCGGTTCACCACTCCCATGCTGTTCGCCCTCGGCTTTGTGGCCATGTTCATCATTGGCGGTCTGAGCGGCCTCATGCACGCCGCCTCCCCATCAGACGGGCAGCAGCAGGACACCTACTTCATCGTGGCCCACATCCACTACGTCCTCTTCGGCGGCTCCATCTTCGGCATCTTCGCGGGTATCTACTACTGGTTTCCAAAGGCGACGGGCAGATTGTTAAGCGAAAAGCTGGGGCAATTGAGCTTCTGGCTTATCTTCATCGGGTTCAATGTGACCTTCATGCCCATGCACTTCCTGGGGTTGGACGGTATGCCGCGCCGGCAGTACACCTACGCGGAGGGCATGGGGTGGGACGCCTGGAACATGGTGGCCACCACCGGCGTGTTCTTCCTCCTCGCCGGGATTCTGGTCTTCATGCACAACTTCACCCGTTCGGTTCGCAAGGGCGAGCGGGCAGGGAACGACCCGTGGGACGCCCGCACATTGGAGTGGTCCATCGCATCACCACCGCCTGAGCACAACTTTGACACCATCCCGACCGTCCACGGCCTGGACGCCTTCTGGGAGCAGAAGCATCCCCACGCTCTCCCTGTTCCCGCGGGCGGCGCCAACGGCCACGGCCAGGAGCACACCGCCGGCCATGAGGCAATCCACATCCCGAACCCTTCCTACTGGCCGCTGCTGGTTTCCGCCGGCCTGATGATTGCGGCTTACGGCCTGGTTTACCACTACTCAGTCATCATGGTCGGCGTCGCTTTCGCGGCGGTCAGCGTGTTTGGCTGGTACCGGCAGCCTGCCTTGAAGCAGGAACGCCACTAGAGGCATCTAGGAGACGAGGTCGCAGTGAGTCAACGAGCGCAAGCGCAGCACGCGCCAGAGCATCCGACGAGCACGGGGCTGGACAACCGGAAGCTCCTCATGTGGCTCTTCCTGGCGTCCGACTGCCTCTTCTTCGGCTCGTTCATCGCCACGTACCTCATCCACTTCGGGAAGAGCGTGACGGGGCCCACGCCACAGGAGATCCTGGACATTCCCGTCACCTCTATCAGCACCTTCGTGCTGCTCATGAGCAGCTTCATGTTTGTCCTGTCGCTGGCAGCCCACACCCGTGGTGACTACCGCGCCTTCCGCACCTGGGTGCTGTGCACCGCCATCCTGGGCGCCACGTTCCTGGGCTTCCAGGTCTTTGAGTTCCAGGCGTTTGCCCACGAAGGCTTGACGCCCAGGACCAATCTGTTCGGCACCACCTTCTTCACGCTGACCGGCTTCCACGGCGCCCACGTCACCATCGGCGTCGTCT
This sequence comes from Dehalococcoidia bacterium, assembly GCA_009693055.1. Taxonomy (GTDB): domain Bacteria; phylum Chloroflexota; class Dehalococcoidia; order Lucifugimonadales; family SHYT01; genus SHYA01. Next base: position 261,721 of record SHYA01000001.1, on the reverse strand, counting down.
GGTTGCTCAGCCTCTTCATCCTCTCGCTCAGGGGCAAACTTGGCGCCGACAAGAACCACGTCGTGGACATCGCCGGCCTGTACTGGCACTTCGTTGACATCGTGTGGATCGTCATCTTCACGGTCGTCTACCTCTCGGGCGTGGCCGGCGGACAGTGACGGTCTAGGACTCAGCAGGAGCGTAACCATGGCGCAGCACACGCAGACGACGCAAGCACACCGGCGGGAGCCCGTGCACCCCACGCCCATCACCTACGCCAAGGTGGCAGCAGCCCTCGGCCTCATCACCGTCGCTGAGATTGGCCTCCTCTACATTAATGCCCTCAACGATATCGTTATTCCCGTGTTCTTCATCCTCTCCGTCGTGAAGTTTGCACTGGTGGTCATGTTCTACATGCACCTGCGGTACGATTCCCGCCTGTTCTCCGGCTTCTTCGTTGGGGCGTTGTTGCTGGCCGCGAGCATTGTCCTCGGCCTGATCGCCCTGTTCAAGACCATTTTTGTCTAGGGCCGGGCGCCCTCCTCTGAGGAGGCACGCGCTGGTGAGGCGTTGGTAGGTGGGGTGCGGCGATGGAATGGTTCGCTTGGAAAGAGTGGCACCCTACCGCGTGGGCGATCCTCCTCGCCATCCAAGGGCTCTACCTCTTTGCCGTGGAGCCGCTCCGTAAAGAGTTCAGTTGGGCTGACCGCTTTGACAGGTGCAAGGCCATCTTCTTCACCCTCGGCCTACTCGTCATAGGCCTTGTGGAGGGCACGCCGCTCCACGGGCTGAGCGAGAACTATCTCTTCACGGCCCACATGAGCCAGCACCTTCTGCTGCTCCTGGCGGCGCCTCCCTTGCTTCTTCTTGGGACGCCTGAATGGCTGCTCCGCCCGGTCACCACGCTCGCGTGGGTCCAGCCGGTCGTCCGCGTCCTCACCAAGCCCATCGTGGCCGGCGTCCTCTTCAACGTCGTCCTCCTCGTCTGGCACGTTCCTGTCTTCTACAACAGTGTGTTGGAGGTCCACGGCTTACACTACCTCCAGCACGCCCTTTTCCTGTTTGTTGCGCTGCTTTTGTGGTGGCCGGTGCTCAGCCCGTTGCCGGAGCACCCTCGGCTTTCCTACGCCGGGCAGCTCTTCTACCTGTTCGCCGTGGCCTTCCCGCAAAAGCTCCTGGCCGCCATCCTGACGCTGGCGGGAAAGCCTCTCTATGATCACTATATGGAGGCGCCTCGGATTGGCGGTATCTCAGCCCACATGGACCAGCAGATAGGCGGCGCCATCATGTGGGGCCCCTTCGCCTTTATCCTCTTCGCCGTTTTTGGGGCAGTGTTCTTCGTCTGGTTCGCCAAGGCTGAGAGGGAGGAGGCGGTGCGAGACCGCGCCCAGCATCAAGAACGCTGACACCGGAGTCTGGGAGTGAGGCTGAGCAACAAAGAAGGGGCTGTCTAGTGACAGCCCCTTCTTTAATGACGCCTGTGCGGTGAGCGCTTAGAAGCCGCTGCTGCCTTTGCTCCGCAAGTAGAGGTAGCCGAGGATGGGAAGGAAGACGGTGATCCCCAGGCCTATGCCAATGGTCGCTTGGTTTCCCAGCGCCGTGAACAGCGCCCCCAAGCCCCCCAGCATGAGGCCGGCGGCCAGCACGGCCGCGAGAGGCACCCAGACGATTGATGCTTTGCCTTCCATGGCCAGGCTCCTTCCGGGGACTCGTCAGGCGGGTGGGCGACGCCCTCCGCGCTGCGAGGGGATTATACGACAAGCGCCGCCCCCTGTCATTCCGAGGAAGTCCTTCATCTGAAGTATGCCCGGGGCCTACCCTTGCGAAGGGAATCTCTGCTCATTCCGCGCTGCCCGCATAGGTGAAAGGCCCCCGGGAGTTAGCTAATCCGCCTTCCTGCCGGAAACGGCTCACGAAAACCTGACCAAGCTCCCTCGGCGCGAAGAGCCTGTCCTGGCGAAGCGAACGGGGCACTGCCCTTCGGGTTGTGCTTGCTCGTAGGGCGCGGGTATAATGGAAGGTGGCCTTAGCAAATGCATGCGCACCCCGCAAACAGGGACAGAACAGCATTGCTCAACCGGCAGATTGCCCTGCTTTTCCTACTCGGAGTGGCTATCGCCGTTGCGGGCGTGGCCGCAGCGGTCGCGGCTCCTCTGCCGACGCGCATCACAAACTCGTCCGGCTCGCTCGACACCTCGCTGCGGGTGCTGCTAGCGCTCGCCGCGCTGCTGATCGCGGGAAGCCAGGCGCTGGTGCTGAGGAGCGCCCTGCGCGTCACGGCGGGCGGCCCTAAAGGCATGGTCCCCGCTAGGACCAACCGGGGGCTGGAGCTGGTGTGGGCGTTGCTGCCGGGGGCGATGGTGCTGGCCGCGGCGGTCTACGCCGTCGCTGACCACTGAATGGACAGACCCACAGGGGCAGGCCGGCCGCTGGCATGGGCGCCACCCTCGCTGTACCGGTGGGGCTGCAAGCACTTTCCGTCCCTTGCCGCGGCCAGCCTGGTGACCGCGCTCCTGGTGGTCATCTTTGGCGGGATTGTGCGCGTGACCGGTTCCGGCCTTGGATGCCCGGACTGGCCGCTGTGCCACGGGCGGGTCATCCCGCCGGCGGACGTGAAGGCGTGGATTGAGTACCTCCACCGGCTGTCGGTCACGCTCACCTCCATCTTTGTCGTTCTCATGGCCGCCACCGCTGTCGTCCAGCACGGCTTCCGGCGCTCCCTCCTGCTGCCGCTGTTCGCGCCCGTGCTGCTCATCGTCCAGATCATCTTTGGGGCCGCCACCGTGCTCTCCGAGCTTGACGCCGGGGTAGCGGTCACGCACACGGCGATCGCAATGGCGTTCGTCGGCGTGCTGGCGCTCCTGACGTGCGGCTCCGGCGGCTGGTCTACGCGCGTCACCGAGCCGCTGAAGGCGGCGCTGCGCGGGCACCGGCTCGACCGTCACCTGCGCACGGCGATGCTCCTCCTGGCGCTCCTCACCTACCTGCTGCTGCTGAGCGGGTCGTACGTGTACCGCTCCGGCGCTCCGCTGGCATGCCTGAGCTACCCGTTCTGCGGCGTGGCGCCCCCCCCAGGCGATTCCTGGGCGCTCCAGGACATCCACATGCTGCACCGGTACGCGGCGCTTGCGACGGGCCTGCTTGCCGTGTACGCCCTCTGGACCGCGTGGCGCGTGCGTGCGGCGAACGCTGCCCCGCTGCTGCTCCTGGGAGGCTTTGCGGCGCTGTTCGCGCTCCAGGTGGCCCTGGGGGCCAGTAACGTCCTCTTCCTGCTGCCCGGCTGGGCGCGGCTGAGCCACCTGGTCATCGCGTCGCTCACGTTCACGGTCGCCGTGATGGCGGCGGGCTCGCTCTGGGGCGTGCGGATAGCCTCGCCGGCCCTTCCAGGGAAGGGCGAAGCCCCCAAAGGAGTGGCGTCCCATGCCTAAGGCCGTCGCCTCCGCCGGGGCGCCCCCCAGGCCCTCGGCCGGCTCGTTGAAGCGGGCGGTGCTCTCCTACCTGCTGCTCACCAAGCCGAACATCATCGTGCTGCTGCTGGTCACCACGCTGGCGGGGATGCTGGCGGCAGACCGCGGCGGCCTGTCAGCCGGGCTGGCGGTGGCCACGCTGGCGGCCGGCTACCTGTGCGCGGGCGGCGCGAGTGCGCTGAACTCCTACCTGGACCGCGACATTGACCCGCTGATGGAGCGGACGCGCAAACGCCCCCTCCCGTCGCGCCGGGTCAGCGAGCAGGGCGCGCTGGTGTTCGGCGTCGCGTGCGGCGCTGTGTCTATCGCGCTGTTTGCCGTGTTTGCCAACGGCCTGAGCGCCGTGCTGGCGGCCTTCGCGTTCCTCTACTACGTCTTTGGGTACACCTGGTACCTGAAGCGGCGGACGCCGCAGAACATCGTCATCGGGGGTGCGGCGGGGGCGTTCCCCCCGACGATAGGCTGGGTCGCGGTCACCGGCTCGCTGGAGCCCGCCGCGGTGTTCCTCTTCCTCGCCATCTTCTTCTGGACGCCGCCACACGCGTGGGCGCTGGCGCTCATGGTGAAGGACGAGTACAGGAAGGCACGCGTGCCGATGCTGCCCGTGGTAATGGGGGAGCATGAGACGACGTGGCAGATGCTGCTGTACTCGGTGTCGCTGCTGGCGGTGACGGTGCTGCCGGTGGCGTTTGGCCTGTTCGGGCCGCTGTACTTCGCAGGGTCGCTGGTGCTGGGCGTGGCGTTTCTTGTCCTGGCGGCTCGCGTGCATCGCAACCCCACCCCCGCACTGACCCGCCGCCTGTACAAGTTCTCTACCACGTACCTGGCGCTCTACTTTCTGGTTCTGGTGCTGGACCGGGTGTTCTTTACGACCTAACCCCTGGCCCCTTCCCTACAAGGGAAGGGGAGACTTACGGCGAGGGGGCCCTCGGCCCTCCTCGCGCTCCCTCTTCACCTTTGGCTGACGCATGTTTGGGGTGTGGCAGGCGGTACAATGGCGAAAGGAGACCCTTCGCTCGGCTCAAGGGCAGGCGCTAACCCCCCTGTCCCCCTTCTCCGGCGCGGGAAGGGGGACGGTGCGGCCAACCCTAAGCACGTGGCGGTGGTGAAGCAGGGCGCGAAGGCGATAGAGGCATGGTGCAAGGAGCACCCCGACGAGAGGCTTGACCTGTCCGAAGCCGACCTGACCCGCGCCAACCTGACCCGCGCCAACCTGACCGACGCCGACCTGGAGGGCGCCGATCTCTACCGCACCATGCTCTTCGGTGCCAACCTCTCCGGCGCCGTCTTCGAGGCTACTACAGTAGCCGCATGCGACATGAGCCGGTGCCAGGGGCTGGAGAGCGTGCGCCATGACGGGCCCAGCAGCATTGGAGAGGCACCGAAGAAGAAACGAGGCTCGCGCGGCAGGCAGGACGCGGTCCTGCACCTTTCACCGCGAAGCAACGAGAGCACGGGAAAAGAGCCCGGCTCGCGCGGCAGGCCCTAGAGGAACTCCGGGTGGCTCTGCAAGAGGCGTGCCAGGTGGTAGAAGGCGATGGAGAGGCCGAACGCGATGGTGAGGGCGATGGACACCCCCACAAGGGTCAGGTGGGAGACCTGGAACCTGAGGAGGGGGGCGCGGCCCGTGGGGAGCATGAGCGGGATACTGGAGGCGAGCCACGCCGGCGGCACGTACACCCACACGCTGTGGAAGTCGGAGGTGATGCTGGCGACCGCGGCCAGGCTGACCAACCCGCCGGCCGCGGCGAGGCACGCGCCGCCTCTCGTCTTCACCTCCAGCCAAAGGGGCCCCCGGCCAAGCTCGGCCTTGTCTCGCAGCAGGTCGCGCGCCATCACCAGGGAGGCGGTGATGCCGCCAGCCCAGACGACGAGGGTCAGCAGGATGATGAGGCTCATCGTGGTCTCCAACGGCCGCCCCGAAGCCTCGGGGCGCAGGCCAGCAAAAAGTATAGCGCCTTCCACCAACCATCAGCAGGCGCCGTTCCGGCAGCTCTAGCTCCCTGGAGAGAGGTGAACGCATGGCAAACGTTCGGGTAGACGCCAATTGGTGGCCGCTCTGCCTTCGGCTGCCCGCTTCGATGTTCATACCTCGATTTATCGTTAGGCCTCCCGCTCCGTCTCCTCGCGGCGGAAGGCTTCCCACGAGGGTGTTTGTGTGCTATTCTTCAATCGTGAACGAAGCGGGCCGTCCAATCCGTCGGGGCTGGAGGCGCGATTGACTCCCTGGCTGGTGGCTTCGGGGCCGAAGCCCGGAGACCGATTTGGCGTAACGCCCCGCGCGGGCACGTCGGACTTATCGCCTCGCGTATTGAGCCCCTGCGCCGCAGCCCGTCTGTCAACCACCTACCAGTCGCCTCCTATCGCTCCCTCAGCGCTCAGGGCCGTGTTGCGCCCGCTACGAGCGGCGTAGCGCGACTCCCGAGAGAAGGGTAGGGTCAACGGCCTGATCGGTCTCTGGTCACCCTAAATGCTGGCCCGCCTGAAACGGTCCTCCACGGAGACGGAGGTAGCTATGGCACTCGCGCACAGGAGCACCATGGTCAACGAATCGTATACCGCAAAAGACATCCAGGTCCTGGAAGGCGTTGAGGCGGTCCGGCGCCGCCCGGGGATGTACATCGGCAGCACAGACCAGCGCGGCCTTCACCACCTCGTCTACGAGATCGTGGACAACTCCGTGGACGAGGCGATGGCGGGCTACTGCGACGAGATCCAGGTGGTCATCCTCCCGGACGGCTCGGTAGAGGTGCGGGACAACGGCCGCGGCATCCCCGTTGAGGTGCATCCGGTCACCAAGGTTTCGGCGCTGCAGACGGTGTTTGACACGCTGCACGCCGGCGGCAAGTTTGGCGGGGGCGGCTACAAGGTCTCCGGCGGCTTGCATGGCGTGGGCGCCTCGGTGGTCAACTTCCTTTCCGAGTGGCTGCGTGTGGAGAGCCTGCGTGAGGGCGGCCGTTATCAGCTCACGTTCCATCGCGGCAGGCCGGAGGCCCCGGTCAAGCGGGTGGGCGCCACCAAGGAGATCGGGACCGTCGTCACGTTCCTCCCGGACAGCCAGATCTTCAGCGAGCTCAAGTATGACTTTGAGACGCTGGCCCAGCGGTTTGACTACCTGGCCTACCTGAACCCCGGCCTCAAGATCATGCTGGAGGGCAAGCAGGACAACCTGGTCCGCACGTTCCATCACGATGGCGGGATCGTCAGCCTGGTGGAGCACCTCAACACAGGCCGCGACGGGCTACACCCGCCGTTCTTCATGCAGAAGAGCCTGAACAACACCGAAGTGAACATCGCGCTCCAGTACACCAACGGCGCTTCCGAGACCGTCTACCCGTTTGCGAACTGCATCCACACGGTGGACGGCGGGACGCACCTGACTGGCTTTCGCAGCGCACTCACGCGCGTGCTGAACGACTACGCACGCAAGCAGAAGCTGGTCAAGGACGAGCAGGGTGGCTTCGCCGGCGAGGACGTGCGCGAGGGGCTCACCGCAGTCATCTCCGTGAAGATGGTGGACCCGCAGTTTGAGGGGCAGACGAAGGGCAAGCTGGGCAACGCGGAGATCCGCAGCGTGGTGGAGACCACGTTTGGCGAGGACTTCACCATCTACCTGGAGGACCACCCGAGCGACGCCAAACGGATTGTGGAGCGGTGCGTGCTGTCCATGAAGGCGCGCGAGGCCGCCCGCAAGGCCCGCGAGATGGTCATCCGAAAGAACGCGCTGGACAGCACGTCGCTCCCCGGTAAGCTGGCGGACTGCGCGGAGCGCGACCCGAGCAAGTCGGAGATGTTCATCGTGGAAGGGGCGTCCGCGGGCGGCTCCGCCAAGATGGGCCGCGACCGGCGCTTCCAGGCGATCCTGCCGCTGCGGGGCAAGATCCTGAACGTCGAGAAGGTGCTGTTCCCCGGCGGCAAGGCGAAGACCCATGGGGCACCCGGGAATGGAACGGCCGAGACCGGCGCCGGCACGAACGGCACTATGGTGCAGCTCGAGAAGGCGCGCTTGGAGAAGCTCCTGACGCACGAGGAGATCCGTGTGCTCATCAGCGCCATCGGCGGAGGGTTCGGCGATGACTTTGACCTGGCGAAGGCCCGCTATCATCGCATCGTGATTATGACGGACGCAGACGTGGACGGCGCGCACATCCGCACGCTGCTGCTGACGTTCTTCTTCCACAACATGCGCCGGCTCATAGAGGAAGGGTGGCTGTACATCGCGCAGCCGCCGCTTTACCGGGTGGCCAGGGGGAAGAGCGAAGAGTACGTGTACTCCGACGCGGATAAGGAGCGGAAGCTGGACGAGATGGTCTTTGGCGACTTGAAGGTCTCGTCCAAGAACGGCAAGGTCGTGGTGACCGGCCCAGCCGTTCGTAAGCTGCTGGAGGGCTTGCGGACGCTGGAACCCGCGTTCGCAGAGCTGGAGCGGGCGGGCCTGCCACGGGAGATCGCCGCGGCTCTCCTAGTGGCCAAGGTTACCGGCGCCTTCCGTCTCTCATTCGAGCCAAAGGCGCTAAGGGTTGCGGCCGCGTGGCTTGACAAGCAAGGCCTGACGACGTCTCTTGTCCGGGCGCGTAAGGGTACCGGCCAGGTCCTCTCCATGAAGGCCAAGTCCGGCGTTACCGCCATCCTCACCAAGGAGTCCGCCGCGGCGCTGGACTCGCCGACGGTGACGCACGCCCTGCAACAGGGTACGGTCTCACGGGAGATCGCTACCGGCGGCGTCTACACGGTCTCTCGCAAAGACAAGGAGGCGGCTCCGGCGACACCGTGGCACCTGCTGACGGACGTGCTCACGGGACTGTCGGACCGCAGTGGTGTGACCATCCAGCGGTACAAGGGCCTGGGCGAGATGAACCCGCAACAGCTATGGGAAACGGCTATGGACCCGGAGCGCCGGACGCTCCTCCGCGTGACGATGGAAAACGCGCACAGCGCGGCGGAGGAGTTCGACCGGCTGATGGGAGCGGAGGTTGCCCCGCGCAAGCAGTTTATCTTTGACTACGCCAAGCAGGTCCGCAACCTGGACGTGTAGCAGAAGCAGACCGGAGCGAGCCTCTCAGAAAAGCGATTGCGCCACGGTAGTGGGGAGGGTTTGGCACCACCGGGCGCAATCCTGGAACCGGTTCCTATCGTGCCCCCTTTCTTCCCTCTCTGCGTGATGCATTTGCACTAGTTTCCCCATGACACTTCCTTTCCCCCTTCCTCGCTTTCCCTCTAACTACTTTCCCCAACTCAACGCAGCACTATTCCTTCTTACTTATATACCCTTTACCTTAAGTACCCTAGATAAGAGTATGAAGACGATGATGGTGATAGCGTGGATTCTGTGGATACCGCATGGTGAAGCGCTGTGAGCGAGGAGACCGCCGCGGTAAAGGCAGTGGGCAGCTGTGGACAGGTAGGGAGAGAGTTGCTGAGACGGGTGGGAAACGGGGAAAGAGGAGGAGGAAATGGAGGAGCCTTGTGAGCAAGCTGTAGACATAAAAGTGTTTTTGGGAAGTAGTTATCCGCAGGCAGGCGAAGTTTTCCACGCAATCCCGCGGCTTCTCCCCAAAGAGCTCAGCTAGGCGACTAACCTGAAGACCGATCCCCGCTCGTCTTTGGTGACCTCTATCTTGACGGGAAAGGCTTCCTTGACCTCTTCAAGGTGTGTGATGGCAATGATCAGGTCAAAGTCGCTCTGGATGGACTGGAGTGCCTCTACGAGGTGTTCCCTGCCGGCGGCGTCCTGTGTGCCGAATCCCTCGTCGACGAACAGGGTGCGGAGCGGCGCTCCGGCGCGGCGGGCGAGCAGCCGGGCGAGGGCCAGGCGGAGGGCGAAGTTGATGCGGAAGGCCTCGCCGCCGCTGAACAGGTCGTAGGAGCGGGTCCCCAGCTCGTCGCCGACCAGCAGGTCAAGCGTTTCGCGAGGCTCGCCGCTCCTGGTCACCCGCTCGGTCTGGAGGCGGAGCGTCATCCGCCCGTCGGTGAGGCGGGAGAGGAGCTGGTTCGCGTCCTGCTCCAGCTCCGGCAGCACTTCGTCGATGAGCATCGCCTGAAGGCCGTTGCGGCCAAACGCGTCCGCCAGGAGGGAGAACGAGGCGCGGTCGTCTTGAAGGGCGCGCACCGTTTGCCGGGTCTCTCGGCGTTGGCGCTCTTTTGCATCCAGCTCGTGCAGGCGGGCATCGCAGTGGGCCACGGCAGCCTGCGAGGCCTGGAGGTGCTGCTGGGCGGCCTGGTGCTCACTGGCAAGGCGGCTCGTCTCAGCCTCTAGGCCGGGGCGTTCGTGAAGCTCGGCTGCCAAGAGCCGGAGATCGCCCTCAAGCTCGTGGAAGGATTGGGCGGCTTCCGAAAGCCGTGCGGCGAGGGCGACCAACTCCTCCCTAAGGGAAGGCAGGCGCTGTTCCGCTTCGCGCAGCAGGCGTGACCGCTCGGGTGCGTCGGTCAGGGCAGCGAGCCGCTGGCGGTGCTGGGGAAGGAGGTCGGGCTTATACCCAAGGGCCGCAAGCTCTGCCTCGGCCAGGCGGAGGGCCTGCTGGGCCTCTGCGGCAAATGCCCCCGAGGAGAGCTGGGCGGAGAGGGTGTCTGCGCCCTGCTGGGCGACGGGGAGGGCGTTGGCGGCTGCGCCGGCCTCTTCAACGCCGCGAAGCGCGAGTGCCCGGTCTTTCAGTGAGGCTTCCCGCTGCTGGAGGAGCGAGGCCTCGGACTCCGCAAGCTCGTGCTGAAGGGAGCGAAGCTGTACGCGGCGGCTCGTGAGGAGGGCTTGCCCCTCGTCAAGCTGCTGGCGCAGGGCGATCCCACGCTGCTCATGCTCTTGACGTAGGTGCGCCAGGCCGTCCGGCCCCAGCCGGTTGCCGCAGAGAGGACAAACCGGGTCTTCGTGGTGCTCCAGCAGAGCGAGGCGGTCCCTGAGCGAGCGGACCTCCGCGGCGAGCGCCTTCCCCTCGCTCTCCAGGCGGATCTCCTCCGCACGGAGGGAAACAAACGCATCCTCGCGTGCGCGTAGGGCAGCGCCCGCACCGTCCAGTGCCGCGAGGGCGGTAAGGGCAGCGTCAAGAGCGCGTTGCGCGCCTGCTGCGGAGGCCGCTTTGGTAAGTTCGGCGAGGCGCTCCTGAGCGGCGCGAAGCTGGGCCTCCAGGCGTGCGCGGGCCACGGCGGCCGTTTTCTGGTGCTCCTGGACGGAGCCCTGGAGCGCGTGGTGCCGGGTGAACGCGGCTTCCGCCTGCTCAAGCTGGCGGCGGGTCTCTTGGAGAGCTGCCTCGTCGCGAAACGTGGCTTCCCGCCGGGCGATGGCGGCCTCGTACGCGAATCGCTGCTCATCCACGCGCTGGGAGAGGGCCTGGAGGTCGCGCAGGTTCGCGCGGGCGCGGTCCAGCTCCTGCCGGAGACGGCGCTCCTCCTGGGCTTTGCGGTCCAGGAGGGCGAGCCGGAGGCGGACTGCCTCCGCCGCCTGGCCGCTGGCGGAGACGCGCGGCGCGAGGGCATCCACCCCGGCCCGGGCCTGCCGCGCTTCGGCCTCTGCCTGCGGGCGCGTGAGCAGATCCTGGTCTAGCCGGAGCAGGTCCGCCTCCGCCAGCTCAAGGCGCGCCTTGGCCTCGCCTGCCCGCAGGCGGCCTTTTGCCGCCAGACTGTCGTACAGGGAGAGGCCAAGGATGTTGCCCAGGATCTCCTTCCGGCGCATCGGCTCTGCGCGCGTGAAGCGGTCCGTCTGCCCCTGGAGTAGGAAGGAGGTGTTGATAAACGTCTCGTAGTCCATCTGGAGGATTTGCGTGAGCTTGCGCTGCGTGGCGGCAATGGAGCCTTCGCTGATGGAGCGAAAGCCGTCCGGTCCAGCGCCACTGGCGACCTGGAGGTCCAGGGAAGTGCCAGCGTTGGGCCCGCGCGTGGCTTTGCCGTGCTTACGGATAACGCGGTAGCGCGTCTCGCCGGCGAGGAAGTCCAGAGCGACCCCCATTTCCGTCTGGCCCGCGTGGACAAGCTCGTCGGTGCGGAGGCTGCGGGTGCCGACGGGGACGCCGCGGACGGCGCCCCACAAGGCCCACGTGATGGCGTCCAGGAGCGCGGACTTGCCGTGGCCGTTGTCGCCGCAGAGGCAGGCGACGCGGACGCCCTCCAGGTCCAGGACGGGGGCGGCGTCCCGGTAGCTCATGAAGTTGCGCAGGGAGAGCCGAAGCGGGATCACGGGGCCTCCGCGCTTCCTTCTTGATGTAGTGAGGCAAAGCCATGCGGCCCTGGCCGAATGCGGAAAGAGCTTTTGTTTAGAGACATATTTTCAATAATACAAAACGCTTGGGATGCGCGACGCTAGTTATGTTAGTGATGTCTCCCACAGTGGCTTCGGCCTCGGTGATGCGGCCCGCGATCTCGTCCCCGCCGGCAGCCGCTGAGACCCGCATGGCTAAACGTCCCCCGATGCCTCCCACGAGAGCGCCCGCTATGAGGCCCGCCAGCAGGCAAACGGTGGCTTCCCTGCCGAGGCGGCGCAATCGGTCAACCAGCCAACCCTGAGAAGTGGATGTCACTGGCGCCTTGCTCGCCATGCGTAGTACTCCCTCATCGGGCTTGAACGTTGCCCGCGCTCTGCGGCTGGCCTAGAATGGCTGAGGCCTTGCAGGGGCGTTCGCATTCGTGAGGCCATCCTTCGACAGGCTCAGGATGAGCGGTACTAAGAGGGGAACACTATGCCATTTGAAACGCTGACTGGCAAGCTGACGGCGGTCTTCCAGCGACTGAGCGGGAAGGGCCACCTGGGCGAGAAGGACGTGGACGAGGCGCTCAAGGAGGTCCGCGTGGCGCTGCTGGAAGCGGACGTGAACTTCCGCGTGGCTCGCGACCTGGTGGCGAAGGTGCGGGAGAAGACGGTTGGCTCGCCGCTGCTGCAGGGGCTGAACCCGGCGCAGCACGTGGTGAAGGTGGTGAACGAGGAGCTGGCGGCCGTCCTGAGCGGCGGGGAGCACAAGCTGACCACCTCGCCGCAGACGCCGACGGTCGTGATGCTGGTGGGGCTGCAAGGGTCCGGCAAGACGACGACGGCGGCGAAGCTGGCGCTGCACCTGCGCCGCGCGCCGAGCAGGCCGCAGCCGCTGTTGGTGGCGGGCGACCTGCGCCGTCCGGCGGCGGTGGAGCAGCTTATGACGCTCGGCAAGCAGCTTGACGCGCCGGTGTACACGGAGCCGGTCACGTCCACGGCTGTGAAGGTGGCGGAGAACGGGGTGAAGCGGGCGAAGGAACTGGGCCTTCCGTGGGTCATCCTGGACACGGGCGGCCGGCTGCACATTGACGACGAGCTGATGGCGGAGCTGGAGGCGGTCAAGCGGGCGGTCTCGCCGCACGAGATTCTGCTGGTCGTGGACGCGATGACGGGGCAGGACGCGGTGCAGGCGGCGACGGAGTTCCACCAGCGGCTTGGGCTGACCGGGCTGGTGCTCGCGAAGCTGGACGGTGACGCGCGCGGAGGCGCGGCGCTCTCCATCACGGCGGTCACGGGCGTGCCGATCAAGTTCATTGGGACGGGCGAGAAGACGGACGCGCTGGAGCCGTTCTACCCCGACCGGATGGCCTCGCGCATCCTCGGGATGGGGGACGTGCTGACGCTGGTGGAGAAGGCGGAGCAGGCGATAGACACCGAGAAGGCGCAGGAGCTGGAGAAGAAGCTGCGCCGCGCCAAGTTCGACCTTGAGGACTTTCTGGAGCAGCTCCGCGCCATGAAGAAGATCGGCTCGCTCAACCAACTCTTTGACTTGCTGCCGGGCATCGGCGGGCTGAAGAAGCGGCTGGCGGAGGCGAACCTGGACGAGAAGAAGATCAGGCGGGTGGAGGCGATTGTGCTCTCCATGACGCGGAAGGAGCGGCGGGACCCGGACGTGCTGAACGGGTCGCGCAGGCGGCGCATCGCGCAGGGGAGCGGCACGACGGTGCAGGAGGTGAACCAGCTCCTGAACCAGTTCCGCGAGATGCAGAAGGTGATGAAGCAGTTCGCAAAGTCCAAGGGGCGCAACGTGGACCTGGCGCGGATGCTGCAAAGGTAAGGACAGCCTGTCCGCTGGATATGCAGGTGACGGTGACAGGGAAGGGCTATTCTTGGCAGCGTCTGCTCCGGCAAGCGGGGTGCCCGAGGGGCCTGTGGCCCCTCGGCGTGCTCCGGCGGGGGCGAGGGACGTGCGCAAACGTGAGAAGCGGTGTGCAGAGATTCCTGGTGCCGACACGTCGGGACTCGGGATGACAAAAGTGGGCAGGCCAACGCTAACATCGGAGCGGCAGGCGTGGGCGGAGGGGCACCGGCGTGTGGCTGGCCTTGACGAGGTGGGACGCGGGCCGCTCGCCGGACCGGTGGTCGCGGGCGCCGTCGTGCTTCCCTATCCTGTGCCAGAACGGCTGCTCCGCTGCGGCATCCGGGACAGCAAGCAGCTTTCGCCGCAGGCCCGCGCGCGGCTGGCGCCGCTCATCCGCGAGCACGCGGTAGGCGCCGGCGTGGGGTTGGCCACGTCGGAGGAGATAGACGAGCTGGGCATTGTTTGGGCGACGCGACAGGCGATGCTGCGCGCGCTGGAGTCGCTGGCGGTGCGCCCCGACCTGCTGCTGATTGACGCGCTGCCGCTGCCGCAGGCAGGCATCCCGTTCCGGGCGATCATCCACGGGGATGCGCTCTGTCTGTCCATCGCAGCGGCGTCCATCGTGGCGAAGGTGGCGCGCGACCGGATGATGGTGGAGATGGACGCGGAGCACCCCGGGTATGGCTTTGCGCGGCACAAGGGGTACGGTACCGCGGAGCACCTTGCGAGCCTGGCGCGCCTGGGCCCTACGCCGCAGCACCGGCGCACATTCGCCCCCGTACGGCTGCTGGCCGAGGCGGACCGTGGCTAAACGCCAGGAGCCGCCGGAGGGAGGCGACCCGAGGCGTCGGGACAAGCCTGAACCATGGCGCACCCGGCTGGGGAATGCTCGGCGAGGCCCAAGCGCGGACCTTTCTGGAGGAGCGCGACTACGAAGTCATCGCGGCGAACTACCGGTGCCCGTGGGGCGAGGTGGACCTTAGCGCGCGGGACGGCGCTATGGCCGCCGCGTGCGAGGTCAGGCTCCCCGCTACGTGCCGTGCTCCCAGCCCTCCAGGTACTTCTTCTGCTCGGCGGTCAGCGTGTCAATGGCGATGCCCATGGCCTTGAGCTTCAGGCGCCCCACCTGCTGGTCAATGGCGCGCGGGACAGGGTACACCTGCGGCGCGAGCGGGCGCTTTTGCTTCGCCAGGTACTCCACGGAGAGCGCCTGGTCGGCGAAGCTCATGTCCATGACCGCCGAGGGATGGCCTTCCGCAGCCGCCAGGTTGATGAGGCGGCCTTCGCCCAGCACGTTCAGACGCCTCTTGTCCTTGAGCGTGTACTCCTCCACCATGGGGCGCATGGTCCGCACCTTCGTGCTCATCTCCTTTAAGGCGGGCAGGTTCAGCTCCACGTTGAAGTGGCCGCTGTTGGCGAGGATGGCCCCGTCGTGCATGGCGGCGAAGTGCTGTTTGTCCAGCACGTGCGCGTTGCCGGTCACGGTGATGAAGATGTCCCCGATGCGCGCGGCGTCCAGCAGCGGCATCACCTGGAAGCCGTCCATAACGGCTTCCAGCGCGCGGATGGGGTCAATCTCCGTCACGATAACGAGCGCGCCCATGCCGCGCGCTCGCGATGACACGCCGCGGCCGCACCAGCCGTAGCCAGCCACCACCACGCGCTTGCCGGCCCACAGCACGTTTGTCGCGCGAGTGATACCGTCCAGGGTGCTCTGGCCCGTTCCGTACCGGTTGTCAAAGAAGTGCTTGGTGTCCGCCTCGTTCACCGCGATGATGGCGTAGCGGAGCTTTTCCTGCTCCGCCATGCTGCGGAGCCTGACCACGCCCGTCGTGGTCTCCTCCGTCCCCCCTAAGACACCCTTCAGCAGCCCCTGGCGCTCCTTGTGCAGCATTGTGACCAGGTCCGCGCCGTCGTCCAGCGTGATGTGCGGCTTGTGGTCCAAGGCTTGCTGAATGTGACGGTAATACGTCTCGTTGTCCTCTCCCTTGATGGAGAAGGTGGGGATGCCGGAGTCCACAAGGGCGGCTGCCACGTCGTCTTGGGTGCTGAGCGGATTGCTGGCGCAGAGCGCCACCTGCGCGCCGCCGGCCTTCAGGGCGAGCGCCAGGTTCGCCGTCTCTGACGTGACGTGGAGGCACGCCGAGAGGCGCAGCCCCTTGAGCGGCTGCTCCCTGACGAAACGCTCGTGGATGAGTCTAACCACAGGCATTTCGCGGGCCGCCCACTCAATCCGCTTGTACCCCTCGGGGGCGAGAGCGCGGTCGCGCACGTCGCCCTTCGCTTTTGTGGTAGCCACGGTAGCCCTCCTGTTTTGTGCGAGTCTCGCAGGGACGTGTCGAGCGCCGGAACCCGCCGGTGGGACGAGATTGAAATGGCTCTTGCTAGCAGGCCATTGCGTAGCTTACACGTTTCTGTGAGGAGCAGGAAGCGGAACGGGCGCAGTCCCGCTCGCGGGCCGCCTTGACAGCGGTTGGGCGGCATGGCTACCATAGGCGTAACACGTGAATAGGTACGCCGCGCTCATCTAGAGTGGTGAAGGGACCGGCCCGACGAAGCCCGGCAACCGGACGCGCCTGAACAGCACGCTCCGGTGCTAAAATCGTCAGTCCGCATGCTGCGGGTTGAGCGATGAGAGCGGAAGGGGAAGAGCTTCCCCGCGTTGGGAAGCTTTTTTGTTGCCTGAAGCCGAACGAGGGGGAAGATGCCTGTCAAGGCGGTTGTTTGGGATGAGGGCAAGCTGCGTCTCCTGGACCAGACGCTGCTCCCCGCCGTGGTGCGGTACGTGGAGTGCACCGATTATCGGCAGGTGATCGAGGCGGTCCGCGAGCTGCGGGTCCGCGGGGCGCCGGTCATCGGAGTGGCGGGCGCGTACGCGGTCGTGCTGGCGGCGCAAGCGTTGGGCGGCCCATCAACCGGCCTTCTTCTTGCTTTGCGGCAAGCGGCGGAGGAGATTGCTTCCGCGCGGCCCACGGCGGTCAACCTCCGCTGGGCTGTGGAGCGGGTGATGCGCGCCGCGAGCCAGACGGGCTCCCGTGAGGAGACGGTTGAACGGCTTCTTGTTGAGGCGCGGCGCATTGAGAGTGAGGACGAGGCGGCCAGCTACGCCATGGCGAAGATTGGAGCGGAGCTTGTGCCGCAGGACGCGACGGTGGTGACCCACTGCAATACCGGCTCCCTGGCCGCAATGGGACTGGGGACCGCGCTCGGCGTCATTCGGGTGAGCTGGCAACAGGGCAAGCTGCGCCAGGTGCTAGCCACCGAGACACGTCCGCTGCTACAGGGCGCACGCCTCACGACGTGGGAGCTGCTGCAAGACGGGATCCCGGTAACGCTCCTGCCGGACTCGGCGGCGGGGTATCGGATGTCCCAGGGCGGGGTGAGTTGCGTCATCCTGGGCGCGGATCGGATCGCGGCCAACGGCGACGTGGCCAACAAGGTGGGAACGCACACGCTGGCGGTGCTCGCCAAGGAGTACGGCGTGCCGTTCTACGTGGCGGCCCCCATGAGCACGGTGGACTTGAGCACCCCTTCAGGAGCGCGGATCCCCATTGAGCAGCGCAAGCCGGAAGAGGTGCGAGGCTTCGGCGGCGTCAAGACGGCCCCGGACGGGGTGCCGGTGTACAACCCCGCATTTGACGTGACACCCGCCCGCCTGGTGACGGCTATCATTACGGAACGCGGCGTTGCGCGTCCTCCTTACACCGAGAGCTTGAAGCTGTTGTTCCAGGGACAGCTCACGGATGTGTGAGGAGACCCGCAATGGTTGAAGCGCGCATTGGGGTCATCGGAGGGAGCGGCCTCTACCAGATGGAGGGGCTGAGCAAGGTGTGCGAGGTTACGCCGGAGACGCCGTTCGGCCCGCCGAGCGATGCCATCACGGTGGGCGAGCTTCAGGGCGTGCCGGTCGCCTTTCTGCCACGGCACGGGCGCGGCCACCGGTTGGGCCCTTCTGAGGTGCCGTCCCTGGCCAACATCTTTGCGCTCAAGCTGCTCGGCGTGGAGAGAGTTATCTCGGTCGCCGCGGTGGGCAGCCTTGCCGAGCAGGTGCACCCCCTGGACCTGGTGATACCAACGCAGCTGATTGACTGGACGCGGCAACGACCCAAGAGCTTTTTTCGGGACGGGATCGCGGTGCACGTCGGTTTTGCGGACCCGTTTTGCGGCGAGCTGAGCGGCACGCTGGCTGCCGCGGCGAATGGCGCGCGGGCAAATCTGCACACGAGCGGCACGCTGGTGGTCATTGAAGGGCCGGCCTTTTCCACGCGGGCCGAGTCGGCCCTCTACCGCTCGTGGGGCGGGACCATTATCGGCATGACGGCGCTGCCGGAAGCGCAGCTCGCCCGCGAGGCGGAGATGTGCTACTCCATCCTGGCGAGCGTGACCGACTACGATGTGTGGCACCAGCAGCACGAGGCGGTGAGCGTGGAGATGGTCCTGCAAAACCTCCTGCGGAACGCGGCCGTTTCCGCTCAGGTGCTCCGCAACGTTATCCCCAGCATCCCCAAAGAACGCCGCTGCGGGTGTAGCTCCGCGCTCAAAGACGCCATTGTGACCAGCAAAGACGCCATCAGCCCGGACGCCAAGCGGCGGTTGGGGCCGCTCTTGCAAAAGTATCTCAGGAGCTGAGGGGGAGGGAGACATGCCTAGGAAAGAGCCGGGGGAGCCATTCTTTCGGATATCAGCGGACGAGGCGGCGAAGATGCACGGTAAGCCGGACGTGGTGGTGGTGGATGTGCGGGGCGCGGACGAGTACAAGGCCGGCCACGTGAAGGGCGCCTTGTGGATCCCTGTGGACGACGTCCTGGGCCGGATTGACGAGCTGCCCAAAGGAAAGAAGCTGCTGTTCATCTGCGCCATGGGCCAGAGAAGCGGCCTGGCATGTGAGATGGCCGCCGCGATGGGGCTGGACTCCGACCACCTCTACAACATAGAAGACGGCACGCCGGCCTGGCTGGAAAAGAAGTACCCTGCCAGCTACGGCAACGAACCATAAGAGAGAAAGGTGAAAGCATGGACAAGCCGCAGCAACGCGCACGGGCCATCCACCTAAAGACCGAGACGAAGAGGCGGCACTGGCGTCAGCTCGCACGGCAGCTCTTGAAGGGGCAGATCACGCTGCCGCAGATGGAGCGGCTTGCCGGACCATCGGCTCGGAACGTGTTGCGCACTGCGGCATATCTGCTCCCCAAGGAGACGATGACGCCGCCGTCGCTGGTCGCCCAGGCCATCAGCCGGGCGATCGCCCCCGCGCTGGCCGACACCGCCTTTCCGAAGCCTGCGCTGCCGACCGCCGAAGCGCCCGCTGCCCCGCGTGCCGTGGTGGCGGCGCCTGCAGCGGCTCCAAGGCCGAAGCCCCGCGCTGGGGCAGCCAAGGCCCCACGGCATGCCCTGGCGGAGAAGGCGCCCGCCGGAACCGCTGGAGCGCCACCAGCTGAGGAGACCGCACTGCACAAGCCGGCGCGCCGGGTCCGCGCGAAGGCCACTTCAGAGGGCGCGGTACAGCCCGCTCCCGAGCAGGCCCCTACGCCTGCAGCCCCGGAGGCCGCCAAGGCTCCCCCCCGCAAGTCCCGCCGCCGCGCTGGTGGAGATGCCGCACCCATCGCAGACTCGTCCGGAGGCACGTGAAGAAGCTACAACCATGGATATCTTTGTTTCCGGCTCGCTGGCCTACGACAGGATTATGGACTTCCCCGGCAAGTTCTCAGACCACATCATGCCGGAAAAGATCCACATTCTGAACGTGAGCTTCGTCGTCAACGGGCTCGTAGAGCGCCTGGGCGGCACCGCTGGGAACATCGCGTACGCGCTCGCGCTCTTGGGCGAGCGGCCCACAATCCTTGCCACGATTGGCCAGGATTACCAGCGCTACTTCCAGTGGTTTGAAAAGAACCATATCTCCCATGAAGGCATCCGGATCATTGAGGACGAATTCACCTCGGGCGCCTACATTACCACGGATCAGTCGGACAACCAGATCACGGGGTTTAACCCCGGCGCCATGAAGCACCCCTCACTGTTCCGCCTTGATGGGGTAGACCCCACGACGTGCTTTGCTATCATCGCACCTGGCAACCTGCAGGACATGATGACCTATCACGATCTCTACCGGACCAGGAACATCCCTTTCATCTTTGACCCGGGACAGTCCCTGCCGCAGTGGGACCCGGAGAAGCTGGCGCACTGCATAGAGGGGGCGAAGGTCCTTATCGCCAACGACTACGAGATGGAGATGATTATGGCGCGGACCGGCCTGGACAAGGCCGCGCTCCTGAAGCGCGCGGACGCCGTTATCACGACGAAAGGCGACCAGGGGTCGGTGGTCGCCACGCACGACGGGGAGGCGCTGGTCCCCGCTGTCAAGCGGATTGAGGGCTTGGTCGACCCTACAGGCGCGGGCGACGCTTATCGAGGCGGGTTCATCAAGGGCCTGGTAGCCGGTAAGGACCTGATAGAAAGCGCCAAGATCGGAACTGTCTGTGCGTCGTTCGCTATTGAGTGCCCGGGCACCCAGACGTACTCGTTCACCGAGGGCGCCTTCAGAGCCCGGTTCCGGCAGCACTTTGAGGGAAGGACGGGCACTAGGAGAGGGTGATGGGGTGCCCACCGCTCGTGCAAGCGCTTCTCTACCCCAGCGCTTACCCGCCGGAGCAACGTTCCGCGCGAGTTGATCTCGTGGAGACTCATATTTCCTACCTGTTCCTCACCGGCCAGCGCGTCTACAAGTTGAAGAAAGCCGTAGACTTTGGGTTTCTGGGCTTCACCACCCTCGCCAAGCGGCGCCATTACTGCAAGGAGGAGCCGCGGCTTAACCGCCGCATGTCACCAAGTGTTTACTTGAGGGTGGCCACGATACGGCAGCGGGATGGTGAGTACACAGTGGATGGCAAGGGCCGCGTGGCAGACTACGCCGTCGTAATGCGCCAGCTTCCCGCGGATCGGGAGATGCGGCGCCTGCTGAAGGAGGGGAAGGTCACCAGGTGGCATATCCGTCTGGCCGCCCGGCAGATCTGGCGGTTCCACCAGCGCACTGAGAGTACGCCGGCCATCGCCCGCCCCGGGAGCCCGCATGGCGGTCCGCAGGAACGTACGGGAGAATTTCGCGCAGACCCGGGACGTCATTGGGACCACAATCAGCCAGCCGGTCTATGACCTACTGCGGGCGTACAGCGACGCGTTCATGAGGACGTATGCGGACTTGTTCCGGGCGCGCGCTGACGGTGGCTACATCCGCGACTGCCACGGCGACCTCCACGCTGCTCAGGTCTTCCTTGAAAAAGACTCCGCAATCCCCGATGGCGTCCGCATCTCCGTGATTGATTGCATCGAGTTCAACAAACGGTTCCGGTACTCCGATGTGGCCAGCGACCTCGCTTTCTTGGCGATGGGCCTAGACTATCTGGGCCGCGCTGACTTGTCCCGCGCGCTCGTGCAGCACTACGTGGAGCTGAGCGGGGACGGCGACCTGCTGAAGCTGCCGGACTTCTACAAGGTGTATCGCCCCTACGTGCGCGGTAAGGTGGAGGGGTTTCGCCTTGCGGACGCCAACCTGCTTTCCGCTGAGCGGAAAGAGCTTCAAGAGCGTGCCGCCCGGCACTTCACCTTGGCTGCCGAGTACGCGCGTCCCGAGGGGCCGCTGTTGCTCATTACGACTGGGCTGATGGCGACCGGGAAGATCGTCCTGGCAAGGGAGTTTGGGGAGCGGCTCGGCGCTGAGGTGCTCGCTTCCGATGTAGTGCGGAATGTCGCACGGGGGCTCGCCGTGACGGAGCGGAGGCCGGAGGCCTGGGGTGCAGGCTTCTACTCTGAGGAGGCGGTGGAGCAAAACCATCAGGAGTTGCTTTCGGCGGCGCGTGAGAAGCTGATGAAGGGGCAACGGGTCATTGCGGACGCTTCGTTTCGGAAGGCGGCCTGGCGGGCCGGAGCGCATGCGGTGGCAAACGAGGCCGGCGCGCCGTTTCTTGTCCTGGAGTGCCGCGCCCAGGACGCCGTGGCCCGCCAGCGGTTGGACGCACGGGCAGCAATCGGCAAGGATGCCAGCGACGCGCGCTGGGAGCCGTACGCCCGGCAGAAGGCAGCCTTTGAGCCGGTCAGGGGGTTCGCGCGCGGTCAGCACCTGGTCCTGGATACGAACCTGCCGTCGCCGGAGGTCACGCAAAGGGCGCTGGAGGGGGTCTTCAAGGCACTCTTCCGCCAGCGAGGGCACCGGCTTGGACGCACGGACGCCGAGACGACCGGCGATGAGAAGGTCCCAGTGGCTTTGGGCAGCCCTTAGGTGGCACCCAGAGGGGTCAGGCCCCAGTACGTAGGAAGGCAGGAGTACCAAGCGGGGAAGTCTCGAGAGGAGGGATACCTTGGACGCCAAAGCGATGAGTTTCTACGGGTCGCCTAGCTATCTTTTCACCTCGGAGTCGGTGACGGAGGGGCACCCCGATAAGGTGTGCGACCAGATCTCCGATGCGGTGCTGGACGCGTATTTCGCCCAGGACCCGTATTCGCGGGTGGCTTGCGAGACCGCTGCCACCGACGAGCTGGTGGTGGTGATGGGCGAAATCACCTCCAAGGGCAAGGTAGACGTTCCCCAGGTGGTGCGCGAGACGCTCCGCAGAATCGGCTATACGAGCCGCGACGTGGGTATCGGGTGCGATTCCACCGAAATACGCGTTGCGCTCCACCAGCAGTCGGGGGAGATCAACAAGGCGGTCACCCACGACGCCGTTGACGACCCCGCTAAAACGGGCGCGGGTGACCAGGGCATGATGGTGGGCTTCGCGTGCCGTGAGACGATGAACGGCCGCGTGCTGGACACGGAGTTTATGCCGCTGCCGATCTCTCTGGCGCAGCAGCTCTGCCAGCAGATGACGCTCGTCCGAAAAGAGGGCATCATCCCGTACCTGCGTCCCGACGGGAAGTCGCAGGTTACGATAGAGTACGCGTACGGCCGCCCAAAGCGCGTGCACACGGTGGTGCTGAGCGCGCAACACGAACCGGGCGTCGCGCAGGACCGGCTGCGCAGGGACCTGATCGAGCACGTGCTCAAACCTGTGATCCCAGCCGCACTCCTCAAGGGTGCTGAAATCCACACCAACCCAGGGGATAGCTGGACATTTGGCGGGCCGGCAGCGGACACGGGGCTGACCGGGCGGAAGATCCTGGTGGACACTTATGGTGGCTCAGCCCGGCACGGCGGCGGCGCTTTTTCCGGCAAAGATCCGACGAAGGTGGACCGTTCCGCGGCCTACGCCGCGCGGTACGTGGCGAAGAACGTGGTGGCTGCGGGCCTGGCGGAGCGGGTGGAGGTGCAAGTCTCGTACGCTATCGGCCACCCAGAACCTATCTCGGTCTCGGTGGAGACCTTCGGTACAGGGGCGGTTGACGACTCGGTGATCAACAAGCTGATCAAGAAGCACTTTGACCTGCGCCCGGGCGCCATCGTTCGTGGCCTTGGCCTTCGCAAGCCGATTTACCAGGCCACGGCGGCGTACGGACACTTTGGACGCAAGGATGTTGACCTCCCTTGGGAGCGCCTTGACAAGGCCGAGGCCCTGGCGAAGGACGCCTTCCCGAAGGTTCCAGCTAAGACCAAGGCCCCGGCTAAGACCAAGGCCCCGGCTAAGACCAAGGCCCGGTCCAAGCGCGCTTCTCCGGCCAAGCCGAAAGCGCGGGCCAGGTCCAAGCCGGCAGCCAGGCGGCGATAGAGGACAGGCGGATGGCGGCGCAACCGGTGCACTTCGGCACCGACGGATGGCGTGCCGTCATTGCGGACCAGTTTACGTTCGCGAACGTGCAGAGGTGCGCTCAGGGTGTGGCGCGCTACCACGCGGAGCAGGGCGCGGTTTCCGGCCCGCTGGTCGTGGGATACGACACGCGCTTCCTGTCGGGCGCTTTTGCGCAGGCGGCTGCCGAGGTGCTGGCGGCCAACGGGCTGAGCGTGGTCCTGGCCGACGCGCCCGTTCCGACGCCTGCGGTCTGCTCCGCCATCGTGGAGCGCAAAGCGGCGGGCGGCGTGGTCATTACGGCAAGCCACAACCCACCCGAGTGGAACGGGTTCAAGTACCGCTCCGCCTCCGGGGGAAGCCCCCCGCAGCGCACGCTGGCCGCCATTGAACGCCACATTCAAGCGATCGCGGAGACCGAGCCCCTGGCGCGTCTGCCCCTCGCGGAGGCTCAGCGGCAGGGCCTTGTGCAGATGGCTGACTTGCAAGGGCCGTATCTGGGCCGCCTCGCACGCTACGTTGATGTTGACGCCCTGAAAAAGTGCGGTCTGTCGGTGGTTGTGGACGCCATGCACGGGGCGGGCGCCGGCTATCTGGGAGCGATGCTGCGCAGCGGCGCAACGGTGACGACCGAGCTCCGTGGCGAGCGTAACCCCGCCTTCCCGGGGATGCACAACCCCGAGCCTATCGCGAAGAACCTGAAGCCGCTCATGCAGTCCGTGGTGCAAGAGGGCGCGGACGTTGGCATTGCGTTTGACGGCGATGCGGACCGCGTGGGCGTGGTGGATGAGCGCGGGCAGCTCCTCTCGGCCCTCCACGTTGGCGCGCTTCTCGCTTACCTGCTCCTGGAGTTCCGCAATGAGCGCGGCCTCATCGTCAAGTCGCTCACCAGCTCAAGCATGCTGTGGCGCCTTGGCGAGCGGTACGGGGTGCCCGTGCGGGAGACGCCGGTGGGGTTCAAACACATCACTCCCGTGCTCGTTGAGGAGGGGTCGCGGGCGCTGGTCGGCATTGAGGAGAGCGGCGGCTACGCGGTGTGTAGGCACCTGCCGGAGCGCGATGGCATCATGAGCGCGCTGCTGTTCCTGGAGCTGATGGCGCGCACCGGAAAGAAGCCATCGGCGCTGGTGGAGCACCTGCTGGGCCTCGTGGGGCCGCACTACTACGACCGAGTTGACTTGGCCTTCCCGGAGGGGGAGCGTGCTCGCATCCAGCAGCAGCTGGAGCAAGTGGAGCCTTCAAGCATGGCGGGCCTGCGCGTGGAGCGGAAAGACCAGCCGGACGGCGTTCGTTTTACCCTGCAAGGCGGCGCTTGGGTGGTGGTGCGTTTCTCGGGTACGGAGCCGCTGCTGCGCGTCTATGCCGAGGCGGACAACCCACAAAGAGCGCGGGGGTTGCTCACGGCCGCCCAGGAGCTAGCGGGCCTGTAGCCTCGCTACGAGGTCCGTGGCTTCCAGCGCAGGTCCGGGTGCCGGGCGGCGCGCGCCTCATCCAGCCGCGAGATTGGCGCAGAGCTCGGCGCCCCGGTTACCGTCTCCGGGCTGGTCACGGCCTCCTGCGCGATGTGGCGCATCACCTGGATGAACCGGTCCAGCGTCTCCTTGCTCTCGGCTTCCGTTGGCTCAATCATCAGCGCCTCGTCCACGATGAGCGGGAAGTACATGGTCGGGGCGTGGATGCCGTAGTCCAGCAGCCGCTTGGCGACGTCCAGCGCGCGGACGCCGCGCTCCTTCTGCCTCTTCGCGGAAAAGACCACCTCGTGCATGCAGCGGCGGTCGTACGGGAGATGGTAGAGGTCCTTCAGGGAGGCGAGCACATAGTTGGCGGCGAGCACCGCGTCGCCGCTGACCTGGCGCAGCCCATCCGCGCCCAGCGCGCGGCTGTAGGCGTACGCCCGCACCAGGACGCCGAAGTTCCCGTGGAAGGCCGCCATTCTGCCGATAGACCTGCCCGGTGCGCCCAGGCGGTATGTCACCGTGTCTTCTCGCGCGGGCACCGCGGCGGGGGGCACGCGCTCGATCACCGGAGTGGGAAGGAACGGCGCAAGGCGCTCCGCCGCGCAGACTGGGCCGGCGCCCGGCCCTCCGCCGCCGTGTGGCGTGCTGAACGTCTTGTGCAGGTTCAGGTGCACGACGTCAAACCCAAGCGCGCCCAGCTTCACGCGTCCCAGAAGGGCGTTCATGTTCGCTCCGTCCCCGTACACCAGTCCGCCCGCCTCGTGCACGATGGAGCAGACCTCTTGGATGCCGGTGTCAAAGAGGCCCAGCGTGCTTGGCAACGTAATCATCAGCCCCGCCAGCTCATCGTTCGCAGCGTTGCGGAGGGCGTGCAAGTCCATGTTGCCCTTGGCGTCGGACGGGATGGAGGCGACACGGAAGCCGGCCATCGCCGCGGACGCCGGGTTGGTGCCGTGCGCGCTATCGGGGATCAGGATGACCTTACGCTTGGTGTCGCCCTGCGCCAGGTGGTAGGCGCGCATCATCAGCACGCCCGCCAGCTCTCCGTGCGCGCCGGCCAACGTGGCGAGGCTGCACCCTGCCATGCCGGTGACCTCCTGGAGCATGTCTTGCAGCCGGTACAGGAGCTCCAGAGCGCCCTGCACCGTCTCCTCGGGCTGGAGGGGGTGGAGGGCTGCAAAACCCGGAAACGCCGCGACGGTGTCGTTGACCTTTGGGTTGTACTTCATCGTGCAGGAGCCGAGCGGGTAGAAGTTGGTGTCCACCGAGAAGTTCTTCTGTGAGAGGCGCGTGAAATAGCGCACCACGTCCAGCTCGGAGAGCTCCGGCAGCGGGAGATCGTGCCTCAGGAGCGCCGCGGGGGGCAACGGCTGGGCGGGCACGTCCAGCGCCGGCAACTGGGTGCCCACACGTCCCGGCACACTCCGGTCCATGAGGAGCTGGCTGTCGTCTTGCCGAAGATCCGTTTGAGCCACGTTTGTTACCTTTATTCCCTCTCCCTTGACGGGAGAGGGTAGGGAGAGGGTGATTTCATTCTTGCGGTGATCGCTCCTTCAATCACGTCCAGAACACTCGCAAGATTTGCGAGCACGTCATGGTTCCAAAAGCGCAGCACTCGGTAGCCGGCAGCTTCCAGATCAGCGGTCCGCTGAGCATCTCTGGTGACAACGCTATCTTGGTTGTGGTGCCCTCCATCTAGCTCAATAACCAGCTTATGTTGAAAGGTCACAAAGTCCACGATATGGGCTCCAATGGGCTGCTGACGCCGGAATTTGAGATTCCCGAGCTTTTTGCTGACAGTTGTGCCCATAATACGCGCTCGGCGTCGGTGCTTCCTTTCCTCAGTGCCCGAGCGAGAGCGGTCGGTTTTGTCTGCCTAACCAATCCCCCTCCCACTAACTCCCTCCCGCGAGGGGAGGGAGAATTGTTTTGGTGCGGGTCAGAAAGGCGCCTCGTGCTTGAGCGGAGGACGGCCTTCCCAGAAGCCGGCGCCGGCGGGCAGCCACGAGCCGGTACACCCGTGGCCCCAGCCACGACGCGCCTGGGAGCGACAAGAGGACGGCCAGGGGCCACAGCAGGGGTGTCTTCCAGCACACGGCGCGCACGGCTGTGAAGCCTCGGAGCACGGTGCCGTCGCGGCAGACCAGGTGCAGCTCGCGCTCAAGCGGCGCGGGGTCAAGGCCGAGCGAGCGCGGGGCCTCCTGGTAGGGCAGGTAGGAGACGTTGCGAGCGTGAGCGGCGCGGAGCACCCGCACCGCGCCTCGGCAGACCGGGCATGCGCCGTCGTACAGGGTGATGTCGTCCCGCGCCCTCGCTCCTGGTGTTGGCTGCTGACTCGCTCGTAGCGCCAAGAAATCCTCCGGTTCAAGTGAATGGGATTGGGCCTTTGGCCAAGTCATCGTGCCCCCGCGGCGCTCAGCGCCCGCACCAGCCTCTCAATCTCGTCCCGCGAGTTCGTCTCGGTCACGCACAGCAGCATCCCGTCGGTGACCTGGGCGCTGATGTCCAAGCCGCCCAGGATGCGGTGCTCCAGGAGCAGCCGGTTGAGGCGCGCCGGCGGCACGGGACAGCGCAGGACAAACTCGTTGAAGAATGCGCCCGTGCCGCTCGGGACGACGGCGAAGCCGGGGAGCGCGGCCAGGCGGGAGGCCGCGTAGTGCGCTTTGTGGTAGCACAGCTCCGCCACCTGGCGGAACCCGTGCTTGCCGAGCACGGCCAAGTACATGGCGACTGCCGTTGCGACCAGCGCCTCCGAGGTGCAGATATTGGAGGTGGCGCGCTCCCGGCGGATGTGCTGCTCGCGGGGCTGGAGGGTGAGCACGTAGCCGGTGCGGCCCTGCAGGTCAACGGTCCGGCCCACGATTCGCCCCGGCATCTGACGCACGAACTTCTCCTTGCACGTGAAGAACCCCACGTACGGGCCGCCGAAGCTGGCGTTGACGCCCGTCGGCTGGCACTCGCCGACCACGATGTCCGCGCCGTAGTCGCCCGGCGGCTTGAACAGTCCTGTGGCGTGGAGGTCCGTGGAGACCACCAACATGGCGCCTTGCGCCGTCGCTGCGTCGCGCAGGCGTTTCAAGTCTTCCAGGGAGCCGAAGAAGTTGGGCGACTGGACCAGCAGGCAGGCGTCGCCCTTCGTGAGCGTGAGGCCGGCGGACGCCGCCGTTCGCACCCGGATGCGTTGTGGCTCGGTGTACGTGTTCACCACGTCCAGGTAGCGCGGGTTCACGGTGTCCAACACCACCACCTGATAGCGGTTCGTGGCGCGGCAGGCCATCAACGCGGCCTCTGTCAGGGCGCTGGCGCCGTCATACATGCCGGCGTTGGCGACCTCCATGCCGGTGAGCTGGCAGATGAACGACTGGAACTCGTAGGTCGCCTGGAGCGTTCCCTGGCTCACTTCCGGTTGATAGGGTGTGTAGGGGGTGGTGAACTCCCCGCGGGAGATGAGCGCGCCCACCACGCTGGGGATGAAGTGGCGGGAGGCGCCCCCGCCGAGGAAGCACGCGTACTCGCCAGGGACGGCGTTCTGCTCGGCCAGGGCGCGGAGCTCCCGCACAAGCTCCATCTCGGTCAGGGGGGGCGGCAGCTTGAGCGTGGGGTTGCGCAGTGGCGCGGGGATGTCCTGGAACAGCTCTTCTTCAGAGGAGACACCGACCGCTGCCAGCATCTCCCGCCGTTGTCCGTCGGTCTGCGGTAGGTATGGGTGGCTGAAGGAGGCCATCAGTGTTCCTTGGCCTGGGTGGCCACGTACGCCTCGTACTGCTCGGCGGTGAGGAGGGCGTCCATCTCATGTGCGCGGGAGGGGCGCACTTTTACGAGCCACGCCTTGCCGTAGGGGTCCTCGTTGACCAGCTCTGGGTGGTCCATGGCCTCCGTGTTCACGGCGACCACGTCGCCCGACACGGGGGAGAACAGGTCCGACACCGCCTTGACCGACTCGATCTCGCCCATCTTACCGGACTGGAGGAGCTTGCTCCCGATGGCGGGAAGACCGAGGTACACCACGTCGCCAAGCTCCTCCTGGGCGAAAAACGTGATGCCGACCAGCACGGCGCCATCGTCCTGGAGCTTGGCCCACTCGTGCTCCTTGGTGTAGCGCAGGTCAGGTGGGCAGTTACTCAAGAGCGGCCTCCTCAGTTGCAGGAGCGTTCAAAGGGAAAGCGCCGTTACCGCTTGCGGGTGTAGAAGGGCAGGGGGACGACTTCGGCGGGCAACAGGCGTCCTCGGATATCCACGGTGATTCGTTGTCCAGGTGCGGCAAACTCCAAGGCAACATAGCCCATCCCAATGGGGGTGTCAAGGGTTGGCGAATGACCGCCGCTGGTCACGGTGCCCGCCGTTGCGCCATTCTGAGCTAAGAGCGCGTACCCGTGCCGTGGGATGCCGCGCTCCAGCAGCTTGAAGCCGACCAGCTTGCGCGTGAGCCCCGTGGCCCGCTGGCGCTCCAGGGCTTCGCGTCCGATGAAGGCGGTGTTGCCTTGAGCGACGAACCGCTCCATTCCAGCCTCCAGCGGCGTCGTAGCCTGGTCTATGTCGTTGCCGTGCAGCAGCAGGCCCGCCTCCAGGCGGAGCACGTCGCGAGCCCCGAGCCCGCACGGGACCACGCCGCGTTTCACGAGGAGCTGCCACAGGCGGACCCCGCGCTCCGCGGGGAGCGCGAGCTCAACGCCGTCTTCGCCGGTGTAGCCGGTGCGGGCGACCCACCCCTGAGAGGTGCTCTGTCCCTGCACGGCGGCCTGGGCGATGCCGAACGAACGGAGCGCGGAGGGCGGTTGCTCCGTATGAAGAAATGACTCCAACCGCTCCGCTGCTGTGACGGCTTGCGGCCCCTGCACCGCGAGCATCACCGTCTCCTCCGTGGCGTCGTCCAGGGTCACGTCGGGGAAGCCGGACAGCCAGCGGTGCAGCCAGGCCACGACGGCCGGTCGGTTGCCGGCGTTGCACACCAGCAGGAAACGGCCGCCGGCCACGTGGCTGATGACGGTGTCGTCAATGACGCCGCCCTGCTCGTTCAGCAGGAAGGCGTAGCGGCTGCGGCCAGCGGGCAGCGCCTGAACGTCGGCGGTGAGCATCCGCTGAAGGAACGCCGGAGCGTTGCCGCCCTCAAACCACAAGCGCCCCATGTGGGAGACGTCGAAGACGCCCGCGCCGGCCCGCACGGCCCGTGCCTCCGCCAGGATGCTGGCATATTGCACCGGCATCTCCCAGCCGCCAAAGGGCACCATGCGCGCGCCCGCGGCGACGTGGGCGGCGTACAGCGGCGTGCGGCGCAGGCTCTCGGAGGTCTGGTGCCCCATGCGTGGCGTCTCCCAGTGACGGACCTGGCCCGGCTGTCAATCGATTGTTGCCGACTTCGCAAGGTTGTGTCTTGCACACAAGACTCGCACGTTCTCTGGCAAGATGCTTGTTCCACCTTTTGAAAACGGAAAGTCGTGGTCGAAATGGAGTTGGTCCGCCCCGCCGCAGATTACACATCTACCCTTGTCGCGTTTGTAGACTGCTTGTTTGATCCGCGATGGAATCTGGCGGCTAGCCTTGAGGTCAGCACTGGCTGATTCATGAGGGGTACTGGAATTGAAGTCGGCTTGCGCAAGGCGGAACCTGAAGACCTTGCGGCGACCCTTTTTGCAGTGCCCATAGTCCTTGAGTAGCCACAGCCCACGGTCAATCCAGACGCCGGGGCGCATTTTCCCATAGACCCGAAAGATTGCTGGGAGCACCTTGCCGCGCCTTAAGTCATCTACCCATACAGCAAATAACCCGTTCTGAGTGGGTTTGCCGTCCATCTCGAACCGTGGTTGGTCGAAGGCCTTTGGGCCTGGGGTTCCCTGAGTACGCCGAACATCATGGCCTTCGTAGAGCAGCCCTGTCCCATCTGAGCTGAGTGCGTCGGCGTATGGGGCGTTAGGACGATGAGGCATGAAGATAATACCGTGTCCCGGAGGTGACTTGAAGTACATACCGCGCTGCAAGGCCATGCCCTGCCGGCTGCACATGTCCCAATAGCTAAGGATCTCGTCTTTCACAAACTACTATTGCCCCGTGCGCCAATCTTATTGGCAAGCGTCTTGCCAGTGACGGAGTGTGGTGGGCCGTCGTGGATTCGAACCACGGACCTCAGCTTTATCAGAGCTGCGCTCTAACCAACTGAGCTAACGGCCCACGGAGCGGATTGAGGCACTTGCAGCATGGGGGGGGCTACCAGGCGCGTGTGGAAGGAACGCAAAGGCAAGTATAGCCAAGCGCCGGAGCCACCGTCAAGGTGGCTAACGCCTCGCGAGGCGCTGCGCCCTGGCGTCTTTGCTTGAAAGGCGCTGCCCATCTCTGCTAGCATACTGCTGTTGTCCGTGCGGCCTTCGTACGGCTTATGCGGGCACTGAGAGGGAGGGAACCATGGACAAAGACGTCAAGAAGAAGGTGCTGAGGCAGATCACCTACGGCATGTACGTCATGACCGCCAAAGCGGGGGAGGAGCTCGCCTCCGGTACGGTTAACTGGCTGTCGCAGGCGTCGTTCAACCCGCCACTGATCATGGTGGCGGTCAAGGGCGACAGCAGCCTGCAGCCCGCCGTGGCGAAGGCCAAGACGTTTACGGTCAACGTTCTTTCCGCGTCGCAGAAGCAGGTCGCCGAGGACTTCTTCCGCCCGCTGAAGGTGGAGGGCAACAAGATGTCCGGCCACTCGTTCAGGCCGGGCGCCAACGGGGCGCCGGTCCTGGACGAGGCGTACTGCCACATTGAGTGCAAGGTGACCGACACGATCGCCCGCGGCGACCACACGGTGTACGTGGCGGAGGTGACCGAGGTCGGGCAGGCCCGTGACGACAAGCCGCTGGAGATGTGGCACACCGGCTGGTTCTACGGCGGCTAGCGGAGAAAACGCCGAAGAGCCTGGTGGGACTGATTGAGCCGGCGAGCTCGCTGACCGACTTCGCTCTGGGCGCGCTGGCGGTGAGCACGGGCCTTGCCCTTCGGGGGGGGCGGGAAGGCCGTCACCTACTGGCGGTGGACTTTTCTGCTCATCGGCCTGGCCGGCCTTTGGGGCGGTGTCCACCACGGCTTTCTCGCCGATCACGAAACGGCGGCGAAGGTGAGCTGGTCCGCCATCAGCCTGGTCGTCGCGGTTGCGATCTCGTTCCTCCTGGCTGCGACGGTGGCGAGCGTCCTGGGCGAAGGGCGCGGGCGGCCTCTCCTGGCTGTGCGTTTCGTTTGCCTGGGGGCCTTCTTTATCCTGGTGGTCCTCGGCCACGCGAGCATCGTGACGTTGATGATCACCGAGGGGCTCGCCATGCTTATGGCGCTGGGCCTCTGGGGCCACGCCTGGCGGA
Organism: Dehalococcoidia bacterium; assembly: GCA_009693055.1. GTDB lineage: Bacteria > Chloroflexota > Dehalococcoidia > Lucifugimonadales > SHYT01 > SHYA01. The sequence goes on along the minus strand of SHYA01000001.1, from coordinate 229,738 downwards.
TGCGGCAGCCGGCTGTTGCTCTGGTCATCCTCGCCATCGGTTCCAGCGTCGTTGCTGGGGTTGTCCGAGGCACCGGCGTGGAATTTACCGCGAGCGGATGGGAGTTTGACACCAACTCTCTCTACCATCTCGCCCAGATGCCTGGGATTGTGCTGCTCTTCATCGCCGTGCAGCGCCGGACGCAAGCCGGCGAGCCGCGGACCCTCACCCCACGGCCGGCGCTCTCCTGAGCAGGCGACCGCGAGGCAGGGGCCAGCCCTTACGCTATGCCATTACGATGGTGCGCCGGACTCCTTGTTGGCCGGGTTACGTCGCACTCGGCAAGACCACCACGTCAACGATGTGGTAGCCGGTGGCGCCGGATGGCGCAGCGTCGTGGGGCTGTTGCTCCTGCGGCGCGCCGTCCGCTGCGTACGTGCGGACCGCCAGCCGGTGGCGTCCCGGCGCAGCGGGCTTCCACTCGGTGGTCCAGAAGGCCCAGCTGTACGGGGAGAGCGCGGGCTTCAGGCGAGCTGGCAGCCACGTGCGCCCGCCATCATCGCTGAACTCTACGCGTGAGATGCCTTTAGCGCCGGAGAAGGCGAGGCCGCCAACAAGCGTCGCGCCGATCGGGACCTGGATGCCGTCAGCGGGCGCCAGCACCTGGGAGGTCGTGAGCACCTCGGCCCAGTCGTCCCACCCCTGGCGCTCCCAGTACCCGCGGACCCCGGCGTCGTCGGTCGTGGCGATCTGCTTCAGCCACTTGGGGCCCTTCATCCCGAAGTGGTTTGGGTAAATGATCCGCGCGGGGTAACCGTGGTCTGAGGGCAGGGGCACGCCGTTCATCTCGTAGGCGACCATCACCTCTGGGCGCATCGCCTCCTCCAGCGGGATGCTTTCCGTGTAGCCGTCGGCGGAGCGGAAGGTGACCCGCACGACGCCGGGCTGGAGGCCGGCACGCTCCAGCAGCGCGCGCAGCGGCACGCCCTTCCACCGCGCATTGCTGATCAGGTCGCCGCCGACGAGGTTGCTGATGCACTCCAGGGTCACGGTCTGCTCAACCGCTGGGACGGCGCGCAGCTCCTCCAGGGTGAGCGTGTAAGGGCTGTCCACTATGCCGTCCACCTGGAGCTTCCACGTCGCGCCGTTCACCTCGGGGTCTACGAAGTTCTTGGAGACGTGGTAGAAGCGGTCGTTCGGGGTGATCTCCGGCGGGATGGCTCCCGCGTCTCGCACAGAGACGGTGGAGCCGGCCATCCGCGCCGCGCTGGAGGCCAGGGCGCGGATACCGAAGCCCGCCGCCCCTAGGATCACCATCCAGGTGACGGCGCGGCCCAGGAAGGCCCTCCGGGTCATCCCTGTCTCCGTGGGGACGAGCTCGGGTTGTTTCTTTGGCATCAGCCAGACGAGCAGAACGCCGTAGAGGCCGGTGGAGAGAAAGGTGACGAGGGAGAAACCACCCGCCCCGCCGGGCACCTTGTTCCCCCAGACCCCGCCGCCCAGCAGCGGGACCAGCACCATGCTGGTGAGCGCCCACAGGATGAGCCCCAAGCTGAGGCCCGTCAGGAGCCTTGCGCCGCCGGATACCGGCACCCACGGGGGAAGCCGGTCGCGGGACCACCCGTAGGCCAGCCCGAGTACGCCGCCCGACGCCGTGAGCGCGGCGGTGACGCCGAGGACGGCGAAGGTCTTGCCCAGCGACCAGAACTGCTCCAAAAGAAACTCAAACGCCTGGGGAGAGAGGTAAGCGAGCAGCTTTTCGGAGATGAGCTCCTGGAGGGAGGGGGCGCCCACCGCAAACCGCAAGGCCATCATGCCGAGCGCGGCGGTCAGCCCGGCAAGCAGGCCGGCGCCGAGGCCACGGTCAAGGAGCCGCCGCGCACGGACTATCATCGTGCCTCTCTCCTCCCGCTGTTTCCCCGGGGCGGTCCATTCCGCATAATACTACGCATGGCGGGCGAGGAGAGATGCCGTCCAAGGAGAAGGGCGTGGGGACGCTGTACCTTGTAGGGACACCCATAGGAAACCTGGAGGACATCACCCTCCGGGCGCTGCGCGTGCTCCGTGAGGTTGGGCTGATCGCCGCGGAGGACACACGGACCACGCGCAAGCTGCTGGCCCGGTACGAGATTGCCACGCCCGTGACCAGCTACTTCACGCAGAACCGGCGGAGCAAGCTGCCGTACCTGTTGCAGGCCCTCGCGCAGAAGGACGTGGCGCTCGTCTCGGAGGCTGGCACGCCGGGCGTTAGCGACCCCGGTCGGGAGCTGGTGGCGGTTGCCGCCGAGAACGGCTTTCCCGTGGTCTCTATCCCAGGCCCTTCCGCCGTGACCGCTGCCGTTGCCGTTTCCGGATTCGCTGACGCCAGGGGGTTCCTCTTTGCGGGCTTCTTGCCCAGCCGCGCCGGGGAGCGGCGGCGCGCCCTCGGATTGCTGGCGCGCGACGTGCCCGGCGGGTTCAGCCTGGTCTTTCTGGAGGCGCCGCACCGGCTGCGAGTGACGCTCCCGGACATGCGGCAAGCGCTCGGCGACCGGCGCGTCGTGGTCTGCCGCGAAATGACCAAGCTCCACGAGGAGGTGTTCCGGGGAACGCTCCAGGAGGCGCTGGCGCATTTCCATGCGCCAAGGGGTGAGTTCACCCTGGTGGTGGAGGGTGTCGCGGAGAAGGGGCCGCACGACACGGCGGCAACAGGGGCAACCGAGGCGGACGCGCGCCAGCTCCTGGCTCGCCTGCGGGAGCAGGGGCTGAGCGCCCGGGACGCAGTCGCCCAGGCGTCCACTCTCACGGGGATGCACCGGCGTGACCTCTACCGTCTGTGGCTGGAGGGCCAGCGTGGCTGAAGCGGGCCAACGCGAGGGGGAGGACGCCGCGCTTCTCCCGCGGAGAGCGGACAGAGCGGCGCTCAGCCGGTTTCTGGAAGGGCTGCGCGCACCTGACGGCGCACTCACGATTGCGAGCGCGGCGGGAGCGCCAGGGCCGGTGGCTTCCTTCCCCTCGCGGTCCGTCTGGCTCTCCGCGCGGCAACGAGATGCCGTGGACGGGATGCTCAGCAAGTCCACAACGGGCGCGTACCTGCTCTGGGCGCCGGCCGCCGTCCACGTGATCGTTCCGCCGTTCCCAGTGCTGCAAAGTGAGACGCGGCCCGGTTGGTGGACTCAGCCCCTTCGCGACACGCTCGCCTCCCGGCCCAAAGTGGGTGTGGTGCTGCTCCGCTTGCAGGGGTACGCCGTGGGCGTGTTCCAGGGGGACACCCTTGCTGCGTCCAAGGTAGGGACCGCCCACGTGCACGGCCGCCACAAAGCGGGAGGCTGGTCACAGCAGCGCTTTGCCCGCCGCCGCGAGAATCAGGCCCGCGAGCTGTTCGACCGGGTGTGCCAGCACGTGCAGGAGCACTTTCTCCCGGTGGAAAGGACCCTGGACTACGTGCTCCTCGGCGGCGAGCGCCAGACTCTCCTGGGATTCCAGGAGCGGTGCCCCTACCTGGCGAAGTTCGGGCCGCGGCTGCTGGCGCGCACGCTCCAGGTTCACCGTCCCGACCGCGCGGCTCTGGAGGGCATCCTGAAGGAGGTGTGGAAGGGCAGCGTGCTCAGTTTCTTAAAGGGCTGAGCGGCCAAGGCGCGGCCTTGAGGATTACCGTGGGGGCGATTCTACGAATCGCCCCCTGTGCTCCGGCTCACCCTGAGCCTGCCTGCCCTCGAGCCCTTCGCTTTGCTCAGGGTAAACTCCGCGAAGGGTCGAAGGGCGGTACTTATGCGCTTGAGGTGTACGGCGCGCCGTCCTCCCGCCCTGCGGAGCCTCCGTGCTACAATCGGGAAAACCCCCCTGAAAGTGTGACCTATGCCGGAACGCATCTTCATTGGTGTCGCGTGGCCGTACGCCAACGGCCCGCTGCACCTGGGGCACATCGCCGGCTGCTACCTGCCCGCGGACATCTTCGCCCGCTACCACCGGCTCAAGGGAAGCGAGGTGCTCATGGTGTCCGGCTCCGACCAGCACGGCACCCCGATCACCATTCGCGCGGAGCAAGATGGGGTCTCACCCCAGGAGGTGGTCGACAAGTACCATGCCAGCTTCCTCGACTCGTGGGAGCGGTTGGGCATCTCCTGGGACTTGTACACCAGCACCGGCACCGAGAACCATCGCGAAGTCGTTCACCGGATCTTCACCAAGCTGCTCCGGCAGGGGGACATCTACAAGCGGTCGGGCGCGATGCCGTACTGCACGAAAGACCGCCGATTCCTGTCAGACCGGTACATCCTTGGCACGTGCCCCTTCTGCGGAAGCGAGAAGGCCCGCGGCGACCAGTGTGAAAAGTGCGGGCGCACGCTCAACCCGCAGGACCTGATGGACTGGAAGTGCCGCCTCTGCGGGAACGCGCCGGAGCTGCGCGAGTCGGAACAGTTCACCTTGCGCCTCGGCGCGTACCAGGCGAAGCTGGAGGAATGGATTGGCGCCCGCTCGGAGCACTGGCGTCCCAACGTCCGCAACTTCACCCGCCAGTGGCTGGCGGACGGCCTGCGCGACAGGGACATCACGCGCAACATCTCCTGGGGCGTTCCCATCCCCTTGCGGGGCTATGATGACCGGCGCATCTACGTGTGGTTTGAGGCGGTCAGCGGGTACCTGTCCGCGGCCGTGGAGTGGGCGGAGCGCCGCGGCGAGCCGGACAAGTGGCGCGACTTCTGGCAGAACCCGGCTTGTCGTGCCTACTACTTCATCGGTAAGGACAACATCCCGTTCCACACCATCATCTGGCCCGCGATGCTGATGGCGTACGGCGACTACGACAGCGGGCACAGCCGCTACAACCTACCCTACGACGTGCCCGCGAACGAGTTTCTATCCCTGGAGGGTCGTAAGCTCTCCACGTCGGAGAACTGGGCGGTCTGGGTGCCGGACTTCCTGGATCGGTACGACCCGGACGCCCTCAGGTATCTGCTGGCGGCGGGCATGCCGGAAACCTCGGATGCGGACTTCACCTGGAAAGAGTTCGTGCGCCGCAACAACGACGAGCTGGTCGCAACCTACGGGAATCTTGTCCACCGGGTGCTCAGCTTCACGCACCGCAACTTTGACGGGCGCGTGCCTGCGCCTGGCCCGCTGGACGCCGACGACAGCGAGCTTCTCAGACGCGCGCAGGAGCGGACGCTCGCCGAGGTGGGGGCGGGCCTGGAGGCGTGCAGCTTTCGCGCGGCGTTGGGTGCCGCTATGGGGCTTGCCCAGGCCGCCAACCGGTACCTGGACCTGAAGGCGCCGTGGAAGACGTTGAAGGAGGACCGCCAGCGGACGGCGACCACCCTCTGGATCGCCATCAGCGTTCTCTCCGCCCTCAAGACCGCCTTAGCGCCGTTCCTGCCGTTCAGCTCGCAGAAGCTGCATACCCTGTTGGGCTTCTCCGGGCCGATGCAACAGCACGGCTGGAAGGTCTTGCCCGTCCCCGCCGGGCAGCCGTTCCCGCCTCCGGCTCCCCTGTTTGTGAAGCTGGAGGATAAGGTGGCTGGCGAGGAGATGGCGTTGTTGGAAGCGGGCAGAGTCAAGGTCTAGCGCAAGAGGAGCAGGCGGTGACCGCTACGGAGCCCCATTTCGCCCTGATTGTGCGTGCCCAGATGGAGAGCGTGGAACGCTTGATCCGCGGCGTGGCGGACCAGGCGCTGGCGCAAGGCATCAGCCCCCTGCTGGCGAAGGCGGTTGAGGTGCCGGGAAAACGGCTGCGGCCCACTCTTACGATACTGGCCTCCCGGTTTGGCAGAGGCTCCGAAGACACGGTCGTCCTCATGGCCTCCGGCGTGGAGCTGCTGCACCTTGCGACACTCCTCCACGACGACGCCGTGGATGCGGCCGCCACCCGGCGCGGGCGGGCCACGTTAAACGCCATCTGGGGCCCGAACGCCGCAGTCCTGGTCGGGGACTACCTGTTCTCCGCCTCCGCCATCCAGGTGGCCGACACCGGCAATCTGCGCATCATGCGACGTTTTGCACAGACCATCATGGAGCTCTCCACGGGGCAGCTCTTGGAGCAGGTCCAGGCCTACAAGCCCGTCATCAGCAGGGAGCAGTACTACCAGAGGATCGCCGCGAAGACCGCCTCTCTGTTCTCGACGGCGGTGGAGTCCGGGGCCGTCCTGGCCGAGCTGGACGAGGGACGGGTGCAGGCTCTGGTCCGCTACGGACGGAACCTGGGCATGGCCTTTCAGGTGATTGATGACATCCTGGACTTTGAGGGCGTCCCTGAGGAGATGGGCAAGCCCGTGGGCGAGGACCTTGCGCACGGGGTGCTCACGCTGCCGGCCATCATGCTCCTGGAACGGTATCCGAAGGACAACCCGATTGTGAGCTTTTACAAGGAGCCCGGCAGGACCGAGGCCCTCCAGCAAGCCGTGGCGATGGTCAGGGAGTCCGGCATCATCCAAGACGCCTACCAGGTGGCGGCGGCTTTCTGTGATGAGGCGCTTCAAGGACTGGGGGCCTTGCCCCATATCCCGGAGCGCGAGACGATGGAAGAGATCGCTCAGTACGTGGTCCGGCGCAGGAAGTAGCAAGCGAGGAGACGCTACCTCGGCCATAGAACACTTGTACTGAAGCGCTGTTTGCGGTATACTAAACGTCCGATGAAGAAATACAACGTCGTGATTTTTGACTGGGATGGGACGCTCTGGAACTCCTGGCAGGCCCATGAGGAGGCGCTGCAGTACGCCGCCGCCCAGGCCGGGTGCCCAGCCCCTACGAGTGAGGCCATTGCAGAGTGCCACGGCCTGCCCCTCGCCCAGATTATCACGCAGCTGTTTCCGGGCAGAAGCGAAGAGGTGACGCAGAGCTACCTGGGCCACTACGAGCGGGGTTGGCGCGCAACGAGCAGCCTTTTCCCTAAAGTGGAGGCGATGCTGGTTGGACTGAGGGAAAAGGGGTACCGCCTGGCACTCTTCTCCAACAAGCCGCGCTGGGCCGCCGTCCCGGAGCTGGCTGTGGCGGGGGTTGGGCGCGCCTTTGTCGTTGATGCGTTTGGTGACGAGGTCGCACGCGCTAAGCCGGAGCCGGACGGCGTGCAGCATGTGCTCAAAGTCCTCGGTTCGGACCCGTCGCAGGCGCTGTACGTGGGTGACACGCATGCCGACATGCGGTGCGCGCAACAGGCGGGCGTCGGGTTTGCGGCCGCGTTGTGGGGCAGCAAGGCCCCGCACACCATCCCTACGGCCCCTGACATGGCCTGGCAGCACCCTCGGGAAGCGCTAGCGCGGCTTTAGCCGTTCCGCGCTCCTCACTGGTGCGCCTCAAGCTCCGCGGGCCGGAACCCGAAGAACACTGTCCCCTTGAGCACCAGGATCGGTCGCTTGATGAGCCTCGGTTCCTTGAGCATCCACTGGACCAGCTCCGCGTCGCTCAGGCGCTTACCCTCCAGCCCCAGCGCCTTGACCGATGGCGACCTCCAGGAGAAGGCGTCCGAGGCCGGCCTTCCGTGCAGCAGGCCCCGCAGTTCCACTTCGGTGAGCGGCAGCTGAAAGAAGTCCCGCTCTTGGACGGCGACCCCTTTGCGCGCGAGGAACTCCCGCGCCTTCTTGCAGGTCGCTCAGCGGGAGTAGCCGTAGAACCTGGCCTCTGCGTTCATCCTTTCCCTCGTGTCAAGGGTTGACGCTATGGGTCCAGGAGACGTTCCAACTCTACCATGGAGTGGACTACGGGGCAGCCGGCGGCTCGGGGTCCGGTCCCGTAGCGGTCCATGAGCACGGGCCGGATTCCAGCGCCTCTGGCCCCCTCTACGTCGGAGGAGACCTGGTCGCCGACGTGAACGGCCTCCGAGGCGGGAACGCCCGCCCGCTCTATCGCCGCCTGAAAAATAGCCGCGTCCGGCTTTTCCGCCTGCGCTTCAAACGAGGTCACCGCGAAGTGGAGCGTCCCCGTCAGGCCAAGCTCCTTGGTCAGCGCGTCACCCGGCCGGTTCAGGTTGGAGATCATCCCCAGGACAAGCCCCTTTTGGCGCAGCCGTCTTAGAGAAGGCAGCACGTCGTCAAAGAGGGTGAGGCCGTAAGGGATCTGTCGCACCCGTTGCCAGACCTGACCGGCAACGGCCAGGTCCACGTCAACCCCCGCGCCCTTCAAGATGATCTGTTCGTACCGGGCGAAAAAGGCGTCCGTTTGCGCGTTGGTGCGTGTTCGAAGTGGCGCAGAGGAGTTCTCGCGCGTCATGTAGGCGTCCGCCTCCGCGTAGCCCAGGTCCACCCGCGACGTGTCAAGCGCGATGCCGAACGCCTGACACGCCTGGGCCTGTACTTCCTCGCGCGGCGGCCAGAAGCGCGCGAGCGTGTTGAACAGGTCGAAGAAGACCGCCTTCACACCCGGCAACGCCGGCTCTTTGCTCATCAAGTAGAATCTTAGCAGTCCGCCAACGGAACAACACAAGGCGCGACGCCGCGCAGGTGGAATCAATGGGGGTCAGGTCAGAGACTGAGTCCAGCATAACAGCCGTGAATAGAGTGAGGTGGCTTTACCACGCCGCCCTTGACGTGGTATTTCCTCCGCAGTGCGCGATGTGCCGGAAGCCCGGTGCGTGGCTGTGCGACGGCTGCTCCGGACTGCTTGGGCGGCTGGAGCCGCCGCTGTGTGTCCGCTGCGCGCAACCGTTCCCTGGGGCGGCCGCAGTCGCTCTGAGGGGCTCGCTGTGTCCTCGCTGCGAGCAGGCGCCTCTGGCCGTGGAGCGCGTCCTCGCGACGTTTCTGATGCAGGGCGCGGCACGCGAGATGGTGCACCGCCTGAAATATGATGGCTGGCGCGCCCGCTGGCGGTCACCCTGAATGGGAGCGGCTTTGTGCCGGACATCCTGGTGCCGTTGCCGCTGCACGCCGCTCGCGAGCGACAACGCGGATATAACCAGGCGGCGCTCCTTGCCGAGGAGCTAGGCCAGCTCCTGCAAGTGGCGGTAGACAGGCGCACGCTGGTCCGGTCGCGGGCCACGCCACCCCAGGCGCGCGCCAGTGACGCGGCAGCCAGGCATGCCGCCGTAGCGGGGGCCTTCTCCTGTCGTGGCGCAGCCCTGGCGGGCAAGCGCGTCTTGCTACTAGATGACGTGTGCACCACCGCGCAACACTGGACGCGTGCGCGGCGGCGCTCTTGGAGAGCGGAGCAAAGCGCGTGTGGGCGTTGGTGGTAGCGCGGGAGCCGTGAGGGCGCGTAGCGACAACGGCTCAAGGACACGTTGGTGTTTTAGCAGCGCGGGAGGGAAGCAATGGTGCAACAAGGGGCAGGATTGACTTTAGCGCACATCGGCCAGATCGCGGTGCCGGTCAAGGATCCCCTGCGGGCGGTGGGCTTTTACCGGGACACGCTTGACTTTCTTCAATTGCAACGGCGTGCGGCTCATGCCGGAACTTTCTGATCGGGAGTTTGACCGTGCAAGCCCTATCCTCTATTTCAAGGTGGCGGACCTACCGGCCACTTTTGGGACGCTCAAGGCACGTGGCGTCCGGTTCCGCAACGAGTCGCACGTCATCGCCGAGATGCCGGACCACGCGCTGTGGATGGCCTTCTTTTGAGACACGGAGGGGGACACGATGGCGCTGATGTCAGAGGTCCCGCGCAGCTAGGCGGCGTGCAGCATCTTCAACCGCCCGTGGTGAGCTTGTCGAACCATGAGGGTGCGCCCTTCGACCCTTCGCTTCGCTCGAGGGCAGGCAAGTTCAGGGTGAGCGAGGTTCGTCCCGCTCCTTGAGCAGCCGCTCCGCAATGAAGTTCCGGAACACCTCGTACGGGTGCGTGCCCGTCACGAGGTACCGGTCGTTGAAGACAAACGCCGGGACGCCGTTGGCGCCCGTCTTCCGGGCCTCTCCCAGTTTTCGCTCCAGCACTTCGCGGTACGTTCCCTGCTGCAGCGCCTGGCGCAACGCCTCGCGGTCAAGGCCGGCCTCATCGGCGAGCTGGAGGAGGACTGCCTGCTGCCCGATGTTCAGGCCGCGCCGCCAGTAGGTTTCAAAAACGGCACGGTGGAACGCGCCGCCATTGCCTTGCGCGTTGGCGAACTCGGTGGCCTCAAGGGCCAGCCGAGAGTTCGCAATGCGCGGGGGCGGGCTCATCTCCAGCCCGGCCTCCTTCGCCATCGCGAGGATCCGGCTGAAGCCGAGGCGCGACCGCTCCTCCAGCGGCTTGCCTTCCGGAGGGATCTCTGGGTGGAGCTCGTACGGGCGCCATTCCACCTGGACCTCAAACTCCTGCTGCATCCTATCGACCCGCTCCAGGCCGATGTAGCAGAAGGGTCAGATGTAGTCGGAGTAGACGGTGAGCTTGATGGGCATGTTCATGGCGTCTCCTTCAAGTGCTCGCCGAAGAAGGCGAGCAGGTGTTTCCACGAGCCCTCAGCCACGTCGCGCCGGTAGCTGCGCCGCGAGTCGTTCATGTACGAGTGGCCGGTGTTGGGGTACGCCTTGACCTCGTACTGCTTGCCTTGCCGCTTCAGCGCCTCTTTCAGCTTGGGAACGCCGCCGCGGACGAGCCGGTCAGACGCGCCGTAGGGGTAGAGGAGCGGGCAGCGGATGTTCGCCACGGCGTCAATCGGCGAGGGGTTGCGGCCATAGAAGGCCACGCTGCCCTTCACCTGGTCGGAGGCGCACGCCAACAGAATGGCATAGCCGCCGCCCATGCAGAAGCCGGTCACGCCGATGCGCTCGGCGTGCACGAACGGCTGTTGCTGGAGGTAGGCCACCGCCGCCTTCAGGTCCCGCACCGGCTGCTGCTCCACGCCGTTGTTCAGCATCGCTTTCATCAGACTGGTCACGCAGAAACGGCCGAACCCGCCCGGGCGGGAATACAGGTTTGGCGCGAGGGCAATGTACCCCTCGCCGGCGAGCCGGTTGGCGATCCGCCGGATGTTGTCGTTCAGGCCGAACAGCTCTTGGATGACGACCACCGCCGGGAACGGCCGCTGCCTGTGGGCCTTGCCAGGTAGGCGTGGAGCGAGGCGCCTTCGCTGAGGTAGGTGGCCATCGCGTTTTCTGTCACCGTGTTGCCTCGCAGGGAAGGCAACGCACCTCTTCCAGGACGACCGGGTTGGACGGGATCTCCCACTGCTGCCTTCCGAGGTGAGTAAACCGCACCACTCCCTCGCTGTCAATGACGAAGAGGCCAGGCCGCTGGCCCAGAGAGGCGAGCTTGCTCTCTACTCCGTATTGCTCAAAGAGGGCGTGGGTGGCATCTAGCAGGAGCGGGAAGGGCGACGGGTGTTGCGCCAGGAACGCCCTGGCTGCCTGGGGTGAGTCGTGGACGATGGCCAGGACCTGCGCGCCGGCCTCGAGGAACTCTCGGTGCTGCTCCGCCAACTGGCGGAGGTGCCTTCGGCAGAACGGTCAAGCGAACCCGCGGAGAAAGACCAAAACGACGCAGCGCTTGCCCCGGAAGTCGGAGAGGGAGACCTGGCCGCCGCTCGCCGATTCCAGTGTGAAGCCGGGCGCGGTGGAGCCCACAGAGACCGTTCGACTCTGCTGTGCCATCGGTTCACTCCTGGCGGCTGAACGACCACGCCGCCGTCACGACGACCACTACGCCGAACGCGGCGAGGACGAGCGCGTCCTCCCACACGGCCATCGTGTGCCCGAACACCGTTACGCCCAGCGCGCCGTTGCCGGCGCTCAGCGGTGCGTTGCCGGCGAGCGCTGAGCCCGCCTGCGACTCGAGCACCACCTGGCGTGCGGCGTCCACGCCGTACGTGATGGGGTTGAGCTTGGCGATAACGCCCAGCCAAGTTGGCACCCTGTCCACAGGGAAGAAGATGCCTGAGAAGAACAGTAGCGGGAACAGCAACATCTCCACCACGCCGTGGAAACCCTGCTGGGAGCGCATGCGCGAGGCGACCAGGATGCCGAGGCAGGAGAGGGTTGCCGCCATCAAGATCAGCACGAGGAAGAGCTTGAGGAATGCGAGGCCGTCTAGGGAAAGGCCCACGACCGGCATGAAGGCCAGGATGATGAGTCCTTGAACCGTTGCCACCGCGGCTCCACCGGCAGCCTTGCCCAGGGCCACCCCGATGCGGTTCAATGGCGCGACAAGCACCATCTTGAGGAAGCCGAACTCCCGGTCCCAGACCACCGACAGCCCGGCGAACATACACGTGACGGCTACGCCCATGCAGACCACGCCGGGGAACATGAACTGCACCAGGTCTACGTCCGAGTCCAGATCCGTGACAATCCGATTGAAGCCGGCGCCGAAGATGATCAGCGTGAAGATAGGGATGGCGAACGTGGAGACGAGCCGCGCGCGCTCTCGCAGGAGCCGGAGCAGCTCACGATGGGCGATGACCCAGAAGCCGGTGAACACCTCGCTCATGCTTACCTCATCCGCATGCGGACACGGGCGTAGGTGCTGGCGGCGGGCGCGTCATCGCGGATCGCGTGGCCCGTAAGCTTCACGAACGCGTCTTCAAGCGTGGGGCGGTGGATGCTCACCGAGTTCAGAGGGACAGCAAACGCGCGGATGAACTCCGGCAGGAACTCCTCGGGGCTCGGGACGTTGAACTGAATTGCGCCGTCCAGCACCACCGGCGCCAGGCCGAAGCGGGTCTGCAGTTCTTCCAGAGCCAGGGCCTGGTCCTCCACGCGGATAGTCACCACGCCCCCTCCGACGGCGGCCTTGAGGTGCTCAGGGGTGTCCAGAGCAACAATCTGCCCGTGGTCAATGATGGCGACGCGGTCACAGTGTTCGGCCTCCTCCAGGTAATGCGTGGTCAGGAAGACCGTGAGTGCCTCGTTGCGGCGCACCTGGAGCAGGTAGTCCCAGATGTGGCGGCGGGTCTGCGGGTCCAGCCCCAGCGTGGGCTCGTCCAGGAAGAGGACGCGTGGCCGGACGAGCAGGCCGCGGGCCAGCTCCAGGCGGCGCTTCATGCCGCCGGAGAAGGTGCGCACCCGGTCATGGCGGCGGTCCCACAGGTCAACCAGGCGCAGCAGTTCCTCGGCGCGCCCCACCCACACGTCGCGCGGCAGCCGGTACGCCCTGGCGTGGAACCTCAGGTTTTCCTCCGCGGTCAGGTAGTCGTCCACCGTCGTCTCCTGAAAGACGAGGCCGATGGAGCGCCTCACCTCGCTCTGCTGGCGGGCGACGTCAAAGCCGTTGACCAGCGCGGTCCCCGAGGTTGGCGCAAGCAGCGTGCACAGGATGTTGATGGTGGTCGTCTTTCCCGCGCCGTTGGGGCCGAGGAAACCGAACACCTCACCCTCCGCGACCGTAAAGGAGACGTCCTTGACGGCCTCCACGGCGCGGAAGCGCTTGTGCAGATGGTCAACGACGATGGCGTTCATCATGTGCGCATGTCAACTCGTTGGGATCGGAATGCCCACGTGCGCCAGCACCTTGTACAGCTCCCGGTCGTTCGGGTCCGGTTCGCGGAAGGGGGTGACCAGCACGCCGGAGTACTTCTGCACCAGGTACCAGTCGTCGTCCACAATCAGGTCAGGCTTGATAGGGCAGTCCGGGTCCTTGTCAAAGTACTCGGTGATGAAGGGCTGGAGCCCAAAGTGCTCCGCGATGCGCTGGCAGTGCGCGCGCCCCGTGGCGGACCAGAGGTACACCGCGTGGCCGTGGCCCTGGAGCGCGGCCAGCACCTCGCATGCGCCGGGACGGAGCGCCCACTCGCTCTCCGACGAGGCGAGCAGCGTGTTGTCTATGTCAACGAAAATGCGCATTGCAACCTCTTCATGCTAGCCGCTGCCCTGCGGAAGGGCAAGGCCGCGTTATCCCATGCCAAAGAACCTCACGATGTTGTCCATGCCGTGCAGGCAAGCGTAGGCGACGGCGAGGTCCTTGACGCACTTGCCGAGGAACACGTAGCCGAGAAAGGCGGGCAGCGGGTAGCGCAGGCTGCCCGCGGCGATGCCAACGACGTCAAAAATCGGGTTGGGTATCGCCGCCACGACGAGGATGACCAGGCCTCCGCGGCGTTGGACCCAGGCCTCCAGCCCGCGGCGCAGGCGCGCAAGGGGGAGGCGGTCCAGGAAATTGCGTCCCCCGACGCCCGCAAGGTAGCCCGTCAGCTCCCCAATCGTCTCGGCGGTCGCCGCCAGCAGTCCCACGCTGATCACGTCCAGACCCAGCGCGGACGTCCCGAAGCAGGTGGAGGCGAGTCCGGGCGCCGGTATAACGAGACCGCCGCTCGCGATGAGGTTGAGGAGGAAGATGCCGGGATACCCCGCGTTTCGCGGGCTGGGAAGGTTGTCGTAGAAGACGACGGCCAGAACGATGAAGACGACCGCGAAGACGAGCGCCCAGGGCCACAGGCGGCGCCATGGTTCGTTTCCATTGCTCACCAGGCGGTCCCGTTGCTTGCTGAGCCAGCGCACCACGAACGATTCCAACGAAGGGGTCGGTGGCTACGGGCGGGCGCCGTTGACGGGCGGCGGGCTGAGCAGGAACTCGCGAACGAGACGGTTGAACCGCTCCGGCTGCTCCATCTGGGCCCAGTGCCCGCACTGCTCGAACACCTCAAGGCGGACGGCCGGGGAAATGCGCACGGCCTCGTAGGCGTGGTGCACGGGCGCGATGCTGTCGTTGGCGCCCCAGACGAGCATAAGCGGGGCCTGAAGCCTTGGGAGCTCAGGCAGCAGGTACGCTCGGCGGCGGAGGCCGAACGGCGTAACGCCCCACCGGACCATCTTCAGAAGGGCGCGCTCGGCCCCCGGCGAGACTCGGGCGCGGTACAGCTCTTTGATCAGCTCGTCCGTGACGTAGCGTTTGCCGCGCATCACTCGCTTGAGCTGGTACTTCATGCGGCTGGCGGTGGGATGCACGATGATCTCGCCGATGATGGGGACCGAGATCCACCGGATAACCCAGGCCAGGTCGCGCCCCAGGCCCGCCGAGCCGATGGCGACCACTTTGTCCACGCGGTCCGGGTGGTCCAGCGCCGTCTTGAGGGTGATGAGCCCGCCCAGCGACTCACCGGCCAGGTGGGCGCGCGGCGCGTCAATCGCGTCTAAGAAGTCGGTCATGAAGCGGGATGCCGCGGGCAGCGTGTACGCCATTTCCGGCTTTTCGCTGTCACCGTGGCCGGGGAGGTCCAGTGCGTAAACCGTGAAGTGTTCCGCGAGCGGGAGGAGGTTCTCCGTCCACGCCACAACGGACGACCCCACGCCGTGCAGCAGGACGAGCGGCGGCCCGCTCCCCGCGATCAAGCAGTGGGTCTTGATGCCGCCGACGTCGAGATATTCCTTCTTGATTCCGAGTGCTTTATCCCACACGACGCCCTCACGGTGCCCTTCTTAGTGCTTGGCTACGGCAAGGATACCACGCCAACCACCCGCCCTCATGCTTTTCGGAGGGGACGAGTCCCCTCGGGCTTCCGGTCGGGCTAAAGGCAGGGGCCAGCCCCTGCACCCTTCTCCTAGTGAGCGGAGCTTGAATGGCACAACGGCCTACGGCCAAGCGAATGGGATGGCGGCCGCGCCGTGCGGGAGGGGGGAACACTCCCGTCTCTGTCGTTCAGTGGGTGCTCTTGGAGGGCGGCCCGGCGGAGGGCTCCGGTGCTTTCGCGAACGCCAGGCCCTTGCCTGCGCCGTCCACGTCTATCTGGGCCGTATCCCCCTCGCGGAAGTCGCCGGCCAGGATGCGGGACGCCAACGGGTTTTCCAGGTATCGCTGGATAGCCCGGCGCAGAGGCCGTGCGCCAAAGACCGGGTCGTACCCCTTGCTGGCCAGCCAGTCCCGCGCGGCGCCGGTCAGCGTGATGGAGACCTTCTGCTCCACCAGGTGGCTTTGCACCTGCTTGACCATCAGGTCAACGATTTGGTGGATCTGCTCGAGCGTAAGCGGGTCAAAGATGATCACCTCGTCTATGCGGTTGAGGAACTCGGGCCGAAACGAGCGCTTGAGCGCGTCCTCAATGGAAGCGCGCAGCCGTTCCCGCTCCGCGGCGGGGCCGCCATCCGTTCGGAATCCCACGCTCTGAGACCCACCGGCCTGCGAGGTGCCCAAATTGCTGGTCATGATGAGAACGGTGTTGCGGAAGTCCACGGTGCGGCCCTGGCCGTCCGTGAGGCGCCCGTCCTCCAGCACCTGGAGCAGGATGTTGCACACGTCCGGGTGCGCCTTCTCAATCTCGTCAAAGAGCACCACGCGATATGGCCTGCGGCGCACAGCCTCGGTGAGCTGGCCGCCCTCCTCGTAGCCGACATAGCCGGGCGGCGCGCCGACCATGCGGGAAACGGTGTGCTTTTCCATGTACTCGGACATGTCCAGCCGCACCATCGCGTCCTCGTCGTCAAACAGGAACTCGGCCAGGGCGCGCGCCAGCTCGGTCTTGCCAACGCCGGTGGGGCCCAGGAACAGGAAGCTGCCGATGGGACGCTTGGGGTCCTTCAGGCCGGCGCGGGAGCGGCGCAGCGCCTCCGACACAGCGTGGACGGCGTCGTGCTGGCCGATGACGCGCTCGTGGAGGCGTTCTTCCATGTGGAGCAGTTTCGCGCTCTCCTGTTCAAGCAGCCGCGCCACCGGGACGCCGGTGGACTTGGCCACGAGCTGCGCGATGTCGTCTTCATCCACGACGGGGTCAAGCTTGTGCTCCTTGAGCCACGCGTCACGCTTGTCCGTGAACTCGTGCTCCAGGTGGAGGCGCTCGGCGCGGTGCTGCGACGCTTTCTCGTAGTCGGCGCGCTCCATGGCCGACTCCTCTTCATGCGTGAGCTGGCTGGCGCGCTGCTCCATCGCCTTGAGCTCCGAGGGCATGCTGGACATCTCCAATCGCAGCTTGGCCGCGGCCTCATCTATGAGGTCCACGGCCTTGTCCGGCAGCAGGCGTCCGGTGATGTAGCGGCTGCTGAGACGCACGGCCTCAACCAGCGCCGAGTCCGCGATTTTGACCTTGTGGTGGCTCTCGTAGCGAGGGCGCAGGGCGTGCAGCATCGCGACGGCGGTCTCGACGTCCGGCTCCTCAATCCAGACCGGATTGAAGCGGCGCTCCAGCGCTGCGTCCTTCTCAATGTGCTTCCGGTACTCGTCCGGCGTAGTGGCGCCGAGCACCTGGATCTCGCCGCGCGCGAGGGCGGGCTTCATCATCGTGGAGGCGTCAATGGCGCCCTCCGCGCCGCCCGCGCCGACCACCTGGTGCAGCTCGTCAATGAACAGAATGATTTCGCCCTGGGCCACTTTCACCTCGTCCATCACGGCCTTCAGGCGCTCCTCGAACTCGCCGCGGAACTTGGAGCCTGCGACCATACTGCCCATGTCGAGGGCGAGCACGCGGCGGTTGCGCAGGGTCTCCGGGACGTCGCCGGACACGATCTGCTGGGCCAGCCCCTCCGCGATGGCCGTCTTGCCCACGCCCGCGCCGCCCAGCAGCACCGGGTTGTTCTTGGTGCGGCGGGAGAGGGTCTGGATGACGCGGCGGACCTCTTCCGTCCGGCCAATGACGGGGTCCAGCTTGCCCTGGCGCGCCAGGGCGGTGAGGTCAACGCTGTACTTCTCCAGGGCGCGGTACTTCTTCTCCGCGCGGGGGTCGGTGACGCGCTGGGAGCCGCGCACCTTCGCCAGCGCCTGGTACACCTTCTCCGTGTCCACGCCGAACTCGCGCAGAACTTGGGTGGACTCGCCGGTGCGCTCCTGCGTGACCGCGATTAACAGGTGCTCGGTGCTGATGAACTCGTCCTTGAGCCGGCCCGCCTCCGCCTTGGCGTTTTGGAGGAGGCGTACGAAACGGGGGGTCTGATAAATCTGGGTCGGCTCATAGTCCGCCTTGGGCGTACGGGCGAGTGCTGCCTCCACGCGTCCCTTGAAGGCGGCGGCGTCCACGCCAAGCTCTTTCAGGACGAGGGACGGGACGCCCTCCGCCTGCTCCAGCAAGGCGAGCAGCACGTGTTCCAAGTCCAGCTGCGTGTGCCGGTACTCCCGCACAAGCTGCTGCGAAAGCGCGATCGCTTCTTGGGCCGACTCGGTGAAGGTTCCTGGTCTTAGTACCATGCTTACTGACCTCGCTGTGGGTTCTGGCGTGTTGCGCGCAGTCTCTCCACTTGTCGTTCCAGCTCTGCGATCCGGTCCATCAGCCGGAGCGCCACCTCAACGCCCGCCATGTTGACGCCCATGTCCACCAGGAGCATCCTCACCCGGCCCAGCCGCGCCACGTCGTGCGCGGAGTAGAGGCGCTGCCTGCCCGACGAGCGGGTTGGCGCGATGACGCCGGCCCGCTCGCAGGAGCGGATGGCCGCTGGCGAGAGCTGGGCCAGCCTTGCGGCCACGCTCATGGTGTACCGGGCCTCGTGCGCCGGGTCTGACGGCGTCTGCCGAGGTTGCTCGGGTGCGTGGTCGGTTTGGTTCTTGGACACGATTGCCGCCTCAGCCCATCGCTACGCAGGGCGCAGGTTGTGGAGCTGCGCAAAGAGGGCCTTTTCTTTTGAAGTGAGCTTCGTGGGCAAGGCCACCCGGACGGTGGCGAACAAGTTGCCCCTCCGGCCCTGGTTGCCCAAGTGCGGCATGCCCTGGCCGGTAAGGCGAAAGGACTGGCCGTTGGCGGTCTCCGGCGGGATTGTGAGGGTCACGTGGCCGGTGACGGTTGGGACCTTAACCTCGCCGCCGAGGACAGAGGCGTACAGCGGCACCGGCACATCCACGGACAGGTCTGCCCCCTCTCTGCGGAAACGGGGATGGGGCAGCACCGTGATGGTGAGGAGGAGCCCATGCCGGTGCGGGGTAATCCGGATCTGTGCGCCGTTGTCCACGCCCGGTGGAATGGCCGCCTCTACACGCCTGACCTGGGTGACGGCGCCGCGCCCTCGGCAGGCTGAACAGAGGCCCCCGGGACCCCCGCGAGACCTGCCCCTGCCCTGGCACTGAACGCACGCCTCTTGAGTGGGGAGCTCCAGAATGCGTTTGGCGCCGTGGAACGCCTCCTCCAGGGTGAGTTGCACCTCCACCTGGGTAGCGGGCCTGCGCAAGCCTCCACCAAAGAGGTTTGCAAACAGGTCGCCTAGGTCGCCTCCGTCCTCGCCGAACGGGCCAAACGGCGGCTGTCCTCCCGTTCCCTGGTCAAAGGGGACGCCTCGCTCTTGCATCCGCTGGGCCTGCTGCCAGTTGACGCCATACCGGTCATAGAGGCTCCGCTTTTGAGGGCTGGAGAGGACCTCGTACGCCTCGCCAACCTCTTTGAAGCGCTTCTCGGCGTTGGGGTCGGTCTTGTTGACGTCTGGGTGGTACTGGCGCGCAAGACGGCGGTAGGCCGCCCGTATCGCCTTGTCGTCGGCGTTCCGGGGCACCTGCAGGAGCACGTAGTAGTCTTTTCGCGCGGCGGTTGTCATGGCAAGTCCTCAAAGTCAGCCCGAGAGACCGTTTGCCATACAGTATAGCAGATGAGCCGTATCATATAAAGAAAGATGCGGATATGAAGATAGGTAGTGCTCACCGAGAGTGGTAGGGTGTGCGAGCTTGCCGGTGTTAGCGCGGCAAGTCCTCAAGAAACGTGCCGAGCGCCGCTTCAAACGCACGGGGGTTGTCGCCTGGGACGAGGTGGCCGGCGTTCGGCACCTCCACCAAGCGTCCGCGCCCGGGCAGTTCCCGCTCCATGAGTTGCGCCACATCGCGCGTCAAGATGTCGCTCTCGGCCCCGCGAATGATGAGCGTCGGGCAGCGGATGCTGCGCCAGGCCTGCCACGCCTGCTCTGGCCCTTGCTCGCTGGACGGCAGCCCGTGCCGCGCCGTCTCGCGCAGCGCCTGATCATACTTCCACGTCCAGTGGCCGTCGGGGAGCTGCTTCAGGTTGTGCCGCAGGCTGCCGCGGACCATCCACTCCTGCCGGTGCGGCATGTAGCGGAGCGTCCGCTCCACAAAGGCATCAAAGCTGTCCAGCACGTCCTGCTGCGCCACAAACCCCTGGATGCGCTCCACACCCTTGCGGTTGACCTCCGGCCCCATGTCGACGACCACGAGCGCGTGGACGTGCTCCGGGTGCGCCGCCACGTACGTGAACGCGTTGCGTCCTCCCATGGAGAGGCCCACGAGGATAAAGCGCTCCAGCCCGAGCGCGTCCACCAGAGCGGCCAGGTCCCGCTGCATCGTCTCCAGGCTGTACTCGTCCGGCGGCGCCCAGTCGCTGTCGCCGTGGCCGCGCTGGTCCAGCGCGATGACGCGGCGACGATCGGCCAGGGCCAATGCGGTGAAGTCCCACATGTGGGCGTTCTGCGCGAAGCCGTGCAGGCAGACGAGCGGCGGACGGCTTGCGGGTGCGCTATCCCAGTCCAGGTAGTGCAAGCGCAGCGCGCCGCTCCGCACGGAGCCCTCGCGCGGCGTAGCCTCCGTGCGAACGGTGAGGCCCAGCCGTCGCGCTGCTTCTGGTAGGGGCAGGCCAAAGTCTATGGGCATGGCGGGCATCCTCCTGTGTTGATGATACTGCTCAGCGCCGTTGCTGGATTCATCGTGCGTGCCTATAATCGGTGCCATCGGTCAATCCAACCCCAACCCCTTCCCATTCGACTTCACTCAGAGCAGGGAGAGAGGTCAACGCCCGTGACCACCGACGCCCACGAGCTGGTGCGCACCCTGGAGGCCCTGAAGGACGAAGCGCTCAAGGCGCTGGAGGCCGCTGACTCTGAAGAGTCGCTGGAGGCTTGGCGCGTGGCGTACCTGGGCCGCAAAGAGGGGCGCTTAACACTCGCCATGCGCTCGCTCGGCAAGCTGGCGCCGGAGGCGAGGCCCGCGGCGGGCGTCGCGGCCAACCAGGTGAAGACGGCGCTGGAGGAGGGCTTGGCGCGTCACCAGCAGGCGCTGAAAGAGCGGGCGCTGGAGCGGCTCGCCACTGAGCAGCGCTTGGACGTCACGCTGCCGGGCCGCCCCCTACTACTGGGGCGGCTGCACCCGACCACGCAGACGCTTCGCGAGGTGCTCGCCGCCTTCACCGCCATGGGCTTCCAGGTGGTGGAAGGCCCCGAGGTGGAGTGGGACCGGTACAACTTTGAGCTGTTGAACATCCCCAGGGGCCACCCGGCGCGTGACATGTGGGACACGCTCTGGATTGACTACACGGACGCGAACGGTGAGCGGCCCATGCTGCTCCGGACCCACACGTCGCCGATGCAGGCGCGGGTGATGGAAAAGACGCAGCCGCCCGTCCGCGTGGTGGTGCCCGGCAAGGTGTACCGGTACGAGGCGACGGACGCCACGCACGAGTGGCATTTCCACCAGGTGGAGGGCCTGGCCGTGGACGAAGGCATCACGTTCGCCAACCTGAAGGCGACGCTGTACGAGTTCGCGCGGCGCATCTTCGGGCCGGAGCGCCGCGTGCGCTTCCGCTGCGACTACTTCCCCTTCGTGGAGCCCGGCGTGGACATGGCGATGGACTGCTTCATCTGCAAGGGTCAGGGCACCGTCAAGGGCGCGCCCTGCCGCGTCTGCAAGGAAACGGGCTGGATTGAGATCATGGGCGCCGGCATGGTCCACCCCCGCGTGCTGGAGATGGTGGGCTATGACCCCAAGCGGTACACGGGCTTTGCGTTTGGCATCGGCGTGGAGCGGGTCGCCATGCTCAAGCACGGCATTGACGACATCCGCCACTTCTACGCCAACGACGTAAGGTTCTTGAGGCAGTTCTAGGGGTGTGACTCTAAGGGGATCACTGGCCCCGGGAGACTCTCGAAAAAACTGAAAGGGAGTCCAGAGGGGCTAACAGCTCCTCTGGTGAAACCCCGACCTGAAAGGCTGAGGCATGAAAATCCCCCTCTCCTGGCTTCGTGATTACGTGGACGTGGCGCTCCCCGCGAAGGAGCTTGCCCACCGGCTCACCATGGCCGGCCTGGAGGTCGGCTCCGTGGAGCGGGTGGGCACCGGCTGGGAGAACTGCTACGTCGGTCACGTGGACGCCGTGGAGCAGCACCCCAACGCCGACCGGCTCAAGCTATGCACGGTGAACCTGGGCCGCGAGAAGCTGCGCGTGGTCTGCGGCGCGCCTAACGTCGCTGCCGGACAGCGCATCGCCTTCGCCAAGGTCGGCGCCACGCTCACCGACGCGCACACCGGCCAGCCCGCTAAGCTCAAGTCCGCGCGCATCCGCGGCGTTCTCTCCGAGGGGATGATCTGCTCGGAGAAGGAGCTGGGACTGGGCGAGGACCACACCGGCATCCTAGTGCTCCCACAGGAGGCGCCCGTTGGCGTGCCGCTTTCCGAGTACCTGTCGGACGTGGTGCTGGATGCGGAACCGACATCCAACCATCCCGACTGGTTCTCGGTTCTCGGCGTGGCGTACGAGGTGGCCGCGCTGACCGGCACGACCGTGCGACCGCCGGACCTGGCCTACGCCGAGGGCGCCACGCCGGCCGAGTCGCTGGTGCGCATCCACGTCGAGGATCCGGCCCTGTGCCCCCGCTACTGCGGGGCCGTCGTGCGCGGCGTTACGGTCGGCCCATCGCCACTGTGGATGCAGCAACGCCTCACTAAGGCGGGGATGCGCCCCATCAACAACGTCGTGGACGTGACCAACTACGTGATGCTGGAGTACGGCCAGCCGCTGCACGCCTTTGACCTGGCGAAGCTGAAGGAGCGGGCGGTGGTCGCCCGGCGCGCCCGCCCAGGCGAGGTGATGGCGAGCCTGGACGGGCAGGAGCGGAAGCTGGACCGCGAGATGCTGGTCATTGCCGACGCACAGGACGCGCAGGCCGTGGCGGGGGTCATCGGCGGCGTAGAGAGCGAGGTAACGCAGACGACGCGGGACGTGCTGCTGGAGTCTGCCAGCTTCAACCCTATCGTCACGCGGCGGACTGCGCAGGCGCTCAAGCTCCGCACGGAGGCGTCGCTCCGCTTTGAAAAAGGGCTGCGCCTGGAGCTGCCGCCGCTGGCGCTGCGGCGCGCCATGCACCTGCTGCTCCAGGTGGCGGGCGGCGAGGCGGCCAAGGGGATGGTGGACGTGTACCCCGGCCGGCAGGCGCAGCATTCGGTGACCCTCACGGAGCATCGCCTCAAGCAGGTGCTTGGCGCCGACGTACCGCTCTCCGAGGTGGAGCGCATCCTGACGAGCTTGGGATTCCACTGCCGCCACTCAGACGGGGTTCAGGTTACCGCGCCCCCCTGGCGTAGCGACATCGCCATTGAGGACGACCTGGTGGAGGAGGTGGCGAGAATCCATGGCTATGACGTGCTGCCGTTGCAGCCGCTCTCCACTCCTGCTCCTGCGTGGCAGCCGCAGCCGTTGCAGGAACTGAAAGAGCGGGTCCGCGATCTCCTCGCCGCTTGCACGCTGGAGGAGGTGATCACTTACCCGCTCCTGAGCGAAGAGGTGCTGAGGAAAGCAGCGGCATGGGACGGGGTCCAACCCCTGCGTGTGGCGAACCCCCTGGCCAAGGAGCACGAGTACCTGCGGACCACTCTGCGTCCGGGCCTCCTCGCCAGCCTTGCCGCCAACCAGGCCTCCATGGCGTCGGGACCGCTGTGCCTGTTTGAGGTGGGGCGGGTCTTTCTCCCGCGCGCAAATGACCTGCCGGAGGAGCACGAGGTGGCTGGCGCCGTCCTCTGTGGCCCGCGCGCACTGCCGGCGTGGCGCAAGGACCAGGGCGTGGAGGACTTTTACGAGGCGAAAGGCGTCGCCGAGACGCTGGCCCGCGCTGTGGGGCTGGAGTTGGCCGTGGAATCCGCATCCGCCGCGTGGTGCGCCCCAGGCCGCTGCGCCACGCTCCTGATCGGCGGGGCGCCTGTGGGGGTGTTGGGTGAGGTACATCCAGGCATTTTGGAGGCTTTTGCTATTGACTCCGGCCCCGTTGCTCTGCTGGAATTAGACGTCGAGGCGTTGCTCAGGGCTACCCAATCCTCGACGCGGCAGCACTTCCGGGCCCTGCCGCGCTTCCCCGGTGCGTGGCGCGACCTGGCCCTGGTGGTGGACCGCGACGTCCCCGCCGGAAAGGTGGGCGACGTGCTGCGCTCCAACCCATTGGTGGCCCAGTTCACGCTCTTTGACGTGTACGAAGGAGGGCAACTCCCCGCGGGCAAGCGGTCGCTGGCCTATCGGGTGCTGCTGCAGGCGCCCCAACGGACCCTGACTGGTGACGAGGTAAACGAGGTGATGGCGGAATTGTGGTATGCTCTCCGCCGGGAAGTAAACGCAGGGGCGCGGGCGTAGGCCATGCGTGGTGACTGAGCAGGCGAACAGAAAGGATAAGGCATGACCAAGTTGCGAGTGTTGGTCATCTTAGGAGTCCTGGCGTCCCTCGTGCTGCTCCCGGGCGTGCTGTTTGCCCAGCAGCCGAACCCACAGGGGATCTACGGCATCGCCAAGCTGGACGGGAGCCCTGTCCCCGAAGGCACGGTGATATCCGCGGTCATTGGCGGTGCTGTGGCAGCCTCCACTACCGCTGCGGCGGGCGGGAGCTACGTCCTCCGGCTCCAAGAGCCTGACGTAAACTCCTACGCGGGGAAGACCATCTCCTTCCGCGTGGGGAGCGAACTCGCGACCCAGACCATACCGTTCACCGCCTTTGCCGTCAACGCCAACTTTGAGCTGACGGCGGTCACGCCGCCTCCTGCCCCACCACCGGCTCCACCGGAGCCGCCCCCACCGCCTCCTCCCCCTCCGCCGCCCCCGGCGCCGGAGCCTCCTCCGCCGCCCCCGGCGCCGGAGCCTCCTCCGCCGCCCCCGGCGCCGGAGCCTCCTCCCCCTCCGCCGCCAGCGGCGCCGCCTGTCACGCCTACACCGGTGGCTCCGCCTGCCGCTGAATCGGGTGGTGGAGGATCCAGTGGGTGTGGTCGCATGAGCGGGCCTGGCGCGCGCGACATCGGCATGTGGGTTGGCCTCGCCTCTCTGCTTGGCGCGGCTGCCGTCCTACGGAAGAGGAACCAGAGGAGCCAGAAGCAGGCCTAAGCAGCCCCGTTCCCGTAGACATAAAGGTGGCGCTCATTGAGAGCAGTAGTTCTGAATGAGCGCCACCTCGTTTTTGCCAAAATCCCACGATATTCGCGTACAATATCCCTACGGTTCATCGGCAGGAGGCTCAATGGCACGGGCGCTGACAGCCCATTCGCATAGTCACCGCGAGGACATGCTCAGCGTGGAAGAGGCGCGCGAGCGCGTCCTCGCCTTTGTGCGCGTCCTGGAGCCAGAGGAAAAATCCTTGCTCGACGCCCTGGACCAGGTCCTGGCGGAGGACGTCGTTTCGCCTATCAATATCCCGCTCTGGGCCAACTCCGGCATGGACGGGTACGCGGTGCGGCACCTGGACGTGGCGGGGGCGTCGCTCCAGCGTCCGCGCGTGCTGCGGGTCATCGGCACGGTGGCGGCGGGCGACGTGCCCCACGTGCGGGTGGAGCCGGGCACGGCTGTGCGCATCATGACCGGGGCCCCCCTTCCTGAAGCGGCGGACACCGTTGTCCCGTTTGAGGAGACGGACGAGCTTGAGCGCAAGGAGGCTGGCAACGGGCTGGAGCAGATAGCCGTGCGTAGCGCGGACCAGAAGGGCGCGTGCGTGCGTCCCGCCGGTGAAGACGTGCGCGAAGGGGAACAGGTCCTCGCCAAGGGAGCGGTGCTTTCCCCCGCCGCTCTTGGTGTTGCCGCCTCGATAGGAAGGTCAACGCTCAAGGTGGTCAGGCGGCCGGTGGTTGCCGTCCTCTCCACCGGCGATGAGCTGCAGCCGCCTGGCGAGGCGCTTGCGCCCGGCAAGATCTACGATGTCAACAGCTTCAGCGTGGCGGCGTCCGTGCTGAGGGCGGGCGGCATTCCGAAGCTGCTCGGCATCGCCCGCGACACGCTGCCGGGGATGCACGCCAAGGTGGACCAGGGGCTTCAGGCCGACCTGCTGCTCACCTCGGCAGGGGTCTCCAAGGGCGACTACGACCTGGTGAAGGACGTGTTGGCCCAGCGCGGCCAGGTGGAGTTCTGGTCGGTGCGCATGCGTCCGGCAAAACCGCTGGCGTTCGGCCTGCTCCGCAGCCCTTCCGGAGCTATGGTGCCGCACGTGGGGCTGCCTGGGAATCCGGTCAGCGCCATGGTGGCGTTTGAGCAGATCGTGCGTCCCGCTCTTCTCAAGATGCAGGGCCGCACCCGGTGGGAGAGGCCCGTCATTGACGCGACCCTGGAAGACGACCTTCACAACCATGATGGGCGGCGCGTTTACGCCCGGGTGCTGGTCACGAAGCGGGACGGGCGATTCTATGCCCGCCTGACGGGAGCGCAAGGCTCCAATGTGCTGACGCCGCTCAGCCGCGCCAACGGCCTGGCTATCTGTCCGGAAGACGTCGCAGTGCTGCCGGCGGGAGAGCGGGCCAAGGTGCAGATGGTGAATTGGCCCGAGGAGGTTGACCTCTAGCTATGCCGACACGCAAGCAAAGCGCAACCAAGGCCGTTTCTCCTACCCCTGCGACAACTTATGCCGGGCCATGGTATGTGATTGACCCCTCCTGGTATGAGACCCGAGGGGTAGCCCTTGACGAGGTCATCCGGGCCCGCCGTCCGGGCGCTAAGGCGTCCGTGACCAAGGGCGCCAAGGGCAAAGACGAGAGGAAAGGTGGGAAAAAGGTGGAGGCGTGGCAAGAGGAGATGAACTCCGCGGCGGACTATTCCGCGCGAGCGCCGGATTACCTGACGTCGGATACACCCCTTCTTGAGGCGGTGTTCCGGGTCCTGCTGGCTGAACGGAACCGCCCTATCGCCCTTCAGGAGATGGTTGAGTTCATCCGGGACCGGTACACCCGCGGGCAGTACCCCCGCGACGTAAGCCCTGAAGCGCTCCAGCGGCTGCTGGAACACCAGACCAGCTACGGCCTCAAGCGTCTCGAGACAGCGAGCAAGGCTGGCGCATGACAAGGCGCTAATTGTTCTTGCTGCGAGGAGTTGCTAAAGCTCCTCCTGCTTCTTGGCTGCCTTCCCTTTGGGAATTACCTGCGGCTCTGGCACGTGCGCGAGCACCGTGCTCGGTTGAGGGGTTTTCTCCTTCCCCTTCTTCGGCTTCTTGGTCTCGTGCCAGCGGGCGTCACGTCTTCCACCTTCTCTGCTCGGGGGCATGCTGTACCTCCGTGTTTAGGCTAATATCAGTGTAGCAGACCGCCGCCAACGGGTGGGCGGTCTGGTGGCCGGAGACCCGTGGGGGTGCGGTGAAAGCGAGCAGCCGGTGAACGTCGTGATGTGCCGGGTAACGCTCCAGCTTGCTGAGAATTACTCGCTCAAAGGCAAGCGCCAGCTCCTTCAGTCCGTGACGCAGCGCGTACGCCAGCGGTTTAACGTCTCCATCGCGGAGGTGGGCGAGCAGGGCCGTTGGCAGACCGCCGTCCTGTTGTTCCATACGGCGGAGGAGATGCTGTTTGGGGGGTTGCGATGGCCCATCTGCGCGGCGAAGAGAAAAGCGCGTACGTCCGCTCCATGTTCCAGCGGATTGCGCCGCGGTACGACCTGCTGAACACGGTGATCTCCGGGGGGATGCATCACCGGTGGCGACGGCGGGCCGCGGCACTCGCCATAGAGCGTAAGCCGCGGGGGGACGGACGCGACCAGACGCGCGCGCTTGACGTGGCGACGGGCACCGGCGACTTTGTGTTGGCCCTGCTCAAGCGCGGCGCGCCACACGTGGTTGGGGTAGACTTCGTGCCGTCCATGCTGGGCCTCGCCGATGCAAAGGCCCGCCGGAGACGGCGCCGCGACCGCGTGACGCTGGTGGCGGGTGACGCGCTCCGGCTCCCTTTCGCCGACGCCGCGTTTCAATGGGTGACGTCCGGCTTCAACATGCGCAACGTGGCGGACCTCCCCCTCGCGTTGGCGGAGATGGCGCGCGTCGCGAGTCCTGGGGGGCGTGTCGTCATCCTGGAGATCGTACCGATGACGGAGGGCGGAGTGCTGCCCCGCATCTTCCGGTGGTACTTCCGGACCGTCACGCCGCTTCTGGGGCAGCTCCTGGCGGGCGACCGCGAGGCCTACGCCTATCTGCCCGCCTCCGTGGCGCGCTTTCCAGACGTGGAAAAGCTGGCCACGATGATGGAGGCCGCCGGGCTTTCCGATGTGCGTCACCAGCGGGTGGGTTTCGGCTCTGCCGCCATCTTGTGGGGCGACAAGCCGGGCTAAGGGACCGCGTCCCTTTCTCTACCGCGTGATCTCTGCGCTGGAAAGCGTGGCCGTCACAGATGCATGTCCTTAGATCAGGCACGCCCCTGGCTACGAGGCGAGCATTCCACCGTCCACGACCAGCTCTGAGCCGGTCATGTGCGACGAGTCTTCGGAGGCGAGGAAGAGCGCACAGTTGGCCACCTCCTCCGGCTGGCCTATCCGGCCCATCGGGACCTGCGCCATCATCGCGTCCATCATTGCCGGGTTATCTCGTGCGACATCCATCATGTTGGTATCTATGGGGCCGGGGTGGATGGAATTGCAGCGGATCTTCGCCTTACCGTACTGGACTGCGGTGGCCTTGGTGAGCAGCCGGACAGCGCCCTTGGAGCTGGTGTAAGCCGCCAAGCCAAAGCCGCCCACCATTCCTGCTACCGAGGAGATGTTGACGATGGAGCCGCCGCCCGCCTTCCGCATCTCCGGGATGACCGCCTTGGTACCAAAAAAAGACCCCCTTGGCGTTGACGTTCATGACCTCATCCCAGAGTTTTGTCGTGGTCTCCTCCACGTTGCCCATGCGAACGATGCCGGCGTTGTTGACGAGGATGTCCACCTTGCCGAAGCGCTTGACTGCGGTGTCCACCACCCTCTTCCAGTCTTCCTCCTTGGTGACGTCCAGCCGGACGCCGAGGGCGTCGCCGCCACCCTCGGCGATCTGCGCGGCGGTCTTGGTCCCCTCCGCCTCCAGGACGTCGCCGGTGACGACCTTTGTGCCCTCCTGGGCGAACAGCCTGGCCTCCGCTGCGCCTTGCCCCCCGGCGCCTCCGCTGATGATTGCCGCCGTGCCCTTGAGCCGCATTTCACCCTCCGCCGTACTGCGCTCACACGTATACGCGGTCCTACTGGGCGAGCATCCCGCCGTCGACAACCAGCTCGGAGCCGGTGACGTACGATGACTCGTCCAAAGCCAAGAAGAGCGCGCACGTCGCTACCTCCTCCGGCTTGGCTACGCGTCCCAGCGGCACGCTCGTTATGAGCTGCTGGCGCTGTTTGGGGTCTTTCAGAAAATCGGCCGTCATGTCGGTCTGGATGATGCCCGGGTGGATGGAGTTACAGCGGATCTTCTCCTTGCCGTACTGAACGGCGGTGGCCTTCGTAAGCAGCCGGACCGCTCCCTTGGAGACGGTGTAAGCGGTGGCGCTGGCACCACCGACCATTCCGGCGACCGACGAGATGTTGATGACGGAGCCTCCACCCGCCTTCCGCATTGCGGGGATGACGGCCTTGGTCCCCAGGAAGACGCCCTTGGCGTTGATGTCTATGACCTGGTCCCAGACCTTGACTGTGGTCTCCTCCAGGCCTTCCATCCGCAGGATGCCGGCGTTGTTGACCAGGATGTCCGCCTTGCCGAAGCGACTGACCGCTGTGTCCGCTACCCTCTTCCAGTCCTCTTCCTTGGTGACGTCCAGGTGGACGAAGATGGCGTCCCCGCCACCCTCCGCGATCTGGGAGGCGGTCCTTGTCCCCTCTGCGTCCAGGACGTCCCCGATGACGACCTTGACGCCCTCCTTGGCGAACAGCCTCGCCTCCGCTGCGCCTTGTCCCCTGGCGCCTCCGCTGATGATTGCCACCTTGCCCTTCAGTCTCATCGCTATCCCCCCTATTTATTAGGCATTAGGCCGATGCCGCGCCGCGTCTTGTGTGAAGAGTTGTCCTGGTGAAGTGTTGCACTGGGGCGGACGCATCACAGCAGAATAGCCGTCGCGGGCGCGGGCGCTACTGGGAGCGTTTTCGGTACAATAGGCGGGATGACCACTGTCTGCACGAACCACAAGAAAGTAGAGACCGCGCTGCGTTGCGGCAAGTGCGACAAGCCGATCTGCGGGCGCTGCGCGATGAACACGGAGGTAGGGACGCGCTGTAGGGACTGCGCCCGTCTCAAGCGGGTGCCCACGTACCAGGTCAACCCCGTGTACCTTGTGCGGGGCCTTGTTGCGGGACTGGCGGTGGCGGTTGGCGTGGGCTTGCTCGGGGGGTTCCTGTTCAGAGAGGACGTGATCTCTCGCAGCCGGGTGCTTGCTGCCCTGATCCTCCTGACCATGAGCTACCTTACCGCCGAGGTGGTCAGCCTGGCCACGAACAGGAAGAGCGGGCCGCCGCTGCAGATGGTGGGAGTCGCCTGCTTCCTGGCGGGCTACGCCGTCTTTGAGGCCCTGATCCCGTGGACGGTTCTTTCCGGCCTGTGGCCGTTGATGGCGGGCATTGTTGGACTGGCCATCATCACCAGCAGGTTGCGCTAGGCTGCCTTGCCAGAGATTCGTTTATAGGGAATGCCACCACATTTCCTTCGTCCTTCCGCGGAAGGATCAGGACAGGCTTGAGCTATCCTGGTTGAAGCTCGTTCTGTGGAATACCTCACCCCTAACCCCTCTGCGGCTAAAGCCCCATGCGATGCTGCGCGGGGGAGCGTCCTTCAGCTGAAGGACGACCGGAGGCGGACTCTTAAGGCACGGCTCCGCTGGACCTGTTGGCGCCGTTCAGCGTCCGCGGAACGATGGCGCCCTGCGCTGCGTAAACGCCTGCACGCCTTCCTGAAAGTCCGCGCTGCTTGCGGTCTCGGACACCGCCTGCGCCTCGGCGGCCAGCTGCTGTTCTAGGGACGCCGTCCAGGTGCCCTCCAGCAACGCCTTGGTGCGGGCGAAGGCCAGCGTTGGCCCGCTGGCGAGCTTGCGCGCCATCTCTGCCGCCTTTGCGGGCAGCTCGGCCAGAGTCACCACGGTGTTGACAATCCCAAGCTGCTGCGCGCGGCGGGCGTCCAGCGGCTCGTTCAGGAGGTAGAGCTCCGCCGCGCGTGGCGCGCCGATAAGCCGGGGAAGGAAGTGGGTGGCGCCGCTGTCCGCCGCGAGGGCCAGCCCGGCGAACGCCATGACGAAGCGCGCCTCGTCCGCAGCGATCCGGAGGTCGCAGGCGAGCGCCAGGCCAAAGCCGGCGCCCGCCGCTGCGCCGTTCACGGCCGCGATAACGGGCTTGGGCATCCGGCGCAGGGGCAGGAGAACGCTCCGGTGAAGGTCTCTGACGAGCTGGGTCACGTACCGCGCGCCGCCCTCAGGGCCGCCTTCCTCCATGGCCTTCAGCAGCTCCTTGATGTCGGCGCCCGCGCAGAAGGCGCGACCGGCGCCGGTCACAACCACCGCCCTGACCGAGCTGTCCTGGCACCGCTCGATGGCGTCTCCGAGCGCCGCGGCCAGGTCCAGCGTGTAGGCGTTCAGGGCGTGAGCGCGGTTGAGGGTGATGGTCGCTACCCCGTCTTCGCGCTCAAAGAGTACGAGTGGCTCCGGCATGTCATCCCTTTCATGGCATCGTGGGCTGGGCGTGGAGGCGAGCTTCGCACCGCGTCCTGGATGCGTTGCCGTGGCGAGATTATACTAGTTCATTAGTGTCAGTCTGCGGTGTCCCCCTGCCGGAGCGCCTTTGCCCTGTCTCAGGCGGGGGACGTTTCTTGTGAAGGAGAAGGCGATGCCAGTCGCGGCCAGAATGCGCCAGGCTATGGAGGCAGGGTCCTGGATCCGCCAGATGTTTGAGCTGGGCATCCAGCTCAAACGCCAGCACGGCGAGCAGAACGTGTTTGACCTGTCGCTCGGAAATCCCATCCTGGAGCCGCCCGCGGCGTTCCGGGCGGAGCTGAAGCGGCTTGCGGAGGACCCGGCCACCGGCACGCACCGGTACATGCCGAACGCCGGGTACCCTGAGACGCGCCAGGTAATCGCGGCCAAGCTCGCTAAGGAGCTTCGCCTCCCGTTCACCGGGCAGCACGTGGTGATGACCTGTGGGGCGGGAGGGGCCATCAACGTGGTGTTCAAGGCGCTGCTGGACCCGGGGGACGAGGTATTGGTGCTTGCGCCGTACTTCCCGGAGTACCTTGGCTACGCGGACAACCATGGCGGCGTGGCACGCGTCGTGCCCTTCACTGAGGGATTCCAGCCGGACCTGGACGCGCTGCGAAAGGCGATCACGCCCAGGACGAAAGTGCTCATGGTCAACTCGCCGAACAACCCGTCCGGCATGGTGTACAGCGAGGAGTGCCTGCGCGGCATCGCCGGGGTGCTTGCGGGAGCGGAGACCAGGTTCGGCCACTCCGTCTACCTGGTGAGCGATGAGCCGTACGCCAACCTGGTGTACGACGGCATGGCGCTCCCGAGGCCGCTGCTGCACCACCAAGCGAGCATCCTGGTGACCTCGTACTCAAAGGACCTGTCGCTCGCGGGAGAGCGGATCGGCTACCTGGCGGTGCACCCGTCGTGCCCGGACGTGCAGGAGCTGGTTGACGCGTGCACGTACGCCAACCGGGTGCTGGGCTTTGTGAACGCGCCCGCCCTCATGCAAAGAGTGGTGCGTACGCTCCAGGAGCAGCGGGTGGACGTGGCCTGGTACCAGCGTCAGCGCGACCGCCTCTACGAAGGGCTGCGCGCCACGGGGTACATGCTGCACAAGCCGGAGGGGGCGTTCTACGCTTTTCCGAAATCACCCATCCCGGACGATGTGGCCTTTATGAAGGAGTTGCTGGAGGAGCGGGTCATTGTGACGCCGGGGGTGGGCTTCGGCGCGCCGGGCTACTTCCGCATTTCTTACTCCGTGGAGGAGCGGGTGCTGGACGGCGCGCTTGAGGGGTTTGCGCGCGTAGCCAAACAGCACAAGCTCATTCCGTGAGGGCTGCGCGTGCGCGGCTTGAGACAACAAAAGGGCCCGCAGTCATGCGGGCCCTTTTGTTGCCGGTACTCCTTCCCTCCGAGGGGGTCGCCTACTAGGCGCTCACCTCGCGGGAGGGAGCCTGTGCGGGTTTGCCAGAGTCACTACGCATAAGCTCTCACCTCCTTTCCGATGGCGGCAGTCTAGCAGAGGAACCCCAGCGGTGCAAGAGGTGTTTGCTGCGAGGCTTATCTCCTTCTCTCCTTTACCCCGGCTGGGATCTGGAGACCCAGCGCGGCGCGGATCGCATCAGCTATTTTTGCGGCTGCCGGCGGTGGCGGGTCCCCGAAGCCTTTGAGCAACGTCTTCGCGAAGCCGAAAGCGAACTTGTGCTCCGGGTCGGCGAAGCCGTTCGACCCACCTGCACCGGCGTGCCCAAAGACCTTTGGTGAAGGCCCCATGCCGGCGTCCATCGGGCCGGCGCCGCCCAGGAAGTAGCCCATCGCTTTGGTGATTGGCATGCCGATAACGAAGTCCGTGTCCTCGGTCTGCTTGGTGCGAGCAATGTCCACGCGCTTGGAGGACATGAGCTTGGCCTTACCCAGGGTGCCGCCGCCCGCGAGGGCGGCGTAGTGCCTGGCGAGGGCGCGAGCACTCATGATGCCGCCGGCGCCGGGGATGGAGGCGCGGCGCACGTCCGGGCGGTTGAACACCTCGCCCGTGGTGCCCACGATGGGAGGGATCGCCTTGAAGATGAGCGAATCCGCAGGGAAAACAGGCGCGCCCGGCGGGACCGGTGCGTTTTCTAGCCGCGCCACGCGCTTCTCCACCGAGCCGGGGATGCCGATGTAGATGTCGGTCATGCCCAGAGGCTTGCAGATCTCTTCCTGCACGAACTTTCCGATGGTGCGGCCGTCCACGCGGCGGAGCACCTCGCCGAGGATCCAGCCGTAGGTGTAGGCGTGATAGCCCGTCTTGGTTCCGGGCTCCCACATGGGCTTCGTTTCAGCGAGCGTCTTGCACATCCAGTCCCAGTCGCACATCTTCTCTGTGGTGATGCCATCCGGCATGAGTGGGAGGCCCACCGAGTGGGTGAGGCCGTGGCGGACGGTGGCCTTGGCCTTGCCCTTCTGGGCGAACTCGGGCCAGTACTTGGCGATGGGGGCGTCGTAGTCCAGCTTGCCGCGGTCGGCGAGCATGTGGATGCAGGTGGCGGTGATGCCCTTGGTGGTGGAGAAGACGGTGAACAGCGTGTCGCCGTCCACCTTCCGGTTGGTGGTGGAGTCGGCCAGGCCGGCCCAGCAGTCCACCACGAGCTCGCCGTCCAGGTAGGCGGCGACCTGGAGTCCCACCTCCTCCTTGTTCTTGACCATCTTGTCCAAGAGCGCCTTGACTTGATCGTTCGCCTTGGTGTTGACCATATGCCCCTCCTCTTCAATCTTGACCGCTGAGCAGCGAAGCACCCAGAACGGAACCGGGTCGCGTTGGAGTATGCTCCACGCACCAGGCTTTTTCAAGGCCTTTCCTCAGGAACAGGAGATGGTCTGAAGTCGACGCTACAAAAACCGCTATTGACAGCCTCTAGGTATCTGTTATAGGGTAGGGCACGGAGCCTCGATAGTGTAGGGAGGGGAAACATGACTCGTTCGTGGTCACGCGGCACTGTGCTGCTACTCGCTGGTCTTCTTTCGATTGCATTCCTCGCGATGGCGTGCGCGGGTAATGATAAGGAGAAGGCGGCGGCGCCCGCGCCTACAGCCGCCCCGGCGCCTACGGCAGCGCCCGCACCCACGACGGCTCCTGCGACGGCTCCTGCGCCGGTTGCCACAGCGGAGTCAGGCGGGTCGGAGCCTTTAGTGCCTGGCGCGCCGCCTTTCTACCGCGATGAGATCGCCAAATACAAGGGCTGGCAAGCGTTTCAGAAGTATCACCACACAACGCTGCCGTTGTGGACCAAGGCAAAATACGGTGGCCATCACATTACGTACTTCTATTTTCTTGTACCTCAGACGTTCCGACTCTACGACACCCAGGTGTTGAACCGGACCGACGTAGCAGGGATGATGCTGTACGTGGACAGCGGCCGCTGCAGCCTGCTCGGAAGGGAAGGGCAATATGATACGTGCAACGGAAAGTATTCCCACAACGATGGCTACGAGTTAGTTCCGGGTATCTTCGAGAAGTGGGAGCAGCCAACCCTGACGAGCTATATATTCCACATGAGAAAGGGCGTGTTGTGGCCGTCAACACCCCCGATGGCGAGGACTGACCGGGAAGTGACCGCCGACGACATGGTCTGGTGGTTGCAGACCACTAAAGATGGCGGGATTATGGCCCCGAACTATGTTCTCGTGGACGCGTTTGAGGCGCTGGACCGCTATACAGTAAAGATCACCATGAAACTACCCGACGCCGACTTTCTTCTTAGCCTCGCCCACACCTCCCAAGGGATCTTCTCCCGCGAGTGCTTTGAGGAAAAGGACTGTCTTGGAGCGGTCAAATCTGTGAGCCCGGGTCCCTTCCTCGTGAAACAACACGAGCTGAGCCAGAAGCTTGTTTTAGAGAAGAATCCGGAGTTCTACCTTAAGGGGTTGCCATACTACGACCTGATTACGGTGCTCAACATGTCAGACCCGATTGCCATTAACTCGGCCTTTATAACAGCCCAAATAGACGACGGCTTCCCTATTACCACGGAGGAGGCGGTTGCCACCGTGGGCAGGGTCAAGGGTGCATACTTGCAGCTGGGCATGGGCCATGGGGCCGTTTCAGGAGTGATGCGGCCGGCGTTTAAGGGGCCCCTCGCGGACGTGCGAGTACGTAGGGCTTTGACGATGACGATGGATCCACTGCAAATGTGGGAGGCCAGCGATGGGGGCGTTCACATGTTCTCGCCCCTCGTGAGCCGGCACTACTTCGGCGAGGGATTCTTCTACACCAAAGAACAGATGGGGGAATGGTACCAATTCAATCCGGAGCGGGCCAAGCAGCTCTTGGTGGAGGCTGGCTTTCCTAACGGGTTCTCTTTGAAGCTCAATACCCTAGGCCTCTCCTGGTACGGCAGTGGCATCGCCTTGCACCTTCAGCAGAACTGGAAAAAATACCTGGGCATAGACCTTAAGGTCCTCACAAACGACTTTGTTGCGTGGTCCACTGCGTACAGCGAAAGTTCGTGGGATGGGCTGTTGGACCAGATGTGCTGCTGGATTCCGAGCTGCTGGGGTACTGCGGATGACGCCTTTGCCCAATTCGTCACGGGGAGCGTCCAGAACGTGCAGAAGATCAACGATCCTATCATTGAAGACCTGAACCGCAGGCAACGGAGTGAGTTGGACCCAGCGAAGCGGAACCTGCTCCTCTACGAGTTTGAGAAGTACGAGCTTGATAACGTCCTTCAATTGCGCACCGGCGGCTGTCCCATTTATATAACATTCCAGCCTTGGGAGATGAATGGCGCCAGCCACGGGACCATGTACTTCCAAGCGCTGAACGGGCCTACCTGGCTAGGCATGCACGACACGAGTCATCCCGGCTATCCCAATCGATAGATTACGCGGGGGGTAGGAAGTACAAGCTTGACCAGTAGCCAATCGATAACACTGGGCTAAAAGAGGGGGCGTCCCGATTCATCGGGACGCCCCCTTCTGGGTCAGCGAACAGAGTATTTCCAGGGGTCCGGTGGGTTCAGTTTTACGCCAACGAATTCCGCTTTTATGAAAAGGGGTTCGCCGCTCGCTTGTCGGCGTAGGCTCTTGACAATGCATCGTGACAGCGTGTAGCATGCCCCCATAAAGCAAGGAGGGGCATCATGACTCGTTTGTGGTCGCGCCGCACGGTGGCGCTTTTGATTGGCCTTTTTTCGGTCGCCTTTCTGGCAATGGCGTGCGCCGGCGACGGCGAGGAGGGTGGCGTGGCGCCTACAGCCGCGCCTGCGCCAGCACCTACAGCCGCGCCTGCGCCAGCACCTACAGCTGCGCCTGCGCCAGCACCTACAGCCGCGCCTGCCGTCCCGCGGCCGTTGCTGGAGGGCGCACCCCTGTTTGACAAGGCGACGCTGGAAACGTACAAGGGTTACCAGCTGCTTTCGCAGTACCACTACACCAAACTGCCCCTGTGGACTAAAGCGACGTACGGCGGCTGGCATCGCATCTACTTCTACCCGTTGGTTACCCTCAGCTATCGCTTCTACGACACCCTGGTGCTGAACCGGCCCTCCATCGCCGGCACGATGCTGTTGATAGACAGCGGCCGGTGCAGCCTGGTGGGCAGGGAGGGGCACTTTGATACGTGCAACGGCCAGTACGCCGCCAACGATGACAACATCATTGTTCCCGGCATGTTTGACCGGTGGGAGCAACCCGACCCGCTGACGTACGTGTTCCACGTCCGCAAGGGTGTGCTGTGGCCGCAGACGCCGCCGATGGCCCGAACAGATCGGGAGGTGACGGCGGAGGACATGGCGTGGTTCATCCAAAAGACCAAGGAAGGCGGAATAACCTCGTCGAACTACACGGACGTGGACACGATTGAGGCGTTGGACCGGTACACGGTCAAGCTGACGCTGAAGGTGCCGGTGGCCGACATGCTGCTGAACATCGCGAACACCTCCCAAGGGGTCTTCCCAAGGGAATGCTTTGAGGAGAAGGACTGCATAGGGTCTATCAAATCGGTGAGCCCCGGGCCCTTCCTGGTGAAGGAGCACGTGATTAACGAGCGGCTGTTGCTGGAGAAGAACCCCGAGTTTTACCTGAAGGGGTTGCCGTACTACGACGGCATGATCGTGCTGAACATCATCGACCCGAACGCCGTGTTCGCCGCGTTTGTCTCCAACCAGTTGGATGATGCCACCCCGACGACGGTGGAAGAGGCGTTCACATACCTGGACAAGGTCCCGGGCGCCCAGATGCAAACGGCCGGCGGCCACGGTGGGGTCCCCGGCTTCATGCGGCCGTTCATGAAAGGGCCTGTCGCGGATGTCGGAGTGCGGCGGGCGCTTTCCCTGGCGATGGACATCCCGAACATGTGGGAGGCGAGCAACGGCGGCTTCCACCTGATGGCGCCGGTGGTCCCCAGGGAGATGTTTGGGGTGGGATTCTGGTACACCATACCCCAGCTCGGAGAGTGGTACCAGTTCAACCCGGAGAAGGCGAAGCAGGTCCTGACGGCGGCGGGCTACCCCGACGGCTTCAAGACCAGTATTAACACTCTCAACTTCTCCTGGTACGGGGAGGGGATCGCGCTGCACCTCCAGCAGAACTGGAAGAAGTACCTCAACGTGGATGTTAGTATTCAGAAGCTCGATTTCCAGGCCTGGTTCACCAGCTATAACCAGGAGGGCTGGGACGGGTACATGGGCCAGTTCTGCTGCTGGATCCTGAGCTGCTGGGGGACGACGGACGACGTGTTCGCACAGTTCATCCCCGACAGCCCGCAGAACGCCCAGAAGTTGAACGACCCGTTCATCAACGACATCTACGTCCAGCAACGGAAAGAGCTTGACCCGGTGAAGCGACGCCAGCTCCTGATAAAGTTTGAGAAGTACCAACTGGATCAGCTCTACCTCATGCACACGGGGTTCTGTAGCAACTTCACGATTATGCAGCCGTTTGAGAGGAACGGCGCCAGTCACGGGACGATGTACTTTGGCGCCCTCAACGGCCCTACCTGGCTGGGGATGAACAACACCGACTACCCCGGCTACCCCAGGACTAGTGGCAGGTAGTGCGCTAGAGAGACTGTCTTCGCCTCGTTCAACCCCGCAAGGGGGCCTGCACTTCAGGCCCCCTTGGCTTTTGTGCGTCGAGGCCTCCCAGTCATCCTCATGGGCAGCACCATATACGGATGTCGTCCAACGTAAGCTGACGACATTTGAAAGATGCTCAGTCCCTTCGAAAAGAGTAAGCAGGAAGAGAAAGAAAAGGGGTCATGGCTTCTGTTTGTCGGCATAGGCTCTTGACAGCGAGAGCCAGTGCTTATAGTACCCCCCCCATTGCGTAGGGGAGGGGAAACATGACTCGTTCGTGGTCACGCGGCACTGTGCTGCTACTCGCTGGTCTTCCTTCGATTGCATTCCTTGCGATGGCGTGCTCGGACGACGAAGAGGCGGCGGCGGCGCCTACAGCCGCACCCGCACCGGCTTCGCTCAGGACAGGCTGTCGGGCTCCCCCTTGCACTTTTGGCTTGACACTCGCCGCAATCGGCCTTATGGGCAATTCATGAATTGCCCTACACATAGTAGGCGCTAGGGTCGTCCGGCTGACGCGCTCTCCTGTCCCGGCAACGGGTAGTGCACCTGGAGCTCGCCGATGGCCAGCTCTGCGTTTAATCGCACCTTGCGGGAGGCTGTGGCGTAGTCGGGAGAGGTGAAGGTCAGGACGCGGGCGAGCCCGTCCGCGCTTCGCCCCAGCACGTGGATGGCGCCGAGGATGACCTCGGCGTCCACGCTCAGGGCCAGGTCGCGGGGAACGATCACCTCCAGCCCGCCGACCAGGCCCTGGGCGTCGATGGCGTGCTCGCCTTCCGGCACATCCGCCCTGGTCAAATCCAAGACCAGCTCGCCGAAACCGGTGCGGAGGGTCGCCGCATCCGCTCGCCACCCTTCGCCCACGTAGAGGCGGCCAAAGAAGCGGTCGTGGAACACGCCGTGCATCGGATGACGAGCGCGGCGGAACATGGACAGGCCGACCGGGATGGCCACCAGCGCGAGCAGCACCAGCACGACGTCGCCGGCGGAGACGTCCAGCACGTCCAGGGCGTCCAGCAAGAGCGCCACGCCCAGGGCGATGAGGATGATGGCTACAGACTGCTGCCAGAAACGGCTTTCTTGCATCGATTTTCTCGCTAGGGCGAGCCGCTCATAGTTTGATCGGCTCACTACGGTTGGAGCAGGCAAGGCTCACCATGAGCGGTTGATGACAGCCCAAAGGCACCCTGGCCAACGGCAGGAACGAATGGCTGGGAGAACGGGACGACCCCAAGCCGAACCGGTGGTGGCGTTGTCCTAGTGCCTGCGCCACTGCCACCAGACCATGCGCCTGTGGCCGGTAAGGAAGTCGGCACCGAGGATGATAGGCCAGTAGGTGCCCAGCCCTTTGGAGATGACGTCCAGCGTTTCTAGGAGCAGGATAACGCCGATGAAGATGAAGGCGAGTCCAGGAAACACGTCGTTGTTGTCCTGCTACCTTGGCGCCGGCTGCATGGCCTTGCGGCCTTTGCGCTGGGGGTTCGGCCCGTTGGGTGAGGCCACGGCGCGGTTTTCGCGTGCCGGACGCTTGCCGTCCTGTGCGGCAGGCGGTTTGAGCAGGCCCTTGAGGTACGCGCCGGTGGCGGAGTCCGCGGTCGCGGCGACCTGTTCCGGCGTCCCGGTAGCGATGACGTAGCCGCCGCGGTCGCCGGCGCCGGGGCCAAGGTCAATGATCCAGTCGGAGTTTTTGATGACGTCCAGGTGGTGCTCAATGACCACGACGGTGTTTCCCGTGTCCACGAGGCGGTGCAGGACCCTGAGGAGCGCCGCCACGTCCTCAAAGGAGAGGCCGGTGGTGGGCTCATCCAGGATGTACAGGGTGCGGCCGGTGGCGCGCCGCGAGAGCTCGGTGGAGAGCTTGATGCGCTGGGCCTCGCCGCCGGAGAGCGTGGTCGCCGGCTGGCCCAGGCGGATGTAGCCAAGCCCCACGGCCTGCATCGTCTCGAGCTTGTTCTTGACGGCGGGGATGTTGCGGAACAGCTCCAGCGCCTCGTCCACGGTCATGTTGAGCACGTCCGCGATGGACTTGTCGTGGTACTTGACCTCCAGCGCCTCGCGGTCGTAGCGGGCGCCCTTGCACACCTCGCACGGAACGGTCACGTCCGGCAGGAACTGCATCTCAATCTGGATGTAGCCGTCGCCCTGGCAGGCCTCGCAGCGCCCTCCCTTCACGTTGAAGGAGAAGCGGCCCGGTTCGTAGCCCCGCGCCTTCGCCTCCGGCAGCGCCGAGAACAGCTCGCGGATGGGCGTAAACGCGCCGACGTACGTGGCGGGGTTGCTCCGCGGCGTGCGCCCGATGGGGGACTGGTCAATGTTGATGACCTTGTCAATGTGCTCTATACCGAGCACCGCGTCGTGCTCGCCTGGCCGGTCCTTCGCCTGGTACAGGATTTGTGCGAGACGCTTGTACAGCACGTCGTACAGCAGGGTGCTCTTGCCGGAGCCGGAGACGCCGGCGACGCAGACCAGCATCCCCAAGGGGAAGTCCACGGTGATGTTTTTCAGGTTGTTGGCGCGCGCGCCGCGGACGCGGATGACCTGGCCGTTCCCCAGTCGGCGCCCGGCGGGCAAGGGGATGGTCCGCCGGCCGGAGAGGTACGCGCCGGTAATGGAGTCCGGGTTGGCCATCACCTCCTCGGGGGTGCCGCAGGCCACCAGCCGGCCGCCGTGCTCTCCGGCGCCGGGCCCCATGTCCACCAGGTAGTCGGCGGCGCGCATGACCGCCTCGTCGTGCTCCACGATGAGGACGGAGTTCCCCAGGTCGCGTAGCTCCTTCAGCGTGTGGATGAGGCGGTAGTCGTCCGCCGGGTGGAGGCCGATGGTCGGCTCGTCGCAGACGTAGAGGACGCCGGTGAGGCCCGAGCCGATCTGGGTGGCGAGCCGGATGCGTTGCGCCTCGCCGCCGGAGAGGGTGGAGGCCGTCCGGTCAACCGTGAGGTACTCAAGGCCTATGTTGGACAGGAAGTTGAGGCGGGCGGCGATCTCTTTGAGCACCTGCGTGGCGATGAGGAGGTCGCGGTCGGAGAGGGCCTGGTCCGCCGTGATGAGCGCCGGGTCGCGAGCCTGGATCTCATTGACCCAGCCGAGCGCTTTCTCCACGCTCAGGCTGCACGCCTCCATGATGTTCTTGGCGCAGACCGTTACGGCGAGCACGGCGGGCTTGAGCCGCAGGCCCTTGCAGCTTGTGCAGGGCCGCTGCGCCATGTACCGTTCGATCTCTTGCCGGACGTAGTCGGACTGCGTGTCCTTGTAGCGGCGGGCCAGGTTGGAGATAACCCCCTCAAACGTGGTCTCCCAGGAGTAGTGCTTGCCCTGATGGGTCCGGTGCTGCATGGTGAAGGAGCGCCCATCGTTCCCGTACAGGATGAGGTCCATGACGCCGTCGGGAAGCTCTTTGACGGGCACCTTGGTGGAAAAGCCGTGCGAACGCGAGAGCGATTCCAGGAGGCTTCCATACCAGGCGCTGGAGGTGCCGGCCCTCACCCACGGTTGAATGGCGCCCTGCGCGAGCGAGAGGCCCGGGTTTGGGATGACGAGGTCGGGGTCTACGTCAAGGCGGAAGCCCAGGCCCGTGCACTCGGGGCAGGCGCCGTGCGGGCTGTTGAAGCTGAAGCTGCGCGGCTCCAGCTCGCCCATGCTGATGCCGCAGTAGGGGCAGGCAAACTGCTGCGAGAAGACCATCTCTCGAGATGGCTCGGAGGTGATTGAGACCGCCACGACCCCCTCCGCGAGCTTGAGGGCGGTGTCCACGGAGTTGGCGACACGCGCCTGTTCCAGCCCCTCGGCGATGATCAGACGGTCAACCACAATCTCCACGGTGTGGCGTTTGTTTTTGGCCAGAGTGATCGTCTCTGAGAGCTCGTGGAGCTTGTGGTCCACCCGGGCGCGGACGAAGCCCTTCTTCCGAGCATCGTCCAGGATGCCCTGGTGCTCGCCCTTCCGGTCGAGGATCACGGGCGCCAGGAGCATGATGCGGCTCCCCGAGGGGAGCGCGAAGATGGCGTCCACGATTTGCTGAGGGGTCTGGCGCTGGACGGGGCGCCCGCACTGCGCGCAGTGGGGCTTGCCCACGCGGGCGTACAGCAGGCGAAGGTGGTCGTACACCTCGGTGATGGTACCCACGGTGGAGCGGGGGTTGTGGGAGACGCCCTTCTGGTCGATGGAGATGGCGGGCGAAAGGCCCTCAATGTAGTCAACGTCCGGCTTCTCCATCCGGCCCAGGAACTGGCGGGCGTACGCCGAGAGGGACTCGACGTAGCGGCGCTGGCCCTCCGCGTAGATGGTGTCAAATGCGAGCGAGCTTTTCCCTGAGCCGGAGACGCCGGTGATGACCACGAGCTTGTTCCGGGGGATGACGACGTCAATCCCCTTGAGGTTGTGCTCGCGGGCCCCTTTGACGACGATGTTTTCCAGCGGCATTATCGCCTCCGCGCTTCTTGACAGCGCCCAGAGCATTGTACCATCGTGTGATTGAGCATGAGCCTGTTCTGTGTGGGGCGTGACAGACCTCACCCCCTATCATCCTCTCCATGCTATGGAGAGGGGAAGCCTGGTCAACACGGCGCGCAGGCTTGTAGGGCAAGGCGTCGTGAG
The DNA here is from genome assembly GCA_009693055.1 of Dehalococcoidia bacterium. Taxonomy (GTDB): domain Bacteria; phylum Chloroflexota; class Dehalococcoidia; order Lucifugimonadales; family SHYT01; genus SHYA01. The sequence continues at coordinate 186,779 of SHYA01000001.1, read as the reverse complement.
GGGTATCGAGTGTTTCCTGCGTTCCGCAAATCGCTGGTTGTGCTAGAATAGGCGCGGATTTGAGGGGAGCGGACTATGCCCGAAGGATACGCGGTCAACTACGGGGCCGTCGTGTTGGCAGCCATTGTCGGCCTGGGCGCCGTGGGCGCCCTTTTTGTCGGGAACTTCGTTCTCTCCTCCCGGCGTCCCTCCGCGATGAAGGAGCTCCCCTTTGAGTGCGGCGCTCCCGCCGCACCGTTCTCCTGGTCGCAGATGAACATTCGCTACTACATCTTCGCCATCCTCTTTCTGGTGTTTGACGTGGAGGCGGTCTTCCTCTTCCCCTGGGTGCTCATCTTCGTCAAGAGCACTCCCGCCGTGTTCTACGAGATGCTCATCTTTGTGGGGATACTCATGTTCGGTATCCTTTACGGGTGGCGGAAAGGAATGCTGGAATGGAAGTAGAGAAGGGGCGCGAGCTTAGCCCGCTGCTGCCTGCGGACAAGGTGAGGGCCGCGCCGTGGACGCGCCAGGGTCCGCCGGCGCCTTCCGAGCAGGGCATCACAGTAGGACGCGGAAACGTCGCGCTTCCGGGCATCTACGCCAGGGCCGCGCCCAGCATCATCACGGCGCGCGCAGAAGACCTGATCGCCATGGCCCGCAAAAGCTCTCTCTGGCCGCTCCAGTTCGGGCTGGCCTGCTGCGCCATTGAGATGATGGCCACGTACATGGCCCAGCACGACCTCGACCGGTTCGGGGTGGTCACGTGGCCGTCGCCGCGCCAGTCCGACGTGATGATTGTGGCCGGCACCGTGGTCAAGAAGATGTGGGACCCCATCAAGCTCCTCTACGAGCAGATGCCGGAGCCGAAGTGGGTCATCGCCATGGGGAGCTGCGCCACCAACGGGGGCCCGTACTACCGCTCCTACTCGGTGGTGATGGGTGTGGATCACATCATCCCGGTGGACGTCTACATTCCCGGGTGCCCTCCGCGCCCGGAGGCGCTCCTGGACGGGATTCTCCGGCTCCAAGAGAAGATTCAGCAGGACGCGAGGCGCCGTGGCGGAACAGGAATCCAGCACACCAGCCCAGCGGCCGCAGACGGGGCCGCCGGCCAAACAGCCGGCGCCTAAGGCTAGCCACGAGGCGGCTGGACTTCCTCTCAAGCTGGACGCCAAGGGCCAGGCGCTGCTGGCGTTGCTGCCGGAGGCGCTCAAGGCGTTCCAGCCGCAGGTTACCGCCAGCCTTGACGAAGTCATGCTGACTGTGGAGCGGGAGCGGCTGCTGGACACGTGCAGAACGCTCCGAGAAGACCCCCGGTTGAGCTTTGACTTCCTCCGCTGCCTGAGCGTGGTGGACTACAAGGACCACTTTGAGGTGGTGTACCACCTGTGGTCTATGGGCAAACGGCACAAGGTGGTGCTCAAGACCAAGACGGGCACCGAGGCCCCGGCTGTCCCCTCGGTGGTCACGGTCTGGAAGACCGCCGACTGGTTTGAGCGGGAAGGCCGCGACCTGTTCGGCGTGACGTTTGAGGGGCATCCAAACCTGGTCCCGCTCCTGCTGTGGGAGGGTTTTGAGGGCTTCCCCGGCCGCAAATCGTACCCCTTCCACGAGTACGCGGAATACTAGGCCCAACCGGCGAAGAGTGAACAAGGACAATGGTTGAATCGCGCCCGCTCCAGTCCCTGGACATGATGGTGAACATGGGGCCGCAGCACCCCAGCACGCACGGCGTCTTCCGCATGGTGCTGTGGCTGGACGGCGAGTACATCGTGGACGTGGAACCCCACATCGGCTACCTGCATCGCGGCTCGGAGAAGCTGTGCGAGGGGGAGCTGTACCCGCAGATCATCACGCTGTTTGACCGCCTGGACTACCTTGCGAACTTCAACAACGAGCAGGCGTACTGCATGGCGGTTGAGAAGCTGATGAGCGTGCAGGTGCCGGAGCGGGTGGAGTACGTCCGCATCATCCTGTGCGAGCTGAACAGAATCGCAAGCCACATGCTGTTCTACGGCACCATGGGGCTGGACGCCGGCGCGATGACGACGGTGATGTACGGGTTCCGGGAGCGGGAGCGGATCCAGCGCATCTTTGAGGCGACGAGCGGCGCGAGGATGATGCACAACTACTTCCGCATCGGCGGCCTGAAAGAGGACGTGCCGGCGGACTTTCGCGAGCGGGTGGCGGGCGTGCTCGGCGAGCTGGAGCGGGGCATAGAGCAGTGCGACCGGCTGCTGACCTATAACGAGGTGTACCTGCTGAGGACGAAGGGCGTCGGCGTCCTGTCGGGCAAGGAGGCGCTGGAGTACGGGCTGACCGGCCCGAACCTGCGGGCCTCCGGAGTGCCGTACGATGTCCGGACGGCGGAGCCGTACTCGCTGTACGACCGGTTCCAGTTCGACGTGCCGGTCGGCGAGAACGGAGACACGTGGGACCGGTACGGGGTCCGCATGGAGGAGATGAGGCAGTCGGTCAAAATTGTGCGGCAGGCGCTTGAGCAGATGCCGGATGGCGGGCCGTTCATGGCGCAGGGCGTGCGGCGCATCCCGAGGCCGCCCAAGGGGGAGACGTACTTTTGCACCGAGAACCCTCGCGGCGAGCTGGGCATTTACATCGTCAGCGACGGCTCGGACAAGCCGTACCGGCTCAAGGTGAGGCCGCCATCCTTTGTGAACCTGCAGGCGTTGCGCGCCATGCTGCGCAATAGCTACGTTGCGGACGCGGTGCTGGTGCTGGGCTCGCTGGACATCGTGCTGGGAGAGGTTGACCGCTAATGGCGCACTGGTTTCCCGGGGTGCTGGGCCTTGGCGCCATCGCGGCGATGGGCGGCTTCCTCGCCGTCCTTGGGCTGTGGGCCGTTATGGTGCTTGGGCCGACGACCGCGTTGCTGCTGGGGGCGCTCCAGCTCGGGGCCGCTGTCCTAACCTCCGTGGTGGTGCTGATCCTGGTGTACGGGGGGCTTGAGGCGCTGGCCACGGCGGGCGGCATCGTCGCGCTCTTCGCGTTCCTGTCGCTGGTGGTCCTGGCGCTCACCTACGTGGAGCGGAAGGCGCTCGGCCGGCTCCAACAGCGGATCGGACCGATGCGCGTTGGACCGTGGGGGCTGCTGCAGCCTGTCGCTGACGCCGTCAAGCTGCTGACCAAAGAGGACATAATGCCCAGCTGGGTGGACAAAGGGGTGTTCTGGCTGGCGCCTGTGATGTTTTTCATCCCCACGTTTCTCATCTGGCTCATCATCCCCTTCGCCAGCGGCTGGGTGGTGCGCGACCTGGAGATGGGGTTGCTGTACATCATCGCGTTTTCGGTGGTCGCCATCGCGGGGCTGTTCATGGCCGGCTGGGGCTCCGCGAACAAGTACGGCTTTCTGGGCGGCTTGCGAGCAATCGCCCAGCTGATCAGCTATGAGATTCCCATCATCGTGCTGGCGCTGACTGTGGCGATGATGGCGGGGTCGCTGAACCTCGGGGCGATCGTGGAGGAACAGGGGAGGGTCCCCTTCGTGGCGGTGCAGCCGTTCGCGTTTGTGCTGTTCCTCCTGGCGGGACTGGCCGAGGTGGGCCGAACGCCGTTTGACATCTACCACGCGGAGTCGGAGCTGATGGGGGGGCCCTTTGTGGAGTACAGCGGGGCCCACTGGGCCGTCTTTTACCTGGCCGAGTACATCAATACGTTCCTGCTTGGGGTTATCATCACGCTGCTGTTCCTGAGCGGGTGGGTGGGGCCCGTGTTGCCCGGGGTGATATGGTTCTTTCTCAAGGTGTCCGCGGTTATCCTGGTCATGTTCTGGTTCCGCGGGACGTACCCGCGGCTGCGCATTGACCAGCTCATGGGCTTCGGCTGGAAGATACTGATCCCGCTGTCGTTCCTGAACTTCATGCTGACGGCGGTGGTGATGTTCTACGGCTGGCCGAAGTGGAGCATGACGCTGATGGGCCTGGGGCTGCTGGCGGCGTTTGCCGTGGGGCTGTACCAGAGCATCGCGGGCGCGGGCCGGCGGCCAAAGGTGCGGCTGATACCGGCGCGGGAGTTGCGGAATGCTTAACAGCCTGAGGGGTTTGCTGGTTACGCTGAAGACGTTCGTCGGCAAGCCGGTGACGGCGCAGTACCCCACGTGGCATCTTCCGGTGCAGGAGAGCTACATGGGCTTCCCGGTCCTCACGTGGGACGCCAAGGTGGGCGAGCCGTACTGCGTCGCGTGCATGGTGTGCATCCGCATGTGCCCCACGCAATGCATGAGCGCCACGATGAAGGACAACCCCCTCCACAAGGAGGGGAAGAGCCACCGGCGCAAGATGGTGGAGAGCTTTGCGATCAACCTGGGGCGCTGCATCGTCTGCGGGATCTGCGAAGAGGTGTGCGCGTTTGACGCCATCACGATGAGTCACATCCACGAGATGGGCACGTTTGCCCGGAACGGGCGGCGGGTGGAGATGGACCGCCTGCTGGAACTGGGGAAGGGCTACCAGAAGGAGTCGGGCTGGCGTCCACCGACGGAACTCGAAAAGGAGAAGCAGGCCGCCTTGAAGGCTGCCCAGCCCGCTACGGCAACCGCGACGGCGGAAGCCGCCGGCGGGAGCCCGGTCGCATCCCCGGCGCCCAAGGATGGGGCTTCCTAGTGGCTAGCCTCATCGCCTTTTCATTCCTTGCCACCCTCGTCCTTGCCGGGGGGATTGGCGTGGTGACCACGCGCAACGTCGGTTATGCGGCGCTGTTCCTGCTCCTTTCCCTCATCGCGGTGGCCGGCATCTTCATCCTGTCGTTGGCGGAGTTCCTGGCGCTGGTCCAGGTGCTCATCTACGGCGGCGCGGTCGTTATCGTCATCATCTTCGCCCTCATGCTGACCCGCCTGGAGGAGTTTTCCCACGTGCGGGACAATCCGCAGAAGCTGGTGGCGGCCATAGCGGCGCTGATGATGCTTGGCGTGCTGGCCGCGGCGTTCCTTGAGTTTGAGCACCCGCCCGCGCAGCTCAAAGAGGTGAAATTTGAAGCGCTCGGCGAGGAGCTGTTCGCCCGCTGGGCGATACCTTTTGAGGTGGCCTCGTTGGTCCTGCTGGTGTCGCTGCTCGGGGCGTTCCTGATCGCGCGCGTTGAGCGCCGAGGGCGGGACCGGGGCGGGACGGACTCAGGAGGCGACGCTCCATGACGCTGCTCCACCTGCAACTGTTGAGCGCGGCGCTCTTCGCTATCGGCCTGTACGGGGTGCTGGCCAGGCGGAACGCCGTGCTCATCCTGCTTGCGATTGAGCTGATGCTGAACGCGGTGAACATCAACCTGATCGGTTTTGCCGCGTTTTTGGACCCGGGCCGCGTGTTGGGCCAGGTGCTGGTGGTGTTTGTGATTACCGTGGCGGCGGCGGAGGTTGGGCTGGCGCTGGCCATCATCCTGCGCCTGTACCGGAACCGCGGCACGGTCAACGTGGACGAGATCAGCATCATGAAGGGGTAGGCCCTCGTTTGAGCGGAAGGCAAGGTGGTGTGGCGGGGTCAGCAGGGGGGCTGCTGACCTTTTTTCTGAGGGATGCGGACCGGCCAGCCTGAGGAGAAGGACGTGGAGCTAGCCTGGCTTATTCCGGCGCTCAGCGCCTGCGCGGCGGTGTTCATCGCTGTGCCGGGCCGCGCCTTGCCGCGCTGGGTGGCGGTGCTGGCGCCGCTGGCGATCCTCGCGGGGTTTGTCCTCTTTTGGGTCGTCCTGGCCGACTTCCTGGACAACGGCGCGAAGGCGTTCAGCATCACCTGGCTTGAGGCGGGGTCGCTCAAGCTGGTGTGGGGGACGTTCGTCGACCCGCTGGCCGTGGTGATGCTGGGCATCGTGACGTTCATCGCCTTCGGCATCCAGGTGTACTCGTGGGCGTACATGAAACACGAGGCGCGTTTCACCTGGTTCTTCGCCGTCAACGCGCTGTTCGCCGCCGCCATGCTGGCGCTGGTGCTGGCCGATAACCTGTTGTTCTTGTACATCGCGTGGGAGCTTGTGGGCCTGTGCTCCTACCTGCTGATCGGGTTCTACTTTGAGCGCCGCTCGGCGGCAGAGGCCGCAAAGAAGGCGTTTGTGACCACGCGCATCGGCGACGTTGGGCTGCTGATCGGGGTGCTGCTGCTGTTCAACGCGACCGGCACCTTCAACATCGGAGAGATCATCCACCTGGCCGAGACGGGGGCGATTTCCGGCACGACGCTGACGGCTTCCATGCTCCTCATCTTCGCGGGCGCGGCGGGCAAGTCGGCGCAGGTCCCGTTCCACGTGTGGCTGCCCGACGCTATGGAGGGCCCCACGCCGGTCAGCGCGCTCATCCACGCGGCGACGATGGTGGTTGCGGGCGTTTACCTGGTGGCGCGGCTCTTCCCGGCGTTTGAGGCCGCCTCCGGCGCGCTCTTGCTCATCGCGATCGTCGGCCTGATCACCGTGCTGATCTCCGCGTTCCTTGCGCTGGTGATGACCGACCTGAAACGGGTCTTGGCCTACTCCACCATCAGCCACCTGGGGTTCATGATGCTTGCCCTGGGCACGTTTGGCGTTGGGGCGGCGATCTTCCACTTGCTGGTGCATGCGTTTGCGAAGGCGATGCTGTTCTTGAGCGCGGGCAGCGTGAGCCACGGAACGAACAAGCTGGATATCCGCGAGCTGGGCGGCCTGCGGAAGCGCATGCCGTGGACGACGTTGTGCTTCTTGCTGGGTGCGCTCTCCCTTGCCGGGTTACCGCCGCTGAGCGGGTTCTTCAGCAAGGACGAAATGCTGGTGGGCGTTTGGCACAGCCGTGGGGCGGTGTTCCTCTTTTTCACGCTTGTGGCCGCGTTCTTGAGCGCCCTCTACATGGCGCGCGTGACGCTGCTCACGTTTTTTGGGCCGTTGAAGCACGAGAACGAGCACGCGCACGAGTCGCCGCCCGCGATGCTGGCGCCGATGCTGGCGTTCGGGGTGATGACCGTGGTGGTGGGCTTCCTGGCGCTGCCGCTCGCGGGCGATTTCAAGGGGTTCGCGCACTTCATCATGCCGGACGAGGAGTTCCACTTCAAGATATGGCTGGCGACGCTCTCTTCTGCCGTCGCGGCGGCCGGGCTGGCGCTGGGCTGGCTCATGTACAGCCGCGGCGCCATAGCTCCGTCGGTGGTGCGCGACCGGGCGCCGGCGCTCCAGAGACTCCTGGAGAACAAGTACTACATGGACGCCGGCTACCAGTGGGTGATTGACCACGTGGTGCTGGTGGCGGGGCGGTTCGTGGCGCTGTTCGACCGGGTCGTGGTGAACGACACGGCGGTGAACGGGACGGGCGCATCGGTGGTGGCTTCGGGCACGCGGCTACGGCAGCACGTCACGGGGTTGGTCGCGAACTACGCGCTGGCCATGGCGGTCGGCGCGGTGGCTGTAGCGGTCGCAATCTGGGCGGTCGCGCTGGCGCGCTAGGCAGAGGAGAGAAGAGTGGACACGTTTGACCGATACGTCCTGCTCTTGCTCGTCGCCATCCCCTTCTTTGGGGCGCTGGCGCTCATGCTCTTCCCCAGCGACAGGCCGAAACTGGTGCCGTGGTTTGTGGTTGTTCTGACCACGCTCACCTTGGGATTGAGCGCCTACACCTTTCTCGCGTATGACCGGGACGCGGCAGGGTTCCAGTTTACGAACAGCTTCCGCTGGCTGCCGTCTCTTGGGGCGTCGTTGGACCTGGGCGTGGACGGGATCTCCGCGCCTATGGTGCTGTTAACGGGTGTCGTCGCCTTCACCGGCACGCTGGTGTCGTGGAAGACGTCATCAAACGCGAAGAACTTTTTTGTCTTGCTCCTCCTGCTCGTTTCCGGCGTCTACGGCACGTTTGTCGCTTTGGACCTGCTCTTCTTCTTCTTCTTCTACGAGCTTGCGGTGCTGCCCATGTACCTCCTCATCGGCGTGTGGGGCAGCAGCACGGATTTCAAGACGTTCCTGCGCACCAAGGAGTATGGCGCGCTCAAGCTCACGCTGTACCTGGTGGCCGGCAGCGTCCTGATCTGGGTGGCGCTGCTGGCGATGTGGGTTGAGGGGGGAGACCTGTTGGGCCGCCTGACGTTCGGGATGGTGGACTTGCAGGGCGTGGGGTACTCGGAGGACTTCCAGAAGCTGTTCTACCCGCTCCTGATGGTGGGCTTTGGAGTGCTTGCCGGCATGTGGCCGTTCCACACGTGGTCTCCGGACGGGCATGTGGCCGCGCCCACGGCGGTGAGCATGCTGCACGCCGGCGTGCTGATGAAGCTGGGGGCGTACGGCATCCTGCGGATTGGGATGCAGATGCTGCCTGAGGGCGCGGACGCGTGGGCGCCGGTGCTCATCGGGCTGGGCGCGGTGAACGTCATCTACGGGGCGGTCTCCGCCATGGCGCAGCGGGACCTCAAGTACGTCGTGGGGTACTCCAGCGTCAGCCACATGGGGTACGTGCTCATGGGGCTGGGGACGATAGAGGTTATCGGGGTGAGCGGCGCCACGCTGCAGATGTTCTCGCACGGCATCATGACGGCCCTCTTCTTCGTCATTGTCGGCATGATCTACGACCGCGCCCACGTGCGCGACATCGGGGTGTTCGAGGGGATAGCCAAGAGGATGCCTTTTGCCGCAGCCATCTTTGCGATAGCAGGCCTGGCCTCGTTGGGCTTGCCGGGGCTGAGCGGGTTCGTGGCCGAGTTCATGGTGTTTGTCGGCGCCTTCAGGACGTACCCGGTGCTTGGGGGGCTGGCGGTGGTGGGCGCCGCTCTGACTGCGGTGTATATCTTGCGGCTCATTGCGAAGGCCTTCTTCGGTCCGCTGGACCCGCGCTGGCAGACGCTCACCGACGCCACGCGCCTGGAGATGGCCGCGGCCGCCATTCTGGTGGGATTCCTGTTTCTCTGGGGCCTCTATCCCTGGTACATCACGAGCGTGATTAACAGCAGCGTGACGCCGCTGGTGCGCGCTATGACGGGCGGGTAAGGGAGATGCTCGAAAGGTTGCCGGAGACTGTGGTGAGCATGGGATCGCGATGCCGGGCGTGAACTACCACCTGTTGTGGCCCGAACTGCTGATGGTCATTCTGGCGTTTGGGGTGTTCGGCGCCGACCTGGTGCTGCGCCCGCGGCGGCGGTGGCTGCTCGTGGCGAGTTCCGTGGTCGGCATGGCGGGCATCCTGGCGTTCACGCTCGCCTACCTGTGGGACAAGGACACCAGCCTCTACGACGGCATATTCCAGGTGGACAACTATTCGCTGTTCTTCAACGCGTTCTTCCTGGTGCTGGGCGTGGCCGTCGTGCTCTCCTCGGTGCAGTTCGTCCAGAAGCACCTGACCCACCCAGGCGAGTACTACGGCCTTCTGCTGTTTTCCATCGTCGGCATGATGCTGATGGCCGCTGCCGGTGAGCTGCTGACTGCGTACATCTCGCTGGAGCTGCTGAGCTTCAGCCTCTACATCCTCACGTCCTATGCGCGCGACGAGCCGAAGTCCAACGAGGCGGGGGTCAAGTACGTGCTGCTGGGCGCCTTCTCGTCGGCGATCTTGCTGTACGGCATCAGCCTGGTCTACGGGGCTGTTGGAGCCACCCGGTTTGAGGACATCGCGGTCGCGCTGGCGGCGACCGACGGGGTCAATCCTCTGCTGATGGTAGGCATCGGGCTCATCGTGGCGGGGATGGGGTTCAAGGTGGCCGCCGTGCCGTTCCACATGTGGGCGCCGGACGTGTACGAGGGGGCGCCGCTGCCGATCACGGCGTACATCGCCGTGGGGTCCAAGGTGGCGGCCTTCGCGCTGCTGCTGCGCCTGTTCACCGAGGCGTTCCTGCCGGCGATTGACCAGTGGCGGATGCTCATCGCGATCATGGCGGTGGCGACGATGACGGTGGGCAACCTGGTGGCGCTGGCGCAGACGAGCCTGAAGCGGCTGCTGGCCTACTCCAGCATTGCGCACGTCGGCTACTTGTTGATGGGCATTGCGGCGCTGTCTGACACGTCGTCCACGGGCCTGATGTTGTACCTGGTCGGGTACGCCGTTACGAACATGCTGTTGTTCGCGGCGGTCATCGCGTTCTACAACCGAACGGGACGGGACGAGATCAGCGCGCTGGCGGGGCTGCATGAGCGGTCGCCGTTCCTCGCCGCGACGATGACGGCCGCGCTGTTCTCGCTCTCCGGCTTGCCGTTCTTCGCGGGGTTCATTGCCAAGTTCTACCTGTTTAGCGCCGTCGCCAAGGCAGACATGCTGTGGCTGGCCGGTCTGGCGATTCTCAACAGTCTCATCTCCCTGTACTACTACCTGATGGTCATCAAGCAGATATATATCAACCCGGCGCAAGAGAAGTCGCGGCTCCAGGTGTCGCCTGAGCTGCTGGCGCTGATCGCCGTGCTGGCGCTGGGGGTCTTGTTTGTGGGGGTCTATCCCGACCCGGTGGTGGACGCGATTGAGGCGGCGACCCGCGCGATCTTTACCGCCGTGCCGGTGGTGGCCGAACCGTAACGAGGCGGGATCACCACTGAGCCGTCCGCCCCCCCCCGGTCATTCCGAGTCCCGACGTGTCGGGACTCGGAATCTCTCCACATATTGTCACCCGCCCACGGATCCGCGGAGATTCTTCGCTTCGCTCAGAATGACGACCGAGAGATTTCGTCCTTCGCGGCGCGTGCGTTGACTTTGACTGCCAAGGTACTAAACTCACATTCAAGCGGGCGCGTTATTGAATCGTCGTAACGGTGTGAGCCTGCCACTCACACCGGCTCCGAGGCGGAAACGGTATCGGATGGGAAAGACAGCGAAGGCTATAAGTGTCCCATTGGTGTTCGCCTTAATAGCGATAGTGTTGATCTATCTTGATGTGAACCTTGACGCTCGGGATTCGGATAAGTGTCAAGACGCGATAACGTGGATGGAAGAGGTTGACGACGCATATGGACTCAAACCACCGGGCTATGTAATCCCAGATACTTCCGTGGCTGCTGGTCAGACTGTTGGGGAACAGCGCAGGGCTAGCGAGGCTAGTGTAAGGAAATATTGCTACTCTCATTGGACTGATCCTTGGGCGCGGTTTTAGGTGATGGCAGTAAACCGAAAGGGGCGGCCCGTGTGGCCGCCCCTTTCAATTGAGTAGCGTAAGTCTGCGCCAACTACCTGCCTCGCGAGCCGCCTTCCTTCTTCCCTGACCATCTTCCTTCGCGGTGAAGGGTGCAGGGCGAGCCCTGCTTAGACGTCTGCCTTCGCGAGGGTGGCCAGGAACTCGGCGTTGTTGCGGGTGCGGGAGAGGCGGTCCAGCACGCGCTCGGTGGCGTCCGTGGGGTCCATGCCGCCGGAGGTGATCATGACGGCCATGCGGCGGAGCAGCACGATCTGCCGCTGGGCGTCCTCCTTCAGCAGGAGTTCCTCGCGGCGGGTGCCGCTGCGCTGGATGTCAATCGCGGGGAAGATGCGCTTCTCGGCCAGCTTGCGATCCAAGTGCACCTCACAGTTGCCCGTGCCCTTAAACTCCTCGTAGATCACCTCATCCATCCGGCTGCCGGTTTCAATGAGACAGGCGGCGACGATGGTGAGGCTGCCGCCCTCTTCCATGTTGCGGGCGGCGCCGAAGAACCGCTTGGGCGGGTACAGGGCTGCGGGGTCAATGCCGCCGGAGAGGGTACGCCCGGTGGAGGGGATAGCGAGGTTGTAGGCGCGCACCAGGCGGGTGAGGCTGTCCAGCAGCAACACGACGTGCTTGCCGCTCTCCACCAGGCGCTTGGCGCGCTCCAGGGAGAGCTCGGCGATGCGGCAGTGCTCCTCCACTGGTTCGTCAAAGGTGGAGCTGAGCACCTCGCCCTGGACGGAGCGTTTCATGTCGGTGACCTCTTCCGGCCGCTCGCCCGCGAGCACGACCATGAGGCAGACGTCCGGATGGTTGGCGGTGACGCCCGCGGCGATGTTCTTGAGGAGGGAGGTCTTGCCGGCCTTGGGTGGTGAGACGATGAGGGCCCGCTGCCCGCGTCCAATCGGGGCTACCAGGTCAATCATGCGCTGGGCCAGGTTCTGTGGGGTCGTCTCCAGGTTCAGGTGCCGGTTGGGAAAGATAGGCGTCAGGTTGTCAAAGTTTGGCCTGGAGCGCGCCTGCTCGGCGTCAACGCCGTTGACCGCTTCCACGCGGATGAGGCCGAAGTACCGCTCGCCGTCCTTGGGGGGGCGCACTTGCCCGGTCACCTGGTCGCCGGTGCGCAGGCCGAAGCGGCGGATCTGGGACTGGGAGACGTAGACGTCGTTGGGTCCCTGGCGCCCTATGTTCTGGCGCAGAAAACCGTAACCCTCCTGCGCGAGCTCCAGGAAGCCGTTCATCAGGACCAGGCCCTGCTGTTGAGCCTGGAACTCCATGATCTTGTGCACCAACTCTTCTCGCGGCACGCTCCCGTTCTGGAGCCCGAGTTGCTGGGCGAGCTCTAACAACTCCTCTTTGGTCTTGGCTTCAAGGTCCGCCAGGTTCATTACCATTTTCCCTACCGTCCTCACTTGCTTGTTGCCTGGACGCACGTGTCATGCGCTCAGGCCGTGGTGCTCGTTCCGTGGTCCTTTTTATGGGTGCTTGCGCGCTCCAGTTGGACGCGTCCGCGGCGCCGGGGTCAAACTCAGGGCTTGGCCGCTTGCTGCCAGTCTTTCGTAAAGCGGGCCATGCCGACGTCTGTCAGTGGGTGGTGCGTCATCTGCAGAAGGACCTTGAATGGTATCGTCGCAACGTCAGCGCCCGCCTTTGCCGCCTCCACAACGTGCATGGGGTGCCGGAGGCTGGCTGCCAGCACATTGGTTTTGATGCCGTGCAGTCGGAACACCTGCACCATCTCCCGGACCACCTGCATGCCGTCCTGGCCCTCGTCGTCCATGCGGCCCACGAAGGGGCTCACGTACCGTACCCCAACCTCAGCGCCGAGCAGGGCCTGGTTGATCGAGAAGCACAGGGTCTGATTCACTGGGATGCCCTGTCGGCACAGCACAGCCATCGCCTTGAAGCCGTCCATGGTGCTTGGAATTTTGACGACCACGTTGGGATGCCAGGTGGCAATCTCTTCGCCCTGCTGCACCATTCGGCTTGCTTCGGCTGCGGTAACCTCAACGGAAATCGGGCCATCAATCAATTGTGTGAGGATGAGAATGGAGCTTTTGTAACTTTCCAAATCGCCGATGTTCTCTTTGGCGGCGAGGGAGGGGTTGGTGGTGATCCCGCAAATGGCGCCAAGGGCGGCGGCTTCGCGGACCTCCTGGATGTTGGCGGTGTCCAGGAACAGCTTCACACTGTCCTCCTACAGTAGCACACTTGTCTTCTTTTGTCTAGGAGAGTTGGGCGACCCGGGTATGGGCGGGTGATCCAGGGTGGGGGGCCTGCAAGGGCAACTGGCCGCCTTCGCGGATGATCTTGGCGGCCGCCGCGATGAAGCTGTTGAACAGGGGGTGCGGGCGGTCCGGCCGCGAGCGGAACTCCGGGTGGAACTGAGAGCCGAGCATGAAGGGGTGGTCTGCCAGCTCACCGATCTCCACCAGGAGGTCGTCGGGGGAGCGGCCGCTGCACACGAGGCCGACCTTGGCGAGCCGCGCGCGGTAGTCGTTGTTAATCTCGTAGCGGTGGCGGTGGCGCTCCTGCACAAGGGGCGCGCCATAGGCCTCCCGCGCTTTGGTGCCCTCCACGGTGGCGCAGGGGTAGTTCCCAAGCCGCATGGTGCCGCCCAGGTCGTGGATTTCCCGCTGGGCCGGCATGATGGCCACGACCGGATGAGGCGTCTGAGGGTCAAACTCGGTGGAGTTGGCCTCTTCCAGGCCCGCGCAGTTGCGGGCCAGCTCAACGACCATAAGCTGAAGGCCCAGGCAGAGGCCCAGGTAGGGCACCTTGTGCTCGCGGGCGTACCGGGCGGCCTGGATCATGCCCTCCACGCCGCGCGGCCCAAACCCGCCTGGCACCACGATGCCGGACGCGGAGCGGAGGAACTTATCCGGGCCTTCCCGCTCAACGTTCTCGGCGGAGACCCAGGAGACCTGCACCTCGCGGCTGTGGGAAAGGCCGGCGTGGTAAAGGGCTTCCCGGACGGAGAGGTAGGAGTCCGGCAGGTCGGCGTACTTGCCGACGACCGCGATGGACAAGGGGTCTCTGGGGGTCTTGATGCGCTGCACCAGGCTGCCCCACTCTTCCAGGCGCGGCTCTGCTTGGGGCAGGACGAGCGCCTTGGTCAGGAGCCTGCCGAGTCCGGCCTCTTCCAGGATGAGCGGGATTTCGTAGACGGTGTCCACAGTCATGAGGGGGATGACGGCCTCAACCGGCACGTCGCAGAAGGCGGACACCTTGGTCTTGGTGCTTGGCGGGACCGGATAGTCGCTCCGGAGGATGATGCAGTCGGGCTGGATGCCGGCGGCGCGGAGCTCTCGGACACTGTGCTGGGTGGGCTTGGTCTTCAGCTCGCCCGTGGATGCGATGAAGGGGAGCAGGGTGAGGTGGATGTAGTACACGTTCTCGCGGCCGACCTCGTTGCGCATCGCCCGGATGGCCTCCAGGAACGGTTGCCCCTCAATGTCGCCGACGGTGCCGCCAACCTCCACAATCACGGCGTCCGCGCCGCTCTCGCTGGCCAGCCCCACGATCCGCTCCTTGATGGCGTTGGTGACGTGTGGGACGGTCTGAATGGTGCCGCCGAGAAAATCGCCGCGGCGCTCCCGGTTGATGATGCTGCTGTAGACCTGGCCCGCGGTGACGTTGGAGGAGCGCGTCATCTCGGTATCGGTAAACCGCTCGTAGTGGCCGAGGTCGAGGTCCGTCTCGCACCCGTCCGCAGTGACAAAGACCTCGCCATGCTGGTAGGGAGACATGGTGCCCGGGTCAACGTTGAGGTAGGGGTCAAGTTTCTGGAGGGCGACCTTGATGCCGCGGGCCTTGAGGATGCGTCCGAGGGATGCGAGCGTGATGCCCTTGCCGAGCGAGCTCACAACTCCGCCGGTCACGAAGATGTATTTGGTCATGCACCCTCAGAGCGCGCAACAAGGGTGGAAGGTCTCAGGATGCTCCGTGGGCTTCGGGGCAAGGAGGTTGTTGCTGGGGTCGCTCGTCGTGCCCCAAATCTCTCAGACACTGTTGATTGTAGGGACGGTGGGAACACGGTGTCAAGGCGAGAAGCCGGGGATTTGTTGTTCTTGACACCCTTGTTCCGCGAGATGAACAATGCAAGGAGGTTTCGGCGCTACGGAAAAGGCGGTGAGTGGAAGTGCTCGGCCCCCGACGGTTTGCCAGCGGACTCGTCTCCCTGATAGCGTTGGGGGCGCTCGGACTGGTTATCCTAGTGCCGCTGCCGGACCACCATTGGATGGAACGAGTGCCGGGCCATCAGCACATTGCGCTGAGCGCCGCGTTTGACCCGCAGCACCATGTGCACTCGTACGCATCAGACCACACGCGCGCCACCCTGGGCGACGGACAACACGGTACGCAGACGTACCTGGCCGTCTCCGATTGGGACGGTTCCTCCCCGGAGGCGGTGACGACTCTGGCTGGCCCATCGGTCATTGACGGGGACATTCTCCTGGCGCCGCCGCTTGTCTTCGTGACGACGCCGCTTAGCGAGAGTACTTTTCTTGCGGGGTATTCCCCCTTTCTGCGCTCCCCTCCTTCGCGCAGCACGCTTTAGCCTCCAAAGGCGTTCTTTCTCCGTTCTGTGAAGCAACGAGATAAGGAGGAGATCGGTGCACGCTCTTAGGAAGCCTGTTGTTGGCCTGGTCGCCGTCTTGGTGGTCGCCACTGGGGTTTTGTGGCCGGCGTTGGCTACCGCTCACGAAGGCCGGGAGGTGGGCGAGTACGAGTTCACAGTGGGGTTCCTGAACGAGCCCGTGGCGCTCTCCCCGACACGGGGAGGGGGTGGCGAGCTCGTCGCCTAGCATGGTCAGCCGTGCCCCTAGAGCGGGGTGATCTCCAGCATCACGCCGTCGCCGTGCAGGCAGGTGTTGACGACTGCGTCCACCGGGCCGTAGTAGTTGTCGTACTTGGCGTTGAGGAGCGTGACGGCGCGACGGATGCTCGCTTCGTCCGCGCGGAATTGGGCTTTGCCGTCCATGCGCGGGCCGCTGCGGCTGCCGAAGGCGAGGGTCGCGCGGGGGTCCTTGAGGAGCTTCTGCGCCTTGACGGACGAGCGGCCCGTGTAGATGAACACGCGGCCGTTATCGTGCGCGAACCAGACCTCCACCGTGCCGGGCTTGCCCTCGGCGTTGTAGGTGGTGATGTACACCAGCCTTTTGCCCTGGAGGGAACGGGCGAGCGCTTCAGGCGCTGGTCCTGACTTGTCGGGACGGTTAGGTGTTTGCTTGCGCTTACTCTTCAAACTTCTTGATCACCAAGCAGGCGTTCTGGCCGCCGAAGCCGAAGCTGTTGGAGAGCACCGTCCGCACCTCCTTGCGCCTGGCGATGTTGGGCACGTAGTCCAGGTCGCAGGCGGGGTCGGGCTTCTCGTAGTTGATGGTGGGGTGGATGGTCCCGCTTTGGATGGTCATGACGCACGCCACCGCTTCAATCGCTCCTGATGCGCCGAGCGTGTGGCCGATCATGGACTTGGTGGAACTGATGGGGATCTTGTAGGCGTGCTCGCCGAACAGCCGCTTGATCGCCTTGGTCTCGATGGCGTCATTGAGCGGGGTGGAGGTGCCGTGGGCATTGATGTAGTCCACCTCTTGAGGGGTGACGCCCGCCTTCTTGAGCGCCTGCTGCATGGCGCGCAGAGCGCCGCCTCCCGTCTCGTCCGGCTGGACCTCGTGGTAGGCGTCGGAGGAGACGCCGACGGAGGCGATCTCGGCGAGCGGCTTTGCGCCCCGCGCCAGGGCGTGCTCAAGGGATTCCAGGACGAGGGAGGCGCTGCCTTCGCCGGGGACAAAGCCGTCCCGGGAGGCGTCAAAGGGGCGGCTCGCGCGCTCCGGCTCCTCGTTGCGGGTGGAGAGGGCGCGGATGATGCAGAAGCCGGCGATGCCCAGCTCGCAGATGCCGGCCTCCGCGCCGCCGGCGACGATGACGTCCGCGTCACCGCGGCGGATGACCTCAGCGGCCTCGCCGACCGCCTGGGTGCCGGCCGCGCAGGCCGTGGTGATGGTGGAGGTGTAGCCTTTGAGGCCCAGGACGCGGCTGACGTTGCCCGCCGCCAGGTTGGGCAGCATCATGGGCATAAGGAATGGGGAGATGCGCATGACGCCCTTCTGCATCTGGAGGCGCGCTTGCTCCTGGATCACGGGGAAGCCGCCGATGCCCACGCCATAGACCACGCCCAACCGGCCCTGGTCGTCTTCGCCGACGTCCAGGTGCGCGTGCTCAGCGGCGCGCATGGCTCCCGCCACGGCGAGTTGGCTGAAACGGGCCATGCGGCGCGCGTCCTTTGGGCTGAGGTACTTGAGCGGGTCGAAGTGCTTGACCTCGCCGCAGATGCGGCACGGCAGGTCGGTTGGGTCGCACAAGGTCAGCGGGCCGACGCCGGACTTGCCGGCGA
This sequence comes from Dehalococcoidia bacterium, assembly GCA_009693055.1. Lineage (GTDB taxonomy): Bacteria > Chloroflexota > Dehalococcoidia > Lucifugimonadales > SHYT01 > SHYA01. Next base: position 169,361 of record SHYA01000001.1, on the reverse strand, counting down.
CCAACCCGTTCCAGAACTCGTCCACGGTCTCGCCGAGCGGGCTCATGACCCCGAGGCCGGTGACGACGACGCGGCGCTTCTGGTCCATTGCCATTGTTACACCGTCCTTTGGACAGACTGGGGTGCGGAATACTCCGGGTACAGCTCCGGCGGGATGCCATTGACGGCCTCGCGGAGCTCGGCGGCGACGAATAGGGAGCCGGTGCCCACGATGAGGTCGGCTTTGGTTGCAGACGCACGGGCGTGACGCAGCGCGTCCGCTACGTTGGGGGCTTCGGTGACGGCGAGGCCGCGCGCTCGCAGCAGGCCCGCAACGGCGCCGGGCTCAAGGGAGCGGGGGTGGCGGGAGCGGGTGGCCACCACGGCCATCGGGCTCATCCGCGCAACCTCGTCCGCGATGCCTTCGGCGTCGTGCCCCGTGGTCAGTCCCAGAATGAGCACGCGCTGGTGATGCGGGAGGTAGGGGTCCAGCGCTTCAGCCATCTTCCTCATAGCATAGGGGTTGTGGGCGCCGTCCGCCACTATGAGGGGGTTGCGCTCCAGGACTTCAAGGCGGGCGGGCCAGTGCGTCCGCGACAGGCCCGTGAGCGCTGACTCCGTTGGGACGGCGAACCCCTGCTGCTGCAGCTCCTCCACGGCGGCCAGGGCGCACGCGGCGTTCTCGAGCTGATGCTTGCCGAGCAGCGGGATACGCACGCGGTACTCACGCGCGGGGCTGTTTACGAGGCCTATCTGGCCTGACAGCGTGCTGTCCGCCATCTCCCACTGGAACGCCGTGCCGAGGTTGACCAGTTTGGCGCGTTGCAGGCGGCAGGCGTCTTGCACCACCGCGAGCGCGCCGGGCGGCTGCGGGGCGCAGACCACGACGGAGCCGGGCTTGATGATCCCTGCCTTGTCTGCCGCGATCTGCTCCACGGTGGAGCCGAGCACCTGGGCGTGGTCCACGCTGATGGAGGTGATGACGCACACAACGGGCTTGGTGATGACGTTGGTGGCGTCCAGGCGGCCGCCAAGGCCCACCTCAAGCACCTGGAACTGGCATTGGGCGGCGCGGAAGTGCATGAACGCCATGGCCGTGAGCAGCTCGAAGGTGGTGGGTGGGCCGTCAGGGTCTTCCTGCCCCATTTGCTGTACGGTTGGCCACAGGTTGTCCACCAGGGCTGCAAAAGCCTTCTGGCTGACGGGCGCGCCGTTGACCTGGATCCGCTCGCAGAAGGTGTGCAGGTGCGGGGAGGTGTACAGGCCGGTCTTGAAGCCGCACGCGGTGAGGATGGCGCTGAGCATGGCGGCAACGCTGCCCTTGCCCTTGGTGCCGGTGATGTGGATGGCGGGTGTTGCGTCCTGGGGGTTGCCCAGCCGCGCGGCCAGACGGCGCATGCGGGCCAGGTTGTAGCGGCGGCTAGAAGCGGGCTCCGGCATGCGCTCAAAGTCCACAAGGCTCAGCACCCGCTGGAGTGCGCCGACGTATGACACGGTTGCTGTGCTCCTCTGGCGCCTCGCAGGGCCGGCGTCCTGGTACGGTTGGCAGCGAGGTGACTACGCCAGCTTTCACGAGCGCGCGGCAAGCGTTAGCCAGCCTGGCAGGGCCGTTCAGGCGCGGCCGTTAGGTCCCATTACCACCGGGCTGCTGGTCCGCGCCGGACGTGAGCCCTGAGGGGGGCTGGTACGTGGGGGCGGCGCTGGGCCGCGGCCGGGCGGGAAGCGGCCTCGGAGGGCGCGCGGGCGTCGTCTCCTGGCGGAGGTGGACGCTCACCTTGCGCTCCTCCCCTTCCCCAACGCTTTCGGTGGCCACGCGGGGGTCGTCGGCGAGAGCGATGTGGATGAGGCGCCGCTCGTAGGCGGGCATTGGTTCCAGAATGAAGGGGCGGCCCGAGGCGACGACCCGGTCGGCGATCCGCTGGGCAAGGCGGCGCAGCGCCTCGCCGCGGCGCTCGCGGTAGTGTTCCACGTCAATGATGACCGGCCCGCCGCCGGGGGTGTCCTGGCCGCGGAGCAGGTTGGTGAGGAGCTGAAGCGCGCGAAGGGTCTCGCCTCCACGGCCGATGAGCAGCCCCGCATCTTCGCCGGTCACCTGGATGACGGGCGTCCCCGGGGACTCTTGGGGGGGAGGGCCAAGGCTGGACTGGGCCTTGACCTGCATCAGCTCCAGCAGGCGGTCAACCACCTTCTGAGCGGCGGCCAAGTCCGCGGGGCTGGTAGCCGGCACCTCTCTGATGGGCGCAGGCGCTCTGACCGGGGCTGGTGGTGGTGGAGGGGCGACAGCGCGCGGTGGTGGGGGGGGCGCGACGACGCGTGATGTGGGGGCCGCGGCGCGCGGTGAAGGGGTGGCGGTGCGCGGTGGCGGGGGTGGCACGGCGCGCAGCCGTTGGGTGGGCCTCTGCGGCTCCTCCCTGTCCAGTGCGGACGACCGGATGAGCCGTACGCGGGCGAGTTCGGCGCCGAAGCCAAGGAAGCCCGGCTTCCCGCGGCTCAGGACCTCAACTTCCACCTCGTCCCGTTTTGCGCCGAGCTGTCTTAGGGCTAGGTCGATCGCTTCCTCTACCGTCTTGGCGCTGACCTCTATTGGCTGCTCCATCGCGTGATAACTCCTCTGCCGGCTTGGCGGCTGCTGGTGCCAGGGCCGGCACCGGCGCTGGTTCAGGAACGGGCTTGCGCTGCCAATACGTGGCGAGTCCGCCCCACCCCGAGACAGAGTACTGGACCGCAATGCCCACGGCGTTGGAAACGAACCAGTACAGGGCGAGGCCGCTGGGGAAGGAGAACGTGAACATCATGAACAGGAGGGGCATCATCCACTGCATGATCTGGTTGGTCTGCTTCTGACGCGGGTCGGCGCTGGGGAAGGTGCTCATCTTCTGGAGGACGAACATGGATGCGCCTACGAGCACGGGCATAATGGGTGTGGGGTCCGGCTTGGTCAGGTCGAGCCACAGGAACTGGCTGTTGAGCGGGATGGCGTCCTGCACCCAGGTGGCCCAGGAGTACAGGACGGAGGAGAGCGCCACGAGGGACTCCGGGTTACTGGGCAGCGCCTTGACCAGGCCGTAGTACAGGGCGATCCAGATGGGGAATTGGATGAGCATGGGGCCCAAGCAGCCCAACGGGCTGATGCCGTGCTCCTTGTACAGCTTCATCGTCTCCTGAGAGACCTTCTGTCGGTCCTTGGCGTACTTTTTCTGGACCTCTTGGAGCTTGGGCTGGAGCACCGCCATCGCCTTGGTCGCTCGGCTTTGGCGGACGGTCAGGGGATAGGTGAGGACGCGCATCAGGACGGTGAAGGCGATGACGCCCACGCCGAAGTTGTGAAAAAAGAGGACGGCGAGGATGAGGAGGCCGTTCGCCATCGGTCTCAGGAGGACTTCGTTCCAGATGGTGCTCAGTGCTTCCAAGTTGTGTCCTCTGTGCTAGCGTTGTTCCCTCAAGACGGTCGCATCGGTTCCTATGAGGTGGGGACTACAATCTCCCAGAGCGTTGTCCGGCGCGTGGCGTTGAGCGCCCGCACGATCCGCTTCGCGTCGGAGAGGTAAACGATCCCGTCGGCGAAGACCGCCGCAGGGGTTGCGCGTACCTTGGTTCCCAGGTCGTAGACCCACTGCTCGCGGCCATTGCTGATGGCCAGGGTGTGGAATTTCCGGTCGTCCGTGAGGATGACGAGGCGGTCACCAACGGGAAGAGGGGGGGCCACGACCGCCTCAGTGGTTTCGGTCTGCCAGCGGACGGCGCCGGTCTGGGGGTCCAGGGCGAAGACGGTGCCGCCGAGCGTTGCGGCGTACAGGTTGGCGCCGTCGCTGGTCGGGCCGCCCCAGAACCAGTTGTCGCCCTCCAGCCCCCACCGAAGAGCCCCGGTCGCGGCATCCAGCGCGTAAAGCGTGCGGTCAAACGAACCGACGTAGACCGTGTCCCCCAGCCCCAGGACTTGACCCGCGACCGCTCCACCGGTCTCAAAGCGCCACACCTCCAGGCCGGTCTGCGCGTCCAGGGCGTACACGGTGTGGTCTAGCGAGCCAACATACGCCCTGCCCTGGTGGACTGTTGGGGCGGCCCAGATCTTTCCGAGCTTCTCTCCTATGGGGAAGCGCCACTGCTCCACTCCATCGGTAGCGTCCAGCGCGTACAGGTGGCCGTCCTCGGAGCCGAAGAGGACGGCGTTGTCGGATTCGGAGATGGTGAGGCCGCCGACGATGGCATCTTCGACGCCGTACGCCCAGCGCTGCGCGCCGCTGGTGCGATCCAGCGCGAACACCCTGCCTTTGAGGTCCCCCACGTAGAGCGTTTCGCCGAGGATGGCCGGCGTGCCGTAGAAGCCATCCACCTTGGGGCCACCCTTGGGGGGAAAGACCCAGAGCACCGCGCCGTCCGCACGGTCCAGGGCGGCGATGTGGCCGTCGCCGGTCCCGACGTACAGCGTCTCATCTTTTTCCATGATGCCTGACCAACCCTTTGCGGTGAATTGGCCGGTGGCGCAGCCTTGCCAGGCGAAGACGGCCGCCAGAAGCGCAACGAGGAGCGCGAGGAGTTTAGTCTGGTCCCGGAGACTACGCCGGCGGCTCAGGGGAGCGAAGGTAAAGGGAGCGGTCACAATGCCGCCTCCTTCATCACAGCCTTGCGGTGACGAGGCTCCGGGACGGGGTCGTACCCTGAGCCGCCTCCCGGGCGGCAGCGCGCCAGGCGGCGGAGCGTGAGCCCGAGGCCGCGGAGGGCGCCGTGCCGCTGGATCGCCTCGTAGGCGTATTCAGAGCAGGACGGCGTGTAACGGCACCGTGAAGGGAGGTAGAGGGACACCGTTCGTTGATAGCCTCGAATACAGAGGAGGAGCAGTCTTGTCACGCTTTGCCTTCTTCTAACCCTTCGGGCGCGTTGAGCAGGCCGGAGCGCTGAATCAGTTTCCGCAGGGATGCGGTGAGCGCTTGGAAGCTCACCGTAGCGCTGGCCTTTCGCGCCGAAATAACAACGTCCCACCCGCTCTTGACTGGAAGCCGTTCCAGGGCTGCCCGTAAGCGGCGGCGCACCAGGTTTCTGGTCACCGCGTTCCCCACTTGCTTGCTTATTGCGTATCCGAAGCGGCTAGCGCCGAGCTGATTGGGAGCGGAGCGCAGGAGGAGCAGGTCGTCGGACACGGCCCTGCCCTGCCGCATTACCCGGGCGAACTCTTCCGAGCGCGTTAACCTGCCTAAACCCGACATACATGCCGCTGCATCCCGATGAAACCGGAGCGGCGACTAGAGCGCGAGGCGGTCACGCCCCTTGGCCCGACGCCGTTGAAGCACTCCCCGCCCGCCTTTGCTCCGCATGCGCATACGGAATCCGTGCACCTTGTTGCGGTGGCGATTGTTTGGCTGGTACGTTCGTTTAGGCATTGACACGCCAGTATAGGCCGCGGAACACGGCGGTGTCAACGAAGGCGTTGGTAAGCGGGACCGCGTCACCCTTTCCCATGAGCGTGTTCGGCACCCTTTTTCCTTGACCGTTGCGGAAGGCGCTCATAGAATAGCCGTGTCATAGCGGCGTGTAGGCGGCGAAGCTTGGAAGTCCCCGAGGTAGTCGTTGACCGGCTTCCGCAGTATGTCAGGGCGCTGCGGGAGCTTCGGAGGCGGTCGCACAAGGTCGTCAGTTCCACAGAACTGGGCGACCTGCTGCAGATGACGCCCGCCCAAATTCGCAAGGACCTGAGCTACTTTGGCCGATTCGGGAAGCAGGGACGAGGCTACAACGTTGAAAGCCTTCTGGAGCAGCTCAAAAGTATCTTGGGACTGAACCGGGGATGGAACCTCGCGCTTGTGGGGGTTGGGCGGCTGGGGCGCGCCATCCTGGGGTATCCCGGGTTTGCACCGGAGGGGTTTCACCTGGTGGCCGCGTTTGACGATGACCCCAAGGTGGTGCGGCAGTCGTTTGGCGGCCTGATCGTGCAGCCGACCTCCCAGCTTGCGGAGGAGGTGGCGGCGAAAAGTATTCGGATTGCCATTGTGGCGGTGCCGGCCGCGCAAGCTCAGGCGGTTGCGGATCAGCTCGTGTCGTGCGGGATCCGGGCCATCCTGAACTACGCCCCCGTCGCGGTGCAGACGCCGCCCGAGGTGAAGGCGCGCACCATTGACCCGGTGGTGGCGCTCCAGTCTATGACGTACTACCTGACGAACGAGTCCCGCAGGAGTGCGTCGCCGAAGGAAACACCGCTGCGGGACGAGTCCGCCGCCAGGGACGCAAGGGTGCGGCGGGCGCCGGAGCGAGGAAAGGGCGGGGCGCCGTAGCACTTCGCCTTCCTTCGTCTTCACTCAGGACAAGCTTTCATGCCGAAGCGGGCGAAGCGTAGCAGCGGTCAGGCCAGCAGGGACATGCCTCCGTCCAGGATGATGACCTGGCCGCGGAGCATCTCGGCGGCCGGGGAGCACAGGAACACGACCAGGCCGGCCACGTCGCGCTCGGTGACCATGCGGCCCGCGGGCGTCTTGCCCTTGGTGTCGGCGAGCATCTCCGCCCGGTTGGGGAACGTCTGGAGCGCCTCGGTGTCCACCAGGCCGGCGGAGATGGCGTTGGCGCGGATGCCCAAGGGTCCCAGCTCCACCGCAAGGTAACGGGTGATCGCCTCCAACGCGGCTTTGGAGGTCCCCACGGAGAAGTAGTTCCGCAGGACGCGCTGCGACCCCAGGCTGCTGATATTCACGATGGAGCTGCCCGGCGGCATGATGGGTACCGCCTCCTTGGCGAGGAGCCACGCGGCGCGCGCGTTCACGTCCATGGTCCACTCCCAGTGCTTCGGCTCCAGCTCCAGGAGGGGGCGTTGGACGCCGGAGGCGGCGTTGTTGACCAGGATGTGCAGCACGCCGAAGCGCTCACGGACGGCCTGGATGAGGCCCTTGACATCGTCCACTTCCGCCAGGTTGGCGCGATGGCACAGGCACGGGACGCCAAGCGCCTCTACCGCGGCCTGGGCCTTGCGGGCCTCTTCGTGGTGCCGGACGTAGCTGAAGGCGACGGTACACCCTTGACGGGCGAGCTCAAGGGCAATGCCCTTGCCGATGCCGCGCGAGCCGCCGGTGACCAGGGCTACGCGGCCCTGGAAGGGCTTGCCTTGGGCTGCCGCGGGTGAGGTCACGAGATGGAGAGGCCGCCGTCAATGGCCCACACCTGGCCCGTGACGTACGAGGCCTCGTCGCCCACGAGGTAGGCGACGAGGCCTGCGATCTCCTCAGGTTGCCCAAAGCGTTGCAACGGGATCCGTCCCAGGATGCGGTCTTTGAGATCCTTCGGCAGGCTCTCAACGATGTCGGTCGTGATGTAGCCGGGGGCGATGCAGTTGACGGTGACGTTGCGGCTGGCGACCTCCTTGGAGACGCTCTGGGTGAATCCGATGAGGCCCGCCTTTGAGGCGGCGTAGTTGGCCTGGCCTGGGTTTCCCACCATGCCGACGACCGAACCGACGTTGATGATGCGCCCCCACCGGTTCCGGAGCATGTTGCGCAGGGCGGCCCGCGTGCACAAGAACGAGCCCCGCAGGTTGATATCTATGACCTGATCCCACGTGTCGTCGGACATGCGGACGAGCAGCGAGTCGTGAATAATGCCCGCGTTGTTCACCAGGATTTCAACGGTGGGGCCCAGCTCCAGGGCGCGTCGGAACATCGCTTCAACGTCGTCCGCCTTGGTCACGTCGGCGCGTACCGCGATGGCCTTTCCGCCTTGGTCCGTAATGGCGCGGACGACCTCGTTAGCCTCGTCTTCGTGCGAGAGGTAGTTGATGACGACCTTGTGCCCCAAGGCGGCGAGTCTGAGGGCGATGGCCTTCCCGATGCCGCGTGACGAGCCGGTCACCAGGGCGAGACGTTGCCGTGAGCCTTCCACAAGCCCCCCCGTGGTTATCTGGTCTGGCTGGCATCGAGCCGGAGCGCCGGCTTGACCCGCTCAAGCTGCTCGCGCATGCGGTCCACCAAGCGCATCTCCACGCAGCGGCGGGCGGTTCGAATCGCCTGCGCGATGGTTGTGGCTCGGGCGCGCCCGTGGCCCACCACGGCGATCCCGTTCACGCCCAGCAAGGGGGCGCCGCCGAACCGCTCGGCTACATTGAACAGCGCGTCCAGCTCGTGGGACAAGGCCTGGTGGGTGTCCGCCGGGAGCCGGTCGGCGAGGAGTTGCCGCAGGCGGGCGGCCAGGACGGCGCCGCTCCCCTCAACCAGCTTGAGGATGACGTTGCCCACAAAACCGTCGCACACGACCACGTCGGCCTTGGAAGGCGGGAGCACCAGCTCGTGCCCCTCCACGTTGCCGGCGAAGGTGAGGCCGCTGGACTTGAGGAGCTGGTACGCCTCCTTGGTCTGGCGGTTCCCCTTGCCCTCCTCCGAGCCCACGTTGAGCAGGCCGACCCGTGGCTGCGGGATGCCCAGCAGCACGTTGGCGAGCGCGACGCCGAGGGCCGCGAACTGCACCAGCTGGGCCGGGCGCGTGTCCACATTGCTGCCCAGGTCCACCAGGATGGTCTTGGGCGCGAGGCCAAAGACGGGGCCACCCAGCGCGGGGCGTACCAGCCCTTCCAGGACGCCCATGGTGAAGGCCGCGACCGCCACCGACGCGCCGGTGGAGCCCATGCTCACTAGGCCGACGGCCTTGCCGGACTGGACCAGGCCGCCGGCGACCGCGATGGAGGCTTTGGGGTTCTGGCGCAGGGCGTGGACCGGGGATTCGCCTTCCTGGATGACGCCTTGCGAAGGGACGGGCACCAGGCCGGCGGCCTGACCGGGCGGGAGCTTTGCCAGCTCCGCCGCGATGGCGTCCTGGTCGCCGACGAGGAGGAGTTCCAGCCCACCGTCCTGGACTGCGAGCGCCGCGCCAGCGACCGCTTCGGAGGGGCCGAAATCGCCTCCCATCGCGTCGAGGGCAAGCCGCACACGGGGCGCACCGCTCGTGCTCATCGCAGTGTTTCCTCCAGCAGGCGAGTGACCCTTCGCTGCGCTCAAGGACAGGCCGGGAGTGGTCACGCTTCAAGGCGAGAGGCCGGCCCGTTGTCTGGGGCCGCGCTCGTGCCGCATGCACAAGCTTCCCGGACGCCATTGCCGACGCCATTATAAGGCGCTTCCCTTGATGAGGCAACGCGGCGGGTGGTGACGCTCCATGGATTGACACCGCGCAAAGCGCGTTACACAATGGGTACGCTGGCCTATAAGGAGGCTGTCCCATGATAGAGATGACTATCGATAGCATCCGGGTGAGCATGATGAACTATCAGCGCGTGGTCATCCTGAAGGAGAAGGGGGCTAATCGGTACCTGCCCATCTGGATTGGCCCGGCTGAGGCGGATGCGATTGCCGTGCGCCTTCAGGAGGTGAGCGTGCCGCGCCCGCTGACCCACGATCTGCTCAAGAGCGTCATCTCCACGCTAGGAGCGTCTCCGCGGCACGTGCTGGTCTGCGACCTGCAGAACGACACGTTCTTTGCCAAAATCGTGCTGGAAGCCAACAACAAGCCCGTGGAGATAGACGCTCGCCCAAGCGACGCGCTGGCCCTTGCGGTGCGGTTCAACGTGCCCATCTTTGCGGATGAGCAGGTGTTGGAGAAGGCGAGCGTGTTGTTGGACAAGGAGACCGGTAAGGTCATTGGGGCGGTGGGGCAGCGGGGCGGGGCGGGTGGGGAAGTGAAAGAGGAGGAGATGAAGGGCCTCTCCGCCTTTAAGGACTTCATAGAGAACCTGGATCTGGGCGACTTGGGAAAGGGGAAAGGCTAAGGCCCCGAGCGAGGAACCCTGCGCGTGGCGCCCCTCCGTGCGGCGCGGGGTCTGTGCGAGGGGCGCTTGTGCTTACTACCGCGCGCAGAGGTTTCCTACCCCGAGGGGAGCTGGCGGAGAGACGGGGCGCGGCCCGTTGACTTCCGGGAACTCCTTGTGATACCCTACACCAGGTTTCGGTGACCCGTGCCATGGTGGGCTTGGGCGTTCAGGATAACCGGCGTCGGGTGGTACATCGCCACCTGCATCGTAGGCGGCATCTTCGGCGGTGTGTACCTGGATCGCTGGCTTGGCACCCCACCGCTGTTCATCCTGTTGGGGGTTCTGTCAGGCACAGCGGCGGCCTTCTATGGCGTCTACCGGATGGTTGAGCCGTTCTTGACCGAACCTCGCTCCGGCCAGAAGCAACACCCAGGGGACAGACCGAGGTGACTCTGCGAGCATGAATGCCAAACGGCTCCCCCTCATCATCGGCCTGGGCCTGTTCCTCCTCTTCCTGGTTGGTTGTGTCGGCGGCGCCATCGGCTCCTCCATGTTCCGCGACGCAGAGGGCGTGCTGCCCGTCCCCGGAGTCCACATGCCCCCCCAGCAGATTCTGGGCGAAGAGAGGGGCGAGGTGGTGAGCGGCGGCGGGTTCCAGCTCACCAATACCATACTCTCCTCCCTCATCGCCAGCGGTCTGCTCATCCTGCTGTTCTGGCTTGGCACCTCCCGGATCAAGGTTGTGCCCGGCCGGCTGCAGAGCCTGCTTGAGGCGATTGTGGAGGGGCTGCTGGGCTTCATGGAGAGCATCATTGGGGCCGGACGCGCCCGCCGGTTCTTTCCGCTCATCGGCACGATTTTCTTGTTCGTGCTGTTCAACGCTTGGATCAGCCTGCTTCCCATCTATCAGGCCCTGGGCATCACGCGATGGGACACGGTCACGCTGAGCGAGATTGACGCGCACTACGAAGAGTTCGTGGTGGACAACGAGGATACCCCCCAGCTAAGGCGGCGGGCGGAGATTGACAACCTGCACGAGATCATCGCGGCGCGGTACGAGCCCGCTTTTGAGGCCGAGGAGCTGGCGACGGGAAAGACCGCGGACGAGGCCCACGTGGAGGCCCAGGAGAAGGCGCACAAGAAGGCGGAGCAGGTCAAGGTCCGCGTCGTCAACGATGGGCACGTGTTGGCCCACCCCATCATCCTGGAGGGACACAAACTTGAGGGCGGTATTGAGGAGGCGGTGGAGCTGGCCGGAGGAGAGGTGGACAAACGCGGCGCGGGGCTCTCCGCCACGCTCTTGCGGCCCGCGGGGACCGACATCAACATGCCGCTGGCGCTTGCGCTCGTGTCGTTTGTCATGGTGGAGGCCCTAGGCCTCTGGACCTTCCGTCTCGGGTACTTGGCCCAGTTCTTCCCCGTCAAGCGCATCATCCGAGGCGACGTGATGGCGCTCTTCCTGGGTTTCCTGGAGTTTGCCGGCCATCTTGTGCGGCTCTTGAGCTTCACCTTCCGGTTGTTCGGCAACATGATGGCGGGGGAGATACTGCTGCTGCTCTCGGCGTTCATGGTGACGTTCCTGTTCACGATCCCGTTCTATGGGCTGGAGCTGCTGGTCGGGTTTATCCAGGCGCTCATCTTTGCCGGGCTGACGGTGGTGTTTGCCGCGTCGGCGCTCACGCCCCATGAGGGGGGCGAGGGCCACGATCACCATTAGGAGGAGGTAGGCGATGGTCTTTGTGGTGTTGGGTTTGGCCATAGCGGCCATCGGGATAGCGGGCGCGGCGCTTGGGCTGGCTGCCGTTGCCTATCTCAACAGCAGCCGCGACTCATAGCCTCACGCTCTCGCGGGATGTGGGCGTAAAGGCGCGCCCACCCACCAAGACAAAGCGGGGAATACGAAGGAGGTATCATGGCAATACCACTCCAGGAGATTTCACCGGACGCAGCGAAGCTGTTAGGGGCGGGGATGGCGGCGGTAGGAATGGTGGGGCCAGGCGTTGGGATCGGCATTCTGGGCGCGGCGGCGCTGAGCGCCATCGGCCGCAACCCGGAGGCGCGGGCCGCCATCCAGACCAACATGATCCTGGGCATCGCGTTCGCGGAGGCGGTCGCCATCTATGCCCTGATCATTGCGGCGCTCATTATCTTCGTAGCGTAGGGCCGGGCGACCTGTCCCAAAGCGACCTGTCCTAGGAGGAGGCTTCGGTGTCTGATTTGGGTTTGCACCTGCCAAGCCTTATTGTGTACCTGGTCAACTTTGGCATCCTGGCCGTCGCGCTGTACCTGGTGGGGTACAAGCCCATCCTGAAGATGCTGGACCAGCGCTCCCAGCGGGTGAAGAGCTCGCTGGATGAGGCGGAGCGCGTCAAGCAGGAGGCGGCGCGGGCGCAGGAGGAGATGCAGCGGCAGCTGGGAGAGGCCCGTAAGAGCAGCCAGCAGGTGCTGGAGCAGGGCCGGGAGATGGCGGACCGCTTTCGGGAGGAGGAGCTGGCGAAGGCCCGCAAAGAGGCGGAGGACTTCCTCCAACGGGCGCGGCAGCAGATCCAGCAGGAGCGGGACAGGGCCGTTGAAGAGCTGCGAGGACAGTTTGCCGACCTCGCCATCACGGCCGCCGAGCGGGTGGTTGAGCGTTCTTTGGACCGCACCGCCCACCGCGACCTTATTGAGCAGGTGCTACGCGAGAGCGAGCAGTCAACGAACAGGTAGGGTGCCGTGCCAGGTCGGAAAGCCCCAACACCAACGCGATACGCGCAAGCGGTCTTCCAGCTCGCGGTAGAGCAGGGACAACTTGACCGCTGGGGCCGCGAATTGCAGACCATGGCGGACGTGGTCCGCAGCCAGGGCGTCGCCAACCTGTTGGAGTCGCCCGGGCTGAGGGCTGCGGACCTCCTTGCGGTCGTTCGCAAGATTCTGCCGGACCTCTCGGAACATGCAACCAATCTGATGGCTCTGCTGGCGCAGCGGCGCGCGCTGGGCCTCCTCCCGCGGGTCCAGGATGCGTACCAGCGGATGGCGGAGGAGCGGGAAGGGGTTCTGCGGGCGACGGCGGTGACCGCGGTCCCGCTTGACCAGGCGCAGAAGGAGCAGATCGCGGCGCAGCTGAAGAAGGCGTGGGGCAAGGAGATCATCTTGGAGAGCCGTGTGGACCCCGACGTCGTGGGCGGCATGGTCGTACGCGTTGGAGACCACGTCATTGATGGAAGCACCCGGAGCCGGCTGGACGCCCTGAGGAGGACGGTCAGAGAACAGAGCGGCTAGCAAGCCTTCTCCTCACACAGCGCGGCTTCAAGGAGGGAGAACCATGACACTGCGAGGGCAGGATATCGCCTCGGTCATCAAGCAACAGATTGAAGGGTTTGGCGCCCAGGTCACGATGACTGACGTGGGCACGGTGGTGGAGGTCGGCGACGGCGTAGCCCGGATCCACGGCCTGAGCGCGTGCCGCTCCACCGAGCTGGTGGAGTTCAAGAACGGGCTGTTCGGCATTGCGCTCAACCTGGAGGAGGACAGCGTGGGCGCTGTCATCTTGGGCGACGACCGCGCGGTGAAGGAGGGGGACGAGGTCCGGACGACGAACCGCCTTGTTGAGGTGCCGGTGGGGCCGGAGCTGCTCGGGCGCGTGGTGGACCCCCTTGGCCGGCCGCTGGACGGGAAGGGCCCCATCAAGACCTCCAAGACCCGCCCGGTTGAACGCGTAGCCCCGGACGTCACCAAGCGGAAGTCCGTGGACACGCCGGTCCAGACGGGCGTGAAAGCGATCGACGCGATGATCCCCATCGGCCGCGGCCAGCGCGAGCTGGTCATTGGCGACCGCTCCACGGGGAAGACGGCCCTTTGCTTGGACACCATCATCAACCAGAAGGGCAAGGACCTGTTCTGCATCTACGTGGCCATTGGGCAGAAGGCAAGCAAGGTGGCCCAGGTGGTGGATAGCCTGGAGCGTCACGGGGCGCTGGCGCACACCATCGTGGTGGTTGGCGGTTCTTCAGATCCCGCGGCGTTGCAGTACCTGGCGCCGTACGCCGGCTGCGCGATGGGCGAGGAGTTCATGGAGCAGGGCAAAGAGGCGCTGATCGTGTACGACGACCTGAGCAAGCATGGTTGGGCGTACCGCCAGATGTCGTTGTTGCTGCGGCGGCCCGCCGGCCGTGAGGCGTACCCGGGCGACGTCTTCTACCTGCACAGCCGGCTCCTGGAGCGCGCCGCCAAGCTGGACGCCAGCATGGGCGGCGGCTCGCTGACGGCCCTGCCGATTATTGAGACGCAGGCGGGCGACGTCTCGGCGTACATCCCCACGAACGTCATCTCCATTACGGACGGCCAGATCTACCTGGAGTCGGACCTGTTCAACGCGGGCGTGCGGCCGGCGGTCAACGTGGGCCTTTCGGTCTCGCGCGTGGGCGGTTCCGCGCAGACGAAGGCGATGCGCCGCGTGGCGGGCCGCCTGCGCCTTGACCTGGCGCAGTACCGCGAGCTGGCGACGTTCGCGCAGCTGGGCACCGAGGACCTTGACCCCGCCACGCGCAGGCAGCTTGAGCGGGGCCAGCACACCGTGGAGGTGTTGAAGCAGGGCCAGTTTGCGCCGATGCCCCTTGAGGAGCAGGTGATTATCCTGTACGCCGTGGCGAACGGCTTCCTGGACGCCGTCCCGCTGCCCAAGGTGCGCCGCTGGGAAGAGGACGCGCAACGTTTCATCAGGGCAGGCCATCCGGAGATCGTCCGCAAGATTGCGGAGACCAAGCAGTTGGACGATGCGATGGAAGACACGCTCAAGACTGCGCTGGGGGAGTTCCAGAAGCAGTTCACCGCGTAACATTCCGCTTTAGGGAAGGAAGACGGAGCAATGCCAAACGTACGCCAGATCCGGCGCCGTATTCGGAGCGTCGAGAATACGGGCAAGCTGACGAAGGCCATGGAGATGGTGGCCGCAGCCAAGATGCGCCGTGCGCAAGCGGCTGTGCTTGCCACGCGCCCCTACGCCGCCAAGATGCAGGAGCTGCTCGCCAACCTGGCCTCCATGCCCAATGAGGACCCTTCAGAGACGCATCCGCTGCTTCGGCGCAGGCCGGTGAAGAAGATTGCGCTGGTGCAGGTTACGCCGGACCGCGGGCTGTGCGGTGGTCTTGTCGGGAACATGAACCGGAGCTCGGGGTCGTTCATCGTCCAGAACGCCGCGCCGTTTACCGTGGTCACGGTCGGGCGGAAGGGACGGGACTTCATGGTCCGGGTGGGCCGCGATGTCCGAGCGACCTTTACCGGCTTGGGGGAGCGGCCTGTCCTGGCGGATACCACGGCGGTCTCTCGTGTCGTGATCGACGACTACAGCAGCGGCTTCTGCGACGCGGTCTTCCTGGCGTACACGCAGTTCGTCAACACCGCGGTGCAGCGGCCGGTGATACGGCAGCTGCTGCCCGTCCAGGCCGCGCCAACGCAGCCGGGGCAGGCGACGGACTACATTTTTGAGCCCCGGTCGCTGCAGCTGTTGAGCGCTTTGCTGCCGCGCATTGTGGAGATGCAGGTATACAGCGCCGTCCTGGAGAGCAACGCCAGCGAGCAGTCGGCTCGCATGGTGGCGATGCGCAACGCCGCCGACAACGCTGAGGACCTGGCGCGGGACCTCACGCTGGAGGCGAACAAGGCGCGCCAGGCATCAATCACGACGGAGCTTTTGGACATCATCACGGGTACGCTTACGCTGGAGTAAGGGTCCGCGCTTGGCTGAAGGGCCTTCACCGAAGGCCCTTCGCCGAAGGATAGGAGGTTGCTATGGTAAAAGGGGCTGTTGGCCGCGTTGTCCAGGTGATTGGCACGGTGGTGGACGTGGAGTTCCCACCGCAGCAGCTTCCGGCAGTCTTGAACTCTCTGGAACTGAAGATGGACGGTCAGCGACTGGTGCTTGAGGTGGCCCAGCACATGGGGAATAGCTGGGTCCGATGCCTTGCGCTCGGCCCGACCGACGGGCTTGCGCGCGGCGTGGACGTTGCCGACCTTGGCGAGCCGGTTTCGGTGCCGGTGGGGCGGGCGTGCCTCGGGCGGCTGTTCAATGTCCTGGGCGAGCCGCTGGATAGCTTGGGACCGGTCAAAGCCGAGCACAGGCTGCCCATCCACCGCGCGCCTCCGAGCTTCCAGGAGCAGGTGCGCACGGCCCAGATGCTGGAGACCGGCATCAAGGTGATTGACCTTATCTGCCCGTTCAGCCGCGGCGGCAAGGTGGGCGCGTACGGCGGCGCGGGCGTGGGCAAGACGGTGGTTATTCAGGAGCTGATCAACAACATCGCGAAGCAGCACGGCGGTTTCTCGGTGTTTGCCGGCGTGGGAGAGCGCTCCCGGGAAGGGAACGACCTGTGGCACGAGATGAGGGCCTCCGGCGTGATGGACAAGACGGTACTGGTCTTTGGCCAGATGAACGAGCCGCCCGGGGTCCGCGCCCGTGTCGGCCTGACCGGCCTGACGATGGCGGAGCACTTCCGAGACGCGGAGGGCCAGGACGTGCTGCTGTTCATTGACAACGTGTACCGATACATCCTGGCGGGCATGGAGGTCTCCTCCCTGCTGGGCCGCATGCCCTCAGCCGTGGGGTACCAGCCCACGCTGGCCACGGACATCGGCATGCTGCAGGAGCGGATCACCAGCACTGCGAAGGGCTCCATCACCTCCTTTCAAGCCATCTACGTGCCCGCGGACGACTACACCGACCCCGGCATTGTGGCGACGTTTGGACACCTGGACGCGGTCATCGCCCTGGAACGGGCCATCGCGGCACAGGGGATCTATCCTGCCGTGGACCCGCTTTCTTCCACCTCACGCATTCTGGACCCGCAGGTCGTGGGCGAGGAGCACTACCGTACGGCGCGCGAGGTGCAAACGGTCTTGCAGAGGTATAAGGACCTGCAGGACATCATCGCCATCCTGGGCGTTGAGGAGTTGTCTGACGAGGACAAGCAGGTGGTTGGCCGCGCGCGGAGGATCCAGCGATTCTTCTCGCAACCCTTCTCCGTGGCGGAAGCATTCACGGGCCGCCCGGGGCGCTACGTGCCGATTGCGGAGACGATCCGCGGGTTCAGGGAGATCCTGGACGGCAAGTGCGACGACTTGACCGAGCAGGCCTTCTACATGGTCGGTGGGATTGACGAGGTGAGGGAGCAGGCGAAGAAGCTCTCTGCCTAGGACCCTGCCGGAGGTGCAGCAATGGCGACGATGAAACTGGAGATTGTCACGGCGGAACGCCCGCTCCTCACGGACGAGGTGGAGCTGGTGGTAGCGCCTGGCACTGAGGGCGAGCTTGGGATTTTGCCCCACCACGCGCCATTGCTGACGGCGCTGGCTCCCGGCGAGCTGCGCATCAGGAAGGGCGGACAGGAGCAATTCATCGCGATCAGCGGCGGGTTTATGGAGGTCTTCGGCAACAAGGTGACGATTTTGGCGGACGCCGCGGAGCGGGCGGAGGAGATTGACGAGGAGCGCGCTCAGGCCGCGATGCGGCGCGCGCGGGAGCGGCTGGTGGGGCGGACCCAGGAGATTGACCTCCAGCGGGCGCTCGGCTCCCTCCGGCGGGCCGAGATCCGAGTGCGCGTGGCGCGCCGCCGCCGCGAACGGGGAGGGGTTCCCCCGCCCATGTAGCCGGAGCCGAACCGACAATCCAGAGAGCGAGGGCTGAAGAGGTCTTCGCTCTTCGTTTCTCCGGAGGTTGCCGGGCTGCCACGGCTTTTGACGGGAAGCTGGTTACCCCGGTCCGCCAGAGGGGGCGAACCCCCTCTGGGCTCCCAGAAGGAATATCCGAACAGCGGCTAGTTCAGGTTGAGGAAGCGGGCCATACGCGCAGAGCGGGGGGCCTGCTTGAGCAGCTCCGTTTCGTGCTGGAGCAGGCTCAGCTCCGAGTCCAGCCGCTTCTGGTGGCCTTGCATCTCCAGCAACCACTGCTTGACCGGCGGCAGGGCCTCCATGGAGAACGCCACGAGGTACGAGAGAGCGGGGCCATCGGCCTGGGCGCACCGCTCGTGGAGCCAGCTGCCGGTGAGGCCCGAGGACGCCTCCAGGTAGGCGTAGAACGCCTGGCGCACCTGCTGAACCAACCCGGAAGGCACCTCGGCGGTGTCTTCCGGCAGGAGTTCTGCGTTGCCGCGCAGGTATGGCTGCGGCGGCAGCAGCTCCAGGATGCGGAAGCGGCTGCCTCCCACGGCGTTGAAGGTCATGCCCCCGTCCGGCCTGCGCTCAAGGTCTTGGACGTGGGCGATGGTGCCGACCTCCATTGGCATGGCGGGGCCGCCCACTTCAAGGCCGGCCTTGATCAGCACGATGCCGAAGTGGCCGTCGCCGGCGAGGACGTCCGCCATCATTGTGCGGTAGCGCTGCTCAAAGACGTTCATCGGTATCACCGTGCCTGGAAACAGCACGGACCGGAGAGGGAACAGTGGTAGCTCGCGGCGCTCAGGGGCCACGGTTTTCTCCTGAAGGGGCTGCTAGTTGTATTGTACCGCAGGATGGAGGTAGTGCAGGGACGTGTCACGGCCGGCCTTACGGCGCGGTTGCGAACGTGACCTGGACGGATTGCTCCTGGCCGTTGCGGAGGAAGAAGACGGCCGCGGTATCGCCGGCCTGGTACCGGTCCCGGAGCAACGCGTCTATGTCGCGTACGCTCGCCAGGGGCGTGTCGTCCAGGCGGAGGAGCACGTCGCCGGGGAGGATGCCCGCCACGTGTGCCGGGCCGCCGCGCGTGAGCCCCAGCACGATGATCCCCTTCCGGACCGGCAGGTCAAGCTCCAACGCCTTGGAGGGGCTTAGCTCTTGGACGCTGAGGCCGAGCCATGCCCAGGGGACGCGTCCGTTTTCGATAAGAGCCCGCGCAACCGGGGCCGTGGTGAAGGAGCTGATCGCAAAGCCGATGCCCTGGGCTGATCCTCTGAGCGAGAGGATGGTGTTGATGCCCACGATACGGCCCTCCAGGTCTACGAGCGGGCCGCCGCTGTTGCCTTCGTGGATGGATGCATCGGTCTGGACCAAGTCGCTGATGACCTGGTCGTCCACCGCGATGGTGCGGTTCACGGCGCCGATGACGCCCACGGTGACAGTCGGGCCGCCCGGCAAGCCCAGGGCGTTGCCGATGGCGATAACCCAGTCGCCGGGGCGGTACGAGTCGGGTGGAGCGAACGCGAGGGAATGGAGGGGGCCAGGCGCGGTGATCTTGATGACCGCAAGGTCTGACATGGCGTCTTTGCCGACCACCTCGGCGATAAACGTCTGCTCGTCGTCGGTGGCGACCTCAATGCGGATGGCGTTGGCGATGACGTGCTCGTTGGTGAGGATGTACCCCTGGGCGTCGATGATGACGCCGGTGCCCGTCTGCACGGCGGTGGATAAGCCGAAGAACGGGTCAATGGACTGGGCCACCACGGCGATGCCCACCACCGCGGGCCGGGCCCTGGCGACGACCTCGGCGAACGATTCCAGCGTGATGGCCTCTCGGCCTGCGGGTGCGGGTGCCTGGGGCGTCTCAACGGGAGTGACCACGCTGGCCTTGGCCAGCTCTTCCGCGGTTGGCGGTAGCGGCGCAGGCTCCGGGGCCGGTGCTGGTGGCGCTGCCGGGATTGAGGCGGCGGCGACGTCAGCCGCAGGCGTTTCCTTGGCGTCGCTGGTGCAGCCTGCGGCGGTCAAGACAACCGCGACAGCGCCGAGGGTGAATACCCAGAACGGTGCGCGTTTCATGCTCTTAGCTTAACGTTCCCACAACAGGGTGGAAAGCCTGAGGGCGTGTTGGGCACCCTAAGGGAACGGGGAATACGGTGCGCCAGATTTTCGGGACGCCATGACCACGCGACGGAGTTGAGACCGAAGGGTCCGGCGCCGCCAGCGTGGGAGCATTGAGGCGGCAGGAGCAACAAGGGATTATTCCTTGGCTCCTCTTCCCTTGCCCTCTGCAGGCTTGGCCCCGCCCTCCGCAGGCTTGGCTGTGCCTTCAGTGGCGGCTTCGCCTTCTGCAGGCGCGGCGGCTGCGCCCGCAGCGGCGGCGGCCGGGCGCTCCGGTTCAACGATCTTCACGGGCGCCATGGCCTGGACGACGACCTGATCTGGGTCGGTCACCAGCGTGACCCCGGCCGGCAGGTTCAACTGCGAGGCGCGAATGCCGGTTCCGAATTCCTCAAGGCCGGAGACGTCCGCTTCCAGAGCGGCGGGGGCCTCAAGCGGCAAGCACTCCACGGTCACCTCGCGGGCCATGAGGAGCAGAGAGCCGCCTTTGCGCACCGCCGGAGCCTCGCCACGGACGCGCACGGGGACCTGGAACGTCATCCGCTGGGTAATGTCCACGCGGAGGAAGTCCACGTGGCGCACCTGCTCGTTCAGGGGGTCAAATTGGACCTCGCGGACGAAGCAGATGAACGGCGTGGCTTCGCTCTCGACCTGGAGCGAGACGGGGCGGCTCTTGCCGGCGCCGATGAGCACCTTGCGCAGTGCCACGGTGCCAGCCTGGAGCGCGAGCGATTCAACCCCCGTGCCATAAACGTGGATGGGGGTGATCCCCGTTTTCAGCAGGTTCTTGACCTTCTTACCTAGCACGGTGCGAGGCTCGGCATGGAGCGAAGTCATCTGGCTGACCAAGGCGGGACTCCTTCGTGACGAATGGGGCCTGCTCTTGCGAGCCCCCTTATTGTACCGCAGAAGGGCTTTTTGCTCCAGCAGGGAGATTCTTCGTTTCCGGCTCAGAATGACAGACAGGGCGCCCCCTTCGTTGTCTATGGGAGCGGTGTATAATGCGGGTCTAGGGGGTGGCGGAATGCGCGTCCCGATGAAGGTTGACTACGGTGTGCGGGCGCTGGTGGACCTTGCCCAGCACTACGGGCAGGGGGCTGTCCAGACGTCTGAGATTGCGGGCCGGCAGAACATCCCTGAGTCGTACCTGGACCAGGTGCTGACCACGCTCGGGAAGTCGGGTTTTGTCCGTAGTCGGCGAGGGCCTCAGGGGGGCCACGTGCTGGCAAAGCCCCCGCAGGAGATCACCCTGGACATGGTCATGACCACCTTAGGCGGCACGTTGGCGCCGCTGGACTGCCTGGACGACCCCTCAACGTGCGTGATGTGCAACATGTGCGCACAGCGGGACATTTGGCGCGCCGTGGAGCAGGCGGTCCACAAGGTGCTCGTCTCGACTTCGGTGGCCGACCTTGTGCGCAAGCAGCAAGCGATGTCCACTCAGGTCGCCGGTTGAGACGCGCTAGCGTGTGGCCCCGCGACTGACGCGGTGCAGGCATGGTTTCGTATTCCTCGGAGCGTGACATGGTACAAGAGATAAAGCTCAGTCCACGGCAGGTCAAGCGGTACAGCCGGCACATCATCATGCCGGTGGTGGGAAGCAAGGGGCAACGTAAGCTCCTCGGCTCCAAGGTGCTTATCGTTGGGGCAGGCGGGCTTGGATCTCCGTCCGCGGTGTACTTGGCTTTGGCGGGCGTGGGTACGATCGGGCTTGTGGATTTTGACACCGTGGACCTCTCCAACCTCCAGCGGCAGATCCTCCACCACGACGCGGACGTGGGCCGCCCAAAGGTTGAGTCGGCCAAGAAGACGATGCTGGCGTACAACCCTGATACCAAGGTGGTGACCCACCAGACGCGCCTCACATCGGAAAACGCGATGGACATCATCCCGCAGTACGACGTGGTGGTGAACGGTGCGGACAATTTTCCCTCACGCTACCTCGTCAACGACGCATGCTATCTCGCCGGTAAACCGCTGGTGGACGGGAGCATCCTGATTTTTGACGGGCAGGCGACGGTGTTTATCCCGGGCAAGGGCTGCTACCGCTGCCTCTTCCCACAGCCACCCCCTCCGGGCTCGGTTCCCAGCTGCGCGGAGGCGGGTGTGCTGGGCGCCATGACCGGCCTGGTTGGCAGCATCCAGGCGGTGGAGACGCTCAAGCTGTTGATGGGCATCGGCGATTCGCTGGCCTCACGGCTGCTCATCATCGAGGGACTCAGCATGGAGTTCCGCGAGATGCGGCTTCGCCGGAACCCGGAGTGCCCGCTCTGCGGCGACCACCCGACGGTGACGGAACTGATCGATTACGAGGTGTTCTGCGGCCTTACGCCATCCGCCGCAGCGGCGCACTCCTAAGGCAAGGCGGGCTTGTGAGCCAGGGTAAGGTCCAGCTTCCCTCAGGGCTTGACGCCACACTCCGCGGCGCCAAGGAGAGCATCCTGGACGCCATCGGCAATACGCCGATGGTCCGGCTGACGCGGCTAAGCCCCAACCCAGCGGTGCGGGTCTACGCCAAGCTGGAGGGGCAGAACCCCACCGGGAGCGTGAAGGACCGCATCGCCAAGTCCATGATTGAGCGAGCGGAGGCGGACGGAACGCTGACCAAAGACAAGGTGGTGCTGGAGCCTACGAGCGGCAACACCGGCATCGGGCTGGCGATGGTGTGCAAGGTCAAGGGGTACCGGCTAAAGGTGGTGATGCCCGAGAGCGTGAGCGAGGAGCGGACCCAGCTGCTGAAGGCGTTTGGGGCCGAGGTGGTGTTTTCCGACGGGCGGCGCGGCACCAACTACGCCATCGTGGTCGCGCAGGAGCTTCTGGCCAAGGAGCCGGGCAAGTATTTCATGCCGTACCAGTACGGCAATCCGGCGAACCCGCAGACGCACTATGAGACGACGGGCCCTGAGGTGCTGGCGGCGCTTCCGCAGGTGGATGCCTTCGTGGCCGGGTTGGGGACGGGTGGCACGCTGATGGGGGTGGCTCGCCGCCTGAGGGAGCACAACCCAAACACCAAGATCGTGGCGGTCGTGCCGCATCCGGACGACTTCATCATGGGTCTGAGGAGCCTGGAGGAGGGGTTCATCCCCCCGATCCTGGACGAGAGCCTTCTGGACTCGCGGATCATCATAGAGAGCAAGGAGGCGTTCCTGTACACCCGGGCGCTGACGGAGCAGGAGGGGATCTTTGCGGGCATCTCGTCCGGGGCGGTTGTGGCTGCGGCGCTGCGAGTGGCGCGCCGGATGCGCTCCGGCACCATCGTGTGCTTGCTGGCGGACGGCGGCTGGAAGTACCTGAGCACCAACCTGTGGACCCGCGACTACGCCGAGCTGGAACGCGAGGTCAAGGGGAAGGTCTGGTGGTAGCCATGAGGACAGGGAAGTGGGAGCGCGGTCCTGGCCGCATGTGTACACGGTGCCGGCTTGGGGACGGTTAAGAACGGCTTCGCGCGTGTCCCCAGGCCCTTGATGATGATCAAGGGCCTTTGCTTTACCTAGACGTAAGGAGACGATTCCATGAGCACAAACGTAACCCCCGACCTGATTGTGGACGCGTCCACAACCCTTTGCCCGGTGCCGGTGATCAAGGCCAGGCAGGGGATGGACAAGCTGCGTCCTGGACAGGTGATGAAGCTCATTGCGACGGACCGGGGCTCAAAGGCGGACATCCCCAGCTTCGCCCGCATCGGCGGGCACGAGTTGCTCAGCGCGGAGCAGCTGGGAGCGCAGTTTGTGTTCCTGCTGAGGAAGGGAGCGCGGTAGTCATGGTGACGACCAGAGAACGGCTGCTGGAAGAGAACCTGAAGCTGTTTGCCACGCTGCACAAGGAAGCGCACGAGGGCGAGCCGAAGCGCGTGGCGATTGTGGCCTCCAAGGGCACGCTGGACATGGTCTACCCGCCGCTGATCCTGGCGAGCTCTGCGGCGTCCATGGGGATGGAGTGCGCGGTGTTCTTCACGTTCTACGGCCTCAATACGCTGCACAAGAGGAAGAACAGGAATCTTCAGGTCGCCCCGCTGGCGAACCCGGCGGCGCCGGTCCCCATGCCGAACTTCCTTGGCGCGATACCGGGGATGACGTTTGTGGCGACCTGGATGCTCAAGCGGATGATGGGTAGGCAGAAGATGCCCACCGTGCAGGAGCTGCTGGAGGTGTGCCAGCAGTCGGGCGTCAAGCTGATTGCCTGCTCCACCACGATGGGCGTCATGGGGGTTAAGGAGGAGGACCTGATTGACGGCGTGGATATTGAGGGTGCGGCCGCCTTCCTAGAGTACGCCTCCAAGGCGCAGGTGACGCTGTTCATCTAATCCGTAGTAAGCTGTGCAGCACACGCAAACCGATAAAGGAGGGGGCTAGTGACCACGCAGTACGCCAACGACGTGCTTGTTGAGACCCAGTGGGTGCAGGACCACCTGGGTGACCCCAAGGTGCGGCTTGTGGAGGTTGATGTGGACACCTCCGCCTACGAGCAGGGGCACATCCCTGGCGCGGTGGGCTGGAACTGGCGGACGCAGCTTCAGGGCCACCCGAGCCGGGACGTCCTCACAAACGTGGCGTTTGAGCAGCTGTGCGGCCAGGCGGGGATAGACAACGACGCCACGATCGTGTTCTACGGGGACAACAACAACTGGTTTGCGGCGTGGGCGTACTGGCTGGCGAGCTACTACGGGCAGCCCCGCGCGCGGCTGAAGCTGATGAACGGCGGGCGCACGAAGTGGCTGGCGGAGAAGCGGGCGACGACAAGAGACGTCCCTCACTACAGCGCGGCGAAGTACACGGCCAAGACGCCGGACACCTCGGTGCGGGCGCTGCGTGACTCCGTGCAGAAGGCGGTGGGGGCCGGCACGAAGTTCGCGCTCGTGGACGTGCGTTCCCCGCGCGAGTACAGCGGCGAGTTGCTTGCGCCGGAGAACCTGCCGCAGGAGGGCGCTCAGCGTGGTGGGCACATCCCCGGCGCTGCCAACATCCCCTGGGGCAGCGTGGTCAAGGAGGACGGCACCTTCAAGCCCCGCGGCGAGCTGGAAGAGCTGTACAAGGCAAAGGGCGTTACACCCGACAAGGAGGTGATCGCCTACTGCCGCATCGGGGAACGCTCAAGCCACACGTGGCTTGTGCTGCGCGAGCTGCTCGGCTATCCGAAGGTGCGGAACTACGACGGCTCGTGGACGGAGTGGGGGAGTGCGGTCGGGACGCCGATAGAGCGGTAGCCGTCCGGCCGTCTCAGGGCGCTCAGGCTAACGAAAAGGGGGAGAGCACTTCCGCTCTCCCCCTTTCTTATGAGCAGGCCTCTCTAAAAAGCCGAGCCACCCGTTTCCGGCTGGCTCCTGGGAGATCCTGCCCTACCTGGCTAAGTGCCCCGGGCTCGGCTTTGTCGCTCGTCAGCGCTTGCTGGCTGAGCGGTGTTTGAGCGGTCACCAGGTAAGGCCCTGAGGCTTGGTCCCTGAATCACCCATTCCACCTCCTCTAATCTCCTCCAATCTCATCCGACTATTCCTGACGCTGCTGTCAAGGATTGGCGGAGCCAGGAACGCGGCCATGACCGCACAGAAGAGAACCCGTTTGCGCTGCAGCCACCTACTCGCGCAGGCGGAACGGCGGGTATGCGTCGGTCATCAGGGCGGCGTACGCCATGACGCGGAGGCTCCAGCGGTTCAAGCCCATGAGCAGCTCAAAGATCTCTTTGGGGTACTTGCCGGTGGACAGGTTGATGACGGCGGCGACGAGGACGAGCAGGCTCACCAGCCCTCCATCAAAGTACCGGATGCCGCCGCCGCCCTGGAAGAAGCCCACGATGAGGAAGTGGGGGATCGCCAGCAGCCACTTGACCAGCACGAGCCAGCGGTTGAGCTGCTGGGGGTACTCCACGGAGAGGTCGGCGGGGTAGCCCCCGGCGGCCAGGCTGAACGGCGGGTACTTGTCGGTGCCGAGGGCGCTGTACGAGTAGAAGCTGACGCGCCACGACCACCGCAGGACGCCGACGTTGAAGTCAAAGAGGCCGCAGGGGTATTTGCCCGTGAACAGCACCGCGAAGAGGGTGATGAGCACCGAGACGGCAAAGGCGACAAAGAGGAGCGCCAGCACGATGAAGTGCGGGATAAGGAGCAGCCACTTAAGGAGGAAGAGCCAGCGGGAGAGCGGCACCTGTAGGGTGCCCTGGATGTTGACGGGGTACGAGGCGGTCGTCTCTTGTGCCATAGTCACCTCCCTCTCTCTGACGGGTGTCGCTACTCCAAGAGCAGGTCGCCGCTCTTGCCACCGCGCTTGGCGACGAGGCGCACGTCCTGGATGTGCATGGCGCGGTCTGCGGACTTGCACATGTCGTACACGGTAAGCGCGGCCACGGTGACGGCGGTGAGCGCCTCCATCTCTACGCCGGTGCGCCCCACGGTGCGCGCGGTGGCGGTGATGAGCACGGAGCTGGTGCGCTCGTCCAGCTCAAGGTCCACGCCGACGTAGGAGACGGGGAGGGGGTGGCAGAGGGGGATGAGGCTTGCGGTCTGCTTGGCGGCCATGACGCCCGCGATGCGTGCGGTGGCGAGGACGTCCCCCTTCTTGACCTGGCCCGCGCGGATGAGCGCGAGCGTCTCTGGGCGCATGACGACGGCGCCTTTGGCGATCGCTTCGCGCTCGGTCTCCGGCTTGGCGCTGACGTCCACCATGGCGGCGCGGCCCTGTTCGTCCAGGTGGGTCAAGCGGGCGGGCGAGAGCGCGGGTGCTTGTTCAGGCGTTGCGGACTGCTCCAGCGGGCAGGGGCCCGGCTTGGGGCCGGTGCCGGCACGCCACTGGGCGAGGGCGTTCGCCTCCTCGTTGCCGTCGTGACCCTCGTGGCCGCGGACCCAGTGCCAGGTGACCTGGCGGGCGGCGGCGAGTGTGTCCAGAATACTCCACAGGTCGGTGTTGGCCTTCCGCTTCCAGCCTGCCGTCATCGTCTTGACCAGGTACTCGCTGTCCGAGGTGACGGTGACGGTGCTGCCGGGTGGCGTAGCCTCCAGCGCGTTGATGGCGGCGGCGACCTCCATGCGCTGGTTAGTCGTCTTGTGCTCCGAGGCGGAGAGGTGGACATGGAGGCCATCCTGCTCCAGCACGGCGCCCCAGCCGCCCTGGCGCGTCTGCATGTTGCACGCGCCGTCGATGTAGATGCTGATGGGCATAGTTCGGTCATTATAGCGGGAGGACTCAAGCAGCGCCACCAACCTCCTTTGAGCTGTACGGCGAGTAGCAGGGGTGGGGGCCCCTTGGACTCGAAATGACATCCTTCGACAGGCTCAGGATGAGCGGTAGGCAATCGGGCGAAAGGCGTTGAGCGGGCAGAAAGCTCGTTCCAAACGCCGAGAGGGGTGCAGGGCCACGGCCCTGCTAGCCCCCGATCTGGAACATCTCGATCTTCTTGCGGGTGGCGGGGGTCATGGCGGTGCGCAGCTCGGAGTAGCGGTCGGTGCGGACGGTCCACACCTGGCGGATGATCGCCTCTAGGTCGTCGTCGGAGGCGCCGGAGCGCATGGGGCCGCGCAGGTCTGCGCCGGTGGAGGCGAAGAGGCACGTGACCAGCTTGCCGTCGGTGGTGAGGCGCGCGCGGGTGCAGTCGCGGCAGAAGGGCTGCGTGACGGACGCGATGACGCCAAGCTCGCTCGCGCCGTCGCGGTATCGCCACCGTTCGGCGACCTCGCCCTTGTAGTTTGGCTCGGCGGGCTCCAGCGGGAAGACGGCGGTGATGCGCTCCACGATCTCCCTGGCGGGCACCACCTGGTCCATCTTCCAGTGGTTCAGGTTGCCCACGTCCATGTACTCAATGAAGCGCATGATGCAGCCGTTGTCCCTGGCGAAGCGGGCGAGGTCCACGATGTCCTCGTCGTTGACGCCGCGGACGGCGACGCAGTTGAGCTTGATGGGAGTGAGGCCGACCTGCTGGGCCTTGCGGATCCCGGCCAGGACGCGCTCGGGCGTGAAGTTGCGGCCGTTGAGCCGGGCGAACACGTCGGGGCGGAGGCTGTCCAGGCTGACGGTGATGCGCTGGAGGCCGGCGTCCTTGAGCGCCTGCGCCTTCTGCTCCAGCAGGTAGCCGTTGGTGGTGAGCGTGATGTCCAGCGCGTGCCCTTCGGGATTCTTGCCCAGCGCGGCCAGCATGGCGACGAGTTGCTCCACGTCGGCGCGGACGAGCGGCTCGCCGCCGGTGAGGCGCAGCTTGGTGACGCCCAGCTTGACGAAGACGCGGGCGAGGCGGGCCGTCTCCTCAAAAGTGAGGAGCTGGTCGCGGGGGAGGAATTGGTACCGCTCGCCGTAGATCTCGGCGGGCATGCAGTAGGGGCAGCGGAAGTTGCACCGGTCGGTGACCGAGATGCGGAGGTCCCGTAGCGGGCGGTCCAGCGTGTCTTTGAGTGCCGGCATGGTGCTCATTCCTCTCCGCACTATTATACGCCGAGGTCAACCGCACCTTGTACCCGCGCCTTTACCGCATGGCACCCTGCTCAACCAGTTCGCGGAGGGCCTGGGCGGCCTTGGTGGCCGAGCGGCTCCGGTGGCTGACGCGGTTCTTTTCCTCAAGAGATAGCTCAGCCATGGTCTTGTCTAGCTCGGGGAGCCAGAAGACCGGGTCGTAGTCGAATCCGCTGGCGCCCTTGGGCGCCAGCGCCACGATGCCGCGGCACTCCCCCTCCACGATGCGCTGGACCCCCTCCGGGGAGGCGATGGCGATGACGCTGCGGAAGCGGGCCTGCCGGCGCTCCAACGGGACAGAGCGGAGCTTCCGTAGGAGGTACTGCACCCGCTCAGCGTCGGAGGCGTCCGGCCCGGCGTAGCGCTTGGAGTGCACGCCCGGCTCGCCGCCGAGGGCGTCCACCTCCAGGCCGGAGTCATCCGCGAGGGCCCACAGGCCGCTGATGCGCGCGTACGTGGCGGCCTTGAGGCGCGCGTTCTCCTCAAACGTGGCGCCGGTCTCCTCCACGTCCTGCGTGATGCCCACGTCCTGGAGGCCGGCGAGGCGCACGGGGGCACCTTTGAGGAGCTCCCTGAGCTCGCGCACCTTGCCGGGGTTGCTAGTGGCGAGGAGAAGGGTGGGGGTGCTCACCGGAGGACCCGGACCTCCACGTTCAGCTTGAGGCTCCGCCAGGCGCGGTCAGTGGTCATGACGGGCAGATGGCGCGTCTGTGCGAGTGCCAGACAGCACCGATCCGCGAGGGAAAGGCAAAGTTTCCGGCTTTCTCGGCGTAGGAGCCCGGCGGTGAAGGCGAGCTCCGCATCCAGAGGGATGACCCGCATGCCAAGGCCTTCCAGCGTTTCGTGGATCGCAGGCTCCGCGCCTCCTAGGTCTACCAGCTTGCCAACGACCTCCGCGTAGTTGACTGCGCTGATTAGGGCTTCAGGCAAGGTGGCGGCGACGGCGTCACCACCCGGCTCGTTATTCAGCAGGGCCAGGACGGCGGAGGCGTCCAGGACCGCTTCACTCACGGGCCGCCTCTGCGCGGCGCTCGGCAAGCAACTCTTCTGAGAGGCGGCGGCCTTTTGGATTGAGCTTTCTCACCAACGCCTGGGCCTCTTTGATAGCTTGCGCGACCGTGAGCAGGCGCAAACTCCCATCCTCTACGATGAGCAGGAGGTGGTCGCCCTCATTCAGCCCTTGCGCCTTGCGGAACTGGGCCGGAATGACTACTCTGCCACCTTTGCCCAATCTTGTCTTAGTTGTTGTCATGTGTCACCTCAGCGAAAGTATACCATGAAACCGATAGTATGGCAGAGACGCTGCATGGGGGCTGAGGCCCAGAGCAAGTGGCAGCTAGCCTGGTGGAGGGGGTGAGTTCTTTTACCGCTTGCCTGCCTGCCGTGTTCGGGCCTTGGTCTTGGGGCGGGCACCGTCGCGGCGGGCGTTGGGGTTGCGGCCGGCGTTCTCCGGAGCGATGGCGAAGCGGCCAAGCAGGTCCGTGATGACGTCGCGGAAGCCGCTGTACTCCAGCTCGTGGTAGGGGAGCATGGCGGCGCCGGACCAGCCCTGGTCGCGCATGGCGAGGGCCTTCTCCTGGGCGCGCTGGCGCACGACGTCCCACGCGACGTTGTCAAAGAAGTCTATGGAGGATGAGGAAAACCTGCCGCCGGCGTCCAGCGAGAAGCCGACGCAGGAGACGATGGGCAGGCAGTAGATGCCGGTGACCGCGGTGTTGAGGGGGACGGGCATGAGGGGCATCACGTGGGAGCCGCGCGCGTCGCCGCCGACGAAGTGCGCCTTGGCGAAGGGAGACGCGAGCTCCTCCGGCGCGGGGAAGACGCCCTGGGTGCGCACGATGGCGACGGGGTCGTCCTTGCCGGTGTAGGTGCCGGCGATGTTGTGCATACGCTGGGCGGAGACGGCCGCGGCCTGCTCGCCGTAGGTGCGGGACGAGATGCTGTCAATGCCGAAGCGCTCGTTGTCGCGGAGCAGGATGGCGATGCGGTAGTAGTCGTCTGGCGCATTCAGCTCAAGGACGCTGTCGCCCTTGGTGTTATCCATGTCAATGATGCGGAAGGTGAAGCCCTTGATCATCTTGGGGAGCATGAGGCCGGCGCAGTGCATGGGGTCGGCGAAGCCGAGGAAGAGCGGGAGGTTGTAAGCGCCTGGGCCGCACTTGTCCGCGGCGAGCACCAGGAACGACTCGGCGGGGCGCAGCTTGTTGGTCTTGACCGGGTTGTGGTCAAACTCCAACTCGGCCACGGCGGGGCCGGCGCCGCGGATGTTGCCCGAAGGGGCGTCCACTAAGAGGTCCTGCCCCGCGCCGTACAGGCCGTGCCGCTGCGCGATGGCGGTGGCCTCAAGGAAGGCGTTCCAGGCGAACTGGTGCACAAGGGTGTTGCCGGGGCCGCGCGTGTGGGAGGCGATGATGGCGATGTCGTCGCCGGTGTGGGAGACGAAGGCGTCCAGGAGCAGCCCGCTCTTGACAGCGGCCTGGGCGCGGGTCTCCACAGCGGCGAGCATCTGCTGGGACGGCTTGGTGTGCCCGCCGATGGAGCCGACGTCCGCCTTGAGCACCGACAGGGTTATTTTCATTCCAAAGCTCCTTGTTCCCGTTCTAGGCGCACATCGTGGCGCTATCGTCGCGCGGGAGAGGCGCCGCCGCTACGACGTGGTCTGGACCGTGTACACTCCGAAGACTTCGCGGAAGACGTCCATCATCTCGCTCAGGGTTGCGTACTCCCGGACGGCGTTCATGATGGCCGGCATGGTGTTGCGGCCGCTGCGGGCGGCGTGCTCCAGGTCGCGGAGGGCGCGCTTCACGGCGGTGTTGTCGCGCGTCCTGCGCGTCTCGTTGAGCTTCTCAATCTGGCGCCGCTCGCCGTCGCGGTCCACGCGCAGAAGGGGGATCGCCAGCTGGTCTTCGCTCGTCTGGTACTTGTTGACGCCCACCATGATACGCTGCTTCGCCTCCATTTCGCGCTGGTACTTGTAGGAAGCGTCCGCGATCTCGCGCACGAAGAAGTGGTTGTCAATGCACGGGAGCACGCCGCCGTAGTCCTCGATGCGGCGGAAGTACTCGTTGGCCTGCTGCTCCATGAGGCTCGTGAGCTGCTCCAGGTAGAAGCTGCCGCCGAGGGGGTCGACTGTGTTGGCGACGCCCGTCTCAAGGGCGATGACCTGCTGCGTACGCAGCGCCAGGAGCGCGGCCTTTTCGCTGGGGAGGGCCCACGCCTCGTCCAGGGAGTTGGTGTGGAGGGACTGTGTGCCGCCGAGGACAGCGGCGAGCGCCTGGATGCCCACGCGGACGAGGTTGAGCTCCGGCTGCGTGGCGGTGAGGGAGACGCCGGCGGTCTGGGCGTGGGTGCGCATCCACCAGGAGCGGGGGTTCTTGGCGTGGTACTTCTCCCGCATGGCCCTGGCCCAGATGCGGCGCGCCGCGCGGAACTTGGCGATCTCCTCAAAGAAGTCGTTGTGGATGTTGAAGAAGAAGCTGATGCGCGGCGCAAAGTCGTCGATGTCCAGGCCGCGCCTGAGCGTCCAGTCAACGTACTCAAAGCCGTCCGCGAGGGTGAACGCAAGCTCCTGGACGGAGGTGGAGCCCGCCTCGCGGATGTGGTAGCCGCTGACGCTGACCGGGTTCCACTTGGGGACGTGCTTGGCGCCGAACTCAATGGTGTCCACCACCAGCCGCATGGACGGCTCCGGCGGGAACATGTACTCGTTCTGCGCGATGTACTCCTTGAGGATGTCGTTCTGGAGGGTGCCGCCCAGCTTGGCGATGGGGATGCCACGCTTCTCCGCGGCGACCAGGTACATCGCCCAGATTATGGCGGCGGGCGAGTTGATGGTCATGGAGGTGGTGACCTGGTCCAGGGGGATGCCATCGAAAAGGGTCTCCATGTCCCGTAGGGAGGAGACGGCGACGCCGCAGACGCCGAACTCGCCGAACGCGCGGGGGTCATCGGTGTCGTAGCCGTAGAGGGTGGGCATGTCAAACGCGGTGCTCAGCCCCGTCTCGCCGTGCTCCAGGAGGAGCTTGAACCGCTGGTTGGTCTCCTCCGGCGTGCCGAAGCCGGCGAACATCCGCATGGTCCACAGCTTGCCCCGGTAGCCGGTGGCGTGGATGCCGCGCGTGAACGGGTACTGCCCCGGGAACGCGATGTCTTTCAGGAGGTCGGTGTCCTTCAGGTGGGAAGGGGTGTAAACGCGGTCAATCGTGTTGCCGGACAGGTTTTCGTAAAGGCGTGGCTCTTCAGGGTTGTTGGCGCTCTCCGCCTTCCACTGCTCTTCAGCATGCTGAACGCGCTTGAGCTCTTCTGAGTCTGGCATGGCCCCCCCTGGTGGTCTCTCCGATAGGCATGGGCACGACGGGTAAGAACGCCGCCATTCTGCGCTTGGAGTGTATCAATGGCGGGTTTGTGGTGTCAAGGCGAAGCGACCGTCGGCGTGGCAGGTACGGGCTGGCAATAACCCCTCTAAGACGGAAGGGGAACCGCACCCTTGCCCTCTCCGTCCCCTCCCGTCAAGGGAGAGAGGGTGGGTGGGCGAAGCGTCGACTGGCCGGGATGGACTCGGGGCAGCCACTCCAGTGAGACGCGGCAGGGCTTGTTAGCGCGGCGGAGGGACCTCTGGTGATTGGCTGTTCTTTTCGTAGCTTGCCCCCAGGATGCTGAACGGCGCCTGAACAAACCGGGGCACATCCTGAATAGCGGCTGAAGGTCTTGCGAGCACCACGAGAACGAACCTGAAGAGATTCCTCTCCATTCACTCCGCTCAGGGCTTCGGCTTACTTCGTTCAGCATGACAGAGGGCAACGCTACCGCTTGCGCCCCTTCGCCGCTGCGGGGAGGCACGCGCCAACGTGAAGCGTCACCTGGTACCACACCGCATGGAGGGCACCAAGACGTGAGTCACGGAGATCCACCGGGGC
The DNA here is from genome assembly GCA_009693055.1 of Dehalococcoidia bacterium. Lineage (GTDB taxonomy): Bacteria > Chloroflexota > Dehalococcoidia > Lucifugimonadales > SHYT01 > SHYA01. The sequence goes on along the minus strand of SHYA01000001.1, from coordinate 136,578 downwards.
GTGCCCTCCCTGGTAAACGCGAGGAGCCGTTGGGCTGGGGCCACGCTGCCGCGCCGCGCCTGCTGGATTGGGGCGCAGTCCCTGGTGCACGGAAGGGCCTCCTTCCTTACGGCGGCGGGACCCGCCAGCACCTGGTAACAGGGCTTGCCCAGCACCTCTTCCGCTTTCCACCCCAGGGCCCGCTCCGCGGAGGCATTCCACAGGAACACACGCTGTTCCGTGTCCACCGCATAGGTGCCATCGGGTGAGGCGATGAGCATCTCCAGGATGTCCCGTGGCTCCATGTCCTGCCCCCTCTGTACCGTGTGTAACCGACGGCCCTGACGAACCGTTTGTCCCTATTCTCCCTTTCGCAGGGGATGGGAGCCTGAACGCGGGCTGAACGGGGCCTGCACAGCGGCTGAATGCGTGGAAGGTGCTGAAGGCGGGAACGGCGCGACCGCCTGAGCGCTGACGGCAAGCGGTGAAGAAGGCCAGGGGGCAGCGGCGGAGGGCGAAGGCGGAGCGGGCTAGCGCTTGGCGCGGCGGCCCTTCGCAGGGAGCGCGGTTTGGGAGGCGCGCTGGTGGATGGCCGCGGAGGTGACCAGGGCGGTGCCAGCAGGGAGGAAGAAGACGCCGATGGAAAAGAGGGTGACGACGCAGAAGAGGGCGAGGGCCACGGCGTTGCACCACAGGATGATCCGGCTGCCGCCGACGTCCCGCCACCAGACGGCGAGCAGGCCGAGCGCGGCGAGGGCGACGGGGAACAGGAGGAGGAGCACCACCTTGGCGCCGTGCTCGTCAATGAGGGAGCGGGAGATGTGGACGGTCTGGCCCGCGGAAGCCCCCGCAGAAGCCGTGGTTGAGCTGTCCTGCGCCGCCGCAGGCGCGAGGGAAAACTCGGCGCGGTAGTAGTCGGGCCAGAGTGTGAGCCACAGCATGCCACCCAGCGCAAAGGCGGTGGCGATGAGCGCGGCTCTGGCGGCCCCGTTCCAGCGTTGCACGACGCTCAGGATACCAGATAGCCGCTGGTTACCAAAGACGGGGCCGGCCCTGAGCCGTGTTGACAGGGCTGCCCCCTTTTGCTAGCTTCGTGACGGGCTAGGGGCCAGGTAAGCAGCCCGGCTGACGATTCACACTGCACAGGGGGGGGCCTCATGAACGTTGCGGAGTTTCTCTTGGTCACTTCGGCCGTTGTGCCTGACCGCGAGGCGGTTATCTTTGAAGGGAGAAGGATCACGTTCGCCCAGCTCAACGAGCGCGCCAACCGGCTGGCCAACGGGCTCGCGGCGATGGGTGTCGGGAAGGGTGACCGGATCGCCACTGTCCAGGTGAACTGCAACGAGCTGGCGGAAGCGGCGTTTGCGGCGGCCAAGCTGGACGCGGTGTACGTGCCGATGAACTTCCGCGCGAAAGCGGACGAGATCCAGTTTATGATCAACGACGCGGAGCCTAAAGCGGTGCTCATCGGCAAGCGCTACTACGAGATGATGGAGTCAATCCAAAAGGACCTGAAGAGCAAGCCGATGTACCTGGCCTTGGAGGGCCCGTACAAGAACTGGGTGGAGTACGAGAAGCTGCTGGTCGGCGCCTCGCCGGACGACCTGTTCCCGAGCGCCACGGACGAGGACCTGGTGGTGCTCATGTTCACCGCGGGCACGACCGGCACACCCAAGGGGGTGATGCTGACGCACAACAGCTTCTCCTCGTACATCGTGAACAACGTGGAGCCCGTGGACCCCGGGACCGAGGAGAAGAATATCCTGACGGTGCCGATGTACCACATCGCTGGCTTGCAGGCGGTGATGGCGGGAGTCTATGGCGGGCGCACGCTGGTGGTGCAGCGGCAGTTTGACCCGGAGGAGTGGATGAACCTGGTCAAGGCTGAGAAGGTGGACCGCGCCATGATGGTGCCCACCATGCTCAAGCAGCTCATTGAACACCCGAAGTTCAACGCGCAAGCCCTGCAGAGTTTGAAGGTGATCACGTACGGGGCCGCGCCGATGCCGCTTGAGGTGATCAAGCGGGCGATTCGGCTGTTCCCAACCACCCGGTTCATCAACGCGTTCGGGCAGACGGAGACAGCCTCTACTATCACGATGCTTCCGCCGGACGCCCATGACATCCCGGCGACGCTCCCGCCGGAGGAGCAGGAGAGGCGGTTCAAGCGGCTGGGGTCCATCGGCAGGCCGTTGCAGGACGTTGAGGTGCGCATTGTGGACGAGGTGGGCAACGAGGTGTCGGTGGGCCAGCAGGGCGAGATTGTGGCGCGCGGACAGCGCCTGATGAAGGGGTACTGGAAGCGCGAGGCGGCGACCAAGGAGACCATCCGCGGCGGCTGGCTGTACACCGGCGACCTGGGCTACCGGGACGACGAGGGGTACATCTACCTCTCAGGGCGCTCCAAGGACTTCATCAAGCGGGGCGGTGAGATGGTCGCGCCGGAAGAGGTGGAGCAGACGCTGATGTCACACCCTGCTGTGGACGAGGCAGCCATCATCGGCGTGCCGGACGCGGACTGGGGCGAGCGGGTGCGCGCCATCGCGGTCCGCAAGCCTGGGGCCAGCAAACTTACCGATGCCCAGCTTGAGGCGGAGCTGATTGAGTACTGCCGCCAGCGTCTCTCCAGCTTCAAGAAGCCGGAGTCCGTGGTGTTTGTGAAGGAACTGCCCAGGAACCCGATGGGGAAGGTGCTCAAGCGGGTGCTCCGGGAGCAGTTCAGCCAGCCGGTGGTGGCCAAAGGCTAGCAGGGCCGTGGCCCTGCACCCTTCGCGGCGTCTGGAACAGGCTTTTTCTGTCCCCCCAACGCCATTCGCCCGGTTGCCAAACCGCTCAGGCCAGTTGTTCAGTCCCTGTTCTAGCCGCGCATGAGGATGACCGATTAGACTGACGGAGGAGGTGAGCACATGGCGTTCAAGCGAGTCCTGAGGGTGCAACTTTTGCTCGGTGTGGCGCTCCTGGCGGCCGCCCTTGCGGCCTTTGCGTGCGGAGGCGACGACGAGGAAGTCCAGCCAACGGCGCCACCAAGTGGCGCAACGAGTGTTCGCGTGGTGCTGGACGAGTGGAGCGTGACGCCGAATGTTTCCTCGGTGCCGGCGGGGAGGGTTACGTTTGAGGCGGTGAACGAGGGGGCGGCGCCGCACGAGCTGGTGGTGCTCAAGACGGACCTTCCTGCGGACGGCCTCATAATGCAGACGGATGGCGGTAAGGTGGATGAAGAGGCCTCGGCCGAGATGATGTGGGAGATTGAAGAGTTCCCCGCTGGCAGGGCCGAAAGCGCCACGTACGAGCTATCGCGTGGCAAGTACGTGCTGTTCTGCAACATCTCAGGGCACTACAAGCTGGGGATGTTTGTGGGGTTTCAGGTTCAGTAGCGCGGGAAGAAGCAGCAATCATGGTGAACCGCGAGGGTTCTCCCGGTTCGTTGCCCCGTTTATGGACGCAGCTATACACCGAACGAATCGGAAGGACTTGATGCGGTTGAAGGCCCTGCCTGAACGGGCTGGGAATGCGGGCAGGGCTAGTTTTTCGCTCGGAGGTAAGAGATCCGTTAGGTGGTCTCTTTGAGAATGACCAGATAGGTGGTCAGTCGTTTGATCTTGGTGTTTGCCATCTCAAAGACATCACAAATCACCGCGTTAAGGAAGCCACCCTTTTTCCAGGCACTACGCACCGTGCCTTCCGCGATGGCAACGTCATTCTCCTCGGTCATTCGCGTGATTTTTACCGTTGGGCTGCCTATGAACGCATCATTCTCAATTTCTTTATCAAAGGCGTCTTTTCCCGACAAATGAAACGCTCCTGGCATAAGCCATTCCACGTCGTCAGTCAGTCAGGACAGGATCTGAGCATGACTGGACTTGTTAAAGCCGTCGATATATCTCTGCACGGTACTTTTGTTGGAACTCATTGGCCTCCATCCTGTAATTGGAGTAGGTCTTTTCAGATTTGGTGGAGATGAGGGGATTCGAACCCCTGGCCTCCTCAATGCCATTGAGGCGCTCTACCAACTGAGCTACATCCCCACGCGGTGCGCTGGCGGAGCAGAAAACCACCGAAAGTATACCAGACGCCTTCGGCGAAATCTATGGGAAGGCGTCCCTCTCCCCTGGGTGACGGCAGCGTGGAGCGGCGAGCCGATTACGCGCCGTGCTATACTGGCCCAAAGCCGGATTTCGTGATAACCAAGGGGAGAACATGCCACGCGGCTTCCGACTGGCGCTGGCGCAGATGAACCCTACGGTGGGCGATCTTGAGGGCAACACCAAGAAGGTGCTGGGGTTCGTCCGGCAGGCCCGGGAGCTAGGAGCCGACCTTGTCGCCTTTCCGGAGCTGGTGTTGACGGGGTACCCTCCCGAAGACCTGTTGCTGAGGCCCGCGTTCCTGCGCGACAACCAGCGGGCGATGGAGCAGGTAGTGGCCGAGTCGCAAGGGATCGCGGTGGTCGTGGGCTTTGTGGACCGGCGGGGGCACGAGACGCATAACGCCGCTGCCGTCGCCTACGACGGGAAGCTGGCGGGGGTCTACCACAAGGTCTTCCTGCCCAACTATGGGGTGTTTGACGAGGACCGCTACTTCAAGCCAGGCCGCACTTGCCCCGTGTTTACGGTGAGCAGCGTGCGCGTCGGCGTGAACATCTGCGAGGACATCTGGTACGCCGTGGGGCCGACTGCGGTGCAACGGGAAGCTGGGGCCGAGCTCATCGTGAACATCAACGGGTCGCCGTACCACCGGGGGAAGGGGCGTTTTCGGGAGCAGATGGTGGGCACGAGGGCCGGCGACAACGGCGTCTTTATCGGGTACGTCAACATGGTGGGCGGGCAGGACGAGCTGGTGTTTGACGGCGCCAGCATGGTGGTTAGCCCTTCTGGGGAATTGCTCGCGCGAGCCGCGCAGTTCCAGGAGGAGTTGCTGGTGGCCGACCTGGATGTTGAGGGGGTGTTCCGGCAACGGCTCCGCGACCCGCGGCCTCGCAAGGAACCGCCCGGCGCGTTGGATGCGGTTGGGAAGGCGGTGCACATCCTGGTCTCGGAGCGCATGGCGGGGGACGGGCGTCGCCGCGCACCCGTGCCGCGACGGATGGCGGAGACCTTTGACCCGGTGGGCGAGGTGTATCACGCCCTGGTGCTGGGCACACGGGACTACGTGCGGAAGAACGGTTTCCACAAGGTGCTCATCGGCCTCTCCGGGGGCGTGGACTCCAGCCTCACGTGCTGCATCGCGGTGGACGCGCTGGGGAAGGAAAACGTGGTGGGCGTCTCCATGCCGTCCCGGTACTCGTCCGAGGGGAGCGTTCTGGACGCCCGCGCGTTGGCGGAGAACCTGGGGATTGAGGAGTGGACGGTCCCGATCGAACCGGCGCACCGCGCCTTTGAGGAGATGCTGGCGCCGAGCTTCCAGGGGTTGCCCGTAGGAGTGGCGGAGGAGAACGTGCAGGCGCGGGTCCGGGGGATCATCCTGATGACCCTCTCCAACAAGTTTGGCTGGCTGGTGCTTTCCACGAGCAACAAGAGCGAGTCGGCGATGGGGTACTCCACGCTGTACGGGGACATGGCGGGCGGCTTCGCCGTGATCAAGGATGTTCCCAAGACGTTGGTGTACGAGCTGGCGCGCTGGCGGAACGCACACGGGACGCCGGAGAACGCGGTGCTGCGGTCAACGCTGGAGAAGCCCGCCAGCGCCGAGCTGCGGCCCGGTCAGGAGACAGAGAAGGACCTGGCGCCTTTTGCGGTGCTGGACCCGATCCTCCACGCGTACGTGGAGGAGGAGCGGGCGGTGGATGAGCTGCTGGCGATGGGGTTTGACGCGGCGCTGGTGAGGCGGGTGGTGCGTGGGGTGGACCGGAGCGAGTACAAGCGCCGCCAGGCGGCTCCGGGCGTTAGGATCACGCCCCGCAACTTTGGCAAGGACCGCCGGATGCCCATCGTGAACGGGTACCGAGAAGCGTAAGAGCCGTGCAACAGCACCGCGCCTTTCTTATCCTCCCTCATTCTACGAGCCTCTTGAGCCTCCGTTGACGTACGCCTTTGGGTTTTCCTTGAAGCGGAGATGGCATTTGGTGGAGCAAAAGGAGCAGGTCTTCCCGTCGTGCCGGTACTGCCCGGCGGCTTTCTTTTGGTCAACTTCCATGCCACAGACCGGGTCCTTTGTGAGCGTCACTTTTCCCTCCTTCCTCTCTGGCTCTTCTACGGTCCTCACAACTCCGGCGTCGGACAGCCTTGCCCCCTTGAGGAGGGCGGAATTGACGATCACGGAGAGCGAGCTCAGGGCCATGGCCGCGGCGGCGATGATCGGGTTCAGCAGCCCGACGGCCGCGATGGGAATGGCCGCTGAGTTGTAGGCCAGCGCCCAGAAGAGGGTCTGCTTGATTTTGCGCATCGTCGCCCGTGAGAGGCGGATGCTGGTCACCACGTCCCGGATGTCGTCCTTGATCAGAATGATGCGGCCGGTCTCCTTTGCGACGTCGGAGCCCGAGCCGATGGCGATGCCGATGTCCGCGGCGGCCAGCGCGGGGGCGTCGTTGACGCCGTCGCCGACCATGCCCACGATTTCTCCCTGCTGTTGTAATCGGCGGATGACACGCTCCTTTTCGACGGGGAGGACTTCCGCGATGACGCGGTCAATCATCCACAGGACGTGGTCGGCCACCTCGCGGATGCGGGCATCATGGCCAACGATGACAACTGTGCGTCCCTGCTCCTTGGCGATGGTGCGGAGGAGCGTCATCACCTCGCGCCCGCGCTGCGAGTCCAGGTTGGCCGTTGGCTCTTCTGCGAGGATGAGGGCGGGCTCGTTCGCCAGGGCGCGGGCGAGGGCAACGCGCTGCTTTTCGCCACCGGAGAGCTCGGCGGGCTTGTGCTTGGCGCGCCCCGAAAGGCCCATGGAGGCGAGGAGATCTTGGGCCCGTGCTGTTGCTTGCTTGGAGGGGATGCCCGCCATGTTCATCACCACTTCCACGTTCTCCTGCGCTGACAGCGCCGACAGGAGCTTGAACGACTGGAAGAGGAACTCCACCAGTCGGCGGCGGACGTGGTTCACCTCTCGGTCTGAGAGCGCCTCAAGGCGGAGTCCGGCGATGCGGACGCTGCCACTGGTGGGCCTGAGGAGGCCCCCGCGAGGGTGATGAGCGTGGTCTTCCCGCTGCCGGACGGTCCCATGATGAGCAGCACGGCGCCCTTGGGCACCTCCAGGTCAACTTCCCGGACCGCGTGGACGGCGGCAGGTCCGCGCCCAAAGGTCTTGGCCACCTTTTGCAGCAGGAGTACCGGCTCGTTGTTCTGCATCGCTTGCCGCCTTACTGTTTGAAGACTACAGCCGGGTCTAGCGAGAGCATCCTTCGCAGCGGCACGGCGGAGGCCACGATGGCCACACCCAGGGCTATGCCAAGGATTGAAGCGAGATCAGCAGCGCGCACGGCGGTCAGGAAGGCTGGGACCTCCCGCTCAATGAGGGCGATGGCGCCAAACGAGACCGCTACGCCAACGCCGTACCCGATGAGGCTGGCAAGCAAGGCCTGCTCCAGGACGATGCGGTAGAGGCGCCAGTTGGAGGCGCCCACCTCCTTCAGGACGGCGTATTCTCGCGATTTCTCAACGGTCCCGGTGTAGATGGTCAGTCGGATAACCGCCGTGCCGACGGCGATGCCAATCGCAACCAGCACGATGATGATGGGCAGGAAGGTGCTGTCTATGATGCCGCGGCTAAGCTCTTTGAACTCCTTCTTCGTGATCGCCTGGACTCTCGGCAGTGCGTCTATCGCGTTCTTGACGGCTTCGCGAGCAGCGTTGGAGGCCGTTTTCACGAGGCAGTAGTTGTTGAACGCCCGCGATGTGAGGGCTTCTCGCGCATCGTCTTGCAGGACGAACGAGTACTGGTTGACGAACCGGTTCTCTTCGGTGGAGATGCCAACGACCGTGAAGGGGCGGTCGAGGACGCTGAGCTGCGAGCCGACCTTCAGTCCGTTGCTGCGGGCAAACACCGTGTCAACAACAATCTCGCCGGGTGCGGCTACGCCCCTCCCGCTGACAACCCGCACCGGCCCGCCTAACCCGGTGTCCGGCTCGTAGCCCACCAGGAAGGTGTTGACTTCTTTCCCGCGGAGACGAAACGCGACTTGACGGCCAATGAATGGGCGGACTGTTGCCACGCCAGGGACGGCTTCTATCGCTTCTTGGGCTTCGGTTGGGAGGAGGGAGACCGAGTGGAACATGTCCATGGCGCCTTCCTGGCCCACCCACAGATCGGCGTCTGTGGAGTCGGTGTACGCGGTGATCTTGGTGTTCCAGGCCTGGTAAAGGCTCCACAGGATGACGATTAGCAGGATTGAGAAGGCTACCCCGCCCACGGTTATGAGCAGGCGGGTCTTTTCGGCGAAGAGGTTTGTCCTGGCTACCGCTACCACTTCAAGGGTCCTGTCCCTCTGTCCGCTCCCTTGCCGCCGCAGAGTCGATAGGCCCGAGCGGCACATTGGCGCTCAGTTCACCGTATTTCCAGCGTAGGGAAGTCTGCGTTGCAACGGCTGAATGAGGCCTGAACGCACCCTGAACACTTGCTGAAACGTGCGAGCTAAGCCTGGAGAGGGGAGTGCTTGCGTGGCGGGGTGATAGGGGCCTTACCGCGCGGGGCGCGGCGGGAAGGCGGCGAGGACGGGTTCCACTATCTGGCGGAGGGCGCGGCGCTTCCCGGACAGGGAGAAGAGCAGCCCCTGAAGCGGGCCGGTGACGCCGCGCGCTTTGGTGTGCCAGGTGATGGTCCAGCGCGTGTCCTGACCGGAAGTTGCCTCGAAGGTGTCCACGCGGTCCGACCACCGCAGGTCAACGGCCTCCATGTGCCGCCGAGTTGGCGGCTCAAACGTGACCCGCCACTGAAGGTGGTCTTGAGAGGGTTCTTCAAAGATGTACACGTCGTCAATGTGCTGGACCAGGCGGCCGTACTTTTGGGCCATGGCGGCCTCGTCGGGAGGGCCTTTCGGGTCAATGACGGTCACCTTGCGGTACACGTCCTCCAACCTCCCCGGCACGACGACGCTAATGCGGAGCCTACCCACTCCCACCCCCTTTGAGTTGTGGGACGAGTCTACCGAGTCGGGCGCGTTGCTGCAAGCGAGTCACCCCGACCCTGTAGTAGGGTATGGGCGGCAGGGCATGGCGCGGCCCCGTAAGGGGCTGGCGTCTCGCGAAGGGTTGGGGTAAGCTTGGGCGGCGAGAGGTCTTGATGACGCTGCCACCCGACGCCAAGTTCTGCTCCCGATGCGCCGCGCAGCTCGAGATAGCGCAGCTTGGTGACCACGCCCGTCCCCGGTGTCCCGCGTGCGGGCTGGTGGTGTACCTGGACCCCAAGCTTGTGGCGGCGGCTGTTGTGGGACGCGATGGGAAGGTGTTGCTGATCCAGCGGAACCTGGAACCCGGCATGGGCCGGTGGTCGCTGCCCGCGGGGCACGTGAACCGGGGCGAGGTGGTGGAGGAAGCGGTGTGCCGGGAAACCCTTGAGGAGACTGGGCTCCGCGTCCGGCCAAAGGGCCTGGTGGGGTTGTATTCGGAACCGGAGAATATTGTGGCGCTGGCGGCGTACTCGGTAGAGGTGTTCGGGGGGACGCTCAAGCCGGACGCCGTAGAGGTGAGGGATGTCCGATTCTTCGCTCTCGATGCGCTTCCGGAGCTTGCGTTCCCGCGTGACCGGACGGTGATCCGGGACTGGCTTCTGCTGCAAGGGCGCTCCCCGGCCGGGTAAGGGAACCGCAAGTTCCCGTGCCGCAGTCCACCGCGTCCTCGCCTGGCAGCCGGCCACCGCCTGATGGCCGGGACTGGCGGGGAGTCATTCAGCTCGGCCTCGTGCTGCTGTTCCTGCACCACGGACGGGCGGCGGCTGTGGCTCAAGACGAAACGGTGAAGAGCGCGATGGAGACGCGGTAGTGTACGATGGTAGGCGTTATTCCTGCACGTACGAAGGGGGGCGATGGGCACGCGCAGCGACGGTAGAGCGCCGGACCAACTCCGCTCGTTCCGGATCACTCCAGGGTACCTGGCCTATGCGGAGGGGTCGGCCCTGGTGGAGTCCGGCAACACGCGGGTAATCTGCGCCGTCTCCGTGGAGGAGCGGATCCCTCCTTTCCTGCGCGGCACCGGAAAGGGCTGGATCAGCGCCGAGTATGGCATGCTGCCGCGCGCGACGGCAACGCGGACGCCGCGCGAGGCCGCGCAGGGGCGCGAACGCGGAAGGAGCCACGAGATTCAGCGGCTGATAGGCCGCGCGCTACGGGCGATCGTGAGACTTGACGGGCTTGGGGAACGCACGTTGCTGGTGGACTGCGACGTGTTGCAGGCGGACGGCGGGACGCGCGTCGCGGCGATCAACGGCGCCTACGTTGCGCTGTACCAGGCGGCGCTCGGCCTGGTGCGGCAGAAGCTGGTGCGGGAGCTCCCCTTCCGGTGTGCCGTCGCCGGTATGAGCGCGGGGCTGGTTGGCGGCCAACCGCTGCTCGACCTGTGCTACGAAGAGGACTCACGCGCGGAGTTGGACCTGAACCTGGTGGCGACCGACAAGGGGGAGCTGGTGGAGGTCCAGGGGACAGCGGAGGCCCACCCTTTTTCGCGGGGGACGTACGACCTGCTGCTGGACATGGGTCTGCGTGGCCTTGGCCCGGTGTTTGCGGAGCAGCAGCGGGCGATCGCCTCTCTTTAGCGGGCGGGCATTGGCGGAGGGAGCAGCATGGTAGAGAACGTCATCATCATCGGCTCAGGACCGGCGGGAGATACCGCCGCGCTGTACGCGGCCCGCGCCGAGCTGAAGCCTGTGCTCATTGAGGGGTCGTCGGCCGGTGGGCAGCTCATGATCACCACCGACGTGGAGAACTACCCCGGCTTTGTCCAGGGCGTCCAGGGGCCGGACCTGATGATGCTCTTCAAGCAGCAGGCGGAGCGGTTTGGGACGCGGTTCGTGGCTGGCGACGTCACGGCGGTGGACCTCTCCAAGCGGCCGTTCAAGGTCACCATTGACGGCTCGGACGAGTACGAGGCGAAGGCCGTCATCGTGGCCACGGGCGCAACGGCCAAGCTCATGGGCCTCAAATCGGAGACGGAGCTGATGGGGCGCGGCGTCTCGGCGTGCGCGACCTGTGACGGGTTCTTCTTCAGGGGCAAGGAGCTGATCGTGGTTGGCGGCGGGGATACCGCGATGGAGGAGGCGACCTACCTGACCCGTTTCGCGACGAAGGTGAACGTTGTGCACCGGAGGGACCACCTCCGCGCCTCCAAGATCATGCAGCAGCACGCCTTTGACAACCCTAAGATCGACTTCATCTGGAACACGGTGGTGGAGGACATCCTGGGAGTTGAGGAAGGCGCCGTCCGCGGAGTGAAGCTGCGCGACGTGAGGACGGACAAGGTCTCGGAGCGGCCCATAGACGGCGTGTTCATCGCCATCGGCCACAAGCCGAACTCGGAGCTGTTCGTCGGGCAGCTTGCGATGAACGAGACCGGGTACATCCTGACGCATGACGGCACCAAGACCAACGTGCCCGGCGTGTTCGCGTGCGGCGACGTCCAGGACTGGGTGTACCGGCAGGCGGTGACCGCGGCGGGAAGCGGCTGCATGGCCGCCATTGACGCGGAGCGCTTCCTTGCGGCCGACGAGGCGGCGGAAGCCAAGGTGGCGAAGAGCGCGCATAGAGTATAGGGAGTGCAGGCCGTACTCACGCCCTAGTCATCACACCGATAATCCCTTTGTCGTGATGAGCTGCATCATGTTGGCGCTGTAGGCACTCTGTCCGTCACTCGCGCAGCCGGCGATGTCGTTCTGAGTTCCCCGTGTGTCCCAACCCGAGTGGAAAAATCCGCTGCTTCCGCCCGTGGTAAGCCTGTCCAACCATGAGGGCGAAGCACAGGGGTGGCGATGAGCGGAGAAGAAACGCTTGGCTAGCGCTCCTGACGACCTGCCCGCGATGTACACCGACCGGGCCTCCTGGTGGCCACTGCTCTCGCCGCCGGAGGACTACGCGGAGGCGGCCGCCTTTTACCACAAGCTTTTCAAGCGCACCGGCTCGCCTCCGATGCGCACGCTCCTGGAGTTGGGAAGCGGAGGCGGAAACAACACCTCGCACCTCAAGTCGCATTTTCAGATGACGCTGGCGGACCGCTCACCCGGGATACTGGCCGTGAGCCGCAGGCTCAACCCGGAATGTGAACACCTTGAAGGGGGCATGAGGACGGTGAGGCTTGGGCGTCTCTTTGACGCGATGTTCGTGCATGACGCTATCTGCTACATGACGTCGGAGGCAGACCTCAAGGCCGCCCTCCTGACGGCGTTTGCCCATTGCCGCCCAGGTGGCGCCGCATTCCTCGCCCCCGACTACGTTCAGGACAATTTCGTCTCCAGCACGACTCACGGCGGCCATGACAGCAGGCAAAGAGGCCTGCGCTACCTGGAGTGGAGCCACGACCCCGACGTGACCGATACGCTCTATTCGGTGAACTTCGCGTACCTGCTCCGCGAGCAGAACGGGGCCGTGAGGGTGGAGCATGACCGCCACCCGGAGGGATTGTTCCCCCGGGCGACCTGGCTGCGGCTGCTCCGCGAAGCGGGGTTTGAGCCCAAGGCTGTGGGAGACCTGTTTGGCCGGGAGGTCTTCGTGGCGGTCAAGCCAGCCTAGCGCATTCGGGGCGGCCATTTGCGACAGCGGGCGTGCGCCGGCGGTCGTGCCACAGCGGTCGCCTGTGGATGCGGGCGCTACTCGGTGATGCTCACGTTCCCCTGCGCGTCCGCTTCCAGCAGGGAGGCGAAACGGTAGCCGCGCCGCCGCAGCTCCTCACTGCCGCCCTGATGCCGGTCCAGGATGGTCAGCACCAGCGCCACGGTGCACCCCTGCGCCTCCACAACCTCCACCGCGCGGAACAGCGAGCCGCCCGTGCTGCACACGTCGTCGATGAGCATCGTGACGCTGCCCCGCTCCAGGGCGCCCTCCAGCAACCGCTGGGTGCCGTGCTCCTTGGCCTGGCTGCGCACCAGGAAGCCGCGTAGCGGCACGCCGTTGCGGTAGGCGACCGCGAGGGCGGCGCCGACGATGGGGTCCGCCCCGAGGGTTGGGCCGCCGATGGCTTGCACACCAAAGCGGCGCACAAGGTCCACGACCACCTCCGCCAGGATACCCGCGCCCTCCGAGTCCAGGCTCAGCAAGCGCCCGTCGAAGTAGTAGCTGCTGTGCTGGCCGGACGAAAGGACGAAGTCGCCAAAGCGGAGCGCGTTGAGCTCCTTGGCCAGGGCCAGCACGGCGCGGCGGACCTCCGGTGGTACGAGTTTTTCGGGCTGCTCCTTCACAACGGACCTCCTGGTTTTGCGTCGGCCTGATGCAGGTGGTGCTGGTTGATGTACGCCTCCACGGCCCGAGGCACCCAGTAGCGGAGGGACAAGCCGGCGGCGGCGCGGCGCCGCAGCTCGGTGGCGCTGATGCTGATGAGTGGGGAGCGCAACAGCTCAACCCGAGCCTGGGAGCTCGTCCCGCCTGCGCCTCGTGCTTCCGGAAGCCTCTCTGCGGGACTCGGGAGCATGAGTCGCACGTCCTCGGCGGTGAGCGCGGGAGCGCCTGGGCGCGGCGCCACCACGATGGTGCAGAGGGTGAGCATCTCAGCCGGCCGGTGCCAGCGCGGCACGTCGTGCAGCGAGTCCTGGCCCATGATGAAAAACAGCTCTGCGGCGCCGGAGTGCTGACGTTGGAGCTCCCGCAGCGTGTCCAGGGCGTACGTGGGCCCGGGACGCTCCAGCTCAAGCGAGGAGGCCTCAAACGCCGGGTTGTCCTGGATGGCGAGCCGGACCATCGCCAGGCGGTGGTGGCCGCTGATCGGCTGCGACTGGCGCAGGTACGGGTGCCCCGTGGGGATGAAGAGCACCTTGTCCAGCGAGAGCTGGAGCCTGGCCTCCTCCGCGATGACGAGGTGGCCGACGTGGATGGGGTCGAAGGTGCCGCCTAGCACGCCCAAGCGCAACGGTGCGTCTCCTTAAAGGGTCTCGCGCTGGTCACCCCCCCCACGATAGCGATGATAGCGTAGAACGCCCACCGGTGTTTGCTCAGGAGGGCAGGCGGGCGCCGACGAAACCCTGGTGGCCGCGCGCAAACTCGTCCGCGGAAACCGGCCGCTTGCCTTCCAGGTGCAGACGCTTGAGCGCGAGCACGCCGTCGCCGGTCGCAACGCCGACGGGTGAAGGGCTTCCAGCGGGCAGGGTAACGATGGAGCCAGGCTCCGCCTGCGCGGACGCGGGCAAGGGCGAAGCTTCCAGCACCTTGAGCACCTTGCCCTGCCACGTGGTGAACGCGCCGGGCGCCGGCTGGAACGCGCGGACTTGACGCGCCAGACGCGCGGCGGGCTGGGTGAAGTCCAACGCATGGTTCTCTTTCTGGAAGAAGCGCGTGAACGTCGCCGCGGAGTGGTCTTGCATCCGAAGGTTCAACTCGCCGCGGACCCAGGGGTCCAACACGTCCAGGAGCAGCGGCGTGCCGATGGCGAAGAGGCGCTCGGTCAGCGTGCCGGTGGTATCGTCCTTCTGGACAGGCTCTTCCTGCTGCACCAGGATGGGGCCTGAGTCCATCCCCTCATCCATCAGCATGATGGTAACGCCGGTGACCGCGTCGCCTTCCAGGATGGTGGAGGCCACGGGGGTTGCGCCGCGATGCCTTGGGAGTAGTGACGGGTGGATGTTGAGGCCGCCGCGCCGCGCCGCGGCCAGCGCCTGGCGAGGCAGGATCTTCCCGTACGCGGCGACCACGAGGACGTCCGGCTTCAGGTCAAGCAGCGGTTGGACCGACTCGGGGCGGCGCAGCGTTGCGGGCTGGTGCACCGGGATGCCGTTCCGCTCCGCGAACTGCTTGACTGGGGGCGCCGTCAGATGGCGTCCGCGCCCTGCGGGCTTGTCCGGTTGCGTGTACACGGCGAGGACCTGGTGACCGGCTTGCAGTAATTCCTCCAAGACTCGCACAACGGGTTCTGGAGTGCCCATGAAGACGACCCGAGATGGCATGCCTTCATTATAGATGGGAACCGACGCGCCGCTCGGCGCAGCTCAGTTGGGAAAAGGAGTGAGTCTGGGAATTCGGAAACGGCGGTGCGGAGAGAAAACGGAGAGAGGCTGAAAAATTGCCAAAAAATCCAATATTTTCTCGCTTGCACACTTGACCTGTTCTCCGCTACGTTACGTTCAGTGTCATCGGGGGGTGGCATAGGGGCACGGCCTCGCCCCGTCCACCTGTTGAGTTTCTTCTCCCCTAATGCATTGTTGAGGGAGTGCTATGCCTTCCTTACCCCCTCGGGTGTTGTGGCAGGCTGTCCTCGGAGAGCTGGAAGTCCAGATGGCGAAGCCCAGCTACGAGACGTTCTTGAAGGACACGACGGGGACCGGGCGTGAAGCGAACCGTCTCATGGTCGCGACGCCGAGTCCTTTTGTGGCGGAGTACCTCCAGCAAAAGCTGTACGCGCTCGTGGCGCGCACGGTGGAGAGGGTGGCGAAGGAGCCTCTGGAGGTCTCGTTCCTGGTAGCCCCCAACGGCGGCGATGCGGCCAAGCAGCGCGATGGGAACGGCGGCCAGCCTCCGCGCGACGTGGCGCCCAGGCCTCTGGGCACGCTCGCCCTGAACCTGCGGTACACGTTTGAGACGTTCATCGTGGGGAAGTCCAACCAGCTTGCCCACGCGGCGGCGGTCGCGGCGGCGGACTATCCTGGGCAGAAGTACAACCCGGTCTTTCTCTACTCCGGGGTTGGCCTGGGCAAGACGCACCTGTTGCATGCCATCGCGCACCGGGTGCTCGCGCGCGGCCTCTCGATGCTGTACCTGAGCGCGGAGCAGTTCACCAACGAGTTCGTGACCGCCATCCGAGAGGGGCGAGCCGCCGAGTTCAACGCGAAGTTCTCCGGCGTGGACGTGCTGCTGGTTGACGACGTGTACTCGCTCGCGGGGAAGGAGCAGACGCAGGAGAAGCTATTCCACCTGTTCAATGAGCGGCATCAGGCGAACCGCCAGATCGTGTTGACCAGCGACCGGCCGCCTGCGGCGCTGACCTCGCTGGGGGACCGGCTCCGCTCGCGGTTCGCGATGGGCCTCATCGGCGACATCCAGACGCCGGACCTGGAGATGCGCCTTGCCATCCTGCGCTCCAAGGCCGAGCAGTCGGCTTCCAGCGGGCTGGTGCCGGATGACGTGCTGCTCATGCTGGCGCAGAAGGTGCAGAGGAGCGTGCGGGAGCTGGAGGGGAACCTGAATCGCGTGCTGGCCCTCGCGGAGCTGACGGGCAAACCGGTGACGCGGGAACTGGCGGCGCAGGCGCTCGCGGGACTTGAGGCCAACCGCGGGTCGCGGAGCGCGACTCCTGAGGAGATCGTCGCGCTGGTGGCGCGGCACTACGGGCTGTCGCCGGACGCGTTGCGCGGCCCGGTGCGAGAGAAGAAGGTGGCGCTGGCCCGCCACGTGGCGATGTTCCTGCTCCAGCAGGAGCTCAACGTCACGCTGTCGCAGATTGGCAGGGTGCTTGGCGGACGGGACCACAGCACGGTTGACCACGCGTGCAAGCGCGTGGAGGTGATGTCCAACGTGGACGCGGGGCTGCGCACGGACCTGGTCACGCTGCGGGAGGCGTTGGAGAAGCCGAGCGCCGGCAAGGGATGATTGGGGGACAACTCCGACCACCTACTGAAGGGGTGGCACCCAAGCTAGTCGGATTGAGAAGTGGTCTTGTTTTGTGTGCTGCGTGACAGACCTCACCCCCTGGCCCCCTCTCCATCGTATGGGGAAGGGGCAAAAGCGTAGAGAGAAGTGGTGCCACGGCGTCTCCTTCTCGCTAGGCCCTTCGCTTACTTAGCTCAGGACAGACCTGGTCACCACGGCTCCTGAGAGTACATCGCCCGTGCCGAAAGCCTCGTGTCCAGCTCGTGAAACGTGGCGACGACAGCATCCTCCGCCATGCCGCCGACGAACCGTCGAAGGAAAGGGCGGCGCGGGCGCAGGTAGGTTACCCGCCTCCGTGGGACGCGCAGCTCCGTGGTCAGCCGCTCCAGCACGCTCTCCAGGTCGCCCAGCTCGTCCACCAGGCCGAGCTCCTTGGCGCGGCGTCCGGTGAACAGCTCGCCCGTCGCCAGCTCGCGAACGCGGGCGGCGTTCATGCAGCGGCCCTTTGGCGACCACGTCTGGGAATTCCGGCGTACAGCTCGTCCACCAGCCCCTGGAAGCGCTGGTCTTCTTCGGGTGTGGAGGGCCGCCAGAAGGCGCCCATGTCTTTGTACGGGCCGCTCTTGTACACGCCGGCGAGACGCCGACCTTGTTGAGCAGGTCCGTAAGCAGGGGGCGGACGTAGATGACGCCGATGGAGCCGACGAGCGCGCTCGGGATAGCGACGATCCGGTGCGCGGCGCCCGCGACGTAGTAGGCGCCGGAGGCCTCGGTGCCATGGAAGTAGGCCACGGTGGGCTTGACCGCGGCCACGCGGGCGACGGCGGCGTGCAGCTCCTCGGAGGCGCTGACCGACCCGCCCGGCGAGTCAATGTCCAGGACCAGGCCGGAGAACCGGCGGCTGCGCTCCACCATTTGCAGCGTCGGCACGTACGTGGCGGGCCGTACGGACGCGCCCAGTGTGCCGTTTAGCTCCAGGATGCCGATCCTTCCGCCGCGGCTCCAAATCGCCATCGCTCGCCTCCTCTATTGCGCGCCCCGATACAGATTGTACAATGGCACCATCGTTCCCCCCCCGCCCATCCTAAAGGGGGAAGGAGACCGTACTGCATGGTACCGCCCGGCGATGTCTTTGGGGTCATCCCTGTCTGGATTGTCGTTTACGCAGCAGCGGTGGTCGCGTTCGGCCTCCACGGCTGGCTGCTCTACCGGCGCGTGTTTCTGCCCATCTCGCTGGGCCGCCCGCACATTAGGAAAGGCGACCGCGCGAAGCGCATGCTGGGGGCTGTCCGCATCGTGCTGGGGCAGACCAAGGTGCTCCAGAGCGTCTCGGCGCGCTGGGGCGACGCGGCGGGCATCGGGCACGCCGCCATCTTTTACGGCTTCCTCATCATGGTGGCCGGCTACGCGCTGTTGATCTTCGGAGACTCCGTGTGGGGCCCCTTCTCCGAAAAGCTCCTCAGCGACGCGGGACTCAAGGTATTCACGTGGTTCCTGAACATTACGGCGTCGGCCATTCTCGCGTCGGTGCTCTGGGCGATCGCGCGGCGGGCGGTGTTCACGCCGCACCGGCTGAGCTTTGACCTGACGCGCCACCTTGAGGCGTACCTCATCGTCGGCCTCATCGGGATGCTGATGGTCTCAAGCTGGCTGGCGGAGGCGTTCTACGTCGCATCCGGCGGCGGCGGACCGCACGCGGCCGCGCCCATCGGCGGGTCCATAGGGAGGGCCTTCCGGGACGCCGGTGTGGACGGGGGCGCGGCGGTCATGCTCCACGGGCTCTTCTGGTGGACGCACTACCTGATCATCCTGAGCTTCGCCATCTACATCCCCCTGTCCAAGCACATTCACATGGTGGCCTCGCCGCTGAACGCGTACCTGCGGCGGCTCCAGCCGAGCGGCACGCTGGACCCGATACCCGATATTGAGACGGCGGAGCACTTCGGGGCGGGGCGCGTGCAGGATCTGACACGGAAGGAGCTGCTGGACGGCTTCGCGTGCGCCGTCTGCGGGCGCTGCACCGACGTGTGTCCCGCGCACATCAGCGGCAAGGCGCTCTCGCCAATGCACGTCGTGGAGAACGTGAAGGCCTATCTGGTGAAGAACGCAGCGGACATCCGCGCTGGCAAGCAGCCCTCGGAGCCGCTCATCGGCGGCGCGGTGCCGGAGCAGATGCTCTGGGACTGCGTGACCTGCGGCGCGTGTGTGCGCGAGTGCCCCGTGACGGTGGAGCACATCGATTCCATCGTGGACATGCGCCGCTACCTGGTGATGGAGCAGTCCAAGATGCCGGAGACGGCGAAGAACGCGCTGGTAAGCATGGAGCAGCGCGGCCACCCGTGGCGCGGCACCACGTTCACCCGTACGGACTGGGTGAAAGGGCTTGACGTAAAGACGATCGCGGAGGAGCCGGCGCCGGAGGTGCTGTTCTGGGTGGGCTGCACGGGCGCGCTGGAGCAGCGGAGCCAGGCGATACCCCGGGCTATGGCGGCGGTGCTCAAGGCGGCGGGCGTTCGCTTTGCCATCCTGGGGAACGAGGAAACGTGCACCGGCGACCCGGCCCGCCGCATGGGGAACGAGTACCTGTTCCAGACGATGGCCAAGCAGGCGATTGAGACGCTTGTGCGATACAAGGTTAAGCGCATCGTGACCATCTGCCCGCACTGCTTCAATACGATGCGGAACGAGTACCCGCAGTTCGGCGGCGAATTCGAGGTGCTCCACTACACGCAGTACGTGGACGAGCTGATCAAGGCGGGCAGGCTGAAGCCGCTCCGCACCGTGGAGGCGACGGTGGCGTACCATGACTCCTGCTACCTGGGCCGCCACAACGGCATCTACGACGAGCCGAGGGCGGTGGCCCGTGCCATTCCCGGCCTCAAGCTGGTGGAGATGTCCCCGCGCAACCGCGAACGGGGCTTCTGCTGCGGCGCGGGCGGCGGCCACATGTGGATTGAAGAGGAGGGCGGCAAGCGGATCAACCACGTCCGCACCGAGCACTTCCTGGAGACGGGGGCGCAAACGGTCGGCGTGTCCTGTCCGTTCTGTCTCCAGATGATGGTGGAGGGCATCTCCGCGAAGGGGATGGAGGGCCAGCGCCAGGCGAAGGACCTGCTGGAGCTGCTGGCGGAGAGCGTGGAGCCGGACGGAACGCAAGGGTAAGGCAAATGCCCGGCTCCGGGAAGCGATTACGCGGCATCAGCGGGGCAGAAGCCATCCGTGCGCTTGAGCGTCTGGGCTACCGTCGCCGTGCCGGCAAAGGCAGCCATGTGAACGTAGTCAAACCGGGTAGTGGGCGGCTAACTATCCCGCTCCACGATGAACTCAGCGTTGGGCTACTCCAACACGAGCTCAAAAACTAACATTGATGAAGAGGAATTCCTCAAGGCGCTACGGAGGTTGTGATGGCTGTTCGTCGCACCTATACCGTCGTTCTCCATCGCGATGAAGGGTACAAAGGATACTGGGTGGAAGTGCCTGCACTGGTCGGCTGTGTGTCCCAGGGGAAGACGAAGCAAAAGGCGCTGCGCAACATCAAGGAAGCGATTGCGCTCCACATCCAATCCATGCGGGAAGACGGCGTGCCGATTCCTGTTGAGCAGTCAAGTATCGTGGAAGTAGCGGCGTAGGCCCACACTCGACTGGCAGGCGCTGCCGGCGGAGAGCGCGGAGCCGGACGGGAATGCGAAACTCGGCTAAACTGTCATTCTGAGCGCAGCGAAGAATCCGTGCTTGGGAGTTCACCTACAGCACAAGGGACCAACGATGCGAATTGTGTACGATGCTTCTGTGGACATTCTTGAGGTGTACCTGTGTGCTCAGGTCAAGGAGCGACGCCACACCAGCAAAGGGCTCTCGCCTGGTATCATCGCTGACATAGACAAGGCGGGAAGCATCCTGAAGCTGGAGATTCTGGACGCCAGGGAGCGCTACTCCAAAGAACAGCTTGCGAGCTTCACCTTTGAACGCCTGTCAGTATAACGAAGCCGGATACTGTAACAAGGTAGCGCATGACCACCACACCCCCCTCCCCTGACCGCATCCAAGGGGTCATGACCGGGTTCTGGGCCTCCAAGGCCCTGTTCACCGGCGTGGAGTTGGGCGTGTTCAAAGAGCTCTCGCGCGGGCCCGCCAGCGCGGAGGTGCTCGCCTATCGCCTCAAGCTCAACCCCAAGGCGCTGGAGCGGCTGATGAACGCCCTCGTTTCGTTGACGCTCCTGGAGAAGAAAGGCGGGCGTTTCTCCAACACCCCAGAGGCGGAGACGTTCCTGGTGGAGGGGAAGCCCGAGTTTGTGGGCGGCCAGGTGGAGCACCTCGCGCATCTGCACTGGAGGCTCTGGGAGAACCTGCCGGACGCCGTGCGGGAGAACAGCCCGCGCGTGCGGCAGGTCTTTGGGCCGGGGTTCGACATTTTCCAGGCGATCTCCGCCGACCCGCAGCGGCTCCGCGCGTTCGTGCAAGGGATGCACAACTTGACGATGCCCGCCGCCGAAGAGCTAGTGGATGCGTTTGACCTGACGCCGTACCACACGCTGATGGACGTGGGCGGCGGCTCAGGGGCGCTCTGCATCGCCGCGGTGAAGCGCTACCCCAACTTGAAGGGCATCGTGTTGGAGCTGCCGGCGGTGTGTCCCATCACGCAGGACTTCGTGGAGCGGCACGGGATGAAGGACCGGGTGCAGGTGCGCCCCGGCGACTTCTTTGACACCAAGAGGCTGCCCAGCGACGCCGACGCCATTGCGCTGGGCTGGGTGCTTCACGACTGGCCGGCCACGGAGGCGCGCGCCGTTCTGAAGAACTGCTACGAGGCGCTCCGCCCGGGCGGCGTGCTGCTCCTCTGCGAGAAGTTGCTGGACGAAGACAAGGCGGGGCCGATGCAGACGACGCTCATGGACTTGCACCTGCTCGTCTCCACGGGCGGCGAGGAGCGCAGCGCTTCCGAGTACAAGACATGGATGGAGTCCGCCGGCTTTCAAGGGGTGTCCACGCGCGTGCTGCGGGGCAACCGGGACCTGGTCGTGGGCCACAAACGGTAGCTTCCGTACCCGAGAGGGGCGCTCAGCGCGGCTTCTGCTCCGCAAGCGCCTCCTGCAAGAACCCGATCCGCTCTTTGATGGACGGGTGTGTGGAGAACCAGACCTTGAGCACCTCGGGCGGGTCCGCCACGCTCAGCCCCTGGTATGCTAGCTTCTTGAAGCTCGCGATGCCCGCCTCCGGGTCGCCGGTGAGGCGCAGCGCGTACGCGTCCGCCCGGTGCTCAAGGTAGCGGCTGGCGCTGTTGAACGCCGGTCCGAGCACGATGGGGGACAGGAACAGCACCAGGACGATGAGCGGGTACGTGGCGACGTCCGACGACCTGGTGATGCCGTGCCGCGGGCCGGGTCTCCCGGCGTACCAGCGCAGCAGCAGCCACGTGCCGAGGAAAACGGCGAAGGCGACAGCGGCCTGCCCTCCCACAGCCCACCACAGGTGGGCCTCTGCGGAGTGCCCGAGCTCGTGCGCGACGACGAACGCGACCTCGTCCGGCGTGTAGTGCTCGAGCAGCGTGTCTCCGATGGCGATCCGCTTGCTGGGTCCTAAGCCGGAGACGTAGGCGTTCCCGGCGAGCGTCCGGCGGCTGAGGTCTACGCGGGAGACGTCCTCCACCGACACGCCGGCCCGTTCAGCCAGCCTCTCAATGCGACCCCGGATTGCCGGGTCGTCCACCAGCGTGTAGCTGTTAAAGAGCGGCTCAACCGCGAGCGGCCACAGGTACACCACGACGATGAAGAACGGCACCGCCAGTGCGGTCATCCACGCCCACCACGTGCGAGTGAAACGGGCCATGAGCCAGTACAGCACCAGGAACACGGGGAGCTGAAGGAGCAGGGTCACGGCGAGGTCAAGCGCAAAGTCCTGGAGCCACAGCCCTCCGGTGATGGTGGAGGTCCCGAAGAGGAACGGGAGGTAGAACGAGCTGAGGAAGGCGAGCGGCAGGAGCAGGAGTTGGATGAGGACCGTCATGGTGAGGAGAAAGAGCAGAAGGCGGACGGTCCTGGGGCGCGTGAGCTGCTCACAGAGGGTGCGGAGACGCGCGCTGTACCCGCTGAGAACCAGCGCCAACAGCACGCCGGCCGTGGCCAGGACGGTGAAGAGCAGGTTGACGTAACGCACCGCGAAGCGGGTCTTTGCGGCGTGGACCCACGGGTCGTTTTGCAGGTCAATGAGGGACGCCGGGGGCATCCGGCTCAGGCCGTCGTCGGTGACGAGCGTCGCGCGGTGCTCGCGAATGACGTCGCGCGTCTGCGGGCCTACAGTCAGGAAGAAGGCCAGGCCGAGCAGGACGGCCAAGAGTGTGACGGCTGAAAAGAGCAGACCAGGCAACCGTGCGTATTGGCCCACGACCTACTCCGTAGCGCTCTCCGCTGGCTGCTCGGGCACACTCCTGAAGAGGAACCGCAGTGCCAGGACGTCGGCCACGAGGAGGAGCGCGGCTTCCACAACGGTGGCCAGCACGAGGAAGATCGCCGCGTCCGCCCAGAACTCCTCAGGGAACAGGCGCAGCAGGTTGTCCCGCGAGGGGTCGAGCTGCCAGAAGTCGTTGTCGAAGCTGAGCCGGTGGAACAGGTCAAACAGGGCGGAGAAGTCGATCAGGAACGCGATCCCGGCGAGGGCGACGAGGCCCAGAGTGAGGCCGCCTCCCCAGACGGCGGCACGCGCGAGGGCGCGGCCCGCGGCAAGTCGCCGGAGGGCCAGGCACCCCGCAATGAAGGCGAGCAGGTAGCCGAGCGTTGCCCACCGAAGGGCGTTGACTCCCTGCAGGAGCCCCTTCACGTCTTTGAGGTGGACCACCTCGCGCTCGTTGAAGAACGGCTGGCCAAGGTAGCGGATGTCCGAAAGCTGCTCGCCGCTCTTGAAGTACGCGCGGAGCTCGGCCGCGATGCGCTCCAACTCGTCCGGAGGGATGGACATCTTGGCGCTGATGTCGTACTTCTGGAACCCGTACGTGTAGATGCGCGGGGAGTTGAACGTCCAGAGCACATTGCTCGCGACCAGAAAGACGGGGACGCACACGATAAAGACGGCGGTGAGCACGGGTCCCAGCCGCTGGATCCCAGGGCTGGCTACGGCTGTGCGGGCGCGCAAGAGCAGCATCATAGCCTCCAGTATCGGGCAAGCGTATGATGCAGGCAATCGGTAAAGGCGGCGAAGATGGCAAAGGACGGGGACACCATGACAGAGCAGCAGGACCTCGGCACGTTTGAGGCGCTCAGGAACACCCTAAGGCACCTGCGTGGGCCGCAGGGATGCCCGTGGGACAGGGAGCAGACGCACGCCTCCTTGCGGAGAACGCTGCTGGAGGAGTGCTACGAGACGCTGGAGGCGTTGGATCAAGGAGAGCACGAGGCACTTGCCGAGGAGTTGGGCGACCTGCTTCTCCAGGTGGCGTTCCACTGCCAGATCGCCGAGGAGCGCGGTGAGTTCACGTACGAGGCCGTGTTCCGGCACATCAACGAGAAGCTGGTGCGGCGCCATCCGCACGTCTTTGGGACGGCGACCGCCGAGTCGCCCAGGGCGGTGGAGGAGCAGTGGGAGGCGATCAAGGAGCAGGAGCGAGGCGGGCGGAAGTCGCTGCTGGATGGCGTGGCCAGTGCCACGCCCGCACTGGCGGAGGCCCAGGCGGTCTCGCAGCGGGCGGTGCGCGCCGGGTTTGAGTGGGACTCGTTTCAGGACGTGGCGGCCAAGGTTGCGGAGGAACTCCAGGAGCTGGCGCGCGCGGCGACCCCGGCGGAGCGAGAACGGGAGATGGGGGACGTGCTGTTCACGATGGTGAACGTGGCGCGGTGGATGGAGCTGGACGCGGAGAGCGCGCTGCGCGGAGCATCGCGGCGCTTTGGCCGCAGGTTCCGACACATGGAGCAGGCCGCGCTTGAGCAGGGGACGACGTTCACCAAGCTGGCGATGGCGCAGAAGGAAGCGCTCTGGCAGCAGGCAAAACGGGCGCTTGCGAACGAGGAGCGATAGCTGCGTCAGTCCTTTATGACACGGCGATTCTCCTGTAGCTTGCGGGGGAAGGTGCAGTGCCTTCCCTGATCCTTCCACAGGAGGACGAACGGGGCGACCGCGATGCCTAGCGGAAGTCGCGGCGCTGGAACACCACAAGGGCGCCTGCAAGGGCGACGGCGGCCACCGAGGCGAGCACCGCCAGGTCGCGGTAGGGCACGCCGCCCAGCGCGGCGACGCGCACCGGGTCGTAGTAATGGAACAGCGAGGCCGGCCCCAGCGGCTCCAGGGGCGACCAGATCTCCGACAAGAAGTCGATGAGGAACATCCCGACGCTGAGGGCGACACCCAGGGCGGTGGCGCGCCCTCCGTCGCTGACGCCGGCGGAGAGGAGCAGGGCGCAGTTGCCGACCGCCAGGAACAGTACGAAGCCGTTGAGCGCTGCGACGAGGAAGCGGCTGAGGGCGACGGAGTCGTGCAGGCCCTCAATGGTCACGCCGAGCACGGTCCCCACAAAGGCGGCGGCGACGAGCGCCGCGAGGGCTATCGCCAGCTCGGACCAACGGCTCAGCAGGTAGGTGGTCCGGTGGACGGGCCTCGCCATCAGCAGGAGGATCCTTTTGCGTTCTACCTCGCGCGCAACGGCGCCGGCGGCGATGGCGACGGCAAACCCGAGCGCGACGACCAGGTAGATGGGGTGGCGGTAACCCACAGCGGTGTAGCCGTTTGCGCCGGAGAGGGACAGGAGATGTCCTTCGGCCTTGAGGAACGCCTGAATGCCTCTGGGGGCGCGGTCCAGCAGCTCCTCAAACCGGCCTTCGCCAACCGCCTCGTACGTGGTTGGGATAAGGAGCTGGAGCCCAAGCAGGAGCAGCGCGCCAAGCACGAGGGCAGTCCGGTGCCCCCGGAGGGCCTTGCGGAAGAGGAGGAATCCCACGCTGCTTTCGTTCTCCAGGCCGTCGCACGGCGTTGCGGGCTGCTATCCGCTCTGCTACGATACTACGGTAATCGCCCCGCCGTTTCCACCCCGTCGTTCCCCGGTAGCTCAGCCGGTAGAGCGGGCGGCTGTTAACCGCTAGGTCGCAGGTTCGAGTCCTGCCCGGGGAGCCAAATCGCCCTAAGCTTCTGTATAGCGCCGGCGCGCCCGCTCCTGAGCCCTACGGGCTTCCTCCTCCAGGTTCCGCGGCAGCGCGCTGGTTGTTAGCGGGCGGACCAGCCGGTCGGCTGCCGCCGTCACTTCGTCAACCGCGCGGTCGAATGCCGATCCATTCGCGCGTGACGGGCGGTTCGCGCCGCTCAGCTTCCGGACGAACTGGAGGGCTGCCGCCCGGACCTCATCGTCGCTCGCGGGCGGCTCGAAATTCGCGAGGGCCTTGATATTCCTACACATCGAAGCGCTCCTTGGGCGCCATCATGGCTGGCTGGTGTTGGTTCGCTATTGGCCGCCGCGGGACCCTGTAAGGCACAACGCGACGGTCCACGCCTTCCACGCGAACTCTCGCGGCGCATTAAAGACGCGCGTGATGACGAGTTCCCGTTTCGCGGACTTCGTGGTGGGGCTACTTCTTCCGGCCATGGGTCTCCTCCATTCCTCGGTGATATCCGGGGCGGCCGCGAGGATGAGCTTGCGCAGTCGGGCGAACATTTGGCCGCGCCAGTCGGCAAGTTCTGCAATTCGTTTGTTGATGAGTTCCTTGCCAGGGCTATTGCTTGCGGTCATGCTACCCCTCCTTGGTTTTCCTGTGGTCACGATGCTTTCCCTTCTTTTGCAGCTCTCGCAGATAGTCGTCCAGGCGATTGAAACTCTCGTCCCAGAAGCGGTGATAGTGCTCGATCCAGTTAGCGACGTCTTTGAGCGGCTCCGCCTGGAGCCGGCAGGGGCGCCACTGCGCCTTACGGCCACGCGTGATCAGGCCCGCGCGCTCCAACACCTTGAGGTGCTTGGAAATGGCGGGGAGGCTCACGTCGAAGGGTTCGGCCAGCTCGGTCACCGACGTCTCGCCCGACGTGAGGCGAGCAAGGATTGCGCGCCGAGTGGGACCGGCGAGGGCCGCGAAGGTGGTGTTCAGACGGTCAGTCGCCATGCCGTGTTCAACCATCCAGTTAAGTAACTAATCGGTAAAATCTAGCATCAGCGGACTGCTGTCAAGTCCCCTCGTGCGGTTGGCCGCCCAGGTGACACAAGAGGCCGACATGCTCGCTTCGGCCGGGCCGTTACATGTCGTCTCCTGGAGAACTTCGAGGTATCTTCTGGAGCGTTCTCGGCCATCATGTTCCACGGGCGTCCGCTCCTGGAAAGGGTGCAGGGGTCGGCCATTGACTGCGGTCTGTTACGGCTGCTGCTCCTGGCTGCCGCCGTTCTCGCCGAAACCGTGGTCGCTGAACACGCCGAGGTCCTGGCCCTGGTGGACGTGGACGATGAACTCCTCGCGGTTGACGCCCACCGCGTCCACCAGCTCCTCGTCAATGATCTCAATCAGTTCGCGGATGTTCTCTTGGGTGAGGCTCTCCGTAACGCAGAGGGTGCCGTGGACCACGGTGGTGGTGAAGTGGAGGTCTAACCGGCCGACCGGCTGGTCGTTTTCCAGGATGGTGTAGCACTCCGAGTGAGGGGTGCGGCACTCGCGCTCAAAATAGAAGTCCACGTCTCCTCCTTTTGCGGCTTGCCTGCCGGACGGTCAGCATGGGCGTCTGCTACGGGCGCACGTGCCCGCTGCCCTGAACGACCCACTTGTACGAGGTGAGCTCCCGCAGGCCCATGGGGCCGCGGGCGTGCAACTTGCTGGTGCTGATGGCCACCTCAGCGCCGAGGCCGAACTGGCCGCCGTCCGTGAAGCGGGTGCTGGCGTTGACAAAGACCGCCGCCGCGTCCACCTCGTCCAGGAAGCGCGTGGCTGCGGCGTGGTCTTCCGTGATGATGGCCTCGGAGTGGCCCGAGCCGTACCGCTCGATGTGCGCCAGCGCCTCGTCCAGGGAGTCCACCACTTTCACGGCGAGGACTAGCGCCAAGAACTCTTTGCCCCAGTCCTGGTCGGTCGCGGGCACCGCTCGCGCGGCCTGCTGCGCGCCCAGGAGGGCGAGTGAGCGCGCGTCGCAGTGGAGCTCTACGCCCGCCTTGCCCAGCTCCTTGGCGAGCGGCGGAAGCAGCTTGGGAGCGACGGAGGAGTGGACGAGCAAGCAGTCCAGCGCGTTGCAGACGGTGGGCCGCTGCACCTTTGCGTTCTCCGTGATGCGGACGGCGCCGTCCAGGTCGGCGGACTTATCCACGTACGTGTGGCACACGCCGATGCCGCCCGTGACCGCCGGCATGGTGGCGTGCTCCGCGACGAAGCGGACCAGGTCTGCGCCGCCACGCGGAATCATGAGGTCGATGGAGTCCTTCATCTGGAGCAGCTGGAGCACCAGCGCCCGGTCGGTGGACTCCACGAACTGCACGGCGTCCACCGGCGCGCCCGCCTCCGCCAGGGCGCCGCGGACGAGCCGGGCGAGCACCGCGTTGGAGTGGATGGCCTCCTTGCCGCCGCGAAGGATGCACGCGTTGCCGGACTTGAGGCACAGCGCCGCGATGTCCACGGTGACGTTGGGGCGGCTCTCGTACACGGCGCCGATGACGCCCAGCGGGACGCGCCGCCGTGCGATGCGCAGCCCGTTGGGCAGCAGACGTCCGTCGAACTCCTCGCCCACGGGATCCGGCAGCGCCACGACGCCGTCCACGCCCTGGGCGATCCCATCCAGGCGCTCAGCGTCCAGGAGGAGCCGGTCCAGCATGGCCGCGGAGAGGCCGGCGCGCTTACCCTCCTCCAGATCCTGCCGGTTGGCGGCGAGCACCTCCTCCTGGCGCGTGCGGAGGGCGCGGGCGATGCCCGTCAGGGCGTGGTCTTTGGCCTGGCTGTGCAGCTTGGCGAGCGCGCGGGAGGCCACACGCGCCGCGCGGCCCATGGTGAGGAGCTGTTCAGAGACCGCTGTGGTGCTCATGGCCACTACGTTACTCGTTGGTCAAGTCCATTGCAATGCGGCCTTGCCCTAAAAGTGTGCATCTGGTGGCGGCCACGTGTTCTCGTGCAGAATGTGCCCTGAGTCCGCCTAAGGTGGACGAGGGGGTGGTCACTGCCTGCCCTGAGCCGAAGCCGAAGGGTGGTAGAGAGAGACTGCTTCCCCCTCTCCATCGCATGGGGCTTTAGCCGCAGAGGGGTTAGGGGTGAGGTCTTGCTCAGAACGAGCTTCAGTCGAGATTGCTGAAACACGTGGTGGATTCCCTGCAAACGACTTTTGAGCCAATTGCCCCTTCCCGTGTCGGGACGGGGTCAGGGGTCAGGTTCACACCACGACCAGGTTGTTGCGGTGGACGGCCTCCTCGCCGTAGGTGTAGCCGAGGACCGCCTGGGCCTGGTCGGAGCGCTTGCCGGCGATGCGGCGCAGCTCGTCCGCACTGTAGTTGGCGATGCCGACGGCGAGCCGCTCGCCGGACTCGTCCAGGATGGGGATGACCTCGCCGCGGTGGAAGTCTCCGCGCACCGCCGTGACGCCGGCGGGGAGGAGGCTGCGGTGCTGCTCGCAGAGCGCCCGCTGCGCGCCGGCGTCCACCACGATGCCGTCGCTCGTGGAGCACATGCCGAGCATCCACCGCTCGCGGCTCTCCAGGTTGCTCGTCGCGGCAACGAACAACGTGCCGATCGCCTCGCCGTGGGCTACGCGCTTGAGTGCGTCCGGTTCGCGTCCCCTGCAGATGACCGCGCTGACGCCGGAAGCGGTGGCGAGGCGCGCGGCCTCCACCTTGGTCCGCATGCCGCCGCGGCTTCGTTCGCTGAGCGGGCCGCCCGCCAGTCCTTCTATGGAAGGGTCAACCCGCTCCACGCGGGAGAGGAGCTTGGCCTCCGGATGCGTGTGCGGGTCTGCGGTGTACAGCCCGTCCACGTCGCTCAGGAGCACCAGCAGGTCGGCGTCCACGATGTTCGCGACCATGGCGGAGAGCGTGTCGTTGTCCCCGAACGACTCGCCCTCCAGCTCCTCCACGGCCACGACGTCGTTCTCGTTGATGATGGGCACAACGCCGAGCGAGAGGAGCGCCAGGAGGCTGTTGCGGATGTTGAGGTAGCCCAGGCGGTCGGCGATGTCGCGGCGGGAGAGGAGCGCCTGCGCGATCGTCGTGCCGCTGGACGCGAAGAGTAGCTCGTAGGCGTTCATGAGGCGGCCCTGGCCGACGGCGGCGAGCACCTGGCGGAATGGGACGTCGCGGCGGCGGTCCGGCTCGGCGGCGCCCGCGCTGCGCAGCACCTGCCGGCCGGCGGCAACCGCGCCCGACGACACGAGCAGCACCTCGGCGCCCTGCCGGCGCAGCCCCACGATCTGGCTCACTAGCGAGGCCATGACGTCCGTGTCCAGCCGGTCGGCTCCTCCCGTGAGCACGCCGGTGCCCGCCTTGGCGACAATGCGCCGGTACCGCAACCCGCCTGCGCCTTCTGAGGCGGGCTGCGGCTTCGGGACGAGGCCTGGACGCTTGTGAGCGGGCATGTTCTACGCCTTCGCTGCGGGCTGCACGACTAGGCATCTATTATAGCCTGTCGGCGTGGACGAGCGCGAAGGCCGTCAGCAAAGCGCGGGTGGTACAATCACTCCGGGCCTGCCCGCTCCGGCGGTGATTGGCCCATTAGGTGTTCCCGGCCCCCTCCCGCCAGCGGCGGAAGGGTGTCTTGGCGTTCCCACGCGCGTGATCAGGAGTGCTCAGACGACATGACGCTGCGCGGACTTCTTGACCTCCTGGACGAGTCGGCGTACGGGGGCCTTGTTGAGCGGCTCGCACAGCCTGGCCAGGTGCGCCAGGCCGTGCCAGACTACGCCCGCGCCTACCTGCTGGCCTGGCTGGCTGCTCGGCTTGGCCGTCCGATGCTGGTGGTGACCGGGAAGCCGGAGGACGCCGGCCGCCTTGCCGACGGGCTGGAGACTTTCCTGGGGACACACTCGCCCGATGGAACAGGTGGAACGGGCCCGCGCGTGCTGCACTGCCCGGAGTACGACGCGCTGCCGTACGAGCGGCTGGACGTGGACGAAGGGACGACCCACGCGCGCCTGCGGGCGATGCGGGGTCTGCTTCAGTCCGGTGAGGCGCGGCAGGCCACCGTGGTAATCGCGTCACTGGCCGCGGCGGCACAGAAGACACTGGCCCCCCAGAGGTTTGCCGCGGCGCAGGAGACCGTAAGCGTCGGGCAGACCCTGGCTACGCAGCCCCTGCTCGCTCGCTGGGCGGCCATGGGCTATCACGCCGAGCGCGCCGTGGAGGTGCCGGGAACGTTCAGCCTGCGCGGCGGGATCCTGGACGTGTTCTCCCCGGACTCGCCGCTGCCTGCGCGGATCGAGCTGCTCGGCAACGTGGCGGAGAGCATACGATTCTTTGACCCGGCCTCGCAGCGCTCGGTGAAGAGCGCGGACGCCATCACGGTGATTCCGGCCGGCGAGGTGCTGTCCGCGCTCGCCGATCGGGAGCACATCCGTGCCCGGCTGGCCCGGCTCAATCCGGGCGGGTGCAAAGAGGATGTGTGGGAACGCACCCAAACGGAGGGAGCCACCCTGCTGGAGGGCGGGATGGTGGACCAGGCGCTGTTCTACGCGGGAATCGTGAACCGTGCATGCCTGTTGGACTACCTACCGCCCGGCGGCCTGCTGGTCTTTGATGAGCCGTTGACCGTGGAGACGGTGGCGCAGGAGCAGGAGCGGCGCGTCAAGGAGCTGTACGGGACCAAACGGCAGCGCGGCGACCTGCCGGAAGGGTTTCCCCCGCCGGCTGCGTCATGGGAGGAGATGAAGCCGCGCCTGGCGGCCGCGGGCCTGGTCATGGAGTGGCTTGGCGGGGAGGCCAAGGTGAGCCAGGAGGCTGGGGTTGCGCCCGCCCCAAGCCACTGGGGACGCTTGGAGGCGTTCGCGGCCTCGGTGAAGCGGCAGGTTGGTGAGGGCCGCCGCGTGGTCATCGTCTCACACTACGCGCAGCGCTTCCAGGAGGTCTTACAGGGCCAGCAGCTTGGCGTGGCGCACGTTCAAGAGGTGGCGCGGCCTCCATCCCCTGGCTCGGCGCTCGTCGTCCAGGGCGCGCTCGCCAGCGGGCTGACCCTTCCGCTGCTATCCGGCGACCTGGTGCTGCTCACCGACGCGGAGGTGCTGGGCCAGATGAAGCGGCAGCGCACCGTCCGGCGTGCGGTCCGGCGCGAGGCATTTCTTTCCGAGCTGGTCCCGGGCACGTACGTGGTGCACGTGGACCACGGGATTGGGCGCTTTGTGGGCGCGCGGCGCGTCCCCGCCGTGCACGGAGAACGCGAGTACCTGGTACTGGAGTACGCGGAGGGCGACCAGCTCTTCGTCCCTTCGGACGCGCTGGACCGGTTGAGCCCCTACGTAGCGCCCGGCGACGGCGCGCCGACCCTGACCCGCCTGGGAACGCAGGAGTGGACTCGTGCGAAGCAGCGGGCCAAGAGCGCCGCCACAGCGATGGCGAAGGAGCTGCTTGACCTGTACGCCGCGAGGGAGGTGTTGCACCGCGCCCCCGCCTCACCCGACACGCCGTGGCAGCAGCAGCTTGAGGACGCGTTTCCGTACGTGGAGACGCCCGACCAGGCCGTAGCCATCACGGAGGTAAAAACCGACCTGGAGAAGGAGCGCCCGATGGACCGCCTGGTCTGTGGCGATGTGGGGTACGGTAAGACGGAGGTGGCGCTGCGCGCGGCGTTCAAGGTGGTCCAGGAAGGGCGGCAGGCGGCGCTTCTCTGTCCAACTACCGTGCTGGCGCAGCAGCACTACGCCAGCTTCAGCCAGCGGCTCAGCCCGTTCCCGGTAACTCTGGGCGTGCTCCACCGTTTCTGCACCAGCGAGGAGCAGGAGCGCGTCATTGAAGGGCTGAAGAACGGCCAGGTGGACATCGTGATCGGGACACACCGGCTGCTCCAGAAGGATGTCGCGTTCAAGCAACTCGGCCTGGCGATTGTCGACGATGAGCAGCGCTTCGGCGTGGCGCACAAGGAGCACCTGAAGCGGCTGCGGCGCGAGGTGGACGTGCTCACGCTGTCCGCCACCCCAATCCCGCGCACGCTGTACATGGCCCTGGCGGGCGTCCGCGACATGAGCACGATCGAGACACCGCCCGAGGCGCGGGTGCCCGTCCGGACGTTCGTCTCCACCTTCAACGACGACCTGGTGAAAGAGGCCATTCTGCGGGAGTTGGACCGCGGGGGTCAGGTGTTCTTTGTCCACAACCGCGTGAAGGACCTGTACCGCTGGGCCGACAAGGTGCAGGCCCTCGTGCCTCAGGCGCGCGTGGTCGTGGGACACGGCCAGATGCGGGAGGGAGAGCTCTCCGCCGCAATGGGCGCGTTCACGCAGGGCGAGGCGGACGTGCTGGTATGCACCACCATCATTGAGGCGGGCCTGGACATTCCGAACGCCAATACGCTGCTGGTGAACCGGCCGGAGCTGCTGGGACTGGCGCAGATGTACCAGCTCCGGGGCCGGGTGGGGCGGGGCGCCCACCAGGCATATGCGTACTTCTTGCTGTCGCCCGGCCGCAGGCTCACCGACGAAGCGCAGAGGCGCCTCAAGGTGATCCTCACGCATCAGGAGCTGGGCTCGGGGTTCCGCATCGCGATGCAGGACCTGGAGATTCGGGGCGCCGGCAACATCTTGGGGGCGGAGCAGAGCGGCCAGATTCACGCCGTCGGTTTTGACCTGTATGTGCGGTTGCTGGAAGAAGCGGTCAAGGAGCTCAAGGAGGGTGCAGGCGTCACCGAAGAGCAGCCGCCTCCGAGTCCGTTTGTCCTACCCGCATCCGACGTGACGGTGGACCTGCCGTTGCCCGCGTTCATTCCGGAGGCGTACATCTCGGACCTGCCCCAGCGGCTCGCGGTGTACCAGCGGCTGGCGAGGGTGAGGTCGGCGGAGGAGCTGGTCCCTCTGCGCGAGGAGTTGCGCGACCGGTTCGGGACATCGCCGGAGGCGGTGCAGAACCTGCTCTCGGTGGTGAGGGTTAAGATGCTGGCGGCGAAGGCCGGGATGGAGTCGGTGACGCGGCAGGGCGGCCAGATCGTGCTGCAGTTCAGGGGGGAAGTGGGCGGCGCTCGCGAGGCGCTTCAACGCGAGCTCCGCGGTGTGGCCATCGTGGGCTCCACGCAGCTCCGCGTGGAGCTTCACGGCAAGTGGTTGGACGCCGTGACGCGGGTGCTGGAGCGGACCGTTGCGTTTGAGGAGTCGTTTGTGAAGGGAGTGGTGACGGGGGGCCAGGCATAAGCACCTGCTTGCGGAAAAGGTACTTCGTCCCTTCCCTTTGGTCGAGGGCCGGCAAGCTCGGGGTGAGCGGCGAACCGGGCCACCCGGGGGGGGGCTACGAGCCCCCGCGGGCTCCCCCGTCTGTCATTTTGAATCCAGTGACAATCCTGAAAGCGCTGCCGAGGCAGCTGCTGGGTCAACCCAAACCGCTCGTGGTGAGCTTGCCTGCTCTGAGCGCAGCGAGCGGGTCGAACCATGAGCGGTTTAGTCGCCACCCTTCGAACCTCGCTCGAGTGCAGGTCTGGAAGAGCCGCTAGCCGGCGCGGCGCAGCAGCGCGTCCAGGCCGGTCAGCTTGGCCACGAAGAGAGGCCAGGTGTCCGTGCCCAGGACCGAGACCCGGCGCAACTCGTAAGGGTCCTGGGTGTGGCGGTTGAAGCCTTGTTCCCCGGTGATGGCGCAGTGGTACCGCGCCTCCGCCAGGTACTCGCGGAGGCGGACACGCTCCGAGGCGCGCTCCCCGTACGGGTAGCTGAAGGAGAAGACGCGCACACCGGCCCGCTCCTCTATCTCCTGCTTGGAGTCCAGCACCTCCTGCCGGAGCGTCTTGGCATCCAGGCGGGAGAGCACCCAGTGGTGCACCGTGTGCGATCCCAGGTCGCCCAGAGGAGAGCGGGCGAGCGCCTTTGCGCCCTCCCAGGGGACGAGGGTGCGGACCGCGCCGTTCCGCGGCCCGGCAGCAGCCCCAGCCATCTGAGCGAGCACCGGTTGCAGGGCATGCTCGCACCGTCCATCCGGGGCAGCCATCGCGGCGTTGTAGGCGTCGTGGTAAAGCTGCCATTTGCCCGCAGGATGGCGCAGGTCGTAGGTGGAACTGCGACCGCTGACCTCCAGCGTGACGCTCTGGTTACAAGCCCGCACGGCCTCCTCAAGGCGCGCCCACCAGGGCTCTTCTTTCCCGCCGGTAAGGGCCGTTGGGAGGAAGGCCGTAAAGGGGACACGCTCGGCCTCCAGCAAAGGGAGTCCTTCTGAGAGCACCGTGGCGTCGCCGTCGTCAAACGTGACGGCGAGGAGCGGCCCGCACGACGAGTCCTCACGCAGCAGGCTGACCGCCTCGTGCAGGGGCAGTACGGTGAAGTGGAGTTTGACGAACTGGAGTTGGCGTTGGAACGCTTCCGGAGTGACCAGGCGCTCCTGGCTGGGGTCAAACGGGTCGCCGGTGGGAGCGCGCACGCCGTGGTAGTACAGCACCGTGAGGCTCGGCTCGCGGCGGCGTGCCCGCAAGAACCGCGCGGTGACGCCCGTGTGGTAGGCCGTCCGCAGCAGCAAGCGGTAGAACGCGTTAGGCACAGGGACGCCTCGTTCCGCCTCGGCCTTGCGCTCCTAGAGACGTGGCTGCAGGACTCATTACGCTCATCACTCCAGCTCGCCCCAGTTGGCGCCGGACTTGACCGCGACGGCGAGCGGCACGGAGAACTCCGCAAAGCCCTCCATTGCCCTCGGCATCACGTCCAGCAAGAGCGCTTTGAGCGGCTCCGCCTCCTCGCTGGGGGCCTCAAAGATGAGCTCGTCGTGGACCTGGAGGAGCATGCGGCTGCGCAGTTTTTCCTCCTCCAAACGCCGGGCGACGCGGATCATGGCGAGCTTCATCACCTCCGCGGCCGTGCCCTGGACCGGCATGTTGATCGCCTCACGCTCGGCGGCCTGGCGCGCGGGGAAGCTGCCGGTGCTCGCCTCCGGGGTGGCCCTGCGGCGCCCGAGCAACGTCTCCACAGAACCCACGTCGCGGGCCTGTTGTCTGGTGCGCTCAAGGTACTCGCGAACGCCGGGGTAGCGGGCGAAGTAGCTCTCAATAAAGGCGGTCCCTTCCTCAGGCGACAGCTCCGTTTGCTGGGCGATGCCGTAGGCGGAGAGGCCGTAGATCACGCCAAAGTTGAGCACCTTGGCAAGCCGCCGCTGGTCGGGCGTGACCTTGTCCAGCGGCGCGCCAAAGACCTGCGAGGCGGTAGCGGCGTGGATGTCCAGGCCACGGTGGAAAGCGTCCAGCAACGCCGGGTCCTGCGAAAGGTGGGCGAGCACACGCAGCTCTATCTGCGAGTAGTCCGCGGCGATGAGGAGCCAGCCGGGAAAGCCGGGGACGAAGGCCCTGCGGATGCGGCGTCCCAACTCCGTGCGGATAGGGATGTTCTGGAGGTTCGGCTCGCTGGAGGAGATGCGGCCGGTGACCGCGCCGGCGAGGTTGTAGCTGGTGTGGACGCGGCCCGTTGCCGGGTTGACCATCTCGGGCAGCGCATCCACGTAAGTGGATTTGAGCTTGCTGAGCTCCCGCCACCTAAGAAGCGGCTCAATGACAGGGTGGACGCCGCGAAGGGGCTCCAGAGTGGCGGCGTCCGTGGTGTAGCCGCCGGTGCGGGTGCGCTTGCCCTTCGCGAGCTGTAACTCCCCAAAGAGCACCTCGGCCAGCTGTTTCGGCGAGCCAAGGTTGAACTGGTGGCCTACGGCCTCGTAGGTCTCTCGCTCCATCCGGGCCAGTTCTTCGCCCAAGGTCTCGCCCATCCCCTGCAGGAGCGACACGTCCAGTGCGACACCGTCTCGCTGCATCTGCACCACGATGGGCAGCAGCGGCATCTCCACCTTCGTGAAGAGGTCCCAGGCGCGTTGCTTCTTGAGGTCCGGCTCCAGGGCTGCGCGCAGCCGGAGGGTCATGTCCGCGTCGGAGCAGGCGTAGGCCGAGGCGTCCACGATGGGAACTTGGTCCATGGTCTTTTGGTTCTTGCCGGAGCTGAGGAGTGCGGAGATGGGCGTGGCCTCTTCGCCCAGGAGGGCCAGGGTGAGTTGCTTGAGCCCAATCGCCCGGTGGCCCAGCAGGTAGGCCAGCAGCATCGTGTCGCACTCCACGCCGCGCACCTGGACGCCCTCGTTGGCGAGGAGTGTCATGTCGTAGTTTGCGTTGTGGGCCGTCTTGGGCTTTCCGGGGTCCTCAAGGATGGGGCGTAGTGCGTCCAGCGCCTGGGTCTTGGGGAGCTGCCCGTCCTGCGCGTGGCCCACCGGCACGTACCAGGCGCGGCCTTGAGCGGTGGAAAACGAGAGGCCGACCAGCCGGGAGCGCATGGGGTCCGTTCCGGTGGCCTCCGTATCAAACGCCACCTGCTGGGAGGCCGCCAGCTCGGAGACCAACGCTTCCAGCTCCTCCGTCCTGGTGACCGTCCGGTAGTCCGTGCCCGCGGGTTGAGCCCGTGACGGGGACGCCTCATCATCGCCTTCCGCTTGGGGGATGCGGTCCACCACGCTGTGCCACTCATACTCGCGCAGAAGCTCCACGACTTCGCGGCGTTTGAACTGGCCCCATCGGCAGGCCTGGACGTTGAGCTGGACGGGCACGTCTCGTCGGATGGTGGCGAGCCTGGCGCTCTGCTCCACCGCGGCGCGGTGCTGCTGGAGCGTCTCGCGCTGGCGCGGCGAAAGTTTTTCCAGGTTGGCGTAGAGGCCCTCCAGTGAACCGAAGTCCCCCAGAAGCTTGATGGCCGTCTTCTCTCCGATCCCTGGCACGCCGGGGATGTTGTCCGACGGGTCGCCGCACAGCGCCTTGATCTGGGGCAACTGCGTAGGAGCGAGGCCGCCGTAGCGCTGGCGGGCGGTCCGCTCGTCGTAGATGACGCGCTTGGCGATGCTGTGCTGGAGCAGCACGCTCACGTGAGGCGACACGAGCTGCAGCGTGTCCATGTCGCCGCTCACGATGAGGGTGTCCATTCCTTTGGCCTCTGCCTGGGCGCTCAGGGTCCCCAGCAGGTCGTCCGCCTCATAGCCGTCCAGTTCGTAGACGGGCATCCGGAAGGCTTCCAGGATGCGGCGCACGTGGGGGAACTGGCCGCGAAGCTCCGGGGGTGCGGGAGGGCGCTGGGCCTTGTACGCCGCGAACTCCGTGTGCCGGAACGTGGGGGCTGGCGTGTCAAACGTGAGCGCGATGGCAAAGGGCGGATGGTCCTGGAGCGTCTTGAGCACCATCGTCAGCACGCCGTAGGCGCCGCGCACGTCCTCGCCCGTGCGCCGTAGCGTCAACGGGTTTTGGATGGCGTGCCAGGCGCGGTGCACCAGGGCGTGCCCGTCCAGCAGGATCAGGAGGGGACGGCCTTGGAGGTCCAGAGCGCTTTGCTGTGATGTCATGGCTGTGCCTGCATTATAAGCCAGCTGGCGGGGACGGCATAAATATACTGCCCGCGGGAACGCAGCCGAACAGACGACAAGCACGGGCGGTGCGGATATGAACGCGGAACTGGCCCTACGTAGGGCTGGAACGCGAATAGCGGCTTGACTACGGTGATGAGGAGTTGGAACCCCCAGGGACCGTCCGCGTCCCTGGGGTTCCAACTCTGGGGCGCTAGGGCTTGGACTTCAAGCTGTCAATGAGCTCGTTGGCCAGCTGACGGAAGCCCTTCATTGAGCCGTAGGCAGCTGCCCGATCCTCCTCAGCGTCCCAGAACTCCGCATTGCAGCTCTCCGGGCTATATTCCAGGAGTTTTCGGAACTCATCCTCCGTCCACTGGATATGAGCGGCAAACATAGTGGGCAAAAGATGGTCCCTCAAGACCCAGTGCAATGCGAACAAGCCAGGGGTCTTTTGGATGACGTATTTATTGGGCTCCCCGAACGCGTCGGGTACCACTGATCGAATTGCGCGCCAATACGCCGTTAGGGCGTTCGCGATGACATCGGCAGCCTGGTCCGTTGTCTTCCCTTGGAGGAAGCCCAGGTCATTTAGCCAGTCGTAGATAGACCGGATACTTGTCATAGCGGAAGTGGCCCTAGTGAGTTTCTCGTGTGATCCGCCAGTACCTATTGAGGATGCGGTCCGCGCGACATTGACGCCGGGTCCGATTAAAAGATGAACAGGGGGCTGTCCGTTGTGATGATGCGCTCTTCGGCCGCGATGGCCTCGCGCAGGTATCTTGGGAGCGCAAAGAGCCCCTGGTGTGATTGGCCGTCGTAGAAGCGCAGGCCGGTCAGCCCACGCTCCCGAATGCGCTGGTCCACCTGCGACAGGGTGAACTGCCGCGGGTCGCGCGCGTCAGAAGCGAGCACAAACCCCCACGGCTCGCCGAAGGACTGCACGTGCACTGCGTACGAGGCGACCGTCGGGAAAACGGTCTCAAGCGTGTTGTGGATGGCCGGGTGGACCTCTCGGTAGTTGACCATGCTGACCGGTCCCGCCTGGGTCACCAAGACGCCGCCGGGGTTGAGCCGCTCCGCCACGATGCGGTAAGTCTCTTGCGTGTACAGGAGGTGCGCAGGCCCCCCCTCCAATGGGTCTGCGATGTCCATGACCACGACGTCAAAGCGGTCGGTCGTGTTCTCCAGGTGCTTCAGGGCATCGTCAAAGACAAGGTGGAGGCGTGGGTCGTCCAGGGCCCCCTGGTGGAAGTCTTTGAGGTGCTCGCGGCAGAGCTCCACGAGCTCCTTGTCCAGGTCCACCATCACGACCCGCTCCACGGTGCCGTGGCGGAGCACCTCCCGGGCGGTGGCCCCCTCGCCACCTCCCCCGATGAAGACGCTCCGCGGCGCGGGATGCAACAGCATGGCGGGGTGCACGAGGGACTCGTGGTAGACGTGCTCGTCAAGCTCGGCGGACTGGGTCTTGCCGTCCAGCCGGAGCACGCGGCCGAGGCTCGGCGTCTCCAGAAGCTCTACAGCCTGGTACGCGGTCTTGCCGCTAAAAAGGACTTTGCCGATACGGGCGGAGACGGAGAGGTGTGGCGTCAGGAACTCGGTATACCACTCGCCGCTGCCGGTCTCCACATCCGCTCCGCTAGGAGACCTGCCCGGCTACCCTTTCGCCGAGGACACCGCGTTCCACAACCATCAGGGAATGGTTGCGGGACTCAAGCCGGTTGATGATGAGCGTGGCGGCCTTGTGCGCGTTGAAGTTCTCTCCGCAGGTGAAGATGTCCACCGCCGCATACTCGTACTCGGGCCAGGTGTGGATGCAAAGGTGGGATTCCGCGATGGCGATCACGCCCGTGACGCCGTGCGGAGAGAACTGGTGGAAGGTCTTGCCAATTATCGTAGCCCCTGTACACTCAGCCGCTTCAAGCAGGGCCGCCTGCAAAAACGGGAGGTCGTTGAGGAGCTTAGGGTTGCACTCCTTGAGCTCAAGGATGATGTGTTGGCCTAGCGCATTCAATCACCCCACCCTCCTTGCAAGATGCCACGCGGAGCATGGCGCAAAGGGTTATTGTACAAAGAGATGGGCCATGATACAACCCCCTGCGCCGGGAATTTGTGAGCAAGGCCCGTTTTCCGGGCAGCTACCCCTCCAAAGCGTCTCCGAAAGGGAGTTACATCGGCATCTCAGTGGCGCCATAGCCCCCCACGTTGACCGTGCGCAACTCCCTCAGTGCGGTGAAGGGGGTCTCTGCCGAGGGCTTTGAAACGAGCCGGACGGCGTACAGCATGGCGGCCTCCGGGACTGCTCCTCCGAGTACGACTGGCGTAGCCACGACCTCTACCGCGATCGTGCCAACTGTCGGACCACATAGCTCCACCCGCACGACTTCATGGAGCGGTCTCCCGCGCGCGTACTGTTCCAACTGGGTGGCCGCTATGCACTGCGCCGCACATGCCCTCGTCCGGCAAACAGTGCTGCACGCCTGACCGATGACCGCGCTCGCCGCGTGACCGAACAACTCGACCGCGCCTTGGTTCCACAGGCAGGCCCGTCCACGTTTATCCACCCCGAACACCACATCGCTTGCCGGCGGCTTTTGCACGATAGCGGCCTGCCCGCTTGCTTTCACTGCTCTCCGGCGGCCCTTGTTTTGCGGGCTCATGGCCACACAGCCTTACCCGTTCACTTCAACGGCCTGATGCTGGCAATGCGCTTGCCACGGGGGCCGAGCGCTTTGCTTGGGGCCTGGTGGCTGCCCCCAGCGCAAGTTTTGGGCCGGGACAGCCGCGCTGGCAAGATGCAGGTGCACTATGTGCCGCAGGAGTCCTGCGCCCCGTGCCAACGCGGTCTAGGCAGGGCTCACGCGGCGCAGGTGGTCAACAAACGCCGTAGAGCGCAGGTCGCGCTCCAGAAGGTGGCGCACGTAGAGCCGCAGCACGTCTTCAATCTCGCGGGCGAGGGGCGCCGCCAGCCGCAGCCTGCGGGCTTCCGTGTACTGCTGGTCCTGAATGAAGCGCAGCGCCTTGATGTCGTTGAGGCTGAGCATGGCGAGCGCCGAGGCATGCTCAGCAGACCCCGCTATTTGCCTGCACCCAGGACAGAGGATGCCGCCTGCCTCCGGACTGAAGGCGGCCGCCTCCAGCGGGAGCGCGCCGCCGCACTCAGCGCACTGATGGAATTCCGGGCGGAACCCCATCAGGTTGAGCAGGTGGAGCTCAAACCAGCGGAGCGCGATGTCCGGCTCGCCCTCGTCCAGGTGGCCGAGGGTGACCACGAGGAGCGCGAAGGCTTGGGGGTTGGGTGCTTCGTCCGGCGCAAAAGCGTCCACCAACTCGGCGCAGTAGATCCCGCGAGCGGTCGTCTCCAACCCGCTGCGCAGCTTGACGAAGGGGGTCACGGTCTCCGCTTGGGTCACGATGTCCAGGGTTCTTCCCTTAGCAATCATCAGGCGGGTGTGCACCAGCGGTTCCACGTGGCCGGCGAGCTTGCTCTTGGGCCTGCGCACGCCCCGGGCGACGACCCGCAGCTTGCCCAGGTA
The DNA here is from genome assembly GCA_009693055.1 of Dehalococcoidia bacterium. Taxonomy (GTDB): domain Bacteria; phylum Chloroflexota; class Dehalococcoidia; order Lucifugimonadales; family SHYT01; genus SHYA01. The sequence goes on along the minus strand of SHYA01000001.1, from coordinate 95,030 downwards.
TGGCGTGTACAGCGTGAGCAGCCGGTCCGCCTCGCCGATGTGGACCTGTTTGAGGACGATCGACTCCGTCTTGTAGAGGCGTTCAGCCTCCGGCGGACGCGATGCGACCTGGTCGGGCCGCTGGCGCGGTTTCTGCGGGCTGCTCACGGCACCTCCTGGCGCCCTTCAAATGCTCGGATAAGGGTCAGGTCGTCGGCGTACTCCAGCTCGCCGCCAACCGGCAGGCCACGGGCCAGCCTGGTGACGCGGACGCCCAGCGGCTTGATGAGGCGCTGGATGTACAGTGCGGTCGCCTCGCCGGTCAGGTTGGGGTTGAGGGCCAGCACCACCTCGCGCACCTGGCCGTTTTCCAGTCGGCCCAGGAGCTCCCTGAGCTTCAGGTCCTCCGGGCCGATGGCGTTCATGGGGGAGATGACGCCGTGCAGGACGTGGTACAGGCCCTTGTAGACCCGCGTGCGCTCCAGGGCCAGCACGTCCAGCGCCTCCTCCACCACGCAGATGGCGGCGTGGTCGCGGCTGGGGTTGGCGCAGAGGGCGCACGGCTCGCGGTCGGTGATGTTCTGGCACTCCGAGCACAGGCCGACGTCCTCCTTCACCGCCAGGATCGCCTCGGCGAGGGCGCGCGCCTCATCCTTGGGCATGCGGATGACCTGGTACGCCAGCCGCTGGGCGCTCTTGGGGCCGATGCCGGGCAGCTTGTGGAGCTCCTCGATCAGGCGTGCGACGGAAGCCACGGCGGGGAGCGCGTCCGCAGGGAGCCAACGAGGCGTCGTCATCGTCGGACCGTTCCAGAGCCTCGCTGCTCCACCAAGAGCTACAGCCCCGGCAGCTTCAGCCCACCGGTGAGCGCGCCGAGCTTGCGCTGCGCCATTTCCTGGGCTTTCTGCTGCCCTTCGTTGACTGCGGCCAGCACCAGCTCCTCCAGCATTGCCACGTCCTTCGGGTCCACGGCCTGCGGGTCAATCTTGACGGACTGGAGGAGCCCCTTGCCGGTGACGACCACTCTGACCACGCCGCCTCCCGCAGTGGCCTCCACGGTGGCGGTTTCCAGTTCCTCCTGGGCCTTTTGCAGCGCCGCCTGGAGCTGCTGGGCCTGGCGCATAAACTGGCGGTTGCTCATGAGGCCTCCTTTGTCTCCTCTCCCACGATGTGGGACCCCAAGCGAAGCGCCTCGCGCACCAGGTAGCCTTGCGGTTTGAGCGCCGCGCCGTTGCTGTTGGCGACGAACTTCAGTTCGTAGTCGGCGGCGAAGGCGTCCCGCACCGCCTTCTGTACTAGCGTGCGCATCTCCGGCTGCTCTATCTCCTCGCGCATCCGGTCCATGTTGGACGAGTTGCGGAAGACCAACACCAAGGTATCGCCTTCCACCCGGTGCTCGCTACAGTCGTTGAGCAGAGCCCCCAGGTTGAACCTTTTCCCCTTGGCGAGCTTGAGCGTCTTGTGGAGCGCCTCCCACTGCGGCGAGGCTGCCACGCGCGGCGCCGGCGTGGGGTCGGTGTCAGGGGACGGCGCCGGTTGACCTGCTCCCGGGGAGGGAACCGGACGCGCAGGCTCGCCGGCGGGCACCTTGCTCGCAAATGGCCGGGGCTGTCCGCTCGCCGGTGCTGAAGGGCTCCCGCGAGGTGGCGGAGGGGCGGCGGGCGCTCTTATGGCGCGGGGCGGAGGCGCCGGTCTGGCAGGCAACGCTACTGGCTCCGGCTCGGCGCACGCCTCCACCACCGCCAGCTCCAGCGGCAGGGAGGGCACACCCTCGGTGGACCTCAGGTTGGCCTGCGCAAAGGCCCGGATGGCCCGCAGGACTTGCGCCGTAGTCCCGCGCTGGGCAAGCGTGCGCAGCTCTTCAACGGCCTCCTTGGACAGCTCCAGCGACTCGGTGACACCGGAGCGCAGGAGCAGGACCGCGCGGAAGTGCTCCATGACCGCGCGGTGAAGGACCCGCAAGTCCACGCCCGCGGCCCCGGCGGTGTTGAGCAGGCTCAGCGCCTGCGGCACCTCGCGGGAGAGCACGTGCCGAACGAGGGGAAGCGCGTACTCGGTGCCGCGCAGCCCAAGCAGCTCTTCCACTCCCGCCATGGTCACCTTGCGAGCGTAGGCTGAGGAGAGCTGCTCTACGAGGTTGCACGCATCGCGGAGGCTGCCCCCGGCCGCGCGCGCGACGGCCGCCAGCGCTTCCGGCTCGCAGTCGTAGCCTTCGGCCTTCGCAATAGTCTCCAGGCGCGCAATCGTGTCCGCCGTGCTGATGCGGCGGAAGTCAAAGCGCTGGCAGCGCGACACGATGGTAGCCAGGACCTTCTGCGCCTCCGTAGTGCAGAGGATGAAGATGGCCCACGGCGCCGGCTCCTCCAGGGTCTTGAGGAGCGTATTGAACGCATCGTCGGTGAGCATGTGGACTTCGTCAATGATGTACACCTTGAAGCGGGCCTCAGCCGGTCCGGACCCGAAGACGCGCTCGCGCAACGAGCGGGCGTCCTCCACCCGGCGGTTGCTGGCGGCGTCTATCTCCACCATGTCCAGCGCGCGCCCCTCGTCAATGGAGCGGCACATGGGGCAGGTGCCGTCCGGCTCGCCGTCACTGGGCGCGTGGCAGTTGATCGCCTTGGCGAGGATGCGGGCGGTGCTGGTCTTGCCGGTTCCGCGCGGCCCGCAGAAGAGGTAGGCGTGCGCCACTTTCCCTTGCAGGACCGCCTGGCGCAACGTGTGCACCACGACTTCCTGGCCGGAGATCTCCTGGAAGCGGCGAGGCCGCCAGCGGCGGTACAGCACCTCACCGGCCACGGTCGCCTCCGCCGAGCAGCGTGCGGTGAATGCCCATTTGCCGCAGAGCCTTCGCCTCAAGGGTACGCATGCGCGCCTGCTCGTCCGCCTTTTCGTGGTCGTACCCCTGGAGGTGCAGCACGCCGTGGACGACCAGAAGCGCAAGCTCGTTCCGAGCGGTGTGCCCACGCTCCTCGGCCTGCCGTGCCGCCCTGGGGTAGGCGATGATGACCTCACCGAGGCTGTCCTGCCGCTTGGGGGTGGGCGGGAAGCCATGCGCGGCCTCCTGCCAGCCGAACGAGAGTACGTCGGTCACTTCATCCAGGCCACGGTACTGGGCGTTAAGGGAGCGGATGGTCTCGTCGTCGGTGACGGCTACGCTGACCCTTGCCGGGCCTTGACCGCGGCTGCCCACCGCGATGGCGGCCTGCGCCGCCCGCCTCATCAGCGGCGCCGAAGCCTTGCGGTGATACGGGGGGAGCACGCTGACCGCCACGACGGGCGGGGCGACGGGGGTGCGCTGTGGCTGAACGGTGACGGGGATGGCGGGCCTCCCTAAGGGGTGTAAAGGCATGCTAGCACACGCGCTTGCGGGCTTCAAGGCGTGGGAGACGGGCTATCCGCGTGTTGAGGAAAGGCTCAAACTGCAACCGTGATCAATGAGCGAAAGTGATCAGGACTTGCGCCCTTTCTCATACTGGTTAAGTGCCTCGTCCAGGGCCTCCCAGGCGAGGAGGGCGCACTTGACGCGGACCGGGAACCTGGTGACCCCGGCCAGTGCCTCCGCGTCACCGAGGAGCTTGCGCTCGGCGTCGGAGGGCTGGCCCGTGCGCATCACGTGTTGAAAGCACTCGGCGAGGGCGCGCGTCTCCGCCACCGTCTTGCCACGCAGCAGGCCGGACATCAGGGAGGCGCTTGCCCGCGAAACGGCGCACCCCTCGCCGTAGGCGCCGACGTCCGTCACGCGCCCGTCGCGGAACGCGAGGTCAAGAAACACCTCATCGCCGCAGAACGGGTTGAGCACGTGGGCCTGGACGGTGGGCGAGCCGAGGGGCGCGCGGTTCCTGGGGTTGCGGGCGTGGTCAAGAATGGCTTCCCGGTAGAGGGCGTCCAGCTCCTCCCACGCGATCTCGGGCCATGTACCGCCTTGCGTCATGGCGTGCCGGCTCCACGGTGCTTCCCTGCGCCCGGGTCGGTGTCAACGATGCTGTGTGCAGCCATGAGGACAGCTTACCGCACGGTCACAAGCGGGTGGTAGTTACCCTACCGCTGCCGGCGGCACTTGACGCACAAAGTCTGTGCCTTGGTCACCTTGGCGGGCTGGCCGTAGGCGTGACAAAACTTTTCGGAGTAGTTTTCGTCGCCGTACTCAGCCCAGATCTCGTAGCAATTGTCGCACAGCGGTCTTGCGGGGTCGTAGCGGAGGTCCTCACCACGGCGGATGCAGTGGCCGGTCGCAGTACGTTCGGCTAGCTTCGATTGGCGTTGAGGAGCAAACGTCGCACGCGACCCAGCCAAGCTCAGTGGCGTGGCGAAGGACATTAGTTTGGTGGAAACATAGGCCCGCAGCGCCCGTGCATCCGCCGCGCTGACTATCATCAGGCCCGTCTCCATCGCATTATCCGTTGAGTAGCCGTAGAAGTTCATTGAACTCACAATGATGGCGTTCTCATTCATGTAGATTTTGGCGTGCAGCCCGTCAACGGCGAGGACCTCGACGCCATGTTCGAGCAACCACGCGATACTTTCCATCTGCTTGTCCCCACCGTCGCTTCGGACGATGAACCGCACCTTGGCTCGGTTCACCAATGCCAATTCGATGCTGCGCTGGGCGTGGCCCCAAAGTTGTACAAATGGGGTCACTACAATCGCTTCCTTACGCGCTTGTTCGATTATTGCGAGCACCTTGGGTGTGATGTCCTGGTCAAAAACACAGATGATTGTTGTGCAGCCATAACCGTACCTCCCCACCGTGTGGCGCGATTATACAGCCCGCCAAGGACGCCCTGCGCTGCTACAATGCTGGTAAAGGGCGGTCAAACGCATCAGCGCCAGGAGCGTCAGCACCATGGCATCAGCAGCAGGAGGACACGTATGGAGCTAGGTCTCAAAGGCAAGGTGGCAATGGTGACGGGCGGCAGCCGCGGCCTGGGTCGCCAGATCGCGCTGACGCTGGCCCGCGAGGGTTGCCACGTCGCCATCTGCGCCCGCAGCGACGAGCGGCTCCGCCAGACGGTGGAGGAGCTCGCTCCTTTTGAGGGGCGGAGCCTGGGCGTCAAGGCGGACGTGACCGTGGAAGGGGACCTCAAGCGGTTCCACGAGGAGGCGACGTCAACGCTCGGCCCGGTGGACATCTTGGTCAACAATGCGGGCGGGACCGTCGGCGGGCGGGACTTTGGCTCCACGACGGACGAGGACTGGCTTGAGACGCTGAACTTCAACCTGCTGGGGCCTGTTAAGCTGATCCGGCTGGTGCTGCCAGGGATGCGGGAGCGGCGATGGGGCCGCGTGGTCAGCATCGCGTCCATCTACGGGCGCGAGTACGGCGGCCCGCTCTCCTACATGACGGCCAAGGCGGCGCTCATCGCGTTCTCCAAACACATGGCGGTGACGTACGCCAAGGACAACGTGCTGTTCAACGCCGTCGCCCCGGGCTCCATCCACTTCCCGGAGGGGAGCTGGGACCGGTTCGTGAAGAACAGTCCGTCGCATGTGGTGGACGAGTTCGTTGCGCGGCACCTGCCAATGGGGAAGTTCGGGTGGCCGGGGCCGATCGGGGAGGCGGTGGCGTTCCTGTGCTCGGACCGCGCCGACCTGATGACCGGGGTGTGCCTGAACGTGGACGGAGGCCAGTCGCGCTCGCTGATCTAGCGGGCGCAGCCACACGCGCCGCCCGAGGCGCAGGCGCAACCGCCTCCGGCGACAGGCGTGGACTCCCCGTTGCTGCCCGTCGCGAAGGCGGCAAAAACCGAGAGCACGCGCACGGCGGGCGCTTCACACGTGGGGCAGGCAACCCCCTGCGTGGACCGGCTCATGGGCCGCAACAGCTCAAAACCCTGCTCGCAGCGTTGGCAGACGTACTCATACAGCGGCATGGCTGCTTCTCCTACCCCACTACCTCTTGGCGGTGCGCCGCGTGGCCGAGACGGCGGCCAGCGCACTCGGAAGCATGATACCACCCGTGTACAGGGCCTTGCCCACGATGGCGCCCGCCACGCCGAGCCGTGCCAGCCGCACAAGGTGCTCCTCGCGGCTGATGCCACCGGACGCGATGACCTGTCCCGGCGCTTGGCGGGCCATCCTGGCTATGGCGGTGAAGTTCGGCTCCGTCATGGTGCCGTCGCGGGCGATATCGGTGTAGATGAACACGCGCACGCCCGCAGCCTGCATCTGGCGGAGCAGGTCAAGCGCGTCCACGGAGGACTGCTCGCGCCAACCCTTGATGGCCACCTTGCCGTCGCGGGCGTCCAGCGCGACGACGATACGGTCGGCCCCCAGGCGCTCCACGGCCTGCCGCACCAAGGCGGGCTTCTCAACCGCGACGGTGCCCAGCACGACCCGGTCCACGCCCAGCTTGAGGAGCCGCCTGGCTGTGGCGAGCGTGCGAATCCCGCCGCCCACCTGCACTGGAATCGCGGCGCTCTTGGCGATGCGCCCGATAACCGCCAGGTTGCCAGGGCTTCCCTCTGCGGCGCCGTCCAGGTCCACAACGTGGAGACGCGGAGCGCCCTCCTGCTGCCAGCGCATCGCCACGCTCACCGGGTCGTCGGAGAAGACCTGCTCCCTGGCGTAGTCGCCCTGGTAGAGCCGGACGCACTTGCCACCGCGCAGGTCTATGGCCGGGATCACTTCCATGAGAACCTGCCTATGCAGAGGGGCTTGCCCCTCTGCACTCCCCTTCGGAGTAAGAGGCCCTAACGCCTCGTTCCGACCGCGGCGGCCATGCGCACGAAGTTGGCGTACAGCCTCAGTCCAAGCGGGCCGCTCTTCTCCGGGTGGAACTGCGTCGCTACCAGGTTGTCGCGCGCGACGGCGCAACAGAACTCCAGGCCGTAGGTGGTGGTGCCAGTCACCACGCTCTTGTCGGTGGGGTCAGGGTAGTAGCTGTGCACGAAGTAAAAGTAGCCTCCCTGCGGCATGTCAGCAAACACCGGGTGGTCCCCGTGAAACGTCACCTGGTTCCAGCCCATGTGCGGCACCTTGAGGCCGGAAGGCAGGCGCCGGACGCGGCCGGGGATGACGCCCAGGCACGCGGCGTCGCCCTCCTCCGAGGAGTCCAGCAGGAGCTGGAGGCCGACGCACACGCCAAAGAAAGGTTTTCCTTCACGAATAACTGCGAGGACGGCAGCAGTCAGTTCCTTGGCCTGGAGCGCCTTCATCGCCTGGTCGCAGCGGCCCTGGCCGGGGAGCACCACGGCGTCCGCGGCCAGCAGGTCTTGGGGGCGGCTGGTCACGAGGGGCTGCGCGCCCACGGTCTCCAGCGCCTTGGCGACGCTGCGCAGGTTCCCCGCCTCGTAGTCCACGACGGCGACGCGCAACGACGTCATATGCGCGCACCGGTCAGCAGCTCGGGCGGCAGGCGCCGGTCCTCGTAGCGCGCCAGCATGAACAGCAGGTCGGCGAGGCGGTTCACGTACCGCAGCACTTCCTCATTGGCCAGCATGCCCGCCTCGTGGAGTCCCACGATGCGGCGCTCGGCGGTGCGCAGCGCGGTGCGGGCGACGTCTATGGCGGCGGACGCGGGCGACGCGCCTGGAATAACGAACGATGGCGGCAGCTTGACCACCGCGTCCAGCTCGTCGATCCACCGCTCCAGTCTGGTGGTCATTTCAGACGTCACGGGCGTGAAGTGCTTCAGGAAGGAGTCGCGCGCGCTGGGGTCGGTGGCGAGCTCCGCGCCGACCGTGAACAACTCCCGCTGCGTGTGGAGCAGGATCTCCTTGACCTTGGCGTCGTTGGAGAGGGCGCGGCCCAGCCCCATGGCGGAGCACGCCTCGTCCACCAGGCCGTAGGTCTCCACGCGCGGGTCGTTCTTGGGAACGCGGCCACCGTACAGCAGCCCCGTCTGCCCTTTGTCGCCCGTCTTGGTGTAGATCTTGACCATGCGCCCGATGCCTCCGCCGCAGGACGATTATACACCGACCCCGTTGGCGAGGCGGCGCGGGAAGCCCGGCAAGTTGCATCATATGCCGCGCTTAAGGAACCTCAATCTCAGCAATTCCTGCATTATTCCTGGGCCCGGTAGCAGGTATCGGACGGCTTGAGGGGGGATAAGCAGGGCAATACCTACAAGGAAAGCCTAACGGTTCGAATCCCCGCTGGTGGGCCGTCGTGACCATAGCAAGAACTCAGCGCACATTGGAGCTAAGGATCTCACTAGCCGTATGGCACGTTGCACATTCGAATCGTCCGCAGGGGAGCACTGCGAACAATACACAAAACCTGTGAGACGGCGCTACCCCTGTTCATCACACAGGCGGATCCGAGCCCGGCCTGACCATACAGAAGCCAGAGCCTTTTGGCCCTTTCCTTTTAGACTTCAGCTTGCACAGTTATGACTACCTTTCCCTTCTTGTGCCCTTTGTCGACATAAGCGTGTGCCTTGGGAACTTGTTCCAATGAATAGCGTTTATCGATGACCGATCTTATCTTTCCCGCCTCAATCAGCTCTTTGAGGAAAATCAGGTCTTGACTTCTATCGGGTGCAATCCCGTGGGCTACTGAAACAAAGGATCCATTCCGCTTTAGCGCTCTTTTGCTACGTGAAGACGAACTCTTGCCTACGGCGTCGAAAATAAGGTCATAGGTCTCACCGCTTTGGGTAAAGTCCTCTCTCGTGTAATCAATGGCCTTATCGGCTCCCAGGGATCGCACCAATTCCAAATTCGTGGTACTGCACACCGCGGTGACTTCCGCTCCGAATTGCTTGGCAAGTTGGACAGCGAAAGTGCCTACACTTCCAGAAGCTCCGTAGATGAGCACTTTCTGTCCACTGTGGATCTCCCCCTTGTCTCTGAGGAAGAACAACGCCGTTGTCGCTCCAACAGGAACGGCGGCGGCTTCCCCAGAGGTCATATTGGTGGGTTTGAGCGCCAGCGCCTTCGTTTCAGGCAGAGAGATGTATGCGGCATAAGTACCAGCTCCAAAACCGGTAGATCCGAAAACCTTGTCGCCTTTCTTAAACAGTTTTACATCTTTGCCTACTGATTCAATTACTCCGGCAAACTCATGCCCTAGTATTTTCCTTCTTGGTTTTCTGAGACCAAACATTATTCGCGCGGGGAGCCAGAACAAGGGAGGGACCATAAAACTCCGGAGTCTCACGTCCCCTGATGTTACTGTTGCCGCATAGATTCTTATCAGTACTCCATCGTCCTTGGGAGTGGGCTTTTCTATCTCTTTGAGCTGAAGAACATTCGGTGGTCCGTATTTTGTGTATACAATTGCTTTCATGGTATTCCTTCACTTCGCAGGTTCGGCTGTCCCCTGTTGAACTGACGCAACTGTACTGCCTGGGGGTCTTAGAATCTAAGCGCTGCTCGCAAGACTTTCGCAAATGTTAGCGCTGGTGGGCCAAATGGGATTCGAACCTTTGAGGCTATTCCACATTGGCCCGGCAGTCCCGCTCAAGGGTCCCCCTAACACCCGTGGGGTTTCCAATGCCTGCAAAGCTGAGGTTGGAGTGCCTCTCCAAAGCTATTTCGTATGCCTCGCTTAGCCAACCTTGAGCTGGATACACCGAAACAGTGCGGAGGGGCCTCAACCCCCGTTTCAGGACACCGCAGGCGGAAGCAGCACGTTATCTATGAGCCGCGTTTTGCCAACGAAGACCGCCATGGAGACGAGCGCGGGGCGGTCCACGACGGCCAGCTCCTCCAGCGTCCCGGCGTCGGCGACGCTCACGTACTGGACGCGCGCGAGCGGTTCGGCGGCCGAGACCGTGCGTATCGCACTGCGGAGCCTCTCCGCGTCCCGCTCGCCGCTCTGGTAGAGGCGCTGCGCCTCGCACAGGCTGCGGTAGAGCACGGTGGCAGCCTTGCGCTGGGCCGGGTCCAGATAGGTGTTGCGGCTGGACATGGCGAGGTCGTCCGGCTCGCGCACGGTGGGGCAGATGACGACTTGCGTGCCGGTGTCCAGGTCCGCCGCCAGCTTCTGGATGAGCAGGGCCTGCTGCGCGTCCTTCTGGCCGAAGTAGGCGCGCTCCGCGCGGAACTGATTGAACAGCTTGAGCACCACGGTGGCGACGCCGCGGAAGTGGCCGGGGCGCACCTCTCCCTCCAGGCGGCGCGACAGGGCACTCACCTCCACCCAGGTATCAAAGCCGGCCGGGTACATCTCCTCAACGGACGGCGTGAAGACGAGGTCTGCGCCCGCGCGCTCCAGCATCGCGAGGTCGCGAGGCAGGTCGCGCGGGTAGCTGGCCAGGTCTTCCTTTGGGCCGAACTGAGTGGGGTTGACGAAAATGCTGGCGGTGACGAAGGCGCACTCCTGCCTGGCGCGGCGCACCAGGGAGAGGTGCCCTTCGTGGAGGTAGCCCATCGTCGGCACGAGGCCGACGGGGCGCGGCGCGCCAGCCAGCGCGGCGCGGAGCTGGGCGACAGTGGAGACGACCTGCACGCTACTCCTCGCGCTTGTGGGGGCGCAGCCCTTCGGGTGAAGGGCGCAGCAGGCCAGTCAGCGCGGACTCGTCCATCGTGAAGCTCTGCTTCTCGGTCGGGAACGCGCCGCTCTGCACCTCCGCCACGTAGGCGGCAACGGCGGCGCGGATGGTCTCCGCCACGGCGGCATACCGCTTGGCGTGCTTGGGGACGAAGTCGGTGAAGAGTCCCAGCAGGTCGTAGTACACCTGCACCTGGCCGTCGCAGTCCGGCCCCGCGCCGATGCCGATCGTGGGGACCCGGAGCCGCTGCGTGAGGAGCTTGGCGAGGGGAGCGGGCACCAGCTCCAGCACGACGCAGAACGCGCCGGCCTCTTCCAGGGCGAGCGCGTCCGCGAGGAGGTTCGCGGCGGCCTTGGCGTCGCGCCCCTGCACGTGGTACCCGCCCAGCTGGTGGACCGACTGCGGCGTCATGCCCGCGTGGCCCATCACCGGAATGCCGGCCTGGGTGATCCGGCGCACCGTCTCCGCGACGCGTCGTCCGCCCTCCAGCTTCACCGCCTGCGCGCTGCCCTCCTGTAAGAAGCGCCCCGCGTTGACGAGGGCCTGGCTCGCGTCCACCTGGTAGCTCATGAACGGCATGTCGGCGACAACCAGGGCGCGCTTGGCGCCGCGCACGACCGCCCGGACGTGGTGCAGCATCTCCTCCATCGTCACGGGCAGCGTGGAGTCGTACCCGAGCACCACCTGGGCCAGGCTGTCGCCCACCAGGATGATCGGCACGCCCGCCTCGTCCAGCAGCTTGGCGGAGGGGTAGTCGTAGGCGGTCAGCACCGGGATTTTCTCCCCGCGCGCCTTCATCTCCTGGATGTCCCGTGTCGTCACGCGCATGGGGACCTCGCTCACGAAGCCGACTGCTTGCCGGCAGCCGCAGCGTACTCGGTGACCGACGGGATGCCGCCAAGTCCTTTGGCGGCGAGCACCGCCCTGAGAATGGCCCGCGCGACGACCGTCGTGGCCGCCAGGCCAAGCTGGCCAAGAGGCAGGCGTTCGTCGGTCTGGCCGGTCGCCAGGGCAAAGACGACGTCGCCGTCGCCCGTGGTGTGGGCAGGCCTTACGGCCAGCGCCACGCCGTTTTGGCCTTGCTGCGCCAGCTTGGTCGCCTCCTCCTTGGTGAGCTTGGCGTTGCAGGCGACCACGACCAGCGTGGTGGACGTGCGCGCGAGGGTCGGGAGGGTCGCCTTGCCGGACAGCAGCAGCTCGCGGCCGTCGTGGAATCCGCGGCCGTCCTCGCGGCGAGGCCCCGCCACCGTCCGTCCAGTCTCGGGGTCCACGATGTCGCCGATGGCGTTCACGGCGACGACGGCGCCCACGACGACGCCCTCGCCGAGGCGCACCGAGGCGGTACCGAGGCCCCCCTTCACGGCACGCGTGGGCCCAAGAATCTTCGCGACGGTGGCGCCGGTTCCCGCGCCGACCGAGCCCTCTTCCACCGGCCCGTCCGAGGCGGCCTGGCACGCGCGATAACCCGCCGCGGCGTCGGGCCTCACCTTGTGCGTGATAAGCCCAAGGTCAAACAGGATGGCGGCCGGCACGATGGGAACGACGAAGTCGCGAATCCGGTAGCCGACGCTGCGCTCCTCCAAATAGCGCATGACGCCTCCCGCCGAGTCCAGGCCGTAGGCGCTCCCGCCGCTCAGGACGATGCCGTGCACGTAAGCAACAGTGGCGCCGGGGCGCAGCACCTCTGTCTCGCGCGTGCCCGAGGACGAGCCGCGCACGTCTACCCCTCCGACAGCCCCGCCCTCGCAGAGCACCACGGTGCACCCCGTGGCGTGCTCCAGGTCGGTGTAGTGGCCCAGCCTGATACCGGGGACATCCGTAATCGCATGGTTCATTGGAGCACCATGGCCTGCTCGCGAAGCGTCCTGGAGGTCGTAGCAGAAAACATAAAACGCCTCCGCGGCCGGTGCCGGAAGGCGTCTGCTCCGTCCAAGGAAGGATGTTTTGGAGCCGCCGTCGTGGTCATCGCTGATCCCCGCGGCTAAAGTCCGCTTGCAGGCTCACCGTCCTTCAGCTGAAGGATGGGTGGCGCCTTCATGGTAGGCGCGGTAGGGACGGGGTGTCAAGCGAAGGAGCGATGGCCCGCACGGGCCCCGTGAAGCCCTGGGGAAGCCAGGGGCCGAGACTAGATGCCGACGATGCGGATGGAGGTGTGGGACTTGTAGGTGCGGTTGATGGTGATGAGCAGCGCGGTGAACTGCTCCACGTAGCGGGAGTATTCCAGAGGACCGCCATCCACGCCCCGGATGCCCTTGATCTTTTCGGCTAGGGCCATCACCCGCCGTTTGGCCTCCTGATCATCAGAACAGACCACGACGTCGCAGTCCATGGAGCGGTCAGGCAACAGCAAGTCCTCCGCGCTCAAGTTGTGGAACGCCCCTACTACCCTGGCGCCCGGCGCGAGCGCGTGGGCCTGCTCGGCCGCCGAGCCTTCTTCCACCTGGATGGCGCGGACACGACCTCGGGAAAAGGCGAGGGGGGCGACGACGTCCACCAAAACTTTCCCCTCCAGGTGCGGCGCTAGCTCCGCCAGTGTCGCGTGGTGGCTCTGGTACGGGACGCAGAGGAACACCACCTCCGCCTGAGCGACCGCCTCCGCGTTGAGGAGGCCGCGCGCGGCCGGGGTCCGGAGCCTGGTGTTCAGCTCGTCAGCGGCCGCCTTAGCACGGGCGACGTCCCGCGAGCCAACCAGGACGTGCTCGCCCGCCATGGCGAGTCGCAGCGCAAGACCGCGCCCGTGCGGGCCAGTACCCCCGACAAACGCAAGCACCGGCTTCTTCCTCCTGGAGCGGTATCGCCTGGGCTACGGGTTTCTGGGCACCGGCCTGATGTACCGGGCGGTCACGCGGGCGGCTACTGGATAGAAAACCGCGTGGGCCGCTCCGCTTGAGGCGGACGGCCCACGCGTGACACGACCTGGATGTCTGGGACCGGAAGGACTTAGCCCTTCAGGAACGTCTTGACCGCCGCCACGAGCTCGGCAGGCTTTTCCATCTCTACCATGTGGCCGCAGTTGTCGATGACCTTGATCTGAGCACCGGGGACGATCTTCTTCCACCGCTCGCCGGCGTTGAGCGGGACGATCTGGTCCTGCCGGCCGTGGACGATGAGCGTTGGCGTCTTGATCCCCTGGGCCAGCCAGTGGAGGGTGATGTTGTGCATGTAGGGCTTCCAGGTGATGCGGCACGCCATCTCCCGGTTGACCTCAACCTGGTCGGCCTCTTCAGGAGTCCAGTCCTTGCCGTAGTACTGCGTGTACTCGGCGCACGCCTTGGGATTGTGGAACGACTTCTCAAAGGCGTCCTTGGCGGAGTTGACGAAGTAGTCGAAGATCTCGCCATGCTCCGGCTTGAGGCCCCCCGGGCCCACAAGGACCATCTTCTTGAAGATCTGGGAGTTCGTTGTAGCGATCTCGCCAACCGCCCACGCGCCCATGGAAAGCCCAACCACGTTCAGCGGGGTCGGGAGCTTCTGGTCCCGGATGAACCACGTGATCCATGCCGCCAGATCCTTGACCGTCATCAGCCACTCGGGGCGGGACGACTGTCCGAAGCCGGGGAGCGAGGGGACAATGACATCAAAGTCCTTGGCAAGCTCCTTGTAAGCGTTGATCCAGCCGGGAACCCCCAGCTCACCGGGAATGACGAGCAGAGGCTCTCCCTTGCCGCCTCTGCGCAACTGGACCTTGACGTCCGCCGCGTTGACAAAGGTCTCCGTAAAAGTTGCTGTAGTTGTCATGCAGTTCCCCCTCTCACGTTTTTTGATGACGCAGCACCAGTGGCCGACCGCAGCCCTCTGGTACCAAAGCGGGGTTAGTATCGTCAATTCGCAACCGCTTGTCAAGAGATGCACTTGCATCAGGCCCGGCTGCCTTTTAGCACGAGAACAAGAGTGCAAAACTTACCCTTGTGGAGCCATGCCAAGCCGGATTCAGGGAGCGGATTGACGGGAAGGCGACTGCGACCTAGAATGACCACCTTGCTTTCAGTCCTTGAGGGCGCGACGACGTAAAGCCTTCCACCAGCGATAGGAAAAGGAGTGCCATGACGACAAAGGCGTACATCTTGATCGAGACGGCGGTCGGCAAGACGAGAGAGGTGGTCCACGCGCTGCGGGCCATCCCGACTATTAGCGGCGTGGACGTTGTGACCGGGCCGTACGACATCATCGCGGTGGTGGAGGCGGACGACCTGAACACCATCGGAGAGCTGGTGACCAACCGGATCCATGTCATTGGGGGCATCCTGCGAACGGTCACCTGCCTCTCGGTGGGTATCAAGTAACGAGCTGGGGGGCGGCAGACCTTTGGACTGTCGTCCGCAGCTTGTTGAAGGCGGCGCTCGCCCGGGAAGCAAGAGCGACAGGGGGGCTTGGCAAGGCTACGGGCGATAGGGCGCCCACCGCATTGTCGGCGGGAGTACTTGACAGGCAGGGGGTTTTCTTGCAACATTCCCTCATCACGAAGGTTTCATCGGTACGTCTGCTCATTATTGCGGGGTAACTCCTGGGGGTAAGCCACGGCGAGAACCGGGTAGAAGGAGACAGCAGTGCAGCGGTACATTGCGCGACGTTTCCTCTTGGCCATCCCGACAATGTTCGGGGTGATTACGCTGGTCTTTATTGCGCTACGCATCCTCCCCGGTAACGTCATCGCGGCGCTCACCTCGGAGGGCGGCTTCCTGAACAAGGAGCAGGTCGCTCGGCTTGAAGCTGAGTTGGGGCTGGACGACCCGCTCATCGTGCAGTTTGGCAAGTGGTGGGGAGGGATTTTCCGCGGCGACTTCGGCGACTCCCTGTTCCACAAGCGCCCAACCATTGAGCTGTTTGCCAAGTCCATGCCGATTACGCTCCAACTCGCCCTCATGGGGGTGGTCCTAGCGGCGCTCATCGGTATCCCGATTGGCGTGTTATCGGCGATTTTCCAGGACAAGCCGATAGACTACATAGGGCGAATGTTCTCCATCATTGGCGTAGCCGCGCCCAGTTTCTGGTTAGGAACGCTCATCATCGTGTATTCAGCAATCTGGTTTGGCTACATGCCGCCGGCCGACTGGCACGGGTTGTTTGACAATCCGTCAAAGAACCTGGAGCAGATGATGTTCCCTGCCATCATCCTGGGCTTCAACCTTGGGGCCGTCATTATGCGGATGACGCGCTCCACCATGCTTGAGGTGCTGCGGCAAGATTACATGCGCACCGCGTACGCAAAGGGATTGAGCCGGCGGACGGCCATCACCCGCCACGCGCTCAAGAACGCCTTGATCCCCGTTATCACCATCATGGGGACGCAGATTGGGTTTCTTTTTGGCGGCGAGGTGATCCTGGAGACGCTGTTCTCTCTGCCAGGCGTTGGACGATTGACCTTCGATTCCATCTACCTGCGTGACTACACGCAGGTACAGACCTGTGTGTTCTTTATCGGCTTCTGGTTCGTCGGTATGAACCTGCTGGTTGACCTGACCTATGGCGTGCTGGACCCGCGGATCCGGTACTCGTAATGGCCTCGTTGAGGACGAGGGGGAATTGAAGATGGACAAGGTGAGAGGAGAAGGGCTGTGGCAGAAGCGGTAGGCATAGAGAAGCGAGTCTTTACCGGTCCCAAGCGCAAAGGCCGTCTGTCTGAGCTGCTCAAGATCGCGAGGCGGAAGCCCCTTGGCACGGTGGCGTTCCTCATCCTTTTGGGCCTGGTCACGGCCGCCATCTTCGCGCCACTCGTCGCGGCAAAGGACCCGAACGAGTTGCGTCCGCTTTTGCGCCTGCAAGGCCCGAGCGGCACTTTCTGGCTAGGGACGGACCAGGTGGGACGCGACGTCTTCGCGCGCATCGTCTACGGGTCCCGCATCTCGATTTATGTGGGCATTCTGGCCGTGTTGATCGGCACGGGGACCGGCATCCTCATCGGTCTGATCTCCGGCTATTTCGGCGGCTGGGTTGACCTGTTGATCCAGCGGGGCGTGGACACCATGATGGCGTTCCCCGGCCTCGTGCTCGCGCTGGTCTTCGTGACCGTGCTGGGCCCAGGCCTTACGAACATGATGATCGCCATCGGTATTATCGTGGCGCCGGGCGAATCCCGTGTCGTGCGTTCGGCAGTGTTATCTATTAAAGAAAACACCTACATGGAGGCGGGGAAGGCCGTTGGGGTGTCGACGACACGGATGTTGATGCGTTACGTCTTACCAAACATCTCCGCTCCGATCATCGTCATCGCAAGCATCCTCATTGCGAACGCCATTCTCATTGAGGCCGCACTCAGCTTCCTGGGCCTTGGCGTCCAGCCGCCAACAGCGTCCTGGGGCAACATGTTGAGCGCAGAGGGTCGGCGGTACATGGAGCTGGCGCCGTGGCTCGCAATTGCCCCGGGCGCCGCCATCATGGTCTGCGTGCTGTCCTTCAACCTGTTCGGTGACACGCTGCGGGACATCATGGACCCGCGTTTGCGCGGCACGTAAAGCTCTCACTAGTACAACGCAACAGAAGAGCGGGGCTTCTAGAAGCCCCGCTCTTCTGTTGCGTAACCAGCCCTCCTTACGATGTTTGGGCTTAGAGCCATGACCGGAGTGCTTCCAGAACTTGACCTAACCCCCTTTCCCCTTCCCCTGTGACTTTGTCCAGGACAGGCTCTATGAGGGAAGGGGTTAGGGGAGAAGCCGGCTGGCCCGGCGCAGTTCCTCCCACCGACGTCCCGCCTGCGCTTGTCCATCACACGGATGGGCGTCATAATGGAACGTGCTGGAGGAAGCGATGGAGCCTGCTGTCCGCGCCCAACTCGAGGCGCTAACGAAACGCTTCAACGAGCTGATGGAGCTCATGGCCCTGCCGGAAGTGGCGGGGGACCATGCGCGACTGCAGCAGCTCAACAAAGAGCGGGCGTCGCTCGCCCCAATCGTGGCCCTGTACCGTGAGCACCGGCAGGCGCTCCAGGAGCTTGACCAGGCGCAGGAGTTGGTGAGGAGCGAGGCGGACGGGGAGCTCCGAGAGATGGCGCGCGCCGAGGTGAGCAGGCTGACCCGGCAGCAGGGCTCTCTGGAGGAGCGGCTGCGCCTGGAGCTAGTGCCCAGAGATCCGAAAGACGAAGGGAACGTCTTCATTGAGGTCCGCGCCGGGACCGGCGGTGAGGAGGCTGCTCTGTTCGCGGTGGAGCTGCTACGCATGTACCTCCGGTACGCCCAGCGCAAGGGGTGGAAGACGGACATCGCCGACCAGAGCCTCACGGGGCTCGGCGGGGTGAAAGAGGTTACGTTTGAGGTCCGCGGCCGGGGCGCTTACAGCCGCCTGAAACACGAGAGTGGGGTCCATCGCGTGCAGCGGGTACCTTCCACGGAGTCCAGCGGACGCATTCACACGTCCACCGCCACCGTGGCGGTGCTTCCGGAGGTGGAGGAAGTAGATGTTCACATCGCGCCGGAGGACGTGAAGGTGGATATCTTCCACGCTGGCGGCCACGGGGGGCAGAACGTCCAAAAGGTAGCCACGGCGGTGCGGCTCACGCACCTGCCGACGGGGATTGTGGTGGTCTGCCGGGACGAGCGTTCTCAGCTCCAAAACCGGGTCAAGGCGATGAACGTGCTGAGGAGCCGGGTGTATCAGCAGGCCGTCCAGCAGCAGCAGGACCAGCTCGCCACTGAGCGGCGCGCTCAGGTGGGAACGGGGGAGCGTTCGGAGAAGATCCGTACGTATAACTTCCCCCAAGACCGGGTCACCGACCACCGCGTGAACCTTACGGTCCACAACCTTCCCCACGTGCTGGACGGTGGCCTGGATGAGCTCCTGGGCGCCGTCATTGCGGACGCGCAGCACAGGCAGCTTGAAGAGACCCTTGCAGCTGGGCCACTTGCCTCCTCGCGATAGCCCCGGTAGAAACGGTGTGCCAACGGTGCAGGAAGCCGTTCAGCGCGCGCACTCCACGCTGGACGCTGCTGGGATTCCAGACGCGTGGCTGGAGGCTGAGCTGCTGGTGTGCCAGGCCAGGGGTGCGCTACGGACGGAGATGCACGCTTGTCCCGAGGCGGCGCTGACTCCCGAACAGGCTGCCGGGCTGGAGGCCCTGCTGCGCCGCCGGTGCCGGCGGGAACCCTTCTCTTATCTCCTTGGCCGCCGTGAGTTCTACGGCCTTGGCTTTGAGGTCACGCCGGCGGTGCTGGTGCCCCGTCCTGAGACCGAGCTGCTGGTTGAAGAAGCCCTGGGCTGGTGGGCGCGCGAGAAAAGGCGGAGCGATCTATATCAAGCCCCTCGGCTCATTGCGGACGTGGGTACGGGAAGCGGTTGCCTTGCGATCACACTGGCACGCATGCTCCCGGACGCCTTGGTGTACGCCATTGACTGCTCAAACGAGGCGCTGGCGGTCGCCCGGAGGAACTGTCTGCGCCACGAGGTGTGGCAGCAAGTCCAGTTGCTGCTGGGAGACCTTCTGACACCTGCGCCCGTGCCGGTGGACCTGATTGTGGCCAATCTCCCCTACGTGCCGACCTCAGAGATGGCCGGCTTGCAACCGGAGGTCCGGGACTACGAGCCGCGGCTGGCCTTAGACGGGGGACCGGACGGCGCCGAGCATATCATGCGACTGCTGAAGACGGCGCGCGCCAAGCTGCGGCTCGGAGGCGCTTTGCTGTTAGAGTTCCACCCACCCCAGCGCGCCCTCCTGGAGGCCGTTGCGGCAGCGTGCTTTCCAGGCGCTCGGGTGCGGGTCGTTCCCGACCTAGCCGGACTAGACCGGATGCTCTCCGTTGAGACCCCTTTGGAGTAGAATGGGCGGAACCCTGGAATGGGGGTTGTTCCCGGCCTGACGGTCGGGATTGGTGGGAGACGTGAGGACCGCAAAGGGCAGCGCTTTAGGTCTCGCGGTCCCCCGCGACGCGCGCCTGCTTACGGAGGGCGCGGCGCGATTGGGAGCCCCACTTGGGACCCGCGAGGTTACCCTGTTCCGCCGCTACTACGAGCTGCTGGCGGAGGTGAATCAGCGGGTGAACCTGACCTCCGTGGAGGGGTGGGACGCGGTACAGTGCACGCATTTCCTGGACTCGCTGAGCGTGGCGCAGGCGCTCCCTCCTCAGACACTGGCGGACGGTTTCGCCATTGATGTGGGCAGCGGCGCGGGATTCCCAGGCGTCCCCTTGCACATCGTCTATCCCGGCTTCAAGCTGGTGCTCCTGGAAGCCACGGGCAAAAAGGCAGCCTTCCTCAAGCACCTCGTCACCGAGTTGGGATTGGAAGGGGCTACGCCGGTCTATGGGCGCGCAGAAGAGCTGGGCCACGACCCCCGCTACCGGGAGCGCTTTGACGCGGCGTTCGCCAGGGCCGTGGGGAGCATGGCCGTGCTGGCCGAGCTCACACTCCCGTTCTTGAAGCCCGGCGGACTGCTCGTGGCGCAGAAGAAGGGCGACTTCGCCGGAGAGCTCGCGGATGCGGAGTACGCCCTCCACGCACTGGGCGGGCGGCTTCAAGAGGTCCGCTCCATTGAGGTACCCCAGCTCGCTGAGCAGCGCGTGCTTGTCGTGGTCCAGAAAGCCGTTGCCACGCCGGAGCGGTATCCGCGGCGGTCAGGGATGCCGGCGAAGCGCCCGCTCAAGGCGCCTCGTCACGATGCCGCAACCCTGACCGGAGCGTGAGGCTGTGCTGAAACGCCTCCGCGCCTCCTGCTCCCACCACAGTGGCCCGCCCTCGCTCCGGCGCCTCGTCTCCATCCCCACCGTCGTCTCCCTGTCCATTGCGATCGGTCTGCTGGCACTGCTGCTCACGCGGTTTAACATTGACCTTGGCGCGACCTGGGATGTGATCGGCTCCGCCAACCTCTCCCTGTTCCTGCTGGCGATGGTGGTCCACTACGCCGGACTGGTCGTGCGTGGCGCGCGATGGCACATGATGGCGTGGAACGCGCAGATAGGCCGCGAGGCGGGCGGCTCGCTGCTGGGCCGGGCGGAGACCACCACATTGCTCCTGGCGGGGTGGTTCCTCAACTCTGTGGGTTGGCTCCGGATGGGCGACGCCTACCGCGCCTACGCCTACGGCCGGAGGGCGGGTGTGCCGTTCTCCCTCTCCCTGGGCGTCGTCGCCGCCGAGCGGGTGGTGGACGTCATCGCTACCGTTCCGCTCGTCCTGCTGGCCGTGGCTGGGACGGCCGCTTCAGACGAAGGCTCCGGGTCCGTCGCCTATCTCGTCATCTCCTTGACCCTGGCCGGCCTTGCTGTGGCCTTCCTCTTGGGGATGCTGGTGCTTGGAGAGCGTCTGGCGCGGCGTCTGCCCAAGCCGGTCCAGGAGTCCTACCGGCGGTTCCGGAAGGGGATCCTTGGGAGCTTCCGCCGCTTGCCGTTGGTAGGCTCCGTGAGCATCGCCGTGTGGGTCCTTGAAGCCTTGCGGCTGCACCTGGTGGTGCAGGCGCTGGACGTCCCGGTGGGCGTGCCGCTGGTGCTGCTGGTGGCGCTCGTGAACGCCGTGCTCACCACCATTCCGCTGACGCCCGGCGGGGTCGGCTTTGTAGAGACCGGCATGGTGGGGGTGTTAACCATTGCCCTGCCGCGAGACACCGCTCTGGCTGTAGCGCTCACGGACCGCGCCATCAGCTACGGGAGCATCCTCATCAGCGGAGGGGCCGCGCTGGCTTTCTACGAGCTGGTCTGGATGCGCCGGACGGGGATACGACAGCCGGTCGTATCGCCCGCGAGCGCTCAGGGCGCGGCCGGGGACGAACGCCCGCGCAACGACGGGGAAGGCGGCTAACGCGCCGTGCCGGCCCGCAGCAGTCCCACTAGCTCCGTGAGCTTGCTGATCGTTGCGTCCGGTGCGTAGCCCAGGCGGTCCAGCACCAGGTTGTTCCGGTTGATCCAGAACACCCGCATGCCGAAGGACTTGGCGCCCGCTACGTCAAACGGGTTGGAGGAGACGAATCCCACCTCGTCCGGCCTGACGCGGAGCCGGTCACAGGCCAGGCGATACACCTGGGGGCTGGGCTTGTAGATGCGGAGCTCGTCCACGCTGATGACGTCGCGGAAGGCCTCGGCGAGGCCTGCGTTGCGGACGAGCGGCCCCAGGATGTTGGGCGAGCCGTTTGAGAGGATGGCCAGGCGGTAGCCCGTGAGCTGCGGCAAGGCCTCCACCACATCGGCGTAGGGCGTCAGCTTCAGGTAGGCGTCCATGAGCCTGGCGCGGGCCGCGGCGTCCAGCGTGACGACGAGCCGCTCGCATGTGTAGGCTAGCGATGCTTCCGTGACGGCGCAGAAGTCTTCGTACCGCTCCATGAGGCTGCGGAGTCAGGTGTATTCCAGTTGCTTGGCGCGCCAGAGCTGGCTCATCTCGGCGCCGCGTCCCGGGGCGACGCGCTCGCACTCGGCCATCACCGAGTGGACGTCAAAGAGGGTGCCGTAGGCGTCAAACACCAGAGCCTTGATGGGCATGGGGCCTCCTTCACCTCTCCCCTGGCCCCTCTTCCTTCGCTTTGCTCGAGGACAGGCCTAAAGGGAGAGGGGGGTCGCTTGGAATTGTTTTGGGGCGTGGCCGCGCCAAGAAAAATGTTTGGGAAAAACAAATCCGATTCTCGTCGTTGCAAAGTGGACTGGAGACCAGGCTGTCGGACTCAGCGAGGTACCGCGGTCGATACAACTCCTTCGCTTTGCTCAAGGACAGGCCTGCATGGCATGAAGGTACCGCAGGAGAGGCGACACACGCAAGGGGCCGATGTCAGGCAGGGCGCAGCCCTGCACCCCTTCGCTTCGCTCGAGGGCAGGCTCTTCACGCCGAAGGGGCCTGGAGGCACCTACCGAGGTGGTCCCGGAAGGAAGGGCGATCCTTCGCTGCGTTCAAGGATAGGCCTAACCCCCGACCCCTTCCCTCACAGGGAAGGGGTCGGGGAATGGCTGGGGCAGGCTCTTCACGCCGAAGAGGCCTCTGCGTGCCCGACAAGCTGGTTCCGGCAGGCAGGGCGCGTCCCTGTGCAGCGGGGAGGCGTTGTGTTTTCCCTGTTATGGCTGCCTAGGCCTGACAAAACCTGCAATTCGGGCGCAGTTCTTGGGAATGGGTGATACCCGCTTGGCGGAGTCTCGCGGACAGTTCCTGGGCAAATTCTTGGCCGTCCTCGGAGTAGCTTATACGGACGTAACGCTTGCCATAACCGGTGTACAAAAACAGAGCGAAGCGGCACTTTTGCACATCCGATTTGATGGCGTTGTCAGGCAGTTGTGTCTGGGTGCGGACGAAGAACGGACCTCGACGAGAAAGCAGACCCAGCGTCGCAGACATCATGAGTTCGATAAGACGCCATTGCACTCTTCGGCGCCATGAAAAATCAGTTTCGGTTTCCTTCCAGGTACCGGCACCACGGCCATGCGACCAAGAAGCGGCACGTTGACACCCTGTTCGCTTTGCATGGCCTCAACGATAACGCTCACCACCTCTGCATGAGGCCCAGACACGGGTGGCGGCGGCCCGCCGGAGGCATATTCGCGAAGCTCCGTGCTCGCCCGAAACATGGCCATCTTGCGGGCGACTCGATCTGCCGTGGCTTTACGAGTGCAAGTTGAAAAGGTGCCCAATCCGGGTGTCTGGTGGCGTTTGCCGTCTAGCAGCGTGGCGGTAACCTCGTGGACGAACGCCCGTAGCCTCTTGTCGGTCTTACGAATCTTTGGTTTGCTCGCGGCCATGTGTCTCGCTTCCCGTTGATAAACTGCCTCACTAATGATTCGGCTGCGCTTTTGCAGCATAACGTCCCTAACGGAGGGTATCAGTCAACCGCCTGGCTATCGGTCATTCAGTTGAATTTGGTGCGCTTGCAGGTATTGTGCTGAGCTTGTCCTTCCACAAGCCCATTCGCTGTGCTCAGGATTGCAGCTCACCATGCGCGGAAGGCGGCTTGCCACGAGGGGGAGGGATGCGGCTTCACTCCTCTAGTGGCGGAAGTGGCGGACGCCGGTGAAGACCATCGCGATGCCGGCTTTGTTGGCCGCGGCGATGACCTCCGCGTCGCGGATGGAGCCGCCGGGCTGCGCTACCGCGGTCACGCCGCCCTGGGCCGCCAGCTCCAGCCCGTCCGGAAACGGGAAGAAGGCGTCGGAGGCGAGCACGCTGCCCTTCGCCTTCTCGCCTGCGGCGCGCAGGGCCAGGTGGACGCTGGTGACGCGGTTGGGCTGGCCCGCGCCCATGCCGGCGAGCGCCATGTCGTTGACGAGCACGATAGCGTTTGACTTGACGTGCTTGGCGGTCTTCCACGCGAAGGCGAGTTGCGCAAGCTCCTGCTGAGTGGGCTTGCGCTCGGTGACGGGCTTCCAGGTGGAGGGGTCCTCCGCGATCTCGTCTGGCGTCTGGGCCAGCAGGCCGCCGGAGACGCGCCGCAGGTCGGGCGCCTGGCCGCCGACGCTGGTGACGAGCGGCACAGCCAGGATGCGCAGGTCGCGCTTCTTCTGGAGGATCTCCAGCGCCTCCGGTGCGTACTCAGGAGCCACGATCACCTCGTAGAAGATCTTGCGCATCGCGTCCGCCGTCTGGGCGGTGACCGTCCGGTTGAAGCCCACGATGCCGCCGAATGCGGAGACGGTGTCCCCCTCGTAAGCGCGGCGGTACGCCTCCGCGAGGTCGTCGTGTGAGGCGAGGCCGCACGGGTTGTTGTGCTTGACGACGCACACGGTTGGCTCCGCGAAGTCGGACACGACGCGCCAGGCGGCCTCGGCGTCCAGGAGGTTGTTGAAGGAGAGCTCCTTGCCGCCGAGCTGGCGCGCGCCCACGATGCCGCCCCTGACGCCCATCTCGGCGTAGAGGGCCGCCTTCTGGTGCGGATTCTCGCCGTAGCGGAGGCCCGTAACTTTGCGGAAGGAGAGCGGAAGCTCGGCGGGGAACTCGGCGTCAGCGCCGCGGAGCCAGCGCGCAACCAGGCTGTCGTACGCCGCGACGTGCTGGAAGGCCTTGGCGGCCAGGCGGCGGCGCTCCTCCTGGGACGGCCCGCCGTTGCGCGTCCGCTCGGCGACCCAGTTGTAGTCGGCCGGGTTGGTCACGACGGTCACGGCGGGGAAGTTCTTGGAGGCGGCGCGCAGCATGGCCGGCCCACCGATGTCAATGTTCTCCAGCGCGTCCTCCAACGTCACGCCGGGCTTGCTGACCGTGGCCTCGAACGGGTACAGGTTGACGGCCACCAGGTCAATGGTGGCGATGCCGTGCTGCTTCAGCTCCGCCATGTGCGCCGGCAGGTCGCGCCGGGCCAGGATGCCGCCGTGGATGGCGGGGTGCAGCGTCTTCACGCGTCCGTCCATCATCTCCGGCGACCTGGTCAGGTCCGCCACCTGCGCGACGGGCAGACCGGCCCGCTTGAGCGCGCTAAAGGTGCCGCCAGTGCTCACCAGCTCCATGCCGGCGGCGTGCAGCTTGCGTGCGAACTCCACGATGCCGGTCTTGTCATAAACGCTGAGCAGGGCTTTCACAAGACTGTTCTCCTCATGTGATGTTGGACGGGGACTGCGTTAGCCGAGCAGCTCCACCCGGTGCTCGTCGCCCTGCTGCGGGACCACCTGGCCGATGAGGCGCGCGTCAGGCACGGTGCGTAGGACGGCGGGCACGTCGCCCTCCGCGATCATCAGCACCATGCCGATGCCCATGTTGAAGACGCGGAACATCTCACGGTCGGCGACGGCTCCCTCCCGCTGGATGAGGCGGAAGATGGGCGGGACTTGCCAGCTCGTCGCGTCAAACCGCGCGGCCAGCCCCTTGGGCAGCACGCGGGGCGTGTTCTCCAGCAGGCCGCCGCCGGTGATGTGCGCCATCCCCTTAATCACAGGCATCACGGGGCGCAGCACCGGCTCGTAGCAGCGGTGCGGAACCAGCAGCTCTTCGCCTAGCGTGCCGCCAAGCTCCGGGAACCGTTTGCGCAACACCGATGGGTCGGCGTCCGTGTTGAAGACGCGCCGCACCAGCGAGAAACCGTTGGTGTGGAGGCCGCTGGACGGGATGCCCAGCAGGGCGTCGCCCGCCTGGATGCGGGAGCCGTCCAGGAGCTGGTCGCTCTCCACGGCGCCTACGATGAAGCCAACCAGGTCGAAGTCGTCCGTGCTGTACACGCCGGGCATCTCCGCCGTCTCGCCGCCGATGAGCGCGACCCCGAGGGCCTTACAAGCACGAGTCAAGCCAATGACCACTGCCTCTGCGCGACTGGGCGTTAAATGCCCGAAACCCATGTAGTCCAGGAAGAACAGGGGGCGGGCGCCGCAGGTGAGGATGTCGTTGACGCAGTGGTGGACCAGGTCTTCCCCCACGGTGTCCAGGCGGCCCATCTGGACGGCGATCTTGAGCTTGGTGCCGACGCCGTCGGTGTGGGAGACGAGGACGGGGTCGCGGAAGCCGGTCACGCGGAACGCGGAGCCGAAGAGGCCGATGTCGTTGGCGACGCCGGGCGTGAACGTGGTGCGCGCCAGTCGAGCGATGCGCTCTTTCGCTTCACTGGCGGCGTCGCGGTCAACGCCCGCCTGCCGGTACGCGGACGACGCGCTTTTTGCGGGCTTTACCACAGTCTCATCCTCAAACGGGCCGACGCACCGCCAGCGGAGCCGCCTGGTGGAGGCTTACACGGTGAACCGTGAGCGGCGTTGTTGCTCTAGCCGCTCTGTTTCGCGTGCGCTACGTGATGTTGTAGAACTCACGGCGGCCGGAGTCCACGAGCGTGGCCATCTTGGCGAATCACTTGCCAAACCCTGGGTGGGCAAAGACCTGCTTCTGCATCTTCTGCCACTCGCCCAGGTCTTTGGCCTGCAGGTGGGTGACCACGGCGAAGAACTGGCCGCTGGCGTCAGTCAAGATCTCGCGATGCCTCGGCGCGGGCAGCATCGTGTTGAGCGCCTTGAAGTGGGCCACCAGGTCGTCGCTCTTCCCGTACTTGGCTTGGAACACATCGCGTACCAGAATCATGGCCTCTCCTTTATGCTTGCGGTAGTGGCCGGCTGGTCCTTAGGAGTGCTCCAGGGCCAGCTTGTCCATCTCCAACTGGACTTCTATCGGGTAGCGCCCGGAAAAACAGGCGTCGCAGAACCCCTCGCGCGGCTTGCCGACCGCCTTGTACAGGCCCTCCAGGCTCAAGTAGCCAAGGGAGTCCGCGCCGACGAAGCGGCGGACCTCTTCCACGGTGCGGTTGGCCGCGAGCAGTTCGCGCCGCGTTGCCATGTCCACGCCGAAGTGGCACGGCCACTTGATGGGCGGAGCGCAGACACGGAGGTGTATCTCCTTCGTGCCGGCGCGGCGCAGCATCTCCACGACGTGCGGCGTGGTGGTGCCGCGCACGATGCTGTCGTCCACGACCACCACGCGCTGGCCCGCCAGCACTTCCGGCAGCGGGTTGTACTTGATGCGCACACCCAGCTCGCGGATGCGCTGGTCCGGGGCGATGAACGTCCGCCCCACGTACCGGTTCTTCACCAGCCCCTCGCGGTATGGGATGCCGGACTCCTGGGAGTAGCCCGCGGCCGCGGCGGTGGCCGAGTCCGGGATTCCGATAACCACGTCCGCCTCCACGGGGTGCTCGCGAGCGAGCTGGCGGCCCATCTCCACCCGCGCGGCGTAGGTGCTCCTGCCGTCCAGGCGGCTATCCGGCCTCGCAAAGTAGATGAACTCAAACACGCAGAGCGCGCTGCGCCCTTCGTTGCCGTTGTGGATGGTCTTGGGACCTTCCTGATTGATGAGGAGCGCCTCACCGGGGGCGATGTCGCGGACGAACTGGGCGCCGATGTGATCCAGCGCGCACGACTCAGACGCCACGACCCACCCGCCGTTCAACTTGCCCAGGCAGAGCGGCCGGACGCCCAGCGGGTCACGGATCGCGATGAGGGAGTCCGGGGTCAGCACGACCAGGCAGTACGCCCCCTGCACGCGGCGCATCAGGTAGGCAACACGCTGGCCCCAGTCCACGCCCGGTGCGTTCGCCAGGAGTTGGAGGATGACCTCGGAGTCGGTTGAGGTGGCAAAGGAGCAGCCCCACTCCAGGGAGAGCTCTTTGCGCAGCTCGGCGGCGTTGATGACGTTGCCGTTGTGGCCCAGCGCTACGGCGCCGTGCGCTCCGTTCGTCACCAATGGCTGCGCGTTCTTCGCGAGGCTTGAGCCGGTGGTGGAATAGCGAGTGTGCCCGATGGCGATGGAGCCGGGGAGGCGCTGGAGGTCGAATTCGTGGAAGGCCTGGGGGACGAGGCCCATCGCGGTGTGGCTGAAGATATGCTGGCCGTCCGCGGTGGCTATGCCGGCGCTCTCCTGGCCCCGGTGCTGGAGCGAGAACAACCCAAAGAAGGCCAGCCGAGCTACATCTTCCTGCGGAGCAAACACCCCAACGATGCCGCAGGCTTCCTGGAGCGGTTCGGCCACCTTGCCCCCATTCGCTTCCACTGAAGCGCTTCCGCTGAAGCGCGTCCGTCTGAATCGGGATGCCGCGCACCCGCATTATAGCGCCGCCACAGTGGAGAGAGCAAGGGAAAAAGCTGCCGGGGGAGCGGGGCAGGGCTGCTCTGGCGGTATACTTGTTCTTCAGGGGAAGGACTTGAAGGCCACACCCAGGATAGGAAGATGGCACGAGTCCTTCGGGTGAAGCATGAGTCCAGCGGAGCTCCGCGTCATCAGCATCATCGGCGTCCCCGAGGTGCGCCCAGGCGACGATGTGGGGCGCGTCCTGGTGGAGGCGGCACGGAAGCAGGGCACGGCGCTGCAGGACGGGGACGTGCTCGTGGTCACGCAGAAGATCGTCTCCAAGGCGGAGGGGCGCACCGTGCGGCTGAGCAGCGTTGAACCCTCCGCGCTCGCCCGCTCTATCGCGGCGCAGTGGGGGAAAGACGCGCGGCACGTTGAGGTGGTGCTCCGTGAGAGCAAGCGCGTGGTGAGGATGGACCGCGGCATCCTGATCTGCGAGACGAAGCACGGGTTTGTGTGCGCCAACGCGGGCGTGGACGCCTCAAACGTCGCGGAGGCGGACGCGGTGACGGTTTTGCCGGAAGACCCAGACGCCTCCGCAGGAGCCATCCGAGCCACGGTGCTCTCGCTGACGGGGGTGGAGGTGGCGGTGCTGGTTTCGGACTCCTTCGGAAGGCCGTGGCGCCTCGGCACCACTAACGTGGCGATCGGCGTTGCCGGTATGGAGCCGCTCATAGACTACCGGGGCCAACGGGACGCCTACGGACGCCAGCTCCAGACCTCCATCACGGCGCTGGCGGACGAGCTGACCAGCGTTGCCGAGGTGGTCGCGCGCAAGGCGGACAGCGTGCCGGCGACCATTGTGCGCGGGGCGACGTACCAGCGCGGGCAAGGCTCCGGCAAGGCGCTCCTGCGCGACCTATCGGAAGACATGTTTCGTTAAGCCGACGAAAAGACCGGGGCCCGCCATCGGCGGGCCCCGGTGAGTTGTGCAAGAGCAGTGCGCCGAGGTTACTCTTCGGTGTGCAGCACTTCAACGACCGCTCTCGGCCGATAGTGGCCGCCGGAGGCCGCTGACTCGGCAGATGGCTCGTCCTCCCAGTATGAGGCGGCCTCAAGGTAGTTCTTGAACTCCCTGGTGTCGCCACACAAATCGCACTGGCCCCGGCTGACGGGGCCTGAGGGTGAATCTATCACCCAGAAATGTTTGCAGTCCTGGTCAGCCCCTGTAACTGGTGGCTGCACGACTGCTGTGTTGCCGGAACGTTGCGACATGGCTTCTTAGAAACCTCCTTCTTCTTCCACATTCCCCCCCTCACCCGGAAGGCAGACTAGCACAAAGGTTTGTTCTTGTCAAGATTTCGTCGTGACAAGTAAGAATGGCTCAGATGGCGAAAAGTTAGCTGTTCTAGCTTTCCGGCTTGTAGACTGACATGGTCAACATTGGTACACGCCGTTCCAACGTTCAAAATCCTTTGCGGATTCCAATGCAAAATACGCTTTCCGCACTCGGATGGATTGGCTGCGAGGAGCCTACTGGGAACCCACACCTGCGTCGTGCAAGGCTGCGAACGAGCCCCGCGCACACCGACTCGCAACGGGTTACCCTGGAGTGGCAGCGTGTTGGCCTGAGGATTGGAGCGATTCGCATGGGAGTCAGCCGGAAGCGCGCCTGGGTGAACGTGGAGCGGTTGATGGCCCGCCCTCGCCGGGAGCTGCGTCTTGTGCTCCGCCACGGCAAGCAAGGGGTCACGCTGCTGCACGAGGGGAAGGCGCTCACGCGCTGCTACCGCACCAAGGTGGGGATGGCGTGCGCCAAGCTTATGGCTGAGGCGCTCGGCGTTGCGCTGCCGCCCCCTGGTGGCCAGGTGGAGGCGGTGGTCCCCAACGGGGTGCTTTACCGGGCGGTCTCGCTTTCGTCGCTGGACCTTCGCGTGCCGGGGACCGAGGAGCTGGCCGACCGACTCCTGGAGGAGGCGGCCTTCCAGCGCCAGCGGGCCGGTGGGGCTCCCGCGGAGTAGCCCTGCCCTAAAGCTTTCCTCTTTTGTCCCGCGTAACCTCATCCTGCGCGAAAAGGCGGCGACAAAGGCGGCCTGGCCCCAGACGCGCGAGGGCTTTATCATTGGGGTGAGGGACCGACAGAAAGATGCGGTATGTACGAAGAGGGCAGCGCAATGGACGACGCTGAATTCCTCCGGCGCATGCAGGAGCGGATCCAGGAGTCCACGAGATCTCCCGTTGAGCTGGCGCTTGGGGAAGAGGGGGAATTCTCCGTGGACCTGGACAGGCCCGTGCCGAAAGTGGTCATGGGGAGGGACGCGCTGACGTACGCAGGGCGCGCGCGGATGCTGGCCCAGTACGCCATCCTCTGCCTGCGGGAACGGCGGCAGGTCCCCGAGCAGGAGTTCCTACTGTTCTTGCGGCGGAACTGAGCAGGAGGGCAAAGGCTGTAGCGGCGTACCGTATTCTGGAGCACACTGCGGACACCGGGCTCATTGCGACGGGCAGGACGCAGGAGGAGGCGTTTGCCAGCGCGGCGGAAGGCATGTTCGCCATTATCACGGACCTGGGCAGGGTGGAGGAACGGGAGCAACGGCGCTTGGAGGTGACCGCGAAGGACCCGGAGGCGCTGCTGGTGCGATTCCTGAACGAGGCGAACTTCCTCTTTGAGACGGAGCACTTCTTGTTCAAGCGGTTTGTGGTGGAGGAGCTCGACCCGAATGCCCGCCTGGTGGCCGCCGGCTTCGGCGAGCCCGTGGACCTCCCACGGCACCCGGTGCGTATGGTCGTGAAGGCGGCCACGTATCACATGCTGGAGGTGAAGCGCTACAGGGGCCGCTGGCGCGTGCAAGTGATTTTTGACATCTAGGAGCGCGATGACGCAGGACTGGGGAAAGGTCTTACGGAAACTCGACGCGAACCGCTGGGAGATCCCTAAGAGCTACAAGCCTGGGATGCGGGTTCCCGGCATTGTGTACGCCAGCGAAAAGATGATCGAGAGCGTGATGGCGGGGCGCGCGTTGGAGCAGGTGGCCAACGTGGCGTTCTTACCCGGCATCGTCAAGGCGTCGCTGGCGATGCCGGACATCCACTGGGGATACGGGTTCGCCATCGGAGGTGTTGCGGCGACGCGCGTGGAGGACGGCGTGATCTCGCCGGGCGGCGTCGGGTTCGACATCAACTGCGGGGTGCGCCTGCTGCGGACCGACCTGACGGAGGTGGAAGTGAGGCCGCTGCTGCGCAAGCTGGTGGACCGGCTCTACGAGGATGTCCCCTCCGGGCTGGGGTCCGCCGGCGCCATCAGGCTGACGCCCGCGCAGGGCGAGGAGGTGATGCGCGAGGGCGCGAGGTGGTCGGTGCGGCACGGGTACGGCGTCCCGGAAGATCTTGAGGTTACCGAGGAGGGGGGATGCATCGCCGGCGCCGACCCGGCGGCGGTCGGCCCAAAGCCAAGACAACGCGGCGCAGACCAGCTCGGCACGCTCGGCTCCGGCAACCACTTCCTGGAGGTGCAGGTCGTGGATGACGTAGTGAACCCCGCCATCGCCAAGGCTTTCGGGATTTCGGGACCGGGGCAGGTGGTGGTGATGGTCCACTGCGGCTCGCGCGGCTTTGGACACCAGGTGTGCGACGACTATGTCCGCATCATGGATGACACAATGGCAATCTACGGCATCAGCGTGCCGGACCGGCAGCTTGCGTGCGTGCCCACCCTGTCGGAGGAGGGGCAACAGTACCTGAAGGCGATGCGCTGCGCGGCCAACTTCGCGTGGGCCAACCGGCAATGCATCGCCCACTGGACCCGTCTGGCGTTTGAAAAAGTGTTCGGCAGGCCGTGGCAGGAGATGGGCATGCACCAGGTGTACGACGTGGCGCACAACATCGCCAAGATGGAAACGCACCAGGTGGACGGAAAGCGGGTGCAGCTGTGCGTGCACCGCAAGGGGGCGACGCGCGCGTTCCCCGCGGGCCACCCGGACATTCCCGCCCGGTACCGGGCGATTGGGCAGCCGGTGACCATCCCCGGCGACATGGGGCGCGCCTCCTACCTGTGCGTGGGCGGCGAGCGGTCCCTGGAAGACACGTTTGGGACGACGTGCCACGGCGCGGGACGGATCGAGAGCCGGGCCGAGGCCAAGCGGCTTCTCAAGGGGCGTGACATCCGCGAGGAGCTGGCGGAGCAAGGCATCGTCGCGCGCGCCGGCGGGTGGGCTTCGCTGGCCGAGGAGGCGTCGCTGGCCTACAAGGACGTGGACGAGGTGGTGGGCGTCTGCCACGACGCCGGCCTCGCCCGCAAGGTTGCGCGCCTGCGCCCGCTGGGCGTCATCAAGGGGTAATGCGAGAAAGGAGCACGCCAATGAGCCGCGGTCTCATCGTGAAGCAGGGCACCGAGGGCACGCGCATTGAGGTGGAGTGCGAGCACCAGAACGGCCTCCTGTACGTGGTGCCCGGCGAAATGTCCTGGGTCTGCAAAGACGACACGCGCCATGCGCACAGCCTGGCCGGCTTCTTCAAGGAGCTGGTGCGGCTGAACGATGCGGAGGTGACGCGGCTGATGCGGCGCTGGGGCGTGTACTTCCGGGAGCGGCCGCTGGAGGCTGCGGACGCGGAAAGCGCGAAACCCTCAAATGAGACCAAGGGCGAGAACAAGGGCGCATGACGCTCAAAGGGGCTACGTCAGCAATACGGTGGTGGAGCCGTCGCTGCGGTCCGCTGGTGACCACGACCTGACCGCGGGGTGGCCTGTGAGGCGCTCCCGGAAGGCCAGGCGGAGCGCGCCCGTGCCGACGCCGTGAATGACCCTCACTTTGCTGAGGCCGTGGAGCAGGGCCTGGTCGAGAAAAGGCTCCAGGCGCACGAGCGCCTCGTCCGCGCGGAGGCCGCGCACGTCAAGCTCTTCCTCCGGCCTTCCCCCTAGCTGGCGAGCCACCGCAGAGGTCTTGGGGAATGATGGAGCGGCCTTCGCTCCAGAAGATGGAGGCAAGGTCTGCTCGCCCCGGACGTGTATCCGCAGCGCGCCCACCTGCACTTGCAGCATCCCTTTCTCGTCCAGCGGGGCCAGCACGCGGCCGTCCAAGTTGAAGCCTTGCACCCGGACGGGGTCCCCTGGGCGCAGCGCCTTCAGCCACGCCTCATGGTCGGGCCTTGCGGGCTGCCACTGCGGAGCGCGGAGCTGCTTGCGGAGCCTGGCGGCCTGCTGCTGAGCCTGCGCGAAGGCCGGAGCGGCCGCTGCCGGCAGGGTTGCGCTCCGGCTTGCCTTCAGCGCCTCCTCGGTCGCTTCCACCTGCGCCAGCAGGTCGGCGACCCGCTCCTGAAGCTCCTGCCGCGCCTGGGCGAGCATCTGCTCCTTCTCCTGCTCAACCGTGTCAAGTCGTTCGCGCAGCTCGTTCTTGAGGGCCTCCGCGCCGGCGAGCGCCTCCTGCGCCTGCCGGCGGGCCTCCGCCGCGGCCTGGCGCTCACGCTCCAGCTCTTCCAGAAGCTGGTCCGCGCGGCGTGCAGGGCCCGGGAGCAGTGCTCTGGCCCGCTCCACGACGGCAGGGTCAAGGTTCAGGCGTGAAGCGATGGCCAGCGCGTAGCTGCGCCCCGGGAGCCCGACAGTGAGTTGGTAGGTGGGCGTGAGCGTGTCCGGGTCAAGCTCCACGCTGGCGTTGACCATGCCCGACTGCTCCTGCACAAACGCCGCCAGCTCCCGGTAGTGCGTGGTGGCGATGGTGAGCACGCCGCGGTCTCGCAGCGATTCCAGGACTGCCTTGCCCAGCGCGGCGCCCTCTTCCGGGTCGGTGCTGGACCCCAGCTCGTCCAGGAGCACGAGCGACCTCGCGGTCACCTTGCGCAGCACCTCCTGAAGGGCCGTAAGGTGGGCGGTGAAGCTGGAGAGGGAACGTAGGATACTCTGCTGGTCGCCGATGTCCGCGTACACGGCGTCAAAGACCGGCAGCGCGGTGCCCGCCGCCGCCGGCAGTTGGAAGCCTGCCTGGTGCATCAGGGCGAGCAGTCCGACGGTCTTGAGGGCGACCGTCTTGCCGCCCGCGTTCGGGCCGGTGACCAGCATGACGCACCGGACCGGCTGCCCGTCGCGCCCCTGAAGCGCCGCGCCGGCGCCAAGAGCGAGGGAGAGGGGCACGACATTCCCAAAGAGGAGGGGATGGCGTGCCTCGACGAGCCTCAGCGTGGCCTCCGTAACGGTGGGCACAGGCGAGGAGAGGGCGCCCAGCGCGGCCCCGTAGCGCGCTTTGGCGGACAGAAGGTCCACGTAGGCAACCAGCTCCAGCGCGTGGTGCGCCTCCGGCGCGCGAGCGCCCACCTGTTCAGAGAGGCTGCGCAGGATGCGATCCACCTCGCGGGTCTCGGCTGCGCGGGCCTCCTGGAGCCGGTTGGCGTGTGGGATGGCCGCCATCGGCTCGACAAAGATGGTGGCGCCGCTCTCCGACACGTCGTGCACGAGGCCGGGGAGGCGGCTGCGCTCGGACGACTTGACCAGCAGCACGGGCCGCGAGTTGCGCTCCGTGATGACCGGCTCCTGAAGCACGTGCCGGCCCAGGGAAGAACGGGCGATGCGCATGAGCAGGTCCTGCAAGCGCTGGAACGCTGCGCGCACCTCGGCCCGCAGCCCGCGGAGGTCCGACGACGCGGCGTCCATCACCTCTCCCTGCCGCCCTATCGCGTGGTTGATCGCCTTGGCCTGCGCCTGGAGGTCAGGGATGCCTTCTGCGATACCGGCAAGGACAAGCTTGCCGCTTTTCCTGCGGAGGAGCAGCTGGCGCACCTGGTACGTGGTCTGGAAAGCCAGTGCGACCTCGCGCAGCTCAACGCCTGATAGGACGCCGGCCTTCGCCGCGCGGTCCAGGTGGGCGCGTACATCAATGAGGCCGGAGCAGTCCAGGTCGGCGCCTTCTGTAAGGAGCTGTCGCGCCTCGGCCGTCTCCCAGCCCAGGCGCTCCACCAGGGCCGTGTCGTAGGACGGCTCTAAGACCCGCGCCAGCTCCGCGCCCAGAGAGGACGAGGTGTGGCCCGCCAGACGCTCGCGGACAGCCGTGAACTCCAGCAACCCCAGCGTTTTCGTCCGCTGCTCCTCTTCGGAGAGGGAGCGAAGAGACGCCGTAGAGGCGCGCTGGCCGTCAGCAGCTTCACGTGAGGTGGATGAACTCATTGCGCCAATTCTACCAGCCGCCAGGCGTGACGCGCGCGCCTTCCCACTGAGCGCGCGTCCTTGCACCTTGCGAAGGCGGCCTGCACCAGGGGGCTGCCAAGAGACTGGAGGGGAAGATGAGGTACAATGCCTAGAACAACTAGGTTCACGCGAACGCACGTATGCGTGGTGGATGCGGGGAGAGTGGTGGAAGCAGTACGGGTCCAAAGCGTCGGGGTCAAGGTTACCATGCTCATCAGGGCGCGGGGCATAGGGCGCCGCCGGCGGGCGCCGCCGGCTCGGGCGCTTTTGCTTTCAGCGGTGCGGTGCGATATGATGGAGCGGAAGCCTTCAGGCGGCTTCTGAAGGCGGGGGGGAACACCGTGAACCGGCAACCTCAACCCACGAACAAGAACCCTCGAACGATGCGCACGGTGCTGATCTACTTGCTGATTGGCGCGGCGGTTATTGCCATCGTTTGGTCGCTGTTCCGCCCCATTGGGAGCTCCGAGGACATCTCACTCAGCAGCGTGGTGGAGCTTGCGAAGGCCGAACGCGTCCAGCGGATTGAGGTGCGCGGGAACGACCTTATGGTGTTCACCGTGGACGGCAAGAGCTTGAAGTCCCGGAAAGAAGCGGACACCGGCATCTTTGACATACTGGAGCGGCAGGGAATCAAGACCGGCACCGGCGGCGTAGAGGTTGTGGTCAAGGGGAGCAGTGGCCTGGGCAGCTTCTTTGGCATTCTGCTCAACTTCCTGCCCCTCATCTTCTTTGGCGGCTTACTCCTGTTCATGATGCGCCAGGCGCAGGGCGCCGGCTCGCAGACGATGAACTTTGGGCGCAGCCGTGCGCGGCTGTTCGCGGCCAATCGGTCTACGGTGACCTTCGCAGACGTTGCGGGGATTGAAGAGGCGAAGCAGGAGCTCCAGGAGGTCGTGGAGTTCCTGAAGACCCCGGAACGATTCGCCGCACTGGGAGCGCGGGTGCCGCGCGGCGTGCTGCTGATAGGCCCCCCGGGGACCGGCAAGACCCTGATGGCCAAGGCGGTCGCCGGCGA
Source organism: Dehalococcoidia bacterium (assembly GCA_009693055.1). GTDB lineage: Bacteria > Chloroflexota > Dehalococcoidia > Lucifugimonadales > SHYT01 > SHYA01. The sequence continues at coordinate 59,072 of SHYA01000001.1, read as the reverse complement.
GGCGGGCGTGCCGTTCTTCTCCATAAGCGGCTCCGAGTTTGTGGAGATGTTCGTGGGCGTCGGCGCCTCCCGCGTGCGCGACCTGTTTGAGCAGGCCAAGCGGAACGCGCCGTGCATCGTGTTCATTGACGAGATTGACGCCGTTGGACGGCACCGGGGCGCAGGCCTCGGCGGAGGCCACGACGAGCGGGAGCAGACGCTCAACCAGATCCTGGTCGAGATGGACGGGTTTGAGACGGGCACCAACATCATCGTGCTGGCGGCCACAAACCGGCCGGACATTCTGGACCCCGCGCTGCTGCGCCCTGGACGCTTTGACCGGCGCGTTACGCTGGACAATCCCGACATTGCCGGCCGTATCGGCATTTTGAAGGTGCACCTCAAGGGCAAGCCGGTGGGTCCGGACGTGATCGTGGAGTCGATCGCTCACCAGACGCCCGGATTCAGCGGCGCCGACCTGGCCAACCTGGTGAACGAGGCCGCTATCCTGGCGGCGCGCCGCGGCCGCAAGATGATGGCAGCCCCGGACGTGGCCGAGGCGATTGACCGGATCATCGCGGGCCCAGAGCGGAAGAGCCGCGTCATCAGGCCAAAGGAAAAGGAGGTCACGGCCTACCACGAGGCGGGACACGCCCTGGTGGGGAACCTCATTCCGGAGGCAGACCCGGTGCAGAAGATCTCGGTTGTGGCGCGCGGCGCAATGGGCGGCTATACACGCTCCCTCCCGCAGGAGGACCGCTACGTGTGGACGAAGCGCCAGTTCAAGGCCCGCATCTCGGTCGCCATGGGTGGCCGCGTTGCTGAGGCGGTCATGTACAACGACGATATCTCCACCGGCGCGAGTAACGACCTTGAGCAGGCGACGCAGCTCGCCCGCGCTATGGTCACCCGCTACGGCATGAGTGACCGCACATCGCTGGACGTGGAGGAGCTGCCTGTCAGCACGGTGCTCGAGCATATCAAGGCTGGCGCCATCAAGAGTATTGAGGTGTACGGCGACGACCTCCTCGTTACCGGCACAAGCGACAGGGTGTACCGCTCGCGCAAGGAGGCCAAGACGACCCTCTTTGATGTTCTCCAGAGCGCGGGTGTCAGGCTGGACGAGAGCAAGGTGAAGGTCCTCATCAAGAGCTCCGTTGGCCTGATGGGCCTGGGGCCGCGCACCTTCGGCCGGCGCGAGGAGATGATCTTCTTGGGCAAGGAGATCGTGGAGCAGCGGGACTACAGCGACGACGTGGCCCGTGGGATTGACGAAGAGGTGAAGCGGTTGGTGGAGGAGGCCTACGAACGGGCCGAGACGCTCCTGACAACCCATAAGCGCAAGCTCATGCAAATTGCCCGCTACTTGGCCCAGTTTGAGTCGGTGGAGGGTGAGGCGCTCCAGAAGCTCTTCGCCTCCGAGCCACCTAGCATGGAGGAGCTGTTGCAGCCCCTTCCGCCGCCTGCGCCTCCAAGCGAGCCCGCGGCAGCGGTTAAGCTGGTGGAGGCCCCACGCCAAACTGTGGAGGAGCCACGCACGGCACCGAGAAGGGAACCGGGGCCCGCGCCGTCGCCCGCGTCGTAGGGGAAAATCGGTAAACTTCCCCTCTATCCCAACTGGTCAGGCCGTGCGCATACGTGCTTCCACCTAACCGAACGAAATGCTCGTGGCACCCCTCCAAGGTGTAACCAGTTTGAGCGCACGTTTACGCCCAGCCCAAAAGGGCTTGAGGCTGCTCTCCAGTCCTACAAGCTCGGGTGTCTAAACCCGCTCCAGGAGCATCGCTCTCAGGACATGGATGACGGCGCTGTGTGCGTCCTCCAGCGCGCCGTAGTTCTCCGAGTCCAAGGAGAGGTGCACGTCGCAGCTTTGGGCTGCCTGGCCGCCCCTGAACCCAAGGACTCCGGCCGTCGCGGCGGCATGCTGTCGTGCCAGCTTCAGCAGGTTGAGGATGTTCGGGGACTTCCCCGAGCAGGAGAAGACGAGAACCATGTCAGCAGAATCCAGCCGCTCGCCGGGGAGGCTCTTTGTGAAGACGTGCTGATAGCCAAAGTCGTTGCCGATGGCGGTCAGGTGCGCGTGGCTATCGTTGAGGCAGACTGCTTTAATTCCACACTCTCTGAGATGGACGCCTGCATGGGAGGCGTTGGCGGCGCTGCCGCCGTTGCCCGCCAAATACACTGTACCTCCCTGTTGCCTCCGAGCACGCAGGAGGGAGGCCAGGGCATCAATGCCCTGTGGGCGAATTTGGCCAAGGATCTTCTTGAGCTCGTCACGGTGGGCCTCCCAGAAGCCTTCGGGGGAGCCTTTGCGGGAACCATAAGGTCCGTTTACCGGATTTGTCACTACGCCTCCATCACGCGGTGCTATTGTACGGGAGAAGGGACGACTGTGACTACGAGGCGCAAGTCGAGGCGCATCCTTGTTACCGGCGGAACGGGCTATGTAGGCACCGCGCTGGTGCCGCTGCTGGCCCGGGAGTTTCCGGTGGTGGTCTTCTGCCAGATGAACTTTGGCAACGCTATCGCGGGGACGCCAAGCGTGACCTTCATTGATGGCGACATTCGGGATGCGTCCGCCCTTGCAAAGGCTATGGAAGGGTGCACGGACATCGTCCACCTGGCTGGGATTGTGACCGACGAGCTGGTGGACATGAACCCCCGCCATGGGCGTCCAGGTGAACATCGACGGGCTGACGGGGCTGTGCAAGGCGGCTAAGGCGCAGGGGGTCCGGCGGCTCGTCTACGCCTCATCGTCGTCCGTGTACGGGACGCAGCCGGTGATTGCCACGGAAGAGACGCCTCCGCAGCCCATGACCGCCTACGCGCGCACCAAGCTGGTTGGCGAAGAGGTCGCCAATCAGTTCGCGGACGACAAGCTGACCGTCGTCTCGCTCCGGTGCGCGACGTGCTGCGGGCCCGCGCCCAGGATGCGGTTGGACACCATCGTCAACGTGTTCTCCAAGCAGGCGTACTTTGACGGCACCATCAACGTGCGTGGAGGCGACCAGTACCGGACGAACATCCACGTGTCGGACGTGGCGGAGTTGTACCGCTTTTTGCTGGACGCGCCCGCCGTGAAAATCCAACGCCAGGCCTTCAATGCCACGGCGGGCCATCACACCGCGCTGGAGCTGGCCTACATGGTGACTGAGGTGCACCCGGCCAAGATCTTCGTGGACACCACCAAGCGCGACGCAAGGCATTACAAGATGGACGGCAGCAAACTGAAGTGGGTGCTCGGCTGGGAGCCGAAACGGACCATCCGCCAGGCGATTGAGGACAACATGGCGTGGTTCGAGGCCGGCAAGCTCACTGACGACCCGAACGCGGACATCTTTTACAACACCCGTCGCATGAAAGCAGTTGTGTAAGGAGAGCGGCAGTGAAGGTTGAATATTCGTACCTCAAGCGGCAGTTCAACCCCGATGAGCCGCGGGCCAAAGCGATCCTTGCGGACCTCCGGAAGGAGCTGTACGAGTGCCAGTTCACGCTCGGCCCATGGGTGACGCGCTTTGAGCAGGCCTTCGCGGAGGCGTGCGGGGTCAAGCACGCCATCGGCGTCAACTCCGGCATGGACGCGCTGAAGGCGCTGGGCATCAAGGCGGGGGACAAGGTGCTCACGACGCCGAACACGTTCATCGCCACGGCAGGCGCCATCGTGGAGCTTGGGGCTATCCCCACCTTCGTTGACGTTGGCGACGACTACCTGCTTGACCTGAAGGCCGCAGCCAAGCTGCAAAAGCAGATGAAGGCTACCATCCCGGTTGACCTGACCGGCAACCCGGTGGTGCTGGACTCGAAGGTCAAGTTGAATGGCATCATCGTGCGTGACTCGTGCCAGGCGGCCGGCGCCAGGATCAACGGGACGCCCGCCGCGAAAACGGGGAACGCCTCCGCGTTCAGCCTGCACCCGCTCAAGAACGTGAACGTCTGGGGCGACGGCGGTGTCATCGTGACCGACGACGATGCCCTGGCGAAGGAGCTACGCCTGCTCCGGAATCATGGCCTTCAAGACTGGGACACGGTCGTGGTGCTCGGGCACAACAGCCAGCTGGACGCCATCCAGGCGATTGTGGCGTTCCACGCGCTGAAGGAGATGGATGAGCTCACGGACCGGCGGGTCGCCAACGCGGCCCGCTACGACGCCGGTCTGGAGGAGTGCCCCGGCGTCAAGCTTCCGCCACGCAACCCCAAGGTACGGCAGGTCTGCCATACGTGCGTCATCCAGGTGGAGCGGTGCAAGGAGCTGCAGGCGTACCTGGAGAAGAAGGGGCTTGAGACGGAGGTCCACTACCCCATGCCCTTGCGCCTCCAGCCCGGGCTCAAATACCTGGGCTACAAGAAGGGGGACTTTCCCAAGACGGAGGCGCAGACGGCCCGAATTCTGACGCTGCTCATTCACCAGTACCTCAAGAACGACGAGATTGACTACGTGATCGAGTCCCTCCACGGCTTCTACCGCCAGCGCAATTAGGCCCCGCAGGGCAACCCACCAAGAATGGAGTCTCGGCGGTTGGAATCTCGGGAGCAACGAGACCAACGACCGCCGAGTTGTTTATTCCAGGAGCCGTCCAGGGCCCGGCTAGGCCTCCGGCTGCGCGCTGGGCTTGCACTAGGGCAGGCAAGCTCAGGACAGGCTTTCAGGCTCCCCCTTTTGTGTCATTCTGAGGGAGTCCCGACAAGTCGGGACGACCGAGGAATTCGGAGCGTTCCGCTCGTGTCCTACCAATTGAGTCCGGCTTTGTGTACGCGGACTTACGAAACTAGGTACGTGGTGTGCCGCCCTCATCGTGTCCGTTAGCCCTGGAGCCAGAGCACGTCGCCGCAGAGGTCTGGCGAGTGTGGTTTGCCAGCGTAGGCCGCGTACTCACGCTTGGAGTCGGCGATTGTCGTATCGGCGCCGTGCCCAGGATAGACGGCAGTGTCGTCAGGGAGCACGTGCAGCTTGGCCGTGATGCTTGCGATGCTCTGGCGGAGCGCGGCCGGCGAGACAGTGTTGCCAGGCCCGCCCGGAAAGAGCGTGTCGCCCGAGAAAAGATGGCGTCCAATAAGAAGGCACGCAGCGCCAGGCGTGTGCCCCGGCGTGTGGATGACCCGCAGCGCGAGGTGGCCGACAGGGACGATATCGCTGTCCATAAGATAGAAGTCGGGTGTCCCCGGTAGCGCTTCCGCATCGGCGGGGCCGATCGCTCCGGCCGCCTTCGTCGCCGCTTTCAGACGCGTGAAGCCGGCGGTGTGGTCCGGATGCCGGTGCGTGATGAGGATCGCCCGTACGCGCGTTCCACGAGTCTCCGCCAGCACCTTGTCCGCGTCCTCCGGCGCGTCAATGACGACGCTCTCGCCGGTGGCGCGGCAGACGACCACATAGGCGTTGTTGTTGAAGCTGCTGGCCACGACCTTGTGGATGCGAAGCTGCTCGTCCTCAAAGTGGACTGCCATACGTGCCCCCTGCGCGGAGTTTCCGGACAACAGGCCCGGGAGGACTAACCGGCAGCCAGTTCGCCTGCCGCTCCCTCGGTGCGGATTATAGGGGATTATGCAGCGCAGGGAGTGGGTCCGGCAACAGGGTGAGGACTCAGGACGGCTTGCCCGCGCGCAACCCTGATGATACAGTGACGCAGCGTCGCCGGAGGAGATGACTGTGGATTTCGCCAGCTATATCAGGGACATCCCGGACTTTCCCAAGAAGGGGGTCATGTTCAAAGACATCACGCCCCTGCTGCGCGAGCCGGTGGCTCTGCGCCAAGTCGTGGAGGCCCTGGCCGCACCCTTTCGGGGCAAAGGCATCTCCTGCGTGGTGGCCATTGAGGCGCGCGGCTACATCCTGGGCGCTCCGGTGGCGTACGCGCTCGGCACTGGATTTGTGCCCGTGCGGAAGGTGGGGAAGCTGCCGCATCACACCTACCGCGTGGAGTACGCGTTGGAGTATGGGTCCGGCACCGTTGAGATGCACCGGGACGGCCTGGCTCACGGCGACAAGGTCTTGATCATTGACGACGTACTGGCGACGGGCGGCACGCTGGAGGCTACCACCCGCCTCGTCAAGCAGGCGGGCGGCGAGATCGCCGGCGTCGGCATGCTGATCGAGCTTTCGGCCCTCCAAGGCCGGAAGCGGAACCCAGGTCAGGAAATCGTGGCGCTGCTCCATTATTGACCACAGGGCGCCATTCAGACCCCGGCGTAGCGCCATCGCTTGCTCCGTTCTATCCCATAAGACAACCGGTCTGGAGCCCGTCTTCTCGCAATGTTGCGCTTGATACGATAGCCGGAGGGGCGCCGCTTGGACGCGATCATCGTCGCTCGCAATCTGGTCAAACGCTACGGCGCGCTGGCGGCGGTAGCGGGTATCTCCTTTGAGGTGTTCCCAAAGGACTGCTTTGGCCTGGTCGGGCCGAACGGGGCGGGCAAGACAACCACGATCAGCATGATGTGCGCTGTCTCGCCGCAGACCGGCGGCGAGCTGGTGGTGGACGGCAAAGACGTCCGCGCCTTCCCGCGCGAGGTGAAGCAGGTGCTGGGCGTCGTGCCCCAAGAGGACGACCTGGACACCGACCTGAACGTGGAGATGAACCTGCTGGCGCACGCGCGGTACCACGGCGTGCCCGACGGCGAGGCGCGGCGGCGCGTGGAGGAGACGCTGGAGCTGGCGCAGCTTGTGGACCGCAGGCGCAGCGAGGTCCACCACCTTTCCGGCGGTATGAAGCGCCGCCTGGTCATCGCGCGGGCGCTTATGACGCGCCCCAAGATCCTCATCGTGGACGAGCCGACGCTGGGACTGGACCCCCACAACCGGCACCGGATCTGGGACTGGTTCCGCGACGTCCAGCGGCAAGGCACCACCGTGGTGTTGAGCACCAACAACATGGACGAGGCGGTGGCGCTGTGCAACCGCGTCATCATTATTGACCACGGGCGTATCTTGTCGCAGGGCGCACCACAGGAGCTGGTCCAGGAGCACGTCGGCGACCAGGTGCTGGAGGTGCGGCTGCCCGCCGAACTGCGAGCCACGCTCCAGGAGCAGCTTGCCGCGCGTGGCCTCCCGGTGTACGAGGCCGGCAGCGCACTGGTGGTGCCGACCTCAGACGGGCACGCGCTCGCCCAGGAGCTGAACGCCTCGGGAGCAACGGCCTTCCAGCGCGCCGCTACGCTGGAGGACGTGTTCCTGCGACTGACCGGCAGAAGCATCGCCCAGGAGGGCGGGTAATGGCGCAGACTTCAACCGTGGCGCAGCAGGGCGCTCTTGCGCCGCGGGCCTCGATGCTGATGCCGATGCCCAGGCTGCGCATGGCGTGGGCGGTCTGGATGCGGGGTTGGAACGCGTTCAGCCGCAACTACCACATCGAGTCCGGTGGCATTATCCTGGAGCCGCTCATCCTGCTTGGGGCCATCGGGTTCGGCCTGGGGCAGTTTGTGGGCGACATTGACGGCGGGACGGACTATGCCACCTTCGTCGCGCCGGGCGTCGTCGCCGGATACGCTATGTTCCACGCCCTCTTCGACTCCACGTTTGGGTTCTATATGCGGATGGACTCACGGAGGGTCATCCGGCACATTCTTGAGACACCCGTACAGCTGCAGGACCTGGCGCTTGGGGAAGCGGCGTTTCAGGCGACGCGCGCAGCCATGGCGTCCGGCGCCGTACTGGCCATGTCGGCAATCTTCGGCTTGGTGGACTCTCCCTGGGCGCTGCTCGTGGTGCCGACGGGATTTCTGGTGGGGCTCATCTTCGCCGGCATCGGGCTCTGTTTCGCGGCGATTGTCCCGTCCATTTCGAGCATCGGCCTGGTCTTCAATATCTTCGCCTCGCCCATGTTCTACTTTAGCGGTGTGTTTTTCCCCTTGGAGTCGCTTCCCGACGGGCTGCAGCCTTTTGTGTGGGCGCTGCCGCTCACTCCCAGCGTGTACCTGGTCAGAGGGATGATGAGTGGAGATCTGGGCCCTGAGCATGGCGCGGCGGCGGCGGGCCTCATTGCGGGCGCCGTTGTTTCCCTATGGCTGGCGTACCTGCTGCTGCGCCGGAGGCTCATTACGTAGATGGCCTCCCCGAGCCCTGCTTTGTCCTGCCGAAGCGTGGGCGCTCAGTTGCTTTCTTGAGTGCGGAGCGGGACACCTGGGGTTGCCTTGATAACAGGACGCAAGGAGGAGCGTGACCGATGGGACGCTTTGACGGCCAGGTGGCTCTGGTCACCGCCGCCGCGGGAGCGGGTATTGGGCAGGCGGTAGCGCGTAAGTTGGGCCAGGAAGGTGCTCACCTCGTGCTGAGCGACGCGCATCCCCGCCGCATGACAGAGGTGGCCCTGCAGATCTCACACGAGCTTGGGCGCGAGGTGGTGGGGATGGAGGTGGACGTCACCAATCCGGACCAGGTGAACGCCTTTATCCAGGCTGCCGTGGAGCGGCACGGGCGCGTGGACATCCTGGTCAACAACGCGGGACTGAACAAGCTCGCGCCCGTGTGGGAGATGGACAACGAGACGTGGAAGCGCGTCTTGGACGTGAACCTGAACGGCACGTTCTACGCGACGCGGGCGGTGCTGCCGCACATGATGCGGGCGCGCAAGGGCGTCATCGTCAACATGGCGTCCATGCACGGCTACCTGGGGCCGGACGCCGGCGAGGCGCACTACGCCGCCGCGAAGGCGGGCATCATGGGCTTCACGCGGGCGGTCGCCGCCGAAGTGGGCAAGCACGGCGTACGGGTCGTCGCCCTCTCCCCCGGCCTCATCTACAACCCGTTCCTCGAGCGCATCTACCCCAAGGAGTTCTTTGACGGCATCGTGAAGCACACGCCGCTGGGACGGACGGGGAAGCCGGAGGACGTCGCGAACCTGATCGCGTTCCTGTGCAGCGACGAGGCGAGCTTCATCACGGGCGAGGTGGTGAACATCACGGGCGGCTTCTACATGGCCCCGTAGATGGAGAACACGACGCCGAGGGGACTCTTAGCCCTCGGTCGCTAAGGTTCCCTCGACATAACGGGAACCGTCGTGGCCATATCGCCCGTCCGTCCTGAGCCGCGAAGCGCCATCAGCGGAGTTGAGTCCGGCTTTGTGGGCGCAGGTTCACGAAACCTGGTGCTAGGACTCCAGGAACGTCTTTGAACCCTGAAATTCGTTGCAGCCTTTCCCGCCGCTTTACGCCCCTTCCACCGCATGGTAAACTGGTAAAACCGTTTTTGTAGAGGCTACGGTGCCGCGCATCGGAGTGACCGCTCCCAGTGAGAGCATTGCGGAGGACTGTCTCGCGTCCGTGCACGCGCACGGCGCCGAGACGTTGTTGCTGCTCCCTGACCAAACCCGTTCGGTGGACGAAACCTTAGCCGGCATTGATGGGCTGCTGCTGTGCGGCGGGCCGGACGTGGAGCCAGCCGAATACGGTGCCGTCTCCGACCCCAACGCCGGCGTGAAGACGGACGCCGCACTGGACGCCCTTGAGCTTCCCCTGTTGCGCGCTGCACTGGTGCGCGACCTGCCGGTGCTGTGCATCTGCCGCGGGATGCAGGCGCTCAACGTGGCGTGTGGGGGCAGGCTGATCCAGGACTTGCCCAACCACCGCGCGGACGAGCACGGCGCTTCCGCTTATCACCACGTCTGGATTGCGCCGGGGAGCAAGCTGGCGGCCGCCATCGGCAGCGGCGGGCTGGTGCGCGTCAACTCGCGGCACCACCAGGGCTTGCGCGAGCCCCAGAAAGCGCCGCTCCTCAAGGCGTCGGCGTACTCGCCGGACGACTTCCTGGTGGAGGGGTTGGAGAGTCCGGAGCACACCTGGGTGCTGGGCGTGCAGTTCCACCCGGAGCGCAAGAACGACAAGGGCCGGTGGGAGTGCCCGCCACAGTTCCAGGGGCTGTTCGCCACGCTGGTCAAGAAGGCGAGCGCACGGGTCAGCGTCCGGTAGTGAAGCAGGGCAGGGGCCCTTGATGCCTCTGCGCCGGCGGTAACAAGGAGGAGTAGATATGACCACCAACATCGGGAACATCAAGGACGCGCGGATCGAGGAGGAGCTGAAAAGCGCCTACCTTGACTACGCGATGTCCGTCATCGTGTCGCGCGCCCTGCCGGACATCCGGGACGGGCTGAAACCGGTCCAGCGGCGCATCCTGTACGCCATGCAAGAGCTGGGGATGCGGCCCAGCGCGGCGTACAAGAAGTCGGCGCGCCTCGTGGGCGAGGTGCTGGGCAAGTACCACCCGCACGGCGACGCGCCCGTGTACGAGGCCATGGTGCGCATGGCGCAGGACTTTTCGCTCCGCTACCCGCTGGTGGACGGGCAGGGCAACTTCGGCTCCATTGACGACGACCCGCCCGCGGCCATGCGGTACACCGAGGCGAGGCTCGCCTCCATCGCGCTGGAGATGCTGGCCGACATTGACCGGGACACGGTGGACTTCGTTCCCAACTTTGACGGCTCCCTGCAGGAGCCGACTGTGCTGCCGGCGCGCCTGCCCAACCTGCTGGTCAACGGCGCCAGCGGCATCGCTGTCGGCATGGCCACGTCCATTCCGCCGCACAACCTGACCGAGGTGTGCCGGGCCATCCTCCATCTGATTGACCACCCGGATGCGACAACGGCGGACCTGTTCAAGTACGTGAAGGGGCCCGACTTCCCGACGGGTGGGATCATCCTCGCTGGGGCGGGCCGCTCCGCGCTGTACGAGGCGTATGAGACCGGCCAGGGACGCGTTGTGGTGCGCGCGCGCATCGAGGAGTCGGAGGTCAAGCGCACGGGCCGCACCCAGCTCATCATCAAGGAGATCCCGTTTCAAGTGAACAAGGCGACGCTGGTGGAGAAGATCGCCACGCTGGTGAAGATCAAGCGGATTGAGGGCATCAGCGACGTGCGCGACGAGTCGGACCGGGAAGGCATGCGGGTCGTCATTGAGCTCAAGGGCGGCGTGGACCCGGGCATCGTCCGCAACAACCTGTACAAGCACACGGCTGCGCAGTCGGCGTTCACCGTCAACATGCTGGCGTTGGTGGACGGGCAGCCCACGGTGGTGGGTCTGAAGGACGCGCTCCAGCACTACGTCACCTTCCGTACCGTCGTTGTCACCAGGCGCGGACGGTACGAACTCCGCAAGGCGCAAGACCGGGCCCACATCCTCGCGGGGCTGCGCATCGCCCTGGACAACCTGGATGCCGTCATCCGGACCATCCGCGCCTCCGCGGACGTTGAAACGGCGCGCCAGGCGCTGGTCACCCGATTCCAACTGACGCAGGTGCAGGCCCAGGCGATCCTGGACATGCAGCTCCGCCGTCTGACCGCGCTGGACCGGGAGAAGCTGGAGGAGGAGTACCGGGAGCTGCTGAAGCGCATCGCGGAGCTGGAGGCGCTGCTGGCCGACCCGGCCAAGGTTCTGGCCAAGGTGCGGGAGGAGACCCAGGTGCACGTCAAGGAGTTCGGCGACGACCGCCGCTCGGAGCTGAGTGATGAGGCGCCGGGCGAGGTGTCCGTGGACCCAGGGCAATTCGTGCAGTCCGCGCCGATGGTGGTGACCCAGACGCTTGGCGGGTACATCAAGCGGGTGCCGCTGGAGACGTACCGGCGCCAGCACCGCGGCGGAAAAGGCGTGCTGGGGATGACCACCCGCGAGGACGACGTCGTGCAGCACATGGTGATCTGCGACACCAAGGACACGCTTTATTTGTTTACTGACCGGGGTCGCGTCTATACTCGGTACTGCTACGAGATCAGGGAAGCGTCCCGCCAGAACCGCGGCACGCTGGTGGAGAACCTGCTGCCGCTGGGCGAGAACGAGCACCGGATCACCTCCATCATCCCCATTACCGACCTGCGCCAGGGCACCTCACTCGTGCTTGCCACCAAGCGGGGGCAGATTAAGCGGATGCCCGTTGCGGCGCTCAGCTCCGTCCGGCGGTCTGGCCTCATCGCCATGAACCTGAAGGAGGACGACGAGCTGGTGTCGGTAAAGTTGGCTACCGATGACAAGTACATCGTGATGGTGACCCGCAACGCCCGGGCCGTGCGGTTCCCTGTGACCGAGGTGCCGCTGCGCTCCCGGGCGGCGGGCGGAGTGCGTGGCATCCGGCTACAGAAGGGCGACGAAGTCATCGTCACGGACGTGGCCGGTAACGGTGGGAGCCTGTTTAGCATCAGCGAGAATGGGTACGGGAAGGTGACGGAGCTCTCCGAGTTCACCACCCACCACCGCGGCACGGGCGGCGTGCTCGCCCACAGGTTGTCGGACAAGACCGGCCTGCTGGCGTGGGCGGGGGTCGTTACCGACCCGAATCAGGAGCTGGTCGTCGCTTCCGCCAACGGCATCGTGCAGCGGACCACGCTTGCCACGGTCAGGTCCAAGGGACGCGCCACTATGGGCGTGCACGTCATGAACCTGGACGCCGACAACAAGGTTGTCTCCGTGGCGCTGATTGACGAAAGCCTGCCGAAGATGCCTGAACGAGCGTTGACCAACGGCGCTTCGCCCGACGGCGCGCACGCCGACGACGCAGATGCAGACGAGCAGAGCGAGGAATCGGACGAGTCCAAAGAGACGGAGCACTGAAGCCACCCGCTGCGGTCCCCCGTTCTGGAGGACGACAAAGGGCTGCTAGCGCCGAGCTGAGCATGCGGCCTCTGGGAGTTGGTACACGCCGCGGTACCTGGCTGGCAGCAGCTCCGCGACACGAAGCATGATCTGGGTGGCGAGCGCCTCAAGCTGCTCCCGCTTGAGCGGGCCATCAACCGGGGGCAGGGTAAACGGCTTCCCGATATTGGCCCGAAGCCTGCCGGTTGGGGCCAGGTTCTGGAGAATCGGGCCGATATGCTCGGTGCCGGTAATGCCCACCGGAAGGATGGCGGCTTGGGTGCGCAGCGCCAAGAGCGCCGCCCCCGGTATCACCCGCTTCATCCCACCAGCCGGCGAGCGGGTCGCTTCCGGGAACATGGCCAGCGCTCCCCCGCTCTCCAACAGCTTGCGGCACCAGTGGAAGCCGTCCAGGTCGCGTCCCTCTCGGTCAACCGGGTAGGCGCCGTAGGCCCTGAGAAAGGTCCGAACAATCGGTATGAAGACGCCACGCTTGGACAGGTAATGGAGCCGACGGGGGATGCTACACGCCAGCAGCGGCGGGTCCATGTTGCTCAGGTGGTTGGCGACCACGATGAGCGGGCCGCTCCTGGGGACGTTCTCCGCGCCCTCCACGCGCCAGTCGGCTAGCACGCTCATGAGGAAGCGCTCCCCCGCCCTGCTGAAGCAGTACACGATGTTAGCCATTGGCGACCCTCTTCCGTAGCTCCAACACGATGTGCTCCACAACCTGCTCAACGGAAAGCCCTTCGGTGTCAAGCACAACGGCATCCTGTGCGGGTTTGAGCGGTGAGATGGCGCGCTCGCTGTCCAACTTGTCGCGGCGGGCGATATCCTGCACCACCTTGGCATAGCTTAGCGTAGTGTCGCCCTCGCGTGCTTCCAAAAAGCGGCGCCGCGCGCGCTCCTGAGGGGAGGCGGTGATAAAGACCTTGAGCGTTGCCTTGGGGAGAACGACGGAGCCGATGTCCCGCCCGACCATCACGATGTCGCGTTTGCCGGCGAACCCGCGTTGGCGCTGCACCAGCGCCTGCCGGACGCCCGCCACCTGCGAGACGACCGAGACGTTGTTGTCAACCTCCGGACTGCGGAGCTCATCGGTCACGTCCTGCCCGTCCACGATGATGCGCATTCCAGCTCTTGCGCGAGAGGAGCCTTTGACCGTGGTCTTCTTGGCCAGCGCGCTGAGCGCCTGCCCGTCCTGGAGGGAGAGGTTTTGGCCCAGCGCGGCCCGCGTGACCGCGCGGTACATCAGGCCGGTGTCCAGAAACCCGTAGCCCAGGCGATGCGCCAGCGCCTCGCCCACCACCGTCTTGCCAGACGCCACCGGGCCGTCAATCGCGATGCTGACCGTGTCAGGCCTCCTGCGCGTTGGTGCGCTCCGGGGCGATTATAGCAGCGCGGAAAAGCGGAAGCGGCCAGCGGGTCGGTTTGACGGTTGTTCTCCGGCTTTCTACAATACGCGGTGAGGGCGGGCGTAACTCAGTGGTAGAGTGTTTGCTTCCCAAGCAAAAAGTCGTGGGTTCGAATCCCATCGCCCGCTCCACTTCCCTACCATCAAATTCTCCGTATTAGCTCAGGGAAATCGGTACGGGCGCCTTGACGCTCACCGGCGGCACGCTATACTAACCCGTGTTACAGTCGGGAAGGGCAGAAGACCTTCCTGCCGGTTGCTCCGTTCGGAGCGCAATACGATGGACGGTATCTTTTTGTCCCCTCACGCGGGTCCGCTTTCTTCTGCCTTGTCGCCACAATGCTCCCACGCCTATGCCGCGTCTCGCTGTAAGCGCGTCGCCTCGTCCCCAGGGGGGCGCCCATGACGCGCCTCCTGACGCACGGGCAGGCGAAGCAGGTTGAGCGCTCGCTCAAGCTCTCGGTCGCTGAGAGCACGTTTTACGGCGGCATGGTTGGTTTTGGTGAGAGCTTTGTCGGCGTCTACGCCGTCGCGCTACGCGCCACCGCGTTTGAGATCGGGCTGCTGACAGCGCTGCCAACCTTCATGGGCGCGATGGGGCACGCCCTGAGCTTCCGCCTGGCCAGGCTGATGGGCACCCGGAAGCGCACCATCATCCTCTTCGCGGCGTTGCAGGGCGTGATGTGGCTCCCCATCCTCGCCATCGGAAAACTGGACGTCAGCCACCCGGCGACGCTCCTGGTCATCTGCGTCGTGCTGTACGTGGCGTTCAGCGCAGTCGTGGTCCCGTGCTGGGGCAGCATCATGGGGGAAGCCGTACCGCCTAGGCTGCGCGGCAGGTACTTCAGCCGTCGCAGCAGGGTGAGCACCCTCAGCACGCTGGTCGCCTCATTGCTCGGCGGGATGCTCATCTACCTTCTGCGCGACCATGGACTCACCGGCTTCGTGGTCGCGTTTGGCGCGGCGTTCTGCTTCCGGGCCGTGTCCGTGCTGCTCTTGCGCACCCTTATGGAGCTGCACACCGAGGTGAAGTCCGAGGACGGCGTGCCGTTCCGCCGTTTCCTGGGCGAGCTGCACCGCACCAACCTTGGCAAGGCGATGCTGTTGCTCATGTTGATGAACTTCGGCGTGAACCTGGCGTCTCCCTTCTTCACCCCGTACATGCTTCGTGACCTGCACATGAGCTACCTGAGCTTCACCCTGCTGTCGGTGCTGACACCTGTAGGGGCGGTGTTTACCGTCACCCACTGGGGCACGGTCGCCGACCGGTTCGGCAACAGGTTCGTCCTGGTCATTTCCAGCATGCTCATCAGTCTCATCCCGCTCCTGTGGCTGGCCTCCGCTTCTCTGCCGTACCTCGCGTTGGTCCAGGTGTTTTCAGGATTCGTGTGGGCGGGGTTCAACCTCGCCTCGGCAAACTTCCTGTACGATGCGACGACCGACCAGACCCGCACGGCGCAGCTGGCGCTCTTCAATGCGGGCGCCGCCGCGAGCGGCGCGGTGGGCGCACTCGCGGGAGGCGCGTTGGAGATGCACCTCCCCGCACTCCTCGGGTCCGCGTTTCTCACGCTATGCCTGATGTCGGGGTGCGCGCGGCTCGCCGCGGGCCTGGGCCTCGTGTCCACCGTGCGTGAGGTGCGGCGCGTCACGCGCGTCTCAGCGCACGAGCTGTTCACCATCATGCTCGTGGGAAGGACTGCGCACCACCACCCGCTGCAGGTCAGGATGGCCCACTTGCACGCTCCCGCGGGAGACCAGAACTCCACGCATCACAAAGAGCGCGGCGATCAACGCGCGCAACTCGAACAGGTTGTGGCCGTTGAGCAGGCGAAGGACATCGTGTCATAACTCCCTCCGTCTTCACGCATACCAAATTGTTGGAAATCCCTCCGCGATGTATTGACATTGGTGTTTATGCCTGCTACGTTGAATGAAATTCATTTCAGGAGTTCAACAGCTGAAATCCAGAGGCCGAGTGAGGCCACCGATCTCATGAAAGGAGGTGACCACAATGCCTATGGCGAAGAAGGCCAAGAAAGCCGCTCCTAAGAAGAAGCGGTAACTGGAACCCAGCCGATAGCGGCGGGAAAGCCCTCCTTAAACAAGGGGGGCTTTTCTTTTGTCCCCTGCGCCGTTGCCAGCGTTTTCAAAATGTGCTATTCTTCGGTGAGTCGATGGCTTCGCCTTTAAGGGCAGCCCAGAGAGGCTGAGAAGGTATGAAGACTGGAACGTCTCTCCCTAAGCATCGCGGGTACATGGACGACCCTCGCCGGTCTGACGGCGAGGGTTTTTTGTTGGCCGGCGCGTGGAGCAGCGAGTATGCCTGCCGCTCTTGAAAAGACAATCATGACGGCAGAGGACGTCCGGCGGGCGTTGGTCCGCATCGCGCACGAGGTGCTGGAGCGCAACCGCGGCGCTCAGGGGCTCGTGTTCGCCGGCATCCGCACGCGGGGCGTCCCGCTTGCTCAGCGTCTGGCCGAGCGCATCTACGAATTTGAGCGCGTGCGCGTGCCCACCTTTGAAGTTGACATCGCGCTCTACCGGGACGACCTCAAGTACCGCACTCCGGTCTTGACCACGTCTTCCCAGGTCCCGGTGGACATTGAGCGGCAGCGTGTGCTGGTCGTTGATGACGTGCTGTTCACCGGCCGTTCTATCCGCGCGGCGATGGACGCCGTCATTGACCTGGGCCGTCCCCTGAGCATCCAGCTCGCCGTGCTGGTCGACCGTGGCCACCGCGACCTGCCCATCCGCGCGGACTACGTCGGCAAGAACGTGCCGACGTCGCTGGACGAGGAGGTCCAGGTTCGGCTGGTGGAAACGGACGGCGTGGACGAGGTGGTCATCGTGAAGAGCGGGGGTGAGGCGTGAAGCGAACACGCAGCACTGGGCAGCGGCCTTCCGCGGTCCGGGCGGCTTCGCCCCAAGATGACAGACATCTGGAGCCGCGCGCGGCGGCTGCGCCGGCACCCAAGACTCCGGGTCCGGACGCCATCACGCGGCGAGGTTGGACGCAACGCCATCTGTTGGACCTGGACGCGCTGTCCGCGGACGAGCTCGCCCTGGTGATGCGGACCGCGGAGGTGATGGAGGGCGTCCTGCGGCGCGAGGTGAAGAAGGTGCCGACGCTGCGCGGCAGGACGGTGATGACGCTCTTCTACGAACCGAGCACACGCACGCGCGTTTCCTTTGAGACGGCTGGAAAGCTCCTCAGCGCGGCCGTGGTCAACGTCTCGGTGCAGCAGAGCAGCGTCGCGAAGGGCGAGTCGTTCCTGGACACGGCACTGACGCTCCAGGCCTCGGCAGCGGATGTGCTGGTGGTGCGGCACCCGCACGCCGGCGCGCCATACCTTGTCGCGCGGCACCTGCAGCGCACGGCCGTGGTCAACGCGGGCGACGGCGCGCATGCGCACCCCACGCAGGCGCTGCTTGACCTGTACACACTCCAGCGCCGGCTCGGATCTCTGCAGGGACGTAAGGTCGTGATGGTCGGCGACGCCGCGCACAGCCGCGTGGCGCGTTCCAACCTGTGGGGGCTCGCCAAGCTGGGCGCGCGGGTCACGCTGTGCGCACCGCCAACGCTCGTGCCATGGGACTTGCTCAACGGCAGGGAGCAGGCGCCGGACCACCCGTTCCGCAACGTGGAGGTGGAGTCCGACCTCCGTACTGCGGTCCGCGGTGCGGATGTGCTGATGGCGCTGCGGATTCAGAAGGAGCGCCAGCGCGCCGGCCTCATCCCTAGCCTGCGTGAGTACGCGGAGCACTGGCAGGTCACCGACGAGGTGATGGCGCTCGCCGGGCCGGGCGCGCTCCTGATGCATCCAGGCCCGATGAACGAGGGCGTGGAAGTCAGCTCCTCGGTGGCGCATGGGGCGCAATCGGTCATCGAAGAGCAGGTGACGAACGGCCTTGCGGTCCGGATGGCGGTGCTCTTCCTCGTGGCGGCGCCGCAAGAATCCCAGCGAGAGTCTGCGTAGAGCGATGACGATGAGAGCGCGCGAAAGACTCCTGGTCAAAGGTGGCCGGATCCTTGATCCATCGCAGGGCATGGACGCGCAGGCCGACCTGATGCTTGAAGACGGCAGGGTTGTGTGGGTCGCGCCGCCGGGCGAACGGCGTTCCGCGGTGGAAGGCGCGCAGGTGCTCGACGCGTCCGGCCTTGTGGTCTGCCCTGGGTTCATTGACCTCCATACGCACCTGCGGGAGCCGGGCTTTGAACATAAGGAAACGATAACGACCGGAACGCTGGCTGCGGCTCGGGGCGGGTTCACGACCGTGTGCGCGATGCCGAACACCGACCCGCCGGCGGACTCGGCGGCGGTGGTCCACCTGGTGCTTGAGAGGGCGCGGAGCCGCGGGCACGTCAGAGTGCTGCCCATCGGGTGCGTGAGCAAGGGGCGCAAAGGGGGCGAGCTCGCCGAGCTGGTGGAGCTTGCCGAGGCGGGTGTCGTCGCCTTTAGCGACGACGGGGCGCCGGTCGCCGACGCGCACCTGATGCGGACCGCTCTCCAATACAGCAGCGTCACCTCCCTGCCGGTCATCCAGCACTGCGAGGAGCCCTCCCTTGCGAACGGCGGGCTGGTCAACGAAGGGTGGGTCGGCAGCCGCCTGGGGCTGCCCGGCGTGCCACGGCAGGCCGAGGAGATCATGGCGGCGCGGGATATCCAGCTTGCGGCCCTCACCGGCGGCAGGCTCCATCTCGCGCACGTCAGCACCGCGGACGCCGTTGATCTGGTGCGCCGCGCCAAGGAGAGGGGCCTCCGTGTGACGGCGGAGGTCACGCCGCACCACCTGCTGCTCACCGAGGAGTGGCTGCTCGGCACCCAGGGGGAAGACAGCGCCTACGCCCCGCTGACGCTGCGCGCATACGACACGGCGTGCAAGGTGAACCCGCCGCTACGTACCGCTCCTGACACGGAGGCGCTGGTTGCAGCGCTGCGCGACGGCACGATTGACGCGATTGCCACCGACCACGCGCCGCACGCCGCCACCGACAAGACGTGCACGTTTCAGGAGGCAGCGTTCGGTATCAGCGGCCTGGAGACGGCGTTCGGGTTGCTCATGCGGCTGGTGCACGCGGGACGCCTTCCACTCAGCACGCTCGTTGAGCGGCTGACCATCGGCCCGGCCAGCGTGCTCGGCGAGCGCGGCAAGGGCTTGGGCACGCTGCGCCCTGGGTCTCCCGCGGACGTCGTGCTGCTGGACCTCAACAAAGAGTGGACGGTCGACGCAAAGCGGTTCGCGTCCAAGGGGAAGAACACGCCGTTGCATGGCGTGACGCTCAAGGGCGCGGTGGCGGCCACTATCGTGGGTGGAGAGGTCGCGTTCGGGGCGCAGGCGCTAACGAGTACAAGGAGCTTATCGTGACCAAAGCTTGCCTGGTTCTAGAAGACGGCTCGGTGTACGAGGGCGAGTCGCTGGGCGCAGCGGCCTCCGCACACGGCGAGGTCGTGTTCAACACCTCCATGACCGGCTACCAGGAGATCCTGACTGACCCCTCTTATGCGGGGCAGATCGTGATGCCCACGTATCCGCTCATCGGCAACTACGGCATCAACAGCGAAGACGTGGAATCGGGGCGCATCCAGGTGTCGGGCTTCGTCGTGCGTCAGTGGTGCGACCAGCCGAGCCACACGCTCAGCGAACGCACGCTGCACGAGTACCTGGCCTCGCAGGGCGTGCCGGGCATCAGCGGCGTGGACACGCGCGCCATCACGCGCAAGCTCCGCACGCGCGGCGTGATGATGGGGATGATCGCGGTCGGGATGGCGCCGCAGGAAGCACTGGCCAGGCTGGCCCAGGCCCCAGCCTACGGGACGGTGGACTTCGTGCAGAAGGTCGGCACGAGCGAGCCGTACCAGTGGCCCCAGCCAGCAGACGGCGCGCAGCCACACTACAAGGTGGTGGTGAGTGACTGCGGCCTGAAGCACAACATCCTGCGGTTGCTCACACAGCGCGGGTGCAACGTGCTGGCCGTGCCCGCCACGTACGACGCGGAGGATATCCTGGCGCTCAAGCCGGACGGCGTGGTCTTCTCGCCCGGCCCCGGCGACCCGGCGCACCTGGGCTACGCCGTCGCTTGTGCTAGGGGGCTTGTGGGCCGCGTCCCCATCCTGGGCATCTGCCTGGGGGAGCAGGTGCTCAGCAGGGCGTTCGGCGCGCAGACGTTCAAGCTGAAGTTCGGGCACCGGGGTGGCAACCACCCGGTGAAGGACCTGCGCACGGGCCGCGTGTACATCACGGCGCAGAACCACGGCTACGCGGTGGACCCCAAGTCGCTGCCCGCGGAGCTTGAGGTGAGCCACGTGAACCTGAACGACGGGACGGTGGAGGGTGTGCGCCACCGGTCACTGCCGCTGCTGGGCATCCAGTACCACTCGGAGGCGGCGCCCGGCCCCCGCGACAACGAGTACATCTTTGACGAGTTTCTGGCGATGGTGCAGAACCACCTAGCAAAGGATTAAGGAACAATGCCTAACAAACCCTCCAAGGTGCTGGTCATCGGCTCCGGGCCGATCGTCATCGGGCAGGCGGCGGAGTTTGACTACGCCGGCACGCAGGCGTGCCGCGCCCTCCGGGAGGAGGGCGTGACCACCGTGCTGGTCAACTCCAACCCGGCCACCATCATGACGGACCAGGGCATCGCGGACATCGTGTACCTGGAGCCGCTGGTGCCGGAGGTGCTGGAGCGGGTCATCGCGCGGGAGCGTCCCGACGGGCTTCTCGGCACCCTGGGCGGGCAGACGGGCCTCAACCTGACCGTGCAGCTCGCCGACCTGGGCATCCTGGACAAGTACAACGTGCGCGTCTTGGGCACGCCGCTTGAAGGCATCCGGCGCGGCGAGGACCGGGCGCTGTTCCGCGCGATGCTCCACGAGATCGGAGAGCCGGAGCCGCCCAACATCACCGTGACCAGCATTGAGGAGGCGAAGCGCGCCGCGGTGGAGCTTGGCCTGCCGCTGGTGGTGCGCCCCGCGTACACGCTGGGCGGGACGGGCGGCGGCATCGTGCGCAAGCTGGCCCAGCTGGAGCAGATGGTCCGGGCCGGGCTGGCCGCCAGCCCCATCCGCCAGGTGCTGCTGGAGAAGTGCCTGGAGGGGTGGAAGGAGGTGGAGTACGAGGTGATGCGGGACGGCGCGGATAACTGCATCACCGTCTGCAACATGGAGAACCTGGACCCGATGGGCGTGCACACGGGGGACAGCATCGTGGTGGCGCCGTCGCAGACGCTGCGCGACAAGGAGTACCATCTCCTGCGCACCGCGAGCCTCAAGATCATCCGCGCACTGGGCATTGAGGGCGGGTGCAACATCCAGTTCGCGCTCGCGCCCAGCGCCGTCGTGGCGGAGGCGCTGCCGGAGGGCGTGCGTCCCAGAAGCCCGCTGGAGTACTACGTCATTGAGGTGAACCCGCGCGTCAGCCGCTCCTCCGCGCTGGCGTCCAAGGCCACGGGCTACCCCATCGCGCGGGTGGCCGCGAAGATCGCCATCGGGAAGCGGCTCGACGAGATCCCGAACGCCGTGACGAAGAAAACGCTGGCGGCGTTTGAGCCGTCGCTGGACTACTGCGTAGTGAAGATCCCGCGCTTTCCGTTTGACAAGTTCCCCCACGGCGACCGAACGCTGGGAACGCAAATGAAGGCGACGGGCGAGGTGATGGCGATTGACCGCTCGTTTGAGGCGGCGCTGCAAAAAGCGGTGCGCTCGCTGGAGATGGGCAAACGCCCGTTGCTGTGGGAGCATCAGGAGTGGCGGAGCGCCAAGGACTGGCGCGAGCTGCCGCTGGTACCGGCTACAGACACGCGCATTTGGGCTATCGCTGGGGCGCTGCGCCGGGGCGCCACGCCTGAGGAGGTCTCCCGCGTCACCGCCGTTGACCCGTGGTTCACCCGCGCGCTCGGCCGCATCGTCGCGATGGAGCAGCGGCTCAAGCAGGCCCCTCAGCTTTCCCGCGACCTGCTGTGGGACGCCAAGCGCATGGGCTTCTCCGACGAGGTGCTCGCCGAGCTGAGCCACGGCAGCGGAAACACGGAACGCGTCCGGCAGCAGCGTCACGCGTGGGGCATCCGTCCCGTGTACAAGATGGTGGACACGTGCGCCGGTGAGTTTGAGGCGGCCACGCCGTACTTCTACAGCACGTATGAGCAGGAGAACGAGGCCGCGCCGCTGGAGGGGCCGCGCTCGCTGGTCATCGGGAGCGGGCCAATCCGCATCGGGCAGGGGATCGAGTTTGACTACTGCTCCGTGCACGCGGCGTGGGCGCTGCGAGAAGAGGGCGTCGCCAGCATCATGGTCAACTCCAACCCAGAGACGGTCTCCACGGACTTTGACACCAGCACGCGCCTCTATTTTGAGCCGCTGGACGATGAGAGCGTGCGCGATCTCCTGGAGAACGAGTCGCGGCAGGCGGAGGGCGCGCCGCGCAACGGTCCCGTCCCCGACCTGGTGCCGTCGGTGGTGCAGTTTGGCGGGCAGACGGCCATCAACCTCTCTCAGACGCTGCACGCCGTGGGGCTCCCCATCCTGGGCTCCGCCGCGCGCGCCATAGACGCCGCCTCCGACCGTGAGCTGTTCGGGGAGTTCCTTGAGAGCCTGGATATCCCCAGGCCGCCGGGAGCCACCGTGACGTCGGTGGAGGAGGCGCTCCAGGCGGTGCAGAAGCTGGGCTTCCCCATCCTGGTGCGGCCCAGCTACGTGCTCGGCGGACGCGCGATGGAGATCGCGTATAACCAGGAGGAGTTCACCCGCTTCATCCACGCGGCGTTGGAGGCGAGCGCGGGCAGGCCGGTGCTGCTGGACCGGTACCTGCTCGGCAAGGAGTGCGAGGTGGACGCGGTGTGTGATGGCGAGACGGTGCTTATCCCCGGTGTGATGGAGCACGTGGAGCGCGCTGGCGTCCACAGCGGTGACTCCATGGCCATCTACCCGGGGCTGACGCTCACGTCTACGGAGATAGAGACTCTGGCGGACTATACCAAGCGCATCGGGCTGGCGCTGCACGTGTCCGGCCTCATGAACATCCAGTTCGTCATCGTGGCGGAGGCGCCGAACAAAACACCGTACCGGAGCCCCGGAAGGGGCAAGGCTCCGGCGCTTCACGGCTCCAAGGTGTACGTGCTGGAGGTTAACCCGCGCGCGAGCCGCACGGTGCCGTTCATCTCCAAGGTGACGGGCGTGCCCATGGTCCGGCTGGCGACGAAGGTGATGCTGGGCCGCAAGCTCAAGGACATGGGCTATCAGGGCGGTCTGTATCCGAATCAGGACCTGGTGGGCGTGAAGGCCCCGGTCTTCTCCATGTCCAAGCTGGCCGGCGTGGACACGTACCTGGGGCCGGAGATGAAGTCCACCGGCGAGGTGATTGGCGTTGACCACGACGTGTACTCCGCCCTTGCCAAGGCGCTGATGGCGTCCGGCATGCTACCCCCCAAAAAGGGTTCCGTGCTGCTGAGTTTGGCCGACCGGGACAAGGCGGACGCAGAGCCGATGGTGCGCTCGCTTATCGGCGCGGGATACCAGTTCTACGCCACCGCCGGCACCGCGAAGCTGCTCCGCTCGCTGGGGGCGGAGAACATCACGACGGTCATGAAGCTCGGCGAGGGGACACCGCACGTCGCGGACATCATTGAAGAGGGGCTGGTGAACATGGTAGTCAACACCATCTCCGGGGAACGCGACCCGCTCCAAGACGGGTTCGAAATCCGCCGTGCGGCGGTGGAGCGGCGCATCCCGTGCTTCACCTCCTTGGACACCGCGCGGGTGGCCGTGGAGACGCTCGTGGACGGCGGGAGCCAGTATTCCGTCCGGCCTATCAATGAGTACCTCGCCGGCCCGCCTGCCCGTCCCTAAGTCTTCCCTGGCCTGTCCGGCGCGTGGTAGGCTTCCCATGAGCTTCGCGGTGCGGAAGGAGGTGCGCGTGTTCACGACGATTCTGCTTCCCCTGGACGGTTCGCACGAAAGCGAGCAGGCCATGCGGTTCGCGGTGGGCCTGGCGAAACAGGTTGGAGCGGACTTGGTGCTTGCCCGCGCTTTCGAGCCTGCGCGACACACCACCCAGATCTCTGGTCTTGACCAGCCGCAAGCGATGGACATCGTCGTTCGGCAGACCGAACGGAGGGACCAGGCACGCGTGGCCCAAGCGCGGAGCTATCTGGAGGGGATGAGCGCCCAGGCCAAGCAACAAGGCGTCGGGGTGGTCCACCATCTCTTGATGGAGCCGGGTGGGAAGGCGCTGCTCAAGGTGGTGCGGGACTATCGAGTTGACTTGATTGTGATGGCCAGTCGCGGACGCACCGGGCTCCATCGCGCCCTGCTGGGCAGCGTCGCCGACGAGCTCGTTCGGGGCTCACCCTGTCCCGTGCTGCTCGTCGGGCCTGCAGCGGCCGGCCGGCGCGCGCGGACGCGCGGGAAGTAGGCCACTGCCCAAACCCCCCGCCCTTGTATGCTTTCCCGAGGGGACTCGTCCCTCGGGCTCCCTGTACTCGTCCCCGGTCTGGGTAACGATGGTAAGAGAGACTTGGCCCACTAGCCTTTCTTGGGTGGTGTATCAGTTTGGAAGCAGGCCGATGAGCAACCAGTATGGGGAGCAAGACGATGAAGCCGACCAAGGATGTTGTCAAGCGTATTCTGAAGCTAGAATCCCGTTGGGAAATAGAGACCTGGTGGGACACAATGGTGCGACAATTCAAGGAAAACTTCCAGGTAATTTCCCTCATTGTGGGCTTGCTCGTTTATATTGGGCTCATGGCCTGGGTAGCTGGCCTGGATGTTGCCGTAGGTCTCAGTCTTGGGTTGTTCATCGCGGGCGGGGCTGCCGCAGGGGACACACCAGTAAGGCGCTGGTGTGTTGGCATAGTGATGGCAGGTCTCGTATTCATCGTGTTTCTTTCTGTGCGGGGAATCGGGTAATTCTCTCAAACTGATACACCACCCTTTCTTGAAATCCGTTGCGGCATCCGCTGGCGACTGCTAGAATATCGTCCGTCTGCGCGGCCTCGCCCGCCTTTGCGCTCGCGCAAGCTGCGGGGCCACGCGTCTTGGGGGCGCTACACGATATCAGCGAAGGAGGGGAGCTTGACCACACGCGAGGTACAACAGCAGCGGAAGCACTTTGGGATTATTGGGGAGAGTGTCCGTTTCCCAGGCCACAAAGGAGAGATCATCGGGGGTTACCTGGCAAGGCCGCTCGGGACAGGCCCATACCCGGGCGTCGTCCTCATTCACGAGGCATTCGGGCAGGTCACCCACACGCGGGAAGAGGCGCACAAGTTTGCCTCCGCAGGCTTCATCACCATCTGCCCCGACCTGTACTGGCGCGAGGGGATGGTGGTATTTGACCCCGCGGACTTCCGCGCCCTGATGCAGCTCGTCGGCGGCCTGGCCGACGCCCAGGCCATCGGCGACCTGGAAGGCGCCGCCAGCTTCTTGAAAGCAAACCCCGCCTGCAACGGAAAACTCGGCGCCATCGGGCACTGCTCCGGCGGGCGGCACACGCTCCTGTTCGCCTGCAACACCAAGAGCCTCAGCGCGGCCGTGGACTGCTATGGCGGGCGAGTCGTCCCTGAGCAACTGACGCCCGCAATGCCCAAGGCGGTCATTGACATGGTCGGGGACCTGAGCTGCCCGCTCCTCGGCCTCTTTGGCGAGGCGGACCGCGACCCAAGCCCGGACCACGTCAAGCGCCTTGAGGACGAGCTGAAGAAGCACGGGAAGCAATACGAGGTCAAGAGCTATGCAAAACCGGTGGACCACGGCTTTTTCGCCGACTACCGTCCCAGCTACAACCAGGAGGCCGCTGTCGACGGGTGGGAGCGCATCCTCACTTTCTTTGGCAAGCATCTGACCTAACGGTCTGAAGGGAAGAACATCATGTGTGAATTCGGCAAGGTGGCCAGGGTGTCCCTGCTCGGCAGCGGCAAGACCGCCGCGGGGTGGTTCACGCTACAGACCGCTCAGGTGTACCACGACCACTTCTACAAGGCGCAGGTGAAGGAGGGGATCGTCGTTGACGTGCTCGACGCCACGCCGGGCGCTTCCCCCGTGCACGTCTCTCTGGAGCTGGACAACGCCTCCGCGCGGGAGCTCGCCAAGGCGATCCTGGAGACGGTGGACACGCTCGACGCGAAACAGGCGGAGACCGCCAGGCGACTTGCAGCGAGCTAAGGAGAAGGGTTACTGAGAAAGAAGGGAGTCCCGACGCCTCGGGACTCCCTTCTTCGGACCTGGTGGCGCTAAGAGAGGCCTCACCCCCATGTTCTCGCATCCCCACGCGGTCTGCGGCCTCCTCCATACTATGGAGGGGGGGCAGAGGGTGAGGTTGAAGGCTGATACTCCTTCCACAGCTCCAGCGCGTCCTGGTAGTCCTCATCGGTGTTCAGATCCACCAGCGCCACGGGCGAGTCTACCGGCACCAGCTCCGCTTCTGTGCGGTACCGGTCCACAACCGGCTTGATGCCCAGCGTCTCCTCGGTGATGGAGGCGAGCTCCGGCAGCACGTCCGCGCGGAAGATGATCGGGTGGCCGCGTTTGCCGCCAAAAGTGGGTTGCGTTACCGGCGCCCGGTGTTCCCTGAACGTCTGGACCAGCGCCGCCACCAGCGGAGCCGGCCTCGGCTGGTCCACCGGCAGCAGGATGACCCCTTCGACGTCGGCAGGGACGTGCGCTAACCCGAGCTTCACCGACGTAGTCTTCCCTTCGTGGTAACGCGTGTTGACGACCATGCGGACGCCCGGAAGTTTGGGGATGTGGGGCCGCACGCTCTCCGCCTGGTGTCCGAGCACCACGATGACCTGCTGAGCGCCCGCGTCGAGCAGGCACCGCACCTGGTAAGCGATGAGGGTGCCGTCCTGCCAGGGGAGGAGGGACTTGAGACGCCCCATGCGGGAGGACTCGCCCGCGGCGAGCAGCACGGCCACCACTCCGCCACCGGCCATCGCTAGCGAGCGGCCGCGCCGGCCTTCTCTTTGGCCTTCTCGAGCAGTCGCGGCTCCATCCTCATCGGGCCGCCGTTTCCGCCCAGGCGCACGGCCAGGATCTCCGCGATGATGCTCACCGCGATTTCCTGAGGCGTGCGGCCCCCGATGTCCAGTCCCACCGGCGCACGGATCGCTGCGATCCGCTCCTCAGAGACTCCCTTGCGGAACAGCGCCTGGAAGATGAGCAGGCTCTTGCGCTTGCTCCCCAGCAGGCCGATGTAGCCCGCCGGCGATCGCACCGCCGCTTCAGTCGCCATGTCGTCAAAGCGGTGGCCGCGCGTGGCGATGATGATGTATGTGTTGGCGTTGATGGGGAGGCCGTTCAGGGCGGTTTCATACGGGCCGGCGACGGTCTTCGCCGCCTCCGGGAACCGCTCCGGGTTCGCGAACTCCGCCCGGTCGTCCGCCACGTACACGCGAAACCCCAAAGTCTTGGCAAGCGGCGCCAGCGACTTGGAGATGTGGCCGCCGCCCATCAGCACCAGTTGCGGGGGCGTTGTGTAGGCTTCCACGAACATCTGCGCCCCGCCGGGCAGCGCAACGTAGTCGCACTTGCCCAGCGGCATCAGCTCGCGAACCCTGCTCTTGGCCGCGGCGTCCAGAGCCGAGTCGCCGAGCGTGCCCTCTCTTGTCCCGTCCTCGCGGAAGAACACCTTGGCGCCCAGCGTGAGCCCCGAACCGGCCGGAGGCCGGGTCAGCGTCGCCAGCGCCACCGGCTTCCCTCCCTGGTACGCATCAGCAATTTCGCGCAAGTAGCCCAACTCAGGTTGCGGTTCGTACATGGGGTCAATCAGGAAGTACATGGTGCCGCCGCAGATGAGGCCGTCGCGGGCCGCCAGCTCCTCGTTGAGGACGTACTCCTTCACCTCCGCCGGCCCGTGCTTGCGGAGCAGCGTCTTGGCGGCGAACCAGATGTCGCCCTCGACGCACCCGCCGCCCAGCGTGCCTACCCCGCTCCCGTCCTGCCGCACCAGCAGCTTGGCTCCGGGTTTCTGAGGAGTGGAGCCTTTGGTGCGGATGACCGTCGCCAGCACGCCCGGTTTACACTGCTCCAACTCGCGGACCGCTGCCTGATAGACCTCTTCCATTACTCAGCCACCTCGTACGCGCCACCATTATACCAACAAGGGAAAGGGCAAGGGAAAGTGGGGACGCCACACGCACATTGCGAACCTTCAGAGAGCTGATCGGGGTGAGACGAGCGAGCGGGCCGTGGAGCCTATGAAGCGAGACGGATCGCTAGGCCTTTGCGGCCACCACGCTCAGCCAGTTGCGCGGCACGGCCTGAAGGTGCAGCTCCGCCATCACCTGCCGGACCGACTCCTGGAGCGACTTGCAGGCAGGCTCCAGCGGCACCCCTGGCAGCGTTCCCTGGATGAAGTCCTCGTACCCGCTGATGTCCAACCAGCCCTGGAGGTTGATGGGCACCGGCGTGATCTCCTTGCGGACGATGGTGAAACCGTGGGCTTGGAGCAGCGCGGTGTACTCCTCAGCCGTCAGTTGTCTTCGCGACTCCACCTTTTCGCTCTTCGGTGTCAGGTTGTACTTGTTTTTGAGTGTCCGTATCGCCCGCATCATCCACCGACGGTAGAACTGCTCCGTCTCCGGCGGATTGGAGCCGTGGAAGAAAGCGGTGTTGAACGCAAAAAGGCCGCCCTTCGTCAGCTTGGTATTGACCTCGTCCAGCAGCGTGTCCTTGTCCGCCACATAGTGAATGCCGTTGGTGAACAGCACCCGGTCCACGTGGCCCTTGACCACCACGGAGAGTTGCTCCGCCCGGTTCTGGACAAGCTGGACGGCGACGTCCCGGAAGCTGGCGAGCTGGCCCATCGCCTCCCGTAGCGCCTGTGACGAGACATCGATGCCGATGAGCATGCTCTCGCGTGCGCCGCGCAGCCGCTCCAGAATCATGCGGCTCGCCATGCCGGTGCCACACGCCAGCTCTATCACTTTTTGCCCTGGGGCAATCTCTGACGCCTCGATCAGAGACTCTGTCACGGCAGAGTAGTAATCGTGGCTGGCGAACGCTTTAAACGAGTACTCCCCTGTAGAGGTGCCCTGGCCTTCGCTCATCATCCCCTCATGCAGCACAAGCTTGTGACCTGATCCCGCACGTGCCATACAACAGACCTCAGTCTACCAAACGTTGCCGGAGCCGTCCAGGGACGCCCTAGGCGGCCTTGTTGTGTGCCGGGCCGCGTCGTGCGAGAGAACTGCCCCCAAGGGGATTCGAACCCCTGGTCTCCACCTTGAAAGGGTGGCGTCCTAGGCCACTAGACGATGGGGGCAAGGGCCTTGCCCTTGACCCTTCACGACCACCGTGGCGGGCGGCGGTAAGAGTCAGGGGTGGCTCGCAAGCCGCCTCTCCAGTATGCCACATTCTCCGCTGCGCGGCTCCCTACGGGTACAGCGCCAGCGCCTCAAGCCCAGCCGTCTCCGGCAGGCTGAACATAACGTTCATGTTGTGGACTGCCTGACCCGCCGCGCCTTTCACCAGGTTGTCCAGGCAGCTAATCACCATCAGCCGGTTGGTGCGCCAGTCCACCGCGGGGTAGAGGATGCAGTCGTTGTTGCCGGCCGTGTGTTTGGTGGCCGGAGGTGCCGCCGACACCTTGACGAAAGGCTCGCCCTGGTAGTAGTCCAAGTACAGCTCCCTTAGCTCCTTGGCCCCTTTGGGCCCCTCCGGCAGCGCCCCGTCCTTGAGCGATGCGTAGCAGGAGCTCAAGATGCCCCGCGTCATCGGGATGAGGTGGGGCAAAAACGTCACCCGGGGCTGTTCGTTTGGGGCCAACCTCGCTAGCTCCTGAGTAATCTCCGGCAGGTGCCGGTGGCCGTTGAGGCTGTAGGCGGAGACGCTTTCGTTCACTTCGGAGAAGTGGGCGCCGAGGCTCAGGCCGCGTCCCGCACCGGACACGCCCGACTTGCTGTCCACGATGAAGTCCGGCTTCACGATCCCCTCCGCCACGGCGGGCGCCAGCGCCAGGATCGCGCTGGTCGGGTAGCACCCTGGGTTCGCCACAAGCTGGCAGCCTTGTAGCTCCTTCCGGTAAAGCTCCGTGAGGCCGTACACGGCCTGTTCAAGGTACTCGGGACACGGGTGCTGGACGCCGTACCATTCCTCAAACTCCGCCACATTCTTGAGGCGGAAGTCCGCGCTCAGGTCAATCACCTTCACGCCCTGGCGCAGGAATGGCGCGCACGCCTCGGCGCTCGCTTTGTGGGGCAGCGCGGAGAACACCACGTCCACGCTTGCGGACACCTCCGGCTCAATCGTCAGGTCAAGGGCAGCCAGGTGGGGGAACACCTCGCTCAGCTTCTTGCCCGCCTCGGCGCGGCCGGTCACCGACACCAGCTCCGCGTGGGGGTGACGCGCCAGGATGCGGGCCAGCTCCACCCCCGCGTACCCGGTGACGTTGAGAATCGCTACGCGCATCGTCTCCTCCACGTGAACGAGCTTTTAGTATACGGTGCGCGCCTGGCACGCGGCAAGAACGCGCGCCCCTGGACGCGGCGGGTGACAACCGTTCCCGGCAGGAGTATGATGGGGCTGTTATGAGCGGCAAGGGCGCCAAACAACCCATCGTCTACACGCTGGCCACGTGCCCCACCTGCATCAAGCTCAAGAAGTCGTGGAAGCAGCGCGGGATTGCATTTGAGGAGCGCCAGGTGGACGAAAATCAGGCGCACCTTGACGAGGCGGTGCAGTACGCCAACGCGGTGCCCATTGTCGTCTATTCGGACGGGCGCGTGGAGCAGGGCTTTGACGGGGAGCACGGCTGATACATCGCTTGACGGGCCGGCGGCCCGTGGAAAAGACCCAGGAATATGAAGGGGGGATTACATGGCGCAGAAGACTAGCGTCGTTACGTCGGGGCGGTTTACCAAGGGGCTCACGTACAAAGACTACCTCGCCCAGGTCAAGGTGAACAAAGACAAGTTTGACCTGTACTACGGCACGACAAAGCTCTCAGCCGAGGACAAGGCTTTCTTCAAGAAGGCCGCGCAGGCCAAGGGCGGCCCCGCCAAGGTGCTTGTGCTCGGCGAAGACTGGTGCCCGGACGTGTTTCGAGGACTGCCGGTCATCGCCCGCATCGCCGAAGCCGCCGGCATGGAGCTTCGCGTCTTCCCCCGAGACCAAAACCTGGACATCATGAACGAGTTCCTGAACGAGGGGAAGCACCAGTCTATCCCCACGGTGGTGTTCTACACCAAGGACCACAAGTACCTGACCCACTGGATTGAGCGCCCCGCCCGCGCCACCAAGGAACTCAACGCGGTCGTTGAGAAGGTGAAAAAAGAGACGAAGGACGAGCCGGAATTCCGCAAGGTAATCATGGACAAGCTGCTGCCCCTGTACCCCAAGTTCCAGGAGTATACGGTGGCGGACCTGAAGGAAACGTTCAAGACCTACGCGAAGTAGGCATACCCCGCAGCGAGAAACGAGAGAGAGGGCCGCCTGGGGCGGCCCTCTCTCTCGTTGATGGCGGCTACGTTGTGGGCAAGGGGGCGCGAAACTCATGCCAGGTGGAACCAGCGCGCGGCCTGGAGCACCCGGAGGAATAGCGGGTCCAGCGGCCGCATCACCAGGGCGAAGGCCAGCGTCACCACGATACCGATCGCCGCGCCTGCGAGCACGTCCGAAGGGTAGGACACGCCTGCGATGACCCTGGACAGCCCCCACACACCCGCCAGGCCGGCCGCCAGTGCGCCCAGCTGCCGGTTCGCCGTCCAGATGCCGGTGGCGAAGCCGAACCCGACGGCGGCGATGTGGAGCGGGAACGACGAGTCCGTCGGCTCGTAGAACAGGAGCTTGATGACGTGTTCTTGGAAGGGGCGCTCTCGGAAGACGGCTGCGTTGAGGGAGTACACCGCCAGAGCGGCGAACCCCATTCCGGCAAGCGCCACCACTGCCGCACGCTGGTGCCGGGCTCGCTGCTCCAGCTCGCGAGGTGCCAGCCACATTCCCAAAACGATGAGGGAGAGCAACACCGGCACCAGGTAGTCGCTGGCAAGATAGCGGACCGCGCTATCCAGCCAGTCGAAGCGCCCTACCCAGCCGTTGAACCAGAGAAGGACTTGGGTGTCTGCTTTGGAGAACGCTTCCATACCTGTACCAGCTTCAAACGTAGCGCTTGGACGTAAGTGGTCTCGCGCAAGGCGTCAAGACCGGGCATGGCGTGGCGCGGCCTGAGCATCCGGCGGTTCACCAGCGAAGAGACGAGCAGCGTGACGCCAAGGGCGACGGAGGCGCTGACGAAAAACAGGAGCGCCTGCCGGTTGCCGTCAAGGCCGCCTTCCGTGTCGGGGATTAGGCGAGGGCCGGGCAGGAAGAACCATAGAAAGCCGGCGACAACCAGGCCCAGGCCCGCCAGGACCGACACCAGCGGCCTCCGGAAGAGCAGGAGCCCCCGCAGGCGTCCGTAGGCGGCGGCGATCTGGAACACGCCAAGCGCACTGAGGAAGCAGAACGCGAGATAGTCTTGGGTTAGATTGCTCACTACTGCGCTCTCGGCGAGGCCTCGCTCGGGGCTCTGATCGCCTGTGGAGACCACAGCAGCTCCGAGACGAAGTGGCTGATGCCCACCAGGGCCGGAAGGCCCAGGGAGAACCAGATGACCTGGGCTGAGGCGCCGAATATCCAGCTTACGATTGGCAGCGGGATGTAGATAAAGGCGAGCGTCAACACCGTGCTGCGAGTCAGCTTCAGGATGATCAACGCGGCCACCATGATGGGGATCGTGATGAATGGGATCAGCGTACAGAGCACGCCCAGCGACGCCGCAGCGCCGCGGCCGCCGTGGAAGTGCAGGTAGAACGGCCAGTTGTGGCCCACCACAGCCGCAATGCCCGCTATGATGGCGCCGGTGTCTCCCGGTACAATCAGATATGCGATGCCGACGGCTGCCGCGCCCTTTGCGAGGTCCGCGAAGAACACCAGGCTTCCGGGAACTGGGCCCAGCAGCCGCCATGCGTTCGCTGCGCCGGGGTTGCCGTCCCCAAACCGACGGATATCCGCATTGCGCGTCAGCCGCACAGCCAGGTAGGCGTTTGGGATGGAGCCTACCGCGTAACCGGCCAGCATGAGGAACACCGTGTCCAACATCCGCCCGCTCCCTAGGCTACTACCGCCTTCTGAGGCTCACGCCCTGGCAAGCGCCGCCGGTACGGCCGTGACCGTCCAGTGCCGGTACTTGGGTGCCTTGCCGCGGATGACCTTGAAGTAGAGGTCCTGGATCTGCTTCGTCACAGGCCCAACGCCGCCGTCCGCGATCTTGCGGTTGTCCAGTTCTCCCATCGCGGTGACGTGCGCAGCAGTGCCGGTCAAGAACACCTCGTCTGCCAGGTAGAGCTCCGCGCGCCCAATGGGCCGTTCCACCACCGACAGGTCCAGCTCCTTGCGCGCCAGCTCCATCACGGTGTCGCGGGTGATCCCCGGCAGAATGCCGTTGTAGAGCGGCGGCGTCACCAGCTGGCCGTGCTTCACCAGGAACAGGTTCTCGCCGGACCCCTCCGACACGAACCCCTCGTTGTTGAGCAGGATCGCCTCGTCGAACCCCGCCAGGACCGCGTCCGTCTTCGCCAGGATGCTGTTCACGTAGAGCCCGCTCAGCTTGACGCGCGGCGGGATCATCGTCTCGTCCATCCGCCGCCACGAGGCGGTGATGCACCGCAGCACCGCGCTGTCCAAGTACGAGCCAAACGGAACCGCGATGATGGCGAAGTCGTCCTCCACCTCGTGGAGCTTCAGGTTCGCGACAAGCTGCGAGCTCTTGAACGCGATGGGCCGGATGTACACGTCTCCCCGGTAGTCGCTGTGCCCAATCAGCTCCACGGTCAGCCGGGTAAGGTCGTCCGCCGTCACCGGCAGCTTCATCCGCAGCACCTTCGCGCCGTCCAGGAACCGGACGTAGTGCTCTCGCGGGCGGAAGATGCAGACCTTGCCCTCCTCCTCGTTCCAGTTCCCCCGAATCCCCTCAAACACCGCCGTCCCGTAGTGGAGGGCGTGGGTCATGATTCCAACCTTGACCTCAGTCACCGGAACGAACTTCCCGTCGTGATAGGCCAGAGGTGTCGGTTTCATGCTCAAGCTCTCCTTTCCTGACCGGGCCTGGCGCCATTATACGGGCAGGGGTTCTCACGGACAAGGAACGCCGCTACCCGGCTCGGGCCTCTTTCTTAGCCAGCGATTCCAGCACCTTGACGGCGGCCTGCGTACCCTCTTCGCCGTAGCCGAGCTGCTCCGCCGTCCGGAACAGCTGCCGTACCGCGGGCGTCACCAGCTGGGATACCCCCAGTTCTTCGGCGGCCTCGGCCACCAGGCGCAAGTCCTTCGCCATCAGCTTGACCATGAAGCCGGGCGCAAAGTCGCCGTTGAGGATGCGCCTCCCCAGGTGCTCAAGCTGCCAGGAGCTCGCCGCGCCTCCGCTCACCGCCTGGTGGACGGCGTTGAGGTCCGCGCCCGCCGTGGCGGCGAACACCAGCCCTTCGCAGACCGCCGCCAGCGTGCCCGCCGCGATGATCTGGTTCGCCAGCTTCGCCACCTGCCCCATGCCGTTCGGCCCGCAGTAGGTGATCCGCTGGCCCATCGCTTGGAGCACCGGGCGGCACCGCTCCAGCACCTGGGGTTTTCCGCCGACCATGATGGAGAGGGTGCCGTTCTGCGCGCCCAGCGTCCCGCCGCTCACCGGCGCATCCAGCAGCTCCACGCCCCGCTCAGCGAGCCGCTGCGCCAGCGAGCGCGTCACCTTGGGCGCGATGGTGCTCATGTCTACCAGCGTGCAGCCGGGGCGCGCGCCTTCCAGGACCCCCTCCCGGCCCAGCACTACCTCTTCTACGTCGGGTGAGTCGGACACCATGGTGATAACGACATCGCTCCGAGAGGCGACGTCCGCGGGGGAACGGCCCGCTTGCGCGCCGCTGTCCAGGGCGGCCCTGGCCTTGCTCGCGGTCCGGTTCCACACGGTCAGCGGGAAGCCCGCCCTCAGCACGTTCAGGCTCATCGGCAGGCCCATCAGCCCCAGCCCGATGAATCCGACGCGCAGCGGTGTGCCTGCCATCACGAGCTCCGCGGCGTCACGGTCGACTTGGACAGAGCCCGCTCCCTGGCGCGGCACGACTCCAGGTACGCCGAGCCCGCGCTCCGGACGATGCCGGACAGGCTCGTGGACAGGTACTGGGACCCCGCCTTGCGCCACCGCTCGTAGGCAGCGGCGTCTGAGGCGATGGTGCCCGTGGCCTTTCCGGCCTCCCGCGCCGCCTGGACCACCGATGCGATTGCGCTCAGCAGGTCGGGGTGGCCGGTCTGCCCCACGATTCCCATGGATGCGCTGAGGTCCATGGGGCCGAAGAACAGCACGTCAATCCCATCCACGGACGCAATCTCGCGCACGTTGGCGATGGCCTTGGTGGTCTCTAGCTGGACGACGACCAGCATCTCCCGGTTGGCGGTCTCAACGTACTCGGCCATGCTCTGGTCAAAGCCGTATCGGTTCGCGCCCACGCCAGCCAGGCCGCGCCGGCCTTGCGGCGGGTAGAGGACGCTGCTGACGACGCCCTCCGCGTCCTCGCGCGTGTCCACCATCGGGACCTGGACGCCCATGACGCTGGTGTCCAGGTAGCGGAGGATGTTCTGGTGAAGGTTGAGCGCGACGCGCACCACCGGCGTGATGCCCGCCGTCTCCGCCGCCCGCACCAGGTGCTCGCACGTCTCCAGGTCGGGGATGCCGTGCTCGGCGTCCAGGATCACGTAGTCAAAACCCAGCAGGCCGCTCATCTCCACGAGGGCGGGCGAGGGCGTGTTGATGAAAAGGCCGAGCGCGGGCTCGCCCTTGCAGAGCTTTTCCTTCAGGAGGCGGTTTCGCATCATGGATGCGTCCTCGCGGCGCGCTTCCCGCTCTGTTGCGGCGTGGGGCCTGCCCGGCTACAATTAGCGGAAGTTTACCAGCTTTCCGCGCCCTGAACAACGCGGCGCGCGGAGAGGCGGCGAGCCAGAGCACCGTCGGGGCGTAGCGCAGCGGTAGCGCGCACGGTTCGGGTCCGTGAGGTCGGAGGTTCAAATCCTCTCGCCCCGACCATTCTTCCGTCACCCTAGGGTTTGGCGTACAGGTACTTGGCTTCGCGTGCGATGCTCGTTTGACCCGTACTATACTTCTAGGTGCGGTGCGCTGCGCTGACTTATCTTTGTCCCGACCTGGTTCTTTGTGGCCTCCTACCTCGCCGTGTGGGTCGCGTTTGGCGTCGCCGCTTACTTCGTTGCGGTGGCGCTGGACCGCGCCGCGGCGAGTGCTTCCTTCCTGCACGACAACGCTGGGCGCATTGGTGGCGCAGTCCTTCTGCTGGCGGGCGTCTACCAACTCTCGCCGCTCAAGAACACGTGCCTCTCCAAGTGCCGCACGCCGCTGGAGTTCGTCATGACCTCCTGGCGGGAGGGATACGGCGGCGCGTTCCGTATGGGACTCCTCCACGGCGTGTACTGCTTCGGCTGCTGCTGGATGCTGTTTGTGCTCCTCTTCCCGCTCGGCGTCATGAACGTGGCGGCCATGGGGTTGGTGACGCTGCTGATCTTCGTGGAGAAGTCCGTGCCGGGCGGCGCGTGGGCGGGCAGGCTGGTCGGGGTTGGCCTCGTGGTGTTCGGCGCGATCGTCGTTGGGGTGCCGGGCCTGCTTCCGACCGCGCTCTAGGACGCCTCGTCGCTGCTTGTGGTGCTGATTTCGCCATGAGCGGCGCCCTGCTCACTCCAGCGGGTAGTTCGTGTGGTCCAGCGCGCACGTCTCGCCCAGCAGGGCCTGGTGGAGCAGTACGTGGAGCCGCTGGTCCCGGCGCTTGACGGTCCGGTGCGCCTCGCCATGCTGGGCGTTCCACCTCTTCAGGCGGCAGACGCCAGCCCAGCTCACCGCTTTGTCCATCGGCACGTCCTCGGCGGCGAGCATGCGGGCCGCGCGCCTGAGCGCCTGGAACTGCTCCGCCGTCCTTTCGTAGCCGCGCTGCAGGGAGAGCATCCGTTGCTCACCCTCTTGAAGGGAGCGCTCCAGGGCGGCGAGCTTGTCGGCCAGGCTGCGCGGCTGCGACACGATGCTTTGCCTCCCCCGCAAGATTTCTGGTCTCCCAGCGTACCAGCTTTGGGTTGCCTGGCTGTCGCAAAAAGGGAGTCCGAGCGGAGGCCTTGAGGAGGTATCGGCCGCGTTCCTCCGGGAACGCCTCGCGGAGGCGGTGGGTCAGCCCCTTCTGGACGGCGGTGTAGCCGTATTTGCTGTGGATGGAGTCCAGGGCCTGGGCCAGGGCCAGGCGGTCGTCTTCCTCCCGGTCAAGCAGGCTGAGCTGGCCGCCCTCCTGGCGAAGCTCCGCGACGCCCACGCCGATGAGCCGGACCTTGCGCCGTTTGCCCGCAGCCTCGATGGCGAGCTCTCGCTCCAGCAGAGCGTGCGCGGTGGCGTAGACGGCCTCGTCCGACGACAGGGGCCTTGGCGGCGTGCGCTGGCGGCTGAGCGTGGTGAAGTCGTCCCAGCGGAGCCTGAGTGTCACGGAGCGGGCGAGCAGGTGTTGGGAGCGAAGCTCCGCGCAGACCCGTTCGGCCAGGTAGCGGAGCGTGCCCTGGAGGCGGGACAGGTCCAGCGTGTCCTCGCCAAAGGTGGTCTCGCGGCTGATGGACTTCGGCGAGGAGTCCCGACTTGAGTCGGGAACGGGGGAGTCGTCCAGCCCCTGGGCGGAGCGCCAGAGCACGTCGCCCCGGGCGCCGAGGACGCAGCGGAGGGTGGACGGCGGCGTGCGCGCGATTCCGCCGATGGTCGTGATGCCCAGCTTGGCGAGCAGGGGAGCGGTCTTCTCGCCCACGCCGGGGAGTTCCCGCGCGGGGCGAGGCGCCAGGAACGCGGCTTCCTGACCCGGCTCAAGCTGGAGGAGCCCGTCGGGCTTGCATGCGTCCGAGGCCACCTTGGCGACCACCTTGCTGGTGGCAATGCCGATGGAGGCGGTGATGTGCAGTTCTTCGCGGATGCGGCGCTTCATCACGAGCGCAACGCCCTGCGGCGGCCCGTACAACGACTCAAAGCCGGTCATGTCCAGGTATGCCTCATCGAGGCCCATGGACTGGAGGAGAGGGGTGTACTCGCCGAGGATGGCGAGGAAGTGGCGCGAGACCTCCTGATAGCGATCGAAATGGCCGGGGAGGAAGCGCGCGTGGGGGCACAGGCGGTACGCGTGCGCCAGCGGCATGCCGGCGTGGAGGCCGTAGCGGCGCGCTTCGTACGAGGCGCACGAGACGACGCCTCGTCCGCCCGGCTCGCCGCCCACCACCACGGGCACCCCCGCCAGGCTCGGGTCGAGCGCGCGCTCCACTGAGACGAAGAACGCGTCCAGGTCGGCGTGGAAGATGGTGCGCATACGGCGCTCCTTGCAAGAACTGGTGTTCTCAGTCAAGCATCGAGGAGCGCCGTTGTCAAGCAGGACGGTGCAGGCGTGCTTTGACACGGTCTCGCTGCGCCAGTAGTATGAACGGCACACCGGTGAGGAGAGACAGATGGCGGAGCCGCGGCTGCCCAGGCCCTCCAAGGGGATCAAGCAGGAACTGGACGCAGAGCGCAAAGAGCGCGTGCCCGCTGGACAGTTTCTTACCGAAAAATTCCCCGTCCTCACCTTTGGCCCAACTCCCAGAATTGAGCTCAAGGCGTGGCGCTTCCGCCTGTTTGGCCTGGTGGAGCGGGAGCAGGAGCTGACCTGGGAGCAGTTGATGGCCCTGCCCAAGACGGTGGTCACCGCGGACTTCCACTGCGTGACCCAGTGGAGCCGCCTGGACAACACGTGGGAAGGCGTTCTGGCGAGCGAGCTGGTCCGCCTCGCCAAGCCGTCGCCCAAGGCGGCTTTTGTGATGGCGCACTGCTATGGCGGCTATTCCACCAACGTGCCGCTGGACGACCTGTTGCAGGGCAACGCGCTGTTCGCCTTCAGGCACGACGGGAAGGAGCTCCCGGCTGATCACGGCGGTCCGCTGCGCCTGGTGGTCCCCAAGCTGTACGGGTGGAAGAGCGCCAAGTGGGCGAACGGGCTGGAGTTCATGGAGAAGGACCGGCAGGGGTTCTGGGAGCAGCGCGGCTACCACATGCGTGGCGACCCGTGGAAGGAGCAGCGCTTCTGGGACGAGCTGACGTAGATCTGGCAGGGGCAATTCATGAATTGCCCCTCGTGTCCGGCCTCATGACAAGCCCCAGGTGAACCGCCACACGCAAGACCTGCTGTGGCTCCAGCGGCTGCGCGCGGAAGGCGTAGAACGACTGCTCCCGCAGCCTTCACCACCCCCTAAGATCTTCTTCAAGGGGCTGGACCAGTTCAACCGTGGCGCCTATTGGCAGAGTCACGAGTCACTGGAAGAGGTGTGGCTGGAGACCGCCTATCCGCTGAAGCTCTTCTACTACGGGCTCATCAAGGTCGCGGTGGGATTCGTGCACATCCAGCGGCACAACCAGCGCGGCGCCGGCCTGCAGCT
Organism: Dehalococcoidia bacterium; assembly: GCA_009693055.1. Taxonomy (GTDB): domain Bacteria; phylum Chloroflexota; class Dehalococcoidia; order Lucifugimonadales; family SHYT01; genus SHYA01. The sequence continues at coordinate 19,684 of SHYA01000001.1, read as the reverse complement.
CCGCGTCGCCGTGAGCAACCTTGAGCCGTTTTTACCTACCTTCCTCAGCGTGCAGACAGGCCCCCTCCGGCAGGAGTCCCAGGCGTGGCTCGAGCGCCTGAGCGCGCCGTCCGTGTCGTGGGAGGAGCTGGACGGCTTGCCGCGACCCAAAATCCTCCTGGCCGTTCAGTAGCCCGCTGTTCGCACGTTGGCCCTGCCAGCGGCATCCGCGGTGCACCAAAAAAGAAGGCCCCCGCCGTTCGGCGGGGGCCTTTGGCATGGCGAGTCTCGCCGAGAGGGTGAGGGCAATGACACGTTTCGGCGGGACGAGCGGGGCGTTACGCCGTCTGCTTCTCCCTGGCACGGACGTTCAGATGGGCGCGTGCGGCGGGCAGTTCAACGATGCGACTGCAGTTGAGGCACTGCAGGTACGTGCCGAAGTCGTCCTCGCGCATGACGACCGTCCCGCTGCACTTTGGGCAGGCCTTGAAGTAGATTGCCTTCATGCGTCCTCCGTTCCGGCCGGGTCTTCGGCCTTACTATCCTTAGAACAATGGGAACACCACAGTTGGATGCGTCCCGCGTTCCCAGGGGGCTTCATCGCCTCCATCCTGGTAAGCAGACCAAGTATAAAACATGATACAATTCGTGTCAAGTTCTGCTATATGTTGTGTGAAGCGTGCGTCGCGGCTATAATGGGAGACGCCATGAAGCAGAGGGGACGTTCAGCCGGTGGACAGCGGGTTCGAAAGCAGGCGAGCGCGTCCCGGCCTGCCGCCGAGCGCCCGGAGCGAAAGCCGCCAATGGTCGAGGAGCCGGGCCCCGTGCGCATTACGGTGAGCGTCGCGCAAGCCCGCTTCGCCAGCCAACGGGAGGGCGTGTACGTGATCAGCGTGGCGTCGCGACTGCTGGAGATGCACCCGCAGACGCTCCGCAAGTACGAGCGGGTTGGCCTTGTGGCTCCTTCCCGAACGGAGGGGTTGCTGCGGCTCTACTCGGAGCAGGACATCACGCGGCTGCGCATGGTGAAGCATCTGGTGGACCACTGGGGGATGAACCTGGCCGGTGTGGAGGCCACCCTGGGCTTGCTGGACGAGCTGATGGGGATGCAGCAGCGGCTTCAGCCCCTGATGAGCGACAACGCGGGTGTGGACACGGTGTTCCGGGAGGCGTGGGCGCAGGTGTTCAGGTCGCTGCGACTGCCGCAGGCCGGGCTGGAGCCTGCGGCGCCGGCGCCAGACCAAGACGTGCCAGGCCAAAACGTGGAGGAGAGCGATGGGCCATCCGGGGGAGCGAGAGCGCGCGGAAGAGCAAGCGGCCGGCGACGTGGCGGATAGCGCCTCAGGCAACGCCGAGGAATCGCGCAAGGCGCCCTCCGGCCTGCCGTCGGGCGCCGCGCTGACTGCCGAGGAACAGCTTCGCGCCGAGCTGGAAGAGGCGCGCCAGGAACGCGACCAGTTCCGCGCCCTTGCGCAGCGCACCCAAGCCGACTTCGTGAACTTCCGCCGCCGGATGGAGGCCGAACGAGAGGAGATCCAGAAGGCCGCGGGGGACCAGCTGTTGCTCAAGCTGTTCCCGCTGCTGGACGACCTGGAGCGCGCCCTTCAGGCCGCCCCGGAAGGCGACCAGCCGTGGTTGGTGGGAATCCGGCTTATCGGGAAGAAGGCGAACGCGCTCCTGGGAGAGATCGGCGTTCAGACGGTGGAGCCGCTCGGCAAGCCACTGGACCCGTGGGAGCACGAGGTTGTGGCGTACCACGAAACGGACGAGCACCCTGAGGGACAGGTGATAGCGGTCGTGGCGAGGGGGTACCGGCTGCACGGCAAGGTGCTCCGCCCGGCCAGGGTGGTGGTGGCCAAGGCGAGGCCTCAGGCGCCTGCCGCCGGCTCTGAACGTGCAAGCAATGGGGAGGGATAAACGTCTATGCCTAAAGTGATTGGTATTGACCTGGGCACCACCAACTCCGTCACGTGCTACGTAGAGGCGGGGCAGCCCGTGGTCATTGAGAACGCGGAAGGCGCCCGGCTCACCCCGTCCGTCGTGGCGGTGAACCCCAAGACGGGGGAGCGGTACGTCGGCCTGGTGGCCAAGCGCCAGTCGGTCGTCAACTCGGAGAACACCGTGTTCTCGGTCAAGCGGCTCATGGGCCGCAAGTTCGACGACCCCATCGTGCAGGAGGACCTCAAGCGGCTGCCGTACAAGGTCGTGCGCGCCCCCAACGGCGATGCGCACGTCCTGATAGGCGGCAAGGCCTACTCGCCGCCCGAGGTCTCGGCCATGATCCTCCAGAAGATGAAGCTGGACGCCGAGGCGAAGCTGGGCGAGCCGGTCCGGGAGGCGGTGATCACCGTTCCCGCCTACTTTAACGATGCGCAGCGGCAGGCGACCAAGGACGCCGGCGCCATTGCGGGCCTCAACGTGCTGCGTATTGTCAACGAGCCTACGGCCTCCGCCCTCGCTTACGGACTGGACAAGCGGAAGGAGGCGACCATCGCGGTCTTTGACCTCGGCGGTGGCACGTTCGACGTCACCGTCCTGCGTCTGGGCGACGGCGTCTTTGAAGTTTTGAGCACGAACGGCGACACGCACCTGGGCGGCGACGACTTTGACCAGCACGTCATGGACTGGCTGCTGGAGGAGTTTCGCAAGGAGACCGGCCTTGACCTGCGCAACGACCGGATGGCGCTCCAACGGCTGCGCGAGGCGGCGGAGAAGGCCAAGGTGGAGCTCTCTTCGGTCACGCAGACCGAGGTGAACCTGCCATTCCTCTCGGCCGATAGCGCAGGCCCAAAGCACCTGGTGAAGGCGATGACGCGCGCCCAACTGGAGCGGCTGACCGCCGAGCTGATCGCCAGGACGGAGGGGCCGTGCCGCCAGGCGATACAGGACGCCAAGGTCACGGCGGCCAAGATTGACGAGGTGATCTTGGTTGGCGGAATGACGCGCATGCCTGCCGTCTTTGAGAAGGTGAGGCAGTTCTTCGGCAGGGAGCCGAACCGCTCGGTGAACCCTGACGAGGCAGTGGGCCTGGGCGCAGCTCTGCAGGCCGCCGTTCTCAAGGGCGAGGTGCGCGACATCCTCCTCCTGGACGTCACGCCCCTGACCCTGGGCCTGGAGACGCTGGGTGGCGTGACGCACCCGCTCATCCCACGCAACACCACCATCCCCACTGCCAAGTCGGACACCTTCACGACCGCCTCGGACAGCCAGCGGAGCGTGGAGGTGCACGTGCTGCAAGGCGAGCGCCCGATGGCGGCGGACAACAAGTCTATTGGCCGCTTCATCCTGGACGACATTCTCCCGGCGCCTCGGGGCGTGCCCAAGGTCGAGGTGACCTTTGATATTGACGCCAACGGCATCCTGAGTGTGTCAGCCAAGGACCAGGCCACCGGCCGCCAGCAGAAGATTGTGATTCAGACCAGCTCCGGCCTGGACAAGAACGACGTCCAGCGGCTTGTGAAGGAGGCGGAGCAACACGCAGACGAGGACCGGCGCCGCCGTGAGGAGGCCGACCTCCGGAACCAGGCGGATAACTTGGCCTTCAGCGCGGAGAAGCTGCTGGCGGACCACAAGGACCGCGTGCCGCCCGACTTGCAAAAGGAGCTCCAGGACAAGATGGCCTCCGTACGCGCCGTCCTGCAAGCTAAAGACGCGGCCCGGATCCGCGAGCAGATGCAGGAGCTGAGCGCGGCGATGCAAAAGGTAGGAGCGCAGGCGTATCAGCAGGCGGGGACGCCTCCTCCAGGCGCGCCTCCTGACAGCGGCGGCCCGGGTGGCCCCGGTGGACAGGCCGGCCCGGTTGAGGGCGAGTTTCGCGAGGGGTGATCCCGTCCCACCATTTTCCGGGCGTGTTCAGGCGCGCCGGCGTGAGCAGTGCTACAATGGAGGCGCCATGGTGAACAGACAGGAGACAGCCAAACTCGCGGCGAAGGCCCCTGCCAGCGGCGGCCATGCCGCTGACATGGAGCATGTCGGGGAGCTAGCGGCCTACACGCCGTACCAGCTTCTCTGCCTGAACCGGTTGGGCCGGCTGCTGGAGCTTCAGCAGAGTGACGAGACGGCGCGGCTGGAACTGTGGAAGCGGAAGGCTCTGGCTAAGGTGGCGTATTCCGTGTTCCTGGACTGCGTGGCCGCCGGCGTGGAGCAGGAAGGCCACAGGCTGGTGCAGGAGTGCACGCCGAAGCAGGCCGAGACCCCACACGCCCCAGCTTAAGCAGGTAGCAAGGCCAATCAAAAGGACGCCCAAAGGGCGTCCTTTTGTGTTTGGTGGTGCTGCGAGCGGTCGAACCGGGTCACGCCGAGGAGGCTTGCAGTCCCCTCGGGCTCCCCTTTTGTGTCATTCTGAGCGAAGCGAGCGGGTCGAACCACGGGCGTATCAGTCGCCGCCCTTCGACCCTTCGCTTCGTTCGAGGGCAGGCAGGCTCAGGGTGAACGGGGTTGAGCTAGCCGGCCTGGCCGGGTGGCGTCGTCTCGTCCCCGCCGTCCGCTGGCGGGCGCCGCCGGAAAAACTCCTCCACGTCGCGCAGCACCGACTCCGTGCTGGGCAACTCCTCGCCAGGCTGTCCCTGGGGCGCCTGTTCCAGCGACTCCTGCGTGTTGGCGTCGTACTGTTGCTCCAGCTTACGCACGTATCCTTGCAGCTCCGCGTTGTCGGCGAGCGCCTTCTCCACCTCTTTGTCAAACTCCGTCACCGCCTTCTGGAGCGGCGACAAGCTCACCGGCAGCGGGAGCGCCCTGAGCAGCGACTGGAGGAGGGATTGGCTCACCTTCGGGTTCGGTGAAATCTGGAGGTAGTGGGGGGCGCGGCCCCAGATGCCGGCGTGCTCCAGCCCTTTCTTCTGGCAGGCCAGCGTGAAGACGGTTGAGACGCCGGTCGGCCCCTGGTACTGGGGGCGCACGCGCACGCCTGAGACGCCGGCTTCTGCGAGCACCTCGCGGAGCTGCGGTGTGCTCGCGATTCCGATGACACCCGGCGTGCGCGTGTGTGGGGTTCCGTCAAGGAAGGAACCCAGCACGTAGATCGGCGAGGCGTGGTACGCCTCCGCCACCTCAAGCAGGGCATTGGCGTACTGCTTCCAGTGGATGTGCGGCTCAAGCCCAACGAACAGGATCACGTCGGAGCTGCCCGCCAGGTTCTTCCAGTAAAAAAACTCGTTGGTTGGCCAGCGGATGGAGCGGTCGCCCTCCTCGTTGAAGTTGACGATGGGACGCATGCGCACAAAGACGTAGAACTCCTCGGGGTCCAGCTCGGCGAACTTGGTGGCCTGGAGCTCGTGGATCAGGTAGTGAACGCCGCCTGTTGCGGATTCCTGAGCGTCGGACCAGCCTCCGAACGCCGCGATAAAGATGGGGTTCTGCAGTTGAGGGCGCTCGTTCCAGATTAAAGAGTCCATCCTGCTCGCCCCTTTCCGCGCCTGCGGTGTGCCTTACGCATTTGTAACATGTTGCGGCGAGGCCCGCAAGGGCACGATTTTCCCACCCTGCCGAGGCTTGTTCTTTTAGGGATTATATACTTGCAGCGGATTGGCGGCATGGCAAAATCACAACATGCGAGAGTTGTTCAAATCTGTTGTCTCCAATGCTCTTGCCGCTCTGCTCATTATTGGTGGACCAGCTGTGGTAGGAGTGCTGGGTTCGGTTCAATCTATTGATTGGTATCTAATTGTTCTTGGAATTATGGCAGCAGCGTCTATGGCGCTTTTCGCGACAAACCAAGTTCATGACTTTCGTAGGCGTCGCGACCGTGGCTTTGCAACTCGCAGAGATAAGGATATTGAGGCAACATTACGGCGCTGGCTTGATGGTGAGCGATTATCTATCCAAACAGATTCGCAAGCAAATGCAGTGTTTCAATTCAAGGCCACAGACCAACAAAGTCGCGTGATGATAGTAGCCAAAAGTAGAAATCTCCCAGATTTCATTCTCATCGGGGGGAAGTGGGACATTCCGCAAGATGCACAAGGCAGTTTTGCGAAAATGCCAATAACAATACGTGAGGACATGATTTGGGAGTGCCGACTTGAGATGCTGTGCCGTGGTGTTGGATATCAAGGAATTGAATATCCTTTTACCAGTGTTGGCTTTGAGGTAAGGGTTCCGTGCGATGAGACATGCACGAAGCCCGTCTTTTTAGATCGCTTCAACACTGCTCGCTATTCTTACGCAACGCTTACTGAATTGATCGTAATGGCGTTCCGCAGGGCAGGTATGAGTGTTCCTGGCTTCGCAGCGCCCAAGCAGCAACTTACTCAGCAACAAGTGTCTGATAAGGCAACACCCCGGAAAACAAAAGCTTCATGAGAGTATCCCTGAACAGACACGGGTTCTTGCGGTTGTTGAACCGCCATTCCAGCTCGTCAAGGTAAGCGGCCAGATGCTTCACGGAGACCTTGTGATAGGCACCCACGATAGAACGCTTGAGAAGGCTTCAAATGCCCTCTACGGTCTGGGTATGCACGTTCCCGCGCACCCATTCCTCGGCGCTGTGGTTGACGGTCTCGTGAGCCGTGTCCTTGTCGCCGATCCTCGGAGGAACCTCGCCCCTGCTTTGGCTTCGCCTACTTGACTAGCTGATTCCCTAAGGCGCATCTGTTGAAGGGCTGCTCCTGATCGCTTTGAGACTTCTTGCGCTCCTGTTCGGGTCCGCTTGATGTCCCGGTAGAAAGGCGACACGCCCACTTGTAAGCTGGGATGCAGGCGGCGTGACCTTACACCATGGCGGACAGGCCGTGGAAGGGGAAGACGAGGCGGCGCACGGCGGCGACGCTCTGCTCGGCGAAGCGGCGCACGTCCGCGCGGTGTTGCAGGTCGGGGTCAACGTAGGCCGCGTCGTACAGCTCCTTCAGCCCGTACCGCTCTTGAAACGAGGCTGGCACCTCATTCGGCCAGGTCGTCCCCAGCATGCGGCCAAATGCGATGGTCCAGCCACGGGTGACCGCCGAGATGTCGTAGCCGCCGCCACCCAGCGCAAGCCATTTCCCCGGCGCGAGTTCGCCAAGCTCCTCCACCACCTGCCCAAACCCCTGCACCGTGAGCTTGAGGTGCGTAAGGGGGTCCTTGAAGTGTGTGTCGATCCCCAGCTGGGTGACTAGAACGTCCGGCTTGAACACGTTCAGCAGCGGGGGGACGACTTCCCGGAAGGCCCAGAGGTACACGTCGTCACCGGTGTAGGGCGCGAGCGGCACGTTCACCGAGTAGCCGCGGCCGCGGCCTGTTCCGGTCTCCTCCGCGAAACCTGTCCCTGGGAACAGGGAACGCCCGGACTCGTGCAGCGAGACGGTCAGCACCTGGTCGGTGTCGTAGAAGGCGTACTGCACGCCGTCGCCGTGGTGGCAGTCGATGTCCACGTAGGCGACTTTGAGTCCCCTGTTCGCCAGCAGTTTGATGGCGATGACCGGATCATTAAAGACGCAAAAGCCCGAGGCGTACGCCGGCATGGCGTGGTGGAGGCCGCCGGAGAAGTTGCACGCCACGTCCGCCGCTCCCTCCAGCAAGAGGTCCGCCGCCTTCGCGGAGGCTCCCGTGGACCAGACCGCCGCCTCATACATGCCGGGGTACACGGGGTTGTCCCCCTGAGCGGAGAAGTTGAAGCGCCCCGCCTCCTCCAGCCTTTCGCCGCGGCTCAAGGCGCGAACGGTCTCTACGTACTCAGGCGTGTGGAACAGGAGGAGCTCTTCAGGCGAGGCCTGGCGCGGCTCCACCAGCAAGGCGTTGGGCAGCGCAAAGGCGCCGTAGGCCTTGATGAGCTCGTAGGCGTACCGCAACCGCGTCGGCACCATGGGATGGTCCTCGCGCAGCCGGTGTTGCGAGAGGACGTCGCCATAGACCAGGGCTGCTTTCCGCATCGGTTCCTCTTAGCTGCTGCTCTTTCCGGGGGACGCCTTCGCTTTTGAGGAGAGGGAGCTAGAACCATCCCCTGCGGCGGAGCCAGATAAGGAGGGCAGCGGAGGGGATGATGCTGAGACCCAGCATGACCCAGAGGGTCCCGGAGTGATTTTGGAACGGGAGAGGGACGTTCATGCCGTAGAGGGTCGCGAGCAGGGTGCCGGGCAGCGTCATGGTGAACACGATGGTGAGGGCGCGGAGGGCGTCGTTCGTCGTGAAGATGTTGGACGCAAGGAACGTGTCACTCAACCCGTCTCCCACCTCCTTCAGCTCCTCCAACTCCTCCCAGATGCGGCGGGTATGGTCGGCAAGGTCCCCAAAGTACACGTCCGGGTCCACCTTCAGCAACGGGTACTCTCTGGCTTCCAGTGTCTCCATCACCTCCACCTGAGGGCGGATAAGACGGCGGTAGGCGACCACGTCGCGCCGGATGATGGAGAGCTCCCGGATGGTGTAGCTGGAGTTCTTGGAGATGGGCTCCCGCTCTATCCGCTCCAGGTTTTCAATCGCCTGGTTCAGGATTGGGAAGCAGGCGTCCACCAGGACGTCCAGGATCCGGTACAGCAAGTAGCCTGAGGATCGCCCCATCACGTCGTTGCGGACCGCCTCGCTCAACGAGCAGTCCTGGAACAGCTTGCTCAAGGGGCGCAGATCCCCTTGGTGCACCGTGACCACGTAGGAAGACGCCGCAAAGATGGAGACCTGGCTGGGCTCGGTCATGCGGATCGTCGGGTTGAAGAGAGGGAAGTGAAGAACCAGGAATACGTATTCACCGTACTCGTCAATCTTGGGGAGCTGGATGCGGCTGATACAGTCCTCAAGGGCGAGGGGGTGGAAGCCGTAGCGTTCGCGCAGGAAGGACATCTCGGCCCGCGTGGGGCGCTCCACATTGACCCACGTTAGCCCGTTCCACTGGACCGTTTCGATTCCAGGCTCTTTGGCTTTGACGTCCGTTGCCAACGCACGCTCCTGAAAGACGTCGTATTCTAGCACAACGCGGGGCCGCTCTGGTTCATCCCGCCGGCGCCTCTCGTTGCCCGAAGCGCCCCGGCGGGGTTCAACCGGACCGGAAGCGAATCGCGCCTGACGCAGAGGTGGACAACGGAAGAAGCCGTGACTAATAGTAATACGGATTCCTCGCTGCGCTCAGAATGACAGTGGGTGGCGCGACGACAGGAGGTGTGCTTTTGGGGAGCGTGGAGAGTGGGTGCGAGTTTCGGCTGCTGGGAGGCCGAAATCGGCGCTTTCTTAGCCTTTACACCCGGTCGTCCTGACGCCTATAATAAATTCGTACTGGTGGATGCAATGGGACAGAGCGAGGTCGCCCCCAAGGAGACTGCAACGGTGTCGCAAGCCCTTTCTATGAGAGAGCTGCTTGACGAGATGGGTGGCTGGAAAGAGGCCCGTCGCGGTGAGCTTGTGGAAGGGGTGGTAATGAGCGTATCCCCGGACGCCCTCCTCGTGAACATCGGCGGCAAGTCGGAGGGCGTTATCCGGCTTAGCGAGCTGCAGACCCTGAACGAGGAAGGGCGCCAGGCGCTCAAGGTCGGGAGCAAGCTGCTCGCAATCGTTCTGGAGCCGGAGAGCAAGCACGGCCATGCCCTTCTTTCCTATGACCGGGCGGCTGCGGAACATGGTTGGACAACGCTGCAACAGGCGATGGAGCAAGGGACCTTTCTCCCTGGAGTCATCACGGCAACAAACAGGGGAGGCGCCGTCGTCGTAATAGATGGTGTGCAGGGATTCATTCCCATCTCGCAACTAGCACCCGAGACCAAGGGGCTATTCCAGCTTTCCGAGAACGGCGACGGGATGAAGGTGCCGAGGACCGTGTCGGTGAAGGTGCTGGAGCTGGACCGGCCGAGGCGGCGCGTGGTGCTTTCTGAAAAAGCCGCGTGGCTTGAGGCGACGGCGCTGCGCAAAAGACAGGTCATGGGCGAGCTCAAAGAGGGCCAGGTTGTCAAAGGCCGCGTCACGAGCCTCAGCTCGTTCGGAGCGTTCGTGGACATCGGCGGCCTGGAGGGGCTGCTGCACGTTTCTGAAATCGCCTGGCAGCCGGTCCGAGCGCCGGAGGATGCGGTGAAGGTCGGCGACGAGCTCCAGCTCTACGTCCTGAAGCTGGACCGAGAGGTTGGCCGGGTTTCCCTCAGCCTTCGACGGATGCAGCCGCACCCGTGGGATCAGGTCGCCTCGCGGTACGAAGTGGGCCAAGTGGTCCAGGGAACCGTGACGAAGCTGGCGCCTTTTGGGGCCTTTATGAGGCTGGAGCCGGGCGTAGAGGGCCTGGTCCACATCTCGGAGCTGAGCAGCAAGCCGATTGAGCATCCCCACCAGGTGGTCAAAGAGGGGGATGTGTGCACGGCGAAGATTGTGAAGGTGGATATGGAGCGGCGCCGCCTGGGGCTCAGCCTCAGGCAGGTGGCGCAAGAGGAAGACGCGGTGGTTGTGGCTCCCGTTGTGGGAGCGAGCCAGTCGCTTAGGAACGTCCTCAATACGGGGGTGACCGATGTCAAGCCGGTTTGAGAAGTTCTCGGAGCGGGCGCGGCGGGTCCTGTCTCTGGCGCAGGAGGAGGCGATCCGTTTTAACCATAACTATATCGGGACGGAGCACATCCTCTTGGGCTTGGTGCGCGAGACCGAGGGTGTCGGCGCGCGGGTGTTGGGGAACGCGGGCGTTGAGCTGAACAACGTACGCTCCGCGGTGGAGTACATCATCGGCCGTGGGGAGCGCCCCGTGAGCGGCGAGAATATTGGCCTCACGCCACGAGCCAAGAAGGTCATTGAGCTTGCCGTGGACGAGGCCCGAAGAATGGGCCACCACTACATCGGGACGGAGCACCTGCTCATTGGCCTCATGCGCGAGGGCGAGGGCGTGGCCGCCGGCGTGCTGGAGAGCCTGGGGGTCACGCTGGAGAAGGTGCGCACGGAGACGCAGCGCATCCTGAGCCAGAACGTCGCGACGCCTCAGGCGGCCGGCAAGAGCGCCAACCGCACGCCCACGCTTGACCAGCTTGGCGTTGACCTGACGGCGCTGGCCAGGGCCGGCAAATTGGACCCCGTCTGGGGCCGCCAGAACGAGCTCCAGCGCGTGGTCCAGATCCTCTCGCGGCGGACCAAGAACAACCCGGTGCTTATCGGCGAGCCGGGGGTGGGTAAGACCGCCGTCGTAGAGGCACTGGCCCAGCGCATCGTGACCGGCGACGTGCCGGAGACCCTGCAGGGCAAGCGTATGGTCACACTGGACATGGGCGCGGCTGTTGCGGGCACCAAATACCGCGGCGAGTTTGAAGAACGGCTGAAGAAGGTGGTGGATGAGATCCGCACCTCGGGGAACATCGTGCTCTTCATTGACGAGATGCACACCCTGGTCGGCGCGGGAGCGGCTGAGGGCGCGGTGGACGCTGCCAACATCCTCAAACCTTCGCTAGCCCGCGGCGACATGCAGGTGATTGGCGCCACGACCCTGGACGATTACCGGAAGTACGTGGAGCGGGACCCGGCCCTGGAGCGCCGGTTCCAGCCGGTGCTGGTGGAAGAGCCGAGCGTGGACGATACGATGGAGATCCTACGCCACATCAAGGGGCGCTACGAGGAGTACCACCGCTTGACCATCAGCGAGGAATCGGTCCAGGCGGCCGCCCGCATGGCCGCTCGCCACATCACCGACCGGTTCCTCCCCGACAAGGCGATTGACCTCATCGACGAAGCGGCCTCCAGAGTGCGCATCCGCCACAGCGCGACGCCGCTCTCCTTCAAGGAGATGGGGCGCGTGCTGGAGAGCGTTCGCAAGGAGAAGGACGACGCCATCGCGAACCACCAGTACGAGTTCGCCGCCGAACTCCGCGAGCGGGAGATGAAGCTTACCGAGAAGATGGAAGGCGCGGCGAAGGAATGGAAGTCCGCCCGCCATGAGGGAAAGCCGGAGGTCACGCCCGAGGACATCGCGGACGTGGTGGCCATGTGGACCGGCATTCCGCTCTCGCGCCTCCAGGCCGAGGAGACGCAGCGGCTCCTGAAGATGGAGGAGCACCTGCACACCCGGATCGTCGGGCAGGATGAGGCGATTGTGGTGGTGTCCAAGGCGGTCCGGCGCGCCCGCGCGGGGATTAAAGACCCGCGGCGGCCCATCGGCTCGTTCATCTTCCTCGGACCCACGGGTGTTGGGAAGACGGAGTTGGCCCGCGCCGTTGCCGAGTTCATGTTCGGTTCCGACGAGGCGCTCCTCCGTCTGGACATGTCCGAGTTCATGGAGCGGCACACCGTCGCCAGGCTGGTGGGCGCGCCGCCGGGCTACATCGGCTACGAGGAGGGCGGTCAGCTCACGGAGCAGGTTCGCCGCAAGCCGCACTGCGTCATCCTGCTGGACGAGATTGAGAAGGCGCACCCGGACGTCTTCAACATCCTGCTCCAGATCTTTGACGACGGCCACCTCACCGACGCCAAGGGCCGGAAGGTGGACTTCCGCAACACCGTCTTCATCATGACCAGCAACCTGGGTTCGGACCTGATCCGGAAAGAGACCGCCATCGGCTTCTCCACGAAGAAGGACGGCTCCGCGGACTTCCAGGAGGCTTACAAGCGGATGAAGGAGAAGGTGCTGGCGGAGATGAAGCGGTTCTTCCGCCCGGAGTTCCTGAACCGCATTGACGCGACTGTGGCCTTCCACTCCCTCACCAGGGAGCACATCTTGTCCATCGTGGACCTGATGCTCGCCAACGTGCGCAAGCAGGTGCAGGAGAAGCACCTGGACCTGGAGACGACCCAGGCAGCGCGCGAGCACCTGGCGGAGAAGGGGTACGACCCGGACTTTGGAGCGCGGCCACTGCGCCGGCTGATCCAGAGCACGGTGGAGGACGTGGTGTCCGAGGAGCTGCTGAGTGGCAAGTTCCAGGCGGGCGACACCATTCTCGTTGACCACGACGGCGAGAAGATTATCGTCAGTGCACGAACGCCGGTGCCCGCGGCAGTGCCTGCAGCCTCCGCGTAAGCGCGTTTAGCAGCCCAGGGTTGCGAAGGGGCGTCCCGATGAAATCGGGACGCCCCTTCGCTGCGCTCAGCGTGACAAAAGGAAGGGAGTGCAGAGAGGGGCGTGCCCCCTCTGCCCAGAGTCTTGTGGTGGGGTATGATGTTGACCAGGAGTGTGGGAGTTAGCGCGCTCCTGTGCGGCGCAAGGGGGCACAATGGCGCAGGCAGACCGGAAGAGTGGGTTCTTCTGCACGCAATGCGGTGACGAAACACCGCGCTGGGCCGGTCGCTGTTCAGCATGCGGCGCGTGGAACACCATCGTGGAAGCGCCCGCCGCCGAGCGCGCGCCACGCCGCTGGGTCGCCCCTTCCGCTTCCGCAGCGGTGCCGCAGCTGCTCGCAGAGGTCTCGCTCGACGAGGCCCAGCGCATCGTCCTGCCTTCCGGCGAGTTGAACCGCGTGCTGGGTGGCGGCATTGTGCCCGGCTCGGTCGTGCTGCTGGCCGGCGACCCAGGCATCGGGAAGTCCACGCTGTTTTTGCAGATCGCCGACGCCCTCGCCTCCGCGGCCGGGGCCGTCCTCTACGTATCGGGCGAGGAATCCGCGCACCAGGTGCGGATGCGCGCCCAGCGGCTGAACGTGAACGGCAACAAGGTGCACTTCCTGAGCGAGACGAGCCTGGAGCGGGTGCTGGAGCATGCGGAGCGGCTGCGGCCCGCGGCGCTGGTCGTGGACTCCATCCAGACCGTGGCGGCGGACGCGCTCCCCTCTGCTCCGGGGAGCGTCAATCAGGTGCGCGAGTGCGCCAGGCAGCTCATGCACTGGGCCAAGGGGACGCGCACGCCTCTGTTGCTGGCGGGGCACGTGACCAAGGAGGGCGATGTCGCCGGGCCGCGAGTGTTGGAGCACATGGTGGACGTGGTACTGTACCTGGAGGGTGATCTCCTCGGCCCGCTCCGGCTGCTCCGCGCGACGAAGAATCGCTTCGGTTCCACCAACGAGGTGGCGGTCTTCCAGATGGAAGCGGGAGGCCTGATGGAAGTGGCAGACCCCTCGCAGGCGCTGCTGGCCGCGAGGCAGAAGGACCAGGTGGGTGACGTCGTGGTGCCGGTGCTGGAAGGAACCCGGCCGCTGCTGGTGGAGGTGCAGGCGCTGACCGCGCCCACCAGCATGCCGACGCCGAGGCGCCTGAGCAGTGGGCTGGAGCAGGCCCGCGTGGTGATGCTCGCCGCGGTGCTGAGCCAGCGCGCGCGGATCCCGCTCGGCAGCTGCGACGTCATCGTGAACGTCGTCGGGGGCTTCCGCGTCACGGAGCCCGCCGCTGACTTGGCTATCGCGCTTGCGCTGGCATCCAGCGTGAGGGGCGTCCCCGTACCGTCTGACACCGTGGCCATCGGTGAGGTTGGATTAAGCGGTGAGCTCCGGTGGGTGCCGCAGATGGAGCGGCGGCTGCGGGAGAGCGCGCGCCTCGGTTTCACCAGGGCGCTGATGCCCGTTGCGCGGGGGCAAAAGCTGCCGGACGTCGGCCTGGAGCTGGTGCAGGCGGCCACGGTCGCTGAGGCGGTCCGGCTGGCGTTGTCTGCGCGCCCCGGGGCGAGACTGCCATCGTCTATTGGTGAAGACCTGGCGGAGGGCTAGGCACCCAGGGAGGCTGCATGGGCACGCTGCACGACAAGCGCGCGAGCCTGGAGAGGCTGCTTCGGGAGATGGGCTCCGTCGTCGTCGCGTATTCCGGCGGCGTGGACAGCACGCTCCTGGCGGTGGCCGCGCACGACACGCTGGGGGGGCGGGCGCTGGCGGTGACCGCCGTCTCGCCGGCGTTACCTGCGAGCGAACTGGAGGGGGCTGTCGCGCTGGCGCGTCGCCTCGGATTCGCCCACCGGCTGCTCGACACGCAGGAGATGGACAACCCCAGCTACGTGGCCAACTCGTCGCGCCGCTGCTACTTCTGCAAGTCGGAGCTGTACACCAGGCTGGACGCCCTTGCGCAAGAGCTCGGCATCGCGTGGGTGGCCACGGGGACGAACGCCGACGACCTTGGAGACTACCGGCCCGGCCTGCAAGCCGCCACCGAGCGGCGCGTCCGCAGCCCGCTGGTTGAGGCACGTCTCACCAAGCAGGAGGTGCGGGAGCTTTCCTGCGAGCGGGGGTTGCCCACGTGGGACAAGCCCGCGCAGCCATGCCTCTCCTCGCGCATCCCCTACGGCACTCCCGTCACTATCGGCGCGCTCAGGCAAATAGAGGCCGGCGAGGCGTTCCTCCGGGGCCTGGGGCTGCGCCAGCTCCGCGTCCGGCACTACGGTCAGGAGGCCAGGCTGGAGGTGGAGCCGCACGACATGCCACGCCTGCTGGAACCCGAAACCCGCCAACGGCTGCTCACCTTCTTCAAGGCGCTGGGTTACCAGCGTGTCACGCTTGACCTCGCGGGCTTCCGCTCCGGCAGCCTGAACGATGCACTTGCGGTGCGGGGAGGAGAGGGCCGTCTGGCAGAGACCTCCGTGGTGGAGCTCGCGTGAAGACGGCGTACCTGCACCTCCTTGGCGGCGCGAGCGGGGACATGCTGCTGGCGGCCTTGCTGGACGCCGGCCTGCCGCTGGTGTCTCTCCAGGCAGAGCTTGCCAAGTTGCCTGTCAAGGGGTTCACGCTCACGCCGGGGCTTGCGCAACGGGGCGGCGTCCACGGCACGCACCTTCGTGTGGAGCTTGGCGAGCACCGCCACAAGAAACTCACGTGGCGTGACTTCCGCCGCCTGGTGGAGACGAGCGGCCTGGAGAACGAGGAGAAGGCTTCCGCGCTGCGGGTGCTGGGCAACCTTGCGGCCGCCGAGCGCCGCGCGCACCACGAGACCGACCAGGACGCCGAGCCTGACCTGTGCGAGCTAGGCTCCCTGGACACGCTGCTCGACGTCGTCGGCGTTGTGGCGGGCCTCAAGCTACTGGGAGTTCAGCGGCTCACGGCCTCACTGCTACCGGCAGGTGCGGGCGCGATCCGGTCGGAGCATGGCCCTTTGCCCGCGTTCGCTCCCGCGACGGCGCATCTGGCCGCGCAGGCGAACGCGCCGGTCGCCGCGCCGGGCGCGCTTTGGGGCGAGACGGTCACCCCAACGGGCGCGGCGTTGGTGACCACCCTCGCGGAGTTCCGGCGGCCCGTCTTGAGGCTGGAGCGCGTGGGCTACGGCCTGGGGACGCGGGACACGCCGGACCACCCCAACGTCGTCGCACTCTGGGTTGGAGAGGAGGCGGCGGCCGACGCGGCGACCGCTTCCCTGGTGCTGCTGGAGACCAACATTGACGACATGACACCCCAGCTGTTCGGCTACGTCCAGGAGAAGCTGCTCGCGCTCGGCGCGCTGGATGTGTGGTTCAGCCCCATCCAGATGAAGAAAAACCGACCGGGCACCCTCTTGAGCGCGCTGCTGCCGACCGCGCTGGAGGCGCGCGCCGTGGAGCTGCTGCTGACCGAGACGTCAACCCTGGGGGTGCGGACCCGCCCCGTGCAGCGGCATGAGGCGCCCCGCAGCAGCGTCAGCGTCCAGACTTCGCTTGGTCCGGTCACGATGAAGGTGAAGGAGTGGAACGGGCGTCCGGTGAGCGCGGCGCCTGAGTACGAGGAGTGCAAGGCCATTGCGGAGCGGCTGGGCTTGCCCTTGCAGCAGGTGATGGCGGTCGTGAGCCGGGAGGCGGCGGCGCAGCTCGCTCTCGCCGCTTCTCAGGGGCGTGCGCGCCCGCCGGACGTATGAACGAGGCGGCGTAGCACCCGGCGATGCTGGGGGGTGGTGGTCTGGGCAGGCCCTTGACGCGCTCCCTGCCCTTCGGTACAGTAGAACGACGGGGTGTGTGAGCGCCCCGCGTTGATTTTTGTCTGCGCCCGCCACGGGCGGTGCCCAAGTGGCGCAATGGCAGCGCGACGGTTTTGTAAACCGTAGGTTGGGAGTTCGACTCTCCCCTTGGGCTGTGGCCTCGCGGCTTGAGCGCTGACCGGGTGCGAGGATAGCGCAGCGTTACCATAGCGGCGCAGCGACTCGAGGCTTCGCGGAGGGGTGGCGGAGCGGCCAAACGCACCAGACTGTAAATCTGGCGCCCTCTGGGCTACGTAGGTTCAAATCCTACCCCCTCCAGACTTACGCGGCGCACACGCGAGGGCAGAACGGGACACGTGACTTGAGGCAGGGAAAAGCGCCCACATAGCTCAGTTGGTAGAGCACGTTCTTGGTAAGAACGGGGTCGCCGGTTCAAGTCCGGCTGTGGGCTCCAGTACAACAGAGGAGGACGAGCATGGCCAAGATAAAGTTCGAACGGACGAAACCGCACGTCAACGTCGGGACCATTGGGCACATTGACCATGGGAAGACCACGCTCACCGCGGCGCTCACCGCAGTGCAGGCCGCGAAAGGTCTGTCCACCAAGATGACCTATGATGAGGTGGCCAAGGCCAGCGCGGCGCAGGGTCGGCGCGACCCGATGAAGATCCTCACCATCGCCATCTCCCACGTGGAGTACGAGACGGTGAAGCGCCACTACGCTCACATTGACTGTCCCGGACACGTGGACTACATCAAGAACATGATCACGGGGGCCGCCCAAATGGACGGCGCCATCCTGGTGGTCGCCGCCAACGACGGCGCCATGCCCCAGACCAGGGAGCACGTCCTGCTGGCGCGCCAGGTGAACATCCCCCGCATGGTCGTCTTCCTCAACAAGGTTGACCTGATGGACGACAAGGAGCTGGTGGACCTGGTGGAGCTGGAGGTCCGCGACCTCCTCACCAAGTACGGCTTTCCCGGCAACGAGGTGCCCATCATCCGCGGCTCCGCCCTCAAGGCGATGCAGAATCCGACCGACCCGGAGGCCACCAAGTGCATTGCCGAGCTCCTCAACGCACTGGACACGTACATTCCCGAGCCGGTGCGCGAGGTGGACAAGCCCTTCCTGATGCCGATTGAGGACGTATTCAGCATCAAAGGCCGCGGCACCGTCGTCACGGGCCGAGTGGACCGCGGCAAGATCCACGTGGGCGAGGAAGTGGAGATCATCGGCTTCGGCGAGACGAAGAAGACGGTGGTCACTGGCGTGGAGATGTTCCGGAAGCTGCTTGATGAGGCGCTTCCCGGCGACGCCGTCGGTCTCCTGCTCCGCGGCATAGAGCGCGAGGACGTGGAACGCGGCCAGGTGGTCGCCAAGCCCGGCAGCATCAAGCCGCACGTCAACGCGGACGCCGAAGTGTACATCTTGACCAAGGAAGAGGGCGGCCGGCACACGCCGTTCTTTACCGGCTACAAACCGCAGTTCTACGTGCGGACCACGGACGTCACGGGCGACGTGGCCCTGCCCGAAGGCGTGGAGATGGTCATGCCGGGCGACAACATCAAGTTCAAGGTCAAGCTCATGTACCCAGTGGCTATGGAGGAGGGCCAGCGGTTCGCCATCCGCGAGGGCGGGAAAACGGTGGGCGCCGGCGTTTTCACGAAGATCACGACCATTCCTGCGTAGCAGAGAGCGTAGAACTAGAGAAGGTTGCATAGGATACGATGGCAAAGAAAGGCGACCGGCTCTTCGTCACGCTCCAGTGCACCGACTGCAAGGAGCGGAACTACCACACGGAGAAGAACAAGCGGAACGATACCCAGCGGCTGGAGCTGAAGCGGTTCTGCTCGCGGTGCCGTTCCCACAAGCTCCACCGGGAGGTGAGGTAGCCCGTGGCCCGAGAATCCTCGTCCTCCTCCTCCGAAGTCCGCGCCACCGCGGCTGCGGCCACGCAGCGGGTCTTTCGCTGGAGTTTTTTCGTTGAGGTCTACAGCGAGCTCAGGAAGGTGGAGTGGCCGACACGGGAGCAGGTGGTGCGGCTCACCATCGTGGCCATCGTGCTCACCGCCATGGTGGGCGTTCTGCTGGGGGCGGCGGACCTGCTGCTCAATTACATTCTTGACGACCTCGTGGTGAACCCCTAAGCGCGCCGTGGAAAGTGATGCGGGATGACGACCCAGGGACAGACCACCAACACGCACGAGAGAGCGCAGGACGCGCAGCCGGCGGCGGACCAGGTGCTCGGCGAGTGGTACATCGTCCACTGTTACTCTGGCCAGGAAGACCAGGTCAAGAAGCGCCTGGAACAGCGCATCGCCACCATGGACGTGCGGGACCGGGTATTGGAGGTCATCGTCCCCAAGGAAGAGGTGGTGGAGTTTCGGGATGGCAAACGCACCAGCAAGAGGGAGCGGCTGTTCCCCGGCTACATCTTGGTGCGGATGGTTGTGGACGACCAGACCTGGTCTGTGGTCCGCAACACGCCGGGCGTCACGGGATTCGTCTCCGCTGACGACCAGCATGGAGGCCAGCGCGCCAAGCCGCTGCCGCTCACTCCGCGCGAAGTGGCTACCATCATGCAGCGGATGGCTGCCGGCCAGCCGCGCGCCAAGGTGGGGTTCACCAAGGGCCAGGCGGTCAAGATCATTGATGGGCCGTTCAAAGAGTTCATCGGTGTCGTGGATGAGGTCCAGCAGGAGCGGGGCAAGGTCAAGGTGCTCGTCTCCTTCTTCGGGCGCGAGACGCCGGTGGAGTTGGACTTCCTCCAGGTAGAGCGGGTCAGCTAAACGCGGCTATCGGGATGGCGCCGCGCGGACCGGGCACGTAGGTTGAGCATGGCGGAGTAGTATGGCAAAGAAGATCAAGGCGATAGTGAAGCTCCAGGTCCCGGCCGGCGAGGCGACCCCTGCGCCGCCGGTAGGACCTGCTCTTGGCCAGCACGGCGTCAACATCATGAACTTCGTGAAGGAGCACAACGCCCGCACCGCCGCGCAGAAGGGCACCATCATTCCCGTCCAGATCACCATCTTTGAGGACCGCTCCTTCACCTTCATC
>SHYA01000008.1 GCA_009693055.1 Dehalococcoidia bacterium | reverse complement strand
GCCAACAGCAGCCGCCCGCCGAGGGAGCTGAGCGACCGCAGCGCGGCCAACAGCAGCCGCCCGCCGAGGGAGCTGAGCGACCGCAGCGCGGCCAACAGCAGCCGCCCGCCGAGGGAGCTGAGCGACCGCAGCGCGGCCAACAGCAGCCGCCCGCCGAGGGAGCTGAGCGACCGCAGCGCGGGCAGCGGCAGCCGCCCGCCGAGGGAGCTGAGCGACCGCAGCGCGGGCAGCGGCAGCCCGCTGACGGCCAGCCCCAGTCCGGCCAGCGTGGCCCGCGACCGGGCGGCAGGCCCGAGGGTGCCCGTGCGGCACAGGCCCCGGCGCCACCCCCGCCTCCCGCCAAGCGCGTGGTGCCGACGCTGCTCACCCGCTACCGCGAGCAGATTGCGCCCTCGCTCCGGCAGGAGTTCGGCTACGCCAACCCGCTGCAGGCGCCCAAGGTCGTGAAGGTCGTACTGAACATTGGCATTGGCAAAGAGGTCACCGCCACCAGCGCCAACCCCAACATTGTGGAGCGCGCCTCGGCTGACCTCGCCGCCATCAGCGGCCAAAAGCCGGTGGTCCGGGGCGCCAAGAAGGCCATCGCGGGCTTCAAGCTGCGTGCAGGCCAGCCCGTCGGCGTGTCCGTCACCCTGCGGGGCGATCGCATGTACAGCTTCCTGGAGCGGCTCCTCTTGGCGTCCCTTCCGCGCATCCGCGACTTCCGCGGCGCCTCTCGGGACGCCTTTGACGGGAGGGGCAACTATGCGCTCGGCATCCGCGAGCAGATCATCTTCCCCGAGATTGAATACGGCCAGGTTGACCGGATGCGGGGCCTACAGGTGAACATCATCACGAGCGCCAAGACGGACCGCGAGGCGTTTCGCCTGCTGGAGCTCATGGGCATGCCGTTTGCACGGGATGGCGCGCAAGACGGCGCGCGGCGGGCTTCAGCGTAGTCAGTGAAAACCAGCCCGCCCTGCGGGGTGGGGACTATGCCACAGCCTTAAGGCTGTGGTGGTCAGGCGGCCAGGACGCCAGGAGGAACGAGGGTGGCACGAAACTCAAAAGTCGTTACATGGCTGAGGAACAAGCCAAAGTTCGCGGTCAGGTTCCGCAATCGCTGCCACCAGTGCGGTCGAGCGCGCGCGTACATCCGGCAGTTCGGGCTGTGCCGCATCTGCTTCCGCGGTCTGGCGCTCAAAGGCCAGATCCCCGGCATCCGCAAGGCGAGCGTGTGAGGTAGAACATGAGTGGATTGACTGACCCCCTGGGAGACATGCTCACCCGCATTCGCAACGGCTCCAACGCCCGCCACGCCACGGTGTTGGTTTCCAACTCCAAGCTGCGCGTGTCCGTGGCCCGCATCCTTAAGGAGCAGGGCTTTCTTCAGGATGTCGTCACGGTGCCCGGCAAGCCGGCGCCGCAGCTTCGAATCACACTGCGTTACGGCGAGCGCAAGACCCCCATGCTCAGAGGCGTGGAGCGGGTCAGCAAGCCGGGCAGACGGGTGTACGCCGGCAAAGCGGCGATCCCAAGGGTTCAAGGCGGCCTTGGGGTCACCATCGTTTCCACGTCCAAGGGAGTCATGACCGGCCAGGAAGCCCGGGCGAGCGGCCTGGGCGGCGAAGTCCTGTGCCGCGCCTGGTAGGTGGTGCTCCATGTCACACATAGGAATCCAGCCAGTGGCCGTGCCCAAGAACGTGAAGGTGAGCGTTGAGGGAAAAAATCGCGTGACCGTCGCCGGCCCGCTTGGTTCGCTCACCGAGACCTTCCGCCCCGAAGTGCGTATCCAACTCGTTGACAGCCAGGTCAAGGTTGAGCGCGGCGGCGACTCCAAGCTCCACCGGAGCCTCCACGGCCTCACGCGCGCCATGATCGCCAACATGGTCGTCGGCGTGACCCAGGGGTACGAGAAAAATCTGGAAATCTTCGGGACCGGCTATCGCGTCCAACAGACCGGCGCCAACCTCACGTTCCAGCTGGGGTTCAGCCACCCGGTTGTGATCCAGGCGCCTGCCGGCGTGAAGCTTGCCGCCGTGACCGCCAACCGCGTGGCCGTCACCGGCACCGACAAACAACAAGTTGGAGAAACCGCCGCCCGCCTGCGTTCAATCCGTCCTCCCGACCCGTACAAAGGCAAGGGCGTTCGGTACGCGGGGGAGACGCTGAAGCTCAAGCCCGGCAAGGCGGCAGCTCGGAAGTAGGAAAGCACGCAATGACATCGGTAAGCGCAACCAAGCGCCTCGGCAAAATGGACCCATCTCTGTTCCGCCGCTTCAAGAGGCACCTTCGGGTGCGCAAGAAGCTGTCGGGCTCCGTTGCCCGTCCGCGCCTGGCCGTCTTTCGCAGCCTGACGCACATCTACGCCCAGGTGATTGACGACGGCGCGGGCCGGACGCTGGTGCAAGCCTCGGACCTGGACGCCGAGCTCCGCGGCCAGGTAAAGGGCAAGAAGAAGACGCAGGTCGCAATGGCCGTTGGCGCGCTTGTCGCCAAGCGCGCCAAGGAGCAGGGCGTGGAAACGGTGGTCTTTGATAGGGGTGGCTTCCAGTACCACGGCCGCGTCAAGGCCCTGGCCGACGCCGCCCGTGAAGGAGGTTTACGCTTTTGAGTCCCAAGCTGTCGCTCTACGATGCCGCGCCGAAGCTCAAACCCGAAGACGTGGTGCAGGCCACCGAGCGTGTGATCATGATCCGCCGCATCTCAAAGGTCACGGCGGGCGGTAAGCACCTGCGCTTCAACGCCCTCGCCGCCCTGGGCGACGGACGCGGCAACATCGGCCTCGGTCTCGGCAAGGCCGACGCCGTGCCCGATGCCGTTCGCAAAGCGGTGTCCGCGGCGCGGAAGAACATGATCCGCATCCCCCTCAGAGGCAGCACCATTCCCCACGAGACGCGTGGCAAGTTCTCCGCTTCCGAGGTGATGCTCAAGCCCGCCGTCTCCGGCACCGGCGTAGTCGCCGGTGCCACCGTGCGCGCCGTGGTGGAGCTCGCCGGCGTGAAGGATATCCTCACCAAGTCACTTGGCAGTCCCAACCGGATCAACCTGGCCAAGGCAACCCTGGAAGCGTTAGCCTCGCTCCGCCTGCCGGAGGAAGAGGTCGCGAAGCGCCTCCAGCCGCTGGCTACACGGCCCGACCGGTCAGACCGCACGCAGGAGCCGCTCAGGAATGGCTGACGTTAAACTTCGCGTCACCTGGAAACGCAGCACCGTCGACAAGCCCCCCGACCAGAAGGAGACGGTGCGTTCACTCGGCCTCCGCCGCCTCAACCAGACGGTGGTGCTGCCGGACACGCCCGCCTTCCGAGGCATGATCCACAAGGTGCGTCACCTGGTGGAGGTCTCCGTCGTCACACCGGAGGCATAGGTCGCATATGCGTATCCCCCTCCTTCGGGAGAGGGTCCGGGTGATGGCAAGAGTCGCTCACTCACGGCACAGGCACAAGGAGTCACGCAGATGGTCAAGCAGCACGACCTTGGTGCCCCTCCCGGCGCTCACCGCCGGAGCCGGCGCGTCGGACGCGGCGACGGCAGCGGACGGGGCAGCTACTCCGGCCGCGGGCAAAAGGGCCAAGGGGCCCGCAGCGGCAACGGCAAGCAGCCCCCCGGCTTTGAGGGCAACCAGCTTGCCCTCGTACGCCGCCTCCCCACGCTTCGCGGATTCACGAACCACTTCCGCACCGACTACGCCACCATCAACCTGGGCCAGTTGGAAGAGCGCGCCGAGGCGGGCCAGCAGGTAACGCCGGAATGGCTAGCGGCGCAACGCCTCGTGGACAACGCCAACGTCCTGGTGAAAGTGCTTGGCGGCGGCGAGCTGACCAAGGCCCTTCAGATCAGCGCCCACCGGTTCTCTCAGTCCGCTCGTCAAAAACTTGAGCAGGCGGGCGGCGCCGCCAACGAACTGCCGCTCCCACGCTCCGCCAAAAAGAAGTAGGTCTCCGTGACCCAAACGAGAGAAAGCGAATCCCAGCGCCCCGCCCTGCTTCAGGCGGTGCTGGACGCGTTCCGCATCCCGGACCTGCGGACGCGCATCCTGTTTACGCTCGCCATGCTCGTCGTCTTCCGCATCGTCGCCCACATCCCGGTCCCGGGCATTGACCGCGGCGCACTGGAGAACCTCTTCCAGGGGGAGTTCGGCTCACTGCTGGGGTTCCTTGACCTGTTCAGCGGCGGCGCCTTCAGAAACCTTAGCGTGGCGGCGCTTGGCGTCTATCCCTACATCACCTCGTCCATCGTCATTCAGATCCTCGTGCCGGTCATCCCGCAACTCCGCGCCCTTTCCAAGGAGGGCGACTACGGTCGCCGCAAGCTCAACCAGTACACCCACCTCGCCACCGTGCCCATCGCCGTTCTGCAGGGATACGGCCAGATCCTTCTGCTAAAACAGGCTGGCGTCTTCGCCGGCTCCGACCCCCTGGGCAGCGGCCTGGAGCTTGCGACGATGCTCGTCGCCATGGTCGCGGGCACCATGTTCCTCGTGTGGCTGGGCGAGCTCATCACCGAGCGAGGCATCGGCAACGGCGTTTCCATCATTATCTTCGGCGGCATCGTCGCCGGTCTGCCCACGATCATCAGCCAGGCCTTTGCTTCCCGCACCGACTTCACCGGCCTCGTCATTCTGGCCATCGCCGGCCTTGTCATCATCGGGCTCATCGTGCTCTTCACCGATGCCCAGCGCAAAATCCCGGTCCAGTACGGCCGCACCGTCTTTCGCGGCGGTGCCCCGCGCCGCTCGTCCGGTAGCTCGTTCATCCCCTTGCGGGTCAACTCCGCGGGTATGATCCCCCTCATCTTCGCGTTTGCCCTGCTCATACTCCCCGGCACCTTCGCCGCCTTCTTCGGCGCGAAGAACAGTTTCGCTCAGAGCATCGCCAACATCTTCAGCCCCAACAGCTGGGTGTACTGGTTCATCCTGTTTTTCCTGGTCGTCGCCTTCGCCTTCTTCTACACGTTGGTCACCTTCTCCCAGATGAACATCGCCGAGAACCTCCAGCGACAGGGCGGCTTCATCCCCGGCATCCGTCCGGGCAAGCCCACCGAGGAGTATCTGAACCGCGTCATCATCCGCATCACGTGGGGTGGCGCGCTGTTCCTTGGATTCATCGCCGTCACGCCGTACATTGCAAGTCTGGTCACCGGCATCCAAGCGCTCCAGCTCAGCAGCACCGCTCTGCTCATCCTCGTCGGCGTCGCCCTGGACAGCATGCGTCAGCTAGAGGCCCAGCTGAGCATGCGCAAACTCCCAGGCTTCATCAAATAGCCTCCCCTAGGAAAAAGATTTCTGAAAATGGCCTGGGGAAACCTCTTTGCCAAGAGGTTTCCCCAACGTTCCCCCTGCGGAGGTTGTGATGCGCATCGTGCTCATGGGCCCGCCGGGTGCCGGAAAAGGCACCCAGGCCACCGCCATATCCCAGCGGCTCAGCGTGCCGCACATCGCCTCCGGCAACCTCCTGCGCGAGCACCGTGCCAAGGGCACACCCTTGGGGGAGGAAGCCGGCGCCTCCATGGACAAGGGCCTTCTTGTTCCCGACGGCCTCGTCATCCGCATGGTGCTGGACCGCCTCAACCAGCCCGACGCAAAGGACGGCTTCCTTCTTGACGGCTTCCCGCGCACTGGGGAACAGGCGGAAGCCCTGGACAAGTCCCTGGGCCTCCGCGGCGTCCAGATGGCGCTGAACATCGCCGTCGGCACGGATGAGCTGGTGAAGCGCCTCGGGGGCCGACTCACCTGTCGCACGTGCCAGACGCCCTACCACCCCGTCACCGCCCCGCCCAAGGTCGCGCGGCGCTGCGACAAGGACGGCGGCGAGCTCTACCAGCGCGACGACGACAAGCCAGATGCCGTCCGGCAGCGCATTGAGGTGTACAACAAGCAGACCTCACCGCTCGTGGAGTACTACGGCAGGCGCGGCACGCTCAAAGAGATCAACGGCGAGCAGGCCATTGACCACGTGCAGACGGCCATCTTCGCCGCGTTGGGCGTCAAGGCCTAGCCTCTTGGTGCCGAAGCGAGACAGGGCTCAATACAGACCGAAGGGAAAGACGCTGAAAACACCCCTGACAAGCACTGCCATCCGTCCAGTGACGTGCTACAATACAGGCTCGCGGTGGCCCCTGGCCATCGTCCTTTGCGTTGGAGAAGACAGCGTTGTCCAATAAGACCGTTGCCCAGCGGCTGCTCGGCAGGGGCAAGACCGCCAGCCTCGCGGCTGCGCCTCCCACCGGCGTGACCCTCAAGTCCGCCGGCGAAGTGGAGTCCCTGCGGCAGGCAGGCCGCGTCGTGGGCAAGACCATCACCGCCCTGCTTCGCGCGGTGCGGCCCGGCGTCACGACCCACGATCTGAACCTGTTGGCCGCCGACGAGATCAAGCGCATGGGCGCACAGCCTGCGTTCTTAGGCTATCGCGGCTTCCCAGCCACCATCTGCACCTCGCTCAACGAGGAGATCGTGCACGGCATCCCCGGCAACCGCGCCGTCCGCACCGGTGATGTCCTGAAGCTGGACGTGGGCGCCATCGTAGACGGGTTCTACGGCGACGCAGCCGTCAGCGTCAGCGTCGGCGCCGTTCCCGCACGCACCCGCGAGCTGGTTGACGTGACGCGCCAGGCCCTTGAAGCGGGGATCAGAGCCGCCCGGCCCGGTGCTCGCCTCGGTGACGTGGGCTACGCGGTTCAATCCGTCGCCGAGTCCCACGGCTTCTCCGTCGTCCGCGAGTACGTCGGCCACGGCGTTGGCCGCTCCCTCCACGAAGAGCCCCAGGTCGCCAACTTCGGCGTGCCGGGCCGCGGGCTGGTCCTTCAGCCGGGCATGGTAATCGCCATTGAGCCGATGCTCAACGTCGGCGGCTGGCAGACGAGGGTGCTGGACGACGACTGGACGGTGGTCACCGCCGACGGCAGCCTCTCGGCCCACTTTGAGCACACCATCTACATCTCGCCGACAGGACCGGAAATCCTGACGGCCCGTGAGGAGGTCTAACAAAACGCGCATGGCGAAGAAGGAAGAAACCATCGAGGTTGAGGGCGTGGTAGAAGAGTCGCTTCCCAACGCCATGTTCAAAGTCAAGCTCGCCAACGAGCATGAGGTCTTGGCGCACGCGTCCGGCAAAATCCGGATGCACTTCATCCGTGTGCTGCCGGGCGACCGCGTGCTCGTGGAGCTCTCACCCTACGACCTTAAGCGAGGGCGCATCACCTACCGGTTCAGGTAACCGTGCAATGAACGCAGCTCCTTCCCTCCGGGAGGGGCAATGTCCGGGAGGACTCTCATGCAAATAGCGACATCGGTTAAGCGCCGCTGCCAGAAATGCCAGATCATCCGGCGGCATGGCACGGTGCGCGTCGTATGCAGCAGCCCAAAACACAAACAGCGTCAGGGCTAATGGGGAGGGCAGCGTGGCGATCGTAGCAGGCGTCAACCTTCCAGACGGCAAGCGCGTGGACATCGCGCTGCGGTACATCTTCGGCATCGGGCCGCACCTTGCCAGGGCCGCGGCGCGCGATGCCGGCATTCTGGACAACCCGAAAATGGGCGAGGTGCCCGACGATCTGCTGGCCCGCCTTCGTGACGTCATCGCCAAGTACAAGGTTGAGGGCGACCTGCGTCGCGAGGTTCAGATGAACATTCGCCGCAAGGTGGAAATCCGTTGCTACCAGGGCCTGCGCCACAGCCGCGGCCTGCCCGTCCGGGGCCAGCGGACCCGCTCCAACGCGCGCAGCCGCAAGGGCCACCGCAAGACGGTCGCCGGAAGGAAGGGGACCGCCACCGCCAAGAAGTAGCGCCTCCAACTCTCCGTTAGAGGGCTTAGCCTGAGTAAGCCGAAAGCCTGCCCTCGAGCCGAAGGCGAAGGGCCCTGAGCGGAGCGAACGGGGAAGCGAATGGCTGGGGTGTGGGATTCTGGACCCCACAGTTCTACCCCACTAGCGAGCAGCGAATCAACAAGAAGCGAGGTAACGCATGCCGCCACCACGCAGGGGAGCAGGACGAAGGGCGCGAAGAGTCGTACCGGTGGGTCGCATCTTCATCCAGTCCACGTTCAATAATACGCTCGTGACGCTCACCGATCTCCAGGGCAACGTGCTCGCTTGGAGCAGCTCCGGCTCCGAGGGGTTCAAGGGCTCCCGCAAGGGGACCGCCTTCTCCGCCCAGCGGGCCGCGGAGACCGCCGCGCGCAAGGGCCAGGAGTTCGGCGTCCGCCAGGTAGAGGTCTTCGTCCGCGGCCCGGGACCGGGCCGTGAGGCGGCCATCCGCTCCCTGCAGGCCTCCGGCCTCTCGGTCACCGGCATCAAGGATGTTACCCCAATACCCCACAACGGCTGCCGTCCGCCCAAGCGCCGGCGAGTATAGGAAAGGCGAAGCATGGGACGTTATACAGGACCAGTTTGCCGTCTTTGCCGACAGGTCGGCGAAAAGCTCTTCCTCAAGGGAGCGCGCTGCTATACCCCAGCGTGCGCCGTGGACAAGCGCCGCCGCCCGCCCGGAGCAAGCGCCGCCGCCCGCCCGACCAGGCGTCGCGCCTCCGAGTACGGTGTCCGCCAACGAGAGAAGCAGAAGCTCCGGTACTCTTTCGGCCTGCTGGAACGCCAGTTTGCGGGCTACGTGGAGCGCGCGCAGGGCATGCCGGGCATTACCGGCCAGTACCTCGTGCAGCTCTTGGAGCGGCGCTTGGACAACGTGGTCTTTCGCCTGGGCTTCGGCGAATCGCGCAACCAGGCCCGCCAGTTCGTGACCCACGGCCACGTCACCGTCAACGGACGCAAAATGGATATTCCGTCCGCCATCTTGAAGGCTGGCGACGTCATCAGCTGGAAAGACTCCGACAAGCAGGAAGAGTTCGTCAAGGCCCGGATGACCGGGGGGCCTCGACAGGCCGTTCCAAAGTGGTTGAGCCTTGACCAGGTCGCCATGGCGGGCAAGGTCCTGGGGCTTCCGCAGCCGGAAGACTCTGACGTGAAGATGGACACGCGCCTCATTGTGGAGTTCTACACCCGCTAAACCCCCGTCAACCACCCGAGGAGAGGGGAACCAAACCACATGGTTGAATCACCGATCGTTGTGTTGCCTAGCGCCCGCGGCTTTGGCGCCGATACCGAAGCGCCCAAGCCGCAGCTCAAGACCATTGAGACCACCGATACCTACGGCAAGTTCGCCCTTGAGCCGCTGCCCAGGGGGCTCGGCGTAACCTTGGGCAACCCCATGCGCCGGGTGCTCATCGGTTCCCTGCGCGGCGCGGCTGTCACTTGGGTCCGCATTGACGGCGTCCTGAACGAATACTCCACCATTCCCCACATGAAGGAAGACATCCTGGAGTTGGTGCAGAACATCAAGGCCATCCGCATCCGCGCCCTCTCCGACATGCCCGGTCGGCTCCAACTGAGCGCGACCGGCCCGGGCGAAGTCACCGCCGGCGACATGGTCGTGCCGCCTGAGTTTGAGATCGTCAACCCTGAGCTCCATATCGCCAGTCTTGACTCCTCGGAAGGACGCCTGCGCGCGGAGTTCAACGTGGGGCTGGGCACCGGGTACGTGCCCGCGCAGCACGGCAGCGACCTCCCCATCGGCACCCTCCAGGTGGACGCCATCTACAGCCCCGTCCGCAAGGTCAACTTCGCGGTGGAGTTGACCCGCGTGGGGCAGGTGACCGACTACGAGCGCCTCGTCGTGGAAATATGGACGGACGGCACCATGTCTCCGACCGATGCCCTGCGCCACTCCGCCGCCATCGTCTCGGAGCACCTGGTCCTCTTCACCCGCGCGGGAATGGCCGAAGAGGCCGCACCCACCGTGTTCGGCGTCGCGGCCTCCCTCGCGCCCGACGTGTACAACATGCTCATTGAACGCCTTGAGCTTTCCTCGCGCACCTTCAACTGCCTCAAACGCGCCGGCATCAACAAGGTCGGCGAGGTACTAGAGCGTCCCAAGGCCGAACTGGAGCGCATCCGCAACTTCGGCGAAAAGTCCTTCAGCGAGCTGGTCAGCCGTCTCCAGGAGCGCGGCCTTCCACTGCCCGCAGGCACGGAGCCAAAATCTAACGGCGCCGCACCGGCCGGGCAGGAGTAAGCGATGCGTCACCGACTCGCCACCCACAAGCTAGGCCGGAGCAGCGGCCAGCGCAAGGCGCTGTTCCGCTCCCAGGTCCGTTCCCTCGTCCTAAACGAGCGGATCAAGACCACGGTTCCCAAGGCCAAGGCCGTGCGCCCAATCGCCGAGAAGCTCATCACCTACGGCAAGCGCGCCCAGGCCGCCCTCGCCGCCGGGGAGACGCCCGAGAGCACGGCCAAGGCGCTCCACTACCGCCGTCTCGCCCTCGCCGCGTTCCCCGACCAGGCCGTCGTCCGCAAGGTCTTCGGCGAGCTGGCCCCCCGCTTCAAGGAGCGTGAGGGCGGCTACACCCGCATCCTCAAGCTCGGCTTCCGTCCCGGCGACGGCGCACCCACCGCCATGATTGAGTTCGTGGAGTAGCCCTTGGTCTTTTCCTCTCCAGCCCCGTTCTCCGACGACTCGCGTAGCCCCGATTCCCTCTCGCTGTGGGAGAGGGTTCGGGTGAGGGCTTCCCGTGCCTTGAGCGAGGGCGGAGCGCCTAGCATCGCCGACCTACACACCATCGCATTATCAAACGAGGATGCCCTCTCCACGGACAGCACTGCAGAGAAAATCGCCCTTGTCCTTGAGTACGACGGCGCTGAGTACCAGGGCTTCCAGGTCCAATCTGAGAAAAGCACCGTCCAGGGCGTTCTGGAACAGGCCCTGCGCTCGTTCTACGGTCGGCACGTCAAGACCTGGGGCGCAAGCCGCACGGACGCCGGAGTCCATGCCGAAGAGCAGGTGGTGGCCTACCTGGCGCCCAGGGAGCACGCTCCAACGGTCATCCGCGATGCGCTCAACTTCTACCTGCCCCAGGACGTCAAGGTCCGTGAGGCGTGGCCAGTCCACGTCGGCTTTGATCCGCGCCGCCACGCCCGCAGCAGGGTGTATGCGTACACCATCTGTAACGCGGCATACCCTTCCCCGATGCTGGTGCGGACCAGTCATCACGTCAAAGCGCGGCTGGACACCCAAGCTATGGATCGCGCAGCCCGCTCCCTGGAAGGTGTCCACGATTTCGCCGCCTTCACCACCGACGAGTACGCTTCGTCGCACCCGTGTGTCCGAATCATCCGCCAGGCGCGCGTTGACCGCAGCGGCGATCTGGTGACGCTGACCCTAGAGGCGAACGCCTTCCTGCCCCACCAGGTCCGACGCACCGTCGGCGCGCTGGTTGAGGTCGGCCTCGGCCGCATGACGCCCGCCGGATTCGCCGCCCTGGTAGAGGCCCCTGGCAAGCTGAAGGCGCTCCCGGCGCTCCCAGCCAAGGGACTTACCCTGAAGAACGTGCGGTATCCGGATTTCCCGCCCGCGGCCCATCGCGAGGATGAACGCAGCGGCCGTGACGCGCTCGCTCAGTTGCTCGCCCACCGCGCGCCGTTGACCGCCGCGCGGAGTTGAAAAGAGGAGACTGACCATGCCCCAGGTTAGGCAGCCCAAGACATACATGGCCCGCCAGCAGGACATGAAACCTCTGTGGCACCTGGTGGATGCCTCGGAGGAGCCCCTGGGCCGCATGGCCGTGAAGCTCGCCCGCATCCTGCAGGGCAAGCACCGCCCGCAGTACACGCCACACGCTTTGACGGGCGACTACGTGGTGGTGGTCAACGCCGCCAACACGCGCGTCACCGGCAACAAGCGCACGGACAAGCTCTATCATCACCACACCGGCTATCCGGGCGGCATCCGCACCGCCACCTTTGACGAGGTGATGAAGAAGGACCCTACGCGCGTCATCAAGAGTGCGGTCAAGGGCATGCTGCCCCGCAACTCCCTCGCCGACCGCATGCTCAAGCGCCTCCACGTCTACGCTGGCCCAGACCATCCCCACCAGGCGCAGTTGGCGGCCCCTAAACCTGCCGAGGCTGACCAGTCGGAGGCGCAACCGTAGGTCCCGGAAGAGAGATTCCCCCGCTTCGTTTGTTCACCTCGTAATTAGCGAGCAATCGCGGTCTTCGACCCCAAGAATCTGACCCGGCACAGGAGCTGATGCCATGACAACCAGCGCGAGAGAGCAGGCTACGCAGTACTACGTTGGCACCGGAAAGCGCAAGACCGCCATCGCCCAGGTGCGCCTCTACCCGGGGGGCAACGTTCGCAGCGTGAACGGCAGGCCCCTCAACGAGATGCTCACCTGGCCGGAGTGGCAGAACACGGCCTTGGAGCCGCTCCGCGTCACCAACACCCAGGACCAGTTCTCCGTCGTCGCCAAGGTCCAGGGTGGCGGCGTGGCCAGCTGGGCCGACGCCCTTCGCCACGGGATCGCCCGCGCCCTGCTCGCCTACGACGAGAATCTCAGGAAGCCGCTCCGCGACCACGGCTTCCTCACCCGCGACGCGCGCATCAAAGAGCCGAAGAAGTACGGCCTCAAGCGCGCCCGCCGCGCCCCCCAGTGGACCAAGCGCTAGGGCAGGCAGGGGCCAGCCCCTGCACCCTTCTCGCGGTTTGGGGTGTGGGTGCCCCGGATGGGAAGTTCTGCCGCAGGAAGGCAATGGAGAAGCCGTAGGGGCGCACGGCCGTGCGTCCCTACTTTTTGCTAGGGACCGGTCGGGTGATACGTAACAGGTACCACGCCGTATCGTAAGGGCGATGCATGCCTCGCCCTTACCTTCCGCCATACAACACCCTCCGAAAGATTGCCGAGGTTTGCACGGTGACCACGCCACCCCCCCGCCTCCTCATCCCGCAGGACGAGATCGCGCAACTCTTGCGCCGCCTCGCCTGGGAGCTCCGCCGAGACTACCTGGGCAAAGACCTCGTCGTCGTCGGCATCCTCAAGGGCGCCTTCGTCTTCATGGCCGACCTCGTCCGCTTGCTGGACCTCCCGCTCCAGGTGGACTTCGTCCGCGTCGCCAGCTACGGCGCTGGCGTCCGTCCCACCAGCGCTCCCCGCTTCTCGCTCCGTCCTCACTTGCCCCTCATCGGCCGTCACCTCCTCGTCGTGGAAGACATCGTGGACACAGGCCGCACGACCAGCTCCGTCCTGCGCTACCTGGACCGGCAGCGGCCCGCCTCCTTGCGGCTCTGCGCCCTCCTCAGCAAGCCCTCCCGCCGCGAGGTCCCCGTCGTCATCAACTACCTTGGCGCGGCCATCCCCGACCTCTTCGTGGTAGGCTACGGCCTGGACGCAGCGGAGCAGCACCGTAATTTGCCATACATCGCGTACCTTGAGCGATAATCCGCAGATTACGCAGATGTTCACAGATTATTCCGGCCAATTTTCATCTGCGGGAATCTGCGTAATCTGTGGATAAAGTCTTAACGGAGTGAAGCCATGACGCTTGACCCTCGCCTCCTCGCCGTTGCGCGGGGGGACGCACCCGCCGACCTCCTCTTCACCAACGCCCGCGTCGTCAACACCTTCACCGGCGAGGTGGAAGACGCCAACGTCGCCGTCTACCGGGGCCGCATCGCCGGCGTCGGCGACTACGCGGACGCCCAGCGCGTCGTGGACCTGCGCGGCCAGCACCTCGCGCCCGGCTTCATAGACGGCCACGTCCACATAGAGAGCTCCTACCTCCACGTGGACCAGTACGCCCGCGCCGTCACCCCGCACGGGACGCTGGCCTGCGTCACCGACCTCCACGAGGTCACCAACGTTGGCGGGCTGCGCGGCATGCGCTACATCATGGACTGCGCCCGCCGCGCGCCCATGGACATCTTCTTCATGGCGCCCTCCTGCGTGCCCGCGACGCACCTGGAGACCTCCGGCGCGCGGCTGGAGACCGCCGACATCCGCGCGGCCCTCCGCTGGCGTCAGGTACTCGGCCTCGGCGAGGTGATGAACTTCCCCGGCGTCATCAACGGCGACGCGGGCATGCTCGCGAAGCTCCGCGCCGCCGAGCGTGTCGTCCGCGACGGCCACGCCCCCCGCGTGCGCGGCAAGGCCCTCAACGCCTACCTTTGCCCCCTCATAGGCTCCGACCACGAGACGACGGAGCTTGAGGAGGGCCGCGAGAAGCTCCGTCGCGGGATGTACCTGATGATTCGCGAAGGCTCTACCGAGAAGAACCTGGAGGAGCTCCTGCCCCTCGTCACCGACGGCACGTACCACCGCTGCATGCTGGTCGTGGACGACCGGAACGCCAAGGACCTCTACCGTGACGGCGACGTGGACGCCGTCGTCCGCAAGGCCATCCGCCTCGGCCTGGACCCCGTGCGCGCCATCACCATGGCCACGCTCGTGCCCGCCACCTACTTCCGCCTCGCAGGCCACGGCGCGGTGGCGCCTGGCTATTGGGCAAACCTCCTCGTCCTGAGAGACCTCAACGCCGTGGACATCGCCCAGGTGTACTACCAAGGCAAGCTCGTCGCGGAGGACGGCAAGCCCCTCGTCACGTCTCGGATGCCGGACGCGCCGTGGATCCGCGAGACGATGCGCGTCAAGCCCTTCACGCCCGCGGACCTGGCGCTGCGGTGGCGCGGCGACGGCAACTTCCCCGTCATTGAAATCGTACCGCGCCAGATCGTCACCCGCTGGCTTTCTGAATCCGTCCCAAGCCGCGACGGCGTGGTGCAGACCGACCCCTCCCGCGACCTGCTCAAGCTCGCCGTCGTGGAACGGCACACCGCCAGCGGGCGCATCGGCCTCGGGCTGGTCAAGGGCTTCGGGTTGCAGCGCGGCGCCATCGCCAGCTCCGTTGCCCACGACTCGCACAACATCGTCTGCGTCGGCGTCAGCGACGAGGACATCCACGCAGTGTCAGCGGAAATCGCGCGGAACGGCGGCGGGCTGGCGGTGGCCGAGGAAGGCCGCGTCGTCGGCTCCCTGCCGCTGCCCATCGCGGGCCTCCTCTCCGACGGCCCACTAGAAGAGGTGGCCGCCAAGCTGGAGGAGCTGGAGCGCCTGGCCGAGGGCCTAGGCTGCAAAGCCCCGTCCCCCTTCTCCGTCCTCTCCTTCCTCGCCCTGCCGGTCATCCCAGAGCTGAAGCTGACGGACTACGGGCTGGTGGATGTGAACAACATGCGGCTGGTGGAGGGGGTGGAGTCGGGGCATTAGCTTGAAATCTGCGTTGCAATCGGAAAGAAAGGAAAACGAGCAAAATAACCACAAATTAGGAGAGAATACGAGCGCAGCGAGCGGATATTACGGATTGGGTTATTCACGCCACTAAGGAACACGTAAACGAAGGTGCCGGAGTGAGCGCCTTCGATGTACTAAAAGAAATTCTAACAGACGGGTTGCTACGTCCGTCCTTCGCTTTAAGGCAAAGGCAAACTGTCGGAGACATTCAGCGAACAATTCAAGGTCCCGCCCAAGCGGTGTGTTTCACGGAACAAACACTTAACGAATTTGCTAAGTCTTGCGAAATACTGCCGGATAGGTATTCCGGGTACGGAATCGCACTTCATAAATGGCAGCTATTTAACTATGGTGGGCGGCCCGTGATCTATGGTGATGAAACGATACGGGACCGTTTAGACGACCGCGATAAGTATCTCTTGGTACGTTATCAGCCTATTCCTCATCCCACTTTTAGATATCCTGTGGATTGGATGCATGAGCGTGAATGGCGCGTTGTTCCGAAACCCTGCACGTTCTCTGGCATTGGTGATTGGCCCAACGACAAGGTCCACTTTTGTTGCCTTCTGTGTTTGTTATTGACAAGTTCTTGGAATACAACCCAACAATCATTGTCCCTATCGATTCTGAAGCTCAAAAACTACGGACATGGATTGCATCACTGCCCCAATTACAGACGGATAACTAGGTTCTCAGTTACATCAGAAAGAATCTGCATACCTTTAGAATAGTCAGCTTGGAGGAAGTGCGTCGGAGGCTACAGCAAGGCGACGCTAGGTGGAACAAGGTTGAGACAGTCCCCTAGCGCTTTGTGAGCGCCATGCGGAATTGATAGAGAGTGACTCCCTTCGACCGACGTGGGAAAAGCCGCGTGATGTGTGAGGGTGGGCCGAATCTGATGCACGCCTTCTCCCTCCCCACCCTTCTCGCCCACCGCGCCGCCTCCGGCCAGCGGTACGTGGAGTTCCTCTAGGCGCCGACCCTCAGCGCTGGTGTGTACCACCTTGCGGTAGGCCAGCCGGACCCGCAAGGACCCCACACCCGCGACGAGGTTTACTACGTCATCAGCGGCCGCGCCGCCATCCAGGTCGCCGACGAGCGCCAGGCCGTGGGGCCCGACTCCATCGTGCACGTTGCCGCGAGCGTTGACCACCGCTTCCACGACATCATCGAAGACCTGGACGTGCTCGTGTTTTTCGCGGGTCCGCCGGCAGCCTAAGCGGCGATAGCGCCGCGACGCTGCGGAAACATCGTGGCGACGGCCAACCATAGGGGCGAGGCATGCCTCGCCCCTACCTGTCGAGATGCACACGTGAGACAATAGAGAACAGCACTAACTTCGACCCGAGGTACGTCCGATGCCCACCCTCCGCGGCGTCACGCTGGACCTCTGGCGCACCCTCATGGAGGATAGCCAGGAGGTCGGCCGGGCGCGCTTCCAGTACCGCATGACCGGCATCCAGGCCGTCCTCGCCGAGAAGGGCGTCGCGGTGGACAGCGACGCCCTTCGCCAGGCCAGCCGCGCCTGCTTCCGCGCCTGCGAGGGCATCCGCGGCCTGGAGCGCGAGCTCTCTTTCCACGACCAGGTGGACCTCTTCCTGAATCTGGTGGAGCCGGGCCTGGCGACTCGGTTGCCGGACGTCGCCAAGGGCCGCATCCGCGATATCTACGGCTGCATGCCATCGCCGCATACGCCGACGCTGGCTCTCAACGCGGTGCACGTCGTGCAGACGCTCCGCGAGCAGGGATACATGCTGGCGCTCATCTCCAACACCGGCGTGACGCCGGGCACCACGATGCGCAAGCTCCTTGCCGACCTGGAGCTGCTGCCCCACCTGAACGTGCTGGTCTTCTCGGACGAGGTAGGGCTCGTGAAGCCCGCCGAGCGCATCTTCCACCTCACGCTGGAGCGCATGGGGATGGCGCCCCACGAGGTCGTCCACGTCGGCGACCACACCAAGGCCGACGTGTTCGGCGGCAACCGCGCGGGCATGTGGACAGTGCAGGTCGAAACCCAGGTGGAGCGCGAGCAGGTCGCGGAGCCGCACGTGCGGATTCCGGCTCTGGCCGACCTTCCGAGCGCGCTGGAGAGGATTCAGCGGGGCGCGGTGGCGTTAGCTCCGGCTCAGCCACACCAATAGCTCAATGTCAGGATGCCTCCTGCCTGCCGCTCGGCGGGCATGTTGACCAACGTTCCAACTTCCTTCGCGGTGTTGGGTGCGAATCGAACGGGGCACTGCCCTTCCGTGCTACCATGAGTGCCGATGCTTCAAACTGAATTCTGGGAGGATTGACATGGCTGTAGAGGTAGGACAGACCGCGCCCGATTTCACGCTGCTGGACGCCGACCGCAAGCAGCGCAAGCTCAGCGAGTTCCAGGGCAAGAACGTCGTCTTGGCGTTCTTTCCGGGCGCCTTCACCGGCGTCTGCACCAAGGAGGCTTGCTCCTTCCGGGACAGCGCCGCGCAGTTCAACAGCATGAACGCCCAGGTCGTAGGCGTGGCGGTGGACTCCTTCTTCGCGCTCAAGGGCTGGTCCGACGTGAACAAGCTGGCGTTCCCGCTCCTGAGCGACCACACGCGCCAGGTCGTCAACCAGTACGGCGTGTCGTTCCAAAACTTCGGGGGCATGCAGGGCTACACCTCCGCCACGCGCGCGGTGTTTGTGCTGGACAAGACCGGCAAAGTCCAGTACAAGTGGGTTGGCCAGCCGGGCAACGATCCACCCAACGAAGAGATCCACCAGGCCCTCGCCAAGCTGCAGTAACCAGTCCAAGCGTGTCGTAGGGGCGAGGCATACCTCGCCCCTACGCTGTTTCTTGCGTGTTCTCCAAGACGAGATGTGAGGGGTGACAATGCCGGAGGAGTCGCGTCCCCGCTGGGTCTTCCACCCCGGTGACCTCGCGCTCTTCGTGGACCGCAAGGGACGCCGCAACCTCGTGACCCTGGAGCAGGGCAAGAGCTTCCACACCCACTTCGGCGTCCTGCCCCACGAGGCCGTCATCGGCCAAGAGTCGGGCAGCCGGGTTACGGTCGGCTCCCAGCGCTTGCTCGCCCTCAAGCCCACGCTCGCCGAGTACATCCAGGAGATCCGGCGCGTCACGCAGATCATCTACCCCAAGGACATCGGCCCCATCCTCGTCTACGGCGACATTTTCCCCGGCGCGCGCGTCCTGGAGGCGGGCCTGGGCTCCGGCGCGCTGACCCTCGCCCTCCTCGCCGCCGTCGGCCCCCAGGGCGCCGTCACGACCTACGAGCTGAAGCAGGAGACCGTGGCGAAGGCCCTGAGCAACCTCCGCCGCCATGGCCCGGTGCCGGAGAACTTTTCGGCGCACGTCCGCGACGTGTACCAGGGCATCGTCGAGCCGGAGCTGGACCGCGTCATCCTGGACGTGCCGGAGCCGTGGAACGTCGTCACCCACGCCGCCGAGACGCTTGTTCCCGGCGGCATCTTCCTCAGCTACCTGCCCACCGTCCTCCAGGTCCACCGCCTCGGCGAGGCGCTGGCGGCGCATCCGAAGTTTGACCTGGTGGACACGTTTGAGGTGCTCATTCGCCCCTGGCACGTCTCGCGCCGGAGCGTCCGTCCGGTGCACAGGATGATCGGCCACACCGGCTTCATCACCACCGCTCGCAAGTGCGCGCCGGGCAAGCCGCTGCGCCTTGAAGACCTGGAGCAGGAGACGCCATTGTCAGCTGCCCCCAATGAAATCGCCAATTGAAGTATCGTCCTCCATGGGCGCGCATGAGCGTCCAGGGTTCGCGCCATGCTCGCCCTCGTTTCTCCCCGGCGCCTGCACCTGTGTAATTCAAATAGCCCACGGGATCGGATAGTGCTACTAACGAGCTGCTACCAAAGGTTACGGAGGCGGTTATGGCTTCGCAAGAGGTATCACCTAAGTCGCGGCTAGTCGTGGCTTTGTTGGCGGGGTTCCTTGGAGTACTGGGGGTGCACCGGTTTTACGTTGGGAAGATTGGCACGGGGATTCTGATGCTGCTGACCTTCGGCGGCCTTGGCATTTGGAAGTTGATTGACTTCATCATGGCCGTAGCAGGGGTGATGAAGGACAAAGATGGAAAACCCATCACCAAGTGGTAAGGGCATCAGCCTCTAGCTGGCAATGCGGGACAATAGCCGGTAATACCCGTTCTGAGCAGCGGTGGCGGTAATTGCC
This sequence comes from Dehalococcoidia bacterium, assembly GCA_009693055.1. Taxonomy (GTDB): domain Bacteria; phylum Chloroflexota; class Dehalococcoidia; order Lucifugimonadales; family SHYT01; genus SHYA01. Next base: position 65,905 of record SHYA01000008.1, on the reverse strand, counting down.
CGTGCCTGCCCCTCAACCCCGTTCATCCTCCGACAAGCTCAGGACGAACGGGGTTGAGGTCCGCTTCCCTTCGGAGAACTCCACCGCGCAGTCTAACCGTCTCCCGTCACGCCGCGTTCAAGGTGCTGTGCCTCCGCCGCGTGCGGGTAGCGTCCGGCCAGCAGCGGCGCGTGCTCGCGAGAGAGCAGGGGCAGCGGCAGTGCCTTCCCTAGCGTTCGCACCCGCTCCCGTACCGCGTTTTCCTCCTGGAACCCGCTCAGTGCGGCGTCGTCCAGACCTTTCGCCTGCGCCACCACCTTGAAGTTACCGAACCCCTCCGGGCGCACAAGCTCCAGCATCCCCGTCCGGTTAGGGGCGACGCTCTCCTGGGACAGCTCCCGTCCTGCCTCTCGGAGGACCTGGACAAAGTGGTCCGCGCCCAGGTTCCGTAAAAACTGTCCCTGAGTCGTGTAGCCCAGCGTCCTCAGCCCGGCCTGTTCGCCGAACGCCGCCAATGCGCGGAAGTCCACGTGCGCCGTGATGTCCTGCCGTCCCACCCGCACGTAGGGGCTGCTGCTTACGGTGTGGCGGAAGTAGCACTGCAGCGTGCCGCCCCGACGCTCCGGCCCGTACAGCCGCTCCGTCACGTCCCCGTAGTCCACGGTCAGCACTACGCCGCGCTTCAGCGACCGCGCGACCTCCCCAACCCACCCCTCAGCCGCCAGGCACACCTCGCCGCGCCACCCTTCGCCCAGGCCAGGCGCCGCCTGTCGGATGGACTCCAGCCGCTCCGCGAGCCGTGTTGACGAAGGCGCCCCGAGCTCCTCCACAAACCGCCCGTCGCACAGCGACACGAAGATCTCCCGGAGCGCTCCGCCCTGCGCTTGAAAGCGGTGCACCGGGAACGCGTCCAGCAGCTCGTTGGACAGCACGCAGCCAACCAAGTCACGGAACGGCGGCCCGCTCGCGACGACCCGCTGCCCGCGGCCGCCGAACGCCCCCTCACGCCGCGTCAACGATGCGCTGCGGTCCACCAACGCGCACCGCGTCGCCGCGAAGCAATCCGGCGCCATTGTTTGGAGGCCGGCCAACACGTCCCGCGCCAGCAGCCCGTCGCCGCACCCAAGCTCCACGACCCAAAAGGGCTTTGGCTGGCCTAGAAGATGCCACACTTCATCAAGCTGCAATGCGAGGAGCTGGCCGAAGAGCGGATGCGCCATCGGCGCCGTGTAGTAGTCCCGTCCGCCAGGCTCGTCCCGTCCTCTGGCCGACCGCAATGCGCTGTAGTAGCCACCCCTGACCGAAAACAGCGCCAGCTCCATGAACCGCGCAAACGTAATGCCCCCGTCACGCGCTATCTCCGCGCGGATGGCAAGCTCGGCCTCGGTAGGCGGAAGGTCGCTTCGGATCGCCACAATCTGCTCCTAACAGGGCGCTGACAAAGTGGGTGCCCGCTGGACCGGTGCTTTATAGCTCCGTTGGTGCTCACGTATATCATAGAAATATGGCCTATACAAAATCACCAATCGTCTCCATATTGGCCTGTCATGGTGCTTTCCATCATGCCCGTATCAACAGTAACTTTGGCCAAGAGTTTTTCATCACCCTGCTAAGGACGCTGCGGCCACTATACGCGGACGCCTCGGCGACGGCAAAAACCGGTGGTAGAGGTCTCAACGCCTGCTATGCCCGCCGTGGCCACCGTGCCGCCATTCCCCTATAATAGCGCCACGTCATGTTCACTTTCATCATCCGCGGCGGCAGCGTCCTGGACGGCACGGGCGCCCCGCCGTTCACCGCCGACGTGGCCGTGCAGGGCGACGCCATCCGAGTTCTTCCCGCTGGCGCTCCAGCCGAGGCCCAGCAGACCATAGATGCAACAGGCCTGGTCGTCGCGCCCGGCTTCATAGACCTCCACACGCACGCTGGCCTGCTGCCGTTCACTTCGCCCGGCATGGAGCCGTTCGTACGCCAGGGCGTCACCACCGTCCTGGTGGGCCTGGACGGCCACTCGCCAGCCCCCTACCCCTCGCGCGCCTTGTTTGCGGAGGCGACGGAGCAACGCGCCGGCTTGGAAGGCGTCTCCGCCGACCTCCCTGGCTGGGCCTCCGTTGACAGTTATCTTCGTGCTGTTGACGGCCGCGCGGCTTGCCACGTGGCGACGCTGGCCGGGAACGGCACGCTACGGCTCGCGGTGCTTGGCTGGAGCGAACGCGCGGCCTCTCCCCAGGAGCGGGAGCGCATGGCGCGCATGCTCGGCGATGCGATGGAGCAAGGCGCCTTCGGCCTCTCCAGCGGCCTCACCGAGCCGCCGAGCAGCCATGCCCAGCCCGGCGAGTTGGCAGCCCTGTGCAAAGCCATGCAGCCGTTCGGCGGTCTTTACGCCACGCACCTCCGCGCATCCGCCGGCGACGGCTTTCTTGACCCAGTGCGCGAGGCCCTTGCCACGGCCCGCGAGAGCGGTGTCCCGCTCCACGTCGCCCACCTCGCCACACCGCGTCCCGGCGGCGCAGACCGCATTCTCGCACTCCTTGACCAGACCCGCGCCGAGGACCTGGACGTCACGTTTGACGCCCAACCCTACCCCTACACGACCGCGCCCCTTCTTGCGCTCTTGCCTGAATGGGCGCAAGCCGGCGGCCCCCAAGCCCTGCGCGCGCGCCTTCGCAACAAGGCCGAACGCGCCCGGATCGCACAGGACCCGGCGTTCCGCCGCCGCGACTACTCCGCTTTTCTCGTGACAAACCTGACGCACAAACGCTACGTCGCGTCTGACGGCTGGCCCCTGGAGTCCATCGCGCAGGCGGTGGAGCAGCCCATAGCCGAAGTCCTGGGTGACCTGCTACTCACGGAAGGGCTTGGGGTCTCCGTGGTGGGGCTTGGCGGCAACCCGGTGAACGTCCGGCGGTTCTTCAGCCACCCCACCCACATCGTCGCCAGCGCGGGCGCGCCGGTGGGAGCCAAACCCAACCCGCGAACGTATGGCGCGTTTCCTTCCGTGCTCGGCGGCCTTTGCCGCGAGGAGAAGCTCCTCACCCTGCCGGACGCGGTGCGCCGCATGACCTCCGCTCCCGCGCGGCGGCTTGGCCTGAGGGACCGCGGCCGCATCTGGGACGGCCTCAAGGCCGACCTGGTCGTCTTTGACCCCGCACTGGTCGCCTCCCGCGCCGACCTGAAGCAACCGAGCCAATTTCCGGTTGGGATCGCCTGGGTTATCGTCAACGGCGTCCCGGTCGTGACGCCCGAAGGCGCCACCGGAGCGACGCCTGGGAGGGGCTTGCGCCGAGCCTAAAATACGTCCACATTATGGTTAGCATGGAGGCTGAACTCAGGCCCGCGTGGGAGGTCTGGCATGGCAAAGCGGCTGGGGTACCTGGGTCCGCCGGGCACGTTCTCGGAGGAGGCGGCTCTGCGGTACGACGCGGACGCCGTGCGACTGCCGTTCCCGTCGTTCCGCGCCGTGGCGGACGCCGTCCAGACCGGCATGGCGGACGAAGGCGTTGTCGCCATTGAGAACAGCCTGGAAGGCTCGGTCAACGACACCCTGGACCTCCTCATCCACGAGGCGACGCTGTCCATCCGCTGGGAGCTGGTCGTGCCGATAGAGCACTGCCTGCTGGCGAAGCCCGACACGCAGGCGCCGGACGTGCAGGTGATCTACTCCCACACCCAGGCGCTGGGCCAGTGCCGTGGGTTCCTGTCCCGCACGTTTCCCAAGGCCCAGCTCGTCGCGTCCCTCTCCACGGTGGCGGCCGTTAAGGACGCCCTGGCCAGCAAGACCACCGCCGCCGCCATTGCGCCGCTGCGGGCCGCCAGCCTTTACCCGGTCGCGGTGCTGGCGCGGGGTGTCCAGGACAGCGCCAGCAACGTCACCCGCTTCGTCATCCTGGCCCACCAGGACCACGCGCCCACCGGGGCCGACAAGACCTCGCTCTGCTTCGGCTTCGCCGACGACCGTCCCGGCATCCTCTACAAGGCCATCGGCGTGTTCGCGCTGCGCGGCATCAACCTGGCGAAGGTGGAGTCACGCCCGACCAAGGAGGCCCTCGGCGAGTACATCTTCCTCGTGGACATCATTGGCCACCGCCAGGACGCCAACATTCGCGAGGCGCTAGACGAGCTGAGGGGCATCGCGAGCTGGCTCAAGGTCTTTGGCTCGTACCCAAGGTACAAGGGATGAGGGCGACGGGGTGACGAGGGGACCCTCTTACAAGAGGGTTCCCTGACCCTCCCAGAACTTTTCGGCACAGAGTTACTGCAGGGTCGTTTTGGCGGGAATGGGCCGAGATTGTGAACGGGATGCCCGAAGGGGCGCCCCCCCTTCGCCCTTCCACATCGCCGTCACGCCATCCCAGAGCACCCCAAAACAAAAGAAAGGGCCCCATATCAAATGTGGGGCGCCTTCCCGTCCTATCTACGGAATCTGCGTAATCTGTGGATCGTGCCCCTACAACCCCTTGGCCGCAATGTACGCGGCCAGGTCCGCCGTTCGGCAAGAGTAGCCCCACTCGTTGTCGTACCAGCCGAGTACTTTCACCAGGTTCCCGCCGACGACCATCGTGGACGGCAGGTCCACGATGCAGGAGGCCGGGTTGCCTACGAAGTCGGAGCTGACCAGCTCCTCTTCGGTCACGTCCAGCAGGCCCTTCAGGTGGCCCGCCGCGGCCTTCCGGTACGCGTCGTTGACCTCTTGGGGTGTCACGTCGCGCCCGAGGACGGCCACAAAGTCAGTGAGCGAGCCGTCCGGCACGGGCACGCGCAGCGCGAGGCCGTTCATGCGGCCCTTGAGCGACGGGATGACGACGCCCACGGAGCGCGCCGCGCCCGTCGTGGTCGGGATGATGTTCGCCGCCGCGGAGCGCGCTCGGCGCAGGTCGCGGTGCGAGCCGTCCAGCAGCCGCTGGTCGTTGGTGTAGGCGTGGACGGTGGTCATCAGCGCCTTCTGGATGGTAAAAGAGTCGTTCAGCACGCGCGCCAGCAGGGCCACGCAGTTGGTGGTACAGGAGGCGTTGGAGACGATGGCGTGCTTCGCGGGGTCGTAGGTCTGCTCGTTGATGCCGAGCATCGCGGTCAGGTCCTCGCCCTTGGACGGCGCGGAGATGAGTACCTTCTTCACCGTGCCCCTAAGGTGCTTGGCTGCCTCGGGCCCGTCGGTGAACTCGCCGGAGGACTCCACGACCATCTGCACGCCGACCTCTTCCCACGGCACCTTGGCAGGGTCCCGCTCGGAGAAGTAGGCGATGGGGCGCCCGTCCACGACGAGGCTTCCACTGAGGGCTTCCACGCTGCCGGGGAAGCGGCCGTAGGTGCTGTCGTGCTTGAACAGGTGGGCGGACGCCTTCACGTCCGCGGGCGAGTTGATGGCCGCCACGGAAAGCTGGTTCGGATAACGTTCCAGGAGCGCCCTCAGCACCGTGCGGCCGGTCCTGCCGAACCCGTTGATGCCAACGCGGACGGTCATGCCTGCTTCCCCCCTGGTGTGTCGTTGAAGTCTTGGCGAACCGAAAGCACCATATCCTACTCCCAAACCGTACTTCCGTTCAAATCGGGATGGGAGTTACGCAGTTGCCCGTCGGCCCAAGCTCATCGCCGCCATTCTGAGGGAGCCCGTTCACTCCGTTCAGGGTAAACTCCGCGACCGAGGAATCTCCTCACGTTTCGTTACCCGCCCAGATACCTGGGGAGATTCTTTGCGGAGTTTACCCTTGAGCGGAGCGAAGGGCTCAGAATGGCAAAGAAACGACGCTGCTCTTCAAATGCGCGAACGCCTCGCGCCCCGCGTACCGCGCCTCGCTGCCAAGCTCCTCCGAAATGCGGAGCAGCCGGTTGTACTTCGCCACCCGCTCCGACCGCGCGGGTGCGCCCGCCTTGATCTGCCCCGCGCCGGTCGCCACGGCCAGGTCGGCGATGAAGGTGTCCTCGGTCTCGCCGGAGCGGTGGCTCACCACGGTCCCCCAACCAGCCTTCCGCGCTATCGCCATCGCCTCCAGCGTCTCCGTGAGCGTGCCGATCTGGTTGACCTTGAGCAGGATAGCATTGGAAGCATGTGTTTCCACGCCACGCTTCAAACGCGTGACGTTCGTCGTGTACAGGTCGTCGCCGACGAGCTGCACGCGGCCGCTGAGGCGCGCCGTGATCAGCCGCCAGCCGTCCCAGTCGTCTTCCGCCATGCCGTCCTCAATGCTGATGATCGGGAAGTCGCGTGCCAGGCCCTCCAGGTAGTCGGCCCACTGCGCCGATGTGAGGCTTCCACCCTCGCGCGCCAAGTGGTAGGCGCCGTCGCGGAACAGCTCCGAAGCGGCGACGTCCAGTCCAAGCGCCACCTCGCTGCCAGGGGAATACCCCGCCTCGCGCACGGCGTCGTGGACGGCCTGCACGGCCTCGCGGTTGGTGCCGATGGCGGGAGCGAAGCCGCCCTCGTCGCCGACGTTGGTGGAGTGGCCCTGCTTTCGCAACACGCGCTTCAGCGCCTGGTAAATCTCCGCACCCGCGCGCAGCGCCTCGCTGAACGTTGGCGCGCCCACGGGCAGCACCATGAACTCCTGGATGTCCACGGAGCCGGCAGCGTGCTTGCCGCCGTTGAGGATGTTGAACTGAGGAACCGGCGTGCTGGGCTGGACCGGGCCGCCGAGCACCGCGGGCGCCACCTGCTCGGCCAGGTAGCGGTGCAGCGGCAACTTGCGCGACACGGCCGCAGCACACGCCGTCGCCAGCGACACGCCCAGGATGGCGTTGGCGCCCAGGCGTGCCTTGTTCGGCGTCCCGTCCAGCCGCTTCAGCGTTTCGTCCAGCCCCTGCTGGTCGGTGGCGGAGCGCCCGACCACCGCGCGGGCGATCTCGCCCCGCACGTTCTCCACAGCCTTCAGGACGCCCGCGCCTCCAAAGCGCTTCGGGTCGCCATCGCGCAGCTCCACCGCCTCGTAGCTGCCGGTGCTCGCGCCGGAAGGCACGGCTGCGCGCCCCAGCGACCCGTCCGAGAGCACCACGTCCACCTCCACGGTGGGGTTGCCTCGGGAGTCCAGCACCTGGCGGGCGCGCACGGTTTGAATGGTGGTCATGCCTTCGCTACTCGACGGGACGCAGGTCTCGGCAGCGTCTTCCTGGCCGCGAGGAGCCTGTCCAGTCTCTCCTGACGGGTGCGCGCCAGCTTCATCGCCTGGGCGACCGCGTCCTGCGGGCTGTCCGCGCGAAACACCTTGTCGTCCTCCCTGCCATTCGTTGAGAAGCTCCAGGTGCCCAAGCCAACGACTGGAATGCCGTCACCGAGCGCATGGGCGATCTCGGATAGCGTGCCGTACGCGCCCTCCACGGCGATGACGGCCCGTCCTGAGCGCACCACGATCACGCTGCGCGCGTAACCCAGGCCGGTGCAGATGGGGATGCGGACGTACGGGTTGGCCTCACGCGGGTCGTTGCCGGGGAGGATGCCGATGGTCATGCCGCCGGCCTCGTACGCGCCACGGCACGCGGCCTCCATGACGCCCCCGAGCCCGCCGCAGACCAGCACAGCGCCATGCTCGGCCAGCAAGCGGCCCACCTCGCACGCAAGGCGGCGGGCCTTGGCGCTGGGCCTGCTGCCGCCGATGACGGAGATGACGAGTGGGTGTTCGGTGGAAGGCATGGCAGAGGATATTATGCTGCGGCGTCGGGAGCCAATGCAAGGAAGAAAAATCAGGGGGAACCTCTTTGCAAAGAGGTTCCCCCTCGCCCCTTCCAGAAATTCTTCACACATTACGCTCCTATGAGAGGAACTGGTGACGCTTATCTCGCAGGAAAGGATGGGAATTCTTTGAGGAGGGTTTGGGCACCCCTTTCTTGTAAGAAAGGGGTGCCCAAGAACGTAAAAGAGAGGCGTGAGGGGCCTATTACCCCGTCTTCCCGCTCAGGCCCTGGGCCAGCCGTATCTCGGTCCCGTGGTTCACCGTCCACGCCACCTGGTCCGTCACCGCCGTCAGCAGCCCCGTCGCCGACGGGATACCCGAGCCGTTTCCCTTCATGCCGCCGAACGGCAGGTGCACTTCCGCGCCGATGGTCGGCGAGTTGACATAGCCGACGCCGAAGTCGCACTCCTCGCGAAGATAGCGGACCTTCCGGTAGTCGCGCGTGTGCACCGCCAGCGAGAACCCGTACTCCGTGTCGTTGTAGATGCGCACCGCGTCGTCAATGGTGTGGAATGGGATGAGCGCGACGTGGGGGCCGAACACCTCGTCGCGCAGCACGCGGCTGTCGCTCCGGTGTTCCATCACGTAGACGAACGGCGAGACGAAGTGCCCCTGGTTGTACGCCCCCTCGGTAAGGCGACCGCCGTCCAGCAGCACTTTGGGGCCCTCCGACTTCGCCAGCGCGTATAGCGCAGGAACTTCTCCACGCCCGCCTCGCTAACGAGCGGCCCCATGAACGTCCGCGGGTCTGCCGCGTCGCCGATGACGAGGCGCTTGGTCTTGGCCACGAACGTCTCCACGAACCGGTCAAAGAACGCCCCCGACTGCACGATGATGCGCTCCGCGCACACGCACCGCTGGCCGCTCGTCCGGAAGCCGGAAAACACCGCCGAGTCCACGGCCAGGTCAAAGTCGCAGTCCTCAAAGACGATCATGACGTTCTTGCCGCCCATCTCGCAAACGCAGAACTTGTTGGGGTCCCTGGCGCACGCCTCACGGATCTTCTGCTCGACCGCCGCCGAGTCGGTGAAGAGAACGACGTTGACCTCGGGGGGGGGGCACTACCAGTGGCCAGCCCGTCTCCTCACCGTGGTCCTGCACCAGGTTGAACACACCCTTGGAGACACCGACGCGCTCCAGGTACTCCGCGATGCGCTACCCCATGAGCGGCATCTCCCCCGCAGGCTTCAGCACTACCGTGTTGCCGGTCACCAGCGAGGGGCACACCAGCCACAGCGGGATCGCGAAGGGGAAGTTCCACGGCGGAATGCACGCGACGACGCCCTTAGGCTTGCGGAGCGCGAAGGCGTCCTTCTCCTCCAGCTCCGAGGAGATCACCTCGCCCCACGGCATCCGGGCGCGTCCGGCCCAGTACTGGGCGCAATGGATGCCCTCAATAACGTCCGCGCGGCACTCCGTCACGCTCTTGCCGCACTCCCGCGCCATCTCCAGCGACAGCTTCTCCACGTCCCCCTTGACGAGCTGGACGAAGCTGTCCAGCAGTTCGCCGCGCTTGACGAAGGAAAGCCTCTTCCAGGCGGGGAACGCCTCTCGCGCGGCCCGGACCGCCGCCTCCGCGTCCCTCGCGTCGGAACGCGCGAACACGCCCAGCAGGTCGCTGACGCGAGATGGGTTGCGGTCCTCAAACGTAAACCTCCCATCCGCAGGACGCCACTCGCCACCGATAAAGTTCATTCCCATGACCGCCGTCGTCGCCATGCCACACCTCCAAGCCGATAGTGAACCGCTCATCCCTTTGATTATCGGCTATCTCTCCAATTTCATGGATCGCCCCTCCATTCGCACACAAGTCGTGATACGGAGCAAGAGCAGGCCTCAGGACGACACCTGAAAGACTCCGCCTGACAACACACGATCTTCGGCTCTGCACCTTGCGCTGGAAGGGCGGGGAGAGGGGGGTGGGGCAGCCGCGCCGTTACCGCCTTCCTTGACACGCGGTGGCGTGAACCGTATAGTCTCCCGTGGTTACGTACGGCTTTCGCCGGGTCAACAGGAGGTCATCGTGCAACAGTCGGGCGCTATTACCCTCGCCGACGCGGTGTTTCCCAGGATCCGCACAGGCGGCCGCACCGCCGTCCTGGCCCGCGACGTGGCCCTCATAGTCGGCTTCGCGGGCTTCGTGGCACTCTGCGCGCAGGTCGCCATCCGCCTGCCCTGGACGACGGTGCCCATCACGGGCCAGACGTTCGGCGTGCTGGTGGCCGGCGGCGCGCTGGGCATGTGGCGGGGCGCGGGAGCGCTGGCCATCTACATGCTCGCGGGCTTCATGATGCCGGTGTACGCGCCGGGCAACCCAGGCGTGACCGGCTCGTGGGACGTCCACTTCATTTTGCCCTGGAAGGGCACGCACGCGTTCCCGTGGGACATCTCCAGCAGCGGGTACATCGTCGGCTTCATCCTCGCCGCCGCCATCGTCGGCTACCTGGCCCAGCACCGGCAGTGGGACCGCAAGCCGTGGGTGCACCTGGGGATGCTACTGGGCAACATTGCGGTGTACGTGCCTGGGCTGCTCTGGCTTGCGTATTTGATCGGCAGCGGGTGGGTCCATCCCGTGGCGGGCAAGCCGCTGGCGGATCTCATCCCGGGCGCCGGAACGTGGAGCAAGACGCTCGTGGGCGGTCTGTACCCGTTCATTGTCGGCGACCTGATGAAGCTGCTGCTCGCCTCCGCGACCCTGCCCGCGGCGTGGGCGCTGGTGCAGCGCTGGAGAAAGCCGCAGGACGGAGGCGCCTAACCGCTGGTCCCTTCCCGGAAGGGGAGGAGGGTAGCTCAACAACGAATCTGGGGAACCCTCTTGCAAGAGGGTTCCCCAGGCCCTTCCTAGAAACTCTTGACCTGTTAGGAAGTTACGGTTGCCGGGTCAGCCCATCCTCATCGCCGCCATTCTGAGGGAGCGGAGCGCCCGAGGAATCTCCCCACGTTTCGTCACCCGCCCAGATACCTGGAGAGATTCTTCGCGGAGTTCACCCAGAGCGAAGCGAATGGGCTCAGAATGGCGGGGATAAAGCTACTCCCTCAAGTCTGATGTTTCCAACTGTGTAAATCCTACCTGTATTGTCGTGTCGTTAGAGCGCAAACAGACAGCGTCAAGAATAAGGAGAAAAAGTCTTTGAGGAGGGCCTGGGAACCCCTTCTTCAGAAAGGGGTTCCCAGGCGTAACCTGGCTTCAGCGCTCCTTCTCGTGCTCCTCGGCGTTGGGGACCTTGGGCCGCCGGAAGATATCCAGCACCTCCGGCACCAGCCGCCCCGCCGACCTCAGCCGGGTGCGGTCAAAGAGCAGCAGCCCTACGGAGAAGCCCAGGTAGCTCCCCACATAGCCCCATCGCGCAGCGGCGCCGGTGACGGCGAGTTGACTCGCCCACATCAGCAGCAGCGTGGCACCGGCCAGGCCCCCCAGGCTCCTTCGCAGCAGCAGGGCCACCCCAAAGACCCCCTGAGCCGCCGTGAGCCATACCTCCTCCGCCTGCCGCGCGTCCAACGGAAGTCCCTTGAGGGTGATGTCGCCCAGCGAGAGCGAGTACACCACGGGCAAGCTCCCGATGAGCAACGTCCACTGGTTGACCATGGCGGAGATGAGGACGGATCCAGCGGCGGCGGCCTGTCCCCTGAGCGCAAAGATTATCGCGATGAGCATCTCAGGCGTCTCGGAGGCGAGCGGCGCCACCCACTGGATCATGATGAACTCGTCTATGCCCAGCCCTCGCCCCGCCTCGAGCAGGCCTTCGGCGAAGGGCTCCGCGCAGGCCAGGATGATCAGAGCGCAGTACACGAACAGCGAGACCACCACGGTCCGCCGTCGTGACGTGCGCAAGTTGCCCAGCACCGCCGCCGGGCCTATCAGCTCGGGTTCCAGGTGCTCCGTCTTGCTGCTGAGCCAGATGTAAGCGCAAAACAGCCCCATCAGAATCGCGCCATCCCACAGGGCGATGCCTCCCTTGAACGGGATCGTCAGCGCGTAGAGGCCCGCTATCGCAAGAAACAGCAACTCCAGCGAGATGCCGCGCTCAAGCTGCAACCCCCTGCGTCGCTTGAACCAAAACAGAATGGCGACCATAGGCCAGCCCAGGCCCAGCAAGAGCCGGTTCGCCCCCGTCATGTTTGCCGTCGCGAAGTGGACGTACGGCCCGGTTGGGTCCTGGCCGGCCTGCCAGGCAAGGTACAGGTCGACGGAGTACTCGGGGAGCACCGCGATGAGCGCCAAGAAGGCCAGCGCAAGGGTCTGGCTCACGTCTCTTTGGGCCGCCTCGCCCGCCCAGGAGATCAGGAAGGCCGCGACGATGATGCCACCGCCGAAGACGAGAACCGTCAGCCCCGGGCCGAGGTGCACTCCGCCGCCCGCGAGGTCAACGATGCGCAGTATGCCCGCCGGGAGCCCCAGCAGGACCATGAGGGCGATGAGGAGCCAGTTTCTGTTTATACCTGGCGCGCCGCCGCGCCAGGAAAGCGCGGTCATATGCTTCGCCCTCCACGCCTTGCGCGGAGAGAAAAACGAGCGCAGTCCATGAGTCTCACCGGCATCCTTTGCTGAGGTTCCAACTGGCCCCAAAGAGGCTTGTCTGGCGACAAGTCACACGTCCAAACCATTGCTCACGGCCGCTGATTACGCTATGAGCACGATGCGGTACTTGATGGCGCCCCTGGGGCTGGTCACGGAGATCTCGTCGCCAACCATGTGCTCCATCAGCGCGCGACCTACCGGTGAGGACGAGGATATCCTCCCGCCAAGCGGGTTCACCTCGGTGGGGTCAACGAGCTGGTACGCGATCTCGCGCTCCGTGGCCAGCTCCCTGAGCGTGACGCGGCTTCCGTGGCGCACGCGGGCGCTCGCGACTCTGGTCAGCTCACTCATGACCTCGGCGTTGTCCAGCGTGGACTCAATCTCCCGGATCTGGGCCATGACCTGGCCCTGGTGCTGGCGCGCGGCCTCCAGCGGTGCGTTCTCCCGAACGTCCTTGTCCGCGGCGGCCCTCTTGATGTCATCGGCGACGAGGACCATCTCCTCTTGCAGCACCGCAAGGCGCTCGCGCATTCGCGCGTGGCCTTCCGGCGTGAGGCGGGCGTGTTCCCTCGGCTGCTTCTTGACGCCCCGCCTCTGGGGCCTGCTGGCTCGCCTGAGCTTGACGTGCGGCGCCAGCTTAACGCTCAGCTCCGCGTTCTCGTCGGCAAAGGTGAAGAACTGGCGGATGACCTTGATGCGGCGCGAGGCGGTGTCCTCGCCGTTGGTCCCCACGAGGGCGCAGTACTCTTCAATGTCGCGCGGCGTCAGGCCGGACACAGGCGCCTCCCGCCCGAACCAGCGTAGCAGGTTGTTGACCTCCTGCTGCGCGTCGGGGCCGGGGTTGGAAATATTTTGGAGGAAGGAAGATACCGCGAAATCAAGGGTGAAGGGATTTTGCTGCACCAAAGTGGTCACACCTATTATCAAGGTGGCTACCATCCAGTCTAACGAATCCCGTCGCACTGTGTCAATGTCGGCGCTCCGCGCGCGGAGTCGGGCCTTGCTCGGCCCTTTGGAAAGAAGGCGCCTTCAGTTCGTCGGCGGCACCCAGGGCTTGGCGACACCACGCGTGACCCACGCGGCGTGGTCGGCGATGTCGCGGTCGTACACCAGACGGAACCAGAAGACGCGGTACAGCGGCTCGCCGGGCCATGGTCGCTCCCAGTTGGCGGTGAGCCGCTTGGCCGTCGCTATGGACAGAAAGCCCAGGTCAAACCACACCAGGTACGTCGGAGCGTCGGTCAAAAGGGACACGGGCGCAAGCAGGGCGATGGCGATGCCCATCCACAGCGCGAGCTGCTTGGTGACGGCGCGCCCGACAACCCCGGCGACGATGATGAGGATCAGCGACTCGCGCCACGCCAGGAACCCAAAGATCGCGCCAATCGCCACGGCTATGCCGCGCCCGCCCGTGAAGCCGATGTACGGCGACCAGTTGTGCCCCGCGATCGCCGCGAGGCCGACCGCAACCTGCGCCTCGTGCGGCAGGCCGAACGCGCGTGTGAGGGCCACCGGCAGCGTGCCCTTCACCAGGCAGTCAAACGTGCCGACCGCTATCCCGACCTTCACGCCCATGTGGGCCATGAGGTTGGTGGAGCCGACGTTGCCCGACCCCGTCTTGCGGATGTCTATCCCGCGCGTCAGGCGGAGGAGCACGTACGACGTTGGGAAGGCGCCCCACAGGTATGCGCCTAAGGCGATGAGGGCGGTCACCCACCAAGCGTTCATGAGTGTTTGGGCCTATCTGATAACATCACGAGCTACGCTGAGAACCCTTTTCTTTCAAGAAAAGCGTTCTCAGACTCTCCCAAAAGAACCGACAGTTTGTAGTAGCTTATGGCAAAATTTTCTGGAACGGTTTGGGAAACCTCTATGCAAAGAGGTTTCCCAATAGCTTGCCTAGCGCGGCTGCACGGCCTGCGTTCTCGCGACGCTTGGCGGCAAGCGCTTCAAGCTGGCGAAAGACCGCCACCGGCGGCCCCACCGTGCCTGGAAGCACCTCACCGTGGCCGGGCAGCGCGTGGTAGTCGCTGCCGCCCGACGGCAGCAAGTTGTTGCGGCGCGCCAGCGCCAGCAGCCAGCCAACGGTGTCCGGCGCGTAGCCCTTGTAAAAGACCTCCATGCCCGCCAGCCCCGCAGCGCACATCCCAGGCAGCAGCCGCTCCACGCCCACGGTGAACGTGGGGTGGGCGAGCACCGGCACGCCCCGGTACTTCAGCACGCGCTGGATGGCCTCTTCTGCGGTCAGTTTCTCTCGGTCGGTGTAGGCGGGGCCGTTCCGGCCTAAGAATCGCTCAAAGGCCTCGTCGGTGGTGGTCACGTAGCCGCGCTCCATCATCGCCAGGGCGATGTGCGGCCTTCCGATGGACGCGTCGCCGGCGATGCGGATCACCTGCTCCCACTCCACCGGGAATCCAATCTCCCTCAGTTTCTCCACGATCCGCTTCGCGCGGCCCTCGCGGTCGTCACGCGCGTGCTCAAGCTGCTGCTGGAGCGCCGGGTCCTGGTAGTCAATGAACAGCCCCAGCAGGTGCACCTCGCCGCCCGGCAGGTCACAGGAGAACTCAACCCCCGGCACCAGCGTCAGAGACGGGTGCAGGCGTGCCTCATCAAACGCCTCGGCCAGACCTGCGGTGGTGTCGTGGTCGGTGATGGCTGCGTACCGGACGCCATTCTTGACAAGGAGCTGCACGAGCTGCCGGGGAGTCAACCTGCCATCCGAGGCGGTGGTGTGCAAGTGCAGGTCAACCTCGGCAAGCGGCATCACTCGCCTTCCTGGTCCACGCGGACAATGGAGCGCGCCCTGCCGGTCGTCTCGTCCACGTCCACGAGGACGGCGTTCAGCTTGATGGGGCCCTCCGCCACTGTGAAGCGCCTCGGCGTTTGCGTGAGGAACTTCTGGAGCACGGACTCCGGCGTCATGCCCAGGATGGAGAGCGAGGGCCCGGCCATGCCCACGTCGGTCACGGCGGCGGTGCCCTTCGGTAGCACGCGGGGGTCCGCGGTCGGCACGTGGGTGTGCGTCCCGGCGACGACGCTGACACGTCCGTCCAGGTACCACGCCATCGCCTGCTTCTCAGACGTGGCCTCGGCGTGAAAGTCAACGACGACGACCTTGGGCGGAGACGGGATCTCCTGAAGGAGCCGGTCAAACGTGCGGAACGGGCAGTCCAGCGCCTCCATGAAGACGCGGCCCATAAGGTTGATCACCAGGACGCCGCGCGAGACTACGTAGCCGCGTCCCGGCGCCCCCGGCGGGTAGTTTGCGGGCCGCACAACGGGCCACGCGGGGTCGTCCAGATGCGGGATCATCTCACGCTGGTCCCAGATGTGGTTGCCGGTCGTGATGACGTCAACGCCGGCGCGCAACAACTCCTTGGTGGTCTCAAGGGTGATGCCGAAGCCGCCCGCGACGTTTTCCCCGTTCGCGATGACGAGGTCAACGCCGTGCTTGTTCCGCAGTGACGGCACGAAGGCCTCTACCGCCCTGCGTCCTGGGCGTCCAACCACGTCGCCGATCATCAGAATACGCACGGGCCTCCCAGGAGGACTTTGGGGAAACCTCTTTGCAAAGAGGTTTCCCCAATCCCTTTCCAGAAACTTTTATTTGTTGATGCCGGAGAACAAGTTTTACTTCTCCGATGCCCGGTGAAGCGAGAAAAATTCTTCGGTTAGAACGCTGGGAACCCCTTTCTTATAGAAAGGGGTTCCCAGCGTTCTAACGAGCAAACTCGGTGGACCGCGTCTCCCGGATGACCACGATCTTGATCTGTCCGGGGAAAGTCAGCTTCTCCTGAACCTGTTTGGCGATGTCCCTGGCCATCACGGAGGCGCCCGCGTCGTCAATCTGCTCCGGCTTCACGATGATGCGCACCTCGCGCCCCGCCTGGATGGCGTACACTTTTTCAATACCGGGAAATGCGCTGGCGACGGTCTCCAGTTCCTCCAGGCGCTTCGCGTACCGCTCAAAGGTGTCGCGACGGGCGCCGGGCCTCGCGGCGCTGATGGAGTCGGCGGCCTGGACCAGGCACGACTCCAACGTTGTCTGCGCGGAATCGTGGTGCTCCTTGATGCACGTCCACACCGCCACGGGCACACCGTGCTTTTTGGCCAGCTCAGCCCCGATCTCCGCGTGCGGGCCTTCCACCTCGTGGGTGAGCGCCTTGCCGACGTCATGGAGCAGCGCGCCCGCCTTCACGATCTGAACGTTGGCGCCCACTTCAGTAGCGAGCATACCTCCAACGAGCGCCATCTCAATGGAGTGCTGGAGGACGTTCTGCCCGTAGCTGGTGCGGAAGAACAGGCGTCCGACCATCTTGATCATCTCCGGGTGAAGCCCGGCGACGCCGACCTCCAGCGCGGCCCGCTCACCCGCCTCCTGGATGACCTTCTCAACCTCCTGGCGGGCCTTCTCCACCGCCTCTTCAATGCGCCCGGGGTGCACGCGGCCGTCGCTGATGAGCTTGGTCAGCGCCAGCCGTGCAATCTCTCTGCGCACGGGGTCAAAGCACGAGATCGTTACGGCCTCCGGCGTGTCGTCAACGATGAGGTCAACGCCGGTGGCTTGCTCTATCGCCCGAATGTTCCGCCCTTCGCGGCCGATGAGACGGCCTTTCATCTCATCGTTGGGCAATGGGACAACGGTAACCGTGGACTCGGACACCACGTCGGAAGCCAAACGCTGGATAGAATCGGCGAGGAGCTGGCGGCCCTTCTGGTCCGCCTCGTCCTTGAAGCGCTGCTGCAACTCATAGTACTGGCGGGCGAGGTCGCGCTTGGCATCCTCTTCCGCGCGCTTCAGGACCGCTTCCTGCGCCTCCGCGGCGCTCAGGCCGCTAATCGTCTCCAGCGTCTTGACTTGCTGCCGTTTGGTCTCCTCCGCCTCCGCGAGCCGCTGTTCAACTTCCTGCTCGCGTGTGGCCGTCCCGCGTTCACGCTTCTCCAAGGCCTCAGCCCTTCGGTCCAGCGTGTCTTCACGGTTCCCGAGGCGCCGTTCCTGCCGCTGCAACTCGTTGCGCTGCTCGCGCACCTCCGCCTCGGCGGCGGCGCGCTGCTGGCGCAGTACCCCTTCGGCCTCTTGGGCGAGGGCCTTCCGTTGGGCCTCCGTGTCCTGCAGCACCCGGCTTGACTTGGCTTCGGCCTCTTTCTGCTTGGCCTCCGCGTCCGCCAGGTTCCGGTTCTGGCGCTTTCCCAGGAGCAGGTACACAGCACCCGCTCCAATGCCCAGTGCCACGAGGGCGGAAAGGAGCCCAACAACTAGGACACCCATAGCTCCACTCCTTTCCAGCCTGCATGGTAAGTTGTGGCCTCTTCAGCCGACATAAGCGTAGCACACCAGTCCGAACCGGGCAACCTGAGCATCCTCCTGAACGCCGAGCGACGAGCCCCTCCCCCCCTCCGCGAGCATGTGGTTGGGTTCCAGGGCCGGCCACGCGCGGTAGAGCGCCAGCGAGCGGGTCACGAGGCCGGGTTCGACGGCCAACCGGCCCCAGGCGGCGCAGTACGGCAGGGCGATGTTGACGGCGATCTCACCCGCCCGCTGAACGCCGATGAATGTTGAAGCGCGGCCTCGTCCCCGCGCCGATGAACCAGCCACGCTGAACGCGGCCTGGACCGCTCTGCCGTCGCCCCGTCGCACGATGTCAACGAACCAGCGCGCCAGTCCCGTCTCCCACGCCTGGTCAAGCAAGCGCGCCATCCCCCGCAGCCGCCGTTTCGGATGGTTGCCCGGCCTGCACCGGAAGAGGTTCCAGTGCTCTTTTGGCATTACTAGCCTCGTCGCGAGGTCGCTCCACCGCCCGGTTTCTTCGCCGGGCAATGCGAACTCAGTGGCTTCGAGCAGGAGGTGCTCAAGTGTCGCCACGCGATCCGCCAGCGACACCGGCCCTGCCGCCCTCGTCAGCAGACGGTACGGCAGGGCGGCTGCCAACTCCACGAACGGCGCCCGGTTCTGGTAATACCCCCAGCGCCTCCATGATCCCTGCGTAGAGGGCCTGGTCGGGACCCTGTTGCCGGATGCGCTCGGCAAACCGGCGGGCTTTGTCCCTGAACCTCTCGTTGCCCGCCTTGTCCAAGTGCAAAAAGGTTCTTTTTCCGCTTGCGCACCTGCTGGAGCACGGGGAAGAGCGAGGCCACGGGCACCGTGACGCCCGCCTCCAGGCGCGTCCGCTCGCCCCGCTGGAGGGTGTCTGAGTCCGGCCAGAGGACAACGTGCAGTACGGTGGCGTTGTAGCGCGGGTCTCGATCGTGGCCGTGCTCTCGCCAGCCGCGAGGCCGCAGGTGCAGCTCAACGTCGCCTCTGAGCAGTCTGTCGTCGGGCGCCTGAAGCAGGGCGTCGCGGAAGTCCGGCCCGCCTTCCACCGCCGGACGGCCGGGATACAGCAAGCGAAGGCGTCTGCCGTCGGCGCACTCCAGCCACGGAAAGCGGGGCGCCTCTTCGCGCCACAGGCGGGCGAGGGTGCGCTCGCGCATCCGTTCGTGGAGCAAGTCGGCGAGGGCTGGGGTGGTTTTCATCGGGCCGTCCTTAGGAACCCCTTTCTTGGAAGAAAGGGGTCTCCGCGTCGTCACCCCAGCCGCAAGTTCGGCGTCGCATCCGTGTCCAGGATGACGTTTGGCGGCGGAAGGCCGGCCTGGAGCATGAAGAACGCCGCTGCCGCGATCATAGACCCGTTGTCGGTGCAGAGCGCTGGGCGGGGGATGAAGACGGGCACGGGACACCGTCGCCGCGCCTCCTCGCGGAGCAGCGCGTTGGCAGCCACGCCGCCGCCGACGAGCAGGCCGCGCGCGTTGTTCCGCTCGACCGCGTCCAGCGCCTTCGCCACCAGCACGTCCACCACGGCGCGCTGGAACCCCGCCGCCAGGGCGGGGACGGGCGCGCGCTGGGCCGCGCGGGCTCGGTGCAGCAGCGCCGTCTTGAGGCCGCTGAAGCTGAAGTCCAGGGTGCCGTCCCGCAGCATGGGGCTGGTGAAGCGTTCGGTGACCGGAACGCCCGCCGCGACGCGCTGGATCTCCGGCCCGCCCGGGAAGCCGAGGCCCAGCTCTCGCGCGGCCTTGTCAAAGGCCTCGCCCGCCGAATCGTCGCGAGTCATGCCCAGCAGCTTGTACCGGCCATGCTCTTCCATGAGCAGGATCTCGGTGTGGCCACCTGAGACCAGGAGGATCACCAGCGGGAAGCCGGGCTGGTCCGCCGGGTCGGCGCCGGCCTCAAGCCACTGGGCGTACACGTGCCCTTCAAGGTGGTTCACGCCGACGAGCGGCAGCCCGAGGGCCAGCGCCAGGCCCTTGGCGAAGTTCAGGCCCACCAGGAGCGAGCCCGCGAGCCCCGGCCCTCGCGTCACGGCGATGGCGTCTAGGTCCCGGGCCGCGACCCCCGCGCGTTCCAGCGCCTGGCGGTAGATGGGAAGCATAGCCAGCACATGCTGCCGCGAGGCCACCTCCGGCACGATGCCGCCGTACCGCGCGTGCAACTCCACCTGGGAGCTAACGACGCTGCTCAGGAGCTTCCGCCCGTCCTCCACCACCCCGATGGCGGTCTCGTCGCACGAGGTCTCTATCCCCAAGATGCGCATTCGGGTACCCTGTGTCAGGATTCTTAGGGAAGGTTCGGGAACCCCTTTCTTGCAAGAAAGGGGTTCCCGCCGCCCTCCTCAAAGAACTTTAGCACAGGGGGCGGGCGTGAAGGTGCGCATTGGGCTGGGATTGGGAGGGTGGCCGTTTGCCGAAAGACGCCCCGGAGCGCTGGCGGATCTGGTTGAGCGCTGTGACGAACTGCGTATTGACTCCATCTGGCTCAGCGACCGGATCGTCTCGCCGGCGGGCTCCGGACAGGGCCTGGACCCCATCACGGCCATGGCCTTCATCGCGGCCAAGAGCAAGGTGATGAAGTTCGGCACGAGCGCGCTGGTGCTCGGCGCCCGCCATCCCGTGCCGCTGGCGCAGCAGCTCGCCACGCTGGACTTCCTCTCGCAGGGGCGGCTCCTGCTGGTCGTCGGCATCGGCAGCGCGACGACGCGCGACATGGAAGTCACCGGCACCCGCCCGGAGGAGCGCGCACGCCGCGCCGACGAGTCCATCGTCCTCATGCGCAAGCTGTGGTCCGAGGACAACGTCACGTTCCGCGGCAAGTACTACGGCGTGGAGGGCGTCAGCGTCTACCCCAGGCCGTGGCAAAGGCCGGGGCCGCCGGTCTGGATCGGCGGCAGGAGCGAGGGCGCGCTACATCGCGCCGGACGTCTGGGCGACGGCTGGCTGGTGGCCGGCGATGCCCCTGACGAGGTTGCTCGCGGCGTGGAAACGATCCATCGCTACGCCGCGGAGGCCGGACGCGAAGTGCCGGAGGACCACTTCGGCGCGTATGTGCCTTTCCTGTTCGCGTCCAGCCAGGAGGAGGCGCTGCGCCGCGCAGGCGGCCTCGCCGGCCGCCTGCGCCCCGACCTGCCCGTCACCGCCCACGCCGCGCTCGGTACGCCCGACGACGTGCGCGCCAAGGTCCAAGCGTACCTGGCCGCGGGCGCGTCCAAGCTCGTAATGCGGCCCCAGTGCGGGCCTGGCGAGTTGGACGCGCAGCTTGAGTTGCTGGCGCGCGAGGTGGTAATCCCCTTCCAGACGCCATTCTCTGCGGAGGAGCTGCGAGAGCGGTCTGGCGCATCCGTAGCCTAAGCGCTGGGGGAACCCTTTCTTGCAAGAAAGGGTTCCCCCACACCCTCTCCTAAAGAATCCTCTTCCTTGAGTAGAATGAAATGACGATGGTCACCTACTGCACCAACCACAAGAGCACCGAGACCGGGCTGCGGTGCGGCAAGTGCGACAAGCCCATCTGCGGGCGCTGCGTCGTCTTCACGCCCGTGGGCACGCGCTGCCGCGAGTGCGCGCGCCTCACGCGAATCCCGACGTACAACGTCGGAGCGGCGTACTTCGCGCGCGGCCTGGCGGCGGGCATGGCCGTCGCGCTGGGCATCGGTGTGCTGGGCGGCTATCTGTTGAAGGCCGGCGTCCTCCCGGTCCCGTACCTGTTCGGGCCGCTGATGTTGGCCGGCATCGGCTACGTGACGGCGGAAGCGGTCTCACTCGCCACGAACCGCAAGCGCGGGCCGATCCTCCTGGCCGTTGCGGTGACCTCGTTCATCGCCGGATACCTGGCGCTGGAAATCCTCACGCCCGGGACGCTCGTCGTTGCGGGCCTTTGGGGCATCGCCGCGTTCATCGTCGCCATCGCCGTCATCGTCGGCAGGCTGCGGTAGGGACGCTGGGGGACCCTTCCCAAAAAACGTTCGCACGAGTGAGCGTTCTTTGCCGAGCGCGTTGGGAGGCCCTTTCTTGGAAGAAAGGGCCTCCCAACGCGCTCGGCAAAGCCTGGAGGGGCGGGGAAGGCGGATTGCATCGTGGCTCGCTCGGAGCGACAGACCCCTACCACCACCTCCCGCTCTCCGCCAACAGACGCGTCTCCTCGCCCTGCGCGGGCTTACGGAACACAAACAGGTGCTCGTGCATGATGAGCAAGAAGTTCTTCTTCCACGACAGGTTCGCCCACAGGCCCTCCGTCTGCGTGTTCCACTGCGCCTTGATGATGTCCTCCTTCAGGATGAAGCCCGCCTCCAGGAATGCCTGCATCACCCGGAACGCAATGGTCACGTAGTGCCGGTTCCGCCGCGTGTCCCCCATGAGGATGGCGCAGTAGTAGTCGGGCTTCAGCACGCGGTACGCCTCATCCGCCACGCGCCGCATCTGCCCCACGTACTCCGCGATGTCCCGCACGTTGGAGAGGTCGTTGGCGTTCCGCTCCTCGGCCCCCCTTCGTGTAGAGGATGATGTTGGCGTACGGCGGGTGCGTCGCCACCAGGTCAACCGAGCCGTCGGCGACGGCGTCCAGGCTGCGAGCGTCCCCGTGGTACAGCCGGATGTCGGGCTCGTCCGAGACTCCTACCCTCTCCCACAAGAGGAGAGGGTAGGAGTGAGGGGTGTCCGCTCCCGTCGCCGCGCCTAGCTCCGACGGGTCCATACTTCGGGCCGCGTGCCGGTACCCAACCCGCTTTTCCGCCAGCTTCAGCTTCCCCTGGCTCGGCTCCGGTGTCAGCGAGAAGTTCAGCGCGTCCATCGTCAGCATCAACGCGTCGCGGTTCACGTCCACGCCGATGGCGTTCCGCCCCGTCAGCTTGCACTCCACCAGCGTGGTACCGCCGCCGACCATCTGGTCCAGCACCAGGTCGCCGGGCTGCGAGTACCGGAGGAGGATGTTCCGTGCGATCTGGGGCGCCCAGTTCCCGCGGTACCCCGAGCGGTGCGTGGCCCACTTGCCGCGTTTCGGGAACGACCAGATGGTGGTGGTCTCCAGCTTGAAGTCCTCAAGCTGAAGGAGCTTGGGGCGCTGGTGACCGAGGAGATAAATTGGTTTTCCCTCTATTGTGACGGTCTGGTTTGAGAGAAAGGCTGCGTAATCCGCCCGGGTAACTTCGGTCATGCGGAGCAAAGGAAGTTGCGCAGCTTCGTATGCGAGTGCCGCTTCCCGCACTACCCGGGGCCTTGTTCTAGATACGCGTGGCGTGGTCACGGCGTTCCCAGAGCATCAAGAATCGCCGCTGAAAGTGCCACACACATCGCTAATTCGTAGTTCATAAGGTAATCCAATCGCTCAAGCGCTTCCTTTAGCGCACCCCGCATCTTTCCCCACCCAATTCCGCCCGTAATAACAATCAGCGCCATGTTGTCCTCACGCAGGGTCTCTTGCACGTCTGGGTACGCCCTAGTAAGCGTTTCAGAAGGTTTTGAGCCGCTCGCGTTGTAAAATTGACCTCCATTGCGATTGCTGGCTTATTGCCCTGCTCCGCAAATCTGGCAAAATCGGGGGGTGCTTGGTTTTTCCATTGACTGATACGATCATGTCGCTGTTTGCCCCCTGCTGAACTGTCAGACCGAGCTCAAATTGCTTGTTCAACTCCCTAATGGTTTGGTCCAATAGCTTCGGAATAACAATGTTTTGGAAGACGTGACCTCGGCGATTCTTGCGCTTGTTGGGTTCCAAGCCAACAAGAGTCCCCTTGGAGTAGTCCAACACGCTCTTCATGACTTGAAGTTGAGGAACTAGACCCACGGCATGAAATGCTTCGGCCAGGTCGCGAGCGTATTTGTGGTCCTTGCTCTTTAGACGTTGCAATCCCTTATCAAAATCTATTGGGAGCGTGTCAGGCAATTGCAAGGAATCGCTGCCGTGGGCGATCAAGGTCTGCAGAAGTTTGAGCGTGGTTGGTTGTTGTAACAGAAGGTCAGCGAGGTCGGCCTGAGGGTCGTCTTTACTCAGACTGCCCAGCAAGGCAAGCTCGCGCCGGTACTCATGAAGGAACGCCTCAATGCGTTTCCAATCAATGAACGTCGCAGCGCTAAGAATGTCCGGTGTAAGGGTTTCGATGAACTCGACCAGAGACGGCTTGATATATGCCATGGACGGCTTCACCACGATCTGAATGGCGATCGGATCGTAGTGATGCGGTGCACGGTGATCAAGGGGTTATGATCGGGATCACAAGTAGTTCTTATAAACAAAGGGAGAGGATGAAGGAAGCCCGCGGAGCAGGCGCCACCACATTACTTGCCTTGCCAAGGTACAGAAACCGAGGGGCGATACTCCGCGACACGACTCCCCACCCTACCCGACGGCGCCGCCTTCGCCCTCGCCTGCCTGCTTCCTTCGGCGCGAGCGGCGCATGGCATGGCTCTGCCGCTGCTCCAGCCGCGCGTCCTCGCTGGCCGGGACGTACCGCGTGTGGAACGCCATCCGATACGCATCCAGCCGCCCTTCGGCAATGGCCTGCCGCATCTGCTGCATGAGCCGCTGGTAGTGCCGCAGGTTGTGGATGGTCGCCAGTCGGTACGCCAACAGCTCGCGGGCGCGGAACAGGTGGTGCACGTAGGCGGCGCTGAACGTGGCGCAGGCCGCGCAGTCGCAGCCCTCCTCAAGCGGGCCCGCCGACTCGCGGAACCGCGCCGAGGTGATATCCACGCGCCCCGTGGCCGTGTAGACGCCGCCGTTTCGGGCCACCCGCGTCGGCAGCGCGCAGTCAAACAGGTCGTACCCAGCCCAAACGGCCTCCACCAGGTCCTCCGGCGAGCCGACGCCCATCAGGTAGCGCGGCTTGTCGGCGGGCAGCAGCGGCGCCGTGAAGCGGGCCACCTCGTAGAACACCGCCTTCGGCTCCCCCACGGAGACGCCGCCCACCGCACAGCCGTCGAACCCCAGCGCCGCGATGGCCCTGGCCGATTCCTCGCGCAGATTGAGGAACCGCCCGCCCTGCACAATCCCGAAGAGCGCCTGCGCCACTCGCCCGTCCCCCTTCAGGGGAGGGGCCGGGAGAGAGGTCGGCGGAGGGGCGGGGCGTGCCATTGCTTCGCGGTACGCCGCCAGGCACCGCTCCGCCCAGCGGTGCGTCCGTTCCATGGCGGCGCGGGTCGCCGACTCGTCCAAGCCGTGGGGCGCGCACTCGTCCAGGCACATCGCGATGTCCGCGCCGAGCGCCGCCTGCTGCTCCATCGCCGTC
This sequence comes from Dehalococcoidia bacterium, assembly GCA_009693055.1. Classification (GTDB taxonomy): domain Bacteria; phylum Chloroflexota; class Dehalococcoidia; order Lucifugimonadales; family SHYT01; genus SHYA01. The sequence goes on along the minus strand of SHYA01000008.1, from coordinate 41,219 downwards.
TCCGGCGTCAGCAGCATTCGCGAGCCGTCCAGGTGCGACGTGAACTCCACGCCCGCGTCCGTGATGCGCCGCAGGTCGCCCAGCGAGTACGCCTGGTACCCGCCGGAGTCGGTCAAAATCGGTCCATCCCATCCCATGAACCGGTGCAGGCCGCCCAACCGCCACACCACGTCAACGCCAGGCCGGAGCGCGAGGTGGTACGCGTTCGCTAGCAGGATCGTTGCGCCGAGCTCGCGGGCCTCCTGCGGCGTCAGCGCCTTCACGGAGCCCTGCGTTGCCACGGGCATGAACGCGGGCGTGGACACCGCGCCGTGCGGCGTCGTCAGCGTGCCCGCGCGGGCTGCGCCGTCCGTTGCGGTCACCGCGAAGCTCAAGGGAGACGAGCGGTGGGAAACCGGCATGGCGACCCCAAACTGGTCGAGAATACCTGTTGGTATTGTACGAGAAGACGCCGCGTTTATCCGCGAGCAACACTCCTTGGCAACCCAGTCACGCGCTCCTATGCTTGTGCGCGGTCTAACCTGACCTACGGTCTAACTGCTGCGCAAAACGAGCAAGAGCGACTTATGACGAGGAAGAGCGCATGCCCAAAACGGTGCGTCTGCTCGCGATTCTGGCCCTGGGCCTCGTAGGCATCGCGCTGGTCGCGGCGTGTGGAGGGGAAGAGGAAGCAGTGGTCCCTCAAGTGGCGGTCGGTGCCAGCGAATACGCGTTCACCACGCCGGAGAGCTTTGCCGGGGGGGGGCTGGTGCAGGTCAAGCTCAACAACACGGGCAAAGAGACCCACCACGCGCAGTTCGTCCGCCTCAACGACGGGGTGACGTTGGCCCAGTTCCAGCAGGCGCTTCAGGAGGCCGCTGCGGCACAGTTCCAGGGGCCGGCAGTGGGCAAGGTGTTTGCGGCGGTCACCTTCCAGGAGGTACCCGCGTCTACCGCGCCAGGCAAATCAAGCGAGGTGAGCCTCAGCCTCGCTCAGGGTTCGTACGTGATGCTCTGCTTCCTCCCGGACCCGCAGGGCGTCCCCCACGTGGCCAAAGGGATGATCAAGCCCTTCAACGTGACAACAGCCGCTGCCACCCAACCTACACTCCCGAAGGCAGCAGGGACCGTGGAGCTGAACGATTATGCCTTTACCACCATTCCCAGCGACCTGAAGGTTGGCAAGCACACCTGGGCAGTCACAAATAAGGGCAAGGAAATCCATGAGATGGACCCGCTCCTCCTAAAGGCGCCAGCGGCACAAATTCAGCAAATCCTTGCTGCGTCTCCGCCCGCCCCCCGGCTCGACTCCGCCTGCTGGTCCTCCACCGTTTGAGGAAACCGGCGACTTTCAGGCCATCACACCCGACGTGACGGGCTGGGCCACCGTGGAGCGGTGAAGGGCGACTACGCCTTGGTCTGCTTCGTCCCATCAGCGGCCAACCAGGGCAAGCCCCACGTCGCCCTCGGCATATTCCGGGCCTTCACCGTGAAATAGAAGCAGCACTATGACCTGATGATGGGGCGTAGGGGCTCAGCATGACAAACGGCTGGCGCTCGCTAGCCAACGTGGAGTAGGAACGTACATGCCCACCATCAAGACCGCCCAGGACATCCGCTACCGCATCAACGGCGAGACCACGCCCGGCTTCCTGGCCGTGCCGCAGACGGCCGCGCCGGGTCCGGGCGTCATCGTAATCCAGGAGGTCTAGGTCCTCAACGACGACGTCCGCCGCATCTGCCGCATGTTCGCCGAGGCGGGCTACGCGGCCCTCGCCCCTGACCTGTATCAGGGCAAGATGTCCATGGAGATTGAGGAGGCGCGCAAGCTCTGCATGGCCATGCAGATGGACCGCGCCAACAAGGATGTTGACCTGGCCATCAAGTACCTCAAGGACCTGCCCGAAGTGCGCGGCGGCCCCATCTTCATGATCGGCTTCTGCATGGGCGGCGGCCTGGTGCTCGCCAACGCCATCCGCGGCGCCGACATCGCGGCGGGAGCATCGTTCTACGGCGGCGGACAGCAGGACCCGAAGGAGATCGCCAAGATCCGCGTGCCGATGTACTGCGCGTACGGGGCCGACGACCAGGGCATCCCGCCCGCCAGGGTGGAGGAGGTCCGCAAGGCCCTCAACGACGCGAAGATCACCAACGAGGTCCACGTCTTCCAGGGCGCAGGCCACTTCTTCTTCAACACCGCCCGCCCTGACGCCTACCGGCCCACGCAGGCCAAGGAGGCCTTTGCAGGTGAAGGCCTTTTTTTGACCCGTGCCCGCCAGGCGCAAAAGGCCCCGGCGAGGCGGTAGCAGACACCCCCTTCGCTTCCCCGTTCGCACCGCTAGGGCTCCGGCTTGCTCAAGGGCGGGCAGGCTCACCACAAGCGGTCTCCGCTACCTCTCCAGGGCGACGGCGCCCGGCGTCACGAGGAAGCGCGGAGCGGATGCAAGCTGCTCTTCGGCGAACTGGGCGGGGTCGGCGGTGGTGAGGATGGCCTGGTCGGCGCGGGCCGCCGCTGCGAGGACCTGGCGCCGCCGGGCGGGATCCAGCTCGGAGAGCAGGTCGTCCAGCAACAGGACCGGCTCCTCGCCGCGGACGCGGGCGATGACGCGGGCCTCGGCGAGGCGGAGGGCCAGCGCCACGCCGCGAGCCTGCCCCCGCGAGGCGTAGGCGGCGAGCATCACCCCTCCTACGGTGAACTTCACGTCGTCGCGGTGCGGGCCGAGCAACGTTTGGCCTGCGGCTACCTCCCGCTTTCGGCCCTCAGCAAGGCTCCTGAGCATGACGTCGACCAGGGTGGACGCGTCGGCTTGGCTCCACGTGAGGCTCGGCTGGTACGACACACCGAGGGCCTCCTGGCCGCTCGCGACCTCGGCGTAGAGCTCGGAGGCAAGGGAGGCCAGCTCATGGAGCAGCGCGGCGCGGCGCTCGGTGATCGTCGCGCCATGCCGGGCGAGCTCGGCGTCCCAAAACTCCAGCTCGCCGGCCTGGGAGCGGCCGTCGCGCACCATGCGGAGCAGGTGGTTGCGCTGCAGGAGGACCTGCTGGTAGCGCTGGAGCGCGCGGAGGTACGCGGGTTCAAGCTGGCAAAGGAGGATGTCCAGAAAGCGGCGGCGCGCGGCGGGAGGGCCGATGACGATCTCAAGGTCGTCGACGGTGAAGAGCACGGCGCTCACGGCGCCCAGCGCCTCAGAAGCGCGGCTCGGCAGGCCGTTGACCCGGATGCGCTTGCTCAGCGCGCCGGAGGCGTCGGTGGCGCCCGGAGTGTCGCGCCAGAGGAGGGCAACCTCCACCCGCATCTGCTTACCGGCGGCGCTCTGGGCCGTGCCTGCCACGCGCACGAAGGGCACCTCCTCTTGCGTGCGCGCGGCGAAGCTGAGGAGCTCGCGCTCGTTGCCGGCGCGGTAGGACTTGGTGATGGCGAGGAGATAGCAAGCCTCCAGCAGGTTGCTCTTGCCCGCGCCGTTGTGGCCGTGGAACAGCAGCAGCCCGCCCGGCAGGTCCAGGTCAAGCTCCGGGAAGGTGCGAAAGCGGTAGAGGCTGAGGTGGGTGAGGCGCATTTGGCGTAAATACCCCAATGAGGAGGGATCCTGTGCGATTATGACTATTGTATCAGCGAGGCACAGGAGCGAACGCGGCGAGAATATGAAGGAGGTAAACCAGCCCCGTATCGACATCGCCCAAACGAGCTGGGTTGCGGCCGCTTTCGAGGGATTACCGCCACCTCTGCTCAGAACTGGTATGACAAGCGAGAACCAGCGGAATGGCAGGCAAAGGGCCCGCCGATCCAGAGAACCGAGCGCAGAGAATCAGGCGTTCAAGTGCTACAATACTTTGAGGCCTTGTACACCGTCACGACCGAAGCGCGGAGGGGCTGATGCCGCTGGAAAACATCGTCGTCCGGGGGGCGCGAGAGCACAACCTCAAGAACGTTGACGTCACCATTCCGCGCAACAAGCTGGTGGTCATCACCGGCGTCTCCGGCTCCGGCAAAAGCTCCCTGGCCTTTGACACCATCTACGCCGAGGGCCAGCGCCGCTACGTGGAGTCCCTCTCCGCCTACGCCCGCCAGTTCCTGGGCCGCATGGAGAAGCCCGACGTGGACTACATTGAGGGCCTCTCTCCGGCCATCTCCATAGACCAGAAGGGCGCGTCCCACAACCCCCGTTCCACCGTCGGCACCATCACTGAGGTGTACGACCACCTCCGCCTGCTGTACGCCCGCGTCGGCCTGCCGCACTGCCCGCAGTGCGGCAGGCCCGTCCAGCGCCAGACCACCCAGCAAATCGTGGACGCCATCTTCGCCCTGCCGCCCGGCACGCGCATCATGCTCATGGCGCCGGTCATCCGCGACCGGAAGGGCGAGCACCTAGGCGTGCTGGAGGAGGCGCGGAAGAAGGGCTTCTCGCGGGCTCGGGTAGACGGCAAGCTGCACGAGCTTTCCGAGACGGTGACGCTGGACAAGAACAAGCGCCACACGGTAGAGATCGTGGTGGACAGGCTCGTGGTCAACGGCGAGCTGGAGCAGGGGCGCGTGGCGAACTCGGTGGATACGGCGCTCAGGCTCGCCGAGGGTGTCATGGGCGTGTCTGTGGCTGGCGAGGCAGGCTCTGACGCCTCGGCTGCTCGCCCTTCGACAGGCTCAAGGCGAACGGGTAAGCGTGCAGGACGAACGGTTGAGGCCGCGGCGTCCGAGCCTCCGGCAGACCTTTCGCAGGACCGGGGCTCCGAGGCAGGCCGAACGGGCAATGGCGCGGCGCCTGCCCATTCGGCAGGTCCAGGGCAAGGCCAGGAGCTGATCTTCTCGCAGAAGGCGGCGTGCGCGTACTGCGGCATCAGCCTTGGCGAGCTGGAGCCGCGCAGCTTCAGCTTCAACAGCCCGCACGGGGCCTGCGCGGAGTGCACCGGCCTCGGCTTCCGCCTTGAGGTGGACCCCGACCTCGTCATCCCGAACAAGGACCTCTCCCTCGCCGAGGGCGCGATCCAGCCGTGGGTGCGCTCAGGCTCGTCCAGCGCGTGGTACGCCAGCCTGCTGGAGTCGCTGGCGAAGGCGCACGGGTTCTCCACGCGCGTGCCCGTACGGCAGCTCTCGGACGACGTGATGGAGCTCATCCTGCGCGGCAACAAGAGCCGCTCGTTCACCATGCGGCACCACACGCACCAGGGCCGCCAGTACTCCTGGGACACGACGTTTGAAGGGGTCATCCCGAACCTGTCGCGCCGCTACAAGGACACGGAGTCCGAGTACATCCGCCAGGAGATTGAGCGGTACATGGCGCAGCGGCCTTGCGCAAGCTGCGAGGGCCTGCGGCTGAAGCCGGAGGTGCTGGGGGTCACGGTCTGCGGCCGGAACATCATGCAGGTGTGCAGCCTGAGCATCGAGAAGGCGCTGACATGGGCCGACGTCATCCAGGACCGCGACTCGGCCAAGATTGCGGCGGACACCGCGCTCTCCGAGCGCGACCTGCTCATCGCCGGTCAGGTACTCAAAGAGATCAAGGCGCGGCTCAAATTCCTCTTGGACGTGGGGCTGGACTACCTGACGGTTGACCGCATGGCCGCCACGCTCTCGGGCGGCGAGGCGCAGCGCATCCGGCTGGCGACGCAGATCGGCTCCGGGCTGATGGGCGTGCTCTACGTCTGCGACGAGCCGACCATCGGCCTCCACCCGGCGGACGACCAGCGGCTCATTGAGACCCTCAAGCATCTCCGCGACCTGGGGAACACGGTGCTGCTGGTTGAGCACGACGAGGCGGTGATGCGCGCCGCCGACTACATCGTGGACATGGGCCCCGGCGCGGGCGAGCACGGCGGCCACCTGGTGGCCTTCGGCACGCCGCAGGAGGTGATGGACAACGAGGCGTCCATCACCGGCGCGTATCTCTCGGGACGCCGTACGATACCGCTGCCCAAGCAGCGCCGCCCCGGCAGCGGCGCGAACATCACGCTCAAAGGGGCGCGGGCCAACAACCTCAAGGACCTCACCGTGGAATTCCCGCTGGGGATGCTCGTGTGCGTTACGGGCGTGTCCGGCTCCGGCAAGAGCACGCTGGTGTACGACGTGCTGTACAAGCGCCTGGCGCAGCTGCTGTACAAGGCCAAGGACAGGCCGGGCGACCACGACGCGGTGCTCGGCACGGAGCACGTTGACAAGGTCATCAACATTGACCAGTCGCCCATCGGCAGGACGCCGCGCAGCAACCCGGCGACGTACGTGGGCGCGTTCACGCCCATCCGCGAGCTGTTCTCGGCGCTGCCGGACGCCAAGGCGCGCGGCTACGGGCCGGGGCGTTTCTCGTTCAACGTGAAGGGCGGACGCTGCGAGGCGTGCCAGGGCGACGGCTACATCCAGATTGAAATGCAGTTCCTGCCGGACGTGACGGTGCCCTGCGAGGTGTGCAAGGGCGCGCGCTACGACCGCGAGGCGCTGGAGGTCAAGTACCACGACAAGTCCATCGCCGACGTGCTGAACATGACGGTGGACGAGGCGATGCCGCTGTTCCAGAACATCCCTGCGATCCGCAACAAGCTGGACACGATGCAGGAAGTGGGCCTGGGGTACATCCGGATCGGCCAGCCCGCGACCACGCTCTCCGGCGGCGAGGCGCAGCGCGTGAAGCTCGCCACCGAGCTGTCGCGGCGCGCCACGGGCCGCACGCTGTACATCCTGGACGAGCCGACGACCGGCCTCTCGTTTGAGGACGCGGCGGCGCTGCTCCGCGTGCTCCATCGCCTGGCCGACGCGGGCAACACCGTGCTGGTGATTGAGCACCACCTGGACGTCATCAAGAACGCGGACTGGATCATTGACCTTGGCCCTGGCCCTGGCGACCGAGGCGGCGAGATCATCGCTATGGGCACGCCGGAGGAGGTGGCTGGCACGCCCGGCTCCTCCACGGGCGACTACCTGCGCCCACTGCTGGCGGCGCAGGGGAAGGTGGGGCGGCCACCACGTTCTTCTCAGAACGGCGCCAACGGCGCGCGTGCGGAGACGATCTCGGTCAACGGCAACGGCGCCAAGCCCTCTCAGCGGCGCGTCAAGTCGGCGCAGCCGTCCGGCAAAGCACGCCACTAAAAGGCTGGCCCCTGCCCCAGCCAGGCGTGCTTACCATACGCCCATGACACACCGCTGTTCAGCGCGTTATCGTTGATGGAACTTGTCCACGTAAGATGCACCAGTATCATGCACCCTGACGCGTCACTATTCAGCGCGTTATTGTCAGTGAAGACCGATTTCTGAAGGTGAGGTCATGAACACGCAAAGAGGCCGCCGCTATTTTGCCGTCGCCGTCGTTGGGATCACGCTCTTCATCGCCGCCGCGTGTCAGCCCGGGGACTTGGCGCCGCTCCAAGGCGTGCCCCAGAACGTGGACAGCCTCTCCGACGAAGTCACCGTCAAGCTGAAAGACAGGGGGGGGCGGTCACGTTTAACCTCAAAGACGTCAACGTGGAGGCGCTTCGCCAGGCGGCGGGAAACGTCTCCTTGGAGCCGGGTAGCCAAGTTACGGTAGAGGTGGACCAGCATAAGAAGGTCAAGAAGGTGAAGGCCCACGCTGCGGAGGCGGAAGGCGCCATCAAGTCCATAGACAGCGCCGAGCAGACCGTCACCATCAGCCTGGAGAAGGGTGGAGAGGTCACGCTAGGGGTGACAGCCGAGACGAGGATTGAAGTGGATGACGACGAGAGGGCAACCTTCGCTGCCTTACAGGTGGGTCAGGAGATAGAAGCCGCGTTTGACGTGGAGACCCAAAAGGCCTTCAAGATAGAGGTGGAAGATGATGGGGACAAGGACGACGAGGACGAGGTCAAGGGCGCCATTACGGCGATAGACAACGGGGCTAAGACCGTCACGATCCGCGCTGCAAACGGGACAGAGGCAGCCCTCAGGATAACAGCGGTGACGGAGTTGGACCTGGATGGCGTAGGGACCTTCGCCAACCTGAAGACGGGCATGAGAATGGAGACCGACTTCAATTCGGCCACGAAGGAGCTCAGCAAGCTGGAGGTAAAGGACGATAAGAGGGGCAAGGCGGAAGAGGAGAAGAGTGAGCTAGAGGGCGCCATCACCTCCATAGACGCAAACGCCAAGACGGTCACCGTTCGCGACAAGAATGGGAGTGGAGGTACTTTTAAGGTGGTGACCGGAACGCGGCTGGACGAGGTCGGGGCCTTTGGCGATCTCAAAACAGGCACGATGGTGCACGCCAAATTCAACGACACAACCAAGGAGCTGGTCCGTCTCAAGGTCCAGCGCGAGGAACAGAAGGCTGAGCTAGAGCGCATTGTCACGGCCATCAACGCGGACGCCAAGACAGTCACTATCCGCGCTCAAGACGATGCTGAAACCATCTTAAAGGCCACAGCACGGACTGAATTCAAGCGCAAGGGCGCCGCGACGCTTACAGACATCAAGACTGGCATGCAGGTAGAGGCGCGGTTCAACCCAAACACCAATGACTTGGTTAAACTGGAGGTGAAGGACTAGAGTCCACTCCGAGCGAAACGGTGTCCATGTTTGCTGGTCTGGCGCTCATTGCAATCGGTGTCCTGCTTTTGCTGGAGAAGCTGGGCATCGTCACGAACGGCCTTGGCACCTACTGGCCCGTCATCCTCATCATCCTCGGTGTCGGCATGCTCCTGAGTGGTCGCAGGGGCCGATGGTGGTGGCGGCGTGGGTAGGAGCTTCTGGCCCCAGGCCGTCGGCATCCTCGTCATCGTGGTCGGCGTTGTCCTCCTCCTCAACGCCGTCGGCGTCCACGTGGGCAATGTGCTGGGAGTGCTGTTCGCGGCGCTCGTCATCGTCGTCGGGCTGGCGTTGCTGCGCCGCTCCCGCAGGCCCGTGCGCCCCACGTTCCAGGACCGCTTCTTCGGCAACCTCCGCGTGACGGAGGGCTGGACCGGCGCGGACGCCACCTACCAGGTGGGCGCGGGCGAGCTGGTGCTGGACCTCACCAAGGCCCCGGCATCGGAGGGCGAGCGCGCCATTGAGGTGAACGTGGTGGTGGGCCGTGCCGAAGTGATCGTGCCGAAGGACCTGGCGCTGACTGTGGACGCCGAGGTGATCGTGGGCGCGGCGCGCGTCCCCGGCCAGCAGTCCGGCGGCCTCATGCGCCGGCTGACGTACGCCTCGCCGGACTACGCCACGGCAACGCGAAGGGTGCGCCTGAACGTCGACGTCACGGTGGGCGAGCTGGTGGTGCGGCAGGCGGGGTAAGGCCACCTGTGACAGCAATGGCAACGTAGGGGCGGGTTTGAAACCCGCCCCTACGGAAGTGAAATGCGGAGGGGCGGCCACACTGGGCCGCCCCTCGCTGTTCCGGCGGAACGAATGCGGGTGAGGCTGCCTAACCCCACTTCTGAATGGCGGGGCCGGCCTGCGCAAGGTCCTGAGGGAGCATGACGGGAATGAACTCAACCGTGGCCTTGAGCCAATGGAACAGCGGTTCTGCCACGGCCAGGATCTGGGACGCGTCGTCCATGTTGATAACGATGTAGCCCCCGCGGTGTCGATTGACCGTGGTGGTGAAATAGGCCGTTTCCGCCTTGATGTCCTTGAGCAGGGTCTCCATCTTGGCCCCAAACTTGGGATCCCTAATCGCAGCGTTGCCGGCTTCGGTGGGGGTGTCAATCTTGACCAGATACCTCATGGAATCCTCCGCTATCGTTTTCGTGGGCTGAGACTCGCGCCTGCCCAGCACCGCGCGCTATATGTCACGGGCACTCTGGGTGTCAAACCGTTCTGCTGGAGCGGCGCGTAAGGCTACGTCGCTTGACGCGCTGCCAACGCCAGCGGAGGGTCAGCCACGCATCGCCGCCCCTCCGTTGGGGTAGACCACGCCTCACCAAGGTCCGCTACGCCCTCTTCGTCAACAACAGCATCGCCTCCGTCCCGATTGCATGGGGACGGAGGCGATGGGATACCGGCCTGGGGTGTGTGGCAGCTAGCCCTTGGCCTTGCTCCACACGGCCTGGTCGTAGCCGGTGCCGTCGTTGACCTCAAACGCGCTGAGCAGGCCCAGCTCCTTGCCGATCTCGCGCGTGGCGGGGATAACCTCCTCGCCGTGGAGCCGCAGGCTCCGCACCTGGTCGTCGTGCGACATGGCGCCGTCGCCGTCCCAGAAGAAGATCTGTCCGGGGCGCAGCATCTCCAGCACCTGGCGCACCTTGGGGATGACCGTCTTAGGCGTGCCAGATATGATGCTCAGGTTGGCGATCTGCTGCTCGTACGGGGCGCGAATGGTGGAGCCCGCGCTCGCGGCGGTGACGCCGCTACCAATGCCGAAGAGCTGCTGCCGGCGCATGCGGGACGCCTTGGTCGTGTGGCCCGGCAAGTCCTGGATGCCCGCGCTAACAGAGCTGTTGTTCCCCGCAATGAAGGGGTTGCTCACGCCGCTGAGGTACTTGCGGCCCACCTCCTCGGCCATCGCCTCCGTCTCCTCCACGTGCACCTTGAACAAGTACCCAAGGTTTTGCGTGCCGGCCTGGTAGCCGTTCTCCGCGGCAACCTGGTAGTAATAGTCAAACATCTGCTTCGTCGGCTCCATCAGCGTCGCGAGCATGACGTACGGATAGCGGTGCTTGGCCACCCAGTCCACCGTCTCCGTGCTGGCGACGCCGGGGATCCACATCATCGGGTGCGGTTTCTGCAGAGGCATGCTCCACGGGTTCACGTACCGGTACTGGAAGTGCTTGCTCTCCCAGCGGAACGGCCCAGGCGTGGTCCAGGTCTTGACGATGAAGTCGTGGGCCTCCTCAAACCGCTCGCGGTTTACCGTGGGCGGCGCGTTGTGCGAGATGGCCTCGCGCCCGCCGCCTCGCACCCAGCCGCTCACGAGGCGCCCGTGCGAGATCATGTCAATCATCGCGAGCTGCTCGGCCAGCCAGAGGGGGTCTTCATAGATGGGAAGGATGTTGCCAAGGATGATGATCTTGGCCCGCTTGGTCTGCCGCGCCAGAATGCACGCCTCAACGTTGGTGACGCCCTGCATGCAGAACGGCGTGGAGTGGTGCTCGTTGAGCATCAGCCCCTCAAAGCCCACCTCTTCCGCATACAGTTTCTCGTCAATGTACCGGTTGTAAAGCTGGGCGCCGATGGCCGGGTCGTAGAGCCGGTTGCTGAGCGCAAGGTCGCCGGTCTGGCTGCCCATGATGCCGGTCTTCGTGTCTTGCCAGGGCTGCTCCGTGTAATGGCTGATCAGCATGATCCCTCCTCCTGCGCTCTTGTAGGGGCGCCCCGACGTGTCACCCCCCACTTCATGGCCCCTAATGCCTATTTCTTCATCGCCGCCCACGCGGTCTGGTCGTAGCCCGTGCCGTCGTTCGTCTCAAAGCTGGTCAGCAGACCCAGCTCCTTGCCGATCTCCCGCGTCGCGGGGATGAGCTCCTCGCCCATGAGGCGCAGGCTGCGCACCTGGTCGTCGTGGGTCATCGCGCCGTCGCCGTCCCAGAAAAAGATGCTTCCCGGCCGCAGGTACTCCAGCACGTGCCTCACCTTGGGCAGCACCGTCTTGGGCGTCCCGCTGATGATCGTGTAGTTCTTGATCTGGTCGTCGTACTTGGCGAAGAGGCCGCTGCCGCCGCGGCCGGCGGGCTGGAGGCGCTGGATGCGGGTGTTCACCGCCGCCCGCGAAGAGAGGCCCGGCAGCGCCTGGAGGAAGGAGAGAACAGAGCCCTCGTTGCCGACGTTGAAGGGGTTGCTCACGCCTTCAATGAACTTCCGCCCCACCTCATAGCCCTGCTCGTCGGTCTCATCCACGTGGACCTTGAAAAGGTAGCCGACGTTCTGCGGACCTGACGTATATCCCTCTTCCGCGGCGGTGTCATGGTACACCTGGAACATCTCCTTGGTGGCCTCCATGCCGCTGGCGAGCATGATCATGGGGTAGTGGTACCTGGCGCACCAGACGGCGGTATCGCGGCTCACCGAGCAGGGGATCCAGATTGGCGAGTGAGGCTTCTGCAGCGGCATCGACCACGGGTTCACGTAGCGGTACTGGTAGTGCTTGCCCTCCCAGCGGAACGGACCTGGGGTGGTCCATGCCTTAATGACGAAGTCGTGCGACTCCTGGAACCGCTCGCGGTTGTACGGCGGCACGGCGTTGTGCGTGATGCTCTCACGCCCAGTGCCGCGCACCCAGCCGGTGATCAGCCGCCCGTGCGAGATCATGTCAATCATGGCTAGCTGCTCGGCGAGCCACAGCGGGTCGTCCCAGATCGGCAGGACGTTGCCCAGGATGGCGATCTTGGCTTTCTTCGTCTGCCGGGCCAGGATCGCCGCCTCAACGTTAGTCACGCCCTGCATGCAGCCGGGCATGGAATGGTGCTCGTTGAGCATCAGCCCGTCCATGCCGATTTCTTCCGCGTACAGCTTCTCGTCAATGTAGCGGTTGTAGAGCTGCTGGCCGATCTCGGGGCTGTACACCGCGTTGCTCAGGCCCAGGTCGCGGATGCCGGCACCCGGCTTGGTGAAGTCCAGCTTGGGGTCCTGCCAGGGCTGCTCGTTGAAGTGGCCGATGAACATGGTGATTCCTTTTGCCTGTCTGGTCGCCTTTCCGGGAAACCTAAAGGTAGGGGCGACCGGCCGGTCGCCCCTACACCACGCTGAACATCGTTACTTCTTCGTCGCGGCCTTCCACGCGGCCTGGTCGTAGCCGGTGCCGTCGTTCACCTCAAAGGCGCTCACAAGGCCCAGCTCCTTGCCGATCTCGCGGGTGGCGGGGATGACCTCATCACCAAAGAGCTTCAGGCTCCGGACCGCGTCGTCGTGGGACATCGCGCCGTCGCCGTCCCAGAAGAAGATCTGGCCCGGGCGCAGCGTCTCCAGCACCTTGCGGACCCTGGGGATGACCGTCTTGGGCGTGCCGGAGATGATGCTTAAGTTCTCGGTCTGCTGCTCGTAAGTGCCGCGAGCCGTTGCCCCCGCGCTGGCGGCGGTCACGCCGCTGCCGAGGCCAAACTGCTGCTGCCGCCGCATGCGGGATGCCTTGGTCGTGTGGCCCGGCAGGTCCTGGATACCGCGGCCGACCAGCGCGTTGTTCCCCGTGATGAACGGGTTCGCCACGCCGCCGATGTACCTGCGGCCAGCCTCGTCCGCCATCGCGTCCGTCTCTTCCACGTGCACCTTGAACAGATACCCCAGGTTCTGCGTACCCGACTGGTAGCCGCTCTCCGCCGCCACCTGGCGATAGTAGTCAAACATCTGCCTCGTGGGCTCCAGCAGCGTCGCAAGCATCACGTACGGATAGTGGTTCTTGGCGACCCAGTCCACCGTCTCGGTGCTGGCGATGCCGGGAATCATGATGATCGGGTGCGGCTTCTGCAGAGGCATGGACCACGGGTTTACGTACCGGTAGTTGAAGTGCTTCTCCTCCCAGCGGAAAGGCCCGGGCGTGGTCCAGGTCTTGACGATGAAGTCGTGGGCCTCCTCAAACCGCTCGCGGTTCACGGTCGGGGGAGCGTTGTGGGCGATGGACTCGCGCCCGCCGCCGCGGACCCAGCCCGTGACCAGGCGCCCGTGCGAGATCATGTCAATCATGGCGAGCTGCTCGGCAAGCCAGAGCGGGTCTTCCCAGATCGGAAGGATGTTGCCCAGGATGATAATCTTGGCTCGCTTGGTCTGGCGCGCCAGGATGCACGCCTCAATGTTGGTGACACCCTGCATGCAGAACGGCGCGCTGTGGTGCTCGTTGAGCATCAGGCCCTCAAAGCCTAGCTCTTCCGCGTACAGCTTCTCGTCAATGTACCGGTTGTAGAGTTGGGCGCCGATTTGCGGGTCGTAGAGGGAGTTGCTGGCGGTGAGGTCGCCCGCGACGCCCATGATGCCTGACTTGGGATCCTGCCAGGGCTGCTCCGTGTAGTGGCTGATGAACATGCTGCCTCCCCTGCGATCTCTCCATAGCAATCAGAAGCCGCTTTGCGGCCCCAACGCCGCACGCTAGCATAGCCCTCATCGCAGTGTCAAGGTGAATTACGAGATGCGTTGCCATGCTCGGCGAATTCGTACCGTGCTGCCATTCTTATGGCTATGCTGGTTCAATCATGCCGCATGACAGTGGCGCGCAGGCCAGAGCCAGCGTTCCGGAAGAACGCGCAAGCCTCTTGACCCCTGCCAGCCTCCGGAGACCGGCGCCACGCATCCGACCAAGGCGAAGATCTGCTCACTTCGCTAACTGTAGAGACAGCCCAACAGTCAGGCTCTTTTAGTTACCGCCTTGGCTCACCTTCTCGCTCACAGTGCCGAATCTCCGGCGCATGTGTAGGGGCAATTCATGAATTGCCCCTACACATGCCTCATGTGGCCAGGAATCAGAAAACTAAAAGACCCTGGCGCAACACCGCCCTGTGGCGCTTCGCGGGCCTCCCTGCTAGACTGGCCCCATTGTCGGTCAACGAACGCCACCGAGCGCGAGGAGGGGAACATGGTTGACGCCAAGGCTAGTCAGCGCGTGCAGAAGCTTTTGAACGACCTGGTGTCCAGCGGCGACGAGGTGGGCCTCCAGGCCGCCGCGTACCTCAACGGCGAGCTCGCCATTGACGCGTGGGCCGGCCTGGCCGACGAAAAGTCGGGCCGCAAGGTGGACGGCGACACGCTGTTCACCGTCTTCTCCAGCTCCAAGGGGATCACCGCCACCTGTATCCACATCCTGGCCGACCGGGGTGTCGTGGACTACAACAAGCCCATCGCCCACTACTGGCCGGAGTTCGCCGCAAAGGGCAAGGGCAAGGCCACCGTGCTTGACGGCCTGACGCACCGCGCGGGTGTCCCTCAAATGCCCGACGGCGCGACCCCGCAGATGATGTGCGACTGGGACGGCATGTGCAAGGCCATCGCTAACCTTGAGCCGCTCTGGGAGCCGGGGACCAAGTCGGGCTACCACGCGTACACCTTCGGCTGGATCCTTGGCGAGGTGGTCCGGCGCGCCGATGGCCGCCCCATCGCCAAGTTCGTCCAGGAAGAGATCAACAAGCCACTGGGCATCAAGGACATCTACATGGGCATCCCCGACGACGTGGAGAGCCGCGTAGCGACGCTCAGCAACGCCCCGCCGCCGCCGAATGCGCCTCCGCGCACCGCCATCCAGAATAGGACGATCCCACCGGCCGTCGGCACCACCGGCGATGTGTTCAACCGCCCGGACGTGCGCCGCGCCTCCCTCCCCGCCGTGGGCGGCATTGTCAGCGCCCGCGCGCTGGCCCGCCACTACGCCATGCTCGCTGGCCTGGGCGCGCTGGGCAAGATCCGCCTCCTGGGCGCCAAGCGGGTGGAGACCGCGCGCTCGCTCCAGGTTGACGCCGTGGATGAGACCAGCGGCGTGCGAGCGATCAGGGCAATGGGCTACTTCCTGGGTGGCGGGCCGCAGCCTTCACCCATGGGCGCGTCGCAGCAAGCGTTTGGACACCCGGGCGCGGGCGGGTCTATCGGCTTCGCGGACCCGGAGAACAAGCTGGCCGTCGGATTCACCAAGACGCTGCTCAAGCAGCCCGCGGACCCCAAGCAGGCATCCGCCTACGTTGTTGCCGAGGAGATTCGGGCAGCTCTCGGCATCCGGCAGCCCGCTCTGCGGTAACGGCTTCAGTCGCGTGTTCCACGCGACTGAGCGATTGCGAACGACATGAAGGGAGACCAATGGTAGACGCCAAGGCGAACGAGCGAGTGCAAAAGCTGCTGAACGAGCTTGTTTCCAACGGTGAGGAGGTGGGCCTCCAGGCCGCCGCCTATTTGAACGGCGAGTTGGCCATTGACGCGTGGGCGGGCATCGCCGACGAAAAGTCGGGCCGCAAGGTGGACGGCGACACGCTCTTTACCGTGTTCTCCACCACCAAGGGAATCACCGCCACGTGCATGCACATCCTGGCCGACCGGGGGAAGATTGCGTACGACGCCCCCATCGCACGCTACTGGCCGGAGTTCGCGGCCAACGGCAAGGCCCGGGCCACCGTCCGCCACGCCCTCACCCACAAGGTGGGCCTCCCGTTGATGCCGGACGACATCACGCCGGAAAAGATGTGCGACTGGGACTGGATGTGCAAGCAGCTCGCCGCCACGGCGCCCGTCTGGGAGCCGGGGACCAAGACCGGCTACCACGCCTACACCTTCGGCTGGATCAACGGCGAGATCCTCCGCCGGGTGGATGGCCGCTCCATCGCCCGCTTCGCGCAGGACGAGATCTGCAAGCCGCTGGGCATCAAGGACATCTACATGGGCATCCCCGACGATGTGGAGGCCCGCGTGGCGACGCTGCGGAACGCGCCGCCCGATCCCAACGCCCCGGTCCAGCCTCCCGATTCGCTGATGCGCCGAGCGATACCGCCCATCGTCGGCACGACGGGCGACGTTTTCAACCGGCCCGACGTGCGCCGCGCCTCCATCCCCGGCGCCGGCGGCATCGTGAGCGCGCGGGCGCTAGCGCGGCACTACGCCATGCTCGCCGGTTTCGGCACGCTGGGCGGCGTCAAGGTTCTCAACCGTGAGAGCGTGGAGACCGCGCGCACCAAGCAGACCGAGGACCGAGACGAGGTGATCGGTCAGCCCATCCCCAAGGCCATGGGGTACTTCCTGGGCGGCGGCGGGATGGGCGCGGCCATGGGACCCTCCAGTAGGACCTTCGGGCACCCAGGCGCGGGAGGCTCCATTGGCTTCGCCGACCCGGAGCACCGACTGGCGGTTGGCTTCACCAAGAACCTGATGAAGAGCGGCGGCGATCCGCTGCAGGGCGCGGCGCTGCTCGTTTCTAACGAGATTCGCGCGGCGTTGGGCATCACCGCCACGATCGGGGCGCGGTAGGAACGCTGGGAGGCTCTTTCTCACGAGAAAGGGCCTCCCAGACCCTCCTCAAAGAACCTTGACACTACTTTGAGTACCTCGAGCGACCAGGTTTTCGGTAAAGGCTCAGGGGAACCCCCTTTTACAAAAGGGGGTTCCCCTGAGCGTCCCGTCACACCCCTCTTCGTCCTCGTCGCCGCCGTGTTCGTCACCGCGCTCATCACCGCCAACATCATCGCCGTCAAGCTGGTACTCATCGGGGGCAAGGTGCTGCCGGCGGCCATCGTCATCTTTCCGGTCAGCTACCTCATCGGCGACGTGCTCACGGAGGTGTACGGCTACCGGCGGGCGCGGGCCGTCATCTGGCTGGGGTTCCTCTGCAACCTGCTCGCCGTGGCCGCCATCTGGGTCGGCGGGCTGCTTCCCGCGGCCCCGTTCTGGAAGGACAGCGACGCCGCCTACCAGACCATCCTGGGCTACGCGCCCCGGCTGCTCGCGGCCTCATTCACAGCGTACCTGGTTGGCGAGTTCGCAAACTCCATCGTGCTTGCGCGCCTCAAGATCGCCACGAAGGGCCGCTGGCTGTGGACGCGCACCATCGGCTCCACCGTAGTCGGCCAGGCGCTGGACTCTGCGGTGTTCATCACCATCGCCTTCGGCGGACAGGTGCCTCATCTCTGGAGCCTCATATGGGTGCAGTGGCTCGCTAAAGTGCTGTACGAAGTCGCCTGCACGCCGCTGACCTACGCGGTGGTCACCTGGCTCAAGCGCCGCGATGGCGTTGACGCCTATGACCGGGCTATCTCATTCAACCCGTTCGACCTCTTCCTCAAGCACTAATCACCCGCTACTTGCCCCCCCCTTGACACCGTCTGTTACACTCTTAACTATGGAAAGGAGGTGAGAGCCTATGCGTAAAATCAGTGACCAACCATGGGCTCCCTCCCTTGAGGTGAAAGCGTAAGCCGCTTCACCGGAGGGAGCCGGAGCAAACACTAGAGGCCCCGACTGCGTCGGGGCCTCTAGTGTTTTAGCGGTAGCAGAGATTGCTACCCCGGCCTCAGCGCCGGGGCCACCACTGCCGGGAACACGAAGCCTGCTGACGGCTTGTTAGAGCAGCGCTCTGATGAAAAGCCGCACATCGTACGGTGCCCTAAGTCCCCGTTACTTCATGTTCCGCAGCAACACCCGGCGCAGCGCGGCGATGAACTGGTCAACCTCGGCCTCGCCTATCGCCGTGGAGAGACAGCCGAGGAGCTTGGGGCTCAGGTAGACGCCCTCGTTCATCAGGCCAAGGAACACACGCAGGCGGAGATCCTCGTCAACGGCCGCGGCGTCCCGGTAGTTATGCACGGGCCTGTCGGTGAGGTGGACCGCGAACAGGGAACCAAGCCCCGTAGCCTGGACCGGCGCCTCCAGCTCGCGCCCCAGCGCTTTGATGCGCATCCGCACACCTTCACCAAGGCCGCTCAGCCGCCGGTACACCTCGGGTGTCAGGTGCTCAAGCACCACCGTGCCTGCCACCATCGCCAGCGGGTGCCCGTTGAACGTCCCGGCGTGCCCAAGGTGCGGTCCGCTCGTGGACTGGTCGTACAGCGCCATGATGTCCCGCCGCCCGCCAAACGCGCCCACAGGCATCCCGCCGCCGATTAGCTTCCCAAGCGCGGTCATATCCGGCGTGACCCCGTAGTGCTCCTGCGCGCCCCCCGGCCCGACCTGGAACGTCACCACCTCGTCAAACACCAGCACGATCCCATGCTGCTCCGTCACGTCGCGGAGCATGGCGAGGAACTCACCGGTTGCGGGGACCATACCCCCTGTGCCAAGGACAGGCTCAACGATCACCGCCGCCAGCTCTTCGTGATGCTCAACGATGAGGCGCCGAGCGGCTTCCACGTTGTTGAACGGCAGCACCACCACGTTGTCCACCACGCTCTGGGGAAGCCCGGGGTCCGAGGGGACCTGCGCCGGCCTGTCCGGGCGGCCAACAAGCGCCAGCGGGGGGGTGGTGCTGACGGCAAGGGCCTCGTGCGTGCCGTGGTAGCCGCCCTCGCACTTCGCGATCTTTGCGCGGCCCGTGAACGCCCTGGCGGCGCGGACCGCATTGAGCGTCGCCTCGGTGCCCGAGTTGGTGAACCGCACCTGCTGCAGCGACGGAATGCGCTCGCATAGCATCCGCGCCAGTCGCACCTGATGCTCCGTTCCGCCAAAGAACGAGGTGCCGTCGCGGAGCTGCGCCTCAACGGCCCGCGCCACGGCAGGGTGGTTGTGCCCAAGCGCCAGCGTCGTGAAGTTGTTGAAAAAGTCCAGGCGGCAGGCGCCGTCCGCGTCCCACACGCGGCACCCTTCGCCCCGCACGATGGTCAGC
This sequence comes from Dehalococcoidia bacterium, assembly GCA_009693055.1. Lineage (GTDB taxonomy): Bacteria > Chloroflexota > Dehalococcoidia > Lucifugimonadales > SHYT01 > SHYA01. Next base: position 22,113 of record SHYA01000008.1, on the reverse strand, counting down.
GGGTAGGGCGGCCAGTACGTGGAGGTGCGGGACTCGCCCCCCGGTAGGTAATGCTGCGCTTCCTCGTAGAGTGCCCGCGACCTGGGCGTGGCGGCCTCGTACCGTGCTTGCTCTTCCCCAGAGGTCCGCATGTCGGTCTCGCTTTCTCTTCTGTCAGAGTTACCGACGCTCCAGCCGGGACGAGCCAGGTACCTCCATAAGCGCGTCTAGCAAACCCAGCCACACTGCAAGTGATGCCATTCCGCCACCACCGGTGCCGCGCCCTTCAAAGCCTGCCTGAGCCAAGCTCACGGGGTGCCGTAGCTGCCAATTCCCTCTCCAAGAGGGAGAAGGTTAGGATGAGGCTGGAGGCTGTCCACCGTTCGGCGCACCGTCCGCCGGAGCATGCGGCGGACGAAATCCGCCGCCCTGTCTGAACCGTGGAGGCCCTCCCGGGCGCGGCCCGCGCGGCGCTGCGGCGTTCGCCTGCGTCTGCCCTTGCCCTTGCTGAGGCCGGACGTTCACCTTCCGGTCCTCGCCCTCGCCAAGGCTCTCGGTCGTCACACGCGGGTCATCCGCCAGCGCAATGTGGATGAGACGCCGCTCGTAGGCCGACATCGGCTCCAGCATGAAGGGCCGTCCGGACGCCGCAACGCGGTCGCCGATCCGCCGCGCCAGGCGGCGCAGCGCCTCGCCCCGGCGCTCTCGGTAGCGCTCCACGTCCACCATCACGTGGGCGCGGTTCGGCGCGCCCTGGGTCGCAATGAGGTTCGTGAGGAGCTGGAGCGCCCGAAGCGTCTCGCCCCCGCGTCCGATGAGCAGGCCTGCGTCCTCACCGGCCACCTGGAGCAGTGGCGTGCCCGGCGATTCGTCCGGCGCGGCGCCCACACTGGACTCCGCCTTGACCTTCATCAGTGCCATCAGGCGATCAAGCGCCTCGCGGGCGGCGGCGACATCCGCCGGCGTGGCGGTTGGTTGCTGCGGCGCTCCAAGAACGGCCGCTCGTTGCGCCGGTGCGAGGGCCGACTGCGGCTGCGGCGCCGCAAGAGAGGCTGGGCGCTGCGGCGGGGCCAGAGTCGGCTGCTGTGGCGCGGCCTGCTGGCGTGGTGCGAGTGGCGCTGCTGTGGAGGAGGACCGCCGGGGCGGCGCGTGCTCATCCGCCTCCAACGCGGAGCTCCGGATGAGCCGCACGCGGGCAAACTCGGCGCCAAAGCCAAGGAAGCCCGGCTTGCCGCGACTCAGGATCTCAATTTCTACCTCGTCGCGCCTTGCCCCGAGCTGCCTTAGCGCCAGCTCTATCGCTTCCTCTGCCGTCCTGCCGCTCACTTCTATCGGTTGTTCCATCGCTCAACGACTCCCCTGCCGGCTCCGAGGCGACCACCGCAGCCTCCAGCGCGGGCTTGGGCTTCCGCTGCCAGAGGGTGGCGAGTCCGCCCCAGCCGGTGACAAAGTACTGCATCACGATCCCCACCACGTTGGAGATGAACCAGTATAGGCTAAGACCGTTCGGGAAACTCAGCGTAAAGAACGCGAACATGATTGGCATCATCCAGAGCATGATCTGGTTGGTCTGGGCCTGGCGCGCGTCCGCGTTGGGGTACGTGCTCATCTTTTGCATGGCCCACATGGAGCCGCCAACCAGCAGAGGCATCACAATCTGCGTAACCGGATTCTGGCTTGCCAGAGCCGCCAGGTCCATGCCCAGGAAGTTGCGGCTGAATGGTATAGCCGCGTGGATGGGCGTCGCCCACGAATACAGCAGAGAAGACAGCCCCACCAACGACTCCGGGCTGGTGGGCAGCGCCTTGGACAGCCCGTAGTACAGCGCGATCCAGATAGGGAACTGAATCAGCATAGGCCCCAGACACCCGATGGGGCTGACGCCGGCCTCCTTGTACATCCGCATGGTCTCTTGGGATAGCCGCTGCCGGTCCTTGCCGTACTGCTTCTGCATCGCCTGGAGCTTCGGCTGAAGCTCGGACATCGCCTTGGTCTGCCGCAGCTGGCGGACGGTCAGCGGAAACGTCAGGAGCCTGACGAGTACCGTAAGAGCGAGAATGCCAATGCCAAAGTTGTGGAAAAGAAACACCGCCAGGAGCAGCAGGCCGTTGGTCATTGGCCGCAGGAGGAGTTCGTTCCAGATGGTAGATATGACTTCCACGATAGTGTTCCTTAGCCGCCTTGTGCCGTTCTGCTGCCCGGTCGCTTCTCGTGATCCCTTACCTCTTGAGGGGGAAGGTTAGGATGGGGGTGAAACCTCGCGTCAGACCAGCCTATCTTTTTACGCCGGGCGCATCTCGCCCCGCGCGCAGCGCCTACCGCTCCGTCACGACTCTGGTAACTGCTGGGTCCATCCGATGGTGCCCCGGAGCACGTTCAGCGCGCGCACCCGGAACTTGAGGTCCGTGAGGTACACAACGCCGTCGTTGCCGGCAATGACTGGCTGAGACCGCACGCGCTCCTCCAGGTCAATGACCCACTGCTCCTGCCCGTCGGTGGCCCGGAACGCCCGGAACCTCCCGTCTTCGGTCACCACGGCGAGCCGGTCGCCGACCGGGACAACCGGCGTGACAATCGCCGCCTTTGTCTTGGTCTGCCACTGAACGAAGCCGGTCTTGAGATCAAACGCGTACAGCACACCGCCCACCGTTCCCGCGTACAAGGAGCGCCCGTCCGTCGTCGGTCCCGCCCAGAACCAGTTGTCGCCCGTCGCCGTCCAACGCACCTCGCCGGTCGCGGCGTCCAGGGCGTACATCGTGCGGTCAAACGAGCCAACGTAGACCAGGCCGTCATGGATCAGGACCTGTCCGGATACGGCGCCCTCCGTTGCCCTGCGCCACTTCTCAACGCCGGTAGCCAGGTCAACAGCAAAGACCGTGTGGTCAAGCGAGCCAAAGAAGACCACGCCATTGAAAACTGAGGGAGTGGACCAGACCTTGCCCAGAGCGCCCTGTTGGGGGAAGCGCCAACGTTCCGCGTTGTCGTTAGCATCCAAAGCATAGAGATGACCATCTTCGGAGGCTACCAGCAACGTGTCGCCTGCAAGCGCCAGGCCACCCACGATTGCGCTGGCCTTTTCCTGGTCCGGAAGCTTTACCGCCCTCATCCAAATTGAGGCCCCGGTCAATCGGTTCAGCGCAAAAACGTTGCCGGCGTAGTCACCCACATACACCTTGTCGCTGGAGAGCACCGGTTTGCCATAGACCGCGTGCGCCGGTTGGCCGCCCTGTGCCGGGAACGTCCACATGACCTTCCCGTCCTCGCGGTCAAGCGCAGCGACTCTGCCGTCCCCAGCCGCGAAGTACAACTCCTGTCCCGAGGCTGTCAGGCCGGACCACCCCTTGGCCTTGAATTGACCCGTGCCGGTGCAGCCCTGCAATGCGAGAACGGCGACGACGGAGAAAAGCAAAAGCGCCATCGATCGGCGGCGTGGCCGGGCAAAGTGCGAACTCAGCATCACCTGACGCCTTCCGGGACGGGGGTCTTAGCCGAGTCGGCTGGCGGCACCGGGTCGTATCCCTGCCCGCCGAATGGGCGACATTTTCCGAGGCGCTTGAGGGTGAGCCAAGAGCCCTTCAGGGCGCCGTGCTGGTGGATCGCCCCGTACCCGTACTGAGAGCAAGAAGGCGTGTAGCGGCAGCGTGACGGCAGGTATGGCGAGACGGTAGCCTGGTAGCAGCGGATGGACGTGAGCAACAGCCTGCTCACTGCGATACTTCCGTCGCTGCCGTCGTGAGCTTCAGGAGGTTCAGTCGCCCTGACAGGGCGACGAGCGATGCTGCGAGCACGTGATAATCGCAGATCGCTGAAGGTTTCCGCGCGGTTATGACCACGTCCCATCCTTCTAGAATCGGCATCCGCCGTATGGCCTCACGCAATCGACGACGCACCAGGTTGCGTGTGACCGCCTGCCCAACTTGCTTTCCCACTGCAAACCCAATGCGCGTGACGCCCATACCGTTGGGCGCAGCGCGAAGTAGAAGGAGGGGGTTGCCGTAGGCCCGGCCTTGTCGTACTACGCGAGTAAAGTCTTCTTTCCTGGTCAGTCTCTCGGTCTGGGCGTTATCCACGCCGCGTCTCAAGTCAACATTCAGACAACGCGGGCTACACGGTCAGGCGGTGACGGCCCTTCGCTCTGCGGCGCTGCAGCACCTCACGCCCCCCTTTGGTCCGCATGCGCATGCGAAATCCGTGCACCTTGTTGCGGTGCCTGTTGTTTGGCTGATACGTACGTTTTGGCATAAGCACGCATAGTATAGGTTGTGGGCCGCGCAGTGTCAATGAAGGCGCGGAGAGCAGCACGGTCTTGCAGTTCTCGCCTTGACTCCCCTTCTCGCTCACCGTGCCGAGCCTCTGGAGAATGTGTAAGGCCAATTCATGAAGCAGTCCCGAAATTTCTTCTCCCACCGGGGGAGAAGCTTAGGATGCGGGGAGAGCGCTTATCTACGGCTTATCCGCTGCACAGCCGGATTTCTGGGATACGTTCATGAACGTATCCCAGAAATCGTTCTCCATCTCTCCTTCGCCAGCCTCGTTACCGAGGGAAGCGGCAATCCCCCTCACCATTCAGGAGAAGGGCATGGAGAGGTAAGGCGCGCCGACGGTACCACATATCGCTTTCTTGGCAGGGAACATTTTGGGGTGACTTCATGAGTTGCCCCTGCACATTCCCTTCCGGCAAGGAATCAGAAAGCCGAAGGGTGAATGCCATCCCACCGTGCTACAATCTCTCCTGACTGGCAGCGGCCGCGCCCGCAGCCGGCACCGTTATGCAGCCCGCCCCTTCGGGAAGGCGGGCCTTTGGGCGTTTTGCGTACGCGAGGTCTGCATGGCCCTGCAAGGACTGCTCCCGCTTCTGAACGGACTCCCGCGGTACCGTGAGCTGCTGGCCGCGCTTGCGACACCAGGCCAGCAGCGGTGCCGCGTGCCCGACTACGCCCGCGCGTTCTTGCTGGGGGGCATCGCGTCCTCGCTGCGGAAGCCGGCGCTCGTGCTGACCGCCAAGCCAGAGGACGCCCAGCGCCTGGCCGAGGAGCTTCAAACCTTCCTCGGCGACGGTCCCGAGGCCTCCGTCCGCGTGCTCCTCTGCCCCGAGTACGACGCCCTCCCCTACGAGCGCCTCGCCGTTGACGAAGGCACCGCCCATGCCCGCCTGCTGGCGCTGGCGGCCCTCGCCCGGCCCGCGGACCACGCTCGCGCGCCCACGGTCGTCGTCGCATCGCTCGCCGCGGCGTCACAGCTCACGCTGCGCCCGGCGTCCTTCACCGACGCGGTGGAGACGGTGACGGTGGGCCAGACGATCGCCACGCAGCCCCACCTCACCCGCTGGGCGGCGATGGGCTACCGCTCCGAGGGCGCCGTGGAGGTCCCCGGCACGTTCTCCCTCCGTGGCGGCATCCTCGACGTTTTTTCCCCCGACTCGCCCATGCCCGCCCGCATTGAGCTCCTCGGCAACGCCGTGGAGAGCATCCGGCTCTTTGACCCCGCTTCGCAGCGCTCCGTGGAAGAACGCGAGTCCGTCTCGGTTATCCCCGCGCGTGAGGTGCTCACCGCCCTGTCCGACACGAGCCGCGCGCGCGCCTTGCTCGCCAAGCTCGGCGCGCAGGGCTGCAAGGATGAGGTGCTTGAGCAGGTGCAGTCGGAGGTAGCCACGCTCCTTGAGGGCGGCCTGCTGGACGAGGCGGTGTACTACGCCGGGTTCTTCAACGACGCCACGCTGCTGGACTTCCTGCCCGCCGACGGCCTGCTTGTCGTGGACGAGCCGCTGGCCCTTGAGCAGGCTGGCATGGACCAGGCGCAGCGACTGACCGAGCAGTTTGAGGTGAAGCGGCAGCGCGGCGACTTGCCGGAGGGCTTCCCCTCGCCCTGGGCCTCGTGGGACAACTCGCGGCGTCGCCTGGAAAGCGCCTCGCTCGTCCTGGAGTGGATGGGCGGCGACCCAGGAGACGAGGACAACGAGCTTGGTTTCTCGCCCGCCCCCAGCTTCTGGGGTCGCCTGGAGGCCTTCGCCGCCTCGGTGCGCCGCCAGGCCGCGGAGGGGAAGCGAGTGGTGACGCTATCGCACCACGCCCAGCGATTCCAGGAGGTCCTCAGCGAGCGCGGCGTCGGCGCGGCCCTCGCGCAGGAGGTCACAGAGCCTCCCGCGCCCGGCTCCGCCACCGTCGTCCCGGGCGCGCTCTCGCAGGGCTTCGTCCTGCCGCTCCCGACCGGCGACCTCGTGCTGCTGACCGACGCCGCGGTGCTGGGCCAGGTCAAGCGCCAGCGTGGCATCCGGCGTCGCGGCATCCGGCGCGAGGCGTTTCTCTCCGAGCTGACCCCCGGCATGTACGTCGTCCACGTGGACCACGGCATCGGGCGGTTCACCGGCACCCGCCGCGTCCCCGGCGAGCAAGGCGAGCGCGAATACCTCATCCTGGAGTACGCCGAGCACGACAAGCTCTTCGTTCCCACCGACGCGCTGGACCGGCTCAGCCCGTACGTCGGCCCGGGCGACGCCGCGCCGAGCCTCACCCGCCTCGGCACCCAGGAGTGGACGCGCGCCAAGGAGCGGGCCAAAGGCGCAGCCGCCGAGATGGCGAAGGAGCTGCTGGAGCTGTACGCGGCCCGCGAGGTCGTGGAACGGCCCGCCTACAGCCCGGACTCGCCGTGGCAGCGCCAGCTTGAGGACGCCTTCCCCTACGTGGAGACGCCCGACCAAGCCACCGCCATCGACGAGGTCAAGGCCGACCTGGAGAAGACGCGCCCCATGGACCGCCTCGTCTGCGGCGACGTCGGCTTTGGCAAGACCGAGGTCGCCCTGCGCGCCGCCTTCAAGGCCGCCCAGGAGGGATACCAGGTTGCCCTGCTCTGCCCCACCACGGTGCTCGCCCAGCAGCACTACGCCACCTTCGCCCAGCGCCTCGCGCCCTACCCGATCAAGGTTGACGTCCTGCACCGCTTCCGCACCAAGGAGGAGCAGGCCGACACCATCCGCCGCCTTCAGGAAGGCCAGGTGGACATCCTCATCGGCACGCACCGCATACTCCAGAAGGACGTGGCGTTCAAGAGCCTCGGCCTCGCCATCGTGGACGACGAGCAGCGCTTCGGCGTGGAGCACAAGGAGCACCTGAAGCGCCTCCGCCGCGAGGCCGACATGCTCACGCTCAGCGCCACGCCCATCCCGCGCACCCTGTACATGGCCCTCGCGGGCGTCCGCGACATGAGCACTATTGAGACGCCTCCCGAGTCGCGCGTGCCCGTGCGCACCTTCGTCTCCAACTACAGCGACCAGCTCGTGAGCGAGGCCATCGTCCGCGAGCTTGACCGAGGCGGCCAGGTGTTCTTCGTCCACAACCGCGTCAAGGACATCTACGAGTGGGCCAGCCGCATCCAGGTCCTGGTGCCCGCCGCCCGCGTCGTCGTCGGCCACGGCCAGATGAACGAGGAAGAGCTGTCCGCGGCGATGGAGGCGTTCACAACCGGCAAGGCCGACGTGCTGGTCTGCACCACCATCATTGAGGCGGGCCTGGACATCCCCAACGCCAACACCCTGCTTGTCCACCGCCCGGAGCTGCTCGGCCTGGCGCAGATGTACCAGCTCCGAGGCCGCGTGGGCCGAGGCGCGCACCAGGCCTTCGCGTACTTCCTCCTCACGCCGGGCCGCCGCCTCACCGACGAGGCGCAGAAGCGGCTTCGAGCCATCCTCGCGCACCAGGAGCTCGGTTCCGGCTTCCGCATCGCCATGCGCGACCTGGAGATTCGCGGCGCGGGCAACATCCTGGGCGCGGAGCAAAGCGGCCACATCCAGGCCGTGGGCTTTGACCTGTACGTGCGCCTGCTTGAAGAGGCCGTCAAGGAACTCAAGGCCGCCACAGGCGCCGCGCCGCCGCCGGAAGCAGCAAGCCCCTTTGCGCTGCCGCCGTCGGACATCACCATTGACCTTCCGGTCAAGGCCTTCGTCCCCGAGGCGTACATCCCCGACCTGCCGCAGCGCCTCGCCGTCTACCAGCGCCTCGCCCGCGCCAAGTCGCCGGAAGAGCTCGCGCCCCTGGAAGACGAGCTGCGCGACCGCTTCGGCGCGCTGCCCCAGCCGGTGGAAGACCTGCTCTACACCGTGCGCGTCAAGACGCTGGCCGCCATGGCCGGCGTGGTCTCCGTGGCGCACCGCGACAACCACGCCGTGCTCACGTTGAAGGGCGAGGTCGGCGGTGCGCGCGGCGCCCTTCAGAGCGAACTGCGCAGCGTCGCCCAGGTAGGCTCCACGCAAATCAGGCTGGAGCTTCGCGGCCGCTGGCGCGACGTACTGGTGTGGGTACTGGAGCGCCTGCTGGCGTTTGAGGAACGGATGCTGGCGATAGCAGGTGTGGGGGCTAAGTGAGAAAAACTCGCACACTCTGAAAAGTTTCTGGGAAGTCTCTGGAGAACCCTCTTTGCAAAGAGGGTTCTCCAGAGACTTTTTTCTGTCTATGAGTCTCTCTACTACCCCAGCTCCCCCCAGTTCGCCCCCGACTTCACCGCCACGTCCAGCGGCACCGTGAACTCCACCACGCCGTCCATCGCCAGCGGCATCACGTCTCGGAGCAGCGCCCGCAGCCGCTCCACTTCGTCGGAGGGCGACTCAAAGATCAGCTCGTCGTGCACCTGGAGCAGCATCCGCGCGCGCAGGCCCGACTCCCGCAGCCGCTCGGCCACGCGGATCATCGCCAGCTTCATGATCTCGGCGGCGGTGCCCTGCACCGGCATGTTGATCGCCTCGCGCTCCGCCGCCTGGCGCGCCACGAAGTTTCCCGTGGAGGCCTCCGGAGTGAAGCGCCTCCGGCCAAGCAGCGTCTCTACGAAGCCTTCCTCGCGGGCCTTGCGCCGCGTGGCGTCCAGGTACGTCTTCACGCCCGGGTACCGCGCGAAGTAGCTCGTGATGAACTCCGCGCCCTGGTCCGGCGATAGCTCCGTCTGCTGCGAGACGCCGAACGCCGAGAGGCCGTAGATCACGCCGAAGTTCAGCACCTTGGCGAGACGCCGCTGGTCCGGCGTGACCTCCTTGAGCGGCACGCCGAACACCCGCGACGCCGTGGCCGCGTGAATGTCCTGCCCCTGGTGGAACGCCTCCAGCAGCGTCGGGTCCTGCGAGAGGTGCGCCAGCACGCGCAGCTCAATCTGCGAGTAGTCCGCCGCCACGAGCCGCCACCCCGGCTCGCCGGGGACGAACGCGCGCCGGATGCGCCGCCCAAGCTCGGTGCGTATCGGGATGTTCTGCAAGTTCGGGTCGCTGGACGAGATGCGGCCCGTCACCGCGCCGGCCAAGTTGTACGACGTGTGGACCCGCTTCGTGGCCGGGTTGACCATCGTGGGCAGCGCGTCCACGTACGTGGACTTCAGCTTCGTCAGCTCGCGCCACCGGAGCACGGTGCCCAGAACGGCCAGCGCCCGCGGGTCGGCATCCGACTTGCCCTCTGCCAGCGTCTGCCGCAGCCAATCCAGCGCCGCCGCGTCCGTCGTGTAGCCGCCGGAGGCCGTGCGCTTGGTCTTGGGCAGCCGCAGCTCGTCAAATAGCACCTCGCCGAGCTGCTTCGGCGACCCCATGTTGAACGGGCGTCCTATCGTCTCGTAGACGGTGCGCTCCGAGCGCGCAATCTCGTCGCCCAGCTCCTGCCCCATCGCCTCCAGCATGGAGACGTCCAACGCGATGCCGTCCCGCTCCATCTGGACCACGATGGGCAGCAGCGGCGCCTCCACGTTCTGGAAGAGCCACCACGCCTTCTGCGGCTTGAGACGAGGCTCCAGCGCCTCGCGCAGGCGCAGCGTCATGTCGGCGTCCGCGCTGGCGTACGGCGCGGCGTCCGCGATGGGAACCTGGTCCATCGTCTTCTCGTTGCGCCCGCTGCCGATGAGCGCGCTAATCGACGTCATCTCCTCGCCCAGCAGCGCCAGCGCAAGCGGCTTGAGGCCCACCGCCTTGTGGCCAAGCATGAAGGCAAGCAGCATCGTGTCGCAGTCCACGCCGCCCACCTGGACTCCCTCGTTGGCAAGCACCGTCATGTCGTAGTTGGCGTTGTGCGCGGCCTTGGGCTTGCCCGCGTCCTCCAGCACCGGGCGCAGCGCGTCCAACACCTGTCGTTTTGGCAACTGCTCGCCCTGGCCGTGGCCCACAGGCACGTACCAGGCCCGCCCATGCGCTGTACTGAACGACAGGCCGACCAACCGGGCGCGCATCGCGTCCTGGTTCGTCGTCTCCGTGTCAAACGCGAAGCCCGCCGCGGTCGCCAGCTCGGAAACCATCGCCTCCAGTTCCTCGGTGTTCGCCACCGTCCGGTAGTCAACACGCGCCGCGCCGTTGGAAGCCTTCGCCTCTGGAGCCGATGGCGCGGCATTCGCATCTTGGACGCTGGCCCTCTTGCCCTCCGGAATGCGGCCCACCACGCTGAAAAACTCGAACTCCCGCAGGAAGTCAATGACCTCTCGCCGGTCGTACTGGCCCCACTTGCTCGCCTCAACGTCCAGGCGCACGGGCGCGTGGCGGTCGATGGTGACGAGCTTGACGCCTTGCTCCACCTGACCCCGGTACTGCTCCAGCGCCTCGCGCAGCTTGGGCGTGAGCTTGTCCAAGTTGGCGTAGACGCCCGCAATGTCGCCGTGGTCGCTCAGGAGCTTCACCGCCGTCTTCTCGCCGACACCCGGCACGCCGGGGATGTTGTCCGACGGGTCGCCGCGCAGCGCTTTCAGCTCAATGAGCTGGCCGGGGCCGAGGCCGCCGTACTTCTTGCGCACCTCCAGGTCGTCGTACACGGTGCGCTTCTGGATGCTGAACTGGAGCAGGACGCTGACGTGCGGCGCGACGAGCTGCAGCGTGTCCGTGTCGCCCGTGACGATGAGCGCGTCCAGACCCTGCTCCGCGGCCTGGACGCTCAGCGTGCCCAGAAGGTCGTCCGCCTCGTACCCGTCCAGCTCGTAGATCGGCACGCGGAACGCCTCCATGAGCCGCCGGACGAGCGGGAATTGGCTCCGCAACTCCGGCGGCGTGGCCGGACGCTGCGCCTTGTACGCCGCGAAGATCTCGTCCCGGAACGTGGGCGCGGGCGTGTCAAACGTGATGGCGATGTTCGCGGGCCGGTAGTCCTGCACCACCTTGAGGAACATCTGCGCGACGCCGTAGACGCCGCGCACGTCCTCGCCCGTGCGGCGCACGGTGAGCGGGTTCTGGATGGCGTGCCACGCCCGGTGCACCAGCGCGTGCCCATCCAGCAGCATGAGCAGCGGCCTGGACTCAAGCGTAAACGCGCCTTGCTGTTGCGTCATGCGTCACCTGCCCCACGGGTCTGCGGGTATTATAGCGCCCTGACGCCCATTACCAAGCCGTAATCACAGATCGGGCCGGCGCCCCCCCCCCCACTGACAAACGCACCTTGCCCATGTCCTGCGCAACCAGCTACCCTTGCAGTGAGCCCGGAACGTCACTCCTCAGACGCGGAGCGTCGGACCAGAGGCAAGGATTCTCTGAGAAGGCAGCCCCGGTTGGGAGGGAGAAGAAGAGCAAAGAAAAAAATCGGCGCGCGGAGCCAATCTACCGCGTGGCCTCCGGAGAAATCGGTATGCAACGAACAAAACACAGCGAAGCGAGACAAATCGGGCCACGCAGACAACCAACGCCAACACAAGACGTGTTCAAAAGACAAACGCTCACAGGCAAAGGACTTGGAAAACGGAGAGGCCGAGCCCCGCCTAGAACACGAACAGCGGCTTGTCCATGGTGATGATGCGCTCCTCGGTGGCGATGGCGTCGCGGAGGTAGCGCGGCAGCGAGAACATCCCCTGGTGCGCCTCGCCGTCGTACGAACGCAGGCCGATCAGCCTGCGCTCCCCGATGCGGCGGTCAACCTCGACGGGCGCCAGCGGGCGCTGGTCCTGTCGCGGTGACGCGACGACGAACCCCCACGGCTCGCCGAACGACTGCATCTGGACCCAGTACGACGCCACGAACGGGAACACCGTCTTGAGCGTCTTGTGGATCGCGGTGTGAACCTCGCGGCAGTTGATGATGCTCGCCGGGCCTGCCTGTGTCACCATCACGCCGTTGGGGGTGAGCCGCGCGCGGACGGAGCGGTAGAACTCCTGCGTGTAGAGAGTGTACGCCGGCCCGCCCTCCATGGGGTCAACCAGGTCCAGCACCACAACGTCGTACTGGTCGGTCGTCTCCTCCAGGTACCGCTTCGCGTCGGTGAACTGGAGGCGCAGGCGCGGGTCGTCAAACGCGCCCTGGTGATGCTCCGGCAGGTGCTGGCGGCACAACTCTACGACCTCGCGGTCCAGGTCCACCATCGTGGCCTGCTGAACGCTGCGATGGCGCAGCACCTCGCGCGCCGTCGCGCCCTCGCCGCCGCCGCCGATGAACACCGAGCGCGGCGACGGGTGCAGCAGCATCGCAGGGTGGACAAGGGCCTCGTGGTAGACGTGCTCGTCCACCGCCGTGGACTGCGTCTTGCCGTCCAGCAGGAGCGTGAGCCCATAGCTGCCGGTCTCCAACAACTCCGCCGTCTGGTACGGGGTCTTGGCGCTGAGCAAGACGCGTTGAATACGCGACGAGACGCACAGGTGCGGCGTCAAGAACTCGGTGTACCACTTGCCGGCGCTCTGGACCACGACGGCGCGCTACCCGACGGTCTGAGCGGCCCGGCGCGCTAGCACGCCGCGCTCAACCACCATCATGGAAGGGTTGCGCGACTCCAGCCGCTCGGTGATGAGATCCGCGGCGGCGCGCCCGTCAAAGTTCTCGCCGCACGTGAAGATGTCCACGGCGGCGTAGTCGTGCTCGGGCCACGTGTGGATGCAGAGGTGGGACTCCGCGATCGCTATGACGCCCGTGACGCCGTAAGGAGAGAACTGGTGGAATGTCTCCCCGATGACCGTTGCACCCGTTCGCTTGGCCGCGTCCAAGAGCGCCCGCTGCAAGAACGGGAGGTCGTTGAGTAGCGTTGGATTGCAGTCCCGTAGCTCAAGAATGAGATGCTGGCCGAGTGCATTCAATCACCCCACCCTCCTCGCAGATTACCACGCAGTCGCATGGCGCACAAGGATAAAGTATACGGGCAAAGAGGCGGAGACACAAGCCCCGTAGCTAAAGTTCCCCCACCAACCCGCCCGACTCCCGTGCTACAAGCGCGCTGCCTCATGAGCCGTCCGGCAGGCGCCCGCTCAGCCCACTACGCGCTGCCGCCGGCCCTGCTCCGACGCCTTCTCTAGCGCGTCCAGCAGGTGGTGACGCCGCACCGCGAGATTGAAGTCGTTGGCGATGGGACGCTTGTTGGTGATCGCGTCCGCGAACTGGTGGAAGAGCTGCCCCACGTTGTACGGCGCGCCCGACGGCATGTCGTCGGGGACCGTGCGGTGCTTCACGTCAATGGGCACCGGCGCCAGGCCCTGCCCGCCGCGCCGCCCGCCCAGAAGCTCCATGTCGCCGATCTGGACGGAGCCGGATGATGTGGCAACCAGCGTCCCCTCCGTGCCCTGCACCTCCAGCCGGAAGCCGGTACCCTGCCCCGGCACGCTGGCGATGTGCACCGAAGCGACCGCACCGTTCACCATCCTGCCGGAGACCAGCACGTTGTCCGGCGAGGTCACGTCAACCACCTTATCCTGCCCGCTAATGGCGGCGCGCTTCACCTGCGTGCTCACGATGCTGGACAGCTCTTCAAACTCGCCCGCGCAGTAGCACAGCGCGTCCAAGGAGTGCCCTCCAGCGATGGTGAGGGTGTTCACGCCTTGGGCCTTGTCCAGCGCCCACGCGTTGCTGGGCATGCGCAGTCCCGCGCCGGATGAAAACGACACCATGGAACAGGCCAGCACCCGGCCCACGTACCCGCCGTCCACCAGCTCCTTCAGCTGGATCAGCGACGGCGAGCCGCGCGCCTGCAGCCCGATCATGTGGCGCACTCCCTTCGCGTCCGCCAGCGCGGCCATCTCCTTGGCCTCGTCCGAGTTTGCGCCCAGCGGCCACTCGCAGAACACGTGCTTCCCGTTGCGGAGCGCCGCCATCACCATCTGCTCGTGGCGCGGCACCCGTACGCACACCGAGATGATGTCGATGTCCTTGCTCTCCACCATCGCCTCGTAGTCGTGGAAGACCATCGGAACGCCATACTTTCGCGCCGTCTCCTCCGCCGTATCCTTGTGCGCGGTGCACACCGCCACCAGCTCAAGCTCCGGCAGCGCCTGGATGGCCGGAATGTGGGCGCGCGACCCCCACCCGTAGTTCACGTTCGCCCCGATGATGCCGACGCGCAGCTTGCGCTCGTTCATGATGACCTCCCCCTCTTGAAACGCCCCGATTGTGGCATGTCCTCCATCATTGAGCAACCGATGATAACCCTACCGTCAGGGTCTTTTCATAGTCATTCGGCGCCCGTTCGCTATGCTCAGAGTAAACTCAACCGGGGATCTCCGAAGCTATGTGGGCGGCAACCTGACGAGCGGAGATTCCTCGGTCGCTGCCGCTCCCTCAAAATGGCAAAAGCTGTATCTGCCAAAAAGCAAACGAAAACGAAAAAACCTACCCCCCCCCTACCCGCCCTTGCGAAGGGGGGAAACCACCTCTCCCGATTCGGGGGTGGGGGTCAGGGGATTGAGACCTGTCTGAGCGGAGCGAAGAATCAGGCCGGGCTGGGAATGGAACGTATCACGGCTCGACCGCTTGCATGGGCATGCAACTCTTGAAACCCACCCTGCGCGGTCGCACCGACGAAGAGAGCGCCGCTACCGCGCCGCCAGCCTCCGCTCCGTCTCCGCCTGCTTGGCCTCCAGCGTGTCTACCGTCGTCAGGATCGCCTCCGCCAGCGCCCGTGCCGAGGCGTTGTCCAGCTCCAACGAGACGTGCACGCCGAGCTCCCCAAGCTCGCCGTCCTTCAGCACGTCCACCACGATCCCCTCCGCGGCGTCCGCCTTGTAGAAGTGGTCGTGATAGACTTGACCGTCCTTCAGCTTGAACCAGCCCACGCCCGACTTCCCGCTTCCCTGCAAGCTCACCTTGGTGACCTGTCCGAACTCACACATCGTCGCACTCCTCGCACTATGTTGACTCACGCCGCTTGGCGAGACCGCGCCCTGAAGGGCGCGGCATCTGTGCATCAATGCAGGTTCTTGCTGAAGAACGCGAGAATCTTGTCCCAGCCGTCCATCGCCGCCTCCTGATTGTAGCTGGGGCGGTAGTCGGCGAAGAAGCCGTGTCCGACGGGCGCCTTGTAGCTCTTGAACTCGTAGGTCTTGCGGGCGCGCTTCAACGCGTCCTCCAACTTCACAAGGTGTTCAGGGCTGGGATTGCGATCAGCCTCGCCAAACAGCCCGAGCAGCGGGCAGTTGAGATCACCCACCATGTCCGAAACCCCCTTGGGCATCATCGGTGTCAGATCGGCGGCTTCCACCACCACCCGGCCGCCGTAGCAGTCCACCACCGCGCTCAAGCTCTTCGTGTTGCACGCGAAGAGCAGCGTGTGCCGCCCGCCGGAGCAGTGCCCTATGCACCCCATCTTGCCGTTGAAACTGGTCTGCGCCTTCATGTAGCCCGCCGCGCCTTCCATGTCCCCGATCGCCTGCGAGTCCGCCAGGCCGCCCATCGCCTGGATCACCGACCGCATGTCGGCGGGGTCCGGCGCGTTGATGCGCGAGTACAGGTCCGGCGCGACGGCCAGGTACCCCGCAGCGGCGAACTTGCGCGCTAGCTCCTTGGTGTGCGGCACCAGCCCGAACGCCTCGTGGACCACCACGACGCCGGGGAACGGCCCGGCCCCCAGCGGGCGCGCCACGTAACCGCCGATCGTCTCGCCCTTGTTGCCTGGAAACCGGACGGTCTCTGCAATCATCCCCTCGTATTTGGTGCTGCTCGCGGTGGTCAAGTCCCCCTCCTGTCCGTTGTTGCTAGGCTTCTGAATGATGCGATCGCGCGCGGTGCTTTGGTGCGAACCGCCTGTCATGGCGCCTACGCGCCACAAGCCGAGGGTATTCTAGCAACCAGGCCGCGGCGGCGCAACGCCGCGCTATGAGCCTGCTCCTTTTTCGTCGATCCTTCCCTCTCGCGTGGATGCTGCTGCATCCCCACGCAAGAGCATTTCCTCTCGAAACCTGCCCCAAGCATAGCCGAAGGGGGTGAGCGGGCGGGTCAGCGGGCAAAGCTCCTCCGTCAAAAACAAAAGCAGAACGCTACGCCATCGGCCTCTTGACACCAGGGTAGATTACTGATATCGTAACACCATCGTGGCAATCAAGGTTCACCACCCCTGCACAAGCAACAAGCTCGATCCGCCTCGGGCCGGTGACCTCAAGACCACGGCACAAACCCAAGGAGGTCACTGTTGCCCTACACAGACCAAACCCTAACCTGCATGGAATGCGGGAACTCGTTTACGTTTACCGCGTCCGAGCAGGAGTTCTTCGCCGCCAAGGCGTACACCAACGCTCCCAAGCGTTGCACCACGTGCCGCGAGCAGCGCCGAGGCCGCACCGGCAATTCCGTCTCCTCTGGAGGGCGGCAAATGTACACCGCCGTATGCGCCACGTGTGGCGAACCGGCCCAAGTGCCGTTTCAGCCCAGGGGCGACCGGCCGGTGTACTGCAGTTCTTGCTTCGCCAAGAACCGCTCCGCCCAGCCATCCTCGTCTTACCGATAGGACCGGTAACCTAGGCTAAGTGAAGAGGGCCGCGCAGCGGATCGCGCGGCCCTCTTCTTTTTATGAGTTCCCCTGGAAGGCATCAGGAGGGGCGGGTTTGAAACCCGCCCCTCCTGAGTACGTCATACCCTGCGCCTCGCTGAGAAAAGCGGCCCCTACACATCCTCGCCGTGCTTGGCGCGCATTGCGGCAAGCATCGCGTCGCGACGCTGGCGCAGCAGGTCACGTGGGGCGGCGGGCGCAACCGTCGGCTTGGGATGCACCTTGGTGAACAGCGGAAGGTACCGGTCCCAGCTCGCCAGCACCTCAGCCGCCCGCTGGCTGCCCGTCTCCACCGCGTGCCGCCGGACGAGCGAGTGCAGCAACTCAACGTCGTGCTCGTCGTCCGCGACCTTGGACATCTGCACCATTTCGGGGTTCAGGTTGCTGGCAAGCGAGTCGGACTCGTCCAGAAAGAAGGCCACGCCGCCGGACATGCCCGCGCCCACGTTCCGTCCCGCCGGGCCCAGCACCACTACCACGCCTCCGGTCATGTACTCGCAGCAGTGGTCGCCCGCGCCCTCAATGACCGCCCACGCGCCCGAGTTACGCACCGCGAACCGCTCGCCCGCGCGCCCGGCCGCGAACAGGTATCCGCCGGTTGCGCCATACAACACCGTGTTGCCCATAATGACGTTCTGGTCGGCGCGGAAGCGCGCGGCGGCGGGCGGGCGGATGATGATCTCCCCGCCGTGCATGCCCTTGCCCACGTAGTCGTTCGCCTCACCGTGCAGCACCAGGTGCATCCCGTGGATGCACCACGCGCCGAAGGACTGGCCCGCCGAGCCTCGGAAGACCATCTCCAGGACAACACCCTCCGGCAGGCCCGCGTCGCCGTACCGGTACGCGATCTCGCCCGCGATGCGCCCGCCAACCGTCCGGTGGACGTTGCGAATCGGCAACTCAAGCCGCACCGAACGCTGCCCGGCCAGCGCGGGCTCAACCTGCGCCAGCAGTGCGTCGTCAAAGATCGGTTCCGGGCGATCATTGCGCTCCTGGAGGGCGTGCCGGGGCTCCAGGCCCGCTGGGTCGGCCTGCGTGATGATCTTGGTCAGGTCCAGCCCGCGGGCCTTGAACCCCTCCGGCGTCTCAACCTGGTAGAGCAGATCCGGCCGGCCAACGATGTCAACCAGGCTGCGCGCGCCCAGGAAGCTCAGGTACTCCCGCACCTCTTCCGCGACAAAGAAAAAGTACCGGATTAGGTGCTCCGGCGTGCCCTTAAACTTGGCGCGGAGCCTTGGATCCTGGGAGGCGATCCCCACAGGGCAGGTGTTGAGGTGGCACTGCCGCGCCATCAGACAGCCGAGGGCGATGAGCGCGGACGTCCCGAAGCCGTATTCCTCAGCCCCGAGGACCGCGGCCATCACCACGTCTCGCCCCGTGCGAATCATCCCGTCCGTGCTCACCGTGATGCGCCCCCGCAAGCCGTTCAGTACGAGCACCTGCTGCGTCTCCGCCAGGCCAAGCTCCCACGGCGAGCCCGCGTTCTTGATGGAACTGAGCGGCGAGGCCCCCGTGCCGCCCTCGTGGCCGGAGATCTGCACCTTGTCCGCGTAGCCCTTCGCCACGCCCGCCGCAATGGTACCCACGCCCGCCTCCGCCACCAGCTTGACGGCGATACGCGCGCGGGGATTCACGACCTTCAGGTCGTAGATGAGCTGCGCCAGGTCCTCAATGGAGTAGATGTCGTGGTGCGGCGGCGGCGAGATGAGCGGCACGCCTTCTTGCGTGCGCCGCGTCGCCGCGATGTACGAGACCACCTTGTGGCCCGGAAGCTGGCCGCCCTCGCCCGGCTTGGAGCCCTGGGCCATCTTAATCTCCAGCTCCTTCGCCATCGCCAGGTACTCCGGCGTCACGCCAAAGCGCCCGGAGGCCACCTGCTTCGCGGCGGAGTTGGACGAATCGCCGTTGGCCCGCACCTCGCGCCAGCGCGGCGGCTGCTCGCCGCCCTCGCCCGTGTTGGCCCGCGCGCCGATACGGTTCGTGGCGATGGCCAGCGTCTCGTGCGCCTCGGGCGAAAGCGCGCCGAGAGACATGGAGCCGGTCTGGAACCGCTTCACGATCTCGGACGCGGGCTCCACCTGGTCCAGCGGCACAGAAGGCCCAAGAGGACGGAAGTCCAGCAGGTCGCGGAGCGCCAGCGGCCCGGCCTCCCGGATCTTGTTTCGGTACTCCCGGTAATGCTCCATCCCGTCGTCCTTCGCCTCAAGCGCCTTGTGGAGCGCCGAGATGGTGAACGGGTTGTGGCCGTGATGCTCCCCGTCGCGCCGATAGCGGTAGTACCCATAGTCTTCCAGGCGGGTCGCGGTGGAGCCGAAGGCCAGGCGGTGCCGCGCCAGCGTCTCCCCCGCGATCTCCCTGTACCCCACGCCCTCAACCGACGACGTGGTGCCCATGAACGCGAAATCAATGACCCGCTGCTGGACGCCGATGGCCTCAAATTGCTGCGCACCGTGATAGGCGGAGACCGTGGAGATGCCCATCTTGGACATGATCTTGAGGACCTGCTTGTCCAGCGTCTTGATGAAGTTTTCGACAGCTTTCTCCGCCGTCATGCCGTCCACCTTGGACTGCGCCGCCTGCTGCCGCACCACGTTCAGCGCCAGATACGGATGGATGGCGGACGCGCCGTACCCAATGAGGCACGCTATGTGGTGCATTTCGCGCGCTTCGCCCGTCTCCGCGATGATGGAGCAGCGCATCCGCTGGCCCTGCCAGATGAGGTGGTGGTGCACCGCGCCCACGGCCAGCAGCATCGAGATGGGCGCGTGCTCGGCGTCAACACCCTTGTCAGACAGCACGATGAGCGCGGCGCCGCCGGCAACAGCGTTGGACGCCTGGTCGCAAAGCTCCTGCAGGGCCGTCTCCATCGCCTCCGGGCCGCCGCTCACCGGGAACAGACACGGCAGCGTTACGGCGCGGAACGCAGGGTCAGGCAGCCTGCGCAAAGCATCCATCTCGTGCTCGGCCAGAATCGGCGACGGCAGGAACACCAGCTTGGCGTGATGCGCGGTCTCCTCCAGCAGGCTGCCGCGCGCGCCCAGGTACGTGTGCAGCGCCATGACGATGGCCTCGCGCAAGTAGTCAATCGGCGGGTTCGTCACCTGGGCGAACTTCTGGGTGAAGTAGGTGTACAGCAGCCTGGGCTTGTTTGAGAGCACCCCGAGAGGCGTATCGTCGCCCATGGAGCCGACGGGCTCCCTGGAGTCTTCAAACATGGGCTGCAACAGCAGTTGAAGCTCCTCGTTCGTGTAGCCGAACGCGCGCTCCATCTCAAGCCGCGGAGGCTCACCCTGGATCGGCTTGCCGTTGACCTGCCTCAGGTACTCCGGCATGAACAGGCGGTACCGCCTCACCCAGTCATGGAACGGCCGTCGGGAGGCGAGCGCGTCCTTGATCTCGTCGTTCTTCAAGATCCGGTGCGACCTGGTGTCCACCGCGAGCATCTGGCCCGGCCCCAGACGGCCCTTCTCCACCACGTGCTCATCGGGGAAGTCCAGGATCCCCACCTCGGAGCCCATGCTGACGATGCCGTCGTCGGTTACCTTGTAGCGTGCGGGACGCAGCCCGTTGCGGTCCAAAATCGCCCCGGCCATGCCGCCCGTTGCGAAGGCGAGCGCCGCCGGGCCGTCCCACGGCTCGGTAATGCTCGCGTGGTACTCGTAAAACGCCCGCCACTTTGGATCCAGCGCGGGCATGTTCTCCCACGCCTCCGGCACCAGCATGGCGAACGCGTGCAGCACGTCCCGCCCCGAGCGGACCAGCGCCTCGGCCACGTTGTCCAGCTGCGCCGAGTCGCTGCCGCCGCTCTGAATGAACGGCGCCAAGTCACCTACCCGGTCGCCCCACAGCTCCGAGGTCAACTCCGGCTCGCGGGCGCGCATCCAGTTGGCGTTGCCCTGGAGCGTGTTGATCTCGCCGTTGTGGCCCAGCAGACGGAACGGCTGCGCTAGGTGCCACGTGGGGAACGTGTTGGTGCTGTACCGCTGGTGGAACACCGCCAGCGCCGTCTCAAACTCCGGGTCCTGTAGGTCCGGATAGAACTTGTCAAGCTGTGGGGCCACCATCAGCCCTTTGTACACCACCGTCTCCGTGGAGAAGGACGGGATGTAGAACCCCTCAAGCCCCTCCTTGGCCGCGCACGCCTCCATGTGCTTTCGCGCCAGGTAGATGGCTCGCTCAAACGCCGCGTGGGCCATTGCTGTGGGCCGGAGCACCAGCACCTGCCGCACGTCTGGCATGGTCGCCTGCGCCTTCGCTCCCAGCGCCGAGGGGTCAATCGGCACCCGACGCCACCACAACGCCGCCAGGTGCTCGCGTTCCAGCGCCTCGTTGACGACGGCGACGCTCCGCTCGTTGACATGCGGCGTCTGACGCGGCAGGAACAACATGCCGACGGCTAAGTCGCCGGCATCAAAGCGCGTTGATCCCGCGCCGCTCCGCGCCAGGTCCCGTTGAAGAAGGCGGATCGGGAGCTGCGTGAGGATGCCCGCGCCGTCGCCGGACTTGCCGTCGGCGGAGAGCGCCCCGCGGTGCGTCACGTTCACGACGGCCTGAATCGCCAGCCGCAGCGTCGCGTGTCGGGGCCGGCCGGAGATATCCGCAACAAAGCCGACGCCGCAGGCGTCGCGCTCGTACTCAGGACGCCACAGCGGCGCCCGAAGCCCCTTCGGCCTTGTACAGTCCATCGTCATTGTCGCCCGTCCCGCCTGGCGTACATTCTGGCCCCTGGCGGCGTCGCCGCCGCCTCACATGCTCTCAAAAAAAAGAAAGACACCCCTTTAATCCCCCTTCGGGGCAAGAGGCTCACCTAGTTCCTGTCTCCCTCTGACGAGAGATTCCTTCCTTGTCCCCTCTCGCCCTGACGAGAACCTCCTATCCCATCTTCCTTTGGGAGAAGGGATAGGGTGAGGGAGTCCGCGCCACTCCCCTACAAAACGGGTAGGTAGTGTTTTATCTCGTAGTCGGTCACTTGAGAGCGGTAGCGCTCCCACTCAATCTTCTTGCTCTGGATCAGACTCCGAAACACACGCTCGCCTAGGGCCTTGCGCACCAGAGCGCTCCCCTCGGTGCGCTCAATCGCCTCCAGCAGGCTCCCCGGCAGCGTCCCGATGTTCCGTCTCAGGCGTTCCTCAGCAGCTAGCGTCGCGACGTTCTCTCCCATCTGCTCCGGGGCGACCAGCTCTTGCTCAACACCGTCCAGGCCTGCCGCCAGGAGCACCGCGAACGCCAGGTAGGGGTTGCACGCCGGGTCCGGCGCGCGGTACTCCACCCGCATCCTTTCCTCTCGGCCTGGCCGGTACGAGGGAACCCGGATGAGGTCCGCGCGGTTGATGCTCGCCCAGGAGATGTACGTGGGCGCCTCGTAGCCGGGCACCAGCCGCTTGTACGAGTTCACCCACTGGTTGGTCACCAGCGTCATCTCCGCCGCGTGCTTGAGCAGCCCCGCAATGAACGACCGCGCGAG
>SHYA01000003.1 GCA_009693055.1 Dehalococcoidia bacterium | reverse complement strand
GCGGGACGATGCCAACGGTGACGGCGCCCCCGGCATGCCGGGCCTTCAGGACGCCGTTGACCACCTGGTGCACCGTGCCGTCGCCGCCACAGGCGATGACGTGCGTTGCGCCGTCCTGCACCGCGATGCCGGCAAGCTCTTCCGCGTGCTGGTGCCTTGCGGTCCATATAAGCTCGGGGGCGCGGCCCGCCTGCTGGAGCTGGTGGGCGACGCGCTCGACCAGGTGGCGGCGCTTGCCTGTGCCGCTCACCGGATTGGCGATGAGTACCCAGCGTTCGCTAGGCAAATCCCCTCACCCCATCCCTCTCCCTCTGGGAGAGGGATACCGTTGCCCCAAGCCGCTTCACGTAACGTCACAGAGGAAGATAGGGGGGAGGTGGAGGTAGGTGAGCTTGGGGTCCGGCCCTGTGACGCTCTGCGCCATCTCCAGCGCCTCCGGCAGCGACTTGGCGGTGGAGTAGCCCAGCCGGTCCGCCGCTTGCTTATCGCGCGCGCCCACAACGATGACCTTGCCGACGTGGTCTTGGCCGTGCGCAGCCCAGTACCAGGCGTAGAAGGGGTGGACCCCGTGGAAGGCGTAACCGTGGCGGTACTGCTCAAGGTAGCGAGGGTTGGCGGCGAATTCAGCCTCAAACCCCTGTTCAATCGCCTTCTGGTCGTGGGTCTGGGCCAGGACTCGCTCGTAGAACTCAATGTATGACGGGTGGTGCGTCTTGTGGAACCGCGCCTCCAGCGGGTGGGTCGCGATGACAACACCGCCCTTTCGCACCAGCGGCTTTCCGCGGTACAGGTTGAACAGGTAGCCGAGTACCAGGCAGTGGAACAAGACGGGGTTCAAGATGGAGTTGACGTTGTACGGCATCAGGTACGGCACGCCGAGCAGCAGCACGTCGGCCTGGCCCTGAACCGGCACGGCCTGCTGCCGGAGCAGGTTTGCCATCGTGTGCTCGTGCACCGGGCCTGTGGCGCCCGCGGCAATACCGGTCAGGCCGTACGGCGCCCTGATGGAGTGGAAGATGCGCCTGCGCAGCTCAAACGGCGCCACGCCAAGGAACGCCTTGTTCGACTGGAACACGGCGCGCTCCCACGGCGCCCAGTCCCACTCCGGCTTCTGTAAATGCCGCAGGATGGCGGGGAACGTGTTGGTGTTCAACGTGGTCTCTATCTTGAACACGTTGACGTGCCGCTCAATAAGCGCGCTCATGCGGGAGCACGCATCGTGGAGGGCGGAGCGCGGCGGGTCCATCAGCGAGTTGGAGTGCAGGAGCGTGTGGACGTTGTGGTGGTGGCGGAGCGTGGCGTAGTTGGTGAGGCCGGTGGGTACCGCCTTGACGCCTCCGTCCATGGCGGCGAGATTCAGGTTGACGTAGATAAGGAGGTCGGAGTCCACGATGCGTTTGGGCATTGCGACGGTCTCCCCGTGGGGCGTCGCGCCGACCTGCACGAAGTTTTCCTTGTCCTCCGCGTCGTGGTTATATAACCGGTGAGGCCAAAAGGCCTTGAAGACGCGCGGCCCCACGGCGTGGCGCAACTCGCCAGGGGTCATGGGACGGTGGAGGCCGAGCGCCGCAACGATCTGGACGTCGTCAACGCCTTTGGCGGCAAGCTTCTCCAGCACCTTCTCGATGATCCGGCCGCGCAGGTCGGGGGCGCGCATGGGCGGCAGCGGCAGCGACAGGTCGTCAAACGCGATGGTGACCTTCATGCCGGGCCGGAGCCGCGCCGAGAGCGGGTCGGAGTCAAGAGGGTGCTCCAGCGCGTGCTCTATGGCGCCGTCCACGTCCTGGAGAGGCGGCAGAGGAGGCGGTGGGTGGATAACCCGCGTGCCCACGGGCAGCCGCTCGTAACGGAACGCCTCGCCGGAGTGGAACACGTAGCGGCGCTTGGGGTCATCCACGTAGGTGACAAGGGCGGCTTTATCAAGCTCCGTCTGTGGCGGCCGTTCCGGTTTGACCATGCTGTTCCTTTCGACCCCTGCTCTACGCGCGCGCCGTAAGGTCAAACACGGTCTTGACCGAGCCGTGGCGCCCTACCTGGGTGGCGGTGAGGAAGGCCCGGCGGTACTGCCGGATGGGGAAACGGTGTCGCACCAGCGGCGCAAGCCGCTCTCCCCAGCCCTGCGCCGCCATCATATCCAGGGCGAGCTGAAAGGTGGTTGCGGTTGCTGGGCTGCCTGTGGGGTGCTGCTCCTGTCCGTAAGCGTACGAGCCGTAGATGTTGAGCTCCTTGTACCAGAGCGGCGTGAGGTCCACTCGCGGCTCGGCGGGCATGGCGATCATGACCACAGGTCCCCGCGCACGCGTCCATCGAAGCGCGTCCTCCCACGCGCCGGTGGAGCCGCTGCAGACGAAGCTCGCCTCAACGCCGCCGAGGACGTGGGGCTTCCCCCAGGGGAGCTTGAGGAGCTTGCCGCCCGTCAGTCCTGCGAGCTGCTGATAGCCTGTCCGTCCAGCAGCGACGACGTGCGTAGCCCCGAGATCCTGGGCGAGCTGACGCTGGTGCGGATACCTGGCCATCGCGACAATGGTACAGGTCGGCGCAAACGCCCGCAACGCCGCAATGGTCAGTAGACCGATGGTGCCGCACCCGATCACCAAAACCCTGCTCTGAGCGCGGAGTGACGCGCGGAGGACGCCGTGGACCGCGCAGCTCAGGGGCTCGGTCAAGACCGCGGCCTCGTTGGACAGGGAGTCAGGAACGCGGTAGAGCTGGCTCTTGTGGGCGGCGAGCAGCGGCCCCCAGCCGCCGCCGGTGTCGCGGCAGAAGCCGGTCTGGATGCCGGCGGAGATGTCTCCCTCCAGCACGCGCTCACAGGCAGCGTGCATGCCCGAGAGGCACGGGCCGCACGGCTCTTTCAGGCCGCGCACCTTGCAGCCAAGGGCCGGCTCTACGACCACGCGCTGGCCGGCTGCAAATTCCGCTGCGGCTGGGCCGCCGTCCACCACCTCGCCCACGATTTCGTGGCCGGGCACGAACGGGAAGGAGATGAGCGGGGACAGGTAGGGGGTGCTCTCGGCGGTGAGCACTGCGGTGTCGGAGCCACAGATCCCGCTGAGCAACGGCCGGACGCGGACCCACTCTGGCCCCGGCAGCTTCGGCTCCGGCGTCTCCGCCATGCGGAACGTGGCGGCCAGGTTGACAACCAGGCCTGGAAAGCGCCGGGCCAACAGCCGCGCCACCAGGTAGCGGGGTATGCTTCTCCGGTACTGCAACGCACGCATCGCGCCTATTGTACGCGGCTGTCGCAAACGAGCATAGGTTGTTAGCGCAGGGGGAATCGTTCAAGATGACAGGTACACAGGCAACGACCACACCCTTGTGTCATCCTGAGCCGAAGCCCTGAGCGCAGCGAATGGGGCAGCGACGAAGAATCTCCCCACAAATCGTTGCCGCACCGCAAGGCGGCCGGTGGAGTCCCGACTTGGGTCGGGACGGAAGAGGCAGATGTGCTTGAGCGAATGACCCATCGCGAGCGGGTGGCGGCCGCGCTGCGCGGCGACCCGGTTGACAGGCCGCCGGTTAGCATGTGGCGCCACTTCTACCGGGACGAGCAGACATCCGCAGGCCTCGTGTTGGCGATGCTCGCGTTCCAGCGCGCGTACGACTGGGACTTCCTGAAGGTGAACCCGCG
Organism: Dehalococcoidia bacterium; assembly: GCA_009693055.1. Classification (GTDB taxonomy): domain Bacteria; phylum Chloroflexota; class Dehalococcoidia; order Lucifugimonadales; family SHYT01; genus SHYA01. The sequence goes on along the minus strand of SHYA01000003.1, from coordinate 208,761 downwards.
CGCCAGCTACCACCTGGAGGACTGGGGTTACCGCGTCCGGTACCCGGTCGATTCAAACGCAGGGCCGGAGGTCGCCTCGTCGCCCATCGAGGGGCCTGAAGACTGGCTGAAGCTGCGGCCACTGGACGTCCGCCAGGGGGTGCTGGGGGAGCACCTTGCGGCGCTGCGGGCCATCGTGAAGGAGTTGCGCGGAGAGGCGCCGGTGCTCATGACGGTCTTCACGCCCCTGTCCATCGCGGCGCGCCTGGCGCCCGACGCCGAGACCGCCGCGCGCCACATGCGGGAGCACCCGCAGCAGTTCGCGCACGCCCTTGAGGTGGTGACGGAGACGTTTACCCGCTTTGCGCATGCGTGCTTGGACGCCGGTGCGAGCGGGCTGTTCTTCGCGACCACCCTGTGGGCCACGCGCGACCGGCTGAGCGAGGATGAGTACCGGCGCTTCGGCCGTCCTTATGACCTGCGCGTGCTGGACGCTGTGCGGGACGCCGAGTTCAACCTGATGCACGTCTGCAAGGACCACAACATGCTGGCGCTGCTGAAGGACTACCCGGTGCACACCTTCAACTGGGACGCGGACGGGAAGGAGAACCTGACGCTCGCCCAGGGGCGGGAGCTGACAGGGCGCTGCGTCGCGGGCGGGGTCCCGCACCACCGCGCGCTGCCGGAGATGACGCCGCAGGAGATTAGCCAGCGGGTGCACGGCCTTGTGGGGGAGATGGGCGGGCAGCGCGGCGGCTGGATGCTCGCTTCGGGGTGCACGTACGCGCCGGCCACGCCGGAGGCCAACGTGCGAGCGGCGAGAGATGCGGTGCGGTGACGAAGTGGAGCCAGCGGTCGGATTTGAACCGACGGCCTGCTGTTTACGAAACAGCTGCTCTACCACTGAGCTACGCTGGCTTGCCGGCGCGGCGCGGATGGCCTGTGTTCCGGAATGAGCCCACCCATTGTAACGCACGGAACGGGGCGGCGTCACACCTCGGAGTCGTGGTAGGCAAAGGTGGGCTTGTGGTAGTATCGGACATAACGGGTCACGCGGAAAGGGAGCTACGGTGCAGGGGGTGAACATCGCGGTTGTTGGCGCGACGGGACTGGTCGGGACCGTGTTCCTGAGCATCCTTGAGGAGCGGCATTTTCCGGCCCGCTCGCTCAAGCTGTTCGCGTCGGCGCGGTCGGCGGGCAAGCGGGTCCCGGTGGGCGACAGGACGTACGTGGTGGAAGAGGTCACGGGGGCGGAGTCGTTCCGTGGGATGGACATTGTGTTCATTTCGGCGGACACGGGCGTGAGCAAGCGGCTTGCGCCGCTGGCGGTGCAGGCGGGCGCCGTGGTGATTGACGACAGCTCGGCGTTCCGGATGGAGCCGGACGTGCCGCTGGTGGTGCCGGAGGTAAACGCGGCGGACCTGCGCGGGCACCGGGGGATCATCGCGATCCCGAACTGCTCCACGACGCCGCTGGTGATGGTGCTGCACGCGCTGCGGCAGGCGGCGGCGATAGAGCGCGTGGTGGCGGCCACGTACCAGTCGGTCTCCGGCACGGGCCGCGCGGCTGTGGAGGAGCTGATGGAGCAGAGCAGGGCCGCGCTGGAGGGGCGGGACATCGCGCCCAAGGCGTACCTGCACCCTATCGCGTTCAACGTGTTGCCGCAGATTGATGACTTTCTGGAGAATGGGTACACGAAGGAAGAGTGGAAGATGGTGACGGAGACGCGGAAGATCCTGCATCTGCCGGACCTGGCGCTCTCTGCGACGTGCGTGCGCGTGCCGGTGAAGGTGTGCCACAGCGAGGCGGTGCAGGTGGAGCTCTCCAAGCCGGTCTCGCCGGAGGAGGCGCGGGCGTTGCTAGCGAAGATGCCAGGCGTGCGCGTGCTGGACGAGCCGGAACGGAACGAGTACCCGATGCCGCGGCTGCTGGCGGGCACCGATAACGTGTACGTGGGGCGCATCCGGAAGGACGCGTCGCACCCGCGAGGGCTCGCGATGTGGGTCGTCGCGGACAACCTGCGGAAGGGCGCGGCGCTCAACGCGATCCAGATTGCGGAGGAGCTGATCAAGCAGGGCGCGTTCCAGGCGAAGAGTGCTTCGACAGGCTCAGCACGAGCGGTGTAGCAAGGTTGTGCTTCGACAGGCGCAGGATCAGGGATGGATTCTTCACGGAGTTTACCCTGAGTCCGTAGGGGCGGACGAACGGGTTCAGAATGACGAAGAGGGCGCGGTACGACATCCTTCGACCCTTCGCTTCGCTCGAGGGCAGGCAGGCTCAGGATGAGCGGTAAGGGACGGATTCTTCGTCCCGATACTTCGGGACTCAGAATGACACGATTGGGAGGAGGTAGGCGATGGCCAAGGAGCTGGGGCGGCTGCTGACGGCGATGGTGACCCCGTTCGCCGAGTCGGGCGAGGTGGACTACGAGCAGGCGAAGCGCCTCGCGGTGGCGCTGGTGGAGTCGGGGAGCGACGGCGTGGTGGTCGCGGGGACGACGGGCGAGTCGCCCACGCTGAACACGGAGGAGAAGCTGCGCCTGTTCGCCGAGATCAAGTCGGCCTTGAAGGGCAAGGGCACGGTCGTCGCTGGAACGGGGAACTACAACACGGCGGAGAGCGTGGAGCTGACGCGGGAGGCGGTGCGCGAGGGTGTGGACGGCGTGATGGCGGTGGTGCCGTACTACAACAAGCCGCCGCAGGAGGGGCTGTACCAGCACTTCCGCGCGGTGGCACAGGCGGCGGGCGGGACGCCGCTCATCCTGTACAATGTGCCGAGCCGCACGAGCCTGAGCATCACCTCTGAGACGATTGTGCGCCTGAGCCAGATTGACACCATCGCGGGGGTGAAGGAGGCGGGGAGCGACCTGGACCAGGTGTCGCGCGTGCTGACGTCGGCGCGGGCCGGGTTCAGGGTGTGGAGCGGGAACGACAACGAGGTGCTGCCGATCATGGCGCTGGGCGGTCATGGCGTCGTCAGCGTGGCGGCGCACCTGGTGGGCCGGCAAATGAGGCGGATGATGGACGCGCTGCTGGCGGGCCGCGTGGCGGAGGCCGCCGCGGAGCACCGTCGGTTGCTGCCGGTGTTCAAGGGGCTATTCATTGTGTCTAACCCCATTCCGGTGAAGTACTGCGTGAACAAGGCGGGCTTCCGGGTGGGGAAGCCTCGGCTGCCGCTGGTGCCTCCGGACGAGAAGACGGCGGCGCAGCTGGACGCGCTGCTGGCCCAGACGACGATTGACCTGCCGGTTGGGGTGGCGACCTAACCCTCCACCCCCTTCCCGACGCGGGAAGGGGCGACCCAGAACCTCACCCCCAACCCCTCTCCATCCGATGGAGAGGGGAGGCGTGGCGGAAACGGAAGGCGCTCCGGGGGACCGGGGCGCTTTCCTCTTAGTTGCGTCTTCGCCCCCGGCCCTTGTCCTGAAGGGCGAAGGGGTCTTCAATTTCCTTCCACGCAAAGAATTGTTTTGGCGCGCCGGGACGCCGCAGAAAAATGTTGGGGAAAACAAAGCCGAGATTCGTCGGATGGGAATAGGATGCCACGGTGAGGCGACGTACGCACGGAGCGAGCCGCCGAGGGGCCATCGGCCCCTCGGCGGCTCCCCGACAGGCTCAGGACGGGTGCAATATGACGGCAAGGGGACGGACGCGGATGCGGCATGACGGCCAAGGGGAGATTCTTCGGTCGTCCTTCCCCCGAAGGACTCCCTCATAATGACAGGAGGGGGCGCGCTCAGAATGACACATACGGCCGTGGTGGGCAACAGGGCGTTACGGTATCACCTTCGCCAGCTCAATGGTCTCCTCGCGCTTGGGACCGGTGGAGATGACCGCGATGGGTGCGCCGATAAGCTCGGCGAGGCGGTCCACGTAGCGCTGTGCGCCCTTGGGGAGGTCCTGCCAGCGGGTGAGTCCGGCGGTGGACTGGTCCCAGCCGGGGTGCTCTTCGTACACAGGGGTGCAGCGGGCGAGTTCGTCCGTGTCGGGGAAGCTGGCGGTGCGTTTGCCGTCCAGCTCGTAGGCGGTGCAGATGCGTAGCGGCTTGATGCCGTCCAGGACGTCCAGGCGAGTGAGGATGGCGGAGGTGAAGCCGTTGAGGGTGGCGCTGTAGCGGGCGGCGACGGCGTCGAACCAGCCGCAGCGGCGGGCGCGTCCCGTGGTAGTGCCGTACTCCCAGGCGCGCTGGCGGATCAGGTCGCCGATGCCGTTAGTGAGCTCGGTGGGCATGGGGCCTGCGCCCACGCGCGTGGTGTACGCCTTGTAGATACCGGTGATGCCGGCGATGGCCTTGGGGCTGATGCCGAGGCCGATGATGGCGCCGCCGACGGTGGGGCTGGAGGAGGTGACGTACGGGTAGGTGCCGTGGTCCACGTCCAGGAGGGTGCCCTGGGCGCCCTCCAGCAGTACGCTCTTGCCGTCGGTGAGCGCGGTGGCGAGGGTCTCGTCCACGGGCTTGACGTAGGGGCGGAGCTGGCCGGCCCAAGTGGCGCACGTGGCCAACACCTCCTCCAGCTCAAACGGCTTGCCGCCGTAGCCGCCGGTGATGAGGCGGTTCTTCTGGCGCAGCACGTTCTCCAGCCGGCCGGGGAGCGTGGCGCCGTCCAGCAGGTCGGCGATGCGGATGCCGAGGCGGGAGGCCTTGTCCATGTAGGCGGGGCCGATGCCGCGGCCGGTGGTGCCAATGGCGCCGGCGCCGCGCGCCTTCTCCTCAAGCTGGTCCAGCGCGACGTGGTACGGCATGATGACGTGGGCGCGCGGGCTGACCTGGAGTCGGCTGGCGTCCACGCCACGCTCGCGCAGGCCCGCCAGTTCGCTCATGAGCGCCGAGGGGTCCACGACGACGCCGTTGCCGATGACGCACGTGGTGTGGGGCCAAAAGATGCCGGCAGGGACAAGGTGGAGCTTGAACTCGCCCTGGTCGTTGATGACGGTGTGGCCGGCGTTGTTGCCGCCGGAGTAGCGGGCGACGACGTGAGCGTTGCGGGCCAGGTAGTCCACCACCTTGCCTTTGCCCTCGTCGCCCCACTGGCCGCCGATGACTGCGTAGGCCGGCACGGGTCCCTCCATGAGCTTTGCTGGGGGCTTGCTCGCGCTACAGGCGTGCGGCCCGCAACCGACGTATTCTAGCAGACGGTTGCGGCTGGGTGAAGGGGCGGGTATTCGGTGGCGGTTGCTCTGTGGTGCGCGTCGCACCGCATCGCCGCAAAACGGTTGGCGTGCTATAATCGGCAGGCGAGGGCGCCCAACCAGCAGGAACTCAGGAGGGACGATGCCACTGGGACATTTGGAAGACCTGCGGGTCTTCAGCGGCACCGCGCACCCAGGCCTGGCGCATGCCATCTGCGACCACCTGGGCAGTGAGCTGGGGAAGGTGCAGGTGTTCAAGTTCTCCAACGACAACACGTTTGTCCAGTACCAGGAGAACATCCGAGGGCGGGACGTGTTTCTGGTGCAGTCGTTTTCCAGGCCGGTGAACGACCGAATCATGGAGCTGCTCATCATGATAGACGCGGCCAAGCGGGCGTCGGCGCAGCGGATCACGGCGGTCATCCCGTACTACGCGTACGGGCGGACGGACAAGAAGGACCAGCCGCGGGTGCCCATCACGGCGCGGTTGCTTGCTGACCTGCTGCAGGTGGCGGGCGCGGACCGGGTGCTGACGCTGGACCTGCACGCTGGGCAGATCCAGGGGTTCTTTAATGTGCCGGTGGACGAGCTGACGGCGCTGCCACTGTTTGCGCGCTACCTGCGGAGCAAGCGGCTTCCGGACCCGGTGCTGGTGGCGGCGGACATTGGCATCGCCAAGAAGGCGCGGAACTTCGCGGAGAGTCTTGGTGTGCCGCTGGCTATCGTGGAGAAGCGCCGCAAAGGCAATGACGGGAAATCGGAGAGCCTGAACGTCATTGGTGACGTGGAGGGCAAGACCGCCATCGCGTTTGACGACGAGGTGGACACGGCGGGCTCGCTCGTGAACGCGCTCCATGCGATTCAGGAGGCTGGGGCGCGCGAGGTGTACGCGTGCTGCAGCCACGGCGTCTTCTCCGGGCCTGCGGTAGAGCGGATCAACAGCAGCTTCTTCAAGGAGATGGCTGTGACGGACTCGCTGCCGCCGCCGGAGGGGATGCGCAAGCTGCACGTACTTTCCGTAGCGCCGTTGCTGGGTGAGGCGATCCGCCGCATCCACGCGGGTGAGTCTGTGGGCGGCATGTTTGAGACGTTTGACCAGGTGGAGTCCAAGAGTGGTTCTGGGTCTTTCTAAGCTTTTCTCGGTCACGCCGGAGAAGGTTGCGGCCAAGCTCCGCCCCCAGGCGGAGCTGGTCAACAAGTTTGAGCCGGCGCTCCAGCGACTGAGCGATGAGGAGCTGCGCGCCAAGACGGCGGAGTTCCGCAAGCGGCTGGCGGACGGCGAGCTGTTGGACATTCTCCTGCCGGAGGCGTTTGCGTGCGTGCGGGAGGCCTCGCGCCGGACGACGGGGATGCGGCACTTCGACGTGCAGATCATGGGCGGAATCGTGCTGCATGAGGGGAAGATCGCCGAGATGAGGACGGGCGAGGGCAAAACGCTCGTCGCCACGTTGCCGCTGTACCTCAGCGCGCTGACCGGTCAGGGCGCGCACCTGGTGACGGTGAACGATTACCTGGCGCGTCGGGACGTGCAGTGGATGGGCCCCATCTACCACACGCTGGGCGTGACGGTGGGGTGCCTGCAGCACGAGTCGGCCTTTGTCTACGACTCGCAGGTTACGGCGGAGAACCCGTCCATGCGGCGCCTGCGCTCCGTGCCGCGGCGGCAGGCGTACGCGGCGGACATCACGTACGGGACGAACCACGAGTTCGGATTTGACTACCTGCGGGACAACATGGTCATCGACGCCTCGCAGCAGGTGCAACGGAAGCAGGTGTACGCCATCGTGGACGAGGTGGACTACATCCTGATTGACGAGGCGCGGACGCCGCTCATCATCAGCGGGCCAGCGCAGGAGTCCACGGACGTGTACCAGACGGTGGCGCGGCTGGTGCCTCGGCTGCAACGAAAAGAGGACCCGGAGGACGAGGAGGCGGAGGGCGACTTCACGGTGGATGAAAAGCACCGGGGCGTGGCGCTGCTGGACTCCGGTATTGACAAGATGGAGCGCGCGCTGGGAATCGTTAACCTTTACGCGCCGGAGAACGGGTTGCTGGTGCATCACGTTGAGAACGCTCTGAAGGCGATGGTGCTGTTCCGCAAGGACCGCGACTACGTGGTCACGAACGGCGAGATCATCATCGTGGACGAGTTTACGGGGCGCCTGATGCCCGGCCGCCGGTGGTCGGACGGGCTGCACCAGGCGGTGGAGGCGAAGGAGGGGCTGAAGGTCCGGCAAGAGACTGTTACCTACGCCACCATCACGCTCCAGAACTACTTCCGCATGTACAAGAAGCTGGCGGGGATGACCGGCACGGCGATGACGGAGGCGGAAGAGTTCGCCAAGATCTATCGGCTGGAGGTACTCCCCATCCCCACGCACCACCCAATGGTCCGCAAGGACCATTCCGACTACATCTTCACCACGGAGAAGGGAAAGTGGAAGGCGCTCGCCAAGGAGATTGCCGCGCAGAACAAGACGGGACGCCCTATCCTGGTCGGCTCCACGTCTATCGAGAAGTCGGAGCTGCTGAGCGACGTGCTGCGCAGGGAAGGGGTGCCGTGCGAGGTGATGAACGCCAAGCAGCACGAGCGGGAGGCGATCATCGTGGCGCAGGCAGGGCGCATTGGAGGGGTAACGGTCGCCACGAACATGGCGGGCCGCGGCACGGACATCATCCTGGGCGGCAACCTGGATGGCTTGGTCCGCGAGGAGCTGCGTAAGAAGGGGTTCACCGAGGAAACGGCCCCTGCCGACCTGCTTGCGAAGGTGCACAAGGACGCGACGGCCCGCTGGGGTCAGGAGCACGAACAGGTGGTGAAGATGGGTGGGCTTCTCGTGCTGGGCACGGAGCGGCACGAGGCGCGGCGCATTGATAACCAGCTCCGGGGCCGCACGGGACGCCAGGGCGACCCCGGCGAGTCGCGGTTCTACGTGGCGCTGGACGACGACCTGATGCGGCGCTTTGGTGGGGATCGGATCAAGAGCATCATGAACTGGGCGGGCTTCAAGGAGGACGAGGCGCTGGAGAACTCCATGGTCAGCAAGGCGATGGAGAGCGCGCAGTCCAAGGTAGAGGCCCACAACTTTGAAATCCGCAAGCAGCTCGTCTCGTACGACGACGTGGTGAACCGGCACCGGGATGTGATCTACGGGGAACGGGGCAAGATTATCGGCGGCGCTGATCTGAAGGCGAACGTGCTGGACATGGTGGAAAAGGAGCTGAAGCAGCAGATCGCGCAGCACCTGACGGGCCTGGACGCCAGCGACTGGGACGTGGACGGGCTGGAGCGGGAGTTCCGCATCATCTTCCCGTTGCCGGAACACCTGACGGCGGACCGGTTGGCGGAGCTTGGCCGCGAGGATCTGGAGCAGGCGATACTGGAACACGCGCGCACCTTCTACGAACAGCGGGAGCAGGCGATTGGCCCTGAGACGACGCGCACCCTGGAACGGCTGGTGATGCTCCGGGTGATCGACACGCACTGGGTGGAGCACCTCACGAACATGGAGGCGCTGCGTCAGGGGATCGGAATGCACTCGGCGGGCCAACGTGACCCGCTGGTGGCGTACCGGACGGAAGGGCACGAGAGCTTCGAGCGGCTGCTGGAACGGATGCAGCGCGATATCGTGCGCACTATCTACCACGCGGTGATAGAAGTCCCACAGGTGCAGGTGGCGCCTGCCGAGCAGAGGAAATCCGTGGCGGCGCAGCGGCAGCCGGTGAGGGCACAGGTGGTCAAGCCAAGCCCAATGGCTGCGTTGGCAGGCAAACGAGTGCCAGGCGGTCAGGCACAGCCCGTTGTTGCGGGGAATAAGGTGGGGCGGAACGACCCGTGTCCGTGCGGGAGCGGCAAGAAGTACAAGCGCTGCCACCAGGGGCAGGGCTGAGCCCTGCCCCATTCAGCGAGATAACAACGGTATCGGGAAGAAGGAATTGGACTTCCCAGGGAGCTGAGTGTGTGGAGGGAAAAGGATAAGGGGGCTGGCGCGCGTGGCATCGGCGACGAGGCGGAGAAGGGCCACAAGGCCACGGCCCGTTACCTGGCTGAGCAACACAAGCTCTCCGGCTGGTGGTCGCAGATGGTGGTGGTGCGGTACGAGTGGGAGCAAGGCCGTCGCCCCGCTTGCAGGGTGCGTTTTGGTTGTAGGGAGGCGGATGGCGATGCTCTGCTAGACGCCGACCAGCTCATCATCAACGCGCAGGACGACCTGCGGCTGACCATCCCGAAGGACAAGGTGACATCGGTGAGCGCGAGTAAGGGGCAGCTAAGCGTCACCTCTCCACGAAAGGTGGTGACGCTCGACCTGGGGCCGCAGGCGGCGCGATGGGCGAGGGAGCTGCAGACACAGAAGTAGGGGCGGTTCACGAACCGCCCCTACTCTTTTCGCAGGGGCGATGTGGAGGCTATTGAGGTATGCCGCACTCCAACGAAGAGATTGCCCGAATGCTTGAGCGGCTGGCGGACCTCTCCGAGCTGAAGGGGGAGCTGGTGTTCAAGGTGCGGGCGTACCAGCGGGCGGCGCGCAGCGTGGAACAGCAGTCGGAGCCGTTGGAGCAGTGGGTGCGCGACGGACGCGACCTGAAGGAGATACCAGGCATCGGGAAGGAGATCGCCGCAAAAATCGCGGAGCTGGTGACGACCGGACGGATGACCACCTACGAGAAGCTGAAAACGGAGTTCCCGGAAGGGGTGTTGGCGCTGCTGGACATTCCGGGCGTGGGGCCGAAGACCGCGTTGCGGCTGGCACAGGAGCTGCACATCAACTCCGTGCAGGAGTTGGAGCAGGTGATCGCGGCGCTGCGCGAGCGGTGCCCCGGCGTTCAGCCAGCGGTGCCGGTCGGCAGCATGCGCCGCTGGCGAGAGACTGTTGGCGACGTGGACCTGATGGTGCTCAGCGACCGGGGGCAGGAGGTGCTGGATGCGCTGGTGAAGCTGCCGATGGTGGTGGAGGTGCTGGCCCACGGCGGCAAGAAGGCGAGCGTGCAGGTGAGCGGCGGGTTGCAGATTGACCTGCGCGTGGTGGAGCGAGAGAGCTTTGGTGCGATGCTCCAGTACTTCACCGGCAGCAAGGAACATAACGTGGTGCTGAGGGAGTACGTGGGCAAGCGCGGCCTGTCCCTAAACGAGTATGGCATCACCGACCTGAAGACCGAGAAGCTGGCGCCAATCGCCTCAGAAGAGGAGTTTTACCAGCGCCTGGGACTGCCGTGGATACCTCCGGAGCTGCGAGAGGGCGGAGCAGAGCTTGAGGCGGTGCTGGTTGGGAAGCTGCCGAAGCTGGTGGAGGTGGCTGACCTGAAGGGCGACCTCCACGTGCATTCGGACTGGAGCGACGGGTGGGAGCCGCTGGAGGTGATGCTCGCCGCCGCGAAAGCGCGGGGGTACGAGTACGTCGCGCTGACAGACCACTCGGTGGGGCGTGGGATTGCGAACGGCCTCTCGCCGGAGCGGTTGCGGGAGCAGCGGAAGCTGGTGCGCGCCGCTGAGAAGCGGCTGGGCATCCGCGTGCTGCACGGCGCCGAGGTGGACATCCGCGCGGACGGTAGGCTGGACTACGCGGGCGAGGTGCTGGCGGAGCTGGATCTCGTGGTGGCATCGGTACACTCCGCGATGGAGCAGGACCGGGAAACGATGACGGAGCGCATTCTGAAGGCGATGCGCAGCCCGCACGTGGACGTCATCGGGCACCCGACGACGCGGCTGATAGGGCAGCGGCCACCGATTGAAGTGGACATGGAGGCGCTGTTCCAGGAGGCGGCCAGGACGGGCGTGGCGCTGGAGATCAATGCCCACCCCGACCGGCTGGACCTGAAGGACGTGCACATCGCGTGTGCGCGCGAGCTGGGCGCGCTGTTGGTCATCAACAGCGATGCGCACGACGCGGCGGGGCTTGACGTGATGCGCTTCGGGGTTGCGACCGCTCGACGCGGGTGGTGCGAGGCGAAGCACATTGTGAACATGCGGCCGCTGCCGGAGTTCCTGGCGTGGCTTGAGCGCGAGAGGGCTACATGAGCGACCGACGGGCCTCCGCCGCCAACAAGCGGAGGACGGCGGAGCCAGGGGGCCAGCGGGCGGGCCGGCGTGATCCGTCGCTTACGGCGGAGAGCTTTGAGGCGCTCCGGCACCTTCGGCAGGGCGTGGCGGCGAAGAGGCCGTGGCACCTGGTTCTGCTGGAGGCGGTGGGGATGTGGACCTCGCCGGGTGAGGTGCTCCGCGGGCAGGAGCGGCAGTATCTGGTTGCCGGGGAGGCGTTTGACCTGCTGACGCTCGCGCAGCGGCTGGGTGAGGAGGTCGCGGAGGGCATCCCGCAAGTCGAGTGGAGGGCGTTCCTCGTGCATGGGCGGTTCCCTCAACCCGTGGAGGAAGAGGATTTTCGGGCGTTGCTGGGGAGCGCCAAGGTGAAGGGGCTGCTGAACTACTGGTATGGAGTGGCGCTGGAGGGGGCGCTCCAGGCGGCGGTGCGTGACGAGATGCGAAAAGAACGGTTGAGCGTTGGAATGCGCACGCAGGCGGGGGTCGCGGACCATGCGTTCCGGCGTATCTACGGGGCCACGCGTGGGCTGCTGCTGCAGCAGTTCCGGCAGGCCGGGTCGGAGGAAGCTGTCGCAGTGAACGGTGGCGGGCTGGCCGCAAAAGCCGGCCAGTCCCCAAAAGCGTTCTTGTACTGGCTGTTTAAGCTGCGCGTCCGCGAGAGCGAGAAGGCGCGGGTGGCGAGCGATACCCGGAAGGCGCTGCTGTGGCTGCAGCGGCGGCGGCCTGAGCCGCTTCTCACCATGATGCAAGGGCTGGCGCTGGCTGAGGCGGAGGTGGGGAACGGGGTGTAGGGTACGGGGTGCCGGATGGAGCGAGCACGCACGAGGGCCAGAGAAGCGGCCCTTTTTGTTGCCTCGGCGCACGCATGACCCCACTAAAGCGGCAACAAATTCTTGGACGATTGAGCGCTATTCTTATGGGACGCTGTTCTGAGCAGCGTACACGGCTCATTCCCACCCCTGGAGAGGGAGCTTGAGCGTGCTACTGCGGTAGCGTGGCCAGCAGCTCGCTGACTTTGGCGTGGCGCTCGGAGAGGGCGGTGAGGCGGGCGCGCTCCCGCTCCACCACCTCGGCGGGGGCCTTCTCGGTGAACCGGGCGTCGGCGAGGCGTCCCCGGAGGCGCTGGATGTTGGACTGACATTCGGCCAGCTCCTTCTGGAGGCGGACGCGCTCGGCGGCGACGTCAATCAGCGCGGCCATGGGGAGGAAGACGGCGACGCGGCCCACGACGGAGGTGAGGGCTTGACGCGCGTCCGGCCTCGCGTCGTGCGGGCCGAGGAAGCGGAGCTCCGCGCGGGCGAGGGTCTTGATAACCGGTGTGCTCTCCTCCAAGACTGGAAGCAGGTCTGCGGCATCCACGAGCACCTCAAGGGAGCGGGTAGGCTCCACACGGAACTCGGCGCGAGCGTTCCGCACCGCACGCACGATGCCGCTCACCACCGTGAACTGCTGCTCGGCTTCATTGTCCAGGAGCGCAGGGTCGGCGGCGGGGTATGCAGCGACCATGATGGACTCAGGGAGGGAGGCCGACCCGGCCAGGCGCGGCTTGAGGTGTTGCCAGACCTCCTCGGTGACGAAGGGCATGAAGGGGTGGAGGAGGCGCAGCGACCGCTCGAGGACGTGGGCGAGGATAGGGAGGGGGCCGTCGTCCGCTCGTCCTTCGACAAGCTCAGGATGAGCGGGAAAGACCCCACTCGCGGGCATAGTATCGCCTTCGGTGTCAGCGTTGTTTCGCGGTGAAGGGTGCAGGGCTGCGCCCTGCCGCAGACGGACCTTGACGGCTTCCAGGTACCAGTCGCAGAAGTCGTCCCAGATGAAGTCGTAGAGGGTCTGCTCGGCCTCGCCGAACTGGAACTCGTCCATAAGCCGTGTCACCTGGGCGGTGACGCGGTTGAGACGGCTGAGGACCCATCGGTCTTCCAACGTGTGCGCCGTGGGGGACTGCCAGCCGGTGACCTGGGCAGCCGCTCGTCCTTCGACAGGCTCAGGATGAGCGGGAATGCCTCCACCCTTCGCTTCGCTCGAGGGCAGGCTCTGACCTTCCTTCGTCGAAGGGGGCGGATCCTGTGCGTCCAGGCTGCGGAGGACGAAGCGGGAGGCGTTCCAGAGCTTGTTGGCGAAGTTGCGGCCAGCCTCCAGCTTGGCCTGGGCCAGGCGCATGTCGGTGCCGGCGGTGGTGCCGACCGTGAGGGCGAAGCGGAGGGCGTCCGCGCCGTACTGCTCAATGGCGACGGTGGGGTCTAGGACGTTGCCGCGCGTTTTGCTCATCTTGGCGCCCTCCACGTCGCGCACCAGGCCGTGGAGGTATACGGTTCGGAAGGGCGCCTGGCCCGTGTTGTGGATGCCCATCATGATCATCCGGGCGACCCAGAAGAAGAGGATGTCGTAGCTGGTCTCCATGACGGAGGTGGGATAGAAAGTGCGGAGGTCGGCGGTGTCGTCGGGCCAGCCGAGGGTGGAGTGCGGCCAGAGGGCGGAGGAGAACCAGGTGTCCAGCACGTCCGGGTCCTGGAACAGGCCGGTGGAGCCGCAGGCTGGGCAGGACGCGGGAGGCTCCACGCCGACGAGCGGGGTCACGTTCAGGCTGATGTCTGAGGTGTGGATGTGGCTGTCTATTTCGGGCAGTGAGAGGCCGCGTCGGAAGAAGCCCGCGAGGGTGTCAGTCTCTAAGGCCTCAGCGTCCGCTCGTGGTGAGCGTGTCGAACCACGAGTTGCGAGGGGCGCTCGCCCTTCGACAGGCTCAGGGTGAGCGGAAGTACTCCCCCCGGCCCCCTTCCCGAGTCGGGAAGAGGGCGAACCCTCTTGCCCTGAGGGCCGTGGACTGAGGACGAGTCGGACCTTGTCGCCGTCGCAGCGGGCGCAGTACCAGACGGGGATGCGGTGGCCCCACCAGAGCTGGCGGCTGATGCACCAGTCGCGGATGTTCCCCATCCAGTTCTGGTACACCTTGGCGAAGTGGTCGGGGATGATGCGGATGGCGCCGGAGCGCACCGCCTCAATGGCCGGCTGGGCGAGCGGGGTGGTCCGGACAAACCACTGCTTGCTGAGCAGCGGTTCAACCGTCTGGTGGCAGCGCTGGCAGTGGCCGACCGCGTGGGAGTACGGCTCAATCTTGACCAGGAGGCCCTGGCGCTCCAGGTCTGCGACGACGCGCTTGCGCGCCTCGTACCGGTCAAGGCCACGGTACTCGCCCGTCTGGTCGTTCATTGTTGCGTCCAGGTCCATGACGTTGATCATCGGGAGGCCGTGGCGCGCGCCGATCTCAAAGTCGGTGGGGTCGTGCGCGGGCGTGATCTTGAGCGCGCCGGTGCCGAAGCCGACGGCGACCGCTTCGTCCGCGATGACGGGGATGAGGCGGCCCACGAGCGGGAGGCGCACCTGCTTCCCGACGAGGTGGGCATATCGGCCGTCAGCAGGGTTGACCGCGACGGCGGTGTCGCCCAGCATCGTCTCGGGCCGGGTGGTGGCGACCACGATAGCGCCGGAGCCGTCCGCGAGGGGGTAGCTCAGGTGCCACAGGTGGCCCTGCTGTTCCCGGTGCTCCACCTCAAGGTCGGAGAGGGCGGTGGAGCAGCGGGGGCACCAGTTGATCATCCGCTCACCCCGATAGACGAGCTTGTCTCGCCACAGGTTGAGGAACGTGGTGCGCACGGCGAGGCTGGGGCCCGGGTCCAGGGTGAAGCGCTGCCTGCTCCAGTCCAGGGAGGCGCCGAGGCGCTCGTGCTGCTCGCCGATGCGGCTGCGGGAGCGGTCCACCCAGTCCCATACGCGCTTGAGGAACTGCTCGCGGCCAAGCTGCCGGCGGGTCAGGCCCTCTCTGGCGAGCTCGCGCTCAACGACGACCTGGGTCGCGATGCCCGCGTGGTCCAGGCCGGGGAGCCAGAGGGTTGGGTCGCCGTGCATCCGGCGCCAGCGGGCCATGATGTCCTCCACGGTGGCGGTGAGGGCGTGGCCCACGTGGAGGTCGCCCGTGACGTTGGGCGGTGGTTGGATGATGACGAACGGCTTGCGGGCCGGGTCACCCGTGGGCTGAAAGAGGCCGCGCTCCATCCACCACGTGTAGAGGCGCTGCTCCACGGTGGATGGGTCGTAGGCCTTGGGGAGCTCTGAGGACGCGCTGGGCTGGGTCACAAGAGACTCCTGACCTCACCTGGCCTCACCTGGCCTCACCCCCAACCCCTCTCCATGTAATGGAGAGGGGGGACGTGGGATGCTTCGTGATGATATGCACGATTATACCGAGAATGGCCGCGATAACAGTTAGGCTCAGGCGAAACTAGCCTGCGTGGCGCTCCATAGCGGCGATGGCGAGGACGCGGTCCAGGATGCGGTGGCCGACCTCGTACTTGGAGAGGGAGGGGAGCTGGTCAACGGTTCCGTTGCGGTCAATGAGGACGACGCGGTTGGTGTCGGTGCCGAAGCCGGCGTCGGTGGCGGTGACGTCGTTGGCCGCGATGAGGTGGAGGCCCTTGGCGCGGAGCTTGGCGCTGGCGTTGGGGATGAGGTCCTGGGTCTCGGCGGCGAAGCCCACCTTGATGAACGGGCCTTGCACCTCGGCGATGATGTCTGGGTTCTTGACGAGCTCCAGGCTGCTGGTCTGGTCGGGCGTTTTCTTGAGCTTGTGCTGGGCGGCGTTGGTGGGGCGGTAGTCGGCGACGGCGGCGGCCATGATGACGATGTGGGCGTGCTCCGAGGCCGCGAGCATGGCGTCGCGCATCTCCAGGGCGGTGGTGACGCGCACCACGCGGACGCCCACGGGGTCGCGGAGGGAGGTGGGTGCGGTGACGAGGGTGACGGCTGCGCCGCGGTCGCGGGCGGCCTGGGCGACGGCGTAGCCTTGCTTGCCGGACGAGCGGTTGGTGAGCATGCGGACGGGGTCCAGGGGCTCCTGGGTGCCGCCTGCGCTGACGACGACTTTCTTGCCCTTCAGGTCGCCGTTCTTGCCGAGCAGCATCCGTAGGTGCTCAACCAGCACCTCGGGCTCCACGAGGCGTCCGGTGCCCATGAGGCCGGAGGCGAGGCGGCCAAGCTCCGGGCCGATTATGGTTACGTTCCGCGCGCGCAGGCGCGCGAGGTTCTCCTGCACGGCGGGGTGGTCGAACATGTGGACGTCCATCGCGGGTGCGACGACCAGGGGCGCGGTTGAGCCGAGCACGGTGGCGGTGAGAGGGTCGTCCGCCATGCCGGCGGCGAGCTTGGCGAGGACGTTGGCGGTCGCGGGGGCAACGATGATGACGTCCGCCCGCAGCGCCAGGGCCACGTGGTCTATGTAAAGCTCCGACTGGGGGTCGAACAGGTCAGTGACGACGGGCCGATGGGTGAGCCCCTGGAAGGTGATGGGGGCCACGAACCTGGAGGCGTTTTCGCTGAGCACGACGTCCACCTTCGCGCCGGCCTGGACCAGCTTGCTGGCCAGGTCTGCGGCCTTGTAGGCGGCGATGCTGCCGGTGACGCCCAGGACGACGTGTTTATCTTTGAGGGGATTCAAGACGCTCACCTCCCGTGCAACGCCCTTTGTCGTCAGTTTCGCATATTTGGGGAGGAGCCATCACCGGTTCATCTCGTAGATGAGCCGCAGGCCGATGAGGGTCAGGTCCACATTGACCTCGTGGAATACGGCGGTCTCCTTGGCGATGATGGGGGCCTGGCCTCCGGTGGCGATGGCGCGCGCCTCCTCGCCGATCTCCTCGCGGAAGCGCTTCACCATTCCCTCCACCATGGAGACGTAGCCGTACACGAGGCCGGACTGGATGGAGGCGATGGTGTTGCGGCCTACGACGCTCTTGGGTTTGACCAGCTCCACTCTGCGGAGCTGCGAGGTGTTGGTGAAGAGGGACTCCGCGGCCACGCCGACGCCTGGGACGATTGCGCCGCCAAGGTAGTCGCCGTCGCGGGTGACCGCGTCGAAGACGAGGGCGGTGCCGAAGTCCACCACGATGACGGGACACCCGTACAGGTGGACGGCGGCGGCGGCGTCTACCACCCGGTCGGCCCCGACGTCTCGGGGGTTTTCGTACAGGACGCGAACGCCGGTCTTGACGCCTGCGGTCACCGTCATCGGCTCGCAGCCGAAGGCGTTCCGGCTCACGCTCTCAAACACCCCCGTCAGCGGGGGGACAACGCTGCACAGGGCCACCGCGTGAATCCGGTCAGGCGCGACGCCCTTGAGCGTGAGGAGGTTGTGGAGGAGCGCGGCGTACTCGTCGGGCATACGGCGGGCATCGGTGGCGATCCGCCACGTGGACTTGAGAGCCTGGCCGTCAAATACGCCCAGGGTGATGTTGGTGTTCCCGATGTCCACGGCAAGTAGCATAATGCACCATTATATAGCGAAGGCCGGTGCGTGGCTTCTTCACGACGCTGCTCAGGCGAGCGCGGACAAATATAACGGAAGCTGCGCCCGGGAAGCCGCTCGCTGGCTGGTGGTAAAATTAGGCCTCTTTGGGCAGGAGCCAGCTCTCCGAAAAGGCGAGGCAGCAGGTGCTGGCCTTGCGACCCGCCAGTTCACTTCTGAAGGCCCGGCCCACGGCTCTGACGCCGTTCATGGCCAGGCTCGCGTCCATGGAGGGGATGAAGAATGAGCGAACAATGTGGCGTATGCCAGGCTCCCCCTCAACCTCCAGGAAAAAGGGCTTGTCCAGCTTGCCCCAGGTGAGGGAGACCGTGGTCTTTCCCGACCTGATCTGCTCAGTCCAGGCGGCTTTGGTGTCGCCCGACCGGGAAAACGTGGACTTGCGCACCGGGAATTTGGGATCTCTCAGCTCAGGGACCATGGTCTGGATCTCCTTTTGCAGCCAGCGGACCAGCGCCTCGTTATCAGAGTAGATGGCCAGGGTCTTGTCTTTCGGGTTGTCCTTCCCTGACAGGTCGCACTTGATGAAGGCGGCGTGTCCGGCGCCGTGCGGAGAGTAGAGAATGCGCCAGAAGCTCACGTTGGTGAGTTCGGGCCCGCTCTCTGAGGTCTTCAGCACGATAAAGGGGTTCTCGCCGGTGAGCCTTGGTTCGGCTGAGAGGGCGCGGATGGGGCACATTGCGGGCCTCCTACTTGACGAACACGATGCAGTCTACGGAAATCTTGGAGGATTGTAAAGAAGGGCTAGGAACGCCTGCGGTGACTATCTCGTGGGAGGGCTTTGCCCAGAAAGTCGTTTGCAATGAATCCACCACATTTCCCTCGTCCTGGCTCGGGACAGGCTTGCGCTATCCTGGCTGAAGGCGGTTCTGTGGAATACCTCACCCCTAACCCCTCTGCGGCTAAAACCCCATCGCATGGAGAGGGGGCAGCAGTCCTTCTCTCTACCACCCTTCGGCTTCGGCTCAGGGCAGGCAGTGACCACCCCCTCGCCCATCTTAGGCGGACTCGGGGCAAGCTCTGCGTGGGAGAGCGTCCTTCAGCTGAAGCACCACCGGATGCGGACCCCTCGCCGGGCTCGGGGCAGGCTTTTTAGGGCAAGGCTCGTGGGTGTTTACCAGGTCACATCAAGAGACGATCACGGGAGCGATTTCTTGCGCACATTCCTACCAGGCATCTCGCCACTGGTTCTCTTTGAGCAGCCGGAGCGCTTTGGGAAGGAGGGGCAGCAGGTCGCTGGCGACGGCGCCTGCTTCGCCCACCTGGTCGCGGAGGAGCTCTCCAGCCAAGGCGTGGAGGTACACCCCTGCCGAGGCGGCATCGGCTGGCGAAACGCCCTGGACGAGGAGTCCCGCGATGACGCCGGAGAGCACGTCGCCCGTGCCTGCCGTGGCGAGGGCGGGGTTGGCGAAGGGAGAGACACGGAGCCGGCCCTGCGGTGAGGCGACTACGGTGTATGCGCCTTTGAGGACAAGGGAGGTCTCCCACCTCTGGGCGCCGTCCGTGGCTTTCTGCCAGCGTGATTCTTCCACCTCTGCAATAGACTGGTCCAGCAGGCGCGCCATCTCCCCGGGATGAGGGGTGAGAATGGCGGGCGCCTTGAACCGCTCCCACCACTCGGGGGTCTGTGCGAGGGTGTTCAGTGCGTCGGCGTCCGCGACGACGGGCATGCCGAGCGCCGTTCCGCCGAGCAGGATGCTGCGGACCAGGGCGACGGTGGAAGGGGCTTGGCCCAAGCCGGGTCCGATGAGAAGGGCGTTGTAGTCCGACAGCGCCTGGCGGATGACGCGCGTGGTGTCCGGCGAGACCGCGCCAGGGGTGGTCTCTGGCAGCGTGAGGTAGGTGACCTCGGTGAGCTTGGCGGCCAGGATGGCCTGGAGTCGAAACGGGATGGCGAGGGTCACGTAGCCGGCTCCCACGCGGGCGGCGCCCATGCACGCGAGGTAAGCCGCCCCCAGGTAGCTCTGGGAGCCGGCGAGGACGAGTAGTTTGCCGAACGTCCCCTTATGCGCCCCCTGCGGGCGCTCGGGGAGCACGCTGCGCACCCATCCCGCGGCCATAAGCTCCGGGGCGACAGTATCCGCAAGTGCTTGGCTTGGGATGCCAATGTCCACCACGCGAAGACGCCCGACATAACCTGCGCCTGGGAAGAGGAACAGCCCGCGTTTGGGAGCGCCGAGTGTGACGGTGGTGTCTGCGTAGATGGTGGCCGGGTCCACCTCGCCGGTGTCCGCTCTGAGGCCGCTCGGCACGTCCAGGGCGAGGACGTGGAGGTCGCCTCGGGCCTTCCGGGCGGCCGCTGTGCGCTGAAGGATCTCGTTCAAGGGGCCCGTCATGGGACGCGACCGCCCAATGCCGAGGATCGCGTCAATCACCATGGCGGACGTGCTGAGGTGCTCGCTAAGCTGCTCGCCGCTTTCGTCGCTCCGCGCGTCAACCGCCTGCACGCCCTGCTTTTGGGCGGCAAGGAGCCTGGGGTCTTCCGAGAGACGCGGGGTGCACAGGTAGGCGGCGACGGTGGCGCCCCACGCCTGGAGGTGTCTGGCCGCCACCAGGCCGTCCGCACCGTTGTTGCCTGGTCCGACCAGGACCAGGACGAGGGGGTGCCAGCGGCCCCTTAGGCTGTCCCACGCGACGCGGGCCACGGCAAGCCCGGCGTTTTCCATGAGCTGGTCAAGCGAGGCGCCCAGGTGCGTCGCAGTCTGCTCCGCCGCGTGCATTTGCTGCGCGGTGAGCACCTTCATGTTTGGGCGGCCTCTCCGTCGGCGATGACGAAGGCAACGGCATACTCACGGGAGTGGGAGATGGAAAGGGCGAAGCGCCGGAGCCCGAGCGCCGAGGCGCGCGCGGCGGCGTGGCCGTGGAGGCGCACCGCCGGCGGCCCCCCCGGCTCTCGGATCACCTCAATCTCCTTCCATCCCACGCCGCGAACGCCAGTGCCCAAGGCCTTCATGACCGCCTCCTTGGCGGCGAAACGCGCGGCGAGCTGGGGCGCGCGGCCACGGGAGTAGGTCAGCTCTCCTGAGGTGAAGATGCGGGTAAGGAACCGGTCCCCCCATCGTGCCTGCGCTTTGGCGATACGGGGTATCTCAATGATGTCCACTCCTGTTGCCATCACGTTCATGACGTCTCCTACGAGACGTCTCTTGCCGGGTTTACCACGCCAGCCCGCTCCAGCACCTCGGGAATGCGGTGCTCCCAACCGAGGGCCATCACGTGAAGGCCTCGGAAGCGGGCGACGGCCCCTTTGGCGAGGCGACCGGCAATCTCCACGCCCTTGGCCCCAGGGTCTACGGCGCTCTCCAGCTCACGGACCAACACCTCCGGGATGTTGATGCCGGGGAGGCTCTGGTTCATCCTTTGGGCCATGCGGGCTGATTTCAGGATGATGATGCCGATGAGGATGGGGACGCCAAGGCCCTGCACGTGCGGGGCGAACCGGTCCAGGACGGTGAGGTCAAAGACGGCCTGGGCCTGGAAGAAGGCGCATCCGGCCTCGATCTTCTGGTGCATTCGCGCGAGCTCCTTGTCCAGGTCCGGGGCGCCCGGGTTGACCACGGCGCCGATGAAGAGGTCAGGCGCGTCTTTCAGCCGGTTGCCCGCCAAGTCGGCGCCGCGCCGCAGGCTGTCCGCAGCCTTGGTGAGCGTGACCACGTCCAGGTCAAAGACCGGCTTTGCTTCGGGGTGGTCTCCGGTGCGCGGGTCGTCGCCGGTTAGGCAGAGGAGGTTGCGGACACCGAGCGCGGCGGCGGCAAGGATGTCGCTCTGGAGGGCGATCCGGTTGCGGTCGCGGCATGTGACCTGGAGGACCGGCTCCAGGCCGCGTTCCACCAGCATCCTGGCGAGGGCGAGGCTGCCCTGGGACATGACGGAGCTGGGCGAATCGGTGACGTTGAAGGCCGATACGAAAGAGCGCAGGCGCTCCGCGCTGGCGAGCACGCCGGAGAGGTCAACCCCCTTGGGCGGGTTCAACTCCGCGGTGACCACGGGCTGACTGCCCTTCAGGCGCTCGGCGAGCTGGCTCACGTGTGCGTTCCCTCCAGAGTCACGGGCATTATAGGCAAGGCTGCACGTGGTGTCCAATCCAGCGCAGAGCGGGCAGGCCCGCGGGGGTGGCGCTTAGGGCTTGGGCGTGACGCCCTGGTCTCTCCGGAAGCGGCGCAGGCGTCGCCAGATAAAATAGGCGACCAGCGCGACCAGCACTACCGCGATGGGGATGTCAAAGGGGCGCATGGCGCTGCGCAGGGACTCCCAGTTTTCGCCGAGCTCGTAGCCGCCGTAGGCCAGGCCGAGGCTCCAGACATAGGCGCCCGCGAACGTGTAAACCGAGAAGCGGAGCAGGTTCATCCGCGCGACGCCCGCGGGCAGGCTGATGAAGGTGCGGGCTATCGGCAGCAGGCGCGAGGCGAAGACGATGAGCTCGCCGCGCTGGGCGAACCAGCGGTCCGCGCGCTCCAGGTCGTGATGGGAGAGGAGCACGTAGCGGCCGTACCGTTCCAGCAGCGGCCGGCCTCCCAACGCTCCAACCGCGTAGGCCACCAGGGAGCCTAGCAAGTTGCCAAGCGCGCCGTACAGGGCGGCCAGGAACACGTAGCCGGCGCCGTGCCCTTCCGCCTGGACGAGCAGCCAGCCGCTGAGGGGCATGACCAGCTCGCTGGGGAGTGGGACGAGGGCGCTCTCAATCGCCATCAGGAGCACCACGCCGCCCCAGCCGAGCGCGTCGTACACCTGCCGGATCCAGTCCAGGAGATGGTGCTCTAATCCGGTCGGCACAGTCTATCGCGGCGGGTGGCTGCTAGCGCCATCATCTTCTCTCCGGGACAAGCGGAATGGGGAAAGCGTGCGTGCCAGCAGCCCGGGAGTCAAGTTCACCAACGAACGAGGACTGGTCGCGGCAGGCGCTGGTGCGTGGGCGACACGGAGACGTCACACTGTCCAAACATAACACTTTCTCAAGCAAATGCTAAGATTATCTCTTGACAAGTTCTCAACATCATGCTAGCCTCTTCCTTAAGACCCATGGGGGAGGGGTCGGTTGACCCCCCTGGGGGTGGTAGAGCGAATACCAATCGGGGTAGCGTAACGGAGGTAGACGATGGCGCGCAAGACACGGTTGATGCACGAGGTCGAGGAGAAGCACGGCCGGACGCTGGAGCGGTTGCTCCCGGAGATGGTGAACGAGTACGGACTGTCGGATACGGCGACGCGCCTGGGCGTCAGCAAGGCGACGCTTGGGTACTGGCTCCTGAAGCTCGGGATCAATGTTCGGCGCGTCGCCCTGGCTCCGGGCGAAACACTTGAGGTGAAGCGGGTCAGCCGCTAAGCATCTGGCCTAGGGATCGAGAGGTCCTTCCTGCGGAGAGGGGAGCCGCAGGAAGGACTTCTTCTTTTTGTAGCGCCCGGTGCCAGCTTGTTGTTAAGAGCCTATGCGCTGTGGTGACCAGGCTTGTCTTATCCCCTCTCCATTACATGGAGGGGGGATGGGTTGAGGTCACGCCGGTGTAAATGCCCAGGCACCTATGGAAATCGTCGCGCGCTTGCGATATACTTCGCACGGACGGTTACAACGCCGTTACAATTGGAACGAGGGCCCCGCCCGGAGCCCTCATTACTGCCTGAGAGGAGGCGTGCATGAAGCTCAAGTTTGTCCTTGTGGGTGCTCTTGCGTCAGCCCTGGCCCTTGTTGCCGTTGCGTGCGGCGATGACGAGGAGGAGGGGGCGGTTCCGCCTCCCGCGCCACGACCAGCCGCAGCCCCAGCGCCGGCTCCCGCCCTGGCCCCTGCGCCAGCTCCGGCACCGGTGCCAGCTCCTGCTCCTGCTCCAGCTCATGCCGCCATGATGACCGACATCACGGTGAAGATGGTGGACGGCCCCAACTACGCGTTTGACCCCAAGACGATTGAGCTGACTGTGGGGACCACCTACACGCTCAAGCTCAAGGCGGGTAAGGAGTTCCACACGTTCACAGCCAAGGACCTGGGCATTGACCAGATCATGCCCGGCGGGGTTGACGCCACCGTAGCGGTGACCCCGACCAAGGCAGGAACGTTCCAGTTGGTGTGCCTGCCGCACCAGTCGCTGGGCATGGTGGCCCAGATCGTCGTCAAGTAAGCAGACCTGTCACAGGGTAAAGAAAGGGCCGCTTGAGCGGCCCTTTCTTTTTGGTTGCGGGCGGGAGAGACCTGCCACAGGCTACCCTAAGCTCCGGACTGCCGCCGGCACGCCTCTCTTGGGCGAAAGGGGCGCGCCCATACCCCGCGAATGACCTTTGTACGGGCTAAGGCCGGGCGGAGCCCTCCTGCCCGGCGCCTTGAGCGATGACGCCCGCCAGGTAGCCAGCGCCGAAACCGTTGTCAATGTTCACGACGGCGACGCCCGG
Source organism: Dehalococcoidia bacterium (assembly GCA_009693055.1). Lineage (GTDB taxonomy): Bacteria > Chloroflexota > Dehalococcoidia > Lucifugimonadales > SHYT01 > SHYA01. The sequence goes on along the minus strand of SHYA01000003.1, from coordinate 184,885 downwards.
CGAGCAGCTGGTGAGCATCGCCAGAAGGGCGGCGAGCCCCTGAAAGCTGGCGCCGTAGCCAACGCTGGTGGGGACGGCGATGACGGGCGCGGCGACGAGGCCCGCGACCACGCTGGGCAGGGCGCCCTCCATCCCGGCCACTACCACGATGGCGCGCGCTTGCTGAAGCGCGGGGATGTGGCCGAGGAGCCGGTGGAGGCCGGCGACGCCGACGTCATACAGGCGCTGGACCTGGCAGTCCATGAGCTGGGCGGTGAGCGCCGCCTCTTCGGCTACCGGGAGGTCCGCGGTGCCGGCGCAGAGCACCGCCACCTGACCTGCGGGCGGATCGGCGGTGCGGCGGTCCACCACAATCGCCTTCGCATCGGCGCGGTAGGTTGCATCGGGCACCAATTGCTTGACTGCGGCGAACGCCTCCGGGCTCGCGCGGGTGACCAGCACCCGGTCGTGTTGCTCGGCGAGCCGCTGGGTGATGGCTGCGGTCTGCTGGGGCGTCTTGCCCAGGCCGAACACCACCTCCGGGAAGCCCTTGCGGAGCGCGCGGTGATGGTCTACGCGGGCGAAGCCCAGGTCTTCAAACGGCAGGCGCGCCAGCTCGCGGAGCGCGTCGTCGGGTGAAGTCGCCCCGTGCTGGACGCGCTGGAGGAGTGCGCGGAGCCGGTCTCTGTCCATCGCTGCCTTCCTCGCGGCTTACCACCTGGGTGATGAGATGGGCTTATTATAGTCGTGTGGCGGCGGGCGCACGTGGCGCTTTCGCGGGTGGCTGTCCAAGGGCATAGTCCGCTAGCTGAAGCGGGCATGTCCATAGCCGAGAGACGCGCAAGGAGATTCCTCGCGGAGTTTACCCTGAACGCAGTGAACGGGTTCAGAATGACAACTGAAAGACCGTGGGGGCGTACGGATTGCCGTTGACGGCCCAAGGGGGCCTTTCTATACTGGTGCGGCCCCATCACCCGACACGCCGGGACCAGGCGGGCCACAAGGAGCGAGTGTTATGAAGCTTTCGTGTCTGCAAGAGAACCTGAACCGTGGACTTGGCATCGTTGGGCGGGCCGTCGCGGTGCGGAGCACGCTGCCCATCACGCAGAATGTGCTGCTGAAGACGGACCAGGGTGGGGTGCGGCTCTCCGCCACCAACTTGGAGATCGCGATCAGCGTGTGGATCGGCGCGCAGGTGGAGGAAGCGGGCGCGTTGACGGTGCCGGCGCGGCTGCTGACCGACTTTGTCGGCTCGCTGCCCGCGGAGCGGGTGGATGTGGAGGTGCCGGAAGGCGGCCGCTCCCGCGTGCTCCAGGTGCAGTGCGCGCGGGTGCAGACGCGCATCAACGGGACGGATGCGGAGGAATTCCCGCCCATCCCGCTGGTGGCGGCGGAAGGCGCGACAGTGGTGAAGTTTGACCCGCAGGTGCTGCGCTCCAGCATCGCGCAGGTGGCGATGGCGGCGGCAACGGAGGACTCCAGGCCGGTGCTGACGGGCGTGAAGGTGGAGCTGGAGGGGGAGCAGTTTACCCTCGCGGCGGCGGACGGGTTCCGCCTCGCGGTGCGCTCGGGCCGCTTGAAGGAGCCGGTCGCTTCGTCCGGCGCGGGCAAGGTGGAGTTCATCCTGCCCGCCAAGACGCTTGCTGAGGTGAGCCGCCTGCTGCCGGAGGCGGGCAAGGGCGGGGACGTTGTGGAGATGGTGGTTGCGCCCAATAAAAACCAGGTGTTGTTCCGCCTGGGGCCCGCGGGCGCGGCGGGCCAGGTGGAGCTGGTCTCGCAGCTCATCCAAGGGACGTTCCCTAACTACAAGCAGCTCATCCCGGAGGCGAAGCAGACGCGGGCGACGGTGAACGTGGCGGGGTTTCTGCGGAACGTGCGGACGGCCTCCATTTTCGCACGGGACGGCGGCGGGCTGGTGCGGGTGCACCTGATTCCTGGCTCGCCGGGCGTGGTGCGGACGGTGGCGCGCGCCGAGGAGTTGGGCGAGACGACGAGCGAGCTGGACGCTCGCATTGAGGGGCCGGAGGCAAAGATCGCCTTCAGCAGCCGCTATCTGGCCGAAGTGCTGCAGGTGCTGGGGGGGGACGAGGTGTACCTGGACGTGACGAACCCGTCCAGCCCGGGTGTGTTCCGCCCGGCCTCGCCGCCCAAGGACGGCGCCGGCGACACGTACACGCACGTGGTCATGCCGATGTTCGTCCAGTGGTGAGTAAAGCTGGGATCCCGTTCTGTGTCACGGTGACTCTCCCAACCTGATCCAACTTCCACTGCAGTCGACAATCGGCTTGGTGTGGTCGAAGGCGATAGCCTGCTAGTCTCCGACAAGGCCATCCACGGGCGCGGGGGGGGGGGATGCATTGCTGAGCAACGGCCAGATCGTAACCGGCCCCATCTTTGATGAACCCATGCGGGTTGAGACCGTCGGCCCGGCCGGCGCTGGCGCCTGGACTCTTGGGCTTGTCGGTACTCGCTCCGAGCACTTCCGACGGGTGAACCTGACGGCATCCGGAGCGGCCTCCAGCGCCTCTTCCGTGGTCGGCTCCTGTACCATGCACCCCAGCAGGTCCAGCACGTGGACCATGGTCTTGCGCCTGCGCGGGCCGGACTCAACGTAGAGAGGGTATTCGGTCATAGCGGTCGCCTGGCTAAGCCTTCTGGGTCTTTCGTCCCAACTTCAGGATCGGGTCCCATTCCGTCTTGGTGACGGGCTGGACGGTGCGGCGGCGGCTGGACGGTGCGGACTGAGGGCTACAGTTTGCGAATCCCGTCACCCCTTACACCGCCCGCATGCGGTTGTTGCGCGGGTTGTGCTCCACCTCTGCAAGGCCAAGTGCCTCCATGATCGGCGGCATGTACATGCCGAATCGGCCGCGGAGCCCCTTCTTCAGTCCGTACTAGCCTCCCATCGGATTCTTGGGAGAGCGTGCCCACGCTTCCACCGTTCCCTCGGCCGCTGGCTTCTGCTCGTCCGCGCTGCCCAAGAGCATCCAGTCTTTGTGCGCCTTGAGCACGGCGTGCAGGTCCTTGACCGTGCGCGGGTCGTAGCTCAGCACCGTCGTGCCCACCGTGCACACGATGGACGGCGGCTTGGACGTCTCATCACGGTAGGCAGTGAACCCTGAAGTACCGGGAGGCGTTTTCAAGACCCAGGGGTTCTCCTTGGCGCCGGTGCCTTTGACCTTTTGGCTTGGTATGGCGACTCCTTTCTGTATCGTCGAACGCAGTGGGTTGGCAGAAAAGCGCATCCATCAGCAAGGGCTACAGCTTGCGAACCTCGGACAGGGCGATATAGGCGGTACCGACGAAGGCGATCCCGGTGCAACCGAAGATCGTAAGAGCCCACGACGGTCCCACCGCGGAGGCGATCGTACCGAGCACGAAGCTTCCCAACGGCATCGCGGCCGTGCCGAGCATGTAGACCGCCATCACACGCCCCCGCGTTTTGTCAGGGACCATGAGCTGGATGGTGGCGTTGTTCAGGGAGATGTAGGCCATCTGCATGGCGCCTTGAACGCACAAGACGAAGAAGACCGCAGGCAACCATCGCGTCCAGGCGAAGATGACGGACATGGCGATTGCGATTGTCAGGACCGAGTACAGGAGAGGCGCCTTGCGCTGGGTGCTCTTGAAGCTTCCAATCCACAGGGTGCCGATAAGGGAGCCAACGCCCACCGCGGTCATCAGCGTGCCGAAGCCCGTCGCCCCCATGTCAAAAACGTCTTTGGCAAAGACGGGCAACAGGGTCTGTGCGGGGAAAACGAACAGCATGGGAACGAGTGCAAGGAGGATAAGGGAAAGGACGGGCCGGTTGACCAGCAGGTAACGGAACCCCTCAAGCATGGATTTTCTGAAAGGCTCGCGGGTGGCCTGGGCGGGCGCGGCTTGAGGCAGCTTGATGCGAAAGGCAGCGAACCAGGAGGCAACGTAGCAGCCTATCTGGGCGAAGAAGTTGCCGGCCATGCCGATCACGTCTATGAGCAGGCCGCCGAGGCTGGGGCTGAACGATTGGGTTGCGGTCAAGGAGGCGTACGAGAGCGCCGTAGCGTTGAGGAGGTCCGAGCGCGGCACGAGGCTTGGCACAAGAGCCAGACGCACCGTGTTGGCAACTCCGCCTCCTACACCGACGAGGAAGCTGAAAACGAAGATGTGCCACACCTTTACCGTGTCCAGGAGAACGTCCACCGTGAACAGCGTCGCCACGACGACCAGCGAGCCGAACGCCAGGAGCAGGAGGAGCCTGCGGTCCATCCGATCCGCTAGGGCGCCTGCCAGAGGGGCGGTGATGGAGAACGGGATGATGGAAACGCTGGCCAGGAGGCCCAAGATGACCGTGGAGCCGGTCAGGTCGTAGACGAGCCAGCTCAGGGCAAGCTGTTGGACGGTCCCTGCGCCGCTGTTAAAGAAGCTGCTCAACCACAGATAACGGAAGTTCCGGTACTGGAGGGCGCTAAAGAGGGTGAACGACGACCGTGAACGCTGCTCGCGGGGAGGCTCGGCGGGCGCAGGTGGGGCGCCGTTGGTGACGGGTGGCTTTGTGGCCACGCCGCCTCCTGCGGTTGGAGCCGGCTTTTGGTGGTCGTTCCTGCCGAAACGCACCAGTCGTTGAAGCACCTGGTCTCATCCTTCCGGGCTCAACTTCCGCCGCCCACGAAGCCAAACGAGAGGCCTTGCACCGGAGCGCCCAGGTAGATGGATAGACGACGATGAGCCAGTGTAACCCGTCAGCGAAACAATATCCATAATGCTTGCTGCGGGTAGTGGGCCAGTTTCAGGCGTGCGAGTGTGGCGAGTCCACCCGCTCTCGCATACTCCTCCGAGGGGACGAGTCCCCTCGGGCTCCCCGGGCAAGTTAGACAGGTTTCCCCAGCCTTACAATGGTGTCCCACTCCGCCTTCGTCACGGGCTGGACGGAGAGGCGGGGCCGCGTGAGCAGCATCATGCTTGCCAGGGCGGGGACGTGTCGCATCTCCTCAAGGGTCACAGGCCGGGCAAAGCGTTTTTCCGCCTTAATGTCCACCATGTACCACAGGGGGTTGTCCGGCGTGCTCTTAAGGTCCGGGTGGTCCGACTTGGGGTCCCAGGCGGTGTGGTCCGGATAGCCGCCGCGCACCACGCCGGCGGTGCCCACCACTGCGGGCTGCTCGCCACTGTGGTAGAAAAGGACCCAATCGCCTGGCTTGACATCGTCGCGAAGAGAGTTGCGCGCCTGGAAGTTGCGCACGCCGTCCCACTCGGCTATGCCGTCGCGCAGCAGGTCATCGAACGAGTACGAGCTCGGTTCCGACTTGAAGAGCCAGTAGCGGCGCGGCACAGTGTCTCCTTTAACGCACTGGGTGGCGGAGCCATCATACTCTTGCCACGGCCTGGCATGCGGGTGGGGCCACCACCCGCCCTCGTATTCTTTTCCGAGGGGACGAGTCCCCTCGGGCTCCCCGGACAATGGTGGCTGTTTGCCGGACCGAGGCGTGGTACACTCCCGCCATAGCCAGGGTTGAGGGGGGTTGACGTGCCATCTGCACGGACGCTAGCGGCTGGAGCGAAGGTGCTTGCCGGGGCGGACCCGGTCTTGGCGGAGATCATCGCACAGCAGGGGCGCGTGACGTTCCCAGAGCCGCGTGAGCCGTTCCGCGCGCTGGTGGAGGCGATTTTCAATCAGCAGCTCGCGGCGCCGGCCGCGGAAGCGATTGCGCGCCGGTTTCTGGCCCTGTATCCAGACCGCTTGTTTCCAGCGCCGCGGGACGTGCTGAAGACGACGGAGGAGGAGTTGCGAGGGGCCGGAGTCTCGCGGCAAAAGGCCGGGTACCTGAAGGACCTGGCCGCCAAGTTCTCGGACGGGACGTTGAACGAGCAGCTCCTGCTCACTGCGCCGGACGCTGAGCTGGAGAAGGCACTCATCTCGGTGAAGGGCGTCGGCCGGTGGACGGCGGACATCTTTCTCATGTTCACACTCCAGCGGCTGGACGTGCTGCCGGTGGACGACCTGGCGTTGCGCAAGGCGGTCCAGCAAGCGTATAAGTTGAAGCAGATGCCGCTGCCGGCGGAGGTGGGGGAGCGTGGCGAGCGGTGGAGGCCGTACCGGACGCTGGCGTCACTGTATTTGTGGCGCGACCTGGGGGCTAAGGCCAAGCAGCGTGCGCCAAAGGCAACGAAGAACAAGGGAAAGAGGAGGAGTAAACGATGACCACGCGGCAAGAGGTTCTCGAGGCCCTTAAAGAGGCGGACCGGAGGCTGGACTGGCTGAGCGGGCGGATCAAGGCGCACCCGGACGCGCCGCTGCCGCAGGGGACGTGGAAGGTGCGGGACTGTATGTCCCACGTGGCGGCGCGCGCGGAGATTACATCCATCATCCCGACGATGATGCAAATGGCCGAGGTGGTGAAACGGGGGGGGCGCCCGAGTTTCGGCAACATTGACGAAGTGAACAGCGGGCAGGTAGCGGAGCGCAAAGCCAAGAACGTGGAGGGGCTGATAGCGGAAACGAAGCAGGGCCACGCCCAGGCGGTGAAGGCGATTGGCTCCATGAGCGAGGCCCAGCTTGCCCACGCGCTGCCCAAGTTCTGGGAAAAGGGGGAGATTAGCGTAGCGGAGATGCTGATCATGAACCTCCAGGGGAACGAGGGGGTGCACCTGAACGACATTGAAGCGGCGCTGGAGCGCGTTGCCCCGAGCCGGAAGGCTGGCGGGTAAAAGCCCCGGACTCTTGCTGAAATTGGCGCCGAAATTGGACGAAAAGGCGTCTCAATTCGGTTGACAGAGACGTCGCACACCTGGACAATCGTCACAATTGCCGCAAGGAGTCCAGGTGCTTCACATCTCTTTTCCTGGGGTTGTCTACAGCAAGCCGGAATCCCCCGCGGCTATCCGGCGGGCGCTTATGCTGCTGGAGGACCGGCTGCGTGAGCTGGAGACGCCTCCGAGTGGCGGCAGACGCCGAGGCGAGCGGACGGCGCAGCCGAGCAATGGGGATGACCCGGTGGCTCGTGACGTCTCTGGTGAACGGGACGCGTCACCAGCATCAGCCGGCACGGAGCAGCCCAAGGACAGCGGGAGCCTGAACGGCGCCCTCAAGCCGGGGCGGTGGTTCAGGGAGAGGTGGCCGCGCGTGAGCCTTCCGAGCGGGGAGCGCCTTATCCCCCGCTCGCTGGAGGAGCTGCGCGGGCTGGTGGCCCAGCACGGTATCCGTCCGCACAAGCGCGGCGACGCCGCCATGCTGCTGTGGCAGGTACGGCACCGGCTCGGCCTTGACGTGGACATTGTGGGAAGGCCGCCCGACTAGAGGCTGAGCCAGGCGGCTGCTTCCTCACCCGGCCTTTCACCCCCCACTTGCCGGCCCCCGGAACGGCGAAGCCGCCTGCGCCTTTTGGATGGCGCGCCGTAGCCAGAGCGCGCCGAGCAGGAGAAGGGGCAGCGCGAAGAGGGCGGGCCACGACTCGGTGAACAGCAGGAAGTCAAAAGCGCCGTGGAGCGCCATGGCCACGCCGAGCCCCGCGGCGATCGCCCAGCGTCCCGCCCTTCCTACCGCGCGCTTTCCCAGAGGGTACCCCCAAAAGCTCGCGAAGGTGACGTGGGCGAGCGTGGAGACGGGGCCGCGGAGCAGGATAATCCACCAGCCGAACTCCACCATGTAGAACAGGTTCTCGACGCTGGCGAAGCCGAGCGCTGCCGCGGAGGCGTAGACGATGCCGTCGATGGGCTCGTCTATGTGCTTGCGGACGCCGCCGCGCCACACAACGAGGAATTTGATCCCCTCCTCCACCGGGCCTACCACAAGGAAGCTGGCCATAGTGCGGGTGGAGAGGGAGCCCATCTCATGAAGGTCGGCGGGGAGGAGCGCCAGCAGCTCCAGGAGGCCCGCAGGGACGGTGGCGGCCATGCCGAGGATGAAGACGCGCACCACCAGGCGGCGTGGCTCCGGCCGGTAGATGTCCTTCCGGTAGATGTACCAGAGGAGGAACAGGGAAGGGGCGAAGGCGAGGGGGATGATGGCGAGGGTTGGCATGATGGTACGGTAGCCCCCGGCCTAGAGCTGCTCTTTGAGGCGCTGGGCGATGTCACGGGTGACGCCTGGGACCGCAGTCAGATCTTCCAGGGAGGCGTCGCGGATGGCGCCGACGGTGCCGAAGCGGGTGAGGAGGAGGCGCCGGCGCTTGGGTCCGATGCCGGCCACCTGGTCAAGCACGGAGCGCACCTGGCGTTTGGAGCGGCGCTGGCGGTGGAAGGTGATGGCGAAGCGGTGCGCCTCGTCGCGGGCGCGCTGGACGAGAAAGAGCGCGGGCGAGTGACGCGGCAGGCGGATAGGCTCCGGCACGTTCGGGAGGAACAACTCCTCGCGTTCCTTGGCGAGAGAGGCGAGAGGCACGCGCTGGGTGGCGATGCCCAGCTCCAGGAACACCTGGAGGGCGGCGCTCAGGTGGCCGCGCCCTCCGTCAATCAGCACCAGGTCCGGGACGGCGGTCCACTTGGGGTCCTCCGTGGTGCTCTTCGGGGCGTCGGGCTGCAAGACGGGGAGCAGCTTGCTGAACCGCCGCCGGAGCATCTCCTGCATCATGCTGTAGTCGTCCACCTGCTCCACCGTTTTGATCTTGAAGCGGCGGTAGGCGGAACGGAGCGGCCTGGCGTCCTGGCAGACGACCATGCTGCCCACCGGATCCGAGCCCGAAATGTTGGAGATGTCGTAGCACTCTATCCGGCGTGGCGGGCGCGGGAGGCTCAGGGCCTCCTGCAGCTCGCGGACGGCGCGCTCTTGAGCCTCGTCGCCAGCCTGGAGCTTGACCTTGGCTGCGCGCTGGGCTTGGGCAGCGTTCTCCGCGACAAGCTCCAGCAGCTTGCGCCGCTCGCCGCGCCGGGGCGTGGAGAGGACGACGCGCCCCTGGCGCTTGCCCGCAAGCCACTCCTGGACGAGGGCCTGGTCCTCCACCGGCTCCGGCAGCAGCACCTCCGGCGGAATGAACGAGGCCTGGTCGTAGTACTGGCGGACGAACTGCGCCAGGATGCGGGGGGTGGGCTCCTCCTCGGCCCCCTCCATCGTGAAGTGGTCGCGGCCGGTGAGCTTGCCGTTGCGGATGAAGAACACCTCCACCCACGCCTCGTCACGAGCGCGCAGAAGCGCGACGATGTCCATGTCCTTGCGCTTGGTGGAGACGACCTTCTGTTCCTCGCTGACGCGCTGGACCGCGCGGACCTCGTCGCGCAGTACGGCGGCGCGCTCGAAGCGCAGCGCGGTTGAGGCCTTTTGCATCTCTTCCTGGAGCTGCGCCAGGACGGTCTCGGTCTTCCCTTCCAGGAACAGCAGCACCTGGTCAATGACCTGGCGGTACTCCTCCTTGGATGCGTACCCCACGCAGGGGGCCACGCAGCGGTGGATGTAGTACTCAAGGCAGGGGCGCTCGTCCTTGCCGGTAATCGGCTTGGTGCAGGAGCGGTAGGGGAAGAGCCGCTTGAGGAGGTCGAGCGTCTGGCGGACGGAGCCGGCGCCGGCGAAGGGGCCGAAGTAGCGGGCGCCGTCGTTCTGCACCCGGCGCGTGAAATACACGAGGGGGAAGTCCTCTTTCAGGTCAATTTTGATGTAGGGGTAGGTCTTGTCGTCCCGGAGGCGGGTGTTATACGGAGGCTTGTGGTGCTTGATGAGCGTGTTCTCCAGGATGAGCGCCTCGCTCACCGAGTGGGTGACGAGGTACTCAAAGTCGGAGGCGCGGCTGACCATGCGCTGGATTTTGTCCGGCAGGTTCTCCTGTTTGCCGAAGTAAGCGCGCAGGCGGTCGGGGAGGTCCTGGGCCTTGCCGACGTAGAGGACCTTGCTCCTGGCGTCCTTGAAGAGGTACACGCCGGGGGTGTGGGGGACAGCCTTCAGGCGTTCGGAGACGGCCGAGTCGAAGGGGTCCATGGCCTCATGGTAGCACGAAGGGGTGGGCGGAAGCCGCTAACGAGCTGCGCTTCGGCTCAGCGCAACAGGAGGTAGAACACGAGCAGCAGCGCGACCACGATGGACACGACGAGGCCGATGGAGCGGAGCTCTGCGCCCAGAGCCGGCATGGCGGTCTGCTCCTGCCGGAGGCCTCGGAAGGTCGGGCGTGGCGCCGATGCTTGCTGGGCGAGGCGCTGCTGGAACGGTTGGGCAGACGGAGGCGCGGCCCGCGGCGAGGCCGGTTGACGAGCTACCGGCCCGGGTTGTACCGGTGCGGATGGCACCGGCGTGGCTTCCGGTGTTGGCCCAGCGGGGGCTTCTGGCTGCGCAACGCCGCCTGGCGACTCTGTGTGGGCTTGTTCCCTCGCTAGCCGGCGCTCGCGGCGAGTACGAGGCTTGCGTCCTGGTCGGGCCATGTCACCCCTTCGTTCTTGTCCTGGCCGCTTCAATGACGAGGTGCGCGGCGGTTTCCAAGCCAATGGTCGCCGCGTTCAGAATCAGATGGTAACTCAAAGGGTTGTCCGGGTCTACCTTGTAGAACGTGCGGAAGTAACTCTCCCGTGCGCGGTCTCGCTGGCGAGCCGCCTTTTCCGCCTGCTCTCTGGTGATGTTTTCCCGACGCATGAGCGTTGCAAGCCGGTGCTCCCAAGGGGCGCCACAACTCCCACGTGCAGGCTCTCCGGCCGGTCCTTGAGCACCAGGTTGGAAGCCCTGCCCACAATGACCGCACGGTTTTCCTCACCGAGGTTTCTCATAACCTCCGCACCACTACCATAAACCGCCGGTCGGTCAGCTCCTGAGCCGGCGAGGCGCCTTCCCCGCTCGTTTCCGGATAGGGAGAAAGGACCAGGACATCCATTGCGGGCTGGTAGAAGGGTATTCCGGCCACACCTGTGGCGGCTGAGTGTTCCAAGGAGCGCCTCAGCAAGCGCGTGACGCGCTCGCTCAGGGATGGCGTGGTCTCCTCTTGCGCCGCGAGCGCCTCCTCGGTTGCCCCGAGGCGCCGGCCTGCTTCGGCAAGCACCTGGCGGTCGATATAGTCCAGCCCGGCATACTGGGAGACGAGCATGCCAATCTCGCGGGCGCCGCTGCCACTGGCGCCGTTCACCGTAATAACCGGCATGTCCACTTCCTCTGCCCGTTTGTCTCAGGCGTAGGTTGTTATAACTAGCAGGCCAGCGAGCCGGGCCGCAGAATGCCGATCAGCGGACGGCGTCTTTATGAAGAGCGGCGCGGATTCCAGGCACCTTGTTGGCGGCGGTGCTGACGTCCGTCCCAGTCCAGCAGAAAAGGATGGCGTGCTGGGCGCGGCTTTTGTGACGTCGCGGCGACCTGTTCAGTAAGAAGCTGTTTTAGGTACCCTGCATTGGGCATATGCTACTCCCTTGCGACGGGAGTCGAACTCGCCAGGCGCCTACCTACAGGCAGGCGCCAGCAGCCTAAGCCGCTCATTCCGATGCGCAGCCACTCCACCGCGCACCTCACCTGCTAGCGTACTGCCTTCCAGTGTCCTGTGTCGTGAGAACGTTGCATAAGGCGACTAGCCTTCGACAGGCTCAGGCCGAACGGACAACAGACCATTCCTCGTTCGTGGTGAGCTTGTCGAACCACAAGGCGCAATCCTCCGGTGCTGAACGCTGTCCTAAGCATGATGCGAATTTACAACTCAGGACACTAGCTCGGAAGCGATGTGGAGGGTACAGGGCCGCGCCCTGCTAGCCTGCGCGGGGGTGCGCCTTCTCGTACTGCTCTTGGACGTACCGGTCTGTCAGGAGCGTGTAGACCTGCGTGGTGGTGATGCTGGCGTGACCAAGCCACTCCTGGACCTGCCGGAGGGTTGCGCCGCCGCGCAGCATGTGGGTCGCGAAGCTGTGGCGGAGCACGTGCGGCGTCACGGTGGAGCCGATGTGGGCGCGCTGCGCGTACTCCTTGAGGATGAGCCAGCACCCCTGGCGCGTCAGGCGCTCGCCTCGGTGGTTCACAAAGACCGCGGCGTGCTGTCCGTCAGTGACCATCTGGGGCCTGCCCTTGGTGATGTATCCCTGCAGGACACTCACCGCTTCATCGTGGATCTGGATGAGGCGCTCTTTGCCGCCTTTGCCGAAGCAGCGGACGAAGCCGTCGCTCGGCGTGAGGTGGAGCTGAGGGAGGTTGAGGGAGACCAGCTCGCTCACGCGCATGCCGGTCGCGTACAAGAGCTCCAGAAGGGCGCGGTCGCGCAGGCCATCCGGGCCGTTCGTCCGGGCGGTCTCGTCGAGCAGCCTGGTGATTTCCGCTTCCGTGAGCGGCTTGGGCAGCCGTCTCCCCAGCTTGGGCGAGGAGATATCCTCCGTGGGGTCTTGCTTGACCACCTCTTCTTGAACAAGGAAGTTAAAAAAGGACTTGAGGGAGGCGATTTTCCGCGCCATGGTGGCGGTGGAGTACGCCTTGCCCTTCTGCGCCAGGACGTACGCGGAGAGGTTGTCCAGGGTGACGTCCACCCAGGAGCGCACGCCGGTCTTTTGCAGGAAATCGGCGAGCTGATGCAGGTCGTTCCGGTAGGCGAACTGCGTGTTGGGCGAGAAGCCTTTCTCGACGGCGAGGACTTGGAGGAACCGGTCCACAAGCTCTTTCATGACGACCTCCCACGCTAAGGTTTGTGTTGCGGGCCGGCGTACATCAGCGGCGTCCGCGCGCCGCCACGGGGGTCCTGGCGGACTGCCGTCGCGCGCCCCTGACGGGCGAGGCGAGGCCTTTCGCAGCCCCGCCACTGAGCACCAACGCGGCCGGGACGGCCCACGCCAGGGTGAGCAGAGGGTAATCGCCGAGGCCCAGGACGAGCGCAAAGGCCAGAAAGCCGAACCAGAGTGGAAAGGTCTTGTGTTGAAGCAACACGAGCAGGAATAGGACGGCCCACCCGGCGACGACGAAGCTGCTGTAGTGGAGGGCGTGGTGAACGCTGTCGTAGCTTCCCGCCAGGCTGAGCAGGGCGCTTTGGCCTCCGGGGTCTTGAGTGGCATAGAACGCGTCGACTACCGGCAGGTCCACGATGACGTGCCACCAGCGGGACGCGCTCTCCATGAGCACCGCGGCGATGCCAAGGGCTACGCCGGCGGCGGCGAGGGTGGGGCTGTCCTCGCGCAGGCGCTGGTAGGCGACCCACAGGCCTGGCAGCAGGAGCAGGAAGAAGATGCCGTAGAGAGCGTTGTTGAGCGCCCAGGCACGGCGGTCGTCCGGCGCAAGGCCTCCAAGCAGTCCCCGGGACGAGTCGCCGGAGGGCAGGTGGACCGGAGCGTCCGAAAGCCAGGAGATGATGAAGAGGATGATGAGGACGGCGACGCCGGCAACGGTGCACACGCCAACGAGGCGGGCGGGGTCAACTTTCATGTGACCTGCCTATCGAGGGCCGAGGGCTCGGCCAATCTGCGACGCAGTCAGAAGAACTGCTGCACCGTGTCCTATTAGAAAACGAATTTTACTCTCCGTTTCTCGCTATGTCAACCGCGTGGAGGGCACGGAGCACCACCTGCGGCGAGAACCGTGAAAGGGGACTCGTCGTAGTAAGGGGTGGCGCCTGCGGGCAGCAGGTGTACGATGGACACGGCGCGCAGCACAAAAGGCAGCAAGCCACGTGAGAAAGGGGACCGGATGCGACGTCTTCTGGCGCTGGCGATAGCTCTGGTCGTCGCTGGGCTTTCCGCCGCGTGCTCATCCAACGGGGACTACTCGTCTGGGCCTTCATCTGCGCCTGCAGTCGCGCCCCTGGCGGCCCCTACAACCGGGCAAGAGGCCCCGCCTGCAGGCGGGGTTGCAATGGAACTGGAACCCGTGGCCAGCGGGGGGACTTCCGCCGCTGAGGAGCTTGTGGTTCTGCCCGCCATGACCGAGGTGGTGGTGGGAACGCAGCGGCTCACGTTCGGACTGCTGGACAAGGACGGGACGCAGCTGGAGGAGCGGGGGGCGGTGGTACAGCTCTACCGCCTTGAAGGAGAGAGTGATATCCCACGTGGCCAGTACCAGGCCAACTTCTACCGATTTGAGGTGGAGACTCCCCACGTTCACGAGACGGGTGAAGTGCACCCGCACCTGGAGGTGCGTGGCTTATATCGGGTGCCTAACGCAGCGTTTGACGCGCCCGGTTTCTGGAGGGCGGACGTGACGCTGCCTGCGGTGGACGGGAGGACGCGCAAGGGGAGCATGGCGTTCTTGGTGGTGGAGCACGCAGGCACTCCGGCCCTTGGGAGCGCGGTGCCCGCAACGGCCAACCGCACGGCTCGCGACGTCCAAGACCTGGCGGAGCTGACCACAAGGACGCCGCCGGAGCCGCTCTTTCACCAGGTGTCCGTTGCGGAGGCCCTGCAGGCCCATCGGCCGTTCGTCGTCGTGTTTTCCACGCCGGCCTTCTGCGTGCGCCGGCTGTGCGGGTCGGTGCTGGAGATCGTCCGCAGTGTCGCGCTTAACGTGGGGGAGAAGGCCGCGTTCATCCAGATAGAGCCCTATGGCATAGCCGCCGCCAGAAACGATGGAAAGCTGGTGCTGATGCCGGCGTCGCGGGAGTGGGGCTTGCGCTCCGAGCCGTGGGTGTTTGTGGTGGATGCTCAGGGACGCCTGGCCGCAAAGTTTGAGGGACTCCTCACGCCTGAGGAGCTGGAGTCGGCGCTGACCGAGGTGACCGGGTAGGGCGTTGCCTCAACGCTCTCCCAGGGTGGTCTCGGTGCAAGTGCCGTTGTAACGGTGGGGCCGGTTGCCTCAAACCCCTCTCGGTATTGTGGCCTTGGCTCACAGCTTTGGGGACGACCACGATGCGGCGCACGCATCCCTCCTTACTTTTGGTTGTCTTTCGGTTTTGCCTCAAACCGCCCCGGCGCGCAACAGGGGCTCGTACTCCTCCCGCTCCTCAATCGTGCAGTCGGCGGCGTCAACGTCCGCCAGGGAGGCGAAGCGCTGGCAGCGCTGGCGCGCGAGGTCGCCGTAGGGCATCGGGTTCCGCACCACCACGACGTGGTATCCGTGCTCGCGGAAGAACGCCAGCAGCCGGCAGATGACGGGGCTTTTGCCCGCGCCGGTGCGGACGGCGCACACGCTGACAACGGGGCGGGACGCCTTGAGCATCGTCTGCTGGGGGCCCAGGAGCGCAAAGCTCGCGCCCAGCGCCAGCGATGCCTTGTGCATCACGTCAAGGTGTGGGAGAGGTCGCTGTAGGAGAAGTACACGGTGTCAACATTGTGCCGGCGGACCACGTCCGGTAAGCGGTCCTCCGGCTCAATGGGGATGCCCTTTGGGTAAGCGGGGCCGGCGTGGGCTACTCCTTTCGCGACCCCACACGGAGCGCCAACGACGCCGGAGCGTAGCGGGGTCCCCTCTCTCAGCCCCTCATGTATCTCCTCGCGAGTGTAGCCCAAGGTTCCGCGCGTCGCCGGAGGCGGCGTTTGCTGCCGCCGCGATTTTCAGGGATTCTTCAGGGGCGAACGCGCCATGTTCAGGGTTTGTGCAGGCGGCTGCGGCTATCGTGGAGGGGGGTTACGAGAAAGCAGGAAGCATGCGTATTGCTCTTCTCGGAGAAGACGTCCTCCACGTCCGGCTCTTAGCGCAGAACCTGGAGCACCGGGTGCACGCCGTTGAGGTGCAGGTGCTTGGACAGGATGGCGAGTGGGAGCGGCAGTTGCGTAACATCCTCGACCCCTCTACAATTCTGCTTCTAGACTTGGGTCGGTTTGACGCGGCGCGGGCGAAGCAGTACCAACGATTTGCGCAGCAGTGCAATGCCACAACCAAAGCTGCTCTTGGTGGACGAGAGCTGGCCTCGCAACTTGGTGAGGCGCTTCTCTGCGGAGCAGGTGATGTGGAAGCCGTTTGCGATGGGGCGCTTGGGGACTGTAGTGCAGGGCTTGAGCCGAAAGAGAGCCACCGGCTAGCGTGAACGTCGCCTGAGAAGGGGAGGAGCTTCGCCTCGGATAGGCTATCAGCACGTCCTGGTGCCACTGGACGGCTCGCGTCTGGCCGAGCAGGTACTGTCGCACGCGGTCGTCTTCGCCAAGATGGTGAAGGCCGAGGTGGTGTTGATGCACGTGGTCCCGACCAGCGGGCGGATGCCGCACCCACCAACGCCTTCCCAAGCTGCGGCGACGGAGGATATTGGCGCGTACTTGAAGAAGGTGGCGGAGCGCCTTCGCAAAGCAGAGAAGGCGGAGATCGGGTGGCGGGTGACCTGTGGCGACCCCATCGGTGATCTGGTCCGCTACATCACGGAGGGCGACATTGACCTGGTGGCCATGTGCACGCATGGCAAGGGCGGGCAGACGGAAGAGGACCTCGGCAGCGTGGCGCAGGAGCTGTCGCAGAAGGTCTCGGTGCCTGTCCTGCCCTTGAAGCCGGAGGGCGAGATTGCGGGGATCTGACGCCCCCTCGTTTCGTAAGCGGTCAAGCGCGCGAGAACAGCAAAAAGAAGGGACGTGCCATGTATGAAAGGATTCTCGTACCCCTGGACGGTTCCGAGTTGGCAGAGGCCGTTTTGCCGGTGGCGGAGCAGATGGCAAAGGGCCTGGGGGCGCGCCTTGACCTTCTGAGCATCGTGGAAGAGGACGTTGTGGCCGCCATTGCCAACCCGATGGGAGGCCGTTACGCGGCCCAGGTGGAGGCTAGCGCCCAAACCGTGGCCAAGGACTACCTGGCAAAGGTGGCTGATCGGCTGAAGCTGCCGAAAGACAAGGTGAAGACTAAGGTCATGGTTGCGATGGTGCCTGAGGCGATTGTGCGGGAGGCGGAGAAGGGGCCGGGCACCTTGATCGTGCTCTCCACGCATGGTCGGTCTGGGGTTGGACGCTGGGTGTTGGGGAGCGTTGCGGACAAGGTCTTACATGCAACGAAGGCGCCCTTGCTCCTTTACCGGGCGCGCGAGGACCAGTCCCTAACGCGAGCTGGTGGAGAGATCAGATCAATGGTCGTCCCGGTGGACGGTTCCGAGCTGGCGGAGGATGTCTTGCCACATGTGAAGGTGCTGGCAGGTGCGCTGGGGCTCAAGGTGACGTTGGTGCGGATCTCGTCGGTCCTGCCGCCATACTACGGAGGGTCGTGGTTTTACACCTACACGTACCCGGAAGGCATGCTGGCTGAGATTGAGAAAGACGCGGAAGAGTACCTGAAGAAGAAGGCGCAGGAGCTGAAAGCGCAGAGCGTGAAGGACGTGTTCACTGTGCAGTCGCGCGGCTCTGCGGCGGTTCAGATTGTGGACCTGGTGCGGTCCACGCCAGGGAGCATGGCGGTGATTTCCACGCACGGCCGGTCTGGTGTTGGCCGGTGGGTGCTGGGCAGCGTGGCCGACCGGGTCGTTCAAGGAGCCGGCGCGCCCGTCCTGGTCATAAGGTCGTAAGAGCCTGCTCAACCCCACCGGGAACCGGAGCAGGGAAGGCCGTCGTTCTGTTTCAGGGGCGGCCTTCGCTGCTTTTATGCATGGTGACTTGCTGTAGGAGGGCGTGATGGGTTCGCTGAGCATCGGCGTCGTTGCGGGAACCGTGGGGCTTTTGTTTGCGTTGGCGATGACGGCCAACGTGCTCCGCCAGCCCCAGGGGTCGCCGGCGATGCGCGAAATCGCCCGCGCCATCCAGGAGGGGGCGTCCGCATTCCTGCGCCGGGAATACCTGTACATCGCGGTGTTTGTCGCTGTCATCGTCGTGGTGTTGTGGGTGTTTGTGGATGCGGACGTCCTGGACAAGATGCCGGACCGCGTGACCTCGGAGGGGATTCCGGCGACGGCGCTGACGTACCTCGCGGGGGCGTTCTGCTCCGCGCTGACCGGACTCATCGGGATGAACGTGGCGGTGCGAGCGAACGTACGGACGGCTGCGGCGGCGGAACGCGGGCTCGACGCCGCCCTGCGGGTGGCGTTTTCCAGCGGGGCCGTCATGGGCATCACCGTGGTGGGGATAGGCATCCTGGGGATCAGCTTGTTCTGGTGGGGGTGGAAGGACCCGAGCATCATCGCCGCGTTTGGCATGGGTGCGTCCACCATCGCGCTCTTTGCGCGGGTGGGAGGGGGGATCTTCACCAAGGCCGCGGACGTGGGCGCGGACCTGGTGGGGAAGGTGGAGAAGGGGATACCTGAGGACGACCCGCGGAACCCGGCCGTCATCGCGGATAACGTGGGCGACAACGTGGGCGACGTGGCGGGAATGGGGGCGGACCTGTTCGAGTCTTACGTGGGCTCCATCATCGCGGCCATCGCGCTGGCGGCGACCAGCGGCATGGACGCCATGACCACGAGCGGGGGGCACGTGCTGAGCGGGACGGCGGACACCTCCTATAACGCACCGGTCATGGTGCTGCCCATCCTTGTGGCGGCTATCGGTATCTTCTCCTCGCTCATCGGCACCTTCCTGGTGCGGACCGGGGAAGACGCCGGGATGGGACGCTTGCTCTGGGCGCTGAGGACCGGCATCTTCGCGTCGGGGGCGCTCATCCTGGTGGGCGCGGGCATCGCAATACCAATCTTGGGTCTGGACTTCCGCCTGTGGTGGGTCGTGCTGGTAGGCCTCGTTGCGGGGCAAATCATCGGCACGGCGACCGAGTACTACACCTCCTACGAGTACAGGCCTACGAAACAGCTTGCGCGGCAAACGCTGACCGGTCCCGCGACGACCATCATTGGCGGGATGGGGCTTGGCATGTTGAGCACCCTGGTCCCCATCGTCACACTGGTGGTCGCCATCTGGTTTGCACACTGGCTGGGCGGGGTGTACGGGATCGCTCTGGCCGCGGTGGGGATGCTCTCAACGCTCGGCATCACGCTGGCGACCGACGCATACGGCCCCGTGGCGGATAACGCCGGCGGCATTGCGCAGCAGGCCAACTTGCCCCCAGTAGTCCGCCAGCGGACCGACGCTTTGGACTCGTTGGGGAACACCACGGCGGCCACGGGCAAGGGGTTTGCCGTCGGCTCCGCGGTGCTCACGGCCCTGGCCCTGATGGCTGCGTACGTGGCGGTCGTGAACAGTGTGGACCCGACCGGAGACATTCGCTTCGATCTGCGCGACGTGCCGACGCTCCTGGGCCTGCTGGTTGGGGCGCTGTTGCCGTTCCTGTTCTGCGCGCTGGCGATGCAAGCGGTGGGGCGCGCGGCCTTCAGCATTGTGAATGAGGTGCGGCGGCAGTTCAAGGAGATCCCGGGCCTGATGGAAGGCACGGCGCGGCCGGAGTACGCGCGGTGTGTGGACATCAGCACGCGCGGGGCGCTTCGCGAGATGGTCCTGCCTGGGACGCTCGCCATCGTTGCGCCGGTGGCGGTGGGCGCGGCCCTGGGCCCAGGGGCGCTGGGCGGCCTGCTCATCGGCTCTATCGGGACGGGTGCCTTGCTGGCCATCATGATGGCGAACGCGGGGGGGGCTTGGGACAACGCGAAGAAATTCATAGAGTCCGGCGAACATGGCGGGAAGGGCTCGGATGCTCACAAGGCGGCGGTCGTGGGTGACACGGTTGGAGACCCGTTCAAGGACACCGCCGGGCCGTCGCTGAACATTCTTCTCAAGCTGATGGCGATTGTGGCGCTGGTGTTCGGCCCGCTGTTCCTGTAGCCACGGCACAGGAGCGTGGCGCCTCCTGAAGCGGCGTGGCAAGCCTCCTCCCCGGCCGAAAACGGAAGCTCCGCAGTGCTGTGTTTGCGGCGCGCAACGGAATGCGCTAGAGGACGCGAGGTGCGAGTGCGGATATTCTAATCGACGCTCCTCCCGTGTGAGGATCCGAAAAGCATCGTTCCTATTCCTGTCCGTGGGTGACATGCATCAATTGAGTGGGTGGCGCGGCGGGAAGGCTCAGGGGGCGTCTATTGACCCCCAGGGGGGCGCCGTGTTAGCTTGCACGTTTGTGTGGCAGTGCATCTTTCTCGTTCGCGTAACCAGGCATGGTGCTTGGTGGAAACGCTAGACGATCGAAACGTTGAGGTGAAGTAATGAGCCTCATGTGGCTGGTTCCCGCGGCCGGCATAGCGGCCATCTTGTTTGCTCTGTACCTCATTAGAGACGTACTCCGGCGCGACCCCGGCAGCGCCGAGATGCAGGACATCGCGAACCGGATCCTGGAAGGGGCGCTGGCCTTCATCCGCCGACAGTACGTGACAATCGGCGTCCTCGCGCTGGTCGCAGCGGTCGTGATCGCTGTGGTCTTGGGCCTGGTGACCGACCTCCCGCCCGACATTGACGGCGACGGCATTGAGAAGGGCGACGCCGCAGACAAGTTTGGCCTGGCCTGGCGCACGGGAGTGGCGTTCTTGGTGGGCGCGGCTTGTTCAGGAATCGCGGGTGTCGTGGGCATGTACGTGTCCGTGAAGTCGAACCTGCGCACGGCGGCGGCGGCGATGAAGGGTGTAGGCCCGGCGGTCCAAACAGCCATGCGCGGGGGCGCTGTCTCCGGCTTCCTCATCGTGGCCTTGAGCTTGCTGGGCGTTACCGTCATGTTCTATGCGTTTGGCGGGAACGATAAGCCGGAGTTGGCGCCGTTCCTCATCGTGGGCTTCGGCTTTGGCGCGAGCTTCGTCGCCTTGTTCTCGCAGCTTGGCGGCGGCATCTACACGAAGGCTGCGGACATGGGTGCAGACCTTGTGGGCAAAGTGGAAGCCGGCATCCCGGAGGACGACCCCCGGAACCCTGCGGTTATCGCCGACCTGGTTGGAGACAACGTGGGGGACTGCGCGGGGCGCGGCGCCGACCTGTTTGAGTCCACAGCGGCAGAGAACATCGGCGCCATGATCCTGGGAGTGGTCATCTACCTGGCGGTCAAGGACGTTCCAAGCATTCCCCACCCTGAATACTTTGTGCTCTTCCCGCTGGTGGTGCGCTCCCTGGGAATCTTTGCCACCGGCGTCGGCATCATGACGGTGGGCTCCTGGCTGCCCTTCTTCCGCGTCAAGGAGACCGACGACCCAATGGGCTCCCTCAACAAAGGCTACTTTGTCGCCGTGGTCCTTGCCGTTGGATTCCTGGCCCTGAGCACCGCAGTCATGCTGGGACAGGGTTCCATCAAGTGGGAGTATTACTTCTTCGCCGGCCTCGTGGGCATCGGGACCAGTGTGGCCTTTGTGTTTCTTACCCAGTACTACACCGAGTTTAAGTACCGGCCGGTCAGGGATATCGCCGAGGCCTCAAGGACTGGCCCAGCGACCAACGCCGTGATGGGCGTTTCCGTAGGCTTTGAATCCACATTCGTCACCGCGGTCGTCATCGGCGCGGCCCTCTGGCTCGCCTTCTGGCTGGGCCAGCACGCCGCTATCCCCGACGGCGCTGGCGGTCTCGTGGACAAGACCCGCGCCGGTCTCTTCGGCACGGCCGTGGCCACGATGGGCATGTTGATGACTGCCGCATATATCCTGGCCATGGACACCTTCGGCCCGATCACGGACAACGCCAACGGAGTCATTGAGATGTCTGGCAACCCCGGCGATGCGCGCAGGGTGACGGACCGCCTGGACGCCGTGGGCAACACCACCAAAGCCCTCACAAAGGGCTTTGCCGTGGGTTCTGCGGGGTTGGCGGCCTTCCTGTTGTTCTTCGCTTACCTGGACGAGGTTGAGAAATCCATACCTGGCTTCATCACCAGCGGGGTGAACCTGGCGGACGTGAAGGTCTTCGTTGGCGCGCTACTGGGCGCCATGCTGCCCTTCCTGTTCAGCTCCCTGGCCATCCGCGCTGTCTCCAAGACCGCCGGGGCGGTGATCGAAGAGGTGCGCCGCCAGTTCCGAGAACACCCCGAGATCATGCAGGGAACGGTGCGTCCGGACTACGCCCGCTGCGTGGACATCACGGCCCGGGCGGGACTGCGGGAGATGGTGCTTCCCGGCGTCGTCGCGGTTGCCGTCCCCATCATTGTGGGGGTGGTGCTGAAGGCGGAGGCCATGGCGGCGTTCCTGGCGGTGGGCACAATCAGCGGTATCCTGCTGGCCACGGTCCTGAACAACTCCGGCGGCGCCTGGGACAACGCCAAGAAGTTCATCGAGTCCGGGGGGATGAAAGACGCCTCCGGCGCTGTCGTCAAGAAGGGTTCGGCAATCCATGCTGCTGGAGTCGTGGGAGACACCATCGGTGACCCGTTCAAGGACACCGCCGGGCCGTCTCTCCACGTCCTGGTGAAGCTCCTCAGCACCATCACGCTTGTTTTGGCGCCGCTCTTCCTCTAGCAGGACACGCCCTGCACCCTTCACACCTTCAACGGAGGCGTCGCATCCTCCGTTGGTGGTTTGGGTCGGTGCAGGGCACGCCCCATTCGCTTCGTTCCGGGCAGGCTCTGCACCCGCCACATCTTCAACGGAGGCGCCGCATCCTTCGTTGGTGGTTTGGCCGGAGACGCCTCGCGTTGCCCCAGAGGTCTTCGGGGGTACGCTTGCGGTGATAACCCAAGTGCCTCTCTCCTCGTTTTCCTTGAGAGCGGTAGCGCTTGATGGTACACTGCGTGAAGCGGCTTGGCATCCAGGATTGAGCGGGTGGAGATGAGGGTTCCCAAGGGGGCAGGAGCTAAGGCCGTCGTCTTTTTCCTAGCTTCCGCCGCTGCTATTGGCATTGGGCTGGGCGTGAGCCTGGGGCCAGGCCCAGAGCGCGTTACAGGTGGGGACTCCGAAAGCCAGGTGCTTGCCGCCAGGCCCGATGTGTCCGCGGACGAGGGCACAGCCACAAGCTCTTTCGCGCCTCAGCCAAGCGGGAGCCTCTCGTTCGCCGTCCCCGCCGGATGGCCCGCTGCGGTCGTCGTGCACGCGAGGCAGGGGGTCTATGTACCCCTAGCCGCTCCAGGTTCTGAGCGCCTCTACATTAGCTGGGCCCTCACTAACACCGGGGTCGCAAGAATATGGGGGCCGTTCTTTGTAGACCTGGAGCTTGACGGCCTGGTGGTGGAGCGTTGGTCTGTTGAGGGCCTGGAGCCCGCGGAGATGCTGAGGGTGGCGGACTGGCCCGCGTTAGGGAGTGAGCTGCCTTTGGCGCCAGGCGAACATCACATCCGCCTGCGCCTGGACTCGACCGGCCTCCTCGCCGCCGCAGAGGTGGAGCTCAAAGAGGTTACGACCTCGTTCCGGTGGCGCGGAACGCCTGCCCACCCGGCCCAAACCACGGTGGCGAGGGAGCGCCTACCGAACCTTGCGCCTGTGGCGGCTGGCGGGTGGGACGCGCCCATTGTCGTGTACAGCCGCGATGCTGATGGGACTGTCCGCCTTCCCACCGTTGACCTGCCCACATACGTCCGCATCGCGTACGGCAACACCGGTCTTTCCAGCCTCACGCAACGGTTTAACGTGCACCTCTACCTGGACGGCGTGCTCGTCGCGCGTTACGAGGAGGCGGAGCTGGTGGCGGGCGAACAGGTGGTGACTCCAGAGTGGGAGGGGCTCGCTGAGGTCGTGAGGCCCAAACCGGGCCTGCACGTCCTGACTGTTATGGTGGACCCGGCGGGTGTGGTGGACGAACGAACGACCGATGACAACGTGGCCGTACGCGAGTTTGAATGGCTGAGCGGCGAGCCGGCCGCGCCCAGCGGGAGTGCGGCGAACGTCATCCCAGCGGCGTTTGCCGTACAGCCCTTTGTTCCACCGCTCTGGGATAGCCCCATCGTGGCGAGCCAGACGCCAGGCACCTTCTCGTCACCCTACGTGTTGAGCAGCGAGGAGCTGACGTACCTCCAGTGGGCCGTTCGAAACTCGAGCACGGAGCCAAGCGGCCCGTACACGGTGCGGGTGTGGCTGGACGGTGAGCCGTTGGCCCAATGGGAGCGCCTGGGACTGCCTCCGGGCGGTGTGGATGTGGCGCTGGACTGGCCGCTCTTCTGGGCGGGATCATACCGATTCTCCGGCGTGCATCGCCTCACGTTTGACGTGAGGCCGAAGACGCAAGCGCCCGGCGTTCCGCTCGCCTTTACGGCTTACCGCGAGCACGTATGGGGGAACACGACCGCCGCTGTGGTGAGTCCGCGCGTCTACACGCAGGAGGAGCTACAGGCGCGCGTCCGATCCCTGGACGGACTGCTCTCGTTACCCTCAAGCGTTCTCGCGTCTGACCCCCTGGTCGCGCGGCAGGTGCTGGACGTCGCGGACGCGGTGTACTACACGTTGTACCAGCGAAGCCTGTTTGACGAGAACCTCGTCATCCATCTGCTGAAGGACACGGACTACGCCGCGTGGGTGGCGGTGGAGTGTGCCGACCGAGCAGCATTGGTTGGGTCAACGGCGTACGGTGTGGCGTGCGGGCAGTTGGCGGGCGCCGCTGGGTACGCGGGTTTCTGGCGCAGCCACTACCGGGTGGTCTTGCGGAGCGACCGGCCTGCGCTCCAGACCCTCATGGAGCTGGCGCACGAGCTTGGTCACGTGCGTCAGAGCTTGCTCCGGCCCGACCTGGATGTCCTGAACGGCTCGTTCAACCTCTCGGCGCTACGTGAGGCGCAGGCCTACGTGCACGAGGTGCTGTTCCTCCGCACTCTGGAGCAGATGCTGGGGCATCCCGTCTTGCGCTATCCAGACCTGGACGGGTTCCGGAGGTTTGTGGGGACCGCTATGGATGGATTGGTCACGAGCAAGGAACAGTCGGAGCATGCTCGCGGCCGCTTGCTGTTGTGGCTTACTGCGCTTTCGGACCCGTACCTCGCCCAGCAGAAGGGGAGGCTTCTCGATCGAGGTTACCTGACGCGGCAGGACGCTGCGGTGGTGCAGGACTATCTGATGCAAGTATCCCCTGGGAACATCGACCGGTTCGTCAACGGGCGGCTGGCGGCGCTGGCGCGCTTCTTGCCGACGATTCGGGAGCTGAGCGCGGGAAGGCTTGTGCCGGGCCTCTCGTACCTGGAGGAGGGCTCTCCTTACTTGAGGGACGTGGGGCTGCTCTCCCCCTAATCGGTGCTCCGGCTGTGCGGAGTCGCAAAGCGGGAGGAGAAGCTACTGGTAGGGTCGGCCGCAGCCGGCACAGGTTTCCTGGGTGCGTAGCCTACGGCGCTGCCAGTACTCAAGGCCCGCGCCCAGGACAATAAAGATGACGCCAATGCCGCTCAGGATGGCGGCGATTCCGACGCCTATGACCACCCCGTTCCACAGTGCGGACCAGCGCTGTCCACTCAAGGTGCGAGGGTTGAACATTCTTACCTCCCGAGCCTAATCCATTCCACGATAGCGGATTGCCTTTGATGTGTCTATCCTTCATAACTGTATGCATGGCCACCGCTCAAGGCATTGGTGTCCTCCCAAACCTTCCTCACTGCGCCCCCGTCCGCCATCCTTGAGGTACGGTATTCATCAAAGAATAGAGCAATTCTCAACGGTTTTTGTTGTGTACTTGGCAATTATAGATGTATTAGTTCTATATCGCGGCCTTAGTACAGCGAAAGCGTCGATTGTTCTCTTTTTCACTTGTAGCCCTTTGGCCCCTGTGCTATAGTCCCAGCGGGGAGGGCCAAGGCGTGTTAGAAGAGTACTATCGGCAGTACGCCCTTCTGCTGATTCTGGTCGGAGTTGCCGCTGCTGTTCCTGCCGGCAGCGCTCGCCGAAGGCGTCGGTGCGGTACGTCTCGGTGGCGGCGGAGGTGGCGCGGTGACGTACGGCAAAATTCCCAAGAGGTGGTGACCGACTATGTTAGCCGGTGCACCGCGATCCTGTCTTGGCAGGTCTCCGCCGAGGAGGCCCGGCCGCGGTGCACGTGCACGATAGACAGGATCCAGGAGCAGTTCAGCCTGGCGACGTTCCAAGACCTTGCGGGGCTGAACCGGCTGACGGGAGAGCTGCCGAGTTCGTTGCAGCCCATCACGGAGGAGTACAGGCGGTGAGGCGGTCACCACCGCGCCCCTGGATGCTGCGATGAGCGAAGCTGTTGTCTGGCTCATCATCCTTGCGCCCCTTGCGGCGTCAGCCGCGATAGGGCTGGTGGTGCGTCCCTTCTTCAACGAGCGGCGTGAGTGGGCCGCACCGATCACCATCGCGGGCGTGGCGGTCTCCTTCATCCTCTCCTTGTGGGCCTTGGCAGAGGTGGCAGGCCAGAGCGGCGCGCTGGACTTCACGCCGCACGAGTGGTTGAGCATCGGCCCCCTGACGGTCAACGCGGGGCTGTACCTGGACTCCCTCGCCGCCATCATGGTGGTGGTGGTCGGCGCCGTGAGCCTGCTGGTCCAGGTGTACTCCATCGGCTACATGCGCGGCGAGCCGGGGTACGCCCGCTATTTCGCCCTGATGGCCCTGTTCACCGCAGCAATGCAGGGACTGGTGCTGTCCCGCAACATCGTCCAGACGTACGTCTTCTGGGAGCTGGTGGGCGTGTGCTCGTACCTGCTGATTGGCTTCTGGCACGACCGGCCGGCGGCAGCCAGGGCGGCGATGAAGGCGTTTATAGTCACGCGCATCGGCGACCTAGGGTTTCTGCTCGCCATTGTGTACCTGTTCTTCCACCAGGACGCCTTCGCCGCTCGCGGGCTGAACGCGTTGGAGATCCCTGACATCCACACGGCGGTCGGCCTTGGCGTGCTTGGCGGCGCGGCGGCGACGTGGATCGCCATCGGACTGTTCGCCGGCGCGGTGGGGAAGTCGGCCCAGTTCCCGCTGCACACCTGGTTGCCGGACGCAATGGAAGGCCCGACGCCGGTGAGCGCGCTCATCCACGCGGCCACGATGGTGGCTGCGGGTGTCTTCCTGGTGGCGCGGTTCTTCCCGCTCTTTGAGGCATCCGAGGCCGCTATGCACCTGGTCGCGCTCATTGGCGGCGGGACCGCGGTGTTCGCGGCCAGCATGGCGATGGCGGCCAAAGACATCAAGCGGGTGATCGCGTACTCCACGATGAGCCAGCTTGGCTTCATGATGCTGGCGCTGGGGGTGGGCGCGTACGCCGCGGCTATCTTCCACCTGTTCAACCACGCGTTCTTCAAGGCGCTCCTGTTCCTTGCGGCGGGGAGCGTGGGGCAAGCGGCGGGCACGTTCAACATGGACTTCCTGGGCGGGATGGGCAGGCGTCAGCGCTGGACAACGGCCACGTTCCTGGTTGCCGCCCTGAGCCTTGCGGGACTCTTCCCGCTGGCGGGTTTCTGGAGCAAGGACGGGCTCCTGAGCGAAGCGCTGCACGTCGGCGACCCGGTGGCGCTGCTCGTCCTAGCGCTGGGCCTGGTGGCGACGGCGATGACGGGGCTGTACATTTTCCGCGCCTTCCTCCTCACGTTCACGGGCTCGTACCGTGGCGGCGCCGCGGCCGAGGAGGCCGCGCGACGCGGAGCGGCGCCCCCGCCTGCGGACACCCAGGCCCGCCTGGGCGAGTCCCGGCTCGCCATGCTCGGCCCGATGGTTGTCCTCGCGGTCCTGGCGGCCGTGCTGGGCCTGGCCGCCAACCCGCCTGGCGGGCACTGGTTCAGCCGGTTCCTGGTCCCGCCGGGGGGGAGCGCCACCGAAGTCCATTTCAACATCGGGATCGCCGTGCTCTCCGTGGGACTCGGGCTGGCCGGCGCGGGCGCGGCGTGGGCGTTCTACGGACGGAGCGTCCTTTTTGCGGAGCGGGGGAACGTGACACCCCTGCAGAGGTTCCTGCACCAGCTCCTGGCGCGTTGCTACTACGTGGACGACCTGTACGAAGGCGTGATAGCGGGCAGGCTGTTCCGCGCCGGGTGCGGAGTGCTGGCGTGGCTGGACCGGAACCTGGTGGATGGTCTGGCGGAGATGGTGGGCTGGTTCGGGCGCAACCTCGGGAGGGCCGTGTCCCAGCTCCAGACGGGGCAGCTCCAGGCGTACGGCATGGCCATGGGCTTGGGCGTGCTGGTGGTGGTCATCGTGTTCCTGGTGTGGGGGTAGAGCGCTGTGCTGACGGCGGTCGTGTTCTTGCCAGCGGCGGCGGCGCTGCTCATCGCGTTCGCCGGGCGTAACCCTCGGGCCGTCCGGCTGATGGCTGTGGCCGCCTTCCTGGCCGACTTCGCCCTGGCGCTCGCGGTGTTCGTGCGCTACGACGCGGACGCGGGCGGCTTCCAGATGGTGGAGCGCTACCCCTGGCTGCCGGACTCGCCGGTAGCGGTCCAGTACCTGCTTGGCGTGGACGGCCTTTCGGCCACGATGGTGCTGATGACCGGCGTGGTCGGGCTCTCTGCCGCTCTGAGCTCCATGAGCGTGCAGCGCCGCACCAGGGAATACTTCATCTGCCTGCTTCTGATACAGACCGCCGCTATGGGCGTGTTCGTCTCGCTGGACTTCGTCTTGTTCTTCGTCATGTGGGAGCTGGAGCTGGTGCCGGTGTACGTGCTCATCGCGCTCTGGGGGACCGGGCGGAAGGAATACTCCGCGATGAAGTTTTTCGCCTTCACGTTCGCGGGCAGCGCCTTGATGCTCGTCGCCATCCTGGTGGTGTTCTTCTCGTTGGACACGTTTGACATGCGCGCGCTGCTCCAGAGCGACCTGACCAAGCTGGTCGCCCCCGTGCCGCTGGTCTTCGGCCTCTTCTTCGCGGCCTTCGCCGTCAAGCTGCCCATCTGGCCGGTGCACACGTGGCAGCCGGACGCGTACGCCGACGCACCCATCGGCGCGAGCGTGATGCTGGCGGGAGTCCTCTCCAAGCTGGGCGGATACGGACTCATCCGGGTCAACGTGGCGATGTTTCCCGAGCAGGCGGACCGGGCGGCGTTCACGTTTGCCGTCCTTGCCGTCATCACGGTGCTGTACGCGGGGTTCCTGGCGTTCCGGCAGACCGATCTCAAACGGCTGATCGCGTATAGCAGCCTGAGTCACATGGGGCTGGTGCTGTTGGGGGTCGCCTCGGTAGGCGCGGCAGGAGCCGCCCTCAGCGAGGTGGGGCTGACCGGCGCGGCGCTCCTGATGTTCACGCACGGCACCATTGTGGCGCTCTTGTTTGTGGTGGTTGGGCTTCTGGACGACAGGGTACGGACGCGGCACCTGCCGGACCTGGGCGGGCTCGCCGGGCGGATGCCGTTCATCGGCGTTGCGCTGATGGTCGGCGGCCTGGCCGCGTTGGGCCTGCCGGGCCTGAGCGGGTTCGCAGCCGAACTCACCGTCTTCCTCGGGACCTATCCGGCGTGGGCGGCGCTCACCGGCCTCGCGGCGGTGGGGGTCGTGCTCGCCGCGGGGTACGTGGTCTGGATGCTGAGGGGCGTGCTGTTCGGCCCGCCCCGGCCGCGCTGGGCGACGGTGGCTGACGCGAACCTTTTGGAGAAGGTGGGGCCCGGCCTCCTCATCGTCGCGGTTGTGGCGGTCGGGGTCTACCCCGCGCTGCTGACGGACACGCTGCGCGTTGGGGCGCTGGAGGCGCTGGCCGGCAGACTCACGATGCTCGTCCCGTGAGCGATTGGATCACGGTGGCCGCCGGCGCCGTTGTTCGGGATGAGCAGGGCAAGGTCCTGCTGGTCAAGCACGTCCCCGCGTATCAGAGCCGCTGGGCGGGTAAGTGGATTTGTCCAGGGGGGCGCCTGCAGATGGGGGAGGAGATTCGGAGCGCTGTGGTGCGCGAGGTGCGCGAGGAAACGGGTCTGGACGTGGAGCTGACGCGGCCCGTGGAGCCTTACGAGGGGCTTTTCTATGAGGACGGGAAGCTGGTGGAGCACGTCGTGTACATAACGTTTCTGGCCCACGTGGCTGGCGGCGTGCTAAAACCCGGCAGCGATGTGGGCGAGGCCGCTTGGGTGAAGCCCGCGAAGCTTCCAGCGATCTGGTCGGAGCTGCATCGGGACACGCAGCGCCTGATGCTTCTGGCAGGGGTGGTGTAGCCGGCCGTGAACACGTCGAGCCTGTGGTTGCTCTCGCCGGAGTTGAGCCTGGCCGTTGTGGCGGGCGTGGCGCTGCTGGTGGACCTTGTCACGCGCCGGAAGGGGATCGTTGGGGCCGTGGCGCTGGCGGGCCTGCTGCTTCCCCTCCTCTTTACGGTCCTGCTTTGGGGCGAGCTGGCGGGCTGGATGCACGTGCTGGCGCCCCAGCCGGGAGAGCAGGCCGGCGAGGCGATTCCGGGCATTCACGGCACGCTGGTCGTGGACCGCTACGCGCTGTTCTTCAAGCTCCTGGTGTTTGGAGCCCTGGGCCTGGTGATCATGGCCGCGCAGGACTACCGGGGGAAGCTGGGCAAGCTCCAGGGGGAGTTCTACTGTCTGCTGCTTATCTCGGCGGGCGGGATGAGCCTGCTGGCGGCCACGCGGGAGCTGATGTCGCTGTACCTGGCACTGGAGCTGGCGACGCTTCCGCTCGCGGCCTTCCTGCGCAACGGCCCGTCCCTGGAGGCAGGCATCAAGTTCTTGCTTCTTGGCGGGGTCAGCTCCGGGATATTTCTGTTCGAGATGGCGCTGGCCTTCGGAGCGACCGGCAGCACATACCTGGTCGACATCGGGAGCGCGGTTGCGCTGGGGACTACGGGAGGAGACCTGCCTTTCGGGTCGTACGCGCTCCTCGCCGGCGCCGTGATGATGACCGCGGGGTTCGCCTTTAAGATCGCCGTCGTGCCGTTCCAGATGTGGGCACCGGATGTGTACCATGGCGCGCCAACCCCCGTGACGGCGTACCTCTCGATCGCCAGCAAGGCCGCAGGTGTTGCGGCCCTGTTGCGAGTCTTTTCAACGGCCTTTGGCGCCGCCAGAAATGGATTGGAGCATCTTGTTCGCCGCGCTGGCTGTGGCCTCCATGACCGTTGGCAACCTGGTGGCGATCCAGCAGACGGATGTGAAGCGGATGCTGGCGTACAGCACGATTGCGCACGCGGGGTACATGCTGGATGGGCGTTGCCGCCGTGGCGGGGCGCACGCCGGACGGCGAGACGCTGGGGTCTCAGGGGTTGTTGTTCTACCTGGGCGCGTACGGCGCTACCAACCTGGCGGCGTTCTTTGCGGTCATTGCGATTACCAACAGGACCGGCAGTGACCAGGTCAGCAGCCTGGCGGGCATGGGACGGCGCGCGCCGCTGCTCGCCATCGTCCTTGCCGTCAGCCTCCTCTCTCTGACGGGCATCCCGCCGACCGCGGGCTTCATGGGCAAGTTGTTCGTGTTCAGCGCCGCGGTCAACGCCGACCTGACGTGGCTCGCGGTGATTGGCGTCATCAACAGCGTGCTCTCCGCCTATTTCTACCTCCGGCTGGTGCGGGTGATGTATTTCCAGGAGCCGGAATCTTCGGAGAAGGCCGCATGTTCTCCGTCCCTCTGGGCTGCTGTGGGTGGTTCGGCGTTGGGCATGGTGTTCATTGGCGTGGCGCCGTGGCCGCTGTTCGCCCTGGCGGAGCGCGCGCTCAGGGGGGTTGGGAGCTGAGGGGTGGTATGCTATCCTCAAGCGGCCCTTTCAGAGCCGGGCGTGAAGGGAAGCGATGGCAGCGGATAAACAGGCGATAGGCCTTGTCTTCAACGAGCGCGTGCCGGAAGCGGTCGCTCTCGCCAAGCGTCTGGAGCCGCCGCTCCGCCGCGACTACCGCGTCTGGCGGTGTAGCGCGGCGGAGCTGTCTAGCGGGAATGTGCCCGTCGCGGACACGAAGGCGGTGGTGACCCTGGGCGGGGATGGCACGATTCTCCGCGCCGTCCAGGTGGCAGCCCCGTGCGGAGTCCCGATCCTTGGCGTCAACATGGGCAGGGTTGGTTTTATGACCGAGCTTCAGCCGGAGGAGGCGCTTGAAAAGGTGCCGCTCTACCTGAACGGCAAGGCGTGGGTGGAGGAGCGGATGATGGTCCAGGCGGCTATCCTGCCCCGTTCCAGCGGCCCGGCGCGGAAGAAGCCGATGACCTACCACGGCCTGAACGATGCGGCGATCGGGCGCTCCGCCGTTTCGCGCATGGTGTTCGTCTCGGTATCCGTGGACGGGGCGTTCATGGCCACGTACGCCGCCGACGCGGTGATCATCGCCACGCCGACGGGCAGCACGGGCTACGCGCTTTCCGCCGGAGGGCCTGTCCTGCATCCCCAGGCGCGGACGTTTCTGATCAAGCCGGTCGCCCCGCAGGTCGCGGCCAACGCCGCCGTGGTGCTCCACGAGGGCGCGGTCGTCACGCTGACGCTGGGCGCGGGCGACGAGGCAGGCCTGAGCGTGGACGGTTTTGTGAACGTGCCGCTGGGCAAGGGGGACACGCTGGAAATCAAGGCGAGCCCCCATGCGGCCCGCTTTCTGCGGATGGGATCGCCCACATACTTCTACGAGACCCTCTTCCGGCGTCTGGGATACGAGAAGTCCGCACCGCCGTACCACCACGGGTGAGCGTTACCCCGGCAGAGGTTGAGCCTCCCCTTTCTGGGTGAATCCATTGGAAGGAAGCACTGTGGCGAAAGAGCGCGTCGTGCGGAGCCAGCGTGTCTACGAGGGCAAGATCGTCAATCTGCGCGTGGAGACCGTCCAGATGGAGAAGGCCGGGCGGCTGCTTGAGGTGAAGCGGGAGATCGTTGAGCACGCGCCCGCGGTGGTGATTGTGCCGGTGGATGACCAGGGGCGCGTGCTGCTGGTGAAGCAGTTCCGCTTGGCCACGGGGGAGGAGCTGCTTGAAGTCCCGGCCGGCGGCATGGAGCGCGGGGAAGACCCGAAGGCGGCCGTCCAGCGGGAGCTGCAAGAGGAGACGGGCTTCGCGGCGGACGAGGTCGTTCCCCTGGGGCGCTTCTGGATGACTCCGGGGTGGTCCACCGAGGAGATGCACGCGTTCCTGGCGCGAGGTCTGCGCCCAGGGACGCTCCGGCAGGAGGAGGACGAGGACATCCGGGTGGTGCCCGTGCCGCTCAGTGAGGTGCCGGAGCGCATCAAGCGCGGAGAGCTGCGGGATGCGAAGAGCATCGCGGCGCTCATGATGGCGCTCTTCCTGTTCAGCGATGAGGTGGAGCGTCATCGCTGACCGGCGGCTTTAGCTCGAAAGGGAGCACGTGGTTGTTGCGAAAAGCGTCAGTTGGTATAGTGTGAGTGCTCAACAACAGAGGGGGTAAGGCGAAATGTATCAGCACGATGTGCTGGTGGTAGGTGCAGGGCTGGCTGGAATGCGGGCGGCGCTGGCCGCCAAGCAGGCCGGCGCGGACGTGGCCGTCATCAGCAAAGTCACGCCGGTGCGCAGCCACTCCAACGCCGCCCAAGGCGGCATCAACGCGGCTCTGACCGACCGCGGAGACGACTGGAAAGAGCACGCCTATGAGACGGTGAAGGGCAGCGACTACCTGGGCGACCAGGACGCCATCGAGGTGCTGGCGCAGGAGGCGGGCCGCGCCGTCATTGAGCTGGAGCACATGGGCGTCATCTTTAGCCGCGGTCCGGACGGACGCTTGGGGACGCGGCACTTCGGCGGCCAGAAGCGCGCGCGCACGTTCTTTGTCGCGGACATTACGGGTCAGGCGATGCTCCACGTGCTGTTTGAGCAGCTCCTCAAGGCGGGGGTCCGGCTGTACGAGGAGTGGTTCGTCACCTCGCTGGTCAAGGAGAACGGCGAGTGCCGTGGGGCCGTGGCCCTGGAGATCGCGAGCGGCAAGCTGCAGCTTATCACCGCGAAGGCAGTCATCCTCGCGACGGGCGGCTGCGGCCGCATCTACGAGCCGAGCACCAACGGCCTTATTGTCACGGGCGACGGGATGGCACTTGCGTATGACGCCGGCGCGCCCCTGATGGACATGGAGATGGTCCAGTACCATCCCACGACGCTGAAGGCGAACGGCATCCTCATCACCGAGGCGGCGCGCGGCGAAGGCGCATACCTGCTGAACGGCAAGGGCGAACGGTTCATGGAGAAGTATGCGCCGACCATGAAAGAGCTGGCCTCGCGGGACGTGGTCTCTCGCGCGGAGACGACTGAGATCAACGAAGGGCGCGGCGTGAACGGCTGCGTGCTGCTTGACCTGAGGCACTTGGGGCGCCAGGTAATCGAGACCAAGCTGAGCTACATCAATGAGGTTGCGTTGGACTATCTTGGCCTGAGCCTTGCCGAACAACCCATCCCGGTGCGGCCGGGGATGCACTACATGATGGGTGGCATCAAGACGGACGTCCACGGCGCGACATTCGTCCCCGGACTCTACGCGGCCGGTGAGACCGCGTGCGTGAGCGTCCACGGCGGCAACCGTCTGGGCGCCAACTCGCTGCTGGACACAATTGTGTTTGGGCGCCGCTCCGGCGAGGCGAGCGCTGCTTATGCCGCGGAGCGGGATGCACCAACGGTTCCGGAGTCGGTGGTCGCCGACGAGGAGCGTCGTATCAAGGCGCTGCTGGACCGGTCCAGCAACGGCGACAACGTGGCAAAGATTCGCCTGGAGATGGGTGGAGTGATGAACGAGAACGTCTCCGTCTTCCGGCGGGAAGAGGGGATGAAGAAGGCGCTGGATACGGTCAAACGCCTTCGCGAGCGGTACGACAGGGTACCGGTCCAGAACAAGGGCAAGGTGTTTAACACCAGCCTCATCTTTGGGCTGGAGCTGGGCTACATGCTGCAGGTGGCGGAGGCCATCTGCGCGAGCGCGCTTTCACGCAAGGAGAGCCGGGGCGCCCACTCGCGGGTGGACCTCCCGGAGCGGGACGATGTCAATTTCCTGAAGCACACCCTTGCGTATCCCACCAATGACGGGCCGAGGATCGATTGGCTGCCCGTGACGATCACCCAGTGGCAACCGCAGAAGCGAGTGTATTAATCCGTTAAGGAGCGTGCAGCGTGCAGGTTACGTTGCGGGTCAAGCGGTTTGATCCAGAGGCGCCGGAAGAGCGCCGGGCCTGGGTGCAAGAGTACCGAGTGGAGGTGCCTGAAGACTCCACGGTCCTGGACAGCCTTATCCACGTCCGTGAGTACGTGGATGAGACGCTGAGCCTGCGCTGCTCGTGCCGCGGGGCGATCTGTGGCTCCTGCGCCATGCGCGTCAACGGGCACGCGACGCTGGCGTGCAAGTCCAAGGTCCAGCGGATGCTCGGCAAGGACGGCGTCATCAACGTGGAGGCCATGGGCAACCAGCCGGTTATTAAAGACCTGGTGGTTGACATGCAGCTGTTCTGGGACAAGGTGCGGGCGGTCCAGCCGTGGCTCCAACCGCAGGGGACGGAGCCGGAGGCGGAGTACGTGGCGTCGAACGAGGCGATGCAGCACCTGGTGGGCGTCATGGGCTGCATCATGTGCGGCGCGTGCGTCTCCGACTGCACCGTCATGGAGATGGACAAGAACTTCTTGGGCCCGGCCGCGCTGGCCAAGGCGTACCGGTTCGTGGCGGACCCGCGAGACGACGCGGTCAAGCAACGGTTAGGCCTGTACAACCAGCACGGCGGCGTGTGGGACTGCACCCGCTGCTTTGAGTGCGTCCAGGTGTGCCCAAAGGGCGTTGCGCCGATGGACCGGATCATGGCGCTGCGGGACCAGGCTATCCAACAAGGCTTCACAGGGAGCTACGGCGCTCGCCACGCCCAGGCGTTTGAGCGGAGCGTGGAGCACAGCGGCACCTTGAACGAGATGGCCCTCGTGGTGAGCACGTATGGGATTTTCAACCTTC
Organism: Dehalococcoidia bacterium; assembly: GCA_009693055.1. Taxonomy (GTDB): domain Bacteria; phylum Chloroflexota; class Dehalococcoidia; order Lucifugimonadales; family SHYT01; genus SHYA01. Next base: position 149,644 of record SHYA01000003.1, on the reverse strand, counting down.
CCAAGCTGCTGGGGCTTCTGCCCGTAGGGCTGCGGGCCGTGTACAAGCGGAAGATGCCGCCGCTTATCCACCGGGCTATTCCGAACGTCAAGAGCGTCCGAAGGATCTTCAAGAAAGTCCACGCTTTGGAGCAGCGGCCCAAGGGCTAGGTGCCCTGGCCGGCGTAAGGAGGACGGCGTGAAATTTGCCTTCTACCCGGGGTGCGTCGCGCGAGGAGGATGTCCGGAGCTTTACTCGTCGGCCACGGCGGTGGCGGACGCCTTTGGGATTGAGCTTGACGAGATGAAGGGCGCGTCCTGCACCGGGGCCGGCGTGCTCCAGGAGAAGAACCGCCTCCTGGGCGACTGCCTCAACGCGCGCACCTTTGCGATGGCGGAGCAAAAGGGCCTCCCGATCATGACCATCTGCAGCACGTGCCAGGGGGTCATGGCCCAGGCGCACGCCCGCCTGCGCGACGAGGCCTACCGCGCTCAGGTCAACCAGGTCATCGGTGAGGAGGGCCTGACGTATCAAGGCACGGTGGAGATCAAGCACCTGCTCTGGGTGCTGGCGGAAGACATTGGCGTGGACGAGGTCAAGAAGAGGGTGGTGCGTCCGCTGGCGGGGCTGCGGGTAGCGCCGTTCTATGGCTGCTACATCGTGCGGCCCACCAGCGTCCTGGGCTACGACGAGCGGCCGGAGCGCCAGGAGTCCCTGGAGCGGATTATTGAGGCCGTCGGCGCCAGCGTGGTAGACTTTCCGGGCAAGACCCGGTGCTGCGGCTTTCCCATCCTGACTATCAACGAAAAGGCGTCCATGGGGATGGTGGCCAAGCACACGCTGGACGCGAAGCAGCACGGGGCGGACTGTATGGTGACGCCGTGCCCCCTGTGTCACCTGAATCTGGACGGCGCGCAGCCACGGGCGGCGATGCAGAGCGGGAAGGACATTGACCTGCCGATCCTGCACCTACCCCAGCTTCTCGGCCTTGCGCTTGACCTGGACACCGAGATCTTGGGTTTGGGCCGCCACATTCAGACGACGTTTAACGTGCTGATGAAGGTGGGCGTGCGCATCCACTAAAGGGCGAACGCGCACCAAGAATCCTCGTGGCTCATCCAAAAGGAAACGCGAGTACGTTCCCTTATGTGGAGAAGGAAGACCACGTCCAGCGCTCTGAGCATCGCGTGAAAGGCCAAACACCATGCTGAACATCGACATCACCCCGAACATGATTGATGCCGGCGGCTTCGTCGTGAGCTGGCACGGGTTCTTCGCCTTTGTGGCGGTAGCTCTCGCCGTGGTGCTCACGGCCCGCTGGTCGTCCCGAAGCGATCTCCACGTGGGGAAGCTGGAGCTGGAGTTGCAGCCGCTCTTGAAGCTGGCCCTTGGGAGCGCTACGAGCTTTTTCCGCGTGGTGAAGGCGGCGTCGCCGGGGCTCGAGGAGGATGACGGTCACGGTGAGCCGCAACCGGTGGATGCTGCCTCCCCCGAACGCGTCAAGGCGTCCCAGGCTGAGCTACAGAACGCCGTCGACGCGCTCCGCAGGGAAGAGGGGACAAGCTGGACGGTGATTGGGCGGGACGGCGCCATCGTGGCAACGACCGAGGAGCACCAGGACGGCCGCGCGCTCAGGAGGGAGCTGCAGGGCGTCTTCGCGGGGCGCGAAGAGCGCCAGGTGCGCACGCTCAGGGCCGGTGAAGTCCTCGTGATGACGAAGCCGGTCGTTGTGGAGGGGAGGGTTCTCGGCGCGGTCAGGGTCGTGGCGCCGACAGCGGCGGCCCGCACGAGGACGCTTGACAGCGTCTACGGGATCGCTATCTGGGCGGTCATAGGCGGCATCGTCGGCTCTCGCATCGTCCACGTCATTGATGACTGGGACTTTTACCAGGCCAACCCGGAGGAGATCGTCGCCATCTGGAACGGCGGCATCGCCCTGTGGGGCGCCATCCTCGGTGGCCTGATCGGCGGCGTGGCGGCCGCCCGCTTCTACAAGGTGCCCGCGGGCAAGCTTGCGGACATCACTGCGCTCGCCATGCTCCCCGGGCAAGCCATCGGCCGCATTGGGGACCTCATCAACGGAGAGCACATCAGCAAGATCACCGACGTGCCGTGGGGAGTGGTCTGGAGCCATCCGGACAGCCCAACGTTCCGTACCTATGGCTTGGCCGCGACACACCCGACCGTGGCTTACGAGCTCCTCTACGACCTGCTGCTCTTCGCGCTCTTGTGGACGTTCGTGCGAGAGCGACTGAAGCCGGACGGGATGCTCTTTGTGGCCTATCTCGCCTTCTACGCCTTTGGACGGTTCTTTATGCAGTTCTACCGCGTTGACAGGGTGTGGGCCGCTGGCCTGCAAGAGGCGCACTTCATCTCGCTGGGCATCATCCTGGTGACCGTGCTGCTCTTGGGGTTCCGGGCGACGGTTGTGCCGCGAGAGGCCCCGGCGGCGCCGCCGTCAGAACGGCTGCCCGCGGCGGCGGGAGCCCGCAGGACTTAGAGGGTCCGCGGACAACCAGGCTAAACAAAAGGGAGGGGCCATCGTGCGATGGCCCCTCCCTTTTGTTTGTATGACCAGGATGCGCTTAGCGTTTGCCGACCACGAACGCGACCGTGGTGGTGCCGCTGCCGCCGATGTTCACGGTGAGGACGCGGTTGTTCTTGCGGTGGACCTGGTAGTCGCCGGCCTGGCCGCTGGTGAGCTTGTAGCCGTCCAGCACCTGCCGCACGCCTGTGGCGCCGACGGGGTGCCCGCAGCCGATGAGGCCGCCGCTGGGGTTGAGCGGCAGTTTGCCGTCCATCTCCAGCCAGCCCTGTTCAATGGCACGCTGGTTCTCGCCCGGCTCCGTGAGGCCCACCAGGTCAATGGAGGCGTAGGCGGTGGTGGTGAAGCAGTCGTGGTACTCGTAGGCATCAAGCTGCTCAGGGCCGGAGATGCCGGCGCGGGCGTACGCCTGCGTGACCGCAGTGCGGCCGTGGGGCAGCACGTACTTGTGGCCCCTACTCTCGGCCAGCTTGTCGGTGAGCTGGATGGGCGCTGTCGTGTGGCCCCAGCCGAGCAGCGCGGGGATCTCCGAGAGGGTGATGCCGTGCTTGCGGGCGTACTCCGCGGCGTACTCCTCGCTGGCGAGGACGAGCGCGACGGCGCCATCCGTGACCTGGGAGCAGTCGCTCAGCTTGATCTCCGGGGAGATGCGCATGTTGAACTTATCTTCCGCGCGGGCGTGCTGGCGGTCCATCGCCCACTCGCGCGTCTGGGCCCGAGGGTTGTTGCGAGCGTTGCGGAACATGAGGGCGGCGAGGTACGCCTGGTAGTCCATGTAGTCCTCGGCGGGGATGTCAAAGCGGCGCACGTACTCGTTGCCGAGCTGGCCGAACAGCCGTGGGAAGGGGAAGTCCTTGCCCTTCGCCTCAAGCTCGTACCACGAGGCAGTGCCAAGGTAGTCGCCGCCCTGCTCGGCGTTCACGGTCTTCATCTGCTCAACGCCGACGACCAGGGCGGTCTTGTACCGCTTGGCCTCCAACTCGGCGGAGGCGGCAAGGAGGGCGATGCCGCCGGAGGCGCAGGCGGCCTCGTGGCGCGCGGTGGGCTTGCCGCGGAACTTGACGTCCGCCTCCACCGCCATGGCGCCAAGGTGTCCCTGCATCGCGTACAGCTCGGCGGCGAAGTTCCCAACGTGGATCGTGTCAACCTCGGAGGCGTCCATGCGCACCGACTCGAGGCAGGAGGTGATCGCCTCCTTCATGGGAGCGACGATATGCTTTCCCTCGCGGGTCCAGTTGCGGGCGAAGTCGGTCTGGTAGCCCCCCAGTATCCTAACCATGTGTCCTACCTCCCGAACAGATAGCGAGCTTCGTCGTCCACTTCCTGGTACAGCTTACCACCTTTATAGGCCGTGAGATGGGGCGGGATGGGCAACCCCTCCTTCGTGAGGAGGCGCTTGGTTTCCTCCACGCCCATGAGGTCAGTCATCGCGTCCGGCGGGAACCAGTTGAAGCCCCAGCCCATCACGCGGTTGATGCCCTGCATGGTGGAGACTTCACCGTTGCGCATGCCGGCGTAGCTCAGGTAGCCCAGCATCCCCTTGCGCACGATTGCGGCCTCGGGCTCGTTGCTGCTGAACAACGCGTGCAGCGCCTCCTGGGAGCTGCCGTACCTGATAAGCTGCTTGACCGATTCAATAATCGGCACCTTGGGCGCCTTGGCTTCCACGTAGCCGCCCGCCCTGATGTCAAGCACCAGGGTCTTCTCCTTGCTGACCCGCTTGTAAAATCCGCCCTTGTCAGGCGTCTTGTCGCCGAGCCTGCCCGCCTTGATCCCGTCCTCCATGTACTGCGGCATGACGAAGGCTTGATGCGCCTCGTCCTTGGTGTTCTGGCGGACGTTGTCCACAATCGCCTTATGCACGTCCCACCCGACGAGGTCCACGGTGGCCAGCGGGGACAGCAGGCGGCCGGTGTAGGTGCCCAGCAGGTAATCAAGCATAGCGACGCCGTGGGTGGGCACCATCTGGGCCACCTCGTTGAGCACCTTGAAGCCGATGCGGTTGCCGGCGTACGCGGGTGTGTCCTTGGCGTACAGCACGACCCTGCGGAACGTCTTTTCCATGAGGCCGGCCACGTACTCCATCACCTCCGGCTTCGTCTCCGGCCCTGGCACCAGCTCCACGGCCACCAGGCGCGTGGGCGGGTTGTAGAGGTGGATGCACAGGAAGTGGCGGCGGAAGTCGTCGCTCATCCCCTTGGCGAGCGAGGCGACGGAGAGGCCGGAGGAGCCGGTGGCGACGATGGTGCCCGGCTTGCGGTACTGGTCAATCAGCTTGAAGTAGTGCCGCTTCAGCTCTATGTCCTCGCCAATCGTTTCAATGATCAGGTCAGAATCCTGGACGGCGCGCTGGAGGTCATCCTCGTACGTGCCTGGCGTCACGGTCTTTCTGAGCGAGTTCGTACGGGCGGCGTTGACGGCGGCCTCAACCCCGCGCTGCGCCTTGCTGAGGGGCGCGCGGTTGAGTAGGTAGACCGGCATGTCCTGCCCAAAGACGGCGGTGGCGCCCGCACCCATTTGGCCTGCGCCCAAGACGGTAATCTTCTTTACAGCAAGTCCCACGCTTGGCCCCCCTTGCGCGGAATGTGAAGGATTCCCGTGCACTAGGGTAGCCTTTCGCGGCGGATTCGGCAAGGGCAGTTTATTCGTTGGCCGCCTTTTCATTGTCGTGCTGAGTCCCGACGTGTCGGGACTCAGCATCTCCCCACCGCGTGGCTCAGACCCGTCGTAGGCGCTGGGGAGGTTCTTCGCCTACGTCCACCTTCAGTGGACTCCGGCTCAGAATGACACGCTGGGGGCTGGCTGGGATCCCTGACGTGGAGGAGCAAAATGCGCAAGTGGGCGCAAAAGCGCTGCGCAGCGGTTCCATCCGGCCCGCCGCGTTGGTATGATGATGGACGCAGAACGTTATTGCTGACTTCCGGCGGGCTGGCAGACGCAAGCTGTCACCAACGTGAAACCGAATATGGGACAGGAGAGGTCACATGGCGCGCATCGTCGTGTACGGAAGGACAACGTGCGAGGATACCAAGCGTTCCCGCGGGTTGCTGGACGCGCATAAGGTGGCGTACACGTGGGTTGACGTGGAGCGTGACGAAGCCGGCAGGCGCGTCGCGATGTCCAAGAACAATGGGAAGCTCAACACGCCGACCATTGTATTTGAGGACGGCACCGCCCTGGTAGAGCCGACAGACGAGCAGCTCACACGGAAGCTGGGTATTCAAGGGTGATGCGTGCCCCTGCGGCTGGAGCTTGAAAAGGTGAACGAGGTGGCAGGGTGACGCAGCGTCGTGTGGTGGTCACAGGCATCGGCATGGTCACTCCCCTGGGGCTGGATACCGCCAGCACATGGAAGGCCCTCATGGCGGGGAAATCGGGCATCGGCCCCATCACGGCCTTTGACCCGGCGGGTTTTGAGACGCGCATCGCGGGTCAGGTCAAGGGGTTCGACGCCACGGCGATGTTGGACCGCAAGGAGGCCCGCCGCACCGACCGATTCACCCAGTTCGCCATCGCGGCCAGTCTGGAAGCGGCGCGCCAGGCGAGGTTCACTGTCGCGCCTTCGGAGGCCGAGCGCGTGGCCGTTATTGTGGGGAGCTGCCTGGGCGGCATCCTGAGCCTTTCCCAGCAGTACGACACGCTGCGGGAGAAAGGCCCCAGCAGGGTGAACCCCTTCCTGATGCCCATGATGCTGACGGACATGGCGCCGGGGCAGGTGTCCATCGTGCTGGGCGCCAAGGGCCCCAACTTTGGCGTGACCTCGGCGTGCGCGAGCGGCGCCGACTCCATTGGGCAGGCCTACGAGATGCTACGGCGCGGGGACGCGGACGCGGCCTTCTGCGGAGGAACAGAAGCGCCTCTTTGCCCCATTAGCATCGCGGGTTTCAACGCGTGCGCCGCCCTCTCCAAGCGCAACGAGGAGCCGGAGCGCGCGTGCCGGCCGTTTGACGCGGAGCGAGACGGCTTTGTGATATCGGAAGGGGCGGGTGTGCTGTTGCTGGAGACACTTGAGCACGCGCTCGACCGCGGCGCGGAGCCGCTGGCCGAGTTGGCCGGGTACGGCGCCACGTCGGACGCGTATCACATCACAAGCCCGGCGCCGTTTGGCGAGGGCGGGGCCCGCGCGATGCGTATTGCCCTCAGCCATGCCCACTTGGAGCCTCAAGACGTGGACTACGTCAACGCGCATGGCACGTCCACCCCTATGAACGACAAGGCGGAGACGGAGGCGATCAAGGCCGTCTTCGGGCCGGAGGCGTACAAGGTGCGCATCAGCTCCACCAAGTCCATGATGGGGCACCTGCTGGGAGCCGCCGGCGCGGTGGAGGCGGGCGTTGCGGTCCTCGCGATCAAGGCGGGCGGCATCCCCCCCACGATCAACCTGGAGACGCCGGACCCCGACTGCGATCTGGACTACACCCCGTGGACGGCTCGAAGAGGGACCGTGCGCGCCTCGCTCACCAACTCGCTCGGTTTTGGGGGCCATAACGCTACGCTCGTGTTCCGCCGGTTCTCCGAGTAACGTGCGGTGACGCGATTCGAGGACTATCGGATGACAGGGGAGCGGGTAGAGGCAGGCGGCGGTAAGCGGTGGCGCCTGTTGCCTGAGGCTACGCCGGGACTTGCGCGCGAGCTCGGCGTCCCGCTCCTGTGGGCTGCGCTGCTCCATCACCGGGGCATCGCCACCCGCGCTCAGGCACAGGCGTTCCTTCAGCCCCCGTCCGTTGGGGACCCGTTTTTGTTGCCTGGCATGGAGCAGGCGGTCACGCGCGTGCTCCTGGCTATTCGCCAGAAGGAACGCGTTGCCGTGTACGGGGACTTTGACGCGGACGGCGTAACAGCAACGGCGCTCCTCTTCACCGCCCTTTCCAGGCTCGGCGCGGACGTTGTCTCGTATCTGCCGCATCGGACGCGTGAGGGGCACGGGCTGAATGCGGAGGCGATTCGAGGGCTCAAACGCGACGGCGTCTCGCTCATGGTCACGGTGGACAACGGGATCACGGCGTGGCAAGAGGTTGAGCTGGCCAACGGGCTCGGGATGGAGACCATCATCACGGACCACCACGCAGCAACGGGACCGCGGCCGGCGGCTGCCGCGATCGTCGTCCCTCCTGACGGCGTTGATCCCGTTTCCAACGGGACGCAAGGCTTGCAGTATCTGGCGGGAGCGGGGATCGCCTTCAAGTTGGCGCACGCGCTGAACATCAAGGTGGGCAGGCCGTTTGATGATGACGTGTTGGAGATGGCGGCCATCGGGACCATAGCGGACCTCGCGCCGCTGGTCGGAGAGAACCGCGCTATCCTCACGGGCGGACTGGAGCGGATGCGGCGGAGCCAAAACCCCGGACTCCGCGCCCTGAGCGCTATGGCTGGCGTCCCGCTGGGAGCGCTGGACGGCGAGGTGCTCAACTTTAGCCTAGTGCCACGCATCAACGCGGCTGGCCGCATGGCCTCAGCGGAGGGGAGCTTTAAGCTGCTGACGGCGCGGACCACGGAGGAGGCGCTGCCGTGGGCGCAGATGCTGGAGCAGTGGAACCGCGAGCGCCAGGAGCTCACCCAGCAGCTGGTGGAGTACGCGCTTCCTCAGGCGGAGGAACAGGCGGCGGCGCATAAGCTGCTCTTTCTGGCAGACCCGGCTTTCACGCCTGGGACCAACGGCCTGGTGGCGAGCCGCTTGGTGGACCAGTTCACCCGGCCCGCGATTGTGGCCACCGCAGGCGACGGGTTGGCCTGGGCCAGCGCACGGAGCGTGCCAGACTTTAACCTGGCGGACGCCTTCAGCCGCGTGTCTCATCTATTCGTCCGTTTTGGCGGCCATGCTGGCGCCGCGGGGTTCACGGCCACCAGCGAGGCGCTTCCAACCCTGGTGCGGGAGCTTCGCGCCGTGGCGGTGGAGGCTCTGGCCGGCGCGGACCTGACGCCCACGCTCGCGGTGGACGCGGAGGTCTCCCTCCGGTACTTGCTGGGCGAGACGTTCACGTTCTTAGAGCGGCTGGCTCCGCACGGGGTCGGAAACCCTCAGCCGGTGTTTCTCACGCGGGGCGTCGAGGTGGTGCACGCACGGCAGATGGGTGCGCAGGGGCGCCACTTTGCGCTCAAGGTCCGCAGTGAAGGAGCGGTGTGGGCTATGGTGGTGTTCGGGTCGCGCGGCGGAACAGCGGGCAAGCCTCCCCCCAAAGCCACGCGACTGGACGTCGTGTACACGGTGGGACGGGACCAGCGTGATCCAGCGGGGCCGCCACGGCTGGTGCTGCTGGACTACCGGCCTTCTCTGAGCTAGCTCATCGGGCGCTGGGGGAAGCTGGCCGTACACTTGGGAGTGTCGACGCTATGCGCAGTCCGGCCGGTCCTTACTTCGTCAGGTCTATCGGCTTGAGTTGGTATCTCCCGTCCTTGCGCTCAAGCATGCCCGCGTGGGCGTCGTACCCGTGCGAGAAGACCAGTATCCATTGGTCCTCTTCAGCTTGTTTCAAGAGCTGCCGCTTATACTCCAGGGTTTGTTCCGGGTACTGGTCAAAAGCGGTGATGTAGGGGAGGCGGATGTGGGATGGGGTGGGGATAATGTCTCCGACGAACGCGACTTTCCTTGGTGCGCTGTTGATGAGCACCATCTGGTGGCCCTTGCAGTGGCCGCCCGTCTCCCTGAGGAGAACACCGGGGATGATCTCCTTTTCCCCTCGCACGAGCTCCAGTTGGCCCCGATCGGCGAGCGGCCGGTAGTCAAGGGATTCGTAGGCGTCGCGGCCGCGCTCGTTGGGGTGCGTGGCGTCTTCCCAGCAGGCCTCTTGAATGAAGTACTTGGCTTTAGGAAAGGTGGGCACAGCTTCCCGCTTGCGGTTGAATTTGGTGGCGCCGCCCGCATGGTCAAAGTGGAGGTGGGAGAAGGTGACATAGTCAATGTCGGTGGCCTTGAGACCCAAGTTGCGCAGGCCACCCATCAGCTTCCCGGCGTCAAGACCGTAGTTCTCTTTGCGGCGGTCATCCACTTTGCGCCCCACCCCCGTGTCTATCAGCACGTTGCCGTTGGGGGTGCGGACGAGCAGACAGTTCAGGCCAAGCCGGACACGGTTCCGGCCATCGGGCTTGGCCACCTCTTGCCAGAGGACTTTCGGGACCTGTCCAAAAACGCCGCCGCCGTCCAGACGCCAGCTTCCGTCGCTGATGACGTGGATCTCCATCCGACCGAGTTTCATTGGTGCGCATCTCCTCCCGCAGCGCTAGGGCTAAGGGCTGAGTGATGAGGTCAGTTTATCCGGCACATGTTACGGCGACATTTCCGCCGTTTGGTCAAGCGTAAAGCTGTGTGGGTAGGAGAGTGAGCGGGTTCTCCGAGTCTCACCCAGCACCGTCAACGGTGTGATCCCTCGAACTGCTGCACCGCATTGCAGAGGCGTGCTACCCGTAAGCCATCCATAACGATAAGGGGTGCGCCGGCTTTGTCAAGCGTGAGCTTGGTGAGACTACCGTTGGGAACGCCCATGTTCGTGCGCTGGAAGCTCGCTGTTTCCGTGGTAACCAGGGGTCAGGCAAGGGGGCAGGACTCACTTGACAGTATCCTGAATGAGGCCGTAGCCTACGTCCATATTCAGGAGTGCGGTTTCCTGGTTGACCACTGAAGGGGAGGTACACATGAAACGGAGCACGGAGCGCATTCTTACGACTCACACGGGAAGCCTGCCGCGTCCGCCTGCGCTGGTGGAGATGCTGGCAGCGAAAGAGCTGGGCAAGCCGTATGACGGGGCCGCCTTTGATGCCGAGGTGCGGAGCGCCGTGCAAGGCGTAGTCCGCAAGCAGGTCGAGTGCGGCGTGGATGTCCTCAACGACGGCGAGACGAGCAAGATGCTCTACTCCACCTATGTCAAGGACCGCCTGTCAGGGTTTGATGGCGATGGCACTTTCAACCTTGCGCCCGCGGACATGATGGACTTTCCAGACCTGGCGCGGCGTGTCATGCAAGGGTTCGCGAACGCCATCAAGCTGCCGGCGTGCAACGGGCCGGTCGGTTGGAAGGACCGGGAAGTGGTACGGAAGGACATCGAGAACCTTAAGGCTGCGGTCGCCGGCGTGCAGGCCGCCGAGGTGTTCATGAGCGCCGCCTCGCCGGGCGTCATCGCGCTCTTCCTGCCGAACCAATTCTACCGGAACCATGAGGAGTACGTGTGGGCGCTGGCCGACGTAATGAAAGATGAGTACAACGCCATCGACAAGGCGGGATTCGTGGTCCAGGTGGACTGCCCTGACCTGGCGATGGGCCGGCATATCCAGTTCCCCAATGCCACCACCAAGGAGTTCTTGCGGATCGCACAGATCAACGTGGAGGCGCTGAACCACGCGCTGAGCGATATTCCGCCGGACCGGCTGCGCATCCACCTGTGTTGGGGAAACGCAGAGAGTCCGCATCACCGGGACATCCCATTGAAAGAGATATTGCCGATTATTCTGAAATCCCGGCCGTCTGCTATCTCCTTTGTGGGTGCGAACGCGCGGCACGAGCATGAGTGGTCGGTGTTCAAGGAGATCAAGTTGCCTGCAGAGAAGATCATCATTCCGGGCGTGCTGGACTCCACGTCCAACATCATTGAGCACCCGGAGCTGGTGGCGCAGCGGCTGGTGCGGTACGCCGGCGTGGTGGGACGGGAGAACGTGATAGCGGGCACGGACTGCGGGTTTGGGACTGCGGCCATCATGTCCACGGTGGACCCAAAGATCACGTGGGCGAAGCTGCAGGCGATGGCGGAAGGCGCTCGGATCGCCTCCAAGGAGCTTTGGGGGAGCACTGGGCGCAGGGTGACGGTCCGAGGGGTAGCGGCGCGTAGACCGGCAGTACGTAAGACTGTGGCACGCCACCCAGCGGCACGAAGGAGGAGCAGCCGATGAAACGCAGCACGGAACGCATTCTGACGACCCACACGGGGAGCTTGCCCCGTCCACCCAAGCTGGTGGAGATGATCTTGGCGAGGGAGGCCGGCAACCTCGTTGACCCGGAGGCATTTGATGCTACAGCCCGCGCCGCCGTGGCCGAGCTCGTGCGCAAGCAGATGGAGACTGGTATTGACGTCCTCAATGATGGCGAGGCGAGTAAAGTCGGGTATTCCACGTACGTCAAGGACCGCCTCTTGGGGTTTGGCGGGGTGAGCGCTCTCAGGCTCGGCATGGGCGACCTCCGCGAGTTTCCGGAGTTCGCCCAGCGCATGTTCAGTCAGGTCCTGACCACGCGTATTGATGCGCCGGCGTGTAACGGCCCAATCTCGTGGAAGGACAAGAGGCCTCTCTCCGCCGACATTGCGTACCTGAGGGCGGCCGTTTCCGGCGTTAAGCCCAGCGAGGTGTTCATGAGCGCCGCCTCGCCTGGAGTCATCGCCTTGTTCCTGCAGAACCAGTATTACAAAAACCACGAGGCGTACCTGGCTGCCCTGGCCAAGGTGATGAAAGACGAGTATGACGCCATCTACCGGGCAGGCTTTGTGGTCCAGGTGGACTGTCCCGACCTGGCGATGGGCCGGCACATCCAGTTTCCGGACGCCAGCACCAAAGAGTTCCTGAAGATTGCGGAGGCGAACATTGAGGCGCTCAACCACGCGCTCCGAGACATCCCACCGGACCGGCTGCGCATCCACCTGTGCTGGGGCAACTACGAGGGGCCGCATCACAAGGACATTCCTCTTAAGGAGATCCTGCCCATCATCCTTAAGGCGCGGCCGTCTGCCATCTCCTTTGTGGGCGCCAACGCGCAGCATGAGCACGAGTGGACGGTGTTCCAGGATATCAAGCTGCCTGACGGGAAGATCATCATTCCGGGCGTGCTGGACTCCACGTCCAACATCATTGAGCACCCTGAGCTGATCGCGGAGCGCCTTGTTCGTTACGCCAACCTGGTCGGGCGGGAGAACGTGATAGCGGGCACGGACTGCGGCTTCGGCACGTTTGCGGGGATGAACACCATTGACCCTGGCGTGACGTGGGCGAAGTTCCGCGCGATGGCGGAGGGCGCCGAGCTGGCCAGCAAGCAGCTCTGGCGGTCTGCGCGGCGGGTGGCACGCCCAGCAGCGCGCAAGGCAGTGGCGAGCAAGGCGGCACGGCCAAAGACTCGGAAGGCGGCCGCGCGGGTAGCTCCGAGGCGAGCATCCCGGCTGGCAGCCAAGCGGCCATCAACGCGAAAGGCGACCAGGAGAGCGGCCCGGCCGGCAACCGGCAGGTCGGCAGCACGCGGGGCAGTCAGGAGAGCGGCGAGGCCAGCGGCACGGTCAACCGGCAAGTCGGCGGCACGCGGGGCAGTTAGGAGAGCGGCGAGGCCAGCGGCACGGTCAACCAGGAGGGCGTCCAGGCTGCGTTAGCGGGCGATCGCTCGTGGGAGAGGGTGTGAGAGGTTCTCCGCCCGGAGGGATTTGAACCCCCGACCCTTGGGTCCGAAGCCCAATGCTCTATCCGCTGAGCTACGGGCGGGCGAAGCTGTGCGCTGGGCTGAGCCGTAGGCGCCCCAGGCGTCAGTATGCGGGGCGCTTGGGGCCGCGTCAAGGCGCCGCGCCCGCCGTGGATGCTTGAGAGTTGCCCTCTTTTCGGCTAGAATGCTCCGTGGCTGGAATCGCGTCCAGACAGCGTCTGTCCGGCGAAGAAGACCACGAGAAAAGGCGACTGCCATGCCGAACGCCCACCACTTAGTGCAACTGCCCACCAGCGTGCGGTCCACCGCGATCCGGGAGGGCGACACCGTGCGTGTCGCGTTCCGAGTCCGCGAAGGCGAGCGGGAACGCGTGCAGTCGTTTGAGGGTGTCGTGATCGGCAAGGGCGGCAGCGGCCCTGGCGCCTGCTTTACCGTCCGCCGTGTGACGTATGACGTGGGGATTGAGCGCACATTCCCGGTACACTCTCCGCTTATCGAGTCGATCACGGTGACGCGGCGCGGGCATGTGCGGCGCGCCAAGCTCTACTACTTGCGCGCTCTCTCAGGCCGGGCGGCGCGTGTCAAGGAACGCCGTGGTCTCCTGGAGCAGCTGGTGGGAGGAGAGGGCATGACCGGCCCGGAGGCGGTGCCCGCTGAGGCCACGGTGCAGACGGTGACTCCTGCTGCGGCGCCGGGCGCTGCGAAACCCGCTCCGGCAAAGGAAAGGGCGGCCAAGCCCGCCGCGGCTAAGGCAGCAAAGGCAAAGCCTGCGAAGGCGGAAGGCACGGCAAAGCCAGCAGCCGCTCCTCGCTAGGTCTGACCGCGCCACTCTTACCCGCTGTCTTGCCACGTAAGCCGCTAAGGAAGCCTGCGGTCGTCCCTTCGTCGCGGGGCATGCTGTGACACCGTTGCGCCCGGTCGCGTCCCAGTCAACACCGGTCACCGATGAGCAGGCACAGCGCCTGGCCGAGGTTGCGGTGGACGCGCTGCTTGCTCCCGGCCGCACCCTCACGTACGCCATGCCACCTGCCCTCGACCTCACCGAAGGGGCCATCGTTTCCGTACCACTGGGGTCGCGACGTGTCCGCGGAGTCGTGATTGAAATCCATCACCGGTCTCCGGGCATTCTGCTGCGCGACATAGAAGGCGCAGTCGGGAGCGCCCCGCCGCTGACCGGCACGCAACTCAAACTGGCGCGGTGGCTCAGCGCCGAGTACTTCTGCTCCCTGTTCCAGGCCGCCTCGCTCATGTTCCCGCCCGGCGCCCCCGAGCGATCGCGCGTGGAGCTTCGCCTGACGCTGGTCCGCTCATCAGAGGCGGAAGACGCGCGGGCCGAGGGGCTATCGCAGCCCGCGCGCCGGCTCTTGGATATCCTTTCGACGGATGGCCCCTTGGAAGAGGCTTTCGCCCTGCGCCGCGTGGGGAGGGGAGCCCGCAGCGGCCTTCAGGAGCTGCTCAAAGCGGGGGTGGTCCAGCGCTCCGAGGCGTGGCCGCGGCCCCCCGTCGGGCCGAAGTTTCAGGAGGAGCTGCGGCTGGCGGTCTCCGCAGAAGAGACGGCGCAACTGGCCGCCGAGCTCGCATCTGGACGAGCGCCAAGGCGAGCTGCGCTGTTGGAAGCGGTGCTTGCTTTGCAAGAAGGAGGGGGTAGGCTGCCGGCGAGCCAGGCGCGGAAGGAGTATGGCGGGGCCGCCGTTACGGCGCTGCTGAAGCGCGGCGTGCTCGTTCTTGAGCGGACGCGCGTCCTCCGGGACCCGCTGGCCGGAAGGGCGTTTCAGTTGGAGTCGCCGTTGGTGCTCACGCAGGCGCAGTCGGAGGCCGTGTCCCAGGTGGGCGACGCGCTGCGCGGCAGCGAGCCCAAGGCGCTCTTGCTGGAGGGCGTAACGGGCAGCGGCAAGACGGAGGTGTACCTGCGGGCGCTGGCTGAGTGCTTGGCGATGGGCAAGCGAGGCATCTACCTCGTGCCGGAGATTGCGCTCACGCCGCAGACGGTGCAGCGGCTGAGCAGCCGGTTCCCCGGCCGCATCGGGCTGTACCATAGCGGCCTGTCGCTGGGGGAGCAGTACGATACCTGGTGGCGGGTCCAGCGCGGCGAGTTTGACGTGGTGCTCGGGTCCCGGAGCGCGCTGTTCACGCCTCAGCCGGACGTGGGCCTCATCGTGATGGACGAGGAGCACGAGTGGACGTACAAGCAGCAGGATGCCACGCCCCGATACCATGCGCGGGATGCTGCGCTTAAGTTGGCGGAGCTGACCGGCGCCGTCGTGCTCATGGGTAGTGCCACGCCGGATGTGGCGTCTTATTATCATGCGCTGAACGGCAGATACCGGCTGCTGCGGTTGGAGGACAGGCTTGCCACTGGGGCGCAAGGCCGCACGGCCACCGTGCCGCTTCCGCAGGTGCGCGTCGTGGACATGCGCGAGGAGCTGCGCTCCGGAAACCGGAGCATCTTCAGCAGCCCGCTGCACGACGCCCTGGAGGGTGTGCTCCGTCGCGGCGAGCAGGCGATCCTATTCCTGAACCGGCGTGGCTCGGCGGGCGTCGTGCAGTGCCGCGACTGCGGGCACGTCGTCCGCTGCCGCCGATGCGACCTCCCGATGACCTATCACGGCGCGACGGACCGCTTGCAGTGCCACCTGTGCGGGGTAACACGCCGGCCCCCTGCCCAGTGCCCGGCCTGCAGAGGCGTGCGGATCCGCTACCTAGGCGTCGGGACGCAGCGTGTGGCGGACGAGGTTCGGGCGACATTTGGCGTGCCGGTGCTCCGATGGGACAGGGACGCGGCCCAGGAGCAGCGCGCACACGAGGAGCTGATGGACCGGTTCAGCCGGGGCGAGGCGCCCGTGCTGGTCGGCACGCAGATGGTGGCGAAAGGGCTCCACCTGCCACGCGTTACGTTGGTCGGCGTGGTGCTTGCCGACGTCGGCCTCCACGTGCCGGATCTGCGGGCCGGAGAGCGGCTGTTCCAAACGCTTTGCCAGGTGGCCGGCCGGGCGGGCCGCGCGGAGCTTCCCGGACACGTCATTGTGCAGACGTACGCGCCGGAGCACTACGCCATCAAGGCCGCGGTGCGGCAGGAGTACCTGGCTTTCTACCGGCAAGAGATCGCGTACCGCGCAGAGCACCGGAACCCTCCATTCAGTAGGCTGGCGCGTCTGATGATCGCGCACGTCAACGAAACACGGTGCCAGCAGGACGCCGAACTGATGGCGCAACGCTTACGCAACGTCCTTGCGAAAGAGGGTCTCGGCGAGGCTGACGTTGTCGGCCCGGCCCCCGCGTATCCACCCCGCGTCCGTGGCCGGTACCGCTGGCAGGTTGTGCTGCGGCTGCCCCCCAATCGCTCGGGAGAGCTGACGCCGCTGCTCTCGCGGGCCGAAGTCCCGCCTGCGTGGACGGTGGATGTTGACCCGGCGGATTAGGATGGTGTAGCGAAGAGGAGGTGGCCCATGGTGCAACGGGCTTTCCAGGTGGGTGTTACCGGAATCGATAGGACGCGCTACCGCGCAACGGGCGGGCTTCTTGGCGGCTCAATGGGGAAGCCTCGGTACTGCTGCTGACCACGATAGGCCGCAAGACGGGGAGGCAGCGGACCACGCCGCTCATCTACGTGAGGGACGGGGAAGCCTGGATTGTTGTGGCCTCCAATGCCGGGCGGGACTGGCACCCCGCGTGGTACCTCAACCTCCAGAGGAAGTCGGAGGTGGCGGTGCAGGTGAAACGCGCCAAGATCGCAGCGCTGGCGGAGGACGTGGCCGCGCAGGACGCGGAGCGATACTGGACGCAGTTCATGTCGCTGTTCTCGGGCTACGCATCGTACCGGACGAAGACCTCGCGAACGATCCCGCTCGTGCGGCTGCGGCCGGTATCGTCGCCCACAACGCGATAGCTGGAAGACCTTAGTGTCGCGACGCGTCACCATCCCCGAAACGGTGAAGGAGAAGCTGGCTCCGTGGTACGACCGGGAGCTGCTGGACAGCGTCCGCGTGTTACGCGGCTCCGTGTTCGGATGGGTGTTCGGACGGCTGGGCCAGGCGGGCGTGACGATGAACAGGACGGTCCACCTGACCAAGCGCGCGCGAGACCTTGAGTCGGCGGCGGGCGCCGCGCTGCTGGCCCACGAGCTGTTCCACGTGGCGCAGCAGAGGGAGCAGGGCTGGTGGCGCTATATCTTCCGCTACGTGTGGCACTGGAGGCCGAAGCACATGAAGCGTGGCCGCGAGCACCCGATGGAGCGGGCCGCCTACACGAGGGGCGACGAGGTGCGGCGGACCCTCAGTGATCCCTTACCCTAGCCCTTCGACTACCCCCTTCCCCTTCGGCACGCTTTCGGCTCGGGGCAAACCTCACCCCTCTCCATCGCATGGAGACGGGGAGTGTGGCGAGAGTGAAGGGCGTTTCTTCGTCCTTTCCAGGAAAGAGGACTTTTAAGGAAAAGCTCGCAGAGCGAGAGGGGATGAAGGGAGCGGATTCTTCGCTTCGTGGCGCTCGGCTCAGAATGACAGAGTGGGTGGGACGCTAGCCAAACAGGTCGTCTCCATTGGCCTCACGGCTGACCTCTTTTGCGTGGCCGCCACGCGCAAGCTCGCGGTACGACGACTCGCTCCCGTACTCGCGGACACGCACGGCGACAGGGATGGGGACGGCGTCGCCAAAGAGGAGCGCTTGCTGGCGGGACTCCAAGCTCGCGAGCACCCTGCGGAGCGCGCTCTTGCCGGCTGCGCCCGCCAGCGCCGCTTCCACGTCCTTCTCGTTGTCCAACAGGCACACCACTTTCGTGCCGATCTGGCTCATCACCTCGGGGTCAATCGCACTGGGGCGCTGGTCAATCACGAGGAGCGAGACCTTGAACTTGCGCCCCTCGCGAGCGATGGCGCCGAAGGGGGTAAGGCCCGCGACCTGCTCGCTGAGGAACTTGTGCGCCTCTTCAATCACGATGGCCAGGGACGGAGGCTCCTTCGCGGCTTCGCTCTGGGCGGCCTGCACGCGCTTCACCCACCGGTCGTAGACGCGCGAGGTGATGAAGTTGGTGACGAACAGGTAGGCGTCCAGCGAGCGGCCGTGTCCGCCGAACTCCAGGATGACGTGTTGGCCGCGCTCCAGGTTCTCTAGGATGCGCTGCACTGACTGGTCTTCCGGGAAGTCGCCGAGAAAGGGCATGCGGCGCAGTGTCTCCAGGCGGCGGTGCAGCGCGCCGAGGGTCTCCTGGTGCTCGCCTAGCTCGTGCACCAGGGAGTCGAGCTCGTTCGCGGGCAGGTCTAAGAACCGCTTGAGCCAGTCTTTGCCCCAGTCCTGTTTCCGGGCAAGGCGGTACACCGCCTGGGCCGCGAGGGGTGTGAGGTTGAGCATCTCGGCCAGCAGGTGGATGTCGCGCGGCGTCACCTGGTCGTAGCTGATGCGCACCATGCCGTCGGGCTTCACGCCGCGCCGCCGGGAGTCCTCCTCGTCCAGCGTGAAGACGGAGACCCTGCTGGGAGCGATCTGTTTGAGGCCCTTGACGGCGCGGCCCCGTTCCCGGTCGCGGCCCGCCCAGCCGTAGTCGTTTCCCATGTCAAAGACGAGCGAGGCGGTCTTGGTCTTTTGCATCATGCCGATGAGGAGGAGGCGGGTGAGGAAACTTTTGCCGGTGCCGGTCTTGCCGAAGACGCCGCTGCTGCGCTCCACGAAGCGCGGCATGTCCAGGCAGACGTTCACCTCCAGGTCCAACGGGTTGCCGATGCTGAAGTGCTGCGCGTCCTCGGTGCCGAACACGAGGGCGATGTCCGCCGCGGAGGCGACGTACGTGGGCGCGAAGTGGGCGGGCACGGTGCGGGCCGGCTGGTACGCAGGCTCGCCAGGCTGGGCGTCGCCCGCGACGAGCGGCAGCGTGAGCTGCGGGAGCACGTTGAGCACGCCGTACGCGGTGGTGCCCGCCAGCACCTGCGCGGCGAACGGGTCGTCCGGCGTTGGGGCGACGGCGGCCAGGTTGCGGTCGGCGCTCTGCAGCGTCACGTCGGTGACCAGGCCGAGGAAGCGGAAACGTGCGCCCCGCATGACGACGAACGTGCCGCCGGCCTTCACCTCCTCCACGGAGGCCTGCGACGCCAGCTTCACCTCTACCCCCTCGGAGAGGGAACCGCCCACGACGACGCCGAGGTAGGCGCCTGGGGCGAGGCGTCCGTCGTGTTGCGCCGTCATGGCGCGAGGCCCTTCAGGAGCGTGCTGAGGCGCGCGGAGTCGCCGGCGAGCCCGCGGGCAATGGCGCGTCCGGCGTCCAGCAGGAACGCCGTCGCGGTGGACTGCCGCGCGCCGTCCTGCGCCGAGCGCGCTGCCGCCGCGTGGCGCAGACAGGCTATCAACAGCTCGTCGCCCGCGGGGCCGGGCGCCCGCAGCAGCAGCTTGAGGAAGCCGAGGTCGCGCGTGAACTGCACGATCTCGGCGTGCGAGCAGGAAGACACGAAGGCGTGGACGCGCGGCGGGAGCGGCGGCAGGCCCTGCAGCCGCCCGTCGGCGTGCTGGTAGCCCACGATGAGCGCCTCAAAGGTGGTGGCGAGCAACTGGCTGAGCTGCGGGTTGCTGCGATAGACCCCTTCCTCGCTCTCCTCGCCCTCGCCGCGCGGAAGGACGCGCCGGCCCGGGTCAAGCGGGCCGCTCGCCACGTTGCACACGACGGCGTAGATGGCGGGCTGCTCTCCGACGCGGACGAGCGCCCCCAATGGCGGCGCCTCGTACAGGCGGTAGCACTGCGCCGTGAACGTCGTGGATGCGGCGGCGATGACCTCTGCCAGCTTTTCTGTCATTGGTTTCCTGTCTGGGAGATGCCCTGGGGTGGAGAGGATTGTTTTGCGGGGCCGCCAAGCCGAGAAAAAATTCTGGGAGAAACAACCCCGAGTTTCGTAGGGGGGTGTGCCGCTGAGTTTTGCAGGGACTTTGCACGGGCTGGTGAACTGCTGCGGATGTTGAGATGCCACATAGGCTGAGGGTACACCAGGGAAGGCGGCACGCGATAGGGGCAGATGGCTGCAGGGCGCGGCTCTGCACCCCTCACGCCGGAAGGGCACAGCTCTTCACTCCTTACGCCGAAGGAGCCTGGATGTCAGATGTTCCTTGAGGGGCTGGTTCCGGCAGCAGGGCGATCCTTCGCTGCGCTCAAGGACAAGCCTAACCCCCTTGCCCCTTCCCGCATCGGGAAGGGGGTAAAGAACGGGTCAGGGCAAGCGGGACGGATTCTTTGCTGCACCTTTTCTGTGCTCAGGTCAAACCTCACCCCTAACCCCCTCTGTGGCTAAAGCCCCATGCGGTGGAGAGGGGGAAGCGGAGTAGAGAGTCCCGATGCATCGGGACTCTCTACCACGTGACCACCCCCTCGCTGTACTCGGGGCAGGCTCTGCACGGGAGAGCGTCCTTCAGCGGAAGGATCAGGGCAAGCTTTCGGCTCAGGATGACAGAAGAGGGGCGGTCAAACGGCCCGAAGCCGCTTGGAGCGCTCCTTCTCTGAAGTGTATGCGGGAAGGTGCTCGCCTTCCAGGGCCTCGTGGACCAAAAGGCGGAACTCCTCGCGGTCCGCTCCTGAGATGACCGCCTGCTCGTGGGCTTCCTGCAGGACGGGCGGGTAGCCGCCGCCCCTGCGGCACTGGTCCAGCACGGCGGCATGGACGAGATCCAGCAGGCGCGTGTTGCGGGCGACCCACTCCGGCATCTCCACACGCGCGAGTTCCGGGCCCACGTTGACGTAGAAGAAGCACACCTGGTGCTCCCCGTACTCGCGGGCGATGGAGGAGCGGGAGCGGAAGAGGGCGGAGCGCTCTCCGGGGGCGAGCAGCTCGCCGAACAGCGCACGGTCGTTCAGGCCGTGGACTGCGTCGCACGGGCGCTGGCCGGGGCGCTTGTCGCCGCAGTTGGCGGAGCAATCGGCAACGGGGAACGGGCACAGGGCCAGCCGCAGCGCGCCCGCGACCTCGGTGGCGTTGGGCATGCTGATGTAGCTTGCCACTGCGAGAGGGCGCAGTTGCGCCAGGGCGCGCAGGGCGTCCAGCGCGGGCAGCAGCCCTCCCTGCAAGAGTTGCCGGCGCACGAAGGGCGGGAACCCTCCGCCGCCTGGCGACCCACTGCTCAACTCCAGCAGGAGGAGCGTGCCATCCACCAGGGCCACCGTCGGGAGGCTAGCGGGCGCTTGCTGAGCGGCATCGGCGAGGGCGCGCACCTCCTCCACGGCGCGCACCAGGCCGAGCAGGGCGCCTTGCAGCGGCTCCTCTCTGGTCGGCGAGTCGGGGTCGCGCAGCGCCAGCTCCTCTTCGGTGGCGTAGAGGTGCGGGCTGCTCCAGAGGCGCGCGCTTGGGTGCCCGCCGTAGATCAGCGCGCAACCTCCCAGGTTGATGAGGGCGCAGCGTGCAGGCAGGTGGCGGTCAACGTCAATGTGGGAGCCGTCCACGGCGAGCGCGCAGTAGTCGGGTGGGCGGGGCGGTGCAGGATGGTGCGCGGAGGGCTGCTCGAACGGCTCCGCCGCGAGGAAGGCGAACCGGCGCTCGGCTTTCTCGGCGCGATCGATGATGGTCGCCGGCTGGGCACTCCGGAGGGCGTCAAGGGACGTGCGCACGCGAGCGGCGCGGTCATCGCGGGCGCCGCGCATCCGCGAGGCCATCGCCTGGAGCTGCGAGAGGGTGCGCGAGAGGTCAAGGGACATGGGCTACCTCGATTCCCCAGTGGCTCCTCTGCGTGACGTTCCGAGTCGTCATTGGCCCTACCTCACTGGTACCACCCCGCGCTCAAGTCCAGCCACTGCGGGTTCATGCTCTCTACGATCGCTATCTTCTTACTCCGCAGGAGCCGTTTCAATTGCTTTTCTCGCGTGATTGCCGCCTCAATGGAGTCCGTGGCCTCGTAGCAGGCGAGAATGGTGATGTTGTACCGCTTGGTGAAGCCGTCCGCCAGCTTCTGCTTATGTTGCCACACGCGACGTTCCAGGTTGTTCGTTACGCCGACGTAGAGGGTGCGAGAGGTGTTGGTCATGATGTAGATGTGGTACTGCTTCACGGAACGCGTCCCTAATCGTTTATTGTCCCGCTAAGGATGGTGAAAAGCCCCGTTACCTCGGTCACTTCATTTCCTCAGAGTGATAGGGCGAGGTGGGTTGCTCCTGCTAAGGATGGTGGATGGCATCGTTGCCAGGAGAGATTCCTTGGTCGTCGCTGTGCTCCTCCCTCAGAATGACAGGAGCACTACTTCCCCACCAGTACGCGCTCGTCGCCGTGGCGGCGGGTGACGTGCTGCTGGTCCAGGTGCTCCATGATGGCAAGCGCGTACTTGCGAGAGGTGCTGAGCAGGTCGCGCACCTCGGCAACCGTGATACTACCCTTTTCACGCAACCGCGCCAGCACCCGCTCCGTGGCCTGCTGGTATGCCGCAGCGCCGAACACTACCTCCTGGCTGAGGCGCACCACACGGCCCTGCTCGGCCAGGAACGCCAGCACCTCGACTTCTGGATGGCGGTCCGTGGGCGGCGAGAAGGGCTGCGCCTCCAGCGCCTGTACGTAGGCGTCCGCGAGGCGCTGCTCCTCCGCGTTCAAGTGTGGCTGGTGCGCGAGCAGGCGCACCGTGGGGCCGTCCTCGACGAGCGTGGCATCGGCCACCAGGCGGGCCAGCGCCGCGGGAAACAGCGGAGCCGCGAGTCCAAGCCGGCTGCGAAGGTCTTCCTTGGGCAGCCCGCGCCGGAGCGGGAACTGCGTGTGAAAAGCCCCCACGGCCTGCGTGGCCTGCTTCCCGAGATGCTCCCAGCCGTCCGTCGCGATGAACACGTCCTTCGACAAGCTCAGGACGAGCGGCGGGATTTCTGAGGCGAGAACTGCGAGCTGTTCACGGATCTGGGGTTCTAGCAATCCGCTCGCCTTGGCGACGGCCTGCGCGTCCATGACGCCGTGACCTTCCAGCGCGGCGAGTACAGCGTCGCGGGGCGAGCCGCTGACCGACGCCTCCAGCCGGGCGAGGTCGGCGGCCTGGAAGTGGCGGCGGCGCGCCGGCGATGGGTCCGCTATCGTGCCGCCGCCGAGCGTCCATTCCGCGGAGCGCACCACGAACGCGTCGCCCTTGACGAGAGGGAGCGGGTCATGCAAGTGGAGCTGCGTCCAGCCCTGAGCGCCTGGTTTGAGCTCTTTGCTGTCCAGCAGGCGGATGCGGGCTTGCGTCTCCGCGGTCCCGGTGTGGAACGTGACGACCTCGTTGTGTTTCACGCTCTGCGGCGACCAGGGCGTTACGCGCAGCCGTGCGTCAAACACCTCGGTAGGACGAAGCCAGCCGGGTGTGGTGAGCACGGCGCCGCGCTGGACGTCACCGTGCTCCACGCCGCTCAGGTTGACGGCGGTGCGCTGGCCCGGCTCCGCGCGCTCCCGGTGCTTGCGGTGGCTCTGGAGGCCGCGGACGCGGGCGCGCAGGCCGGAGGGGACCAGCTCTATCTCCTGGCCGACGGTGAGAGAGCCGTCCACGAGCGTGCCGGTGACCACGGTGCCGAAGCCCGGCATGACAAACGAGCGATCTATGGGCAGCCGTGGCCGTCCCACGTCGCGGCGGGGCGCGCTCTCAGACAGCAGCCGGTCCAGGAGCGCCTTGAGCTCGTCCAGCCCCTCGCCTGTGGTCGACGAGATGGCGACGGTTGGCGCGCCTGCCAGGGAAGTGCCTTTGAGTAGCTCCACAACATCGGCTCGCACCAGGTCCAGCCAGTCGTCGTCAACCCGGTCCCGCTTGGTCAGCGCCACGAGGCCGCGCCTGACGCCGAGCAGGTCAAGGATAGCCAGGTGCTCACGCGTCTGCGGCATAACGCCTTCGTCGGCGGCCACGACCAGCATCGCCAGGTCCATCCCGTGCACGCCTGCCAGCATGTTGTTGATGAACCGCTCGTGGCCGGGCACGTCCACCACGCTCACCTCGCGGCCGCTGGGCAGCGTGAGCCACGCAAAGCCCAGGTCAATCGTCATCTCCCGTTCTTTCTCCTCCTGGAGGCGGTCCGGGTCAATGCCGGTGAGCGCCTTGACGAGCGTGGACTTGCCGTGGTCTACGTGGCCAGCGGTGCCGATGACGAACACGCGGAGCCTCCGAACGGGTGTTTCACCTAACGATAGCATGTTGGCACGGCGGTGGGGAGGTAGGCGTGCGAGGCACGCCACCCACGCCATGGGCACGGCATTTCCCTTCTTTGTAATGCACGGCAGTTGCCCAAGGAGACAACTGCGGAGATTCCGAGCGTAGCGAGGAATGACAGAGACGCCTCAGAATGGATGGGGGTGAGGTGAACTACGTTGCCTCATTGACGCACCGTAAACGAAACGGTAGCATCGGCGTGGAGACCTCACCCCTAGCCCCTCTCCACAAAAGTGGAGAGGGTGAGTGAGCAATAAGAAATGACTGTTGACAGCTTCAAATGGCTGCCGCTCAGCCTGGCGGCATGGATACGGCGGGAGTGGCAGGTGCCAGACGAGCGCGCCACGGCGCCGTTCACGCCGCTCCGGAAGCCAGTTAGCCAGATGCGCTTTGCGCTGCTGACTACGGGCGGGCTGTACCTGAAGGGGAGGCAGCAGCCTTTTGACATGGAGCGGGAGGAGCGGGAGCCGGACTGGGGCGACCCCACGTACCGCGTCATCCCGCGCGATACCAAGCTGGGCGAGCTGGGCGCCGCGCACAAGCACTACAACCCCGCGGACGTAGAAAAGGACTTGAACATCCTTCTGCCCATCCACCGGTTCGCGGAGTTGGAGGCGGCGGGCGAGCTCGGCTCCCTGGCGCCCAGCCACTACTCGGTGATGGGGTATCAGGGCCATCCCGGCCCACGCTGGGGCGAGTGGCAGACGAAGACCGGGCCCGCCATCATCGCGCACATGCGCCGTGAGGGCGTGGAGGGCGCGTTGCTGACGCCTGCCTGACCGGGCTGCTGCAAGGACGTGCTCGTGTTAGCACGGATGATTGAGGCGGCGGGAATGAGCACCATCCTGGTGACGATGATGTCGTCCTGGGCGGCGCGGTACGGAGTCCCACGCGCGCTGGCGGTGGAGTTCCCGTTCGCGCACCCGCTGGGCCCGGCGGGGGACAGGGAGTTCCAGCTCCGTACGATCAGGGAGGCGTTGAAGGTGCTGGCGAGGGCGGAAGGGCCGAACACCATCGTGCACTCGGAGGAGCGGTGGCCCGGCGACGAGAAGGAGTGGCGGCGCTTGTGGCAGCCCGCGTCGGCCTCGCCGCTCATCGCGAAGTACCTTGACCAGATACGAGCGATGCGGCCGCCACGCCCGTAGCGGCTCCCGGAGCACCAACACCTTCACGGCTTTCCTTCGCGAAACGCTTCGCCTATACTTGGCGACGGCGATCGCTCACGCCACAGAAGCGAAAGGGGGATGCATGGTCAGCCAACTCGGCATCGTTACGCTACGAGTGGACAACTGGGAGAAGATGCTGGCCTACTACCGGGACACATTGGGCCTCAAAGTCCGGTTTGCCGATGACAAGATCCAGTACGCCATGTTTGACACGGGCGCGGTGCGGTTCGCGCTGGAAGGCCCGATCAAGCCGGCGCACGCCAAGCAGCGCGGCAAGCCGCCCATGATGGCGAACTTCCTGGTGGAATCTCTTACGGCGGCGGTGGACGAGCTGAAGAAGCGAGGTGTCAAGCTGCTGACCGGCGTGAAGCAGGGGCCGAACTACGACTACGTGGTGTTTGAGGACCCGGAGGGGAACGAGCAGATCGTGTACCAGCGTGTCCAGCGGTAGGCCGAGTCGCAAAAGCATTCCTTAAGGAGGGCGAGGAACCCATGCTGAAGTGCTTGGGGCCTCGCCCTCCGGTTACGTGCCCTTCAAAAAACCCACCAGCAGCTCGTTCACGCGCTCCGGCGCGTCGTGCTGGACCCAGTGGCTGGCGTCCGGGATGCGCTCCACGCGGCTGTTGGGCGCCCAGTGCTCCAGGCCCTGCGTGAGCCGGATGCCCAGGTACGGGTCGCGTTCTCCCCAGATGAGGAGCGTGGGGGCGGTGACGGGCGTTGCGCTGTGGCGCATGTGTTGGAACGCCTGGCGGAACGTGGCGCGGTAGTAGCTGATGGCCGCCGTGAGCGCGCCCGGCTGCGCCAGAGCCTCCACGTACCGGTTGATGTCGTCTTCCGTGAACGCGCCTGCACGAAGTGGCTGTCGCTGGAGAACTCGCCGGAGGAGCCGGTAGTTGCCCGAGCGAAACGTGGCCTCGGGCAGCCACGGGAGCTGGAAGAACAACACGTACCACGAGCGCCGGAGTTGGCCGGGCCTGCGCGCCTCCCGGAGGAACGCGCCGGGGTGCGGCGCGTTGAGGACGACCAGCCTCTCCACGAGCTCGGGGTGGCGCATCGCCACGCTCCAGGCGACGACGCCGCCCCAGTCGTGGCCGACGATGTGCGCTCGCTGGGCGGCGAAATGGCGGACGAGTGCTGCCACGTCCTCTACCAGCACGCTCAACTGGTAGCTGCTCACGCCCTTCGGCTTGCCCGAAGTGTTGTAGCCGCGCATGTCCACAGCGACGGCGCGGAAGCCGGCCGTAGCCAGCGCGGGGAGCTGGCGCCGCCACGAGTACCAGAACTCCGGAAATCCGTGGAGCAGCACGACCAGCGGCCCGCTGCCCGCTTCCACGTAATGGAGGCGAACGCCGTTCACCACGACTTCGCCGTGTGTCCACGAGCCTTCCGTCATGACCGCGCTACCCGAGCCCCATGCAGTCCAGGTCGGCGTCAGACCAGCCGACGTGGTGGGCGATCTCGTGGATGAGGGTGGTCGTGAGATCTCGCTTGAGCTCGTCGGAGGAGGTCGCAGCGCTTTCCAGGGGCCGCTGGAAGAGGGTGATCTTATCTGGGAGCAGCACGTTGTTTCCGTACCGCTCCGTGCGCGGCACGCCTTCGTAGAGACCGAGGAGGCCATTCGGTTGGGCGATCTTCATGCGTCGGAGTTGCTCTGCTGTAGGGCGTTCCTCAACCACGATGGCGACGTTCTCCAGCGCATCCATGACCTGAGGCGGGAGCTGGTCCAAAGCCTGCTGGAGAAGACGGCGGAAGGCGCGGCGGGTCAGGCGCATGGCGCGGCGTTACGCGCTGATGCCCAGGCGAGCGCGAATAGCCTTGAGGCGCTCCACGTTGTCTTTATCGGGGCCTTTGCCTTCCTGGCCTGGGACTTCCAGCAGGAACGGTACATTACGCAGCGCTTTGTGGGCCATGAGCACCTCAAAACCAGCCATGCCGATATGCCCCTCGCCGATGTTCGCGTGGCGGTCCACGCCTCCACTCAGGGGGTACTTGGAGTCGTTGGCATGCACCGCCCCAAGCCTGTCCAGGCCAATGGTGCGGTCAAATTCGCCCAGGGCTTTTTCCAGCCCTTTGGCGTCAGCGACGTTGTAGCCTGCGGCGAAGGCGTGCTGGGTGTCAAGGCACACGCGGACTCTGGGCGAGCGCAAGGCTTGCACCATGCGACCCACCTCCTCAAAGCTGGCGCCCAGGTGGTCTCCCATCCCGGCGCTGTTCTCCACCATGAGCCACGGCCCGGCAGGCGAGTGCTCCAGCACCTGCGCCATTGCGGAGACCATCTGCGTGAACGCCTTCTCGCGGCCCTCGCCCTTGTCGCTTCCCGCGTGGAAGATGACGCCCTGCGCACCAATCTCCGCCGCAAACTGCATGGAGTTCGCTAACGTGTTCACAGATTTCTTGAGGTTCTCCGGGTTTGGAGTGCCCAGGTTGATCATGTAGATGGCGTGCAGAAACGCCGGGCCGATGCCAGCCTGATGGGACTTCTGGCGGAACGCGGCGGCGGTGGCCTCGGTTACGGGTTTGAAGGCCCAGCTCTGCGGCGGCGAGCAGAAGAACTGGATCGTCTCGCACCCCATTTCGGCGGCGCGGTCAACGGCCTTGTCCACGCCGCCGGCGGCGGAAACGTGGGCTCCGATTTTCATGGTGCTCTCCCGCGAGGAAGGCGTTGTTGGGTAGTGAGACCTGTACTACGGCTTGCTAAGGCCCGGCTGCTGCTCAAGTGCATCCTAGGGAGCACGCGATGGGCTGTCAACCAGCGCATCGCGGCATCGCTCCATTGTGGGCCTGTAAGGGTGGACATATACTTGCGCAGGAACGAGGAGAGCTTGTGAAGGCCCTGGTCCTGGAGAAGCCCGGAGAGACGCCGGAGATGGCGGTGAAGGAGATCCCCGCGCCGGTGCCAGGCCCGCGCCAGGCGCTGGTACGGGTGCGCGCGTGCGGCTTCTGCCACCACGACCTGCTGGTCATGCGGGGCGTGCTGCGGCGCGGCGTGAAGCCACGGCTCGTGTTGGGCCACGAGATCGCAGGCGAGGTGGTGGAGACCGGCGCGCTGGTCTCCACCGTGTTTCCAGGCGATCACGTTGTCTCACTGTTGACCGATGCCTGCGGCGTTTGTCTGCGCTGCGCGCAGGGACGGGAGCATCGTTGCCTGGTGGGGGCGGGCATTGGTCACGGCGCTGACGGCGGGTTTGCGGAGCTGGTGGTCGTGAGTGAGGCGAGCTTGGTGAAGCTGCCCCCGGAGCTCCCGCTTGCCGAAGCGTGCGTCCTGGCCTGCCCTCTGGGTGTTGCCGTGAACGCGTTGCAGGACGGCGGAGGCCTGTCGTCCGGCGAGACGGTGGTGGTAACGGGCGCGGGAGGCGGCATCGGCGTGCACGCGGTGCAGGTGGCGCGTGCGGCGGGCGCGAGGGTCATCGCCGTGACGACCTCGGCGGAGAAGGCGGACCGCCTCCGCGGCCTGGGCGCCGATGAGGTAGTGATTGCCCCGGACCTGGACTTTGCGGAGCGCGTGGCGGCCAGCACCAATGGTGAAGGCGCCGACGTCGTGCTGAACGTTCTTGGGACTGTGGCATTTGATGCGTGCTGGCGCTCCCTGGCGCAGTTCGGCAGGATGGTCGTGGCGGGAGAGGTGAAAGGCGGCGCCGTGCCGCTGAGCCCTGCGGAGCTTCTGTTCAAAGACGCAAAGCTCGTTGGCGTGGCCGGCGTTTCGCGCCGCCACGTCCAGACTGCGATCAACCTGGTGCAGCAGGGGCGCGTGCGGCCCGTTGTAAGCCAGACATTCCGGCTTGACGAGTGGATGCAGGTGTACGAGGCGGTGCGGGAGAGACGGCCTTTCGGGCGCGTAACGCTCACCCCGTAGCCGCTGTGGCTGGCGCGGTCAGCGCCGCGGGGCCGGCCCAGCGATGTGCCTGGTTTAGCGGGACGCCGCTACCGCTTTCGGGGTCTGAGGCTTGCGCGCGGAGCGACGCCACTCGCGCCTGCGCCAGATCACCATGGTCTGCGCCGCTATGCCGATGGAGCTGTAGGTCCCCGCAATGATGCCCACGAGCAGCGTCAGCATGAAGCTTTGGAGGGATGACCCGCCGATGAGCAGCAGCGCTACGATGACGACGAGCGTGGTCATGCTGGTGTTGAGGGAGCGGCCTATGGTCTCTGCGATGCTGTAGTTGACCGTGGTGCCAAAGTCTCTGGATGGGAAGCGGGCGGTGTTTTCCCGTATCCGGTCAAAGACCACAATGGTGTCGTGCACGCTATAGCCCACAACCGTGAGCATGCCTGTGATGAACATGGCGTTGACTTCGATATCGATGAACTTACCGAGGATGGAAAAGGCGCCGAGGGTGATCATGACGTCATGCATGAGCGCGACGATAGCAGAGGCGCCCATCATGAACGCGCCGGGGACCCTGCGGAACGCCCACCAGACGTAAAGCAGAACGAATACGGAGGCCAGCACCACGGCGAGGATGGCGTTGCGGACCGTCTCGCGCGCAACAAGCGAGGATACGGAGTTCACGTCAATGTTGGTCCACGGCACGTCCGGCTTCAAGGTGGAGGCCGTGATGGCCGCCAGGCTCCCGCTCAGCGCCTGTTCAATAAGCTCCCGTTCGCCCAGGGGCTGGCTGGGCGGCGGCGCAGCTTGCTCCTCAGGCTGGGGGGCGACCCCGGCTGGCGGTTCGCCGGTCTCCAAGGTGGGCTCCGGTTGCGCCGGCGCCGTTTCGACGGGAGCAGCGGGCTCGGAATCGGGGGCGGGCTGTGCGCCCTCCGGTGCGGCGGGGGCCGTCTGCGCAGGCTCCTGCGGCGCGGTGCTGGCCGGCGCCGGGGGCGGCGGCTGGAGCGGGTTCGAACGCACGGCGAACTGGGTCTTGTCTTCAGAGAGCACGGTGATGGTGGCCTCTGGGTGGCCGAGGGCGGCGAGCTGCTCCTTGAGTGCCGCTTCCTCCACCGGGGCGGCAAAGGCCAGTGTGAGCACCTCCAGGCCGCTGCCGTACCGTTGGGTGAGCGTCGCCTCAAGGACTTCGCGCTCGCTGGGGATCACAATGCCGCTTCCGGGGTCTCGCCGGGCCTCTCGTAACGTTGAGGTGCGGACGAGAAAGCCGGTCTCGCCTACCCTCTGGATAATGGCCTCGTTGTGTCCTATGTCGTCGAAGACCGTGCGAATCTCTACCTGGTCCAGTGGCTCGGGGAACTCCAGGGAGATGGCGGAACCGCCCTTGAATTCAATTCCCACCTTGAAGGCCGGGGGGATGAACATGGCGATGGCGCCGGCGATGATGGCCAACAGGGAGCCAGCCAGAAACCAGTAGCGGAGTCGGACAAAGTCCATGGCTATCTCCTGCCCGCCGGCGTGGTGGCGGCCTCTTTCCGCGCGTGGAAAAATCCCACCTTGAAGAGGCCCGCCTGGTGGCTTGCGCTGCTTCTGACTACGACGCGCAGGAACGTCCTGCTGACGAAAATGGCGCTGAACATGCTGAGGACTACACCGAGAAAGAGGGTCACGGCGAATCCGGAGACCACGCTTGCGCCAAGGCGGTTGCCGAACCAGTACAGGATGCCGCACGTGATGAACGTGGAGATGTTGCTGTCGCGGATGGAGGGCCACGCTCGGGCGAAACCGGCGTCCAGAGCGGCGACGAGGCTCCTTCCCTGGCGTAACTCCTCCTTCATACGCTCAAAGATGAGCACGTTGGCGTCCACCGCCATACCGATGGAAAGGATGAAGCCGGCCACACCGGCCAGCGTGAGCGTCACCGGGATGAGCTTGAAGAGCGCGAGCGTAATGGCGACGTACACCATGAGAGCGGCTGCGGCTGTAGCTCCCGGCAGCCGGTAGTAAAGCACCATGAATAGCGCGACGAGGCCAAGCCCGATGTAGCCCGCCTTGAGGCTGTTCGCCAGCGAGTCCTGACCCAGTGTGGCGTCAACCTCTTGCTCTTGGATAACTTCTATGGGGACCGGAAGACGGCCGGATTCCAGTTGGATGCCGATGGTCCGCACGCGCTCGCTGGTGAAAGTGGGCGACTGAATGAACGCGCGCCCGCCCAGGATGGCTTGTTCCGCAACCGGGGCAAGCAGCTCTTCCTCGTCCAAGAATATGGCGACGCGGTTGTTGGTGCCCGCGATGCGATTGGTGGCCTCCGCAAAGATCTGCTCGCCACGGGCGTCGAACTCAATGTGCACGATGGGCCTGCCGGTGACAGTGTCGCGGCCGGGAAACGCGCGCGACAGCAGGTCGCCCGTGAGGCCGATGTCCTTGTCGATAAACTGCGTGCAGTCGGGGTTCTGGCACTCCCGTTCCTTGAACTCCAGCGTGGCGGTCTGCCCGATGAGCCGCTTGGCTTCGTTGACCTCGGTGACGCCGGGGAGTTGGATCAGCAGGCGGTTGGTCCCCAGCACCTGGATGTTGGGCTCGGCAACGCCAAAGGAGTTGATGCGGCGCTCAATGATGGTGGCGACGCCCTCCATCTGCTCTTGCGTGACAGTCTCCTGCTGGGCCTGGTAGACGAGCTGAACGCCGCCCTCCAGGTCCAGGCCAAGGCGCAGGCCGAGGACGGTGCCCTCCTCACCGCGGTCAAAGCCACCGATGTTCCAGGTCTTCACGGCCAAGAACGCTACAGCGAGTGCCGCTAAAGCGCCGATGACGATCAGCCGCTGGACTAACGTGAGTCGCATAGGACCCCTTTGCGCGCAAGCGTTCCCACGCTCATGCTCTTCTCTCCCTGTCCTGCTGTGGGTGAAGGCTTGCAGCCGACCCGCGGTGAAGGCGAGCTCACTACAACTCTACGATAGTACGACATCAGCATGTCACGAGGCCTTTCTTGTTTGCGCACTTTCCCTGAGCGCAGTGCCCACCAGGGCGAACGCCTCTTCCCGAGTCGAGACCTCGCCGGCGGCCTGTGCCTCACGGACCGTCTCCAGCAACGTTCGGAACAGGGGGCTGGGCTTGAGGCCGAAAAGCTGCTGCAAGTCGTGGCCGTCCACGAGCTTGGGCAACGCCGCCGGGGAGGCCTCTGACGCGTTTTCGGGCAGGATGGAGCGCATGAGCGCGCACTGCTGCTCCCACTCGCGCTCGGTCATCCAGGGCCCGCGCGCTGCGAGGTAGTCCGCCAGGCAGAGGTACACCGTGTCCAGAGCGGCATCGCCCAGGTCGCGGTAGTACCGGTAGAGCGCCCGCTTGGTCGGCGTCTGCCCGGGTTGCGCCATTTGGTTGGGGCGCAAGTGGTCGGCGATGACCGCGGCTAGCCGCTCCACGGCCTGTTCACTGCAACGGAGCCGCCGCAGGACCTTGGACGCCTCCTGTGCGCCCTGCTCGGCGTGTCCGAAGAAGCGCATCCGCTTGTCGGGCGTGAAGGCCTTGGTCTGCGGCTTGGCCATATCGTGCAGCAGCCCTGCCAGCTTGAGGAAGGTCGCCAGCGTGTGGCCATCCCCCAGCTCCCGCTGGAAGTGCGCGTCCAGCCATCCATCGTCGGCGGGCCAGGGCACGGTCCGGAGGAACGGAGAGCCGCCCTCGGCGGCGCGATGGGCGGGAGAAAGGACCTCCTCAACCCGAGCAGCCGTCTCTACGCCGTGGGTAAACACGTCCCAGTAGTGCTCGGGTGGCTGGTCCACATCCTTCCCCGCGGCCAGCTCTGGAATAAGCGCGCACAGGATGCCCATGCTGTCCATCAGGCGGAGGGTCTGTCCCACGCGGGGTTGTGCAAGCGCCTGCAGAAATTCCTCGCGAGCGCGCTCGGGGGCTGTTTGGACAACGAGGTGGCCGTCACGCTTGAGATGCTGCGCCGTGGCGGCTTCCAGGTGGAATCCGAGCTGGGCGACGAGGCGGACGGCCCGAAGGGTGCGGACGGGGTCGTCGCTGAAGGCCGAGGGCGACACGCTCCTGAGCAGGCGGGCGTCAAGGTCTGCGCGCCCGTTGTGGGGGTCGTGGAGCGGCCACGTAGCGGGGTCTCCCACGGCGAGCGAGAGGTCCGTGGCGAGGGCGTTGACGGTGAAGTCCCGCAGGGCCAGGTCGGCTTCAATACTGCCTCCGCGGAGCCGGGCGATGTCGAAAAAGGTGCGTTCGTCCCCATGGTGGATGACAACTCGCGCCGTCTCCCTGACCGCGTCCAAGAGGACGAAGCTGCCGTCAAGCTCGTCCGCCAGGGAGCGGGCCAGGGCGAGCGCATCGGCGTCAACGGCAATGTCCACGTCATGGGACGCGCGGCCGAGGAGCAGGTCACGCAGGAATCCTCCCACCAGATAGGCGCGCACGCCACGTCCCAGGAAATGGGCGCGTACCGTCTCAAGGGCGTCCGCTGTGGGCTGTGGCAGATTCTTACGCACGGAAGGGATATATGTCCTATTCGCTCGCGGCCTGGGCTTCCACGGGCTTGGCTTCGATCACCGGCCAGATCGCGTCCTTGCTCAACATCCGGTCCAGGTAGAGGATACCGTTCAGGTGGTCGGTCTCGTGTTCCAGCGCGTGGGCGAGCAAGTCCCCCTCCGCCTTGACCGTGAACGGCTTGCCGTCCAGACCCATTGCCCGGACGGTCACCCGCTCGGAGCGGAGCGTCTTGCCGCGGTACCCGGGATAGCTCAGGCAGCCCTCCTCCAGCTCGCGCTGGCCGGAGCGGGAGAGGACCTCTGGATTGACGAACACGCGGACGTGTCCCTTCTCCTCCGGCAACTCAATCACGCACACCCGGAGCAGGACGCCCACCTGGTTGCCCGCGATGCCCACCCCAGGCGCTGCGCGCATCGTGTCGATCATGTCTTCCACAAGGTGCCGAAGGCTCTTGTCAAAGCCCTTCACCCGCTTGGCCTTCTGGCGCAGGATGGGGTCTGGCAGAGTACGGATGGGTAGAATGGCCACGCTGCGTTTCCTCCGTGGGTGGAGCCGGACTGCGAAGACTACGCGCATGATACCAGAGGGGCGGAAATGGTGTAAAGCCGCGAACCGCGCAACGGCTTGACTGCCAGGGGAGGGTCTTCACACGCGCGCACTCAGCATGCCGACCGCATCAGGCCGTGGCGGGCCGCACACCTCCGTGACGAGCACTTCCAGCGCCGTCATCTCGTCCAGCGCGCCGGTCTTGATAGCCACGTCCGCCTCCAGGAGCCGTTCATGGAACCAGACCAGGTGGGGCCAGGTGTACCGGCGGGCCTGCTCAAGGGTCTTCTGGAGCGGGTAGCCGGAGACGCCAAGGCGCGTGCCGAGCTGTTGCTGCGGCACCCCGCCGCGAAGCAGCGCGTGGGCGAGCAGCATCAGACGGACCTGTCGAGCCAGCATCGCCCGCACCTGCGGGGGTGTCGCCTCTCCCTGGGCCAGGAAGGCCTGAAGGCGGCGCAGCGCTCGGGAGGCGTTTCGCTCCACTATCGCGTCCACTGTGCTAAAGATGCGGACCTCCCTGGCCGCGCTCACGAGCCGCGTGACGTCCTCCTCCGCCAGAGTGCGGCCGGACGCCCACAGCACGAGCTTGTCCAGCTCGTTGGTGAGGCTCCATAGGTCCGGCCCGATCATGTCCACCAGCAGGGCCTGGGCCTGAGGCATCAGGGCAAGGCCGCGCAGGCGGGCCTGGTCCGCGACCCAGCGCCGGAGCTGGTCCGGCGGCAGCGGCGTGAACTCCTGGACGGTGGCGACGGGACGCAGCGCCAGGTGCAGGGGGTTATTGGGGTTGACCACGTCCTCTAAAAAGACCAGGTCCGTAGTGGGAGGGAGCTCCTTGAGCGAGGCGAGCGCTTCCTCCCACGCAGACGGGTCGCGCCTTACGGGTGGGGGCCGGGTTGCGTCACGGGGGCGCCCATTGGTAAGCCGCTCGTTGAACTGCTCCAGCAACCGCTCAACGAGGACCAGACGTCGCTCCGCCAGGAACGGCACGGCCCTGCAGATGCCCAAGAGCTCGTCTGGCGCAAGGCTTGCCCCTGGCAGGAGGGTGATGTTGACCTCCTGCGTCTCGGGCGGACCCAGTGCGCCTTTGAGCTCCGCAACGGCCTTGCGGCGTGAAAAGGTGTCCCTGCCAACGAACAGGTAAATCACGATCCCTCGTTAAGGCGTTTTGTTTCGATGCCCGCCGAGGCTCAGAAAGCAGCGGAGACGGGTGCGCCGTCTTCCCTGCTGCACACTCTTGCCAGGAGCCTGCTTGCTGCTGCTTGTGGACATGATACCAGTGAGAATGCGCAAGGGAAACCAGGAACCTGCACGGTATGGTAGGCTATCTGAGCGCGAAGGGGCGCGTAGTTGGAGACGTAGCGGATGACGACCGTAGCTATTGGCCGGCGGCTGGGACGCTATGAGCTGTTGGAGCTCCTGGGGAGCACCGGCTTGGCCTCTACCTTCCTAGCGAACGACACCACCGCCGGCTCTCAGGTCGTGGTCAAGGTGCTGAGCGGCTACTTCCGCGAGGAGCCTGCGAGCGTGCAGCCGTTCCTCGCTGAGGTGGAGCGTGTCAAAACGCTGCGACACCCGGGCATCGTGCCGTTGCTGGAATCGGGGAGGGATGGGGAGCATTGGTGGCTGGCATATGAGTACGTTCCTTACTCGACCCTGGCGGAAACCGTGGAACCGCTCACGGTCGCTCAAGCGCTCATCCTCCTGAACGACGTGGCGCAGGCCCTGGACTTTGTCCATTCCCAGGGCATGTTGCATGGAAACCTGAAGCCGAGCAACGTGTTTCTTGCTCCGGACGGGCACGCGCGGATCGGCGATTTGGGGATGAGTGTGCTGGCGCAGGCCGCGCACCCGCTGGTGCGGAGCACCTTGAACACGCCGCACCCGTGCTTTACTGCGCCCGAGCGGGCCCAGGGGCTCGGTAGCGGCCCGCGCACAGACGTGTACGCCCTGGGCGCCTTGGCCTACGAGCTGCTGACCGGCACGTTACCCTTCTACGCCCTTGGTTTCTCTGCGGTGCTGGCAAAGCAGATGACGATGGAACCGCTGCCGCCCTCAGTGCTGAACGCGGCCCTCCCCGGCCCTGTGGACGAGGTGGTGATCCAGGCCCTAGCGCGGCGGCCGGAGCAACGACTGGCTTCCGGAGCCGCGTTCGTCGCGGCCCTGCGCGCCGCCATTGCTCCAGTTCCTCCTGAGCAACGCTTGCCGAAGCCTACCGATGAGGTGCTGGAGTCTGCGAGTTCGAGAAGGGGTCTCGCGGGAACGCACCAGGCCCCGTCTGCCGCCCCCTCCGCAGCGACTCAGACCGACACGCGAGAGATCAAGCTCTGCCCGTCGTGCGGCGCGGAGAACCGGGAGGGGGACAAGTACTGCAGCACCTGCTGGGCGCCGATAGGCAAATGGCGCGGCGCCACGGTGGAGGAGGTGCGCCAGCTTAGGCGCAAGATGCTCAACGCCCTCCGGAGAAGGCGGCTTCTGACGGGCACGGTGGTGGTTGGTCTGCTCGCGTTCCTGGCCTTTTGGGTCACGTGGCAGGTGACCGGCCCGACGCACTTCTTGGACGCGCCATCGTCTAACGTCGTCTCCGCCCCAGGAGAGGGTGAGTGGGCCATGTACCGGCACGACCCGCTCCACACTGGCGTAATCGTGGCTGGGCCTTCTTCCTTCCGCGGTGAAGTAGCGTGGACGTTCAAGACGCAGGAACCGTTCCTCGGCTCTCCTGCCGTTGTGGGAGACCGCGTGTATGTAGCCACAGGTGACCGGCGAGTGGTCGCCCTGGACGCGCGGAGCGGGACCGTGCTATGGGAGACACCCACCTCAGGGCCGATGGACTCGGCGCTGGCTGTGGCTGGCGACTTGCTCTACGTAGGGCTGCGCGATCAACAGGTGCTTGCGCTGAGGACGGACACGGGCGAGATTGCGTGGCGGTACGCGACCGGAGGGCCAGTCCAAACCTCGCCCGTGGTCGCCCACGGCGTCGTGTACGTCACCTCCGGCGACGGCAAGCTGTACGCGCTGGACGCTCAAAAGGGGACGAAGCGGTGGTCCTACAGTTACGGCGGGTATTTGCTCAACTCGCCCGTCGTCGTGGAAGAGGCGGTTATCTCGGTCAACGGCCGAGGCGTGTTCCACGTCATGGGCGCCATCTCTGGCAGACACCGGCTCTCCTATGACCTGTATTCGTCGGTGAGCGCCTCTCCAGCTGTAGTTGGCGACCGCGTGTACATTGGGACCACGGAAGGGAAGGTGATCGCGTTTCGGTGGAGGCCCGTGGAATACCCGTTTGAGCGGTCGTTCCTGAGATTCCGCCAGTGGGCTGTCCGGTGGGGCATTTTGCCCGGCCCTCAGCCGCTGCAAAAAGGGTACGTGTGGGGTACGAGCTTGTTCCTCGCGTCCTTTGTCGCCTCCCCCGTCGCCACTCAGGATACCCTCTACCTCGTGAGCACTGATGGGAGGGTGTTCGCGCTGAGCATCGACACGGGCGAGACGCGCTGGGAGCGGACCGTCAGCGACGCCGTTTACGCCTCACC
Source organism: Dehalococcoidia bacterium (assembly GCA_009693055.1). GTDB lineage: Bacteria > Chloroflexota > Dehalococcoidia > Lucifugimonadales > SHYT01 > SHYA01. Next base: position 112,080 of record SHYA01000003.1, on the reverse strand, counting down.
ACTCCTTGTGGGAGACCAGCTCTACGTCTCTTCGCGGGACTCAGGCATCTACATCCTGGACGCCAAGACCGGCGAGCAGGTGGGCCGAATTACCATTGGCGTGGGAACGACCGCCGACATCGTTGTGGCTGGCGATACCCTCTACATCCCCTCCAAAGACGGCACGCTGTACGCCGTGAAGTGACGCGCCACGGCGGTCTCGGTCTCTGGCATCCATAGCAGCCTGAAGCCGCGCCTGGTACGCTATCCTCAGGAACTGGAGTGGAGTAAGACGTGGAGCTTGCGCTTGTAGGGTTCCCCGGCGCCGGCAAGAGCACGCTGTTCCGAGTCGTGACGGAGGCGGCCGGCGTAGCCACGGGCGGTTCCCGGTGGGGCAAGGCCCAGGTGGGCGTAGTCAAGGTGCCGGACCCACGGCTCACTACGCTGGCCGGGCTGTTCCCCGGGTGTCCCGTCGTCACCGCTGAGATCCGGCTGGTGGACTTTCCACCGCCGGGGGAAGGTGCAGCCAAGGGAGCCGGAATTACAGGGGAATTGCTGAGCATGCTCCAGCGCGCGGATGCGTTGGTGCACGTTGTGCGCGCCTTTGATGACACCGCTTCCGAGAAGGCGCGCGCCCCGCTGCAGGCGGTGGAGGAGATGGACGCGGAGATGGTGTTCGCCGACCTGGCTATCCTGGAGCGCAGGGTGAAGCGAGTAGACGATGCTCTAAAGGGGGCCAAACCCGGTGAGAGGGCGAAACTGCTCCAGGAGAAGGCGTTTTTTGAACGCGTGAAGGACGACCTGGAGCGTGCGGTTCCCGTCCGGCGGCAGACGCTGTCTGATGAGGAGCGGCAGACCTTGCGAGACTTTCAGTTCTTGACTGCTAAGCCGGTCTTGGTGGTGTTCAATGTGGATGACAAGCGGCTCGGGGGCGACGGGCTTCTGGGGCCTGCCGGGCTCGCGCAGCACGAACGTGAACGGGCTGTCGTCATCTGCGCCAAACTTGAGGAGGAGCTGCTTGCCATGGCGCCGGAGGAGCGCACGGAATTCCGCGCCAGCCTGGGCGTTCCTGAGAACGCCAGGGACCTGGTGATGACGGCGGCGTACGACATGCTGGATCTGGTGACGTTCTTCACTGCGGGAGAGGACGAGACGCGCGCCTGGCCGGTGGAGCGAGGAACGCCCGCCGTCAAAGCCGCGGGCAAAGTCCACTCGGACATACAACGGGGGTTCATCCGCGCGGAGGTGGTTGCCTTGAAGGACCTCCTTGCTTGTGGCGGCTTTGGTGAGGTCCGCAAGCGCGGCCTGCTCCGTCTGGAGGGTAAGGGGTACACCGTCCAAGACGCAGACGTGATCAACTACCTGTTCAACGTGTAAGGCGGGGGCTGGTATGGCCGTTGCAAGACAAGAGCAAGCGGTCCGGCGGGCACGGGAGCGGGCTACAAAGGGCATCGGACTGTACTTGCACATCCCGTTCTGCCAGACCAAGTGCGCCTACTGCGACTTCAACACCTATGCTGGGCTGAACCACCTGGTGCAGGACTTTGTGCCGGCGCTTTGCAGGGAACTCCGCCTGTGGGGCGAGGCGCTTGGCGCTGTGCCGGTGCGGAGCGTTTTCTTCGGGGGCGGCACACCCTCGCTGCTGACTCCGGAGCAAATCAGCGCGGTGTTGGATGGAGTGCGGACCGCGTTTCGCTTGGGCGAGGACGCGGAAGTGAGCGCGGAAGTGAACCCGGAGGACGCCTCCGTTGAGCGGCTGGCCGGGTTTCGGGCCGCCGGGATAAACCGGCTGAGCATGGGCGTACAGACGCTGGACGCGGGCCTGCTCAGGGTGCTCACCCGGAGGCATAGCGCCGAGCGCGCCGTGGAGGCGTTCCGCAACGCCCGTGCCGCCGGGTTCGCTAATCTCAACCTTGACCTGATGTACGGACTGCCGTTGCAGACGATGGACCAGTGGCGCGCGACGCTCGAGCGGGTGGTGGAGTTGAGGCCGGACCACCTTTCCGCGTACTGCCTGACCGTAGAGCAGGGGACGCCGCTCCACAAGTCGGTGCGAAAAGGGGAGCTGCCGGAGCCTGACGCCGACCTTGCCGCCGAGCAGTACGAGCTGGCGGAAGCGGTGATGGGCGAGGCCGGCTACCGCCACTACGAGATCTCCAACTGGGCGTTGCGTGGCAAGGAGTGCTCTCACAACCTCATCTACTGGCGGAACGAGGAGTACCTGGGCGTGGGGCCGGGCGCGCACTCGTATCTTGGTGGCTTCCGTTTCGCCACGCTGCTGTCGCCGCACGCGTACCTAGAGCGCCTTGCCAATGCAGGCGGGCAGCCGCAGCTCGCAGCCTGGGACGGGGTGAGCCGGGAGACGCTTGCGCGCATTCCCACGGTGGCTGACGTTGAGGCGATTGACGTTCCGCTCGAGATGGCGGAGACCGCCATGCTGGTGCTGCGGCTGGACGATGGACTGCGCGACGCCCCGTTTGCGGAGCGGTTTGGGAAGGGCTTTATGGGCTGCTTTGGCGGCGTTTTCGAGGAGATGCGGGCCGCCGGGCTTGTGAACATAACGCCTGGCGGTGGCGATGGACAGGTGGTGCTGACGGCGCGCGGAAGACTTCTTTCTAACGAGGTTTTCCGCCGGTTGCTGACGGTCCGATTCGGGAAGAAGTGACATGCCGGGAAAGAAAGAGGACAACAGGCGTATCTCCCAAGAGCAGGCGGCGCTGGAAGACCTGCTGCTGGCGCTTGTCCGGGCGCACGCGGACTCGCTGCGGCCGAACATCCCCCAAGAGGGGATTGAGGAGCGTGACCTCGCCTTTGAGGCTGGGCTGCTTGCGCCGCCTGACATGGAGACGAACATCTACGCGACGCGAAAGCGGAATCGCATCGTGTACCTCCTGCGCAAGATGCAGGAGCGGGGCTGGGCGCGCATGGAAACAGTGCCGCCGCGCGGGGCATACCACTTGTTTCTCTTGCCGCAAGGGGTAGAGCATGCACACGTGGTGGCGCGCCCGTGGTGGAAGCGGTTGCTGGACCGCCGGAGGACGCGGCTGACCGGTTGAGCCAAGGGCGCAGCCTCGCGAAAAAGAGGGGGGCTTTCGGTCAGAGCGCAGCACTGTTACCAGTGGCGGGAATGGCTGCTACTTTTCGGCGGCCAGGGCCCGGCTCGCGGCGGCCACGCCAGCACCCGCCGGCGCCTCGAAGCCGTGGCGCGGCAGGAGCGCCTCGAACGCGCTCAACAGGTACAGTGCGTTGGCGGCGGTGCTTGACTCGCCCATGAGGCCGATGCGCCAGACCTTGCCGCGGAACTGCCCTAGCCCGCCACCGATCTCCACGTTGTACTGGCGGAGTAGCGCGGTCCGGAAGGCCATGTCGTCGATCCCCGCCGGGATGTGCACCGCAGTGATTTGGTACAAGCAGGAGCTTTCGGGGACCAACAGCTTCAAGCCCAGCGCTTCCAAGCCTGTGCGGAGGGCGCGGCCGTTGCGCCGGTGTCGCGCATAGCGGTTCTCCAGCCCCTCTTCAAACGCCATGCGGAGCGCCTCGTGCAGGGCGTACACCATGCTCATTGGCGCCGTATGGTGGTACACGCGCTGGCCGCCTTCCCAGTACCTGCGGAGCAGGCCGATGTCCAGGTACCAGGTGTACGGTTTGGTCGTGCGTTTGGCGATGGCTTCCATGGCGCGCGGGCTCAGCGCGCACGGCGCGAGGCCGGGCGGCGCTCCGATGCACTTCTGGGTGGCGCTGAACGTGTAGTCTATGCCCACCGCGTCCACGTCAACATGGTTCGCGCCCAGCGACGTGACGGTGTCCACGAGCAGGAGGGCGTCGTGCTCGCGGGCGAGCTGTCCCAGCTCCTTGAGGGGTTGGAGCACGCCGGTGGAGGTCTCGGCGTGCACGGCGGCGATGAGCTTGACCTTTGGTTGCGCCTTCACCGCCTTGCGGACCTGGTCCAGGTCAGCGGGCGCGCCCCACTGCCCCTTGACCGAAATCACGGTGGCGCCCAGGCGGCCTGCAATCTCAGCGAGCCGCTCGCCAAAAAAACCGCCCTCAAGCACCACGGCGGTATCGCCGGGCTCCAGCAGGTTCGCGAGCCCGGCCTCCATGCCCGCCGACCCGGTGCCTGATACCGGGAAGGTGAAGCCCTCCTTCGTGCCGAACACCTGCCGCAACATCACGGCGACGTCATCCATGATCTTGACGAAGTCCGGGTCCAGGTACCCAAGCAGTGGGGCGGTCATGGCGCGAAGAACGCGAGGCGAGACGTTGGCCGGCCCCGCTCCCATGAGCAGGCGAGCCGGAGGATTGAGTTCAATGCCGATGGAGGTGGTCATGCGGCGGCGCTCCTTGGGGGTGAATACGTCCGGTCCACAACGGCAACAGGTTAGCAGCCCGTACGGATTCCGTCAAGGTGATGGAACGGCTCGGGCCGCGCCAATACGGGATGCGTGCGGACTCGCGGTTTGCTCTTGCGGTTGCTTGCGTCCAGCGCTGATGCTAAAATAAGAAGCACCTCGTTGGGGAATCGTCTAACGGTAGGACGGCAGACTCTGGATCTGTTAGTCGTGGTTCGAATCCACGTTCCCCAGCCAATCGTCTCAATCATCCTTGTGGTTCCCTTGGCGTAACGAATGGTGCGGTCATGACAAGGCGTGAGCCCTTCCGCTGTTTTGGCGGTCCGGACGACCCGCTTATGATGCGCTACCACGACGAAGAGTGGGGCGTTCCCGTCCACGACGACCGACGGCTGTACGAGATGCTGGTGCTGGAGGGTGCGCAGGCGGGCCTCTCCTGGCAGACCGTTCTGAGGAAGCGGGAGCACTACCGCCGCGCGTTTGACGGTTTTGACCCCGCTGTAGTCGCCGCGTACGGCGAGGCAGACCGGCGCCGCTTGCTGGCCGACCCGGGCATTGTGCGGAACCGGCTGAAGATAGACGCGGCCATCACGAACACGCGGTGCGTGCTGGAGGTCCAGCGGCAACAGGGCAGTCTGGACCGCTACCTGTGGCAGTTCACGGGGCACAAAACGCTGCGCCGCGGGGGCTTGCGCACGCTGGCCGATATCCCGGCGCTGACCGCCGAGTCGGAGGCGATGTCCCGTGACCTGCGCAGGCGCGGGTTTCGCTTTGTGGGGCCGACCATCTGCTACGCGTTCATGCAGGCCGTGGGCATGGTGAACGACCACGTGGCACCATGCTTCAAGGCGCCAAAGCGCTAGGCGCCGTCTCGCTGAAACACCTTACCAGAGCAACGCCCGCCTTGAAGGAGGCGGGACTCACGGCGTAACGGCCTTCTGCTCCTGCTCGCGCGCCTCACGCTCCAGGTATTCCGTGTCCGCCGCGCTGAGGGAAAAATACTTGGCGTCCGGGTGGTGCACGACCATCGCGCTCACGGCGCTCTCCGGGTCCATCATGTAGCCCTCCGTGAGCTTGACACCGATGTGATGCTCCACGTCCAGCAGGCGGAAGAGCTGCTGCTGGTCCTCCAACCGCGGGCAGGATGGGTAGCCGAAGGAGTAGCGCTTGCCCTGGTAGCGCGCCTGGAACAGCTCCGGCTTGGTGATGTCGGGGCGGTCAGGGAAACCCCACGCCGAGCGGAGCTTCTGGTGAAGCAACTCGGCAAGGGCCTCCGCTCCCTCAAGGGCGAGCACCTGGAGGATGTGCGAGCGAAGGAACTCGCCCTCCTCGCGCAGGCGGTCGGCGAGCTTGCGGACCCCCGGCCCCACGGTGGTCACGAAGAAGGCGACGTAGTCGGCGCGGCCGGAGTCTTTGGGCGCGACGTAGTCGCTGAGACAGAGGCCGTCGCCTTGGGCCTGACGCCCGAAGGAGAACCGTTCCAGCACGCACGCGCCATCCGGGGACAGCACCTCCAGCCGGCGTCCGTCGGAGCGGGCGCGGAAGAAGCGATAGACAGCATCGGCGTGGATGTCGCTGCGCGCGGCCATCTCGTCCTCAACCCGCCGGACGGCTTCGCGCAGCTCAACGGCTTTTGGTTCGCCGGCGGCCAGCGCTTCCTCGAAGCGCCCCCGGAAGCCGAGGTGCCGCGTATAGAGCATGACGGGGTTAATGGCGGAGAACACCTCGCGCAGACTGAAGCGCCGGACCGCGTGGGGCTCCAGGTCGGGCGGCAGGGGGATGGGCGGGTCGGCGCGCACCGTGGGCGAGCGGCGCTCGGCCGCCACCCTTGGGGCCGGCTGTTGCGCGCCTTCCGCGGCCTGCATGGCGCGGGCGGCCTTGGCAAGCTCGTCGGCAAGGCGGGCGCGTTCCTCTCCGTCGTGGAGGCGATTGGCCAGGGTCAGGCCCTCCATGGCGTCGCGAGCGTAGGCCACCACGCCGTCGTACTCAGGCGCGATGCGCAGGCGGGTGAACTTGTTCGTAAGCGCCGCGCCGCCGACCAACATCGGCACGCGGATCCCTGCGCGCCGCAGCTCATGGGCGGTCTCCACCATCATCTGCGCCGATTTCACCAGCAGGCCGGACAAACCGATGAAGTCCGGCTGGTGCTTCTCGTACGCCGCGACGAGCTCCAGCGGCGGCACCTTGATGCCCAGGTTGACGACGACGTAGCCGTTGTTGGACAGGATGATGTCCACAAGGTTCTTGCCAATGTCGTGGACGTCGCCCTTCACGGTGGCAAGAATAATCTTGCCGCGCGATGCCGACTCAGCCTTGTCCATGTGCGGCTCCAGGTGCGCCACGGCGGCCTTCATCGCCTCCGCGGATTGGAGCACCTCGGCCACGATCATCTGGTTGGCGTTGAAGAGGCGGCCCACCTCGTCCATTCCGGCCATGAGCGGGCCGTTGATGATGGCCAGCGGTTTGCGGGTCTTGAGCGCCTCGTCCAGGTCTTTCGCCAGGCCCACCCGGGAGCCTTCCAGAATGGAGTTGGCGAGGCGCTGGTCCAGCGTCATGGTCTGGGTATCGCGGGCCGGGGTAGGCCCCTTCTTGGCCCGGAAGTGCTCAGTGAAGGCCGCCACGGGGTCGGCGCCTCGCCCGAAGATGAGGTCGTCAGCCAGCCGCCGCTCCTCCTCCGGGATGGAGGCGTACCGCTCCAGGCGTTCCGAGTTGACGATGGCCATGTCCAGCCCGGCCTGCACGCAGTGGTACAGGAAGACGGCGTTGATGACCTCGCGGCCCGAGGCGGGCAGGCCGAAGGAGACGTTGGAGATGCCGAGGATAGTCTTGCAGCGCGGCAAAGCCTGCTTGATGAGGCGCACGCCCTCGATGGTTTCCACGCCCGCGCCCTCGTAGTTCTTGTCGCCGGTGCCGACGGGGAAGACCAGCGGGTCAACGATGATGTCCTCGGGCGGGACGCCATACTTCTCCGTGAGGAGTGTATAGGAGCGCTTGGCGACGGCCAGCTTGCGTTCGCGGCTAACCGCCTGGGCCTGCTGCTTGTCGTCGTCGATGCAGCCGACGACGAGCGCGGCGCCGAACTGTTTCGCCAGGGGGACAACGGCCTGGAAGCGCGCCTCGCCGTCCTCCAAGTTGATGGAATTGATGATGCACTTGCCGGGAGTGAGCTTTAGCGCTTCGGCCAGCACCGTGGGGTCGGTGGTGTCCAGCATGATGGGCGCCTTGACCTTCCTTGTTAGCACGAACAGGAACGCCTTCACGTCCTCCAGTTCGTTCCGGTCGGGGTCTTGCAGGCAGACATCCAGCACCTGCGCGCCCCACTTGATCTGCTCGCGGCCTACCTCGGCGGCCTCGTCCAGTTTCTTCTCGTCGATGAGGCGCTTGAAGCGGCGGCTGCCCAGCACGTTTGTCCGCTCCCCCACGAGGACGGGACGGTTGTCGGGTTCCACGACCAGCGTCTCCAGGCCGGAGACGACGGTCTCTTGGCGCGCCGAAGCTCGGCGTGGGGAGTGCTTGCGCGCCTCCTCCGCGAGGAGCCGGATGTGCTGCGGCACCGTGCCGCAGCAGCCGCCCGCCACGTTCAGCCACCCTTCGGTAGCGAACCGGCCCAGCGCGTCGCGCATCTTCTCCGGGGTCTGGTGGTACCGGCCGTTCTCGTCTGGCAGGCCGGCGTTGGGCACGCACGCAACGGGGAAGCGCGAGATGCCCGCCAGCGTGCGGAGGTGGTCGGTCATGAACTCCGGGCCCGTCGCGCAGTTGAGGCCGATCCAGAGGAGGTCCCGCTGCGCCACCGTGGTGTAGAACGCCTCAATGTCCTGGCCGCCCAGCGTTGTTCCTGTGGCCTCAATCGTCGCCTGCACCGCGATGGGTGCGAGCGTCCCCGTGCTCGCCACCGCGCGGTCAATCCCAATCAGCGCCGCCTTAAGATTGAGCGCGTCCTGCGTGGTCTCTAACAGGAGCAGGTCGACGCCGCCCTCCAAAAGGCCTTCCGCTTGGACCTGATAGGCCTCCGCAAGCTCATCAAAAGTGACGCCGCTAGTGAGGGAGAGGGTCTTGGTCGTCGGCCCCATGGCGCCGGCGACAAAGCGCGGCTGCTCGGGTGTGGAGAACTCGTCGGCGGCGCGCCGGGCGATCTCGGCGGCGGTGCGGTTGATCTCCCTGGCCCGTCCGGCCAGGCCGTACTCGCCCAGCACGATAGGCGCGGCGCCAAACGTATTGGTCTCTATGACGTCCGCGCCCGCCTCCAGGAACTGCCGGTGGATGTCCGCGATGATGTCCGGGCGGGTCAGGACAAGGTGCTCGTTGCACCCTTCGTACTGCGCCCCGCCGAAGTCAGCGGCAGTGAGCTGGCGCTCCTGGATGGAGGTGCCCATGGCGCCGTCCAGCACCACGAGCCGCTGCGTGAGCAGGACTTTGAGTTGGGCGGCGCGCTGAGGGTGGATGCTACTCATTACGCATCTCGTAACAATGGTAGCAGGCCGACAGCACACGCAAACGCGGCGCGGACGACGAACCGGGTCACGCCGAGGGGACTCTTAGCCCCCTCGGGCTCCCCCTTTTGTCCCACCCGCCGCACCTACGGCTTCACGATCTGCTTGCCCCGCTGGTAGAGGTGCTGCTCAAAGTCCTCAAGGAGATGGGAGAGCGTTGCTGCCGCCGCCTCCAGGGTCTTGCCTTTGCATACGATGTCAACGGGCAGGTGCTGCGTGTCACCTCGTGACAACGCCTCCACAAGCGCTCCCTTGAGGTATGAGCCGGGGTGGGCCTTCATGAGCTCGTACAGGATGGGGCCCACCTCCGCCTCAAACATGTTGACCACGACACGGCGGCTGGCTATTTCGAAGGGCGATACCGATCGGATGAACGGCCGCACGTGGGCCGAGAAGACCCCCTGCACTTCTGCGGGCGGGCCGGGCATCAGGAACAGGGTGCTTTTGCCGTGCTGGATGTGAATGCACGGGCCAATCCCCACCGGATTGGGGTAGGCCTTGGCGTTCTCCGGCACTCGCGCCATTGCGAGAAGCGCGGGGTGGATGTTCGTGCGGTCGGTGATATTGCGGCGCTCCAGCACCTCGTTGACGATGTCCATGTTCACAACGGCTTTCACGCCCAGCATTTGGGCGACCACGCTGACGGTCATATCGTCCGGCGTGGGGCCAAGGCCCCCGCTGGTCATCACGACGTCGGTGTTCCGCTGGAATGTGCCCTGCAGAGTGGCGATCATCGCGTCCGGATCGTCGGGGACGATGGTGATGCGGCGCAGGTCGCAGCCCAGCAGCGCGACCTCTTTGGCGAGCCAGGAGGAGTTGCTGTCCTGCACGAACCCGTTGAGCAGCTCCGTGCCGATGCAGACGATCTCTACGGAAAGGCTGTTGTCCACGGAAGCTTCCTCAGACCCTGGCGGGTTGCCGCGGCACAGGCAGTATAGCACCTGGCGTTAGGGCACGCCGTGGCGGAACCGCCGCACCCTGAGGTGTGTGGCGGCGCTATGGTGAGAGCAGGGTAGCCGGGTCTTCCAGCAACCGCTTGAACTCCATGAGGAACTGCGCCGCCTCCCATCCGTCGGTAAGGCGGTGGTCGGCGGAGAGCGTGGCCTTCATGGTCTGGCCCGCCACGACCTGGCCGTTCCTGACCACAGGCTGCTCGCGCACCGCGCCCACGGCGAGCATGGCCGCCTGGGGCGGCAGGATAATCGCCGCAAAGCTGTCCACCTCCAGCGAGCCGAGGTTGCTGATGCTGAAGGTGGCGCCCGCGTACTCCTGCTCTCGCAGGCGGTGGGCGTGCGCGCGCTCTCCCAGGTCTTTCGTCGCCTTCGCAATCTCCGCCAGCGACTTGTGCGCGCAGTCCAGCACGGCGGGGAGAATGAGCCCCTCGCCTTCCAGCGCGATCGCAATGCCGATGTTGATGGCCGCGTGCCGCTGCGCCTTGCCCTGGATAAAGGAGGCGTTGAACGCAGGAAACTTGGCGAGGGTCAGCGCGCAGGCCTTGACGATGAGGTCGTTGACGGTTATGTGCACGCCCTGGGACTCCAGGCTTTTATTCAGCTGGCGGCGCTGCTCCATCGCCTGGCGCATGTCGACCTCAACGGTGACGTAGTAGTGAGGGATCTCCTGCTTGGAGCGCGAGGTCACGCGAGCGATGGCCTGCCGCATCCGCGAAAGCTCTACGAGCCCCTCAGCCGGGGTTGCCGTGGGGACGGGGCGAGGGGGTGCGCTCAGCGTAGGAGGGCGCTCAAGGTAGGCGGTCACGTCACGCTCGGTGACGCGCCCCCCGGGGCCGGTGCCGGTCACGCGCGATAGGTCAACGCCTCGCTCCTGGGCCAGCTTGCGAGCGATGGGAGAGACGCGGAGCTCGGATGGCGACGGGGTCACCGCTGCCGCGCGCGCCTTCCCTGCGGCCGGTCGCGGGGGGAGAGGCGGCAGCGCCTCGTCCGCCGTCCCGATGAACGCGATGACCTCTCCCACCGGCACCATCTCCCCCTCGGGCACCACGATCTTCCGCAGAATGCCGCTCCCAAAGGACTCCAGTTCCACGGTCGCCTTGTCTGTCTCAATCTCCGCAAGGATGTCGCCGCGGCTGACCTGGTCTCCTTCGTGACGCAGCCACTTCAGGACGGTGCCCTCCGTCATGTCGTAGCCCATCTGGGGCATCACCACTTCCGTCGCCACTGCTTGTCTCCTGCTCTCACGCGGTCGCTAGCGTTGGGAGGCGCCTCTTCCCTGCCGCACGCGGCGACCAGCGTCATGACTGTAACGGTAGCGGCAGCGCAGCTCCGTGGTAGCGCCCACGCACTCATAGCCCGAAACTGTCCTCCAGGGTCTTGAGCACCGATTGCGCGCTTGGGATGGCGAGCTGTTCCAGGTTGCGCGCGTAGGGCGTCGGGACGTCCTCGCCGCCCAGATGTGCGACCGGCCCGTCCAGCGAGTCAAACGCTTCTTGCTGGACGCGGTACGCCAGGTATGTCCCAAAAGCGCCGGTCTTCCACGCCTCCTCTACAACAAGGCAGCGGTGCGTCTTTCTGACCGAGGCTGCCACCGTGGCGACGTCGAGAGGCCGCAAGGTGCGCAGGTCAATTACCTCGGCGCGCACGTTCCGCTTCGCCAGCTCATCGGCGGCCTGGAGCGCCACGTGCACCATCCGGCCGTACGCGGCGAGCGTGACGTCTGTTCCCTCACGCGCCATCCTGGCCTGGCCGAAAGGGACCTCGTACGGCCCCGGGGGAACCTCGCCGCGTGTGCTGTACAGCAGCGCATGCTCGCAGAACAGCACCGGGTCTTCCTGCCGGAGCGCCGTTCGCAGGAGGCCCAGCGCGTCCGCGGGCGTGGACGGCACCGCCACCTTGATGCCCGGCACCGTGGCGTACCAGCCCTCAAGGCTCTGCGAGTGCGTGGCGCCCAACCCCGCGCCGCCGCCCGTCACCGTGCGGATGAGCAGCGGCACGTGCAACGCCCCCGCCGACATGCTCCGCACCTTCGCCGCGTGGTTCACGATCTGGTCCATCGCCAGCAGGCTGAAGTTAATGGTCATCAGCTCAACGATGGGCCGCAGGCCGCCCATCGCGGCGCCGATGCCCGCGCCGACCACCGCCGACTCGGAGATGGGCGTGTCGCGGATGCGCTCGGGGCCATACTTGGCGAGAAAACCACGGGTCACGGCGTACGCGCCGTCGTACGCCCCGATGTCCTCCCCCATCATGAAGACGCGCGCGTCGCCGTCCAGCGCCTCCGCCAGCCCCTGCGTGACCGCCTCACGGAATGTCATCTCAGGCATGGCGGCGTTCTCCCGGCGCTTCCCGCCCGTCCTCCACATCCCGGTACAGCTCGCTGGGGTCCGGGAGAGGGCTGCTGTCCGCAAACGCCACGGCCGCCTCCACCTCCTGCTCCACGTCCTGCTCCACGCGCCGCAGCTCAGCCTCAGTCGCAACGCCGTCCAGGAGATAAGCCCTGAACACCGGGACGGGGTCGCGCTTCTCCCACACCTGGAGCTCCTCCGCGTCGCGGTAGTGGATGGGGTCGGCCATGGAGTGGCCCCGGAAGCGGTAGGTGAGCGCCTCCAAGAAGAAAGGGCCTTCGCCGCCGCGGACCTTGGCCGCCACCTCCTTGACCGCGCTGTACACGGCCAGCACGTCCATGCCATCCACCTGCCTGGCCGGGATTCGGTAGTGCGCCGCGGCTCGGAAGACGTCCCGCCCGCCGGCGTAGGTCTTGTCGACGTGCGTGCCCATGCCGTACAGGTTGTTTTCGAGGTAGAACAGGACCGGCAGCTTCCATACGGCGGCCAGGTTGAGTGCCTCGTGAAACTCGCCCTGATTGAGAGCGCCGTCCCCAAAGAAAACCACCGTGACACGCGGCTCCTTCAAGTAATGCGAGGCGAGGGCGAGGCCCACGGCGAGCGGGAGCTGTCCGCCCACGATGGCGTAGCCCCCCATGAATCCCTTAGCGGGATCGAAGAGGTGCATGGAGCCGGCCTTGCCACAGCTGGTGCCGGTAGCCCTACCGTACAGCTCCGCCATGACCGCCTTGGGGTCCAGCCCGCGCGCGATGGCGTGGCCGTGGTCGCGATAGTGCGTCACGATGTAGTCGGTCGGGTCCAGCGCCGCCATCGTCCCAACGGCGATCGCCTCTTCGCCGATGTACAGGTGCAGGAAGCCGCGGATCTTGCCCCGCGTGTACATCTCGGCGCTCTTCTCTTCAAACAGGCGGATGAGCGCCATCTGGCGGTAGAGCGCCACGAGCCGCTCCTTTGGAAGTGGCGGTTTCGTTGTGCCCTTCTCGGTGCTCATCCAGTCCTTTGCCTCGGTCCAGCGCCAGCTTAGATGTGGATCGCTTCGCCCAACGAGGCGAGCGCCGCCTCCTTGAGCGTCTCAGAGAGCGTTGGGTGCGCGTGAGTGAGCCACCCCACTTCCCGCACTGTGCCCTCAAGCATCTTGGCGAGGGACAGCTCAGCCAGCAGCTCCGTGACCTCCGCCCCAACCAGGTGTGCTCCAAGCAACTCGCCGTACTGCTTGTCCACAACGACCTTTGCGAACCCTTGAGTCTCCGCCATGGCCATGGCCTTGCCGCTGGCGGCCATCGGGAACTTCCCCACGGCAATCTGGCGGCCCGTCTGCCGCGCTTGCTCCTCGGTCATGCCCCAGCTTGCGACCTGCGGGGAGCAGTACACCGCGCGCGGCATCAGCGCGTAGTCTAGCAGCGGAGGCTCGCGGCCCGCCAGCCGCTCCACGACCGCGACGCCTTGCGTCATGGCGACGTGCGCCAGCGGCAGCTTGCCTGTGACGTCGCCGATGGCGTACACGTTCGCCGCCGTCGTTCTGAGTTGGTCATCCACGCGGACGAAGCCGCGCTCCACCGCCACACCCACTTCCTCAAGCCCGATCCCCTCCACGTTGCCCTGGATGCCCGCGCAGACCAGAACGAGATCGCACGCCAACGCGCTGGCGCCCTGCGGCCCTTCCAGGGTGAGGTTGAGCGGCCTGCCCGGCTTGAGTTGCGCCACCTTCGTGTTGGTGAGGACCGTGGTCTGCTGCCTGGCGAAGGCGCGCTGAACAGCTTGGCTCACATCCGCGTCCTCGTTGGGGAGCAGGCGCGGCAGCAGCTCGATCAGGGTCACCTTGACCCCGTAGGCGGCGAAGATGGAGGCGAACTCGCACCCGGTCGGCCCTCCGCCCACGATCGCGATGGACGCGGGAAGCTCGTTGAGCTCCAGCGCTTCCCGGCTCGTGATGACGCTGCTGCCGTCAACCGGCAGGGAAGGCAGGCCGCGGGGGCGGGCGCCGGTCGCCAGGATGATGGACGTGGCGGTAAGCGTCTCGCCCGTCTCTTTGACCGTCGCGCGGCCGTTGCCGTGCACGATCGCGGTGCCCTTGATGACGGTGACCTTGTTTTTCTTGAGGAGTGTTTCCACACCCTTGCCGAGCTTCGCCACCACGGTCCTGCTGCGCTCCACCGCCTTGCCAAAGTCCGCGTGCAGGTTGTCGCACGAGACACCGAACTCCTCCGCGCGGCGGAAGAGCGAAACCACCTCGGCGTTCCGCAAGAGGGCCTTGGTGGGAATGCACCCCGAGTTGAGGCACACGCCGCCAAGCCGGTCGCGCTCGACAAGGGCGGCGCGCATTCCCAGTTGACCGGCGCGGATGGCCGCTACGTACCCGCCTGGGCCCGCGCCGACGATGAGCACGTCGTAGTCAGCCACGGTTGGCTCGCCTCCTTAACGCAATTCGGCGAACGACTTTTCCTCAGTGTACTCTCCTCCAAACGCAAGTCTACTCAGTGGCTTGTTTGCGCACGCTGCGCGTCAACTCAGTGCCCGGCTTTTGCGCGGTGCCTGCGAGGCGCATTGGCGCTCCGCAAAGAGAGGCGTTATAGTAAACACGTGGTCAAGATGCGGACGACGGAGACGCACGCCAGTCCTTTGCAGCGGGGACAGCGGCTGACGCTCACCTTAGGCCGCCTGAACGCGCACGGGGAGTGCATTGCGGACGTGGACGGCTTTGCGGTCCACGTCTTCGGCGGCGTCCCCGGCGAGCAGGTGGTTGCGGAGGTCGCACGCTGCTTCCGCGAACGTGCCGTGGCGCGCGTTGTGGAGGTGCTCACCCCGTCACCTGAGCGCGTTGCGCCCCCGTGCCCGTACTTCTGGCCGTGCACCGGGTGCCAGTGGCAGCACATCCGCTACGATCATCAGCTTGCACTCAAGCAAGGCGCGATTGCTGAGGCGCTGGCACCACAAATTGGCCCGACCCTCCGGGCCTTGCCCTTGTGGCCCACCCTTCCCAGTCCCCAGCTTCTTGGCTATCGCAACCACGCCCGTTTCACCGTGGGCCCCGCGGGCGCCGTGGGTTTCGTGAATTCCGCCACACGCAACTTTGTCCACGTAGGCCGATGCCTTCTTATGCACCCTGCCATCAACCAGACGCTGGGTGCGCTGCAAGGAAACAGCGCGGAGACCTCGCAGGTCTCCGTCCGGTACGGGGAAAACACGAGCGAGCTTCTGGTGCAGCCTAAACTGAAGAGCACCGCCGTGGCGGTTCCCACGGGCCAGGAGACGTACCACGAGGAGCTGTTCGGCAGGAGTCTGCGCGTGGCCTCGCCTTCGTTTTTCCAGGTGAACACTCAGCAAACCGAGCGGCTTATCCATCTGCTGCGAGCTCAGCTGTCACCGCGCAAGGACGAGATGCTTGTGGACGCCTACGCGGGCGTGGGAACGTTCAGCGTCCTGCTGGCGCCCTTCGTGCGGCGGGTTGTCGGGATTGAAGAGTCCGCCTCGGCTATCAAAGACGCGCAAGAGAACGCTCGCGACCTGCCCAACGTCCGCTTCCTTCTCGGTAAGACGGAGGCGGTGCTCGCGGGTCTTAACGAAAGGCCTGACGTCGTGGTGCTGGACCCCCCGCGGACCGGCTGCCATCCGGACGCGCTCGCCGCGGTCATCAGCCAGGCCCCCGCGAAGGTCGTGTACGTCTCTTGCGAGCCGGAGACCCTGGCGCGAGACCTGAACGCCCTGCTCGCCGGCCCCTATAGGCTCGCCGCCCTCTACCCGGTGGACATGTTCCCGCAAACCCATCACGTGGAGTGTGTGGCGGTCTTGCTCCACGGCAAGCGTGTAACGAATGGCGTGCAGCTTACGCTCGCCTCCGCTTCGCCGCGCCGCCGGGAGCTGCTGCAGGTGATGGGCCTCCCTTTTACCGTCATGCCCCCTCATGGGGACGAAGAGGGCGCGCAGCAGGGGGATGACCCTAAGGAGTACGTCGTGAGGCTGGCCACGGCGAAGGCCCGGGAGGTTGCCGGGCGGCTCCATGAAGGGGTGATCCTCGGTGCGGATACGATTGTGGTTTCTGATGGCCGGGTGTTTGGGAAGCCGGCCTCCGCCGCGGAGGCGAAAACGATGCTGGCGGAGCTTCGAGGCAGGACGCACGCGGTGTTCACCGGGGTGGCCGTCGTAGACGCCGGGTCGGGGCGCCTGCGCACCGCGGTCCAGGAAAGCGCCGTGACCATGCGCGATTTTACCGACGCCGAAATAGAGGCCTACGTCGCCACGGGCAATCCGTTGGACAAGGCAGGTGCCTACGCCGTCCAGGACAGCGACTTCCGCCCCGCGCGGCGTGTGGAAGGCTGCTATTTCAATGTGGTGGGGTTGCCATTGTGCACCCTGGGCCTGCTGCTTCGCGAGTTTGGCCTAGAGACTGTCTTGCCGCTCGTCGGACGCGCTGACGGGTGCAGCATCTGCTGGCTGTGGGGCCCGCCCGCGCCGGAAAGCACGCCATGAACATCTTTGGCGTGGGGCCGCTGGAGCTGCTGCTGGTCCTGGTCCTGGGGTTCGTTGTCCTGGGCCCGGCGCGCATGGCGACCATGGCCCGCAAGGCGGGGCGGCTGGTGAAGGATGTGGGGAAGATGACCGAGGGGCTGCCCCGCACGCTTGAGGAGCTGGCCGACGAGTCGGGCGAACGGCGACGGCGCGGCGAGCAAGGGCCGGAGAAGCAGCCGGCGCCAAGTGAGCCAACGGCCTGGCAACCGGCAAAACCCGAACAACTCCATGGCGACCACAATCCGGACAAGTTGGGGTAGTCATGGCTGCGTCACCCGACAGGCCCCGTCCGCTGCGCGCCCACTTGGAAGAGCTCCGGCGCCGCTTGCTCTGGTCCGGCATCGCGTTGGCGGTTGGCGTGGCCCTTTCCGTGGTGTTCTATGAGGACCTGGTCAAGGTGCTTCTGCGGCCCGCAGAGGGGCACCTGTCCATCACCTCGCGGCCCATCTACACCGAGGTCACTGAGCTGCTGGGCGTGATTGTCCGCATCTCACTCCTCGGGGGGGTGGTGGTGGCCTTGCCGTTCCTGGTGCACCAGATCGCCCTGTTCATAGCGCCCGCCCTGAACTCGGCTGAGCGCCGGCTGGCCGTGGCGTTCGTCCCTGCGGCGTTTCTGCTCTTCGCCGCCGGGGTGCTCTTTAGTTATTTCGTGTTGCTCCCGCCGGCACTCCGCTTTTTGCTGACGTTCGGTGAAGACCTGGCAACGCCGATGATCCGTATTGGCAGCTACATGAACCTGGTTATCACGCTGTTATTCTGGATGGGGCTGGTGTTTGAGACGCCGCTCGCCATGTTTTTGCTTGCGAAGCTGCGGATAGTCTCGTACCGGGGGTTTGTGAGGGCGCAGCGCTGGGTCTTGGTGGGGGCGTTTCTGCTGGGGGCTATCGTCACTCCGACCTTTGACCCGCTGAACCAAAGCCTGGTCGCCATGCCGCTCATCGTTCTCTACGAGCTTGGCATCGGCGTGGCATGGCTCGTCCGAGCAAGGGGGAAAACGGCTCCGCGGACCGCAGGGGCGCCCGGCGCGTAGAGGGGACTACGACTCGTCCGAGTCCTTTGGGTGAGCATTCTCGGAGCGCGGCGTCTGCCTGGTTTGGGGGGTTGGCTCCTCCCGCCCTTCGCTGGTGCCTTGACGGAAGGCGTGAACCGCCTTGCGGAGGCCGGAGGCCAGCGCCGGCAGCCTGCCCGCTCCGAAGATAAGCAGGACGATGAACAGGATGATGAGGAGTTCCGGTAATCCGAGCCTCATGGAAACCTCCCGAGGATTCTAACTGCCTATCATACTACACTACGCTTCTAGGAAATGAATCGTCTCGGCATCCGCTGGAACGCCTTAGCGGCCTGCAAATCGCGGCTAGCCGCCGTTGACCGGGCGCTGACCCGATGCTACGATGTCCGTGTCCAGCGTGGTGAGCGTGGCCAAGCGGTTAAGGCGCCAGACTGTGGCTCTGGAGATCGGGGGTTCGAATCCCCTCGCTCACCCCATCCGTACTCGCCTCTTCCTGTCACGGGGAGGCCTGTGACGGTCCTCTCTAGAGCAGCGACGCCTCGCGGCCCGCACACGCGCCCCCTGGAACAGCTCTCACGCTTGCCGTAGAATTTGCGCCAGCAGCCCAATGAGATGAGAGAGCATGCCACACTTCACCGTTGACGAGGCGCACGCCCTGCTCCCGTGGCTCACGGAGCAGTTAGCCCGGCTCGTCCCTCTGTTGGAGGAACGGGAACGCCTCCGGGCGGAGGTAGCGCGCGCTCAGATGCGGGTCCGCACTAACGGGGGGTCTCCGCACGCCGGGGAAGAGGCGGCGCGCCTGAAGGAGCTGGAAGCCGCTAGCTCTCGCGCTGACGGCCTGCTCAAGGAGGTTGCTGAAAAGGGGATCGTCCTGCGTGATCCGGCCCGCGGGCTGGTGGACTTCCCATCGCTGCGGGAAGGCCGCGAGATACACCTCTGCTGGCTGAAGGGCGAGGAGTGTATCGCCTTCTGGCACGAGGTGGACGCCGGTTTTGCGGGCAGGCAGCCACTGTAGAATGAGAAGCATCTGAGGAGAGCGCGTGACCGCAGGACACGAGGGGTACGCCCGGCCCGAGCTGCTGGCCGAGACCGGCTGGCTCCAGCAGCACCTGGAAGACCCGCGCCTCCGCATTGTGGACTGCGAGAGTCCCGATGCGTACCGGAGGGCGCACCTGCCCGGCGCGGTGGCGCTGCCGGTCCACCATTACCTCAAAGACGCCAACGACTCCGTGCACGTCATCCCGCCCGACCAGCACGCCGCCCTGATGGGCGAGCTCGGCATTGCGAACGACACGCTGGTTGTGGCCTACGACGCCGGCGGGGTGACCGCGGCCCGCTTCTGGTGGGTCATGAACCACTATGGCCACACCAACGTGAAGGTGCTCAACGGCGGCTGGCTCAAGTGGGAGTCTGAGGGCCGGCCTATGACCAGCCGCGTCCCCGTCGTTCCTAAGACGGCGTTCGTGTCGCGCGTCCAGCCGCCGCTCCTCTGCACCCTGGAGCAAGGCAAGCGCGCGGTTGGCGACGCGGGGACCATCCTGTGGGATATCCGCAGCGACGCCGAGTGGACGGGCGAGAACCTGAGAGGCAATCAACGCTCGGGGCACATCCCCCGCGCCGTCCACCTGGAGTGGAGCAAGCTGATGACGGAGGGCGCGGTGCGCTCCTTTCGCCCCGCGCCCGAGATGCGCGCCCTCCTTTCCGCGGCGGGCGTGACGCCTGGGAAAGCGGTCGTCACCTACTGACAGGGCGGTATCCGTGCGGCGTACGGGGCGTTCATCCTCACACTCCTCGGGTATGACAAGGTGCGCGTGTATGACGGCTCTTTTGCTGAGTGGGCCAACCGCGAAGACACCCCCATCGTGCGCTGACGGGGGCCGTTCGTGAGCACGCCACGCCCGCCCGCTCCGCGGCGCCGGTGGTTGGACTCGCCCGGCTTGCTCATCGGCGCGCTCGCGTTTGGCTGGGCGATGATCTACATGGGCCGATCGCTCCTGTCGCCGCTGCTTCCGGTCATCGGCGAGGAGTTCCAGCTTTCCGGAACGGAGCGGGGCGCCATCGCCAGCACGTACTTCGCGCTCTACGCCGCGTTGCAGATCCCGTCCGGCCTCCTGGGCGACCGGCTGGGCCTCAAACGCGTCATGGTGGCGATGTACCTGTTGAGCGGGCTCGGCCTGCTCGCCATCGGGCTGCTGGGCCAGAGCTACGCGCTGCTTCTCCTGTTCATAGGCGTCCACGCCAGCGGCGCGGGCGCGTACTACTCCGGGTCGTACGGTCTGACGGTGTCGGGCGTCCCCATAGAGAAACGGGGCGCCAGCGCCGCGTTGGTGAGCGCCGGGATGGGCGTGGGACTGGCGCTTGGCCTCTCGCTCGCCGAGGTGTTGCACCGCGCTCTGGACTCCTGGCGGCTCGCCTACGTGGTCATGGCGGGACCCACACTGCTGGCTGCGTTCGTCTTCTGGCGGCTGCCGGCGCGCGCGTCCCTTCCGGGCGGGCGAGACCTGGCGGGCGGCGTCCGCTTCATGCTCAGGGACCGCAACCTCCTGCCCCTGTGCCTTGCGGCCTTCTGCCTGTTTTACGCGCACTGGGTGCTGCTGACCTGGGTGCCGAGCTTTCTCTTCGAGGAGCGGGGCGTCAGCCTGGCACAGGCGGGTCCCCTGGCCGCCGTCATCGGCGTCCCGACCATTGTGGGCGCACTGGTGCTCGGCCGCCTTTCTGACCGCGTGGGCCGCAAGCGCGTGCTCGTGACGGTGATACCTTTTCTGACGTTGTCCATCCTCGGGCTGGCGCTGTTCCAGTCCACAGTGCTGGCGGTCCTCAGCCTCGCGCTGTACGGACTGGTGGGCGCGCTGGCCCTCAACCCGCTGGTGGTGTCCTGGGCCGGCGATCACATCCTGGCGACCAAACGGGTGGGGATTGGCACGGGCATCGCGGTGTTCAACACCTTCGCGGTGGGAAGCTCTGTCGCGGGGCCGCTGCTCAGCGGCTGGGTGCTGGACGCCACGGGCTCACTGAAGGGCGGGTTCCTGGTGGCGGCCGGATTCGCCACCGCCAGCTTTTTCCTGATGCTCCTTCCGAAGGAGACGGTTGCGGTCAAGCGCCGTGGTTCGACAAGCTCACCATGAGCGGGGAAAGCACCGCGCTTGCGGAGAAGGCCCTTCGGCACCGAGCGAAGCGAGCGGGTCGGACCGGGTCACGTCGAGGGGACTCTCAGCCCTCCTTCGGCGGAGTTCACCCTGAGCGAAGCGAATGGGCTCAGGACAGGCTCTCGAGCTCCCCCGTCAGCGCTGCACAACGCCATGCTTGTTATTCTGAACCCATCCACGTGGTCATTCTGAACCCGTTCGTCCGCCCCTGCGGACTCAGGGTAAACTCCGTGGAGAATCCGCATTCCTTCCCGGGAACGGATGCTTCGCTTCACTCAACATGACAGGAGGGCAGCGTCAACCCCAGGGACAAGCGCGTTGCGGTCACGCTGCTCTGGGTCTGCTGCGTCATGGGGCTGCTCCCGGGAGCAGCCGGTACACCTGCCCATCAAACGCCAACACGTACAGCTCACCGTCCGCGTCCTCGCCAAAGGACGCGATGGGCAGTTCCGTGTCAGCAAGCTCCGCCTGCTGGTTAACGGACCCGGCTTCAAAAACGGACCCTTCTTCATATCGGAAGCCCCAGATACGCCCTGAGCAGAAGTCCCCGTACAGATACGCCCCTTGCAGGGCGGGGATGCGTTTGCCACGGTACACGTACCCGCCGGTCACGGAGCAACCAAGGTTGTGGTAATACGCGGCTACCGGAAGTTCCCCTGGCCCTTCCCGGAGGCAATCGCTTACAAGCCGGTAACACTCCCCCCCTTCCAAAACATTCCAGCCGTAGTTGCCGCCCCTGCGGATGAGGTCCACCTCTTCTAGCCTGTCCTGGCCCACGTCGGCGGCCCAAAGGTCTCCGGTGACGCGGTCGAAGGAGAAGCGCCACGGGTTGCGCAGGCCGTACGCCCAGATCTCAGGCCGCGCGTCTCCGGTGCCGTCCACGAACGGGTTATCGGGCGGGATGTCGTAGCGGCGCCCTCCATCTTCCCGGTCCACGTCAATGCGGAGAATGCTGCCGAGGAGCGTAGAGAGGTCTTGCCCGTGCCCCAGCGGGTCGCCAGAGTCTCCTCCGTCGCCGAGGCCGACGTAGAGGTAGCCGTCCGGCCCGAACGCCAGCATCCCGCCGTTGTGGTTGGAGAACGGCTGTGGCACCTCAAGGATGACCACCTCGCTGGTTGGGTCGGCGGCGTCCGGGTCGCGACTCAAGGTGAATCGGCTGACCACCGAGCGCCGAGGATCGGCGGCGGAGTAGTTGACATAAAACATTCCGTTGACCGTGTAGTCCGGGTGGAACGCCAGCCCAAGCAACCCTTCCTCGCTGCCGTCCTGGCTTACCCGGTCGGAGATGTCCAGAAAGAGGTGCACGTCCTGAGCTTCGGTGGCGTTCGGAACGATGAACACCTGGCCGTCCTGGTTGACGACGACGGCCCGATCGCTTTCGTCCGGCGGGTACGTCAGGAAGAGGGGCCGAGCTCCGAACGTGCCGGCGGGAAGGTTGGGGAAGGCGGGTTCCAGCATCAGCGAAGGAAAGGACAGGTCTGCGGGGGCGCTCACAGGCGGCGGTGCCGGTGACGGAGCGGTCGGGAGGCGGGCTGGGACCTCAGGCTCAGCCTTCGAGCTGGCCGTGGTCTGCCGGCTGTCGCCTGGACCGGAGCACGCAGCGAGGAGCACTGCAGCGAGGAGCAGGGCGTATGGCCCGGCTACTGGGGGAATCCGCATCGCAAGGCCCTCTTTTTCATTCACAATGGCCGGAATAAACTGCAACACCATTCTAGCTGGTAAGGAGAGGCCGCTCCGCAATGGGTCACTTGCCGTTCAAGCGTCTCTCACTATTGTTAGTCCGACCGGGAATTGGTAAAGGGAGCCCGAGGGCCGCATCTGCGAGGACTCGTCCCCCCGGAAAAGCGTAACGTAACCGGCCGCTCCGCGCCGTTGACGCGCTGGGCCGCATCTGCTACTGTTGGGCCAGTTTGTGAGGTAGGGGGTGCGTCATGACCACGCAGCGAGTCCCGCTCCTTGGGCGCTATCACTCGGTCAAAATGGAAAGCCAGGTCCCTATCAAGATGCGAGACGGGGTGACTCTGATCGCCGATATCATTCGGCCCGACACTCCTGGTAAGTTCCCCGTTGTGCTGCAGCGCACGCCGTACGATCGGAAGGGCTTTTCCCGTGGCGGCGGGCTTATGGGGCCGGAAGTCCTCACCTTGGCGTCACACGGGTACGTCGTGGTGATCCAGGACTGCCGTGGCCGGTTTGACTCTGAGGGGGAGTGGCGTCCCTTCTTCTCGGAGGTAGAGGACGGCTACGACACCGTGGAGTGGTGCGGCGCGCAGCCGTGGAGCACCGGCAAGGTCGGGATGTACGGCGCTTCGTACGTGGGGGCCACCCAGTGGCTTGCCGCCATAGCCAGGCCACCCTCGCTGGCGACCATCTGCCCGCGGATCACCTCGTCCGGATACTACGAGGGGTGGACGTACCAGGGCGGGGCGTTGGAGTGGGGTTTCGCCGCGTCGTGGGCCTCCATGCTGGTCGCGCAGAACCTGGAGCACATCATGCGCAACAAGGAGATCCCGCAGGCGATGATGGGCACGCTCATGCAGACGATAGACCGTCTGGACAAGGCGTATCCCACGACGCCTACGAAGAACTTTCCCGGCCTGACGCCGGAGCTCGCCCCATTCTTTCACGAATGGATACGCCACACCAGCTACGACGAATACTGGCGCAAGGTTTCCATTGAAGACCGGCACAGCCAGATCACCGTACCGTCGCTCAACGTTGGCGGCTGGTTTGACATCTTCGTCGGCGGGACGATTAAGAACTACATCGGCATGAAGCAGAAGGGCGCAACGCCGGCGGCGAAGAAGCCGCGCCTCATCCTCGGACCCTGGTACCACGGGCCGCACGGCTCCATGGCGGGCGATTACTACTTCGGTATGATGGCTTCCGATATGGCGATTGACCTCGCCGGCCAGCAGATCAAGTGGTACGACTACTGGCTCAAGGGCGAGCAAAACGGCATCGACAAAGAGCCACCGGTCCGCATCTTCGTCATGGGCGAGAACGTGTGGCGGAACGAGAACGAGTGGCCGCTGGCCCGCGCGGTGGACACGAAGTTCTTCTTCCACAGCAACGGGCGCGCCAACTCCCTGAACGGTGACGGGCTCCTCTCGCAGAACAGCCCGGTCTCCGAGCCGCCGGACACGTTCTTGTACGACCCGCGCAACCCTGTTCCCACCAAGGGTGGCGGCCTCTGCTGCGATGGCAACTTCCTGCCCGGCGGATCGTTCGACCAGCGTGCGGTTGAAGCGCGGCCGGACGTCCTGTGCTATACCACGCCGCCGCTTTCTGAGGACGTGGAGGTGACCGGCCCGGTCATCGTCACGCTCTACGCCGCCAGCTCCGCGCCGGACACGGACTTTACAGCCAAGCTGGTGGACGTCTGCCCCGTGCCGGACCACTGCGTGCACGGCCTGACCGACGGCATCATCCGCGCCCGGTTCCGCGACGGCACCATCAGGGCTGCGGCGCCGCTCAAGCCGGGGCAGGTGGAGAAGTACCTTATTGACCTGGTGGCCACCAGTAACGTCTTCAAGCGGGGGCACAGCATCCGAGTGGAGATCTCCAGCAGCAACTTCCCGCGCTTTGATCGGAACCCCAACACGGGCCGCGAGCCGTTCGAAGAGCCGGAGCTGCGCCTCGCCCACCAGGTGATTTTCCACACCTCTGAGCACCCATCTCACATCACCCTGCCTCTCATTCCCAGATAGCGCCTTCCGGCAACCCATGAGGCATCGGGGCCGAGCTCTGTTTGGCCCCGATGCCTTGAATCCCGGCTCTTAGGCCGATACAATCTTCCCGCGCCGCCTGGGGGGGCAGCGCTACCACATCAGTTGCTCCCAATACTTGTGTATGACGTTGCATCGGCAACCTGCCGCCAGCACCCTGCCGCACCGAAGGAGAGCGTGATGACCACGGGTCATTTGTACAGACTGCCGGCCACGGTCCGCCCGATCAGATACGAGTTGACCTTCGCCCCGAATCTGAGCGACTTCACGTTTCATGGCGAGGAGACGGTTGAACTTGAGGTGGGCGGGCCGACCGACCGGATCGTGCTCAACGCCCTGGACCTCACCATCTCGGACGCGCGGCTCACGCTGCCGGACGGAAGCACGGCGACGCCACAGGTCAAGATGGACAACGACGCGGAGACCGCCACCTTCACCTTTGCCCGGACGATCTCGCCGGGTAAGGCCTCGCTGAGGATGCGGTTCACCGGTACCCTGAACGACCAGCTTCGCGGCTTCTACCGTAGCCAGTACGAGGACGCCGATGGGCAGAAACGGTACCTCGCCACCACTCAGTTCGAGGCCACGGACGCGCGCCGTGCCTTCCCTTGCTGGGATGATCCCGCCGTCAAGGCCACCTTCCAGGTCACGCTGGTCGTGCCCGCCGAGCTGGCCGCCATCTCCAACATGCCGGTGGAGAGCGAGAAGCCAGCGGGCAACGGCGCCAAGGCGGTCCGCTTTGCGCAGTCCCCAAAGATGTCCACGTACCTGCTGGCGCTCGTTGTGGGCGACATGGCGAAGGTGGAGGCCCGCGCCAAAGACGGCACCCTCATCAGGGTCTGGACCACGCGCGGCAAAGAGGAGCAGGGGCGCTACGCCCTGGAGAACGCCTGCAAGCTCTTGGAGTATTTCAACGAGTACTTTGGCGTCCGGTATCCGCTGCCCAAGCTTGACCACATTGCCGTGCCGGACTTCGGCGCGGGCGCTATGGAGAACTGGGGCGCCATCACCTACCGCGAGACTGCTCTTCTCTACGACCCCGCCAGATCAGCGGCGGCCACACGCCAGCGCATCCTTGGCGTCGTTGCGCACGAAATGGCGCACATGTGGTTCGGCGACCTGGTCACGATGGAGTGGTGGGACGACCTGTGGCTCAACGAGAGCTTTGCCTCCTGGATGGGCGACAAGGCAGTGGACCACCTCTACCCGGACTGGCAGATGTGGACGCAGTTCGTTTCCCTGGACACGAACGCCGGGCTCAGCATGGATGGACTGCGCACCTCCCATCCCATTGAGATGCGCGTGGAGGACCCCGCCCAGATCCGCGAGCTGTTTGACGCCGTTAGCTACAGCAAGGGAGCTGCCGTTCTGCGCATGCTGGAGCACTTCCTGGGCGAGAGCGCGTTCCGCGACGGCCTTCGCAAGTACATCGCGCGGCACCAGTACGCGAACGCCCGGACGGAGGACCTCTGGGCCGCGCTGGCCGAGGCGTCCGGCAAACCGGTTACCGCCGTGATGGGCTCATGGATCAAGCAGATCGGTTATCCGGTCCTGCAGGTCAAGACGATGCGCAGCCGCAGCGGGCTTCGCCTGAGCCTGAGCCAGCGGCGGTTCCTGTACGACCAGCGCGGCGACCAGGAGACGGAGGACGCCGCCACCTGGCAAGTGCCAGTGGGCGCGATCAGGGCGGGCTCTGCGCGGAAGGCCTCGCTGCTGCTCACCGAACGCACCGGCGAGCTATCCATGGGTAAAGCGACGGTTGCCCCGCGCCAGGACTGGGTCAAGCTCAACCCGCAGCAGACCGGCTTCTACCGAGTGAGCTACGAGTCTAAGGAGTGGGCGCGGCTGCGCTCCGCCGTGCGCAACCTGGAGATCTCCCCGGCCGACCGGCTGGGACTCCAGGGTGACGCGTATGCGCTCATGCGCGCGGGCCTTGCGTCCGCCACGACGTTCCTCTCCCTGGCTGCTGCGTATCGGAACGAGGTGGACGCCTCGGTCTGGCGCGACGTCGCCACCAACCTCCGTGGCTTTGAAGGCCTGCTCTTTGACGAGCCATACCTGGACAGTTTCCAGGACTTTGGCCGAGGCCTGTTCCGCCCCATCGTCAGGAATGTTGGGTGGGACCCCAAGCCTGGCGAAGGACACCTGGACTCGCTCCGGCGGAGCATCGTCCTTGGGCAGAGCGTGTCGTACGGCGACCCCGGCGCGCTCCGTGAAGGCAAGCGCCGCTTCAAGCGTTTCCTGAGCGACTCCTTCTCGCTTCACCCGGACATCCGCTCCGTCGTGTACGACGCGATGGCCTACCAGGGGGACGAGGAGACGTACGACCGGATGTGGGAGCTTGAGCGCAAGGCGGACAGCCAGGAAGAGAAGATGCGGTTCCTCGGCGCCCTGTCCAAGTTCCGCCAGCCGGAGCTGCTCCAGGAAACGCTCCAGCGTTCACTCTCCCCCGCGATCCGCGCGCAGGACACGCCCATCGTGATGAGCGCGGCTTCCACCACCAAGCACGGGCGCGACTTGACCTGGCAGTTCCTGAAGGAGAACTGGGCGGAGTTTGACCGCCGCTACGGCGACGGCGGCTTCGCCATCATGCGCGTCGTCGCCACCACGGGCAGCTTCACCACGCTCCAGAAAGCCCAGGAGGTGGAGGAATTCTTCCGCACGCACCCCGCTCCATCCGCAGCGCGTACCATCCAGCAGTCCCTGGAGCGCATCCGCCTCAATGCTCGCTGGCTGGAGCGCAACCACCAGGAGCTGCAGGAGTGGTTTGCGGGGAAGGCCTAAATGGGTAGGGGCGGCTCGCGAGCCGCCCCTACGTGTTCTCTAGCCCCCCGCAATCGCGGGAACGAACTGGACCTCGCTATCCTCTTTTACTGCCTGCATCAGCCCCAGGTGCGACACCTCGCCGTCCACGAACACGGCCACGTCCGGTTTGAGCTTGTCCTCTTTTGCGTCGTACAGGTGCTCTAGCACCCCTGGGTGGGCCCGCTCAAGGTTGAACACGATCTGCCGGACGGAGGAGCCCGGCACCTGAACGCGCTGGGCCCCTCCGGTTAGCTTCTGCATCATCGGCGGAATCCAGACGTCCGCCATGGTGGTTGCTACTGCTTGCCGTTGCCCTTTTGCTTGGCCAACAGCTCCTTGAGGACGTTGCCAGGCGACATGGGCAACACCGTCATGCGCACGCCGGTCGCCCTGTTGATGGCGTTGGCGACGGCGGGAATCGGCGGCACGAGCGGCACTTCGCCCACGCCGCGGACGCCGTACGGATGTCCGGGGTTTGGCACCTCGACGATGACCGTGTCAATCATGGGCACGTCCAGCGCCGTGGGCATCCGGTAGTCCAGGAACGTCGGGTTCATCATCTGGCCCTGGGGGCCCATGAAGTACTCCTCGTTGAGCGCCCAGCCGATGCCCTGGACCGCGCCGCCCTGCATCTGCCCCTCAACATAGGCGGGGTGGATCGCCTTGCCGGCGTCCTGCACGATGGTGAAGCGGAGCACCTGGGTCTTGCCGGTCTCGGGGTCCACCTCCACGTCCGCGATCGCGGCCGCGAACGTTACGCCGGAGGTGTGGTAGTTGACGCTTGCCTTGCCGCCGACGGGCCCGCCGGTGGACGCGAGTTTCAGTGCCAGCTCCTTGAACGTCATCTTGCGCTCCAGGGCCGGCTTCATCTTGAACACGCCGTCCTCGTACAGCACGTTGTCCGCCGCGGTCTCCCAGATCTTGGCGGCGCGCTCAACCAACGCCTTCTTGACCTCCTGCGCTGCGTCGTGCGCGGCCCAACCGGACTTGAAGGTGGCGCTGCTGCCGCCCGTGACTCCCGTGATGCCGATGGAGTCCGTGTCGCCAACCGATGGGTGGACGTCCTCGGCGGGGATGCCCAGCACCTCGGCGGCCTGCATCGCCATGGAGGCCCGTGAGCCGCCGATGTCGGTAGAGCCTTCCAGCAGGTTGACCGTGCCGTCCTCGTTGACGCTCATATAAGCGCTCGCCTCGCCGCCGACATTGAACCAGAACCCTACGGCAAGACCGCGGCCCTTGTTGGGCCCCTTGATCGGCGCCTTCCAGTGCGGGTGGTTCTTGACCGCCTGAAGCACTTCGGTGTACCCGATCTTGGCGAACGGCACGCCCTCAATGCGCCGATCGCCCTCCTTGACGCCGTTGAGCAGCCGAAACTCCAGGGGGTCCATCTTGAGCTTCTGGCAGAGTTCGTCCACCACGCTCTCCACGGCAAAGGCGGCGTTGGGCGCGCCGGGGGCCCGGTACGCCCCCGTCTTCGGCTTGT
Source organism: Dehalococcoidia bacterium (assembly GCA_009693055.1). Lineage (GTDB taxonomy): Bacteria > Chloroflexota > Dehalococcoidia > Lucifugimonadales > SHYT01 > SHYA01. The sequence continues at coordinate 83,284 of SHYA01000003.1, read as the reverse complement.
TGCAGACAACGTCGTAGCCGTCCACCATGCCGTTCTCCAGGTTGTAGCAGGCCAGGGCGCACATGGCGCCAGCGCCCACCGGAGAACCGGGGAAAGCGCCCGCTTCAAAGTACAGGTCTGCCTTTGCGGCGGTGATGCGCCCATCTTTGGTGGCGCCCATCTTCACCTTCATGGTGCTGCCGGAAGTTGGGCCTGTCGTCTCGAACACCTCGTTACGGGTCATGACCGCTTTTACCGGATGCCCGCTCTTCTTAGAGAGGAGCGCCAGTGGCACCTCCAGGTAGGGGAGGATCTTTGCGCCAAAGCCACCGCCGATCTCCATCGGCACGACCTTGACCTTGGATTCCGGAACCTGGAGGAGTACAGAGACGAGGGTCCTGACGAGGAACGCGCCCTGCGTGCTGGTCCACACGGTGATGTGGCCGTTCTGGTCCCAGTCCACCAGAGCGGGGTGCGGTTCAATATACCCTTGATGGATCGTGGCGGTGTTGAACTCCCGCTCCACGATTACGTCGGCCTGCTTGAAGCCCTTGTCAATATCGCCCTTGGTAAAGCGGAAGTGGCTGGCGATATTGCTGTGCTTGTCGGTTTTCTGCCCCATCTCCTGCGTGGTCAGGTCGTCGTGGAGCAGGGGGGCGTTCGGCTTCATCGCGTCCTGCACTGTGGTGACCGCCGGCAGCACCTCGTACTCCACCTTCACCAGGGCAGCGGCCTCCTCCGCGATGTGCGGGCTGGTGGCGGCGATGACCGCTATTGCGTGGCCCTTGTAGAGCGCCTTCTTGGTCGCCAGCGTGTTTTCCTTGATGTCGTGGACATTGAAGAAAGCCTCGCCTCCCGGCAACCCACCGCTCGCTGGCAGAGCCGGCAGGTCCTTGCCCGTGATGATGGCCTTGACCCCGGGCAGCGCAAGTGCCCTGCTGACATCGATGGACTTGATGCGCGCGTGGGCGTGCGGGCTGCGCACAAACTTGGCGTGCAGCATGCCGGGCAGCGACGCGTCCAGCCCGTAGCGCGCGCGGCCCGTCACCTTGTCCAGCCCATCGTGCCGGATAGGGCGGGTTCCGATGACCTTGTACTTCTTTTCCGTGGTGGTCATGTTGTCTTTACCTCCTCATCATCTTCGAGGCGTCCATGACGGCGCGAATGATCTTGTCGTAGCCGGTGCACCGACAGAGGTTCCCTGCCAGCCACAAGCGGATACGCTCCTCAGAAGGGTTTGGTTCCCGTTCCAGCAACGCCTTGGCAGCCATGATGAACCCAGGCGTGCAGATGCCGCACTGGAGCGCCGCGTTCTCCAGGAAGCTCTGCTGCAGCGGGTGAAGCTTGTCCGGTCCCGCCACCCCCTCAATAGTCTGGACGGTCTTGCCTTCGGTCTCCACCCCCAACATGAGGCAGGAGTCGATGGGCGTGCCATCCACAATGACGGTGCAGGCCCCGCAGTTACCGTCGTTGCAGCCTTCCTTGGTCCCCGTCAACCCCAGGGTGCTGCGGAGGACCTCCAAAAGGCTCTGTCGCGGCTCGCACAGGAACTCCACCGGGTCGCCGTTGATCGTTGCGCGGACTTGGACCGTATCGCTCGCCATGAGTTATGCCCCCCTAGCCCGTGAGATCGCCTGGTGCAGGGCTCGCTTGGTCAGGACGCCAACCAGGTGTTTGCGCTGCTCAATCGTGCCGCGCATGTCGCTGATAGGCTTGGAGGCGTTGGACGCAATGGCCGCCGCCTCCTGGATGGCTGCATCATCAGCGGGCGCCTTGCCCACCAGCGCCTTGCCCGCCGCTTCCACGTACAGCGGCGTCGGCGCTACCGCCGACAGGGCGACGCGCGCCGCGGTAATCCGCTGCTTCGCGTCGTCCAGGACCACGCTCACGCCCGCGCCGACGATGGCGATATCCATCTCATTGCGCGGAATGAAGCGCAGGTACGCCGCGCCGGAGTTCTTCGGCGGCGGCGGGATGCGGATGGAGACGAGGAACTCTCCGGGCTGGAGCACCGTCTGACCTGGCCCGGTGCAGAACTGCTCCACCGGAACCTCTCGCTTCCCTTTCGGGCCCGCGATGGTGGCGACTCCGCCCAGCACGATGAGCGATGGGATGGCGTCCGCGCTTGGGGCGGCATTGCACAGGTTGCCCCCCACGGAAGCCCTTCCTTGGATCTGTATGCTCCCAATGAGCGAGACCGAGTCGATCAGTCCAGGGTAGGCCGCGGCTATCGCCTTGTTCTCGTAGATCTGGTAACACGGGACCGCGGACCCGATGTAGAGTCCCTCCCGCGGGTTGTAGCTGAGCCGGCCCACGTCGGGGATCCCCTTCACGTCCACGAGCAGCTTGACTTGCGGACGCCTCCCCGCGCGGAGCTGGACGATGACGTCCGTCCCACCTGCGATCGGGCGGGCGCCCTGCCCGTCCTTTGAAAGCAGCGAGACGGCCTCGTCCACTGTGTGCGCTAGCATGTACTTGATCGCTTGCAATGCCGGACCTCCTCTCGCCGATAATTGGTATGGTCGCTTCTGAAGCGATGAGGGCACACCCCACACCCTATCGTTCTGCTGGTGTGCATAGTAAGGGAAGAGCGCCTTGCTGTGAAGCCCCCCTCCAAGAGGGGCTGTCTGGGTTCCCCAAGTGGCCTCACCCCCCCAGGCTTGGCCGAGTGTGGCGCCTATCGCCAACAGGTGGTCAACGCCAAGCGTCCCGTATGCCGCTAAAGGTCGTCCAGTCTTTTCCCGAGGTCTTGCAGGAACTGCTGCACCTCTGGGGCGAGGCGGGAGGGCTCTTCCCGGGTCTCCTCGCCGGGTGTGGTGCGGGCCTCGTAGTTCGCCTCCAGCCGGCGGATAAGGCGCTTGGCCTCGGGATTGTTCTCCAGCTCGGCGCTTAAGGAGCGGTACTGCTGCTCACCCAATTCGTTCTGGGCGATGCCTTCCGGGAGCTGGTACAGCGCGGCGAGCACCTCAAGGAGCCGGGCGGTGCCGGCGAGGTCCTCCTCGAGCTGCAGGTACTGGGGCAGGTGCACGATGAGAGCCACGCTGTCCACGCCAAGCTTTTCCAGTTCCTGGTTCAGGATGCCCAGGATTGTGGTGGGGCCCTGGTACGGCGCCCAGCGGCGCGTCGTGAGGCCCTTGATGCCGGTGAGCGGCTTGTTGTTCTGCACGCCGGTGATGAGCAGCGGACGCGTGTGAGGCACGGCGTCCCACATGCTCCCAACGCGGCAGTGCCGCTTGACCTTGAGCGCCTTGAACAGCTCCGTCAGACCTTCCACGTAGTCCTCTGCGTCTGCGTGGGGCTCTAGCGTCCTGCAGAAGACCAGGTCTGGGGGCTTATCCCGCTTCGCGACCGAGATGACGGTGTTCGGGAGCGTGAACGTTCGCTGGCCGTCAAGCAACTGCGTGACGGGACGGTAGCGGGTGAAATCGAAGAACATGCCGGGCTTGGCCAGCCGACCGAGCTCCTCGGCGGCGAAGTACGCCTCCAGGCGGTTCAGGCACGTGGTCCCAACGTTGCCCGCGTCGATCCACGGGTGAAGCGACGCGATGACGTGGGGGTCTCGCAGCTTGGGGAGCGGCTCTTTCAGCTCAAACGGGCCTATCCGCATGGCGCTATAGTGACAGACCCCGCCCCGATTTGCAACATCGCCACCGCGCTCACGCACATGGGGTGGCGCGCTCCCAGGCTAGAGCTGGCCCCAGAACTCGGCGCAAATGCGTTGCACCGTCGGCCCAAGCAGGTTGTCCATTCCCATCCAGGACTAGGCGCCGAGCTGGTCGGTGACCCCCGTGATCGTCACCTCAACGAGTGGGCTTTGGGCAACCCAATCTTCTACGTCAATGCGCGGAGCAAGGCGGGGCAGCTTCGCTTGGTACTCCGTGAGTAGCGTTCGCCGTTGCTCGGGGTCCAGAATGGGGGTGGCCGTGGCCGGGAGGTCAAGCTTGGCGCTCTGCTTCAGGTGCAGCGTGAAGCTGGGGTTGGCCAGGAGGTTGGCGTACCAGCCGCGCGGCCCAGGCCGTCCGGTGAGGTACAGCTTACCGCTCAGGATGGCGAAGCTGAGCTCAATCCTGCGCGGTTGGCCGGTCTTTCTTCCGGTGGTCGTGATGTCAATCAACCGGTCGCGCTTCAGCGCCGCCACGGTCTGCTCGTTCACGCCAGTCCCCCTCTCGCGTGGGAGTATAGCACGGCAGACACGTGGGCTCTGAGGAGTGTCGCGAGGCTGCGGCGCTGCGGGCCTGGGTACGGCGCGGGCTGGACTTTGCAGCCTCTCTCCCACCCAAAGAAAGACACCCGCTGCGCCCAAAGGTGTGCTAGCCTCTCCATGGCGACAGTCGGTCGGCGGAGTCCAGCCAGATCGTCACAGGCCCGTCGTTGACCAGCTCAACCTGCATGTGCTCCGCGAACTGGCCCGTGGCGGTCTTCAGGCCTGTCTCGCGGAAGAGGGCGACCGTCCGCTCGTACATCGCCTGCGCCTGCTGGGGCGCGGCGGCGCGACTAAAGCTCGGGCGTCTCCCCTTGCGCGTGTCCGCGTACAGCGTGAACTGGCTGACCACCAGCAGTTCCAGCCCCTCGTCCAAGGCGGACCGATCAAGCCGGCCCTCCGAGTCCGGGAAGAGCCGGAGATTGACGACCTTGTCCACCAGGTAGCGCGTGTCCTCTTCCGTGTCGCCTTCGCCCACACCGAGGAGCACCAGCAGGCCAAGCCCGATGCTGCCGACGGTGGCGCCGTGGACGGAGACGGAGGCGCGGCTGACGCGCTGGACGAGGGCCCGCACGCGGCTAGCTTGAGCTGGTAGAGGGGGATGCGGCGGGCTTGCCACCGGATGGCGTGCTGCTTGGGCTGGACGGGGCTGGCGCCGGGGGCTTCCCGCGCTCCTCGCGCGCCTGCTCTGTCCGCTCCTGCCGCTCGCTGCCGGAGGAGGCTGTGGAGGATGTGCCGGTTTCGGCAGGGGTTGGTGACGGATAGGTGCCGCTCTTCTTGGCGTAGTCAGTCGTGTACCAGCCGCTCCCCTTGAAGATGATGGGTACGGCGGAGAGCTGCCGTTGGGCTTCTTTTTGGCACTTTGGGCACTCAATCACCGTCGGCGCGTCAAAGCTTTGCCGCTTGTCAAAGCGGTGACCGCAGGCTGAGCATTGATACTCGTAGGTGGGCATCCGAAGGCCTTCTCCTTCCCGATAGGAGGGGTGCTGACGTACGCGGTTTCGTATGTCCGAATTCCACCTTATCAGCGGCGCTGGAGGGTGTCAAGGAAACCGCGTCTGAGACGGCGGCTCCGCCGGCTCCTAGGCGCTGGAGAGCAGCGCCTTGACCGACTCGGCCACGCCTTCCAGAGGCACCACGCTCGCCTGAGCCGCCTTCCGCGCCTTCACCTCGGCGGCGCCGGCGCCCTGCTTAAGCGTGCGCGGGCTCACGACCACCCGGACGGGGAACCCGAGCAGGTCCGCATCGTTCAGCTTCACGCCTGCGGACTCCGGGCGGTCGTCGAAGAGCACACTCAATCCCGAAGAACGGAGGCGTTCGTACAGCTCCTCTGCGCGGCCGGACACCGACGCGTCATCCAGGTTGAGGCCCACCAGGTACACCTGGTACGGCGCGATGGAGGCGGGCAGCACCATGCCGCGCTCATCGTGGTTCGCCTCGATCGCAGCGGCGAGGAGCCGTCCCACGCCGATGCCGTAGCACCCCATCAGCGCCGGCTGCTGCTTGCCGTTCTTGTCCAGGAAGAACACCTCAAACTTTTCGGAGAAGGCGGTCCCCAGCTTGAAGATGTGGCCCACCTCAATACCGCGCTTCATCTGCAAGTGTCCGGCGTCCCACCGGCCGGTTTCGGCGCGGCAGCGCGGACAGCCGTGGCCGTCCTGCGCCAGCGCGATGTCCGCGACGGCGTTTACCGGGAAGTCACGGGGGTAGTTCACGTTCCGCAGGTGGTAGTCCGGGCGGTTTGCGCCCGCCACAAAGTTGACCGCTTCCGCGACGGAGCGGTCCGCGACAACGGTAATCCCGGAGAGGCCGACCGGCGACGCAAATCCCGCCACGATGCCTGCTCGTTCCACCTCGTCCGGCGTGGCGATGCGCGCCTCCTTCGCTTTCAGAGCGCGGAGCAGCTTGATCTCGTTCACCTCAAGGTCGCCCCGGACCGCCACGAACACGAAGCGGGAGTCCGCGATGTAAAAGACGGCCTTGAGCGTTTTGCTGGGCGGCACCTTGAGGAAGGCTGAGACCTCCTCGATCGTCTTGAAGTTTGGCGTGTGGACCTCTTCGGTGGGTAGCGGCTGCTCCTGGGCCGCGGGCGGCGGCACCCCCTGCGCGCGTTCCGTATTGGCGGCGTACCCGCAGCGACTGCACAGGACAATCGTGTCCTCCCCTACCACGGTCGGCAGGATGAACTCGTGCGAGTCTTTCCCACCGATGGCCCCGCTATCTGCCTCCACCATGACGGCGTTCAACCCGCACCGGGAAAAGATGTTCCGGTACGCCTCCGCCATCCGGCGATAGGTCTGGTCCAGGCTCTCCTCCGTGGCGTGGAAACTGTACGCGTCCTTCATGTCAAACTCGCGGGCGCGGATAAGGCCGCCGCGGGGGCGCGGCTCGTCACGGAACTTCGTCTGGATCTGGTAGACCAGCAGCGGCAGGTCCCGGTAGCTGCGGATGACGGAGCGGCCCAGCAGCGTCACGACCTCCTCGTGCGTCGGCGCCAGCACCAGGTCGCGCTGCCGCCGGTCCTTCAGGTGGATCAGGTTCTGGCCGAAGCCCTCCGCTCGGCCGGATTGCTCCCACAGGTCCGCGGGCTGGAGGGCGGGCATGCGCAGCTCCTGGCCGCCGGCCGCCCCCATCTCTTCGTGGATGACCCGCTCGATGTTGCGCAGCGCCCGCTGCCCGAGCGGCAAGTAGGAGTTAAGGCCGGAGGCGAGGGGCGCGATCATGCCGGCGCGCAGAAGCAAGCGGTGGCTGGGGGTCTCCGCATCGCCCGGCTCCGTCCGCAGCGTACGGCCAAAGAGCTGTGTGAACCGCATGGGTTGAGCTCCTTTTCGGCTTCAATACCGCTCAGTCTAGCGCGGCTTTGGGTTGCTGCGCAAGGAGGGGCCAGAGCGCCAATTCCCGTGAACGCGGTGGGAAACGGCTATTTCCCAAGAACATAGGAACCCTTTTTCCTAAAAAAACTGGAAAAAGCCCTTGACAACCGCGTGCGCTCGAAGAACAATGGATGTCAAGCCATTTTTGAGAAGGAGGCGGTCACCATGCCAACCACGCCAACCACCCTACGGAAGAGCGACCTGGTCGCTGCAGTTGCGAACACCATGGGTACAACCCGAAGCGCTGCGGAGGACTCCCTCAACGCGGTGTTGGGGACGCTCCGGAAGTCCCTGGCCAAGGGCGACCGCGTCGTCCTCACCGGATTCGGCACCTTTGAAGTGCGCCAGGTGAAGGAGCGCAAGGTCCGGCCCATCCGAGGCGGAGCCTCGGGCAAGACCATCACCGTCCCGGCCCACCGCCGCGTCGGCTTCTCCGCCGGTGCGGAGTTGGCCCAGGCCGTCCGCTCTCGCGGGCGCTAACCCCTCGTCGCCTTTGCCTGTTGGGAGGAAACTCTCGACAGGCCATAGGCAGCCTGCCGCCGTTACCCCCCTTACGGCGGCAGGCTTTTTCGTCCACCTCTGCCAGCAGCGTTCGTGGCGAATGCGCCACTTGGCGGGCGTCGTATGATGGAGGCTATTCGTGGGTGGAGACGGACGTGCCCAACCAAGCCCGCTCCTACGACATCCTTGAGTCCGTCGGCAACACGCCGCTGGTGGAATTGCGCCACGTGCCGGTCAAGTCCGGCATGCGGCTCTTCGCCAAGCTGGAGGGGATGAACCCCTCCGGCAGCATCAAGGACCGCATCGCCAGGGCGATGGCGGAGGACGCGGAGCGCCAGGGCCGCCTCCGCCCCGGCGATACCATCGTGGAGGCGAGCACGGGCAACACCGCTCTTGCCCTCGCGTTGCTGAGCAGGCAGCGCGGCTACAAGCTGAAGGTGGTGATGCCCACTCGCGTGGCGCCCGGCATCGCGGAGCTGCTGGGGCTGTTTGGCGCGGAGGTAGTCTGGTGCGAGCCACGCGTGGGGATGAAGAGCGCGATTGACGCGGCGCGGTCGCTGGCCGGGGAGCCTGGCCACGTCGCGCTGCTCCAGTTTGAGAACGCGGCGAACGTGCGCGCTCATTATGAGGGAACCGCGGCGGAGATCCTCTCGGCGCTGCCCCAGGTGGACGCCTTTGTGGCCGGTATCGGCACCGGCGGGACGCTCACCGGAGCGGGAAGGCGGCTGAAAGAAGCCAACCCCAAAACGCTCGTGGTGGGCGTGGAACCCCGCTTCGGCGAGCAGCTCCAGGGCTTGCGCAGCCTGGAGGAGGGGTACATCCCCCCGTTGCTTGACCTCTCGCTGCTGGACGGGCGTTACCTGGTGGACGCCAAGGCCGCGTTCCACCGGGCGCGGGCACTGGCCCACTCCGAGGGGTTGCTGGTGGGGGTCTCCTCCGGCGCCGTGCTGGACGCGGCGCTCCGGTTGGCGGAGCGGATGGAGCGCGGCAACATCGTCATGATCTTCGCAGATGGTGGCTGGAAGTACCTTCCGTCCTACCTCACCAGCTTCAAGCCCCATGACGCCCTCCATGATGCCGATGACATCGCCTGGTGGTAGCAGAGCGTAGCCCTGCACCCTTCACCGCGAAGGGATGAGGTGTGGAGGAATGAACGAGACTCGCGCGGGGGGATAAGACCACGGTCCCTTCGGCTCGGGGCGGGCTCTGCACCCTTCAGCGGCGTTTGGCGTGCGGTTTCCTTCGGATGAGAAGGGCCACACGCCCGCTAAGCCCGGTTGTCATTCTGAGGAGTCCTTCCGGGGCAGGACGACGAAGAATCCGTACACAGCAGGTGGGTTCTCCTCAGAAGGGCGGTGAACGCGTTGCGAGGTATGAGGACTCGCGCGGCTGCCCAGGCGAATGACTCTGCACTGAGCGCATCACGACAGGAGGGGTGACGTTATGCCGAACTCGCTATGGCTCCTTGGCCCCTTGGTGCTGGCCGTTGGGCTTGGCGGCGCCACGCAGGCCGCCATGAACACGGCGCTGAGCCGCCACACAGGGTCTCTGGGGGCCGCCTTCATTTCGGTGGTGGGAAGCTTTGTAGTACTGGCTGCGGCGCTGGCGATCGGGCTGGCCGCAGGCCGCGCGCACCTCGGCGGCGCCACCAACGCGCCGGCGTACCTGTGGATAGGCGGCGTGTTCGGCGCAGTGTTCCTCGTTGCGAGCGTGCTGATCATCCCGAAGATCGGCACCGCAAGCTTCATTGCGTTCCTGGTGGCGGGGCAGCTCGTCGGCTCGCTGCTGCTGGACCAGGTGGGCGCGTTTGGCCTGCCGAAGTTTGAGGCGACGCCGGTACGGATTATCGGCGCGGCGCTGCTGCTGGTGGGCGCGCGCCTGGTGGCCCTCAAGTAGGCAGGGCCTTGCCCTGCACCCTTCATGCGGAAGAGGACTGGTTTCCTTCGGATGGGGGGCCGCGCCGCCGCAAAGCGGGTGTCATGCTGAGGGAGTCCCGATGCAATCGGGGCGACCGAAGAATCTCCCCTGACGTGCCGGTGCTGCCTGGTCTGTTGCCCATCCTTCCACGCGCCCAACCCGGTAAGGATGGCTTTCACTTCGGCACGTGTAAGGTGGCGACCGCTGCTAGCGGCATCCTGACCCTTCTCACTCATCTCCGAGTCGCTCCCACTCCGCCGCGCTGATCCTCCGGCCAATCAAGGCACCCACTTCACGGAGCAGCATCTGCAATTGGGACACCGAGTACTCGGCATTGGAGGGAACGGCCATTCTCCGGCGCTGATAGACCATGAACTGGTGTTTCGTGCCTGAGATCGGGCCGGAAAATCCCAAGTTGCGGAGCCGCCTGATGAATTCTTGGCGCCTACAAGGACTCCACTGGCTCACGTTCGGGCCTTTTGTTCAGGTCTATTCCGGCAACTACTGGTAGCTTGTGGCCGAGTTGAAGCCCAAGGAGAATCCATTCCTCAAGGGTGGATCTGAGCTCACGTTCGCAGTCTTCCAACGACGACCCAAAGGCGATGACACCCTTGCACGGAGGAATACGCCCAGCGTAGGAGCCATCGCCAAGTTGCTTGTACGTCGCCTTGGCCATGGCGCGCTCAACGTAGTCAGTGAGAACAAACCTCGGTTTCATGACCTCGCCTTCCGCTCCGCTACACTGGGCTACCCCGCCGCGACCGCGGCTTTCCTCTCCGCGGCGACCTTGTTGACTTCGTCCATGAGGGCGGTCATCATCTCGGCCTCGGGGACGACGCGCACCTTCTGGCCCTTGCGGAAGATGATGGCGCGGCCCACGCCTGCGGCGATGCCCACGTCGGCGTCCTTGGCCTCGCCCGGGCCGTTCACCTCGCAGCCCATGACGGCCACCTTGACCGGCACGTCCATGCCCTTGATCAGGGCGTCCACGGCGTTGGCCAGCTTGCGGATGTCCACGTCGGCGCGGCCGCAGGATGGGCACGCCACCAGCGTCATCCCCTTCTGCCGGAGGTTGAGCGACTTCAGTATCTCGTAGCCCGCCTTGACCTCTTCGTGCGGCTCGTCGCTGAGGGAGACGCGGATAGTGTCGCCGATCCCCTCGTACAGCATCACGCTGAGGCCCACGGCGCTGCGGACGGAGCCGCCGTACGCGGTGCCCGCCTCCGTGATGCCGAGGTGGAGCGGGTACGGCGTCAGCTCCGCCATGCGGCGGTACGCTTCCACTGTGGTGGGGACGTCAAACGCTTTGAGGGAGATCTTGATGAGGTCAAAGTCCTCGTCCTCCAGCAGGCTGATCTCCCAGAGGCCGGTGGCGACCATGTGGTCCACGGCGCTGTACTCACCCGCCTTGGCCTGGCCCGCCTTGGGCAAGCGGTTGACCATGTCCAGGTGGCGGGAGAAGCCGCCGGTCTTGCCGATGCCGTCCACGGGCGGCAGGCTGCCGAAGTTCACGCCGATACGGATCGGTATCTGGCGCTCCTTGGCGAGGCGGACGACCTGGCGGACCTGCTCGCGGTCGCGGAGGTTGCCCGGGTTCAGCCGCAGGCAGTCCACGCCTTGCCTAGCCGCTTCCAGGGCGAGCTGGTAGTGGAAGTGGATGTCGGCGACGAGCGGAATCTTGATCTGGCGCTTGATCTCGCCGAGCGCTTGCGCGGCCGCCATGTCCGGTACGGCGCAGCGGATGATCTCGCAGCCAAGGGCCTCAAGCTCCTTGATCTGGCGCACGGTGGCCTTCACGTCGCGGGTGTCGGTCTTGGTCATGGACTGGACCGTGATGGGCGCGTCGCCGCCGATCTTGACGCCGCCGACGTAGACCGGCTTGGTTGGCCGCCGCTTGATCATGCGCCCCGCTCCTTCGCTACCTTGCGTTACGAGGTAGCCTCCGCATTCTGGGCTAGTTGGCGTCGCGGGTCAAGGTATCCAGCCTGCTCGTTACCCGTGAGCCGGTGGTCATACGCTTATCACCGCAAGAAGCTCTCGCCTCGGATGATGCGGGAGATGTCAAACACGCTGAGGACGACGGCGGCCGCGATGAGCACGACGAAGCCGATGAGGTGGACGAGCTGCTCTCGCTGGGGCGAGACGCGCTTGCCGCGTCGCACGAACTCAATGGCCAGGAACAGCAGACGCCCGCCGTCCAGCATCGGGATAGGGAGCACGTTGAGGATGGCGAGGTTGAGGCTCAGTAGCGCGGCGAGGCCGGCGAGGGCTACCCACCCGCCGCTCTTCTGGACCTCGTCGGTGACCTGGGCGATCCCGATAGGCCCGGCGAACTGGGGAGTGGAGGCGCGGATAATCCAGCTCGTGACCTCGTTCCGGAAGAGGACGAGCGAGTCGCCGAGCTTGGCGAAGGAATGGGGGACGGCGTCCAAGAAGGACATGGACTCCTTGGTCACCCGGCCGTTGACGGTGGCGATGACCACGCCGGCGTTGCCCTGGCCTTCCGGTGGATGCCAGCGTGGCGTCAGATGGGTCACGAACGTCTCAGAGGAGACGGGCGGCACCTCCGGGTTCAGCCCGGGCTCGCGGCCGGCGCCGATGGGCGAGGTGAAGAGCTGTTTCTGCCGCAACACCTCCCACGTGGTGCCGGCGCCGAGGCGCAGACGCACGCGGAGCGCCAGGCCCTCGGTGTTCTTAATCGCGTGGCCGTCAATCTTTAGGACGATGTCGCCCCCCTTCAAGCCGGCGCGCTCTGCCGGCGACTCCGGGGCCACCGCCTGGAGCCGCACCTGTCCAGTGAGGGTCTTCTGCGGCACCATGGCTACGGAAAAGAAGATGAGCACGGCCAGGACCAGGTTCATGACGACGCCGGCGAAGATGATGGTGAAGCGTTTCCAGAGCTTCTGCCCGGCGAGGCTCCGTGGATCCGAGGGGTCCTCTTCGCCCAGCAGTCTGACAAACCCGCCAAGCGGCAGCAGGTTGATGGAGTACGTGGTCTCGCCGCGCTGGACGGCGAACAGGCGCGGCGGGTAGAAGAGGCCAAACTCCAAGACCTTGACGTTGAATGCCCGCGCCGCCAGGAAGTGGCCCAACTCGTGGATCAGGACGAGCGCCGAGAGGACGACGAGGAAAATGAGAATAGCGGTCACGAAACACCCTTCACTGCGTCCCGCACAGCCCTACGGCCCCAGGTGTCGGCCTCAAGCACCTCGTCCAGGCTGGGGTTTGCCGTCGGGGTGTGGTGCTCCAACGCCTTCGCCACGTAGCGGTAGATGTCCGGGAAACTGATCACTCTGCCTAGGAATAATTGTACCGCTTCTTCGTCCGCGCCGTTCAGGACGGCGGGATACGTGCCACCCTTCCTTCCGGCGTCCAGCCCCAGCCCGAAGCAGGGGTAGCGCTGGTGATCCATCGGCTCAAACGTGAGGGAAGGCACCTTGAACGGGTCAAAACGTTGCAGATTGGAGTTGGCGCGCCGCTCCGGGTAGAAGAGGGCGTGCTGGATGGGGAAGCGCATGTCCGGCGGCCCCATCTGCGCCTTTACGGAGCCGTCCTCAAACTCCACCATGGAGTGGATGATGCTCTGTGGGTGGATGACGGCCTCGATCCGCTCCCAGGGCAGGCCGAACAGCCAGTGGGACTCAATGACCTCAAAGGCCTTGTTCATCAGCGTGGCCGAGTCAACGGTGATCTTCTTGCCCATGACCCACGTAGGGTGGTTCAGCGCCTCCTCAGGCGTGATGGCCGCCAGCTCCGCGAGCGGGCGGCGGCGGAACGCGCCCCCGGAGGCGGTGATGAGGATGCGGCGGATAGCGCGCCCGGCGTCTTCTCCCCGAAGGCACTGCCAGATGGCGCTCGGCTCGCTGTCCACCGGCAGGATGGTCGCGCTGTGCTGGGCCGCCGCCGCGGTCAGCAGCTCGCCGGCCATCACCACGGGCTCCTTGTTCGCCAGGGCGAGCTGCTTGCGCGCCCGCAGCGCCTCCATCGCGGGCAGCAGGCCCACCGCGCCCACCACGGCGAGCATGACCAGCTCAACCTCTGGATGGGTGACCATCTCGCGCAGGTCCTTCACCACGCGGCAGCCTGGCGGAAGGTCGGTGGCGTCCGTGAGGCCTTCGCCAAACAGCAGCTTGGGCCGGAGCTCCCATGCCTGCTGGAGGAGCAGGTCGCGGTTGTTGTGGGCGGAGAGGCAGACGACAGTGAATCGCTCCGGGAAAGCGCGCACGATCTCCAGCGTTTGGCGGCCGATGGAGCCGGTGCTGCCGAGGAGCGCGATCCCCTTCACGTGATAATCCACCGGGTCAAGTAGTAGGCCACCACGACACCAACGATGATGCTGTCCAGCCGGTCAAGGATGCCTCCGTGGCCTGGGAGGAGGCCGCTTGACGACTTGGCTTGCGCCGCCCGTTTGAGCAGGGACTCGGCCAAGTCGCCGACCTGAGCCGCTATCGCAATGCTACCACCCACCAGGAGCGCCTGCCACCAGGAGGCGGGCAGGTCAAAGACGATGAGGGACAGGACGCCTGCCGCCAGGATGCCGCCGAGCGTGCCGCCAATCGCACCCTCCACGGTCTTCTTGGGGCTGATGGCCGGCGCGAGAGGGCGGGAGCCGAACGTCCTTCCCACGAAGTAGGCGAAGGTGTCGGTCGCGAAGATGGTGAGGAGCGTGAGCAACAGCCAGTCCCTGCCGTCCGGAAGCTCGCGCAACAGAACGCCGTGGGCGAGCGTCCACCCGAGGTAGAGGGGGCCGGCGATGGTAAAGGCCCAGCCCGTGGCTGCGGTGGCAAGCGCACTCGGCGTTGCTGCTGTCCTACTGGAGTACCCTGCTAGCGGGAAAAGGACACGACCCACTTGCCAGGTGAGCGCGCCCAGGACTCCTGCGCCGAGGATGGATCCTTCCAGCCCCCAGCCCAAGAAGCCGTTGAAAACGAGCGGGACGCCCATGCCGAGCATGAGGAGGAGGGCCGTCCTCGCACCTATTGCCTGGACCAGCCGGTCAAACTCCCACAGCCCCCCCACTACAGCGGCCATGACGAGGGCCAGAAGCCATCCCGAGCCGTACCACACCGCGAGGAGGACCACCGGCAGAGCGATGGCGGTCGTAGCGAGCCGCAGGACAAGGGATCGTTCCACGATGGTCGGTCCGGTGTCTGAGCGAGGGGTTCCCACGCGCGTTACCGGCCGTTCGTCCCGCCAAGATTTTTCATAGCCGGCAGCTCTCCTGCGGGATTCTTGGAGGGAGGTTGTGAAGCTGGGTGGCGCAGCCCGCCAAAACGGCGCTGGCGCTGCTGGTACGCGGCTAGGGCCGCAGCCACGTGCCGCGGCCCAAAGTCCGGCCACAGCACGTTGGTGCAGTAGTACTCGCTGTAGGCGGACTGCCACAGGAGGAAGTTGCTGAGGCGCATCTCGCCCGCCGTGCGGATGATGAGGTCGGGGTCCGGGAGGTGGGAGCTGGAGAGGTAGCGCGCAAGGAGCGACTCATCCGCGTGCTCGGGCCGCACCCCATCGGCGATGATACGGCGTACGGCGTCCAGGATCTCCGCGCGGCCGCCGTAGTCAAACGCGACGCTCAGCGTCAAACGCGAGTTGTTCCGCGTAAGGTCAAGCGCCCCGGCAATGGCGCGCTGAAGGCGCGGCGGCAGGCGGTCCAACGTGCCAAGGTGCTGCAGCCGCACGCCCTGGCGATTTAGCTCCTCGGCTTGCTCCGCAACGACGTCCCCCAAGATCCCCATGAGCGCCTGGACTTCCTGGTCTGGACGGGTCCAGTTCTCGGTGGAAAAGGCGTACACCGTCACGAACGGAATCTTGTGAGCGGCAAAGGCCCGAATGACGCGCTGGATGTTGGTGGTCCCTGCGCGGTGCCCTTCCCAGCGCGGCAACCGGCGCTGCTCGGCCCAGCGGCCATTCCCGTCCATGATGATCGCCACGTGGGTGGGGAGCGGGGCGTCTGGGATAGGCCGGCGGAGGGCAGGCCCCCTGGTGGCGGCCAGGCTCACCTTCTTGACCATCAACCCTCCAAGACCTCTTTCTCCTTGGCCTTGCCCAGCGAGTCCATCTTGGCGATGAAGGCGTCGGTGAGACGTTGTGCCTGCTCCTGACCGCGACGGCCATCGTCCTGGGAGAACTCCTTGTCCTTCTCTTTGTC
Organism: Dehalococcoidia bacterium; assembly: GCA_009693055.1. Classification (GTDB taxonomy): domain Bacteria; phylum Chloroflexota; class Dehalococcoidia; order Lucifugimonadales; family SHYT01; genus SHYA01. The sequence goes on along the minus strand of SHYA01000003.1, from coordinate 67,668 downwards.
CCTGAGCGTTTCCATGGCGTCCCGGCGGATGTTGCGCACGGAGACGCGGGCGTCCTCCAGCCGCTTGCTTACGCGCTTCGCCAGCTCGTGGCGCCGCTCTTCCGTCAGGGGGGGCAGCATCAGCCGGACAACCGTCCCGTCCGATGTGGGCGTGAGCCCGAGTTCGGATCGGAGCACCGCCTTCTCAATGGCGAGAAGCGCCGTTTTGTCCCACGGCTGGATGACGAGCATCCCCGCGGACGGGGCGGTGATAGAAGCGATCTGCTTGAGCGGCGTGGGTGTGCCAAAGTACTCCACCAGCACGTGCTCGACGAGCGCGGGGTTGGCCCGCCCCGTGCGGATTGTGGTCAGGTCCCGGATCAGGGCGTCCACCGCCTTCAGCATCTTGCCTTCCGCATCGGTCAGCACCAGGTTCACGCCGGCCATGTCAGCCTCCTACCGCTCTGCGAATACGCTGTGCTCAAGCTCAGCGATGAGCGTGCCGACGCGCTCGCCCCTGAGGGTGGCCTGGAGCGCGCCGGGTGCGAACAGGTCAAAGACCAGGATGGGCAGGTGGTTCTCCATACAGAGGGCCAGCGCGGTGCTGTCCATAATCTCCAGACGGCGGTTCAGAGCTTCCATATAGGAGAGCTGCGTGAATCTGCGGGCGGAAGGTGTGGTGCGGGGGTCGGCCTCGTAGACGCCGTCAACGCCGTGCTTGGCCATGAGAAGGATGTCGGCGCCGATCTCTACAGCGCGGAGCGCCGCCGCGGTGTCGGTGGTGAAGTAGGGGTTCCCTGTGCCGGCGGCGAAGATGACGACGCGGCCCTTTTCCAGATGGCGCAGCGCGCGCCGGCGGATGTAGGGCTCCGCGACCGCCTGGATCGTGATGGCGCTCTGAGTCCGCGTGCCGACACCCCGAGACTCAAGGGCGTCTTGGAGGACCAGCGCGTTCATGATGGTTGCCAGCATCCCAACGTGGTCGGCGGTCCCGCGCTCCATGCCGGACGCCGCGGCATCCTGCCCTCGCCAGATGTTGCCGCCGCCCGTCAACAGCGCCAGCTCAACGCCCTGGCTGAGTGCGGCCTTGATCTCGTCTGCGACCGTGCCCACCGCGGTGGGGTCAATACCGTACGTCCGGGAACCCTTGAGGGCTTCACCGCTCAGCTTGAGCAGCGCCCGACGGTACGGCGGCATGGCGCCTACTCTCCCAGCGCAAACCGGACGATCCGCCGCACCTTGATGTTCTCACCCGTCCGCGCGATCTCTTCCGTGATGATGTCCTGGATCGTCCTGGTCGGGTCCTTGATGAACGGCTGCTGGAGCAAGCACTCCTCTTCCGGGTTGACCTGCACTCCCGCAGGGACTTCGTCCGAGGAGACAAACTTCGGCGCCATCGCGGCGACCTGCATGGCGAGGTTGTGAACGAGCGCGCGGAAACCGTCCGTCCGGGCCACGAAGTCGGTCTCGCAGTTGACCTCAATCAGCGCGCCGATGCGCCCGCCGCTGTGGATGTAGGAGACGACGAGACCGTCTCTGGCTACGCGGGCCGCCTTCTTCGCAGCCACCGCGGCGCCGGCCGCGTGGAGCGCTGACCTGGCTTTCTCAAAGTCGCCGTTCGCCTGTTCCAGGGCGCGCTTGCACTCCATGATGCCCACGCCCGTCTCGTCACGCAGGGCTTGGATGTCCTTGACGGTAATCTGCGGCACTAGGGTCTCCTCGTTGGTGATGCGCTGCTTGGCAAGCACCGAGGCTGCGTGGCGGTGACGGCGAAACTCCCGTGGCAGCGAGGCGTCAGGAAGACGCGGCCTCCGGCAATGGGTCAGCGTCCTTGGCCTGTGGGGAGCTCCCGTTCGCGGCCGATTCCATCGCGGTTTCCTCGGGAGTTGGCACCATCTTCTCGTGCTCCATGACCTGTTGCTTGCGCCGCTCCAGCCCGGCCAGCACCGCGTCAGCTATGCGGCCGGTGACCACCCGGATGGAGCGAATCGCATCGTCGTTGCCGGGAATAGGGTACGTCAGAAGCTCCGGGTCGCAGTCGGTGTCCACGAGCGCCGCGATAGGGATGCCGATCTTTGCGGCCTCGGACACCGCGATGTGCTCTTTGGTAACGTCCACAATGAAGAGAGCCGAGGGTACGGCTTTGAGATCCTTGACGCCCCCCAGATACTTGGTCAGCCGGCGCTTCTCGTCCATCACGCGGAGGCCTTCCCGCTTCGGCAGCCTTCCGATGAATCCGGAAGCCTCCTGCCCCTCAAGCTCGTGCAGGCGCTTGATGCGTGCCCGGAGGGTTTGCCAGTTGGTCAGGGTGCCGCCCAGCCAGCGCTGGCTGATGTAGGGCATCGTGCACCGCTTCGCCTCGGCCTCAATCGCCTCTTGCGCTTGCTTCTTCGTACCGACAAAGAGGACGGTTCCACCCTGGGCCACGATGTCCGCAATGGCGCGGCTGGTCTTTTCCAGCAGCCCAAGGGTCTGTTGCAAGTCAATGATGTGGATGCCGTTGCGATGCGTGAAGATGTACGGCTTCATCCGCGGGTTCCAGCGCCACGTCTGGTGGCCGAAGTGCACGCCCGCCTCCAGCAGCGCCTTCATCGTGAGGTGCTCGCGAGTCTCGGGCGGCATGACCCGCCCGGAAACCGTTTGTTCTACCATGCTGGCTTGCTTTTCCTCCTACGCCCGTAGCCTTTGCTGGTTCGTGGTGACGCTGCCGAGTATACCATAAGAGCTTTCTGCGCCACAACGCCACGCCCGCGTCCGGTAGTGTATCAGTTTGGTCCTCGTCATTCCGGCGGAAGCCGGAATCTATCAGAGCATCTCAACCGCTCTTGCATCTGGACACCGGCCTTCACCGGTGAGACGGATAGAGAGCCATCACTTGCTCCCACAGCAAACTGAGACACTGCCTCCGCGCCAGGCCGCTCGCCACCAGCGGGCCGCAGCGTTTTAAGATGTCGGAGTCTCGGTGCGGCGGCGCCCGCGCTTCCGTATAATGTCCACTGAAGCCGTCCCCTCGCAAAGTCTGCGCGGACTGCGCTCTTGGAGGAGCCTTGCTCAAAGACTCGAACTGTGGTGAGCTGCGGAAGGAGCACGCCGGCCGGACGGTGCTCCTGGCCGGGTGGGTCAACCGGCGTCGTGACCACGGCGGGCTCATCTTTGTGGACCTGCGCGACCGGTCGGGGCTCGTCCAAGTGGTGTTCAACCCGCAGACGACGCCCGAGGCGCACAAGCTTGCGGACCGGCTCCGCTCCGAGTGGGTGGTCCGCGTGCGCGGCAGCGTTGCCGCCAGGCCAAAGGGCACCGAGAACCCCAAGATCCCCTCGGGCGAAGTCGAGGTCCACGCGCAGGAGATCGCGATTCTGGGGGAGAGCAAGCCTCCCCCGTTCTACGTGCACGAGGACGAGGCCGTGGAGGAGGCGCTGCGGATGCGCTACCGCTACGTGTACCTTCGCCGCCCACGCGTCGTCCGCAACCTTACGCTGCGCCATCAGGTGGTGCAGCACATGCGCCGCTTCCTGGACACCCGGGGCTTCCTGGAGATCGAGACTCCCATCTTGACTAAGAGCACGCCGGAGGGCGCCCGGGACTACCTGGTGCCCAGCAGGCTTCATCCAGGCAGCTTCTACGCGCTCCCCCAATCTCCGCAGCAGCTCAAGCAGCTCCTCATGGTGGGTGGCCTGGAGCGGTACTACCAGATGGCCCGGTGCTTCCGAGACGAGGACCTCCGTGCGGACCGGCAGCCAGAGTTCACCCAGCTTGACCTGGAGATGAGCTTCATTGACCAGGAGGACATCCTGGGCCTAATGGAGGAGCTGTTCACCGGCCTGGTGAAGGCAGCCCGGCCCGACAAGCGGATCATGACGCCGTTCCCCCGGCTGACCTACCGCCAGGCGATAGACCAGTACGGCACGGACAAGCCTGACCTCCGATTTGGCATGCTGTTGGGCGACCTCACCTCCGTGCTGGCCGGCACCGGGTTTCAGGTGTTCCAGCAGGTGGTTGCCCAGGGTGGCATCATCAAGGGGCTGGCGGCGCCGGACTGCGGCGGCTACTCGCGGAAGCAGCTTGACGATCTCGCGCAGCTGGCGCGGGATAGAGGCGCGCGCGGGCTGGTTACCATCGCCCTGCGCAAGGGGCCTGAATCGGTTGACGCGCTTACCGCTGCGGATATTCAATCGCTCGCCGTGCGCCACTTCAGCGTGGATGAGGTCAAGGAGATGGCCCGCCGCCTGGGCGCCAAGCCCGGCGACCTTCTGCTGCTGGTGGCGGGCGCTCCGCCCGTGGTCAACGCGGCCCTCGGCTCGCTCCGCCAGGAGATGGGGAAGCGGCTGGGCCTGCTTGACCCGGACCTCATGGCGTGGGCGTTCATCACAGACTTCGCGCTCTTTGAGTGGAGCCAGGAGGACGGGCGGTGGAAAGCGGCCCGCCACCCCTTCACCGCGCCGCTCCCGGAGGACGAGCCGCTGCTGGAGAGCGATCCGCACCGGGTCCGCGCCCAGGCGTACGACCTGGTGTGCAACGGCTTTGAGCTTGCAAGTGGGAGCATCCGCATCCACACGCCGGAGCTCCAGGAGCGGCTCCTCATGGCGCTGGGCTACACGCCGCAAGAGGCGCAGGAGCGATTTGGGCACCTGCTGGAGGCGTTCTCCTATGGCGCGCCGCCGCACGGCGGCATCGCCTGCGGCGTGGACCGCGTGGTCATGCTGCTGGCGGACGAGGAGTCGCTCCGCGAAGTCATCGCGTTCCCCAAGACTCAGATGGGGACAGACCTCCTCTTTGGGGCGCCGGCGCCCGTACGGCCGGAGCAGCTCAAGGAGGTGCACCTGAAGGTGTTAGAGGAAGCGCTCGCGCCACCGGCGCCGCCCGTGAGACCGACAGGCGGGTGATGGTGTGGAGACGGCCCTGCATTATCGGCAGAGCGTGCGCTATACTGGGACAAGGTGAGTTGTGAAAGTTACGACGGAGCAGAGCACAGAAGAGCGGCAGGCGGTCCTCACTATTGAGTTGGACCCGCCGGAGCTGGAAGGCTATCTGGAGCGAGCCTCCAAGAAGCTTGCCCAGCGCCTGAAGGTGCCCGGCTTCCGGCCGGGCAAGGCCCCCCGCCACATCATCGAGCGCACCGTCGGCAAGGAGGGGCTGCTGCAAGAGGCGATGGACGCCCTTCTGCCGGAGGTCACGCAGAAGGCGCTTGAGCAGGAGAAGCTGGAGTGGTCCGCGCCGCCGAACATTGAGATCTCGCAGAAAGAGCCCCTGGTGCTCAAGGCCACCGTGCCGCTCACGCCCATCCTGGATCTGGGGGATTACCGCTCGGTGCGCGTCCCCGATGAGCCTGCCCAGGCGGATGGAGCGCAGGTGGATCGCGCGCTGGAAGGGCTCCAGCGCGAGCAGGGCGTGTGGGAACCGGCGGACCGCCCCGTCGCCGCGCACGACCTGGTTGTCCTGGACCTCGCTGGGACCGTGGACGGTCAGCCGTTCTTCAAGCAGGAGGCGATGCCGTTCATCGTCGTTCCAGACTCGGATGTGCCGCTGCCCGGCTTCGCCAGCGCCATCGTGGGGGTCGCTCCCCAGCAACAGAAGGAGTTTGACCTGCCCATCCCGGAGAGCTACCCGGAGAAGCGCGTGGCGGGCAAGACGTGCCACCTCACCGTCAAGGTCAACGAGGTCAAGTCCCAGCGCCTGCCGGAGCTCAACGACGAGTTCGCCAAGGGCGTTGGCCAGGGCTTTGAGAGCCTGGAAGCGTTGAAAGCGCAGCTCAGCAAGAACATTGGCGCGGCGGAAGAAGACCGTGCGCGCCGCGCGTACGAGGAGAAGGTGGTCCAGGCACTTCTTGCGCAGGCGAAGGTGGTCCTTCCGCCGCTTCTGGTCGGGCACGAGACTGACCACTTGCTCCAGGACCGCGCGGAGACCCTCGCGCGGCAGGGCGTGAAGCTGGAGGACTTCCTCCAGCGTGCCGGCAAGACGCTGGAGCAGTTCCGCGAGGACATGAAGGAGCAGACCAGGACCTCGCTGCTCCGCTCCCTCGTTCTCCGCAAGGTGGCCGACGAGGAGAACATCCAAGTGGACCAGGAGGAGCTGGCTTCGGACATCGCCGACCTTGCTCGCCAGGTGGCGGCTCAGAGCGGCGGCAAGCAGCGGCTCACCGGGAACGACCGGAACCGTGAGATGCTGGCCAGGATCCAGCGCAACCGCAAGGCGATGGAGCGCCTGGTGGTCATTGCGCAGGGGAAGGCAGAGCAAGCGCCTGCAACGGTTGCCCAGACCGGCGAAGCACCCACAAACACCTAGAACGAACACCTGAGGAACCAAGGAGAGAATGACGATGGCAGACTTGAACAGGGCGCTCAGCAGAGAACCGTGGTTTGAGTACCAGCAGGCGCAGGCCCAGCGGCTGGCCGTGACTCAGCCCGCTGGTGTTATTCCGATGGTCATTGAGAGCGGGCCGCGTGGAGAGCGCGCCTTTGACATCTTCTCGCTGCTCCTCAAGGAGCGCATTGTGTTCCTGGGAACGGGCATCAATGACCAGATCGCCAACATCATCGTCGCGCAGCTCCTGTTCCTGGAGCGCGAGGACCCCGACCGGGACATCAACCTGTACGTCAACTCGCCGGGCGGAGTCATCAGTTCCGGGCTGGCCATCTTTGACACGATGAACCTGGTGCGGCCCAACATCGCCACTATCGGCGTGGGCATGACTGCCAGCATGGGCACCGTGCTGCTCTGCTCGGGGGCGAAGGGCAAGCGGTACGTCCTCCCCAACGCGACCATCCACATGCACCAGGCGGTGGGCGGCGCGCAGGGCCAGGCAACAGACATTGAGATCGCCGCGCGCGAGATCTTGCGCCTGCAGGACAAGCTCCGGCAGATCATCTCGACGAACACCGGCCAGCCATACGAGCGGGTCGTCCGCGACACGGACCGGGACTTTTACCTGAACGCGGAGCAGGCCAAAGACTACGGCCTTGTGGACGAGGTGCTGACCCGTCCTGTCCTGACCGCCGCCAGCACCGCCACGACCGTGAGGTAGGGTTCCCCCAGCCTTCCAGCGCGCACAAGGGCAGCGCCGGCTTCCCGCTACGATCGCAGGAGGAGAAACAGTGCCTAAAGGCGCAGCTCGCACGGACTACCAGTGCTCCTTCTGCGGAAAGGGCCAGGCGCAGGTCAAGCGGCTTGTGGCCGGACCGGGCAGCGTCTTCATCTGCGACGAGTGTGTCCAGCTCTGCCTGCAGATTATCGCGGAGGACAAGGACGTTCCCGCGCCGGCGCCACCTTCCGCCCCGGCGGTGCGCCTGACGCCCGAGGCGATCTACGGGAAGCTGGACGAATACGTGGTGGGTCAGGAGCGCGCCAAGAAGGTCTTGAGCGTCGCGGTCTACAACCACTACAAGCGGATCAACGCGAAGGCCCCGCAGAAGAGCAACGCGGAACAGGTGGAGTTGCACAAGAGCAACGTCCTGCTCATCGGGCCGACGGGCAGCGGGAAGACCCTGCTCGCTCAGACGCTGGCGCAGGTCCTAGACGTGCCGTTCGCCATCTCGGACGCCACGTCGCTCACGGAGGCGGGCTACGTGGGCGAGGACGTGGAACACATCCTGCTCCGCCTTATACAGTCCGCCGACTGGGACATCCCACGCGCAGAGCGGGGCATTGCTTACATTGACGAGGTGGACAAGATAGGCCGCAAGGGCCCGAACCCGTCTATCACACGCGACGTCTCCGGCGAGGGGGTCCAGCAGGCGCTGCTGAAAATCCTGGAAGGCACCACGGCCAACGTGCCGCCTTCAGGGGGCAGGAAGCACCCGCACCAGGAGTTCCTGCAGATACGGACGAACAACATCCTCTTCATTTGCGGCGGTACGTTTGAGGGGCTGGACCAGGTGGTGGCGAAGCGGGCGTTTAAGGACCGCCGCGGCCTCGGCTTCCGCAATTCCCCCTTGCGTCCTGAGGAGCAAGACCCGCGCATCCTGCGGCTCACCACGCCGGACGACCTGCTGCAGTTCGGCCTCATCCCGGAGTTCATCGGGCGCGTGCCGGTGGTCGTCACGCTGGACCCGCTGGACTTGGGCGACCTGGTGCGCATCCTGGTGGAGCCGAAGAACGCCATCGTCAAGCAGTTCCAGGCGCTGTTCGGCATGGACAACGTGGAGCTGGTCTTCACCAAGGAGGCGCTGGAAGCCGCCGCCCGCGAAGCGATGCAGAACAAGACCGGCGCGCGCGGCTTGCGAACGGTGGTGGAAAGGGTGCTGCTGGACGTCATGTACGGGCTGCCGTCGCTCAAGGACGTGCAGCGCTGCGTGGTGGACGGCGACACCATCCTCCAACGCAAGCGCCCCGTCCTCCTCGACGCCACGGGCGGCACGGTGGAGTTGCCACAAGAGCGCCAGTCGGCGTAGGTACTGGTAACCGCGCGGGCAGCCTTGCTCACATCCAGGTGGCGGCCATTCCCCGCTCTACTTCAGGGTTGAGGCACAGGGGCTTGATGGGCGCGCCTTGCGCGTCCACGACCTTCCGGCCCTCCACGCTGGCCCGCCCTTGCGCAAACGCGATGAGGCTCTCCAGCAGCAGGGGGCGCTCCCGGCGCATCCCCTCCACGCGGATCGCCTTGAAAAGTTGCAGCTCCTCGCCCTCGGTGGCCTTCAGTTCGTCTGTGCTGCGCCCCGCGGCCTGCTGCCACAGGTGCTCATTGACGCCGTTGCGGATGTGGAACGATGCGTATGTCACCGCAGGCCCCTGGTCCAGGTCCTCGGTCACCAGGTGCACCATGGCGCCCGTCTCCGATGCTCGCTGCTCAATCAGCTTCCAGATGACCTCCTGCCACGTGCCCGTTGGCCCGCCCGGCAGCGCCGGGTGGAGGTTGAGCATGGTGTATGCGCGGCACAGCTCCCCGCTGACGATCAGCATGTACCCCGCGAGCACGCACAGGTCCACGCGGTAGGGCGCGATGCGCCGCATGATCTCCAGGTCGTGCTCCGCGCGGAGCTTTGCGACGGGTGCGCCGCGTTCTTTCCGAAACGCCCGTGACGAGAACGTGACGAGCGGGATCCCGTACCGGCGGACCAGCGCCATGAACTGGTCGCTCCCTTCGTGCTCCCCCGGCGCGCGGTTGCAGAACACGTAGCCGATGCGCGCGTCCAGCTCGCCCCGCTGGATCGCCTCCATCGTGCAGCTGAGCAAGCCGCGCGAACCCTCGCCTCTGCCGGTGGAGAACCAGCCTAGCGTCAGCATGCGCCGTCCTGGGAGGGGACGTAGCGGGGTCGGGGGGCGAAGGAGGGGCCGATGTTAGGAGGCATCGCCCTCAGCATCCTCAGCCTCGTCGGCCCCATCGCTCACCATCTGTATCTGGAGACCGTACGCGGTCTGGAGCCTGCGGATTTTGAGCTCGGTGGCGCTGAGCAGCTCGTTGCACTGGCGCGCCAGCCGCATCCCTTCCTCGTACAGGCGCGTGGCTTCCTCAAGGGTCAGCCCGCCGGACTCAAGCGCTTGCACCGTCTGCTCCAAGCGCGAAAACGCGTCCTCAAAGGAGGCGCGGCTGCCCTTGGAGGACTTGGGTTGCCCTTTGCCGTCGTTTGTGGACACGCGCGCCTCGCTGACCTCGCTGCCGCCGTTGCTGCTGCAAGGATACGTGAGGCATTATAGCAGCCATCAGGGGGTGTGGCGGTAGAAGGACGCAACGCCGCCGACCTGCCACAATAGCGCATCATGGACCCACGTTCAGGCCGAGGCCGCCGCGTTGACGGTCGCCAGCACCGCTTGCCACAATCAGGGCGCCAGCCAGGGAATGGGCCGCTGAGTTGCGTAGCAAAGGGGGGAAGCCATGTCCGAGGAAAACAAAGCGCTTGTGCGGAAGTTCTACGAAGAGGTGTTCAACAAGGGGAACGTCAACGCCATTGACCAACTCTTAGATCCAAAATTTGTGGACCACGATCCGGTCCCTGCCGAATATCAGGGTGCGGCTGGGCTGAAGAAGATAGTTGCGGAGATGAGAAATGCTTTCCCCGACCTCACGGCTACTATCCAAGAGCAGGTGGCGGAGAGGGACACGGTCGTCACACATTTCACGACCACCGGCACTCATAAGGGGCCGTTCATGGGCGCTGCGGCGACTGGTAAGAAGATTACTATGCACGCAGTGGACATTATGCGCATGAAGAATGGGAAGGTTACCGACTCTTGGCACTACGGCGACGAGATGATGGCCTTCGCCCAGATCGGCATCAAGCCCCCTGGGTAAAAACCCCACGTCCTAGGGGTCGTCCCCGCGCAGCGCCGCTAGCATCCTGTCCAGCGCGGTGCAGTTGTCGCAGCCGTCTTTGCCGGGTGGGCACGCGAGCGTGTCAAACATTGCCCGCGCCAGCTCCAATAGTCGTGGAATGAGGGTTTCGTGTTCCAGCGTCAGGGGCACGACGGTGGCCGCCAGGCTGAGCGAGAAGCCACGCTGGTCCACGGTGGACGGGTGCTCTGAGGCCGCGTCGTCCGTGACAGGCTCCATGTACACGAGGGCGAGGCGCGAGACCGGGCGGAAATCCGTCCGCTCCGCGATGAAGGCGTACCCGTTGAGCTGGGCGTGGTACAGGGGCAGCATCTTCTCCTGCCCTTGCGTGTAGCGGGCGGTCTTGTAGTCCGCGATGACGTAGGAGCCGTCCCGAAGCCGAAAGATGGCGTCGGCCTCCCCGCGCAGCGTCACGCCGCTCTCCGCGTGCTCCACGGAGAACCTAGTGTAGTGCGGAGGCGTGACGTTCTCCGCAACGTCGCCAAGCTGGGCAAGCCACTGCGGCGCGTGCCCCTCGCGCTTGTAGAAGGCGCTCACCACCGCCTTGTTGTACCGGTCAATGCTGCTGAACACGCCGGGGAAGGCCTGGTACGGCAGCTTCTTCACGTGCAGACGCACCCACAGGCACCGCCGGCACGGGTCCCGGTAGGCGAACTCGCCCAGGTTCTTCGCTGAGATCACAAGGCGCTGGGTCACACAAGACTCCATTGTGGGAAGCTAGGGGCTTTGTCGTATTCTACCAAACGCCGGGGTGGGCGGCGGCCCGTATAATCTCCGCCATGGCATAAGGGAGGTCTGCTCATGTATTGGGTTCTCATGTATGACTACGTTGATGACATGCTCACGCGGCGCGCTCCATACCGCGAACAGCATTTGACGCTGGCGCGGCAGCACCACCAACGGGGCCAGCTTGTGATGGCGGGCGCGTTGGAAAACCCGCTGGATGGGGCGCTCCTCGTCTTTCGCGTTGACAACGCGAGGATAGTCGAAGAGTTCGTCGCTGCTGACCCGTACGTGAAAAACGGTCTGGTCACCAGGTGGCGCATGCGCAACTGGAACGTGGTCATCGGAGCGTGACCGAAACCCCGCTACTCCACCCGCGCGCCGAACTTGCCGTCCGCCACGCTGACCGCGAGCCTCTCGTTTGCGGCCACCTGCGCCGGATTGGTGACCACCGCGCCCGTGTCGGCGCGCTGCACGACGGCGTAGCCGCGCTTGAGCACCGCGGACGGGTCCAGAGCGCCTAGCCGGAGGGTGAGCCCGCTCGTCCGCTCCCGGTGGAGCGCGAGCGATGCCTGCACGTGGCGATGGACTGACTGGAGGAGGTCGTCAATGCGCTGGCGGCGCGTGGCGATCTCCGGCACGTGGCGCAGCAGGCGCGCCGCCGCCGTTTCCAGACCGTTGGCCAGCGATGCGAGCAGGCCATGCGCCGCGTCGCCGAGCCGCCGGGCGTCATCGGCCACCTGCGAGATGAGCTGCCGCGCGTCGGGCACGGCGAGCTCCGCGGCCGCAGATGGCGTGGGCGCGCGCACGTCCGCCACCATGTCGGCGACTGTGACGTCCGTCTCGTGGCCGACGCCGCTGACGACCGGCACGGGGCACGCGAAGATGGCGCGCGCCACCGACTCCTCGTTGAACGGCCACAGCTCCTCAAGCGAACCGCCTCCGCGCGCCACGATGACCACGTCCACGCCCGGCTCACCCTCCAGCGCACCGAACGCCTCCACGATGCTGTCCGCAGCGCCCTGGCCCTGCACCTGGCACGGCGCTAGCACCAGCTCCACGAGCGGGAAGCGCCGGCGCACCACGTTCTGGATGTCCTGCCAGACAGCGCTCGCGGGAGAGGTGACGACGCCGATGCGCTTCGGAAACGGCGGCAATGGACGCTTGCGAGACGGCTCAAACAGCCCCTCGCGTTCCAGCTTTTGCTTCAGCAGGTCTAGCTTGAGCGCCAGCTCGCCGACACCTTCGGGCCGCACCAGGTCAACATAAAGCTGCAGGTCGCCGCGCACCTCGTAGAAGCCCACGCGGCCGTGCGCGGTGACCGCGACGCCGCTGGTGATGTGCTGGCCGCCGCTGCTCCCTTTGGTTGGGCGGAACATCACGCACCGGAGCTGCGCCTTGGCGTCCTTGAGCGTGAAGTACCAGTGGCCCGCCGCCGAGTGGGAGGCGTTGGAGACCTCGCCCTGGACCCACAGATCTTGCAGCAGGGCGTCGCTGCTCAGCGACTTCTTGAGGTAGGTGGCGATCTGGGAGACGGCGTAAATGGGCATGATTTGCCGCCTACTTGACCAGCGCGACGTAATCCCCCGTGCGGGTGTCCACCTTCACCACCTGGCCCTTGTTGACGTGCATCGGTACGTTCACTATTAGGCCCGTCTCCAGCGTGACCGGCTTGCGGCCGCCCTGGGCTGTGTCGCCCCGGTAGGAGGACGGCGCGTCCGTCACCTTCAGGTCCACCGTGTTGGGCAGCGTGATGGTCACCGGCTCGCCCTTGAAGATCAGCAGCGTGACCGTCGCGCCCTCCGTCAGGAACTTCACCAAGTCGCCCAGCTTGTCGTTCGGGAGCGGGAACTGGTCGTACGTTTCCGTATCCATGAAGGTGTAGCTCTGGCCATCGGTGAACAGGTACTGCGCCTCTTTGGTCTCCGTGTCCGGCACGGTGAGCTTGGTGTAGCCGGGGAGGTTCCGCTCAAACGTCTTGCCGCTGCGGAGCTGGCGCAGCTTGAGGGTGAGCGTGGGCGTGCGCTGCTGCATGATGACGTGCTTGAAGTCCATGACCTGGTACACTTCGCCGTCCAGCTCAAGGAGGGTGCCGCGCCGCAGGTCGCTATAGGTGATGGTGCTGGGCATACCGTGTCCTCCTGTTGCACTCGCTGTCATTCTGAAGGAGTCCCGCCTCTAGCGGGGCGACTGAAGAATCTCCCCGCAGACTGTCTTTCAGGGTGCGGCCATGGGAGATTCCTCGCTGCGCTCAGAATGACAAGCCGTTCACCGGGGGTTCTCAAACTTGTGCGCCTTGCTGATGGCGCGCACGCGCCCCTTCTCCATGACGACCGTGTCCTCAATGCGAACGCCGCCCCAGCCGGGGATATAGATGCCCGGCTCAATCGTGAACGGCATCTCCTCGGTCAGCTTGTTCTCCTGGTTCGGGCCGAGCCACGGGGACTCGTGGATGGCGAGGCCGACGCCGTGGCCCAGGCTGTGGCCGAACTTGTCGCCGTAGCCCGCCTTGTCAATGATGTCTCGTGCGATCTTGTCCGCCTGCCCGCCGGTCATGCCCGCGCAGACCGTCTCCGAGGCGGTGAGCTGCGCGCCGAGCACGATGTCGTACACCTTGCGGAGCGTGTCGTCCGGCTTGCCCAGGCAGATGGTGCGGGTCATGTCGGCGTGGTACCCGTCGTAGCGCGCGCCGAAGTCAATGACGATCGGCTCCCCTTGGCGGAGCGGCTTGTCCGACGCGAGGTGGTGGGGCAGCGCCGCGTTTGGCCCGCTGGCCACAATCGTCTCAAACGCCAGCGCCTCCGCGCCCGCCTCGCGCATCACTTTCTCCAGCCGCCACGCCACCGCCTTCTCCGTCTCGCCCGGCTCAATGGTGGGCGTCACCTGGTCAAATGCCAGGTCGGTGATCTGACACGCCCGCTCAATCAGCTTCAGCTCGCCGGCGTCCTTCACGGCGCGGATGACGCCGACGACGTTGGTGGTGGGCGTCCAGGTCACCTCGCCGTCCAGCCCCGCATCCTTGACGGCGTCGCGGACGCGGTTGAAGACGCCGACGGTGAGGTTCTCCGACTCAAAGGCAATCTTGCGCGCGCCCGTCTCCTTCAGCAGGTCCACGACCCACGAGAGTGGCGCGCCGATCCGGTGCACGCGGAAGTCCGTCGCCTGCCGCCCGCCCTGCTCAATGTACCGGAAGTCGGTGGCCAGGATGGCGTGCTGCTGCGTGATGAGCAGGTAGCCCGCCGAGCCGCTGAACCCCGACAGGTACCGCCGGTTCTCCGGCGTGGAGACGAAGAAGGCGTCAACGCCCAACTCGGGCAACTTCTCGCGCAGCTTGGCGACACGTGCGACGGTCATTTGCTCCCCTCTTTGGCATAGCGGGCCAGGAACTCCAGTGCGAACAGGTAGCCCTGCCAGCCCAGGCCGCTGATCTGCCCGACGGCGACCGGCGCGACGACCGACTTGTTGCGCCACTCCTCACGCGCGTGGATGTTGGACAGGTGCACCTCTACGACGGGCAGTTTGGCGTCCACCAGCGCCTCCCGCAGCGAGAGGCCGTAGTGGGTGAGCGCGCCCGCGTTGACGATGACCCCCTGTGCCTGTGGCGCGTTGGCCTGGAGGAAGTCCACCAGCACGCCCTCCTGGTTGGACTGGCACAGCTCCACCTGCACGCCAAGCTCCTTGGCGCGGGCGCGCACGCGCTGCTCTATCTGGGCGAGCGTGACCTTGCCGTACACCTTGGGGTCACGCTTGCCGAGCGTGTTCAGGTTCGGGCCGTTGAGGACGAGGAAGGTGTGCATAGGCCTCACAGTTTAGTGAGTACGAGGGAGGACGTCCACTATTCCTTCAATGGCGGCAGCACCTGAGCCAGCCACGCCTTCAGGTCGGCGATGACCTCGTCGTTGATCCCGTGGCCCATGGCGTACCCCTTGAAGAATGGCTCGTAGCCCGCGCCGGCCAGGAACTCCTTCGTGGCGATAGACAGCTCGGCAGGCAGCATCGTGTCCTGCTCCCCGTACGCGATGAACACCGGCTGGGTCCGCTTCTCCGGCAGCTTCGCGGTCAGCGCCTCGCCGTCCATCACCAGCGAGCAGATGGAGACCACGCCCGCGAACCGCTCCGGCTGAGGGAGCCCGCAGTTGTACGCCAGCACCCCGCCCTGGGAGAAGCCGAGCAGCACCGCCCTTCCGGGAGGCACGTTGTGCTTCTCCATCACCTCTTCGCAGAAGCTGCTTACCAGGTCCCCCGCATCCGCGAGCGCCGCGGGGTCCATCACGCTGTGCGGCGGCGTCCAGGCAAAGCCCACCTGGCCGGGCCCCCGGTCAAACTGCGCCGTCCCGTTCGGGCACACGTACAGGTAGCCGGTGGAGTTCAGGTATTCCCCGAGGGGCGCCAGGTCATGCATGTTGGCCCCAAAGCCGTGGAGCATGATGACCATCGGGTAGCGCTTCTTCGCGTCGTAGTCGTCCGGGAAGACGGTGACGTAGATCAGGTTCTGGCCCTTCTCCGACTTGATCTGCATGGACTCCTCGCTTTCCGGGGCGCGTTCCACGCTCCACTATATCGGGCGGCGCGGCCTGCTGCCAAGAGTGGCAAACGGCGGATGGCTGGTGTAGCCTAAAGGAAAATACGGGGATTGGTCTACCTCGGCGCCGAGGGAGGGAGCTATGGTGCGAGCACGACTAGCCCAGGAGAAGTGCGTGGCGTGCCGTCGGGATGCGCTGCGCGTCAGCGACGTGGATGTCATGGAGCTGCGTCCCCAAATCCCTGAGTGGCAGCTTGTGGAGCGCGATGGCATGAAGCAGCTGGAGCGCGCCTTTCCGTTCCCTGACTTTGCGCAGGCGATGGCGTTCGCGGTGCAGGTGGGCCAGCGGGCGGAGCAGCAGGGCCACCACCCGAAGATCACGGTGGAGTGGGGCAGGGTGACCGTGACCTGGTGGACGCACAAGATTCGCGGGCTGCATCGGAACGACTTCGTGATGGCCGCCCAGACGGACGAGATGCGCCAGGTGTTCACGGGCTAAAGCCTGCGTCCTACCTCGCCCGTTGCACGTGGCTACCCGGCCAGCGTGTTCCCTTCGGCGTCCAGCAGGACGAGCGGCAAGCCAAGCTCCCTGAGGCCCGGTTCCACCCGCGCCCGGTCGCCCACCACCAGCACCGCGAGGTGGTCGTCCAGGATGTGCTCGTCCGCGACCCGGTGCACGTCTTCCAGGCCGACTGCCTCGATACGCGCAGGCAGGCGGGCGAACTCGTCATCGGGCAGGTTGAACTGGACGAGCTGCACCATCCGCTCCAGCAGCTGGGAGGGGGTCTCAAAGGAGGCCGGGAGGCCGCGCAGCAGGCCGGTCTTGGCGTCGTCCAGCTCTTCCGCGCTCAACGGGCGTTCCCGGCGGATGCCCGCGAACTCCTTGAGCGTTTCGGCGACCGCCTCCCTGGTCACCGCGGTCTGCACGTCGCCGCCCGCAACCAGGGAGGACACCTCGCGCATCCACCCGACAAACGACCGGTACCCGTAGCTGTACCCCTTCTCCTGGCGAAGGTTGGCGTTGAGGCGCGCGCCGAAGTGACCGCCAAAGGCGTACATCAGCACGCTCAGCGCGTCGTGGTCCTTGTGGTGGCGCGGGATGCTCAGGTGCCCCGCCCTGATGGCCGACTGGGCAGCGCCCGGCTTGTCCACCAGGTAGAGGGTCGTCGGGTGGGAACGGGCATCAGGGAGCGCGCCCGTCCTCGCTGGCGCGCCCTCTGCCGGAGGGTTGGCCCAACGCCCAAAGACGGCCTCAGCTTGCTCCAGGGCTTGCTCGGTGGAGACGTCACCGACAACGAGCAGCGTGGAGTTGTGTGGGCCGCTGCGAGCGCGGTAGTGCCCCAGGAAGTGGTCTTGGGCCATCCCGGCCACGGCGCGTTCGGTGCCGCTGGTTGGGTGGCCGTAGGCGGTCTCCCGCCCAAAGAGGAGGCCCGGAAAGACCCGCTCCGCAATCCGCCCGGCGTCGTCCTTGGCCCGGGCCAGCTCCGTCAGGTGTTGCTTGCGAATGCGCGCGACCTCCTCGCTGGGGAAGCTGGGATGCTGCACCACGTCGCTCAGCAGCTCCAGCGCCTTGGGCCAGTGCTGGGTCAACGTATCGGTGGACAGGAGGGTGAACTCCCGCTCCGTTCGCTCGGAGATGTCCGCCGCGATGAACTCCAGCTCCGCGGCGAGCTGCTGGCTGGAGCGGGTCTTGGTGCCCTCCAGCATCAGCGTGGAGGCCAGGAAGGCCAGGCCGGGCTGTTCGGGAGGGTCGGTCATCGCCCCTGTGGCGAGCATCATTCCCGTGCCGACGACGGGGAGATCCCTCTTGGGGATGACCAGCACCTGAAGCCCGTTGGAAAGCGCGCGCCTCACCGGGACTGGCAGCCGGAAGGACGGCGACGGCCCGCCCTGTGGTTGGGCCGCCCGGTCCACGGTGCTCGGCACAGGCGCAAGGGTGCGCTCCGGCGTTACCACCAGGCGGACGCGCCGCTCGCCCAGGATGCTCCGGGCAACGCGCTGCACGTCCTCGGCGTGCACCGCGCGGAACGAGTCCAGGTCGGTGTTGATGACGTCTGGATCTCCCGCCATCACGTTGTACGCGTTGAGCTGGTCGGCGCGGCCACCAAAGCCGCCCACGTGTTCAAGCTGGTAGATGTGCATCGCCTCAAGACGGTTCTTGGCCCGGTCCAGCTCCTCTGCGGTGGGCGGCTCGCGGCGCAGCCGCGCCAGCTCCTCCTCCACCGCCGCCTCCACCTCGGCGATGCTCTTCCCGGCCGCGGGCGTGGCGATCACCTGGAATTGCCCCGCGATCTCGCCGGGGGAGTTGAACGCCGTCGCCTCCTGCACCAGCTGCTGCTCGTACTCCAGCGAGCGGAACAGGCGGGAGCGTTTCCCTTCGCCCAGGACCGCGGCAAGGATAGTCGTCGCGGCGTCGTCCTGATGGAACCGCGCCGGCGACGGCCAGGACAGGTACAGACGCGGGAGCTGCACCTTGTCATGAATGGTCAGGCTTACCGTGCCGCTCAGGTCGGAGTCGCGTCTGAGCTGCCGCGGGAAGGAGGGCGCGACGGGGATGTCGCCAAAGTACCGCTGCACCATCGTCAGCGCCTCGTCCGCGTCAATGTCCCCGGCGATCGCCAGGCTGGCGTTGTTTGGCCCGTAGAACTGCTTGAAGAACGCCTTCACGTCCCCAAGCGTCGCGGCGTCCAGGTCCTCCGGCTCCCCAATGGTCCACCAGTGGTACGGGTGGGGAAGCGGAAAGAGGGCGGACTGGAGGTGCGACTGCGCCATGCCGTAGGGGCGGTTCTCGTAGCTCTGGCGGCGCTCGTTCTTAACCACGTCCCGCTGGACGTTGAACCGCTTCTCGTCCAGCGCGTCCAGCAGGAACCCCATCCGGTCGGACTCCAACCACAGCGCCAGCTCCAGGTAGTTGGACGGGAGGTTCTCCCAGTAGTTGGTCCGGTCGCGGTTGGTGGAGCCGTTGAGAACGCCGCCCACGCGCTGCAGGGGTTCAAAATAGCTCCGGTTGTGGTTCTTGGAGCCCTCGAACATGAGGTGCTCAAACAGGTGCGCGAAGCCGGTTCGGCCTGGTTCCTCGTCCTTGGAGCCCACGTGATACCAGACGTTGACCCCCACGAGCGGGACCGAATGGTCCTCGTGGAGGATGACGTCCAGGCCGTTGGAGAGTGTGACTTTCTTGAACGTTATCTTCATCGTCGCTCAAAGAAAATCGGGGCGGACTCTCCCGACGCCTCGGGATGCCCGCCGCCGCGCCTGCAAAGCTATCGGGGCGGACAGATTCGAACTGTCGACCCCCTGGTCCCAAACCAGGTGCCCTACCGCTGGGCCACGCCCCGACAGTGACAAAAGCGCCCCCGGGGCGAATCGAACGCCCGCAGCCGGCTCCGGAGGCCGGTGCTCTATCCGCTGAGCTACGGGGGCTTGGTCGCATCCACTATACCAGGCGTCCTGAGAGGCCACAATGGCGGCGTTCCACGTTGGTCCGGCTGAAGACACACCGGCCTACTCAAGAAGTCGCGAGCGACCTCACGGCCTGGCGACCTTGTGGGCCACGACGCGGATCCGCCGGTAATCGGCCACCCACGCGCCCTTGATGAAGTGCCGGGGCCGCAGCCGGCCCTCCACCCTGCGGCCGATAGCCAGTCGGGTGTCGTCGGGGAGCCCTGCCAGGAAACTCCGCCCAAACATCGCCAGCCAGTGGCGCATGCCGTTCTCGCCGTCTTCCAGCGGTGTCGGCCGGTCAAAAAGAACGGCGTAGGTTACGGCGAGGCCTTGCCCCTCCAGGAGCGTGGTGTACTCCGCGATGGTGGGGAAATACAACGTGTTCCTCCGCGCGTTGTCGTGCAGTCCCGCTTCGGTCAGCGCGCCGGTGACCGCGTCCACAATGGATTGCAAGTTCCCGCGCCCCCCAAACTCGGCGACCAGCCGGCCTCCGGGCCGGAGCGCGTTCCAGATGGAGGCTGCCACCTTTTCCGGAGGGCGGATCCAGTGGAGCGTCGCGTTTGAAAAGACGGCGTCAAACTCTTCACGGTAGGGAAGGCTTAGTGCATCCCCGACCTCAAAATGAAGCTTGGGGTAATTGTTCCGCGCCTTGGCAATCATCGGCCCGGAAGCGTCAACTCCGGTGACGCGGGCGCCCGTGGCGCTGATCTTTGCGGTGAGGTGGCCCGTCCCGCATCCCAGGTCCAGTATCCGCTCGCCGGGCCGGGGTGCGAGCAGGTCAACGAGGTCAGCGGCAGAGGTCCACACGTAAGCGTGCTTGCCATCGTAGAGTTGGGGGTCCCACTCGGTAGCTGAGCCGCTCAAGTCTTCTCCTGGCATGTGTCAGAGTCGGGCGGCGGTATCCCGCTCCGGCTCTTCTTCCTCCGTGGAGGCGCCCTGCGTGCGTCTGACGCGCACCTTGCGGATGCGCCGCCCCACCAGCTCGGCTACCTCTAGGCTCAGGCCGTTCGCGGGCAGGCGGTCTCCGACCGCGGGCATCTTGCCCAGCAAGCCGAACAGGTACCCGCCAATCGTGTCCACCCCGTCGCCCTGGAGCGTGGAGCCGAACAGCTTGTTGATGCTCTCCAGGCTGGTGCGGGCGTGGACAAGCGCCTCGTTGGGGCTGAGCACCTGCACCTCCGGCTCCTCGCGCGCAACACCTTCGGAAAGCTCCCCGACGATCTCCGCCAGCAGGTCGTCCAGCGTCACGATGCCGGCGGTGCCGCCGTACTCGTCCACCACGATGGCGACGTGGACGCGCTGCTCCTGGAACTCGCGCAGCAGGTCGTTCAGGCGCTTGGACTCCGGAATAAACAGGGCGGGTCGCAGGAGCGACCGGAGCTGCAGCGCAGGCTGGCCCGACTGGGACATCCGCAGGAAGTCCCTGGCATGGACGACGCCGATGATGTGGTCCACCGTGTCCTCATAGACCGGGATGCGCGTGTGGCCCGTCTCCACCATGAGCTGAACGAGTTCCGCAACGGGCGTGTCTCCGGGAACCGCCATGAGGTCCACGCGCGGGGTCATGATCTCGCGCGCCGTGGTGACGTCGAGCTCCAGAATGGACTGGATCATACGCCGCTCATGTTCCTGATGGAGCGGCGTTTCCTCTGACGCGGCGGATGCCTCAAGGCTTGGGGCCGCGGCCGACAGCGAAGGGGCTGCCGTCCTGTCCCGACGTGGAACCACTGCCTCAAACAGCCGCACGAACGGTATCGCCAGCAACGAGAGGAGGAAGAGCCAGGGCGCCGCCCTGAGCGCAACGTGAGGCCCTGGGCGCAGCACCGCAGGCAAGAGGGCCGGCAGCAAAGCAAGCACCAGGGCGGTGAAACTGAGGGCTCCGGCTTCCGCCTCCCACGCGGCGTCCGTTGGGCCGTAGAGGGCGACAACGCAGACGAGGGCGACAACCGCGAGGACGAGTTTGGTGCCCACGAGCACCGATAAGGAGCGCGGCAGCGAGTCCAGCAGGTGGCGCAGCATCTGGGCGTTCAGTGTTTTGTTGTTGTTGCCCTGACGCTCGCGCAGCGACGCTTCCGCGGCCTGGACCAGCGCCGCTTCTCCTACGCTGGTCAGCGCGTACAGCGCCACGGAGACGATGAAGAAGACGCTTGCGGCTACCTGTCCTCCGTCCACGTCCGCTACCCCCTGCCCTTGTTCTGCATCGGGTGCCGCGTGGGCGCGGGGACGGCGTTGCCGTGGAGGAGCAGGTGCGCCGCGAAGCGGTGGGAGGGGAATTGACGCCCAAGCGCGCTCAGCGCCACCAGCCGCTTGATGAGTGGAACGGCCCCCCGTTGGTGGTCTGGGTCGGGCTCTGGTGCCCGTGAGGCGTTCTGCAAGGGGACCTCTTCCTGCCTACAGCCCGCGCGGGCGCTCGTGACGCCGTGCATCTGAAGGCAAGTCTAGCCAAAGGCCTCCTGGCTGTCAAGGAAACGTGGGCGGCCTGGCGCCTGGGCTGCATTTCAGAGGCGCGCTTGTACGGTGCTATAATGCCCGCTGGGAGAGATGGCCGAGCCCGGTTGAAGGCGCCGCACTCGAAATGCGGTATTCCGCAAGGGATCGTGGGTTCGAATCCCACTCTCTCCGCCAGCTTGCGCTTCGAGCCGGTCTCAAGCAAGCGCAGGCCGGACCGAGCCCCTCGCAGCAGGATGGCGTGGGGCTTTTCCTTTGCGGAGAGGTGCTGGAGCGGCCGAACAGGCGCGCCTGGAAAGCGCGTATCCCGAGTGATCGGGATCGTGGGTTCGAATCCCACCCTCTCCGCCAGCCCGTGTCCGGTTTGCGCTCCGCGGGCGCCCGCCAGCCGCTTCGCGGCGGACTGGTCGCCTGACTCAAAGAGGCTGTGGCGAACAACATCGTAGGCAACAACAAGGTTGAGAGCCATACGGCTGGTATCATCTTCCTGTGGGCCAAAGAGGACCGGTAACGAGAACACATGGATGACCTGAAGTATCGCGTCGCCTGGACACGGGTCACGGCCATTGGGCCGGCTCGGTTCCGCCTGCTGGAGCATGCCTTCCGCTCCATGGAGGAGGCGTGGCGCGCGCCGGTGAGCGGCCGCCGGGCCGCCGGCCTGGACGAGCGCGTCGCCGTCCTGGTGGCCCAGGCGCGGGTCAAAGTGGACTCAGACCAGGAGATGGAGCGGTTGGCCGTCGCCAACGCTCGCGCCCTCTCCTGGAACGACAACGAGTACCCGCGCCTCCTCAAGCAGATCACGGACCCGCCGCCGGTGCTGTCCGTGCACGGTGCGTTCCGTCCTGAGGATGAGCGGGCGGTGACGGTGATAGGAACGCGCAGGACCACCGCCTACGGGCGCGAGGCGTGCCAACAGTTGGTGCACGGCCTGGCCGCGGCTGGCTGCACGGTCATCAGCGGGCTGGCCCGCGGCATTGATGCGGTTGCGCACCGCGCCGCGCTGGATGCGGGCGGGCGCACCATAGCGGTGATGGGCTCTGGGCCGGACGTCATCTACCCGCCGGAACACGCGGCGCTTGCGGAGGAGATCGCCTCCAAGGGCGCGTTGGTCACCGAGCTCCCGCCCCGAGGCGAAGAACTTCCCGCGCCGCAACCGGATCCTCAGCGGCATGACCCAGGCGTGCCTGGTGGTGGAAGCGCCGGAGGAGAGCGGCGTCATGATTACGGTTCGGTACGCCCTGGAACAGGGCAGGGACGTCTTCGCGGTGCCGGTCAGCATCTTCTCCCCAGCAAGCCTTGGCGCCAACAGGTTGATTCAAAAGGGGGCCAAGCTTATCCTGGACGTGAAGGACGTGCTTGAGGAACTCAACCTGTTCACCTGGTCCGGGCGCGTGGAGGAGCCGCTTGCGCAAGCCACGGCAACCGCGCTTGAAGAGACCGAGACGAGGCTTCTCCGGCACATCGGGCATGAGCCGGTGCACATTGATGACGTCGTCCGCCGCGCCGCCTTGCCGGTTACGACGGTGAGCAGCACCCTGGCCCTCATGGAGCTCAAGGGGCTGGTTAAGCAGGTGGGCGGCATGCACTACTTACGGGCAAGGGAAGCACCGGTCGCCTACCAGCCCAGCTAGCCCCGGCTAGCTTTAGGACGAGTGGTTGGCGGCGCAGACAGGAATAGGGATGGCAGAGAGCGAAGTCCACAAGCCGAAGCAGGTTAGGGCCAAGAAGAAGGCGGCAGCCACGCCGGCGCCCGAAGCAGAGGCTCCCGGCAATGGCGGCGCCGGCGTTGCGCTGGTCATCGTGGAGTCGCCCACCAAGGCGCGCACGATCGGGCGCATCCTTGGCAACCGCTACAACGTAATCGCCTCGATGGGCCACGTCAGCGACCTGCCGACGAAGAGGCTCGGCGTGGAAGTGTTGAACGAGTTTCAGCCGGAGTACGTCGTGTCTCCCAGCAAGATCACCGTCGTCAGGCAGATCAAGGAGCAGGCAGCCAGCGCGTCTGCTGTGTATCTCGCTACGGACCCCGACCGAGAGGGCGAGGCGATCTCCTGGCATGTTGCGGAGAAGGCCGGCATCCCGCAGGAGCGCCGGCGCCGCGTCGTCTTTCACGAGATCACCGAGGGGGCTGTGAGAGACGCCTTCCAGCACCCCCGGTCCATTGACATGCGGCTCGTCAACGCGCAGCAGGCCCGCCGCATCCTTGATCGCCTCGTGGGGTACGAGCTCAGCCCGCTCCTCTCCCGCAAGATCCAGCGCGGCCTCTCCGCGGGCCGTGTTCAGTCGGTTGCGCTTAGACTCGTGGTGGAGCGGGACCGCGTTGTTGAGGCGTTCATCCCTGTTGAGTACTGGACGATTGACGCCCTTTTCCAGAAACGGGACGGGGCCGCGGAGCCATTGTTTCGGGCCGCCCTCTACGGCAGGAGCGATGACAAGGAACGGATGGGGTTGTCCAGGGAGGCCGCCGCCCAGGCGGTCCTGGCAGAACTTCAGGGGGCGGCCTACGCCGTTGAGCAGGTGGCGAAGCGTGAGGTGCGCCGCCGCCCTTCGCCGCCCTTCATCACCAGCACCCTGCAACAGGAGGCCAACCGGAAGCTCCGTTGGTCCGCCAGCCGCACCATGACCGTCGCGCAGCGCCTCTACGAGGGCGTCCCACTCGGCCCGGCAGGCAGCACCGGCCTCATCACCTACATGCGCACCGACTCAACAGACGTGGCCGCGAGCGCGCTGAGCGAGACGCGGGACCATATTGGGCGCCACTACGGGGTGGCGTACCTTCCCGACGCTCCCCGCGTGTACACGAAGAAGGTGAAGGGCGCGCAGGAAGCGCACGAGGCGGTCCGCCCTTCCTCAGTCCAGCGCACGCCGGAATCGGTCCGCGCGTTCCTCTCGCCGGAGCAGTTCCGCCTGTACGACCTCATCTGGAAGCGCATGGTGGCCAGCCAGATGAATGACGCCCTTCTGGACGCTACCCAGGTGGACATCCTTGCAACTCCGCCTGGCGGTGCGCCATACCGGTTCAGAGCCAGCGGCTCCGTCCTTAAGTTCCCCGGCTTCCGCACCCTGTACCTGGAGGGATCGGACGAAGCAGCCGAAGATGAGCTGGACGCCAGGCTGCCCGAGCTGGCCCGCGGGGACGCGCTCTCCTGCCAGCAGCTCGAGCCAAAACAGCACTTCACCGAACCGCCGCGCCGCTTCACCGAGGCCTCGCTCATCAAGTCCCTGGAGGAACGCGGGATCGGGCGGCCCAGCACGTACGCCTCCATCATCGGCACGCTGGTAGCCCGCAGCTACGTGACCAAGGAGCGCGGCTCACTCCTCTCGACCGCGCTCGGCAGAACCGTCAACGACCAGCTCCTCGCCTACTTTCCCAAGGTGATGGACCTGGACTTCACGGCCCGCATGGAGGAGGAGCTGGACGACATCGCCTCGGGTGAGCGGGAGTGGGTCCCGGTCCTGCACGACTTCTACGACCCGTTTGCGGCCGCCCTGAACGCGGCGAAGGAGACTATGCCCCGCGTCAGGGTGGAGGAGCCGAGTGACGAGACGTGTGAGCTATGTGGCCGTCCGATGGTCATCAAGACCGGACGGTTCGGGCGGTTCCTCTCGTGCAGCGGTTACCCTGAGTGCGCCAACCGCAGGCCGTTGGTCCAGCGGACCGGCGTGGAGTGCCCCAAGTGTGGCGGCGATCTGGTCCAGCGGAAGGCGCGCAAAGGCCGGTACGGCGGGTCCACGTTCTACGGGTGCAGCAACTATCCAGCGTGCAACTTTTCGGTCAACAGCCGCCCCTTGCAGGAACCGTGCCCGGAATGCGACGGGCTGCTTATCGCCGCAGGGCGAAAGGGCGCCCGGTGCACCACGTGCGCATACCGGGTGGACGAGCTGGTCTCAGCCGGTGCGGAGGACGCTGGGTAGATGGCGGGGAAGGGTGAGGAGTCCGCGGCCAGGTGCCACGGCCCAGGCGATCCAGGCCGGGAACACTGGGGACACGCTCTGTACCTCTTGTTCCAGCGCCACCTGGAGGCGCAGCGCGGCCTCGCTGCCTACACCATCCGGAACTACCTCAGTGACCTCGGCACGCTGTGGAGCTTTCTTGACGCTCAACGCGTCCAGGAGATCACGCGGGTGGACCGCGACCTGCTGCGCGCGTACCTGCACGGGCTCCTCACTACGGCGAAGCGCTCGCCAAGGGGTCGTAGCGACTACGCGCTTCGCAGCGTGACGCGGCGCATCGTGGGACTGCGCACATTCTTCCGGCTCCTCGTCAAGAGCGGCATCATAGCGAGCGATCCAACGCTTAGGCTCTCCACCCCCAAGCGAGAGTACCGCCTGCCTCAGTTTCTGGACCCGGAGGGCGCGCGCTCGCTCGTTGAGGCGCCGAAGCAGCAGGAAAAGCCGCCGGCTCTTAGGGACGCCGCCCTGCTGGAGCTCCTCTATGCGGCCGGCCTGCGAGTCAGCGAGGCCGCTGGGCTGGACCTCGAAGACCTGGATATGGAGAGCCGAAGAGTGCGCGTGCTGGGCAAAGGGGCCAAGGAGCGGGTGGTGCCGTTCGGACGCCCTTCCAGGCTGGCGCTGGAGCGGTACCTGGCCCTGGGACGGCCCGCGCTCAGCCGGACGTCTCAGGAGACGGCGCTGTTTGTCAACCCGCGAGGCGGGCGGCTCTCGGTACGGGGAGTCCAAAAGGTCGTGCGGCGCTGGGCGGTACGCACCGGCCTTGGCCCGGGAGTGCACCCGCACACGCTCCGGCACTCATTCGCCACGCACCTGCTGGACGGCGGCGCCGACCTGCGCGTCGTGCAGGAGCTGTTGGGCCACAACAGCCCCGCGACCACGGAGGTGTACACGCACGTGGCGCTGGCCACCGCGCGCAAGGCGTATGAGCGGGCGCATCCAAGGGCGCGCGGTGGTCAGCGGGCAGAGCCGGAGCAGTAGGCGCTTGGATCAGATCGTCACGCCACGTTTGCATTGACGTAGCGTGCAGATGAAAGGGGAGGGGGAAATGCCGGCAGCACAGAACAGAGCGGCGTTGGAGCGGGCGGTGGCCAACTTCAACAACATGGCGCACAGGGAGAGGTACCTTGATCTGTACGATGCCAAGCTCGCCTTCTATGGCGTAGGACCCGGGCCTATGGACCTTGAGGGGACGGGGCAATTTTACCGGGGGCTCTGGGCCGCTTTTCCGGACGGGCAGCTCACCATCGATGACGTGGTGACGGAGGGTGAAAAGCTGGCGTGCCGGTTTGCCTTCCCGGCCACTCACCGCGGGGACTTTCTTGGCATCCCACCCACGGGCAAGCGCATAACGCTCGCCGGAAACACCATCCTCCGTTTTGCGAACGGGAAGTGCGTGGAGCGGTGGAACAACGCCGACATGCTCGGCTTGTTGCAGCAGTTGGGTGCTGTTCCTACGCCGGGGAGGCCGGCCGCCTAAGGGACTACGAGCTACCGCTCAGCGGTAGGGACGGCCTCGCGCGGCTTGGGGTTGCCGAGCGCTCGGAAGAGTTGCGAAACTGTGGTGTCCCGTTCCACACGGGCGTTGTGCAAGAAACGCGGGCGGATCCGATAGGCGTTCTGCCGCCCTACGCGTTTGCGGCTCAGGTATCCCGCGTTTACCAGGTCACTGATGATGGCGTACGCGGTCCGCTCAGTGATGCCCGCCGCTTCTGCTATCTCACGCGTTGTGCTCCTCCGCTGCCGTGCAAGGTAGGCAAGCACAAGGCCGTGGTTGGTGACAAATGGGAAGTGTCTGTTCGCCATGATAGACCCCCTAAGCTCCAGAGGAGTTGGACGCCACAGTATACCATGACGTGCCGCCAGGAATAAGGGTTCAAGTTTCACGCCCGCTGCCCCGATGGAGCTGGCCGTTACCGCCCGGACGAGCGGGCGAAGCGCTCGGAGCACACGACGGCGCCGGACTGGAACGGACCCTGTTGAGAGGGCGTTCCACGCCGCCGATTTCAGGAAAACCGCTTCCTAACACCGGCAGGCCTGCGCTCTAGGCGGCCCTTGTCAATCAGCCGGACGCTAGGAAGATAGGACGATATTCTGATATGAAGTCAGCGCTTCAGCAGCAGGATGACTGCTTTATTGGATTCCTCCCTCATATTTCTACGGAAACCGTCAAGAAGGTGCCTCATTGCCGCTGTGCTAGTTCCTGGCACAGCCGCACCAGGGCGCGGACGGGGATCCCCGTATGGCCCTTCACCAGGTGGCCACTCACCTTGTCGGTGCGCGCGACGCTTGCTATATCAAGGTGCGCCCACTGGACACCCTCCGCGAAGTAGTCCATGAACAGGGCGCCCGTGATGGAGCCGGCGGCCCGACCGCCGACGTTCTTGATGTCGGCGACCTCGCTGCGGAGCTGCTCCTTGTACGCTTCGTCCATCGGCATCTGCCACATCAGCTCCCCCGTGGCGTCGCCGGCCGCCTTGATCCGGTCCATCAGCTCCTGGTGGTTGCCAAAGACCCCCATTCGGACGCTTCCGAGCGCCACGCCCATGGCGCCCGTCAGGGTGGCCACGTCCACCACGCGTTTCAGCCCCAGGTGCTTGGCGTAGCAGATGCCGTCCGCGAGGACCAATCGCCCTTCCGCGTCTGTGTTGACGATCTCTATGCTTTTGCCGTTCATCGCGCGCACGACGTCGCCGGGCCGCGAAGCGCTGCCGCCCGGCATGTTCTCCGTAGCGGGTACGATGGCCGTTACATTGAGCCGGACCCCAAGCCGCGCCACGGCCTGGATGGCGCCCAGGACCGCCGCGCCGCCGGCCATGTCCCCCTTCATCTGCTCCATGCCTTCTGCGGGCTTGATGGAGATGCCTCCGGAGTCAAAGGTGATCCCCTTGCCCACCAGGCCGATGGCGTTCTCAGGGTTGGCGCGGTCTCCCCAGTACCGTACCACGATGAACTTTGGCGGCTGGGCGCTTCCCTGGGCCACGCTCAGGTAGCTGCCCATGCCCAGCTCCTGGCACTGCGGGCGCTCCAGCACCGTGATCTCCAGGCCGTGCTCCTTGGCAATCCGCTGCGCGGTGTCCGCCAGGACCGTGGGGGTCATATGGTTGGCGGGTTCGTTCGCCAGGTCGCGGCAGAGGGCGACCGCCTCGGCTATGACGGCGCCGGTCTTCAACCCGCGTTCCACGGCGGCGAGCTGCTTGCTGTCCCGCTCCACCACCAAGAGCTCCAGGGCCTTCGCCGGCTCTTCCTTGCTCTTGTGGCGGCTGAACTCGTACGCGCCCAGCAGCGTGCCCTCGGCCAGCGCCTGGGCGGCTTGCTCGGCCTCTATCCCGCCCGCGCCCGCTTCGTGCACGACCGTGGCGGCCAGCCCCACGCGCAGCCGTTTGAGCGTCCGCGCGACATCGCCGCTCACCGCGCGCACCGTATCGGCGGTGAACGAAGCCTGTTTCCCCAGCCCCGCCACAATCACCCGCTTCGCCGGCAGAGACCCCAGGGTGTGGATGACCGTCGCCTCCCCGCGCTTGCCCCTGATTTCGCCGTCGGCGATGAGCGACGTGATGGCCCCGTGGAGGGCCTTGTCCGCCGCGCCGGCGGCGCCGCCGGGCGAAGCCGCCCCTTCGAACACATTGACCAAAATGGCGTCAACCGGTTGTTGCATGATGTCGCCCTGGACGGCCCGGAGCTTCATCGTGGCCCCCTTCCTCGCGGTGTCCGTGGATGCGGCTGCCAGTGTAGCGCGTTGCGGAAGCGAGCGCCACGCGGGCCATGCTAACCGTCTCCGTCGCTCTCCATCAGCGGGTAGAACGCTACGCCGAGCAACCCAGGCCCCGTGTGCGCTCCGATGACTGGGGTGAACGGCGTCGTGAACACCTCGGTGCAGCGCACCGCCGCGCGCAGCCGAGCCAGGAGAGCGTCCGCTTCGCCCGGCGCGTCCGCGTGCATCACCACGGCCTTTACGGGCTGCCCGCTGGCGTGTTGCGCCACCAGCGCCAGAATCCGTTCCAAGGCGCGCCGTCGCGTCCTCGGCCGCTCCACAAGCCTTACCTTCCCGTGGCGGATGTCCAGGATGGGCTTGATCTGCAGCAGGGATGTGGCCCACACCGCAACCCGTGGGACCCGCCCTCCCTTCCAGATGTAGTAGAGGGTGTCCAGCACGCCCACGAAGTACACCCGCTCCGCCACACGCTGCGCCTCAGCGGTGACCGCGGCCAGCGTGCGTCCGCGTTCCGCCTCCTCCGCGGCTGCCAGCGCCACCAATCCGAGCGCGCCGCCCGCGGTCTGGCTGTCCATGACGGTGACCTGGAGGTGGGGAAGCTCTCCCTTGGCCTGTCCCACTGCCGCGAGGGCCGAAGCGTAGGTGCTGCTCAGCCCGCTGGCCAGCGTCAGGCAGAGCACTTCCGCGTATCCGCGTGCGGCGGCGGACCGGAAAGCGGCGAGGAAGTCCTCCGGCGTTGGCCCGCTCGTTGTTGGCAGAACGCGGCTCTGCGCTAGGCGGCGGTAGAACTCCGCCGGCTGGATGTCCACGCCGTCGCGGAGCGCGATCTCCCCAAAGATGAGCTGCATTGGGACGACCGTGATGGCGTGCCGCTGCGCCATTTCAGGGGGCAGGGATGCCGTACTGTCCACTACGACGGCGACGGAGGCGCGGTGTTGGGGATCAGCCACGGACGGCGCGTGCCCTTACGGCGTTCTGGGGGAGGCGGGGGACCGTTTCCAAGGAAAGGACGCTGCCCGCAGAAGCCTCACGGCTGCACGGTGGTGCTGTCGCCGTCAGCGACCTGGTTCTGCAGGTAGGCCGGCACCGCCACGATGGCGAGGCTGAACAGCAGCAGCAGGAAGACGCCCACGCTCCACACGCTTCCCAGGTGCGTCGTCGCCGCGAGCACCGTCATGAGCGGCAGCGCGACGGAGAGCAACGCCACCTTCGTGAATCGCTGCCCGACCCGGTACACGACGGCGGTGGTGAGCGCAAGGCCCAGGAACACCAGTGCGGTGGCGCCGTCTATCAAGGACGCGCGGCCGCTGTCATAGGAGAGGGCGCCGCCGTTCTTGTTCAGGTATACCAGCCAGGAGGTGAGTACGGGGAAGGGGAAGACCATGAGGCTCGCGAACAGCCAGTCTCTCCTGACCACGATTCTCAAGAAGCGCCACGCCAGCACCAGGGCGACTAGCACGTACACCGAGCCGAGAAGGTACAGCAGCACGGGTATTCCCGGGCTGCCGCTGGAAACCAGATGGAATGTCGCTTGACCCACCTCAGAGAAGACCAGCAGCCAGGCCGCCGCCGGTGCTACCAGGCAGTACCCCACCCAGGGGTAGCCCCAGTCGGGCAGCCCCTTGCGCCACACGAGCATGGAGATCACGACCGTCGCGATGAGGAACAGGATGAGCGTGCTCGTCGCCGCCCACAGGTGCATGGCGAACAGAAACGCGAAGAGGAGGTGGGGTGCCGTGGCCATCCCCGTCTGTGCGAGTGAGGCGCGGCTGTGCGCCGCGTACAGGCCGTTCGCAAGCTCTTCAGGCTTGCCCAGGATGCGGACGGCTTCGCGCCAGGCCGCTTCGGGGGAAAGGCCGCGTTGCTGGAGCTCTTGGACCAGGTCGTCCAGGTGCGTCCGCACCTCACGCAGGACCTCTTGCCGCGTCTGCTGGTCTAGCCTCAGCTTGCGGCCCATGTCGTGCAGGTACTTGCTCAGCGTGCTGTTCACCTGTCGCCTTGCCTACGAATCCTACGTCTGGACCACCAGGTTCACCGCCCGCGAAAAGAGCTTCCACTCACGCTGGAGAGAGCCGAGGGCTTTGAGTCCTTGCGGTGTGATGTGGTAGTACCGACGGAGCTGTCCGTTCTGCGCCTCCTCCCATGACCCCGTAATAAAGCCGTCCGCCTCCAGCCGGTGCAGCGCCGGGTACAGCGTCCCCTCTTTGAACTGGAAGTATCCGCTGCTCCGCTCCCCAATCTCCTTAACCAGCTGGTAGCCGTACTTTGGTTGGCTGGCCACGATGGAGAGGAGAAGGGTGTCGGTGCTGCCTTTCAGAAGCTCACGGCGTGACATAGGAGGCTCCTTTACCGATGCCCAAAGGGCGATTTGACACCCGCATTATGCGGTGGGCGCCAGGCAGCGTCAAGCGGGACGCGCCTAGTCCCACGTTTCGTAAATCCGCGGATTCTTCACGGAGTCTACCCTGAGTCAGCAGGGGCGGACGAACGGGTTCGGAATGACACAAGCGGGAACCCGAGGGAGCTAGTCCCAAGCCTCAGACCTACCCCGCGGCCCTCTTGCCGGTGCGCTCCACGTGGAAGGGGACATCCATGCTTGTCAGCAGGTCCTGCAGTGGGCGGTCGAGCAGCGTTCTCAGCCTCTCTCGCACCTCCGCCACCAGCGCCGAATGCGCCACGCTGCGCACCTGGACCGTGCTGTTGTCCTGCTTCCACAGGAGGAACACCGCAGGGGGAGGCGAGGCGTCCGTACCGGGAGAGAGCGCGCTGAGCACCCCCGTATCCGTCACCCGCACCAGGTCGCGGGCCGGCCTGGCGAGCTCCTCAACGGTGCAGACCGGCGCCAGCGCGACGTAGAGGGAGAGGTTCGCGCCGGGCTCTCTCGCCTGGACGTGTTTGTCCGCCAAGGCGAGCAGTCCTTGCACCAGCGCCCGGTAGCTCCGGACGTCGTGCGCAAGCGCGGCCTCGACAGCCTTCACCATCTCCCGCGCCAGGCTTATCACGGTCGGGTACGTGACCACGAACTCCTGATCGGTCTCCGCCCGGAGCGAGGGGTAGTCCAGCGCCTGCAACAGGTAGCTGGCGGCGAGCTGGACCTCCTCCATCGGCGTTGGCTTTGCCCGCCCCTCCGGGAGCTTTGGAGTCCGCCGCCCCACGTGGTGGAACAGCCGGACGTCTGTGCCCCTCGCCTGCATGCGAGCCAGCACCAGCGGGTGGGTGACCGCTTCCACCAGAATGCCCGTCAGGCTCTGGACCGCCGCACGCTCCGCCGGGTCTGGGAGCGAGACACTCGGGAACAGGTACCCCTCGGTGAGGAGCAGCGCGTGCAGCAGTTCGTGGATCACCGTGAGCTCCGAGGTGCCGCGGGGCAGGTAAAGCTCAAGCCCCTCACCGCTCAAGCGGGAGTAGGCAGTCGTCGCGGCGCCCTCTTGCTCGCCCAGCTTGTGGACGTGGAGCGGCGCACCGAGCTTCCTTAGCGTCTCCTCCAGGACCGCCTGGCCCGCGGGCGTTACCGGGATTCCGAGACGGACCAGGGCGCGCTCAATCTGTTGCGGGTTCCTCATGCCTCTCTCCTGCTCCTGACGGGGTGGCGTCGCCGTCGGCTCACGCCTCGCGTTAGCATGTCCTACTATGCAGACCATGGGGTGGAGAATGCAACGCCTTTGGGGGCTGTGGTGACTCAGGGTGTCCGCTTCGCTGTCGTCGCGCATCCCGGCGCGCGCGCCGCCTGCGTTGAGCGCCGGGGCGACGGCGCCGTCCACGTGTACGTCGGCGCGCCTCCCGAACATGGCAAGGCGAACGATGCGGTCCTCACCCTCCTGGCGGAGGCGTTGGGCATTCCACGCTCCCGGCTGGCCATCGTTCGCGGTCATTCGGCTCGACGGAAGCTGGTGCAGGTGGTCGGCCTGGGGCAAGCCGACGCGCTCCGGCGCTTGCAACACCTTCCCGCGCCCTAGTCTCCCGCGGCGACCACGACCCGCTGGATGACGATGACGACCAGGATGAGGATCATGGGGGCGAGGTCAATCATCCCCATCCTGGGAAGGACCCGCCGGATGGGCGCCAGCAACGGCTCGGTGACCTGCATCACGAGGGCGGTGACCGGGTTGTTCCCGATGGGGAGCCAGCTCATCACCACCCGCGCCAGGATGAGGAACTGGATGACGTACGTGATGACCAGGACGGCCTGAACGATGGAGTCGCTCACGACGGCTCAGCCAGTTTCTTGGCCTTCTCGAACGCCGCGATGACCGCTCTGACCACCGTTGCGGGGAGCTTGCCCTCGTTGAGCGCCAGCAGCCCTTCCGCCGTTGTGCCCCCGGACGACGTCACCATGTTCCGCAGCTCGGCCGGGTGCTTGCCCGTCTTGCGCGCCATTTCCACGCTGCCCGCTACCGTCTGGTAGGCGAGCATTTGCGCCAGCTCTCTGGGCAGCCCGATGTGCACTCCCGCGTCTATGAGCGCCTCGAGGAACACGAACACGAACGCGGGGCCGCTTGCGCTGAGCGCCGTGGCCATGTCCACGTACTGCTCGTTGCTGACGTACACCTCTTCGCCAAACGACCGCACCAGCCTGCGCGCCGCGTCCTTCTGCTGCTCGGACACCTGCGGCGTGGCGGTCCAGACGCTCATGCCCGCGCCCACCTGCGCCGGCGTGTTGGGCATGACGCGCACGACGGCCTGGTGGTTCAACCCCTGCGTGAGCCGCTGGATCGGGGCACCGGCCACAATGGAAAGCACCACCTGCGCGGGCTTCAGGGTGCCCCGCAGCTCCTGGAGCACCGGCGCAAGCCACTGGGGTTTCACGGAGAGCACCACCACCTCTGCGCCCGAGCACGCTTGCGTGTTGCTCTGGCTGGTCGCTACCCCATACCGCTGGTTCAGATCGCGGCGGCGCGCCTCGACGGGCTCGCCAATCGCCACGTCATGCTGGGTTATCACCTGCTTGGCAAGGGCGGCGCTGAGCATGGCCTCAGCCATGACGCCGCCACCGATGAAGGCTATCTTCATGCCACCTCCGACGAAAGCCGTTTCTAGCCTAGGCTGCGCGCCCTGACGTGTCAAGGCAAGCGGCCGCTCCGCGCAAGGAGCGCCGCAACGCGGATCGCCCCAGTCATGCTCCGCGCGTCCGCGGTCCCCTTGCCCGCGATGTCAAACGCGGTGCCGTGGTCAACGGATGTCCGCACAAACGGCAGGCCCAGCGTGACGCTGATGCTCTCCTCAAACCCATGCACCTTGATCGCCACGTGCCCCTGGTCGTGGTACATGGCGAGCACCACGTCGTACCTGCCGGTGATGGCCTGGTGGAACACCACGTCGGCGGGGATAGGCCCCGTCGCGTCAATGCCCTGTGCGCGCGCCTGGGCTATGGCCGGCGCGATCTGCTGCTGCTCCTCATCGCCGAGCAGCCCGCCGTCCGAGGCGTGCGGGTTGAGCGCCGCCACGCCGATGCATGGTCGCGGAAGACCCCACTCCTTGAGCTGGCGGTGCGTCAGCTCCAGCTTGGCCCGCACGTTCTCCACCGTTACGGCCTCGCACGCCTGCCTGAGCGAGCGGTGCGTAGTTAGGTGCACCACGCGCAGCCCCTTCGTCATCAGCATCGTCGCCACGTTCGTCGAGCCGGTGAGCTCCTGCAGGAGCTCCATGTGGCCTACCGCCGTGGACCCCGCCAGCTTAGCCGCCTCCTTGTTAATGGGCGCGGTCGCCATCGCCATCGCCTCGCCGGACAGGCAGAGCTGACCCGCGCGCAGCACCCACTCCACCGAGGCCTTGCCCGCTTCCTCCGAGATTTTCCCCATGGGTACGGCCTGAGCACGTAGGCTCCCGTGCTGGAGCACCTCCACCGTGCCGTACTCCCCGCGCGCCTCGTGGACTGAGGCGAGGCGACGGGTTTGCAGCGGCACGCCGGTCAGCCGGATGGCCGACTGCACCACCGGCTCACTGCCGATGACAACGGGCCGGCAGAGCCTGAAGAGCGCTCTGCTGGCCAGCGCCTTGACCACCACCTCCGGGCCGATACCGCACGGGTCACCGAGCGTTACCGCCACGATGGGGCGTTTGGTGTCTTTTCCGCGCAGCCTGGTATTCGGCACGTGGGTAGTACACCACGCGCGCACGCTCGACGTCTACCAGGACGTTCCAAACTCTTTTGTGAGTGCTTCGACAAGCCCAGCACGAGCGGGCGCCTTGGCCACGCCGCTCACCCTGAGCCGCAAAGCGCCCTGAGAGAAGCGAATGGGTTTGCCTGCCCTCCAGCCCTTCGCTTTGCTCAGGGTAAACTCCGCGAAGGGTCGAAGGGAGGCGCGGACTTTTCCAGCAGCCCACGTCTACGTCAGCCGGAGGCGGCCAGGGCTGTGAAGCGCTTAGCGCAGGGTTGACATGAGCTGGAGCGTCGCGAACCCGCCGGCCCCAAGCGCAAGCAGCACCAGGGCCTTGCCCAGCACTCCGTGCCGGCGCCGGTGCGTCCCACGCCGCGTCTGGATCGCTCTCCACTCCCGGTACGCCTGCACCAGCACCGTCAGGCCAAGGAACCCAAGCCCTACGCCGACGAGCTGCACGATGATGGTCACCTGGGCGCTGAGAGAGCCGGGAAGTGGCGCGCCGGAAACCAGGAACAGCCCTAGGCCTACCAAAGTGCTGCCAAGGATGGTGTCCGTGTTCGCCCGCGAGTCCAGCACGCGGATCTGCTTGAATTCGGCGCGCTGCCGTTCAAGGCGGCTCTCCAGGCGGGTGAGGGAGGAGTGGATCTCGCGGACCTCCCGTGTAACCGGGGGGTGCACAGAGGCGGAAGGAGAAAGTTGATGCCGTAAATGGGCAGGGCGTCGCCTCATATCTGCGTCCTCGCGAGTCCTTCCTCAAGGGAAGGACGTTTTCTGTGCCTCACAGGATACGCTGTGCCATGGCCGGAAAGCAAGTGCGGTGACAGCGGGACAGGCCAGAGAAGCAGTCTTAGCTAACAGGGCCAGCGGAGAGGGGCGCTTCTACGGGGGTCTGCTTGGTCGCGGCCTGCTCTGCGGGCGCCGCACCGCAGTACAGCACGCCCGGCTCTGACGGCCGCCCGGGCTGGATCCGCCACAGCCGTTCGCTGACGGAGACGCCCGACGCAGGGTCCACCTTCATGCCTAAGTCCTGGACGATCTTGGGGTTCTCCTTGGCGTTCGTCCACGTCTTGCCCAGGTCGTTGGAGTATGACACTCGACAGCCTTCAAACCCGTTGTTTGTGGCGAACAGCCTGCCCGTCCGGGCGTCCAGCACCGCGTGGTTCACCTCACTGCCGCCGAGAGATTGGCTGGACATCTGCCACTTGGCCCGCGACTGGTCGCTCTGGAACAGAAACAGCCCCTTCTTGGTGCCAATGGTGAGCAGGACACCCTTGGACCGACGGCTTGTCATAACACACCCCTTCTCAGAAGACCTGGGATTCGCGAAGCATACCCAAGCGAGGGCGCGGGTGTCAACGTACCGTTGCTCTGCCGAACTGGTCTTGCTTGACCCGTGACAGGCTGCCACACTTAGGTGATTGCTCTCTGGAGGAGGCGCCACGAAGCGGCTGCTCATCATCGTCCTGGCATTTGTGCTGGCGACTACCGCAACAGCCTGGGTGGTCCAGGCGCCTGCGGAGGCGTCCGTGGCGGCCAAGGCCAAGCCCGCCAAGCCCGAGGACGTGCTGAAGAAGCTCCCGGCCGGCACGGACTCCTTCTTCCTGCTCAACCTGTCCACCCTACGAACCACCGAGGCGCTCAGTGGGCTCGGAGAGGACTTCAGCGGTGTGCTGACAGGCGTGATTGAGGGGGAGTCTGAGGGCTTGGGCGGCCTCGCACAGTTCCTCGCGCCGCTCGCGGCGGCAATGGACATGATAGCGGTTTCGTCGGAGGGGGACGAGCCGACGGTCGGCGTGCTTGACGGTGGATTCCAGGATCTCCAGGGGCCGTTGTTCCAGGCCGCGCTAGTGGCAGGGACGGAGGAGGTGGAGTCCTACCGTGGTGTGGACATCTACACCGCTGCGGGTGGGGAGTTCGGAAGCGTCTTCGCCTTTCCGGACGCCAGGACGTGGGCGGTGGCCTCTTCTCCGGCAGACGTAAAGCGCGTCGTTGATCAGATGCGGGACAAACGCAAGGGCGCTCTGGACTCGCCGGACATCAAGGCGGTCCTGAAGAAGGTTGGGAAGCTTGGCTACCTCGCCTTCGCAGATCCGAACACAGATGAAGGCACCGGGCTTGACTCCGTCGCCGGGTTCACTTGGGGCATGGCGAACCTTGTGAAGAAGAACGCCACGACCACCACGTACAAGGTGTACGCTCAATTTGACTCTGACGCCAACGCCAAGAAGGCCGCCATTGACCTGAACGATGCCGGGAGGCTGGCCGAACTCTTTGAATTCGATGCGGTTGGGAAGCCGAAGATCAAGCAGAGCAAGAGCACGGTCACGGTGGAGTTCACCGCCGCACACTCCGACGTCGCGCGGGGCTTCGCGGGGGAGTAGGCGGGCTGCCCGATTTAGCTGAACACCACCGCCTTGTTGCCGTACACGATGACCCGGTGGCGCAGGTGCAGGTCCAGGGCGCGGGCCAGCACCACCTTTTCCAGGTCTCTCCCCTTCCGGACCAGGTCGGCGACGCTGTCCCGGTGGCTTATCCTGGCCACGTCCTGCTCGATGATCGGGCCACGGTCAAGCTCCGCCGTGACATAGTGGGCCGTAGCGCCGATCAGCTTGACGCCGCGCTCGTGAGCCTGCTGGTAAGGACGGGGGCCGGCAAAGGCCGGCAGGAACGAGTGGTGGATGTTGATGATCCGATCTGGATAGGCGCGGAGAAAGTCCTCGCTCAGGACCTGCATATAGCGTGCGAGTACGACCAGGTCAATGCGGGCCTCCCGGAGCTTTGCCAGCACCTTTTGCTCCCGGGCCGTTTTGTTCTGCGGCGTTACCGGGTAGCAGGCGTACTCCACGCCGAAGCGTTGCGCAATCGGCTCGAGGTCGGGGTGGTTGCTCACGATCAGCGGCACCGTCGCGCTGAACTCGCCCATACGGAGACGCGCCAGGAGGTCGTACATGCAATGGGCCTCTTTGGAGACGAAGACGGCGACGCGCGGCGCCTCGTCGGAGAAGTGCAGCGCCCAGGTCATGCCGAACCGCTGCGCGATGGGCTGGAACGCCTCACGCAAGCCGTCGCGAGGGATTCTGAAGCCATCCAGCTCCCACTCGACCCGCTGGAAGAACACCGAGCTCCCCGCATCGGTGTGCTGCTCAGCGTGAAGGATGTTGCCGTTGTTCCGGTAGATGAAGTCCGCGACGGTGGCCACCAGGCCCCGCTGGTCCGGGCACGAGAGCAAGAGGACTGCTGAAACGCTGTTTGCGGTCATAGCGAAGCAATTATGCCATGCGCGGATAGCTTTGGAGCTTATTTGTCATGCGAGAGTTCGAAAAAGAGGGCACCGGGAAGGGCCGTCACGAAGAGACCAAGCCGTAGGTAACGCTGCCTACGGTTGTGCGGTCTCCAAAGCGCGCAGGTTCTTGAGGATGGTGTCCGCGTGCTCACCGAAGGCCCCGTCTGTGACCCGATAGCGTACATTGCCTTCCTTGTCCATGATGACATAGCCCATGGCCGCTAATGGGGTCCCGCCCATCGACATATCCATTTGGAACGCCGAAATTACGCTGAGGTCCGGATCCTGTAGTAATGCAAAAGCCCCTTTCAGCCATTGGTCCATCTTCTGCGATTCCTTGGGCGGATCCACACTGATAGCAACCACATTGTCCACAGATCCGAGTTCATCTTTGTATTCTGCCAGCTTGCCAAGCTGGCCCCTGCAGCCCGCTCAGAAATACCCCATGTGGAAGACCAAAAGGTATGGCGCGTCGCTGCCGGGCTGCACGGTGTAGGGCTGGCCGTACTGGTTCGTTAACTGGAAGCCGGGCGCTTTTTGCCCAATGGCGACGGGTTCCAGCCCAGGGTTGCTTATCGTGCTTGGTGCCGCGGACGTCCTAGTGGTTGGAGCCGGGGACGCCCTATCGCTGTCGCTGGAGCAGGCGGGGATGCCCGTTGGCAGCATTCCCAAGAGTGCTGCCAGAATTACAGCCCGTCGGATCACCGCAACTGCTCCCACTGTTCGGTTGCTTGGCGCTGCCAATCCTGCTGATCTGCGGTCGACCACGTCTTAATATACGCAAGAATGTCCCTTACGTCTTTCTCCTCGAGTTTACCAGCGAAGGCCGGCATCTGCTGGGGGGACAGCGGGTCAGAGAAACCGTGAAGGATGCTGTCCGTGAGTTGCTGGTCTGCGTGATGCCAGGTGTGCCCGTTGGTGTTGTGGGGAGGTGGGATATCCCTTAGGTTGCCGCCGGTGTCGCCGCCGTGGCACGTCTGGCAGTTCGCCTCGTACAAAACTCGTCCCTGCTCCGCCGCATGCCCACCAGGTATGACATAACTGTTCGCCTCCCCCGTGCATCCAGCTAGAAGCAGGAGGAGCAGACCTCCTGTAATGGCCAAGGCGCGTAGACTGTGGTTCTCCCCATGCCTCCAGGTTGAGGGAATCGTATGATCGCCCCTTTTTCAGAGGCTATTCCGCCCCTAGCTGCACTTGCTGTACCCACACTCGCGGCAGGTGAGGCACCCCTCCTGGTAGACCAGGGTGCCGGAGCACTTTGGGCAGGTGCTCCAGCCCGCGCGGCCATCTTCTTGGACCCCCATCAGCGCCGGCCGGGAAGGCCGTGCGCCTGCTTCCGGGTACGCGCCCGTCATCGCCAGGGGCTCCTTGCTTCCGGACTCCATCATCTCTCTTGAGAACAGGCCCGGCTGTGCCGCCTCCAGCTCCTTGAGCGGGGCCGGCCCGCCCCGTTTCGCCTGCTCCATCGCGCGCGCCAGCGCGATGGCCACTGCGTCCGGCACGGAGCGGACCAACACGCCGGTGTCCCACACGGGCTCCGATGTGATGCCGCGGAGCTGGTCAATAATCTCCTGCGGGTCCACGCCGGAACGCAGCGCCATGGAGACCAGGCGCGCAACCCCCTCCAGATAGGCGGCGTCCGTGCCGCCCGCCTTGCCCAGCGTGGCGAACACCTCAAACGGCCTGCCGTCCTCGTCAAAGGTCACGTTCACGTACATCGTGCCCTGGCCGGTGCGCACCCGCTCCGTCAACCCATGGAGCGCCTGGGGCCGCACGCGGGGACGCACGTACTCGCCCTCCGTTGCGGCAGGCAACCCTGCCGCAACGGCCTGGGCGGGTGCGGTCCTAATGCCGGCAGTGAGCACTTCTTTCTCGCGGCTGCCGGCGCGGTAAACGGTGATCCCCTTGCACCCCAGCTTCCACGCGAGCAGGTAGGCCGTCTGCACGTCCTCCACCGTCGCCTGGTTGGGGAAGTTGATCGTCTTAGAGATGGCGGAGTCGGTCGCCTCCTGGAAGGCCGCCTGCATCCGGACGTGCGACTCGGGAGCGATCTCCGGCGCGGTCGCAAACAGCTGCTTGATCCACGGCGGCGCGTCCGCGCGGTCGCTCAGCGACTTGCCCTGTGCCAACTCCTCCACCAGGGCGTCGCTCCAGAACCCCTCCTGCCGGGCAACCGCCTCAAACGCGGCGTCGGTGTAGTACAGCGTCTTGCCCTCCAGGATGTTGTGCTTCCGGTACGCCAGGGCGAAGACCGGCTCAATGCCGCTGGAGCACCCCGCGATCATGGAGATCGTCCCGGTGGGAGCGACGGTCAGCCGGCAGGCGTTGCGCACGTGCAGCCCGCCCGGCCGGTCATGGCGGGAGCCCTTGAACGCTGGGAACACGCCGCGCTCGCTTGCCAGCTCCACCGACGCGGCGTCCGCCTCCTCCCGGATGAAGCGCATCACCTGGCGGCCGGTCTCCAGCCCTTCCTCCGAGTCGTACGGGACGCCCAGCCGGACCAGCATGTCCGCAAAGCCCATGACGCCAAGCCCGATCTTGCGCGTCAGCTTGGTCATCCACTCAATGTTCGGGACCGAGTACCGGTTGACGTCAATGACGTTGTCCAGGAAGTGGACGGCGGTCCACACCGTCTGGCGCAGCTTCTCCCAGTCAATCTCGGCGCCTGCGGCGTCGAGCCGGAGAGCGTCGCCTGCGGCAGAGGGGGGGTCCGCCGCAGGCGGCTCAGGAGGAAATCGAAGCATACGCGCCAGGTTGATGGACCCAAGGTTGCACGACTCGTACGGGAGCAGCGGCTGCTCTCCGCATGGGTTCGTCGCGGTCATCTGGCCAAGGTGCGGGGTCGGGTTGTCCAGGTTCACCCGGTCCAGGAAGATCATCCCCGGCTCGCCGTTCCGCCACGCGCCTTCCACCGCCTTCTGGAACACCTCGCGCGCAGGCAGCTTGCCGCCCGTCGCGCCGGTGAGCGGGTCGTGGAGCTCAAGCTCGCCGCCATGCTCCACCACCTGCATGAACTCCTCGTCCACGCCGATGGAGATGTTGAAGTTGTGGATCTGCCCTTCCTGCTCCTTGGCCGTGATGAACTCCAGGATGTCCGGGTGGTGGATGTTCATCACCGCCATGTTGGCCCCGTCCCGCTTGCCGCCTTGCGTGATCATGGTGGAGACGGAGGAGAGGTGGCGCAGCACCGCGATGGGCCCGCAAGCCTTCCCGTGCGTCGTGGAGATGGACGCGCCCTTGGGCCGCAGCGCGGAGAGCGCAAAGCCCGTCCCGCCGCCGTACTTCTGCACCATCGCCGCGTCGTGCGCCGTCTCCATGATGCCTTCCAGCGAGTCGGCTAGCGGAAGCACAAAGCACGCGGAGAGCGTACCCGCCTCCGTACCGGCGTTCATCAGCGTTGGCGAGTTCGGCACGAACTCCAGCCGCGCCATCATCCGGTAAAACTGCTCGGCGCTCGCCTCCACTCTTGCTCTAACGGCCGAAGGGTCGGCATGAGGGGCGTACATCTTGTCCCCGTCCGCAATGGCCCGCGCAACTCGCCACAGCATCTGCTCGGGTGTCTCCACCACCTCGCCCTTTTCGTTGCGGCGCAGGTAGCGGTGCTTGAGGACCGTACGCGCGTTTTCGGAGAAGGGGAGCTCTTCCGGCTCCAGTCGCACACCCGCGCGCCGGAGGGAGGACACGACCCGTGCGGAGATCGCCTCGGACGGGGCGGGCAATGCCTCAAGCGCCGCCAGCGCCTGCTCCAGCGTCTTCTTGACTGCCGGGTCGGTGGCTGCGGCCAGCTTGGTGCGCAACTCGGCAATGAGCGCCTGCGCCTCTTGCGCCGCCTGGCTGGGGAGCCCCGCTCCTTTGAACGTCTTCTTTCCCGCGATATCTACCATGGCCCCTTCTCCTTGTGGCCCGCTTCTCTGTGCCTACCGGCGCTGCTGGCCGGGGCATCACTCACTTCGTCAGGGCATTGGCTACCCGAGCTCCCGCTTCTTCGCCTCCAGGCAGTGGACGCAGTAGCTGCCGGAGTGTTCGTGTTTCTCGCCTATCCAATGCGCCTCGCAGACCGACTGGTGGCACAACCGGCAGATGTGGAGCCGCCGTCCGCCCCAGTGGGTCCCGTCCGATGGGTCGCCGATCCAGCACTCCCCTTTGAACTTCGTGCCTACGTAGACCATGCTTCTCTCCCAGATTCGGACGTACCGCTTGCGCCATGTGTCTGCGGCCCACCCTCTCCGCGGGCTTACGAGGGGGTTGTGGACCTTCTGGCCCGCCACCTTCTGCTGTGCTTGCGGCCGTTGCCGTTCAGCGGCAGAGGCAACTGGGCTTCCGGCAGAACGGCGGAGACGATCCCTCGCGCGGCCGGACGGCTGCCTTCCGCCGGGGCCTGGTCAAGCAGCCCCTGGGCCTCCTTGAGGAAGCTCTCTACGTCCTGGAAGTTCCGGTACACCGAGGCGAACCGCAGGTATGCGACCGGGTCCAGGGCGCGCAGCGGCTCCATCACCAGCGCGCCGATGAGGCTGCTTGGCACCTCGGTGCGGTTGAGTCGGCGCACGGCCTGCTCAACGCTCTCAACCAGGCGGTCAATCGCCTCCATCGTCACGGGGCGTCGGGCGCACGCGCGCAGCACGCCGGCGCGCACATTGTTCTGGTCGAACCCCTCAAGCCGGCCGTCGCGTTTGATCACCTGGAGCGAGGCGGGCTGATACCGCTCCAGGGTGGTGAAACGATGCCCGCACGACTGGCATTCCCGCCGACGGCGGATGCCTTCCGCCGACTCGCGGGAGTCGGTTACCTTTGCGTCCGGGTGGTTGCACTCAGGGCACTGCACGGCGCTGTCCTGACCACAAGATGTTGTATGGAGCAATACCATAACCCCAAGAAGTAGGTGTGTCAAGGGTTTTGGGACATAATTTCGGGCCATTTCGCGTTGAGTGGAGGGAACGCCCGGAATGTCACTGCATCGAAGATGGTTTTCGGTGTTCTCTGAAGAGAGGACGTCGGGCCTCGTCACCCAACGAGAAGGAACAGGGCACTTCTTGCTCAGGCCAATGTCTAAAGAGGGGTGTTCCAAAAGAAGAGCCGCCCTGGCGGCACAGGGCGGCTCTGAGAGGAGGGGTGTTGTCTAGGGGCTGTCCGGGGGGAGTGGGCAGCCCCTAGACACAAAGATCGTAAGCCTAGCCGTTGCTGAACCCGTTGGTCCGGCCCCTTCTGGCCCCAGCGTACGTGCGGCGTAGGAAGGGTGGCAGGTCCAGGCTGTTGGACTCGGAGGCCGGAGTAGAGCCGGTATTGAGCAGGTCGCTCAGCTCCAGGTCCCGGCCGGGAGACCAGATATCCTGAGATGGGAAGCCGGTGGCGATCATGGTGACGCGGATTTCGTCCTCCATCTTCGGGTCGTGCACCATGCCGAAGAAGATGTTCGCGTCTGGGTCCACGACCTGGCTGACGCACTCGGCGGCGGCTTGCACCTCGGCGAGGGTCAGGTTGTTCCCGCCGTTGACGGAGAAGAGAACGCCCTTGGCGCCGGTCACGGAGAGCTCCAGGAGCGGGCACGCCAGGGCTGCGCGGGCGGCGTCCACCGCACGCGTCTGGCCGCGCCCCTGGCCGATCCCCATCCAGGAGGCCCCGGCGCCCGCCATGACCGAGCGGACATCCGCGAAGTCCAGGTTGATCTCACCGGGGATGGTCACGAGCTCGGCAATCGCCTGAACACCCTGGCGGAGCACATCGTCCGCCATGCGGAACGCGTTCGCCATGGTGAGCTTCGTATCGGACAGAAACGCCAAGCGGTCATTGGGGATCACGATGATCGCGTCCACCTTTTCCTTCAGCTTGTGGATCCCGTCCTCGGCCACCTTCATGCGGCGCCGTCCTTCCCATGAGAAGGGCTTGGTGGTGACCGCGACGGTCAGCGCACCGAGCGACTTGGCGATTTCAGCGATCACGGGCGCGGAGCCTGTTCCCGTGCCGCCGCCCATGCCGGCGGCGATAAAGATCATCTCGGCGCCTCGCAGCTGGTCGGCGATTTCGTCCTTGCTCTCTTCAGCGGACTGGCGGCCCATCTCAGGGTCCCCGCCGACGCCGCGCCCGCGCGTCAGCCGCTCGCCGATCTGGATCCGGGTGGGCGTTTCGTACCGACCCAGCGCCTGCGCGTCGGTGTTCACCACGATGTACTCAACGCCCGGAATGGGCTCCTTGTACATTCGGTTCACGGCGTTAGCGCCGCCACCGCCT
The DNA here is from genome assembly GCA_009693055.1 of Dehalococcoidia bacterium. Taxonomy (GTDB): domain Bacteria; phylum Chloroflexota; class Dehalococcoidia; order Lucifugimonadales; family SHYT01; genus SHYA01. Next base: position 23,013 of record SHYA01000003.1, on the reverse strand, counting down.
GCCCCGATCACCTTGATGCAAGGGACGTCACCTTCCGCGCCGTTGGAGCTGTTGAACAAGTAGTCAGCCATACAAGTCCTCTCCTCTCGTATTGCGCAGGCTAGAGCGCTACTCGCTTCGCCCGCTCTCTGAGCCAGGCCATCGCTTTGGCTGGCAATTCTCGCCCGGAAGGAACCCCATGCCCGTTGCCATTCGGCGTCCCGTTGGTCCCGTTGCCTCCGTGGTGCCACAACGCATGCCCGACCTTGTGCAGGTGAGCGGTCCTGTTCCTTGCCGCCCACTGCAGTGTTCCCAGAACGGCGGCGTAGGATGGGTTGGTGTACTGCTCCTGCAGCCCGGCGATCCCCCGCGGGCTCCCGATGCGCGCCGGGACGCTCAGGGTCCGGCGGGCCAGCATAGAAAGCCCTGGCAGGTTGGCACTGCCTCCAGTGAGGACAATCCCCGCGGGGGGCAGCGTGGCGTACCCCATGGACCTGGCTTGGAGCGCAGCCATCCGCAGGACCTCTTCCATCCGGTCGCGCAGGTACCTGGCAACCTCCCGCTGGTCAACCTTGAGCGCGGCCCCTTCGCCGAAGGAGGGGATCTCCACGCGCTCGCTCGCGGCGTTGTCCGGCATGAGGTTCCCGTGCTGAAGCTTGATCCGCTCGGCCACCTCAAGTGGGGTGTTGAGCGCCATGGCCAGGTCACTGGTGCAGTTCACGCCGCCGACAGGGAGTACGCTGGCCCCGGCAAGGGAGTCTTGCTGAAAGACGGCTACCGTCGTGACTCCGCCGCCGATCTCGACGAGGAGCACGCCCATTTCGCGTTCGTCCCGTGTCAGCACCGTCTCGCCCGATGCGAGGCCGCTCATGATGAGGCCGGCAACCTTGACGCGGCTGTGCTCAATCGCCTTCAGCAGGTTCCGGATTGGCGCGCTGGCCGCTGAGATGCACAGGCATTCCACGTCCAGCCGCAACGCATGCATCCCGATCGGGTTCCGCACGCCCTTCAGGCCGTCAACGGTGTAGGAGCGCGGGACCAGGTGGAGCACTTGGAGCTCCGGGGAAATGTCTGTGGGGTACGCCGTCTCGATCGCGCGGTCCACCTCTGGGTAGGAGATGGGCACGCTGTAGTGCGGCGAGTGGATGGAGCCCTGACGGGTGGAGAACTGGAGATGGGTGCCGGTGACGGTGGCGTACACGTCGTGGATAGGCCTGCCAGAGGAAACGGCGGCTTCTTCAAGGGAAGCGCGGATCGCCTCTTGTGCCTCCGGGATGCTAATGACGGCACCCTTCGCGAGCCCCGCGGACTCGACAACGCCAGCGCCCACTACCTCCACGCGGCCGTCCAGGTGGACCTGACCCACCAAGGTGGCCACTTTGCTGGTGCCGACATCCAGGGCGACGTATAGGTTGTCCCTCATATTGAGCCTCCTGTAGCTGTTGCCAGGATGGCAATCTGTCCCGGCGTTCACCCGCCGGGGATGTTCTTTTTCCGGATGCACGCTTGGCCGTCGTGCGCGTCCGTTCGCTGGTTAACGAGCGCTCTCTTATCTGATTGTTCAAATCTAAGACATTGTTTAGATGTTTGTCAAGCGGTTTTACTGAGAAGTTCTACGAATTTTCTTGCTCCCGTGGCGCCGCAAGGGTGCGGAGGTGTTAGGGGGAAGGCGGTGGTGGGGGGAGGATCGTCAGGCGTTGACGAGACCACCGCCTTCTGTCCCGTGTATCGAGCCGGAAAACCGCCTCATCCTTCCGGCAACCGCTCTAGCACCCGCATGCGGGCGCTTCGACTCCTTGGGTTCGTATCGGTCTCCTCCGGAGACGGACGCCAGAGCTTCGGCTCTACCCGGCGCGCCACTGGCTTGTGAAGGCACTGTTCGTCCGCGCAATCGGCGGGTGAACCACAACCCCGCCTCGCGCGTTGGAACACCTGCTTCACGACCCGGTCCTCCAGGGAGTGGAAGGAGACCACGGCAACTCTTCCGCCCGGCGCCAGCAGCCGGATGGCCTGCTTCAGGCCGGTTTCCAGACTCGCTAGCTCCTGGTTCACTTCTATGCGGACCGCTTGGAACGTCCTGGTCGCCGGGTGGATGCGGCCGCCTGCGGATCCTACCGCCGCACCGACGATTTGTCCCAGCTCAAGGGCCGTCCTCACGGGCCGCTGCCGCACAACCGCCCGCGCGATTCTCCGGGCCCGGGGTTCCTCTCCGTACTCTCGGAGCACCTGCGCCAGCCGGTCCTCGGGATAGTGATTGACCACCTGGTCGGCGGTCAGCGGCTGCGCGCGGTCGAACCGCATGTCCAACGGTGCGTCCTCATGGAAACTGAACCCACGCCCGCTCCCAAGCTGGCGCGTGTTGAGCCCCAGGTCAAGCACAATGCCCTGGACCGCGGCGAACCCGTGCTCATGGGCGATCGCCTCTACATCGCGGAAGTTGCCGTGCTCTACGACTATCTCCTGTTGGTAAGGTGCAAACCGCACTCGCGCCCTCGCTATGGCGGCTTCGTCAGCATCTATTCCAAGAACCCTGCCACCCGGCTGGCTGTGCTGCCAGATCGCCTCCAAATGGCCGCCCTCTCCCACCGTGCAGTCGATGTAGGCATCGCCAGCGTGCACTAGGAGGGCCTGGACCACCTCGGCGAGCATCACGGGGACGTGCCGGCCGAACCTGGTCTCGGCCTCCCCGTCGGCGGCGCTCTTCGCAGGCGCCGTAGCGGGACGCTTGCTCCTCGTGCTGGCATAGTAGGCGGATTTCCTACGACTTTTCAAGGGCATTTTGGGGATATTTTGAGACTTTTCCATGAACTTTGCTAAACCTCGTTCTCGCTGCCCTGTGCTATCATACGCCCAACGTTCGGACTCCGACTCCCCCCTATTGTACGTGTACCGTTGCAGGGGACGCGCATGGTGACGGTGGGCATCCTTACCAGCAGCGACGCCGGCTATCGCGGCCAGCGCCAGGACGTCAGCGGCCAGGTGATCCGCGAGATGGTGGAGGCCAAGGGTTTCCAGGTGCTGCGTGCCGAGATCGTGCCGGACGAGCAGGAGATGATCGCGGACCGGTTGCGCCGCTGGTCTGCCGACGTGGATCTCATCCTCACCACGGGCGGCACCGGGTTGGGCCAACGCGACGTCACGCCGGAGGCGACGCGAGCGGTGATCGAGCGCGAGGTGCCGGGCCTGCCGGAGGCGATGCGCTTCGTCACCGCGCAGAAGACCCCGATGGCGTGGCTCAGCCGTGCCGCCGCGGGCATCCGAGGCCGCTGCCTGATTATCAATCTGCCGGGCAGCCCGAAGGCCGTCCGCGAGTGCCTTGAGGTGGTGCTGCCGCTCATCCCGCACGGACTGGAGACGCTGCGCGGCCCCACCAACGTCCATCCCGCGTAGGCGCCCGCATAAGCACAAGTATCGCCACGGAGTCGTCACAAGAGGAGCGAGAGGAGGGTGCCAATGCCAGAGGTCAAGCGTCCCGACGGGGCCATCATCCACTACGAGGTTTTTGGGAAAGGATACCCGTTGCTGCTCATCGCGCCGGGCGCGGTGAACAGCGAGATCGCCTTCTGGGAGATGGGCCCGATCAACCCGATCAAGCAGTTCGCGGGCGAGTTCATGGTGATCGCGATGGACCAGCGCCACGCGGGAAAGAGCTGGAACGCCCCGCCAACCTTCTCGTACGACCTGACCGCGGCGGACCAGGTGGCGGTGCTGGACCACGCGGGCGTGCGGCGGGCGCACGCCTGGGGCGGCTGCATCGGCGTCGCGCACGTCCTCAAGCTCATCCACGACGCGCCGAGTCGCATCAGCGCGGGCGTCGGGCAAGACCCTGTGGGCCTGGACGGCACCAACTCCATCGCCACGTTCATGGAGATGTTCAAGCCGGCGCTGGAGACCGCGCGGCGGGACGGCATGAAGGCGGTCGTGGAGGCCGCCCTCAAGAACCCGGTGTTCGTGTTCAACAACGCCGCCGGCCCCTTCGCCCAGCGCATCAAGGAAGATGATACCTTCCGCGTCCGCATCAGCGCGATGAAGCCGGACGAGTACATCAGGCTGGTTGAGGCGTTTGCAAAAGGGATGTGGCCGGACAACCCGCCGTACTTCACCGTGGACAAGGCGTGGCTCCCCCGGTGCCCTGCCCCGCTGCTCATCCTGCCCGGCAACGACCCGTTCCACCCCACGGGTATTGCGCACGCCATCTGCCAGACGGCGCCGCACGCCCGGTGCCTGGACGTGGACTGCCGCTCCGAGCAGAAGCGCGCCGCGACCATCAAGGCGATTGGGGCGTTTCTCCAAGAGCACGCCAAGCAGCCGTCCAGGGCGTAGCTGGCGTCTGGGGCATTAGTATGGCAACCCGCCGGTCCGGTTCGAAGAAGAATAACGCGGTGCTCAACGTTGAACGGTACTGCTTATCCAAGCCCGGCACTGAGCTGGCGTTCCCGTTCGGTCCCCAGACTGCCGTCTTCCGGGTCGGTGGGAAGATGTTCGCGCTGACCACGCCTCCGAGAAACCCGGACAGGATTAATCTGAAGTGCGTTCCCATGCTCGCCGTTCACCTGCGTGAACAGTACCCCGCCGTCCTGCCTGGCTACCACATGAACAAGACGCATTGGAACACCGTGCTCCTTGACGGCAGCATTGACGAGGACGAGGTCAAAAAGATGGTTGACCTTTCCTACGACCTCGTGAAAGTCAGCTCGTCTCGGCCGAAGAAGCGGCCATGACGGCACCGCGAGTGGCCTGAGACTTGAACGTGCTGAGGCGGCAATGCTTTTCCACGTCGTGACCCTCTTCCCAGCGATGGTGGAGGGCGCGCTGGGTCACAGCATCCTCAAGCGCGCGCAGGAGGCCGGCCTCCTCCAGGTGCGTGTCCATAACCTGCGTGACTACACGCACGACCGGCACCACGTTGCGGACGACGCGATGTACGGCGGCGGCGCCGGCATGCTGCTCAAAGCGCCCACCTTCTTTGAGGCGGTGGACGCCATCCGCGCGGACACCGCCCAGCGGCGTGGGCAAGAGGCCGCGCAGAAGCTTCGCGTTGTGCTGCTCGCGCCGGGCGGCCGTACGCTCACGCAGCCCGTGGCTGAGGAGCTGGCGCGCGAGGAGGAACTGGTGCTCCTCTGCGGCCACTACGAAGGGGTGGACTCCCGCGTGGAGCAGAGCCTCGCCACCGACGTGCTGAGCATCGGCGACTACGTGCTCACGGGCGGCGAGATGCCCGCGTTGGTCGTCGTGGACGCGGTGGCGCGCCTGCTCCCTGGCGTGCTCCACGACGTCAACTCGGCCCGCGACGACTCGTTCACGACGGGGCTGCTCCAGGAGCCGCAGTACACCCGCCCTCCCGAGTACCGCGGCATGCGTGTGCCGGATGTGCTGCTCTCGGGCGACCACGAGGCCGTTGCCCGCTGGCGCCGCCGCGAGGCGCTGCTGCGCACCCTCCGCCTCCGCCCCGACCTGCTCGTCCTCGCCGACCTCACGCCTGCGGAACGGAGCCTCCTTAAGGCGATGGGGTGGCGACCACCTAACCCTTAGGAAACTCCGTACCGCCCCCTTCCCGCGCCGGGTAGGGGTTAGGTCGCCCTACCGCTGTTGCGGGATAGGATTGATGCCCAGTTGCCGCACCAGCGCCGCCGTGTCCGCGTACACGGTCTGATTCACGATCCGGTCGTTCTCAATCTCCCAGAAGTGGATCGCCCACAGCTCAATGGTCTTGCCGGTGGGCGTCTTGCCCTGGAACTCCCCCGTATGCGTGGCCCGCACGGTCGTGATGTCTATCACCTTGTTCCCCTCGGCGATCGTGTGGAGGATGATGTGCTCCAGGTCCGGAAACGCTTTCAAGAACGCCCGGTTGTTCCGCTCCTGCCCGTCCAGGTCCACCGGCGGCGCGCCGGGGAAGTGCGTCATGTACTTTGGCGAGACGATCTCGCGCCGCAGCACGTCCCAATTCCCGTGGTCCTCCTCGTGGATGAACCGCCGCACCAGATCCTTGTTCCGCCCCGACATGGCCGCCCTCCTCTTTGTACAGTTTCGGTTAGTGCACAGCATGCTAGGGACGTTAGATACTGGGCGCTACATTCTAGGAGCGCCCAATCGCCCAACCCGTCCTCCACGCCAACATTTCCTAACGCCGGATGGTAAGCTACCAGCATGCGCACGTTGCTTACCTGTCCGTTCTCGCTACTCACGAGTCGCCGCCCCGCCCTTCTCCTCGCCGTGCTGGCCGTTGCGCTCGTCGCCGTGGCTTGCCAGGGGAACTCCGGGCCGGACGCGCGCTCCAAGGTGATCAACGTCCTCACCAGCGGCATCGCCCGGAACACCGTGCCCGCCGGCGAGGAGTACCTGAGGCAGTGGGGCCTGAGCGCCGTCTCCGCCGCCACCCGCGTCAAGAACCAGGAGGGCCGCCAGTACGAGGTCAAGTTCCGCGTCCTGCCGTACACCCCCTCCACCGAGGAGACGTGGATGGTGGACATGGAGCATGGCGCGTTCCAGCCCGTGGACGCCAACGCCCTCCGCTCCGCCACGCAGCTCGTCTGTGAGGGGCGTGCGGGCCCGTTCCCTGACTGCCCCGCATTCTTCGCGCAGCTGGACGGCCTGCCCGGCGGCTCCGGAGGCTAGTCCGCCTGCGACGGACGCCACCTGCCAGTTGCACCGGCGGCCCCTTTCAGGCACCATGGTGCGCGAGCCCAAGCCTTGCGTGCGGCGCTCGCATTGGGCTGGGGGGTTCCAACGGATAAACAATCAAACCTGAACGTGCTCCGCTTGACCGTCCACGCGGCCAACACCACACATCGCGTTCACCTGGTCTCAGAAATGCAGGGGCTGTCAATCAATGGAAGCTGAATCAGTCAAAGAGCAACCGTCGGAGCAGCGGGTCGTGGCCGTCATCACCCCCCTGCGGCGGCAGTACCTCCACGTCAAGAGGCAGTACCCGGACGCCATCCTCCTCTTCCGCCTCGGCGACTTCTACGAGACGTTTGACCGGGACGCGGAGCTGGCGGCGCGGGAGCTGGAGATCGTGCTCACCTCGCGGGAGATGGGCAAGGGCCAGCGCGTGCCGATGGCAGGCATCCCCTACCACGCGTTGGACTCCTACCTGGCGCGGCTGGTCAAGAAGGGCCACAAGGTCGCCATCTGCGAGCAGCTCACCGACCCCACAGAGGGCAAGGGGCTGGTTGAGCGGGACGTGGTGCGCGTGGTGACACCGGGCACCGTGCTGGAGCCCGCGCTACTGGAGCAGAAGGCGAACAACTACCTGGTGGCGGTCGTCCCCGGCGAATCGGACGCGGGCCTCGCCTACGCGGACATCTCCACGGGTGAGTTTGCCGTATCACAGCTCCCGCTTGAGCGGCTCGCGGTTGAGCTGGAGCGGCTGTCTCCCGCCGAGCTGCTGCTCGCGGCCGGCGCAGCGGAAGGGCCTGCGCGCATGTTTCTCGGCCTCCGCAGCGGCGAAGGCGGCGCTGCGATCACCAAGCTGGACCCGGAAGACTCGGACGGGGAACTGGCGCGCGAACGGCTCCAGGAGCACCTCGGCGTGACGACGCTCGCGGGCTTCGGCTGCGACAGCCTGCCGCTCGCTGTCCGCGCAGCGGGCGCCATCGTGGCGTACCTGGGCCGCACGCAAAAGACGGCGCTGGCGCAGCTCACCGCCCTCTCCACGTACGCCCTGGACCGGACCGTGCCGCTGGACGCGCAGACGCGGCGCAACCTGGAGCTGTTCCAGGCGGGGCGGAGCGGTGCAGAGCACTCGCTCCTGGCTGAGCTGGACACGACCCGCACGCCGATGGGCGGCCGCCTGCTGAGGACGTGGCTTGGCCAACCGCTGCGCGACCTTGCTGATCTGCACCGGCGCCAGGAGGTGGTGCAGTGGTTCGTGGAGCGCGGCCTCGTGCGGGAGCAGGTACGCAAGCTCCTTGGACAGGTGGGAGACGTGGAGCGCATCGTGGCGAGGGTGCAGGCGGGCGTGGCACAGCCGCGGGAGCTTGTGGCCCTGCGCCGCGGTCTGGACGCGCTGCCCGCCTTGCGGGCTTCGCTCACGACCGACGGTCTCCCAGGAGACGTTGTCGAGCAATTGCGGCCGTGCGACGAAGTGACGGCGCTGCTGGCCCAGGCGCTTGTGGCGGAGCCGAACGCGCCGCTCGGTGAAGGCGGCGTCATCCGAGAGGGGTTCTCGCCGGAACTGGACGAGCTGCGCTCCGCCTCACGGAGCGCCACGTTGTACCTGGCGGGGCTGGAGCAGCGGGAGCGCGAGCGCACCGGCATCAGTGCGCTCAAGGTCGGGTACAACCGTGTCTTCGGGTACTACCTGGAGGTGACCAATCCGCACCTGGCCAAGGTGCCGTCCGACTTCATCCGGCGACAGACGCTGGTGAACGCGGAGCGGTTCATCACGCCGGAGCTCAAGGAGCACGAGGCGACGGTGCTGGGAGCACAGGAGAGGATGGCGGAGCTGGAGGCGGCGCTGTTCCGCCAGGTGTGCCGCCAGGTGGCACTCCAAGCGCCGAGGCTCCTGGCGACGGCGCGCGCCGTCGCAGGATTGGACGTACTTGCCTCCTTCGCAGACACGGCGGCGCGGCGCGGTTACTCCCGGCCCGTCCTGAACCGGGGGCCGCTCATCCGCATCAAGGACGGCAGGCATCCGGTGGTGGAGCGGGTGTTGCCGCAGGGCACCTTTGTGCCCAACGACCTGGAGCTCGGCGGTGACTGCACGCTCATCGTGCTCACCGGCCCCAACATGGGCGGCAAGTCCACGTTCCTGCGGCAGGCCGCGCTCATCGTGCTCATGGCGCAGATCGGCAGCTTCGTGCCGGCGGAGCGGGCGGAGATCGGCCTGGTGGACCGCATCTTCACCCGGATGGGCCTGCAGGACGACGTGACCACCGGCCTCTCCACGTTCATGGTGGAGATGGTGGAGACGGCACAAATCCTGCATAACGTAACTTCCGCCTCCCTGGTCATCCTGGACGAGATCGGGCGCGGCACCAGCACCTACGACGGGCTGGCGATCGCCCGCGCGGTGGCCGAGCACCTGCACAGTAGTCCGCGACTGGGCTGCAAGACGCTGTTCGCCACGCACTACCACGAGTTGACGGAGCTGGCGTCCGACCGGGGCGGACTCCCGCGCGTCCGCAACTTCAACATGTCGGCCGTGGAGCAGGATGGCAAGCTAGTCTTTCTACACCGAGTGCAGCCGGGCGGCGCCGACCGGAGCTACGGCGTGCACGTGGCGCAGCTCGCGGGGCTGCCTCGCACGGTGGTGCACCGCGCGGGGGACTTACTGACCGAACTGGAGGCGGGGCGCAGCCCAGCACCAGGGCACGGCCCTGGACTCTTCACCGCGAAGGGAGGAGGTCGGGGAGAAGGGACGAGGCTCGCGCGGCAGGCAGGTGGTAGGGGGCAAGGCAACGAAGACCAAGGCGCGGCGCAGTTGCCGCTGCTGGCCGAAGCGCAGGCCCACGAGGTGCTGAAGGCGCTGGCGGAACTGGACCTGAACGGCATGACGCCCTTGGAGGCGCTGAACAGGCTGTACGAGCTGCAACGCAAAGCGAAACCACCGGTGGACTAGAAGAGCAACCAGGCGAAAAGGAAGCCGCTCACCTTGAGGTGAGCGGCTTCCACGATTCCGCTGCATGGCTTGGATATGGCTTAGAACGGGTAGCCCTTCTTGCCCTGGATGCCCTTGAGCGCTGAGATCTCGCCAAGGTGGGAGAGCATGTGGCCCACGCCGAACGCCTGGATGATGGAGCCGAGCGACATCTCGCCAATGGGCGGGCCGACGTTGATCTTCCGGTCCAGGTCGGCCGGTTTGAGGCTGTTGAGGCACGCGTCGACCGCCTTGGCGACGGCGTCGGCGTACGGCTTCACGGTGGCCAGGTCAATCTTCGCGTTGCGAGCCTCAGGGGTCAACCCGCCGAACGCCAGTTTGACCTTCTTGTCCCACCCCTCGTTCTCCCAGATCGTCTTTTTGCCCTGCACCATCTGGTGCACAACCATGTCTTGGGCGTGCAGCATGTGAACGTACAGGGCGCCGATGGGGTTGGCCACACCGGGCGGCTGCCAGTTCGCCATAGCCGGCGTGACATCGGCGATTGTGCCTGCGACCTCCATCCGGGCTCCAGAGAAGTTCTCTTTGAGCAACTGGATTGCGTCCATTTTCCCCTCTCGCTTAGAAATTTTGGATGACAGGAGTATAGCACTCCGGGCAAAAGAAAGTGCTGGGCGTGCTACCGCCGGGATGAGCGGGCCGGGGCCGGTGCACGTAAGGATACGCTCAAGCGATTCGTGTTGCCAGTGGCGGACGGGCCCGCCAAGTCCGCGCAAAGTGGCGGCGCTGACCTGCCAGCGCTACACGCTGAGCAGGTCCTCACCCCTAACCCCTCTGCGGCTAAAGCCCTATCGCATGGCGAGGGGGAAGCGGAGTAGAGAGTTCCGATGCATCGGGACTCTCCCTACCACCCTTCGGCTTCGCGCAGGACATGCTCTAACCTTCCCTTGCAAAGGGGAGGAACACCTGGCATCACCGCCACCTGCGTCGTCCGCGGCTGCCGTTCCGATTGGGTGCGGGTGGCGCGGCGGGGTCCGATGGCTTGGGGGGCCTGGCGCGTGCGCGGGCGGCGGCGGGTACCGCGAGGGCGGTCTCCAGGCGGACGGGGACGGCGGACTGGTCTTCCAGCATGGCGCGGCGCAGGTCAATGACCCGGTCGCGGAGCATGGCGGCCTTCTCAAATTCCAGCAAGGCCGCTGCGTCTTTCATCTGTTTCTCCAGCTCCTTGGTCAGGCGAAGGAGCTCGTCCTTGGGCAGCGACCTGGCCGCGGGTGCGGCCTCGCGCCCGGTCCGGTAGGGCGTCTGCGTTTCGGCGAGTTGGCGCACGCGGTCGGTGATGTCCCTTATCTCCTTGCGGATGCTCTGCGGCACGATGCCGTGCTGCTTGTTGTACGCCTCCTGGATGCTGCGGCGGCGATACGTCTCGCCAATGGCGGCCTTCATCGAGTCGGTCATGGTGTCGGCGTACATGATGACGTGGCCGTTCTCGTGCCGGGCGGTGCGCCCGGTGGTCTGGATGAGGGAGGAGCGGGAGCGGAGGTACCCCTCCTTGTCCGCGTCCAGGATGGCGACCAGACTGACCTCCGGCAGGTCCAGCCCCTCGCGGAGCAGGTTGATGCCCACGACCACGTCGTACACGCCGAGGCGGAGGTCGCGGAGGATTTGGGTCCGCTCCAGCGTCTCAATGTCCGAGTGGAGGTGGTGCACCTTGACGTTCATCTCCAGCAGGTAGTCGGCCAGCTCCTCCGCCATGCGCTTGGTGAGCGTGGTGACGAGCACGCGCTCGCCGCGGGCCACGCGCGCCTTGACCTGCTCAAGCAGGTCGTCAATCTGGCCTTTGGTGGGTTTCACCTCAATGGTGGGGTCAAGCAGCCCCGTGGGCCGGATGACCTGCTCCACGACCTGCCGGCTGTGCTGCATCTCGTAGTCAGCGGGGGTGGCGGAGACGAAGATGACCTGATTGACGCGCTGCTCAAACTCCTGGAAGTTGAGCGGGCGGTTGTCCAGCGCGGAGGGGAGGCGGAAGCCGAAGTCGGCCAGCACCTGCTTGCGGGCCATGTCGCCGAGGTACATGCCGCGCACCTGCGGGACGGTCATGTGCGACTCGTCAATGAACAGCAGGTAGTCCTCCGGGAAGTAGTCCAGGAGGGTCCAGGGGGCGCTGCCGGGCGCGCGGCCCGCGATGTGGCGCGAGTAGTTCTCGATGCCGGAGCAGTAGCCGACCTCGTGGAGCATCTCCAGGTCGTAGCGGGTGCGCTGCTCCAGCCGGGCGGCCTCCAGCACCTTGCCCTGCTCGCGCAGCCAGACGAGGCGCTGTTGCAGCTCCTCCTCAACGGACAGCATGGCGCGCTCAAGCTTCTCCTGGCTGGTGACGAAGTGCTTGGCCGGGAAGAGCTCAAGCTCGTCCCGTTCGGCGAGCACCTCGCCGGTGAGCGGGTCCATCTCCAGGATGCGCTCCACCTCGTCGCCGAAGAAGGAGATGCGGACGGCCAGCTCCTCGTAGGCGGGGAAGACGTCCAGGGTGTCGCCGCGGACGCGGAACTTGCCGCGGCTGAAGCCGGTGTCGTTGCGTTCGTACTGCATGTCCACGAGGGTGCGCAGCAGGCGCTGGAGGCTGCGCTGCTCGCCGCGCTTGATGGTGGCGACGAACTGCTGGTAGTCGCTGGGGTCGCCGAGGCCGTAGATGCAGGAGACGGAGGCGACGATGAGCACGTCGCGCCGGGTGAGGAGCGCGCGTGTGGCCGCGTGGCGCAGCCGGTCAATCTCCTCGTTGATCTCGCTCTCTTTCTCTATGTACGTGTCGGTCTGTGGGACGTACGCCTCGGGCTGGTAGTAGTCGTAGTAGGAGACGAAGTACTCGACGGCGTTGTCGGGGAAGAACTCGCGGAACTCGGAGGCGAGCTGGGCGGCGAGGGTCTTGTTGGGGGCGATGACGAGGGCGGGGCGCTGGACGCGCTCCACGACGTTGGCCATGGTGAAGGTCTTGCCGCTGCCAGTGACGCCGAGGAGGGTCTGGCCGTGGTCGCCGCGCTCCAGCCCCATGACGAGTTGGTCTATGGCCGCGGGCTGGTCGCCCGTTGGCTTGAAGTCGGCGGCGATGCGGAAGTTGGGCATTAGAGCCTCACCCCTAACCCCTCTCCATCATATGGGGAGGGAGAACCTGGACTGTGGGCTGGGGGCTTTGATTGTTCTGAAGGTGTTTGATTGACATGAGGGCGCGTGTGCCGGGTTGGCGGCCTGCGTGGGCGGTGGGCGCCACGGATGGCGCGCGGAGGGTTTGATTGTTTTCCGGCACGCTAACATTCAGCAGCGGGTGTGGCATGAGCCTATCTTAGCAGGGCTTGGTAAGCTACCTCACCCCTAACCCCTCTCCATACGATGGAGAGGGGTAACGTTGCTCGTTGCGAGAGACGTTTGTTGGAGAAACGAATGGGACGCGAAGCGGTAGTGACGACGAGGAGGCGGTGTTGGACGGATCGCTTTTGGCCTGTGTTTCGCATGGTGTTGCTCGCTTTTGGTCTGGTTCGGCGCCTCTCGCTTCGGGGCCGGATGGAGGTGGACGCTACACGAGCTATCTTATCAGGGAGAGGACGGAGGCGCAGGGGGCGGGTGGCACAAGGGCACGGCCCCATTCGCTTCGCTCAGGGTTTCGGATCACTCCGCTCAGAATGACAGGTGAGGGGCGAGTCACAACCCCGCCTCTACGGGATGTGGGGTTGAGCGGTGTCCCGCGCAGCGAGCCGGAACGCCAGGGGAGATTCTGAGCGCAGCGAGGAATGACACACCTGGGCTACCCCTGCTTGCCCCAGAACTTGAGGATGGCATCGCGGGTGTCGTTGATGCGAATGGACTGGGTGGATTCGGGCTTCTCCACGAAGTCCCAGAGGACGCGGCGCGAGTCGCGGGGCAGTGGGCCGGGCGACTTCTGCGCCTCCAGGATGACGGCGAGGGCGAGCATGTTGAGGGAGGTGGAGTAGTTCGCGTCGGCGCCGGAGTCGATCAGCATGGCCCACACCTTGCGGACGTAGGCGTCCACGGCGGGGTCCAGGACGACGGTGCGCTTGATCATGCGGCTCTTGGGTTTAGCTTGCATGGCGTTCCTCCTGCCGTCCAGTATGTTGGGGTGATTGTCCGCCATGCGGGCTGGGCCCGTCAATCCCAGGAAGAGCCCTGCGTGCCTAGGAAGTTGTGGGCCGTCTCTACGGCGCTGTCACCGGGATAGAGGGCTGCAGAGATGCCTAGTCCTTCGGCTGAAGGACTAGGCATGACACCCTTGCAGTGCGTCTCGTTGACAGGGCTTGCACGAGCGAGTAGGGTTGTGGCGGCTTGGGGAGCCCCCTCTGAGAGGAGCACAGGAGAGCAAGTATGCCGAACGCGCGCACGGTCCTGGGTGACATTCCGGTAGAGCAGCTTGGAATCACGCTGCCGCACGAGCACATCATCCTCGCGCCCGCGACCGCGCAGCACGACGACCCGCGATACGACGCGAAGGCGCTGGCGGATGAGGTGTGCAAGGACCTGGGGCAGGCGGTGCAGATGTTTGGGCTGAAGACGGTGGTGGACGCCGGGCCGGCCGACCTGGGGCGCGATGTGGAGGTGTACCGGCAGGTGGCGCAGCGGCTGGGCGTCAACGTCATCGCGTCCACGGGGTTCCACCGGCTGACCTCCGGCATCTCGCTGGTGTGGCAGATCCAGGAGCTGGATGCGATTGAGGACTACCTGGTGCGCGAAATCACGGAGGGCGTGGGGCCGAACAAGGTGAAGTGCGGGGTGATCAAGCTGGCCTCCACGGACGGGGCGATCACGGGGGTGGAGGAGAAGGTGTTCCGAGCGGCGGCGCGGGCGTCCAAGCGGACTGGCTGTCCGATCATCACGCACACGGACGCGACGGGGTGGGCGGCGACCAACATCGGGAAGCGGCAGCTTGACCTGCTGCTGAGCGAGGGAGCGGATTCAGAGCGGGTCATGATCGGCCACGTGTGTGCGACGGCGAACCTGGCGTACCTGTTGGAGATCGTGAAGGCGGGGTGCTACATCGCGCTGGACCAGGTGGGGGTGCATTTCACGAACTCGGACGAGACCAGGGCGGGCCTGGTAGCGGCGCTGTGCGCGGCCGGTTACGCGCCGCAGGTGCTGCTGTCGCTGGACCATCAGGGGGTGTGGTTCCCGAACCGCCCCCCGCTGGCGGCGGCGATGACCAGGCACTTCGGATACCTGCACCAGAGCTTCTTGCCGCGACTGCGGCACGGGGGCGTGCGGGACGCGGACATTGAGCAGATGACGGTGGGGAACCCGAGGGAGCTGCTGGGGTTCTGACACAAGGGCGCAGCCCCGTTCGCTGCGCTCAGGGCAAGCTCTTGAGCCCTCGGCTTGGCCCGGCGCAGGCTCGCACAGCGATGTTCATCTGGCGCGTGCCAATGGAGAGGCGGCCTTGCTCGAGAAGCGGGGCCGCTTTTTGTTTTGGACGCGGGGCGTTTCTTGAAGCGGCGGGAAGCTGAGCGTATGATGCGACCAGGAGGCCGTTATGGCGCGGATGAGGGGCGGCGAAGCGGTGGTGCACTCCCTGGCGGCGCAGGGCGTGGACACTGTGTTTGACCTCATCTCGGTGCACATGATGGCGCTGTACGACGCCCGCGACCGGGTGCGGTTCGTGGGGGGTGCGGCACGAGCAGGCGGCGGTCTACATGGCGACGGGTACGCGCGGGCGACGGGCAGGCCGGGGGTGGCGCTGACGAGCAGTGGGCCAGGCGCGGCGACCACGATGGGGGCGATGGGGGAGGCGTGGGCGTGCTCGTCGCCGGTGTTGCAGGTGACGAGCAACGTGAAGGCGGCGCTGATTGACAGTGGACGCGGCGCGTTGCACGAGCCTCGCCACCAACTGGAGATGCTCCGTTCGGTGATGGGGTGGACGGCGCAGTGCCGGACGGTGGATGAGGTGCCGCGCGCGGTGTTTGAGGCGTTTGAGCGGTGCAAGACACAGCGGCCGAGGCCGATCGCGGTTGAGGTGGCGACGGACGCGCTGCACGCTGACGGGGAGGCGGAGGTGCTGCCGGCGCGCGATTACGCCAAGACACAGGGGGAGCCGAAGGGGGTGGAGGAGGCCGCGCGGCTGCTGGCATCGGCGCGGAGGCCGATGCTGTGGGCGGGCGGCGGTGTGCTCTCGACGGGCGGGTGGGACGAGCTGCGGAGCTGCTTGAGGCGGCGGTGGTGACCACGCACGGTGGGAAGGGGGCCATTGCGGACAGCCACCCGCTGGCGCTGGGGTGCGCTCGTGCGGGCAGAGTGTACGGGCCGAACCCGCTCCACGAGTACCTGCCGATGTGCGACGTGGCGCTGGTTCTGGGCAGGCGCCTGGCGTACAACCAGACGGTAGGCGTGGGACTCGGGCTGCCGCCGAGGCTCATCCACGTGGATATTGACCCCGGGGTGTTTGGCAAGAACTACCCGCCAACGATTGCGGTGCAGGGCGATGTGAAGACGGTGCTGCGCCAGCGTTTGGAGGCGTTGCGGGGCAAGGCGCTGAGCAAAGGGGACGCCCGCTTGAGGGAGATCGCGGAGGCGAAAGCGAAGGCGCGGGCGGCGTTGCACGCCGCGGGGCCGAACCAGCAGCGGACGATGGACGCGCTTCGGGCGGCCATCCCATCGGAGGCGATCGTGGTGGCGGACGCGGCGATGCCCGCGTACTGGGCGGCGCAGGGGTTTCCGGTGGAACAGCCTCGCACGTACATCAGCCCGTACGGGTGGGGGAGCATCGGGTTCGGGTGGCCGGCCAGCCTGGGCGCGAGGCTGGGCAAGCCGGAGCGGAAGGTGGCGCTCATCAGCGGGAACGGCGGGTTCCAGCTCAACTTGCAGGAGCTTGGCACGGCGGTGCAGGAGCGTATCCCCGTGGTGGCGACGGTGTGGAACGACGGCGCGTGGGGCATGCTGAAGGGGATGCAGCGGGATCGGTACCAGGGGTGGTACATCGAGACGGAGCTGGTGAACCCGGACTTCATGAAGCTGGCGGAGGCGTGAGGTATGCGGGCTTGAGTGGGGTTCGGTTGACCTAGAGCGGGGCACGGTCTACGTGCTACGCACAATCCTCCGAATCAAAGGGCAAGGCCTGGTGGTGTTCCAGCCAAGGAGCAAGCAGTCACGCCGGCCGATTGATATCTCCCCGGGCGTTATCGAGCGACTAAAAGAGACCCGCAGGAAACAAATCGCGCAACGACTCCTCGTGGGTCCAGCATGGCAAGGTGGCAATTGGGTGTTCACTCGTCCCGATGGAAGGCCAGTGAACCCCGACGACGTAACGCATGAGTGGCTAGCCACCGTGAACCGCCTCAAACTACCGGTGATCCGTTTCCACGATCTGCGGCATACGCCCATAACGCTCTTGCTGGCGGCAGGGGAGAACATCAAAGTTGTGTCCGAACGGGCGGGTCACAGTACGAGTGCATTTATGTTGGAGAAGTACGCACACGTCCTCCCAACACAAGGAGCAAGGGCGGCACGCAGGTTTGAGGAACTGGTACAGGCTGGCGGGTAGTGGCTTATGTGTCTTACCTGTATGTTCCCACTTGAAAAGAAAGAGGGGCGACGAGGCCCCCCTTTGTGGATTCGTGACCAAACCGTGACCAAATGGCACGGAACACCCACAACGCGGAGCGACGCCGACGCCATTTTTACGTGGTCATCATCGTGGTGCCGGGGGTGGGGGTTGAACCCACACGCCTGTGAAGGCAGCGGATTTTAAGTCCGCCACGTCTGCCATTCCGCCACCCCGGCGCGGTCACACGATTGTAGGGAGGGGCTTGAGGGGATGCAAGAGGCAGGGGTGACGCACGGCGCGGCGGGTGTTGCCCACGGGGCGTTTGGGCTGGTGTTTTCCGTCCCGGCGTGATACCCTCACATCCGTGGTGAGACCCGTTCTCTTTGATGCGCCCCACTCTAGACCAGAGGCTTCTTGCGCATCCGTGACCGGACCCCCGCCAACATCGTAGGAAAGGACGTCACCGATGGCATTTCAAGACAAGACCCTCACATGCCAGGACTGCGCTCAGACCTTTGTCTTCACCGTAGGCGAGCAGGAGTTTTTCCAGCAGAAGGGCTACACGAACGAGCCTGGTCGCTGTCCCTCGTGCCGCCAGAGCCGGCGGAGCGCGGGCGGCGGCAGCAGCGGCAGCAGCGGCAGCAGCGGCAACTTCAGGACAGGCCCGCGACAGATGTTCCCCGCGGTCTGCGCACAATGCGGCAAGGCGACGCAGGTGCCGTTCCAGCCGCGCGGGGATCGCCCCGTGTACTGCAGCGATTGCTTTAGCCAGCAGAGCGGCCGCACCGGCGGCCGACGGTAAAACGTCCGACTCCTGAGGGGCGGTCCGTTGGGACCCACGAGGTTGCTCTAGGCCGCCTCTCGGTGTTCTCCGGGGTTCCTCCGTTGGTGCGTGAATCTCTGAAGGAGGCGCGAATTGGTCGAAGTGTTATTGCGAGATGGCGAAAGTAACGAAAGCCTGCTGGCGCGGTTCAACACTGCGGTGCAACGCGCCGGCATCCTCAAAGACGCACGGAATCACCGATTCTTCCGCTCCAAGGGTGAGAAGGCCAGAATTGCCGCGCGGCTTGGCGTCAAACGGGCTGCCCGGAACGAGCGGATCCGTTCGCGAGGCAGACGCTGATCCCAAGCGCTTTCCTCTGCTCCGTGACGTGAGAACAGCGGTCCAGACTGTGCGGAGCCGTTAACGCTTTGACTACGCGGCAACCCGCCGTGCGGCCTCTTCTGCGCGGCTATATCCATCTGCTGGGCTTGCTCGTCTCCCCGGCTGCGCTTGTAGGGCTTGTGCTCGTTGCGGATTCCACGCGTGCCCTGGTCGGTGGGGTTGTCTTTGGCATCGCGTTGATCGCCACCCACGCTACCAGCACCGCTTATCACGTGCTCCGCTGGACGCGCATCCGGCGGATAGACCATGCGATGATCTACGTGCTTGTCGCGGGGACGTTCACCCCATTCACCCTCAAGGTGCTGGGCAACGGGTGGGGCATTCCCATTCTGGTGGTGGTGTGGAGCTTGGCGGGTATCGGCATGGTGCTTGCGGTGGCGCGGATAGGCGCCTCGCGCTGGCTTCGGATGGGGCCCTACGTCGCGCTTGGCTGGCTCGGCGTCATCCCGGCGCGCGAGCTGTGGGAGTCATTGCCAGGGATAGCGTTTGTTCTGCTGCTGGCCGGCGGGCTGCTCTACTCCCTCGGCGGGATCGTTTACGCAACCCGTAAGCCCGACCCCATCCCGAGGGTGTTTGGGTACCACGAGGTGTTCCACTTGCTCACGATGGCAGCAACTGGCGTGTTCTACGTTGTCGTGGTCCGGTACGTTCTGCCGTAACCCCGCGTTCGCACGAACGGCCAGGGCAGCCCCAGGGAACGCTTTTCGGGATGTTCAGGCGCCTATCACACCGCGAGGCTGTTCGCCTGCGTCGAGTAAAGCATCACGCGCTGCGGTGTTTTGGCGCGCTCTTGGTGAGCAGCCACGAACGCCCCTTTTGCGTCTCCACACTGTCCAGCCTGCGTGTGGTCAGGCGCTCTTGGAGCTTTGGGGCAACCACCATGAGAGGATCACCTTGGTAGCTTATGAGGTGGTCGCCTTTTCGCTGGGTGTCAAGGGCCAAGACTAACTTCCCGGTGGCGTTGACGATCACCCGGAGGACCTGGTTAGGGCCCCCTCTCCGTCGTTCCAGCAGTTGTTTCAGGAGTACCGCAGCCCTGTCGGTGACGGTTAACGGCATGGCACACCTCATGAGTTCGCGTCTGCAAGGGTGAGAACTTGTATTATACCACGAAAGGGCGCAGAACACACGTTTCGTGGGCGCGCTCACGGTGGCTGGCTCGCCCTTCCGGCATCGAGAAGGCGTTTGGAAGTGAGGCGAGCCTACGGCAAAGCAGTGGGAGGTGTTGGAGGCGACGGCCGGATTCGAACCGGCGATAGGGGTTTTGCAGACCCCCGCCTTAGACCACTTGGCTACGTCGCCCCGTTGTTCACGCATGGTGCCCAGGGCGGGATTTGAACCCGCACGGGAAAACCCACCACCCCCTCAAGATGGCGTGTCTACCAATTCCACCACCTGGGCGCGAGAGCCGGACCCTGGTCCCGGAGGGAGAGGACTTTCGTGCGACCCCGCCGGAGCGGGCTGGGAACGTCTGGCAGGAGCGGAGGGACTTGAACCCCCGACTTCCGGTTTTGGAGACCGGCGCTCTCCCGTGCTGAGCTACGCTCCTGTGGTTAAGGCCCCGCCCCTGGAGGGAATCGAACCCCCGACGCCCGCCTTAGGACGGCGGCGCTCTATCCACTGAGCTACAGGGGCCTGTTGGTGGAGATGAGGGGATTCGAACCCCTGACCTCAGCAATGCGAATGCCGCGCTCTACCAGCTGAGCTACATCCCCGTAAAAGCGCATTATGGCATGGCGCTCCGAGGGGTGTCAACGCGACGAGTGCGGGCTGAATGACGTGGACACGGCGCGGCCGCCGAACGGGGTGGAGATTCCTCGCTCGTCCCGACTTGTCGGGACTCACTCAGAATGACGGGCGCGGCATGGCGCTCCGAGGGGTGTCGGAGCCTCAAGCTCTAACGCGACGGGTGCGGGTTGGATGGCGTGGATGGGGCGCGGCCGCCGAACGGGGGGAGATTCCTCGCTCGTCCTTCTTTGGGAGGACTCACTCAGAATGACGGGCGAGGCGTGGCGCTCCGAGGAGTATCGGAGCCTCAAGCTCTAATGCGGTGGGTGCGGGTTGGATGGCGGAGGCGGGTGCGTGGTCGTGCGGGAGTTCGGATGCTTCGGTCGTCCTTCTGGGAAAGGACGAGGAATGAAGTGGAAAGGGGTTTCTCCCGCTAAGGAGTGTGGATGGCGTCGCAGCCCGGAGAGATTCCTCGGTCACTTCGTTCCCTCAGAATGACAGGGAGGGGGTTTGTGTCAGTGCTTGCGCTTCGCTGCACGCTTCTGGGGAGCCGGGCGTGTTTTGGGTGGCTGGGCGTGCTTCTCGTCAAAGAGCCAGTCGCGCTCGTAGACGAACGCCTCGCGGGCCTGTCTCCACCGCTCGGCCAGGAGGTTGGAGACGTTGACCATGACGGGGTAGCCAAGGTCCCGAAAGCGGCTGAGCACGTCACGGAGGCCTGGCCCATCGATCTGGACAAGCTCGGAGCGCTCAACGGCCTTTGCCGACAGGGTCAGGATGTGAGGCTCAACGAGGGCGGACCAGCCAAAGGCTTCACCGGGGCCGACGCTTGCCACGACCGTGGGGTGCGTGATGCTGCCGTCCGGCCGCTCAAGGGTTGACTCCAGAGCGACTCTTCCGCGCCGGACGATGTAGAGAGACCGCGCAGGCGCGCCCTGTTCAAAGATGCGGGCGCCCTTGTCCACGGTGACGTGCTGGCAGAGGGACAGGACGGGTTGCAGGTGCGCGGCATCCACCCCGTCGAACAGCTTGGCGGCCCGGAGCTCTCTGGCGAGGGTCAAAGCGTAACTCTCCTCCAGCGTCTTCTACAGGACGCAGCAGCATTATACGGTGTGGCGGCGAGAGGTTTTTTCGCGCCGCGCGGTTATTCGGTGGATAATGAGGCGCCGGAGAACGTGGAAGGAAACGGCGTAGACAGTAACAAGGCGCTGGTGAAGCAGTGCGCGCGCGAGGCGGGCTTTGACCTGGTGGGCGTGTCCTCCGCAGCGCCGTTCGCCCGCGAGCAGGCGGTGGTGCTGGAACGGCTCACGGACAGGTTGATGGGGCAGCTCCCATGGTACACGGAGGCGCGTGTGCGGCGTGGCTGCAACCCCCAGGCGCTGCTGCCCGGCGCGCGGTCCATTATCTCGGTGGCGTGCAGCTACTACACGGCGGCCTCACCCCTAACCCCTCTCCACATTGTGGAGAAGGGGACGCCTTCGCCGCTCGCTGATGAGGCGGAGAGAGCGTTCGGTCACAGAGAGGAGTTGTGAGGGGGCACGTGGCACGGTACGCGTGGGGGCGGGACTATCACACGGTGCTCAAGAAGCGGCTCAAACGGATGGCTGCGCTGCTCGGCGAACGGCTGGGACAGGGCTTCGCGTACCGGCTGTACGTGGACGACGGGCCGATGTTGGACCGGGAGGCGGCGCGGCGCGCGGGAGTCGGCTTCACCGGCAAGAACACCAACATCCTGACGCGCATCGGCTCGTGGGTGTTGCTCGGGAAGCTGGTGACCGACCTTGACCTGGAACCGGACCGTCCGCTAGAGCGGTCGTGCGGGCGGTGCCGCGCGTGCATGCCCGCCTGCCCGACGGGGCGCTCATCGCGCCGTACGTGCTGGACAGCAACCGGTGCATCGCGTACCTGCCGATCGAGCACCGCGGGCCGATCCCAAGAGAGCTGAGGCCGCTGATGGGGGACTGGGCGTTTGGGTGCGACGTGTGCCAGGACGCCTGTCCGGTGAACGAGCGGCGCCAGGCCCCCGCTCAGGAGCCGGTGTCCGCGACGCTGCATGAGTGGCTTGACCTGGTGGCGCTGCTGGAGATGGACGAGGCGACGTTCAAGGCGCGGTTCGCGGGGAGCCCAATCCGTCGCGCGGGACACCAGGGGATGCAGCGGAACGCGTGCGTGACGCTGGGCAATCTAAAAACCCAGAGGCGGTGCCGGTGCTTATCAGGGCGTTGCGGGAGGCCACGACTTTGGTGCGAGGGCACGCGGCGTGGGCGCTGGGCCGGATTGGGGGTGAGGCGGCGCGGCTGGCACTTGAGCAGGCGGCCGTGGCGGAGGAGGATGCGTGGGTGAGGGAGGAGATTGGAGCGGTGCTGGTGGAGGCCGGCCAGGGCTCAAAGAGTTAGCGATATGTTCAGGCTTTGGCCTTGATTAACGGGCCTGCTTTATTTGCTCTATTGCTCGCTCCAGCTCGGTACGGGCTATGCCCAGCTCCACGGCCTTGTCTATATCCCGTTGGGCCGCCTGGTCTTGCCCCAGGAGAGTGTAGGCTAAAGCCCGGTTGCCGTAGGCCAGGGCATCCTGGGGGTCGAGGCGGATGGCCTCGTCGTAGTCCTGGATGGCGCGCTGGTGCTGGCCCAGCCCGTCGTAGGCGACGCCCCGGTTGTAGTAGGCCTTGGCAAGCTGGGGGTCGAGGCGGATGGCCTCGTCGTAGTCCTGGATGGCGCGCTGGTGCTGGCCCAGCCCGTCGTAGGCGACGCCCCGGTTGTTGTAGGCCTCGGCATCCTGGGGGTTGAGACGGATGGCCTCGTCATAGTCCTGGATGGCCTGCTGGTGCTGGCCAAGGCCGACGTAGGCGCTGCCCCGGTTGTAGTAGGCCTTGGCCAGCTGGGGGTCGAGGCGGATGGCCTCGTCGTAGTCCTGGATGGCGCGCTGGTGCTGGCCGAGGCCGACGTAGGCGCTGCCCCGGTTGTAGTAGGCCTTGGCAAGCTGGGGGTCGAGGCGGATGGCCTCGTCGTAGTCCTGGATGGCGCGCTGGTGCTGGCCGAGGTAACCGTAGGCGCTGCCCCGGTTGTTGTAGGC
>SHYA01000007.1 GCA_009693055.1 Dehalococcoidia bacterium | reverse complement strand
TCCCACTAGGCGGCGCGGCCCGCCACGGCGGTGAATGAACTCATAATAGATAGTGTACCAGCTACGGGGCCCCTTTGGAGGACGGCCAACACCCGGTAGGGCACGCCGAGAGGACTCTTAGCCCGCTCGGACCCCCCCACTGTCATTCTGAGCGCAGCGAAGAATCTCTCTCTGGTCGCGCCCAGAGGGGAAAAGCGTTACTGGGTATGAACTAACGCCGAGGGGACTCTTAGCCTCCTCGGGCTCCCCCTTCAGCATTGCGCGGTCGCCGACCCGCGCTTCTCCCAAGCGCACCGCGTAGGCGCGCGCTGCCTCATGCTCTGCGGAGTTTGGCTGAGGACAGGCAAAGCAATACCCGCAGGATATAAGAATCGCTGGGCGCACCAGCACCGACTATTGTTCCAACTCCCAGCCCACGCAGCGCAACACTTGATGTTCGGGGTGTACCAGCTGGTCTCTTCTTTCCTCGACTCTTTTACCTAAGGAGATGCCCATCACTGTTTTGGCAATCAGCTCAAATAAGGAAAACAGTGGATCTAATGGTATCTTTGGTGGATCGTGCTCATAGCCAATCACGAAGAGCCCCTTAGATCGGTAGCCACTTAGCCCCGATAGTTTGATGGCGTCGCCAATGAGACTGACGTTTCCAGCGTACGGGTGCAGTAGGTTGACACTCCAGTTTTCCGCTTCGCGGCCATTGTCTCCAAACGGGCGAACTATCTTGAACTCTATGGCCTGTTCGTGTTGCAGGGCCAAGTCGGGAGTCCTTTTGGTCTGCGCACGGATTCCTTGACGCGATAGTCGCGCCGCGATCTCACGAAGAATCTGTGGTTCGCCGAAAGGCCCAATTCCCGGTCCGAATGCCTTGTGTACTGGGCGCTCGGAGTCAAACTGCTTCAGTTGATCGGCGATGATTTCGACGACTTCTGTGTACAGCATAGACCTCCGGAACGTAGCTTGAGTCTCTCTACACGCGCGATTGTACTCGCTCGAAGCCCAAGGCAGCGCCGCCTCGCGTGCTACCATAGAGCGTGCGCGAAGGGCGAGCCGCTCAGGGCTCGACCCGCTCGCTGCGCTCAGGGCAGGCAAGCTCACCACGAGCGGTTGGTGGCGCCCAGCATTCACAGTGAGGGAGCACATGCCGGTCACGCAAGACATCCTTGATGAGATAGCCCTCAGCCGCGCCGAGTACGAGCAGATCGTCAAGCGGCTCGGCAGGGAGCCGACCGTGGTTGAGCTCGGCATGTTCGGCGCGCTGTGGAGCGAGCACTGCGGCTACAAGCACTCCCGGCCCCTGCTGAAGCTGCTCCCTAGCGACTCGCCGCGCGTGCTGGTCAAGCCGGGCGAGGAGAACGCGGGCGTGGTGGACATCGGCGGCGGGCTGGCCGTCGCGATGAAGGTGGAGTCCCACAACCATCCGTCGGCGGTGGAGCCGTTGCAGGGCGCCGCCACGGGCGTGGGCGGCATTGTGCGGGACATCCTCACCATGGGCGCGCGGCCCATCGCCCTCATGAACTCGCTCCGCTTCGGGCCGCTGACCACTGCGCGGAACCGATACCTGTTCAACGGCATTGTCGGCGGCGTCTCCTGGTACGGGAACTGCATCGGCGTGCCGGACGTGGGCGGCGAGGTGTACTTCGCGGACGCCTATTCCGCTAACCCGCTCGTCAACGCCCTCTGCGTGGGCCTGCTCCCCAAGGACAAGATGGTGCGGGCACGCGCCAGCGGCACGGGCAACCTGCTGCTGCTGGTGGGGGCGGACACGGGGCGCGACGGCATCCACGGCGCGTCGGGACTGGCGTCGCGCGTGTTTGAGGGCGAGGTCCGCGAGCTCCGCTCCACTGTCCAGGTGGGCAACCCGTTTCTGGGAAAGGTGCTGATAGAGGCGTGCCTGGAGGCGATCGAGCAGTGCAGTGACGACATCGTTGGGATGCAGGACCTGGGCGCGGCCGGCCTCACGAGCTGCACGGTGGAGTGCGCCGGGCGCGGCGGAGGCGGCGTCCGGGTGGACGTCTCCAGGGTGCCGCGCCGCGAGACGGACATGACGGCGTACGACGTGATGCTCTCCGAGTCACAGGAGCGGATGCTGGTCATCGTGCGGCGCGGGCACGAGGGACCAGTGCAGCGCGTGTTTGAGAAGTGGGACCTCGCCGCCGTGACGATCGGCGAGGTGACGGACACGGGCCTGGTGGAGATCGCGGACGGGGACCGGGTGGTCGCCTCGGTGCCGGTGCACCTCTTGCTGGATGCCCCGCAGTACCGCCTTCACGGGGTCAAGTCGCGGGAGCTCGCCGAATTGCAGCGCGCGGACCTGAGCGCGTTGCCGCTTCCCTCCGCGCAGCCGGGCGAGGTGCTGCTCAAGCTGCTCGCCTCGCCCAACATCGCCAGCCGGCGGATCATCTACCGGCAGTACGACCACCAGGTGCAGACGGCGACGGCCATCCTGCCCGGCGCGGGCGACGCGGCGGTGCTGCGCATCCGTGGGACGAGGGGCGGGCTGGCGCTCAGCATAGACGGCAACGGCAGGCTGTGCTTTCTGGACCCGCATGCGGGCGGCGCCATCGCGGTGGCTGAGGCGTGCCGCAACCTGGCGTGCGCGGGCGCGGAGCCGATCGCCATTACCGACTGTCTCAACTTCGGCAACCCGGACCGACCCGACGTGTACTTCCAGCTTGAGGAGTGCATCAAGGGGATGGCCGAGGCGTGCAAGGCGCTGGGCGTGCCGGTCATTAGCGGCAACGTCAGCTTGTACAACGAGACGGACGGCAGGCCGATCTATCCCACGCCGGTGGTCGGCGCTCTGGGCCTGCTGGAGAACGTGGAACGGCGGTGCGCGGCCGGTTTCCGGCGCGCCGGCGACGTGGTCGTGCTCCTCGGGGGGAGCCGAGTTTCGGGAGACTCAGCCTCGCTGGCCGGCAGCGAGTACCTGGAGCTGCTGCACGGCAAGGTGGCCGGCCTCCCCCGGATTGACCTGGATCTGGAGGTGCGGGTGCAGCGCGTGTGCCGCCGCGCCGTGGAGCAGGGGCTGCTCGCCTCCGCGCACGACTGCTCCGACGGCGGACTGGCGGTTGCGCTGGCGGAGAGCGCCATCCTGGGCGGTCTGGGCTTCCAGGGCGACTTCGCTGTCCACGGGCGCTGGGACGCGGCGCTCTTCGGCGAGGTGCAGTCTCGCATCGTCGTGTCGCTCACGCCGGAAGCCCTCCCTGCCCTGGAGTCCCTGGCGGCAGCGGAGAAGGTGCCTATGGTTCGGCTTGGCGCCGTTGGGGGCGACCGCTTTACCGTGAGCAATCTGCTGGATGTCCCCCTCGGCAGCCTGGCCGATGCCTGGGAGAACGGCCTGGAGCGCGCCGCCAGGGGTTAGCCCTGCGGGGCTGGGCCCTTCCCACCGTACAGCTCCAGGAAGGCGTCCTCTAGGTGGGCGGGCTCGTACACCAGGTCTCTGACGTCCATCTGCGCCAGCACGCGGAGGAGCGGGTTCACATCTCCCTGCACCTGGAGGTGCCACGCCTGGCCGTTGCGCTGCGCGCTCAACACGCCGGGAAGCCCCGCGAACGGGTTGGGAAGCCCCTCCCTGCCCAGGACGACCCGCATGTGGCGCACCTGCTTGCCTCTGAGCTCCTCCATCCCCGCGACCAGCACCAGCCGTCCGGCGCGGACTACTCCGACGCGCTCGCACAGGCGCTCCACGTCCGGCAGGATGTGGGACGACATGAAGATGGTGTGGCCGCGCTCGTGCTGCTCACGCAGCAACGTGAAGACCGCCTGCTGCATAAGGGGATCAAGCCCTTCGGTCGGCTCGTCCAGGATGAGGAGCTGCGGGTCGTGTTGGAAGGCCTGGGCCAGCGCGATCTTCTGCCGCATGCCGCGCGAGTAGCCCCGGATGGGCCGCTCCAGGTCGCGTTTGGAGAGCTCCAGCAGCTCTAAGATCCGGCTTCGCAACGCGGGCGGGCGCCCCTGCAACGTCCCCAGGAAGTCCAGCAGCTCCTGGCCCGTAAAGGTCTCGTAGAGGGCTGGCGAGTCCGGTACGAAGCCGATCTCGGCGCGGACCAGGGGGCCATGGCTCCACGGGTCTTTTCCAAGCACCTGCGCCGCGCCCCGCGTTGGCTGCAGGAAACCCATCAGCAGGTGGATGGTGGTGCTCTTGCCCGAGCCGTTCGGCCCGAGAAAGCCGAATACTTCGCCCTGGCCGACCATCAGGTCCAGCCCCTCAATGCCGACGACGCGGCCGTAGTGCTTGGTGAGCCCTCTGGCAACGATGACCGGAGCCGTGGTTACGATGGGGAAGTCTCCTGCGGTTGGTTTGGTTGAGCCATGATAGCACGGTGGCGTTCGCGCTCCTGAATGGGCAACGAAAAACGCCCGCTTTAAGGCGGGCGTTTTTCACAACGCAACTGGGTCGTTAGTGGCCGCCGCAGGCGCAAGCACCGCCGCCGTGGCCGCCCTCGCCGTGGCCGCCGCTACCGTGGCCGGCGCCACCACCGCCACCACACCCGCCACCACCACCACCACCGCAACCACACCCGCCGCCGCCACTACCACAGGCGCATCCGCCTGTCGCCGGGGCGTTCGGGTTGGTGATGACAAAGCCGGTGCGCTCAAACTCCTCCACGTAGTCAATCTCTGCGCCTTCCAGGAGGGAGGCGCTGTCGTCGTCCAAAATCACACGCAGCCCGTCCATAACGGAGACCGCGTCGCCGCTCTTGGCTTCCTTTTCGGGAGTGAGCATGTACTGGAGCCCGTGGCCGCCTGGCATGACCAGGATTCTGAGCCCCGCGTCCGCACCCTCCTCGGCAAGGATCCCTTTCAGCTTCTCAATGGCGCCAGAGGTAATCGTCAGCATCTCCGTCCATCCTTCCCGCGTTGCCTCAGAGCACTGCCGTGACCAGGAACCAATAGTAGCAAACGCCAGTCAACAATTCAAGGGAGGGCCTAGTCCGAGGAGGGAAGCTGCCGGGGTTGCTGGAGCGTCATCGGCTTCCCATCGCAGACGATCCCGCCGCTGCCCGCCTTGGCGCAGAGCACCGTGGCGCTGCAGACGTCGCACGTGTATCGCTTGCCGAGCTCGTTCGCCATCGCCGTATCCACCTCTGAGGGGATTGGAGCCGTTCCTACTTTTTGGCCATCGGGGTGGCGCAGCAGACCAGGTCGCCCTTGCCCCCCTTGGTCACCACAAACTCAGACCCGCATTTTGAGCACTGGTATCGTTTTCCGGTATCGCTTGCCACGGCCTCACCTACGCAACAGGTTGTGCGGCGGTATTATAGGCAACTTGCGCCGTCCCAGTCAATCGCTCTTCCGCACTCCGCCGGCGCACCGCGGCGACGGTGCTATACTGGCGGCATCCTGACCAGGAGGAACGCGGTGGTGAAGGCGCCTTTCCGGTTGACCGGGCTTGCGCATTGCGCGGGTTGAGCGGCCAAATTTAGCCCTGAGGACTTGGGTCAAGTCCTGAGCCGTCTCCCTAAGCAACAGCACCCTGACCTGCTGGTGGGCATAGACACGGGCGACGACGCCGCTGTGTACCGCCTGTCCAAGGACGTGGCGCTGGTGCAGACGGTGGACTATTTCCCGCCGATTGTGGACGACCCGTACGCCTACGGGGCGATCGCCGCGGCAAACGCGCTCAGCGACGTATACGCCATGGGCGGCAAGCCCCTCACGGCGCTCAACATCCTGTGCTACCCGGTGGACGGCGACCGGGGCGTGCTCGCCGAAATCCTGCGCGGCGGCTACGCGAAGGCGGCGGAGGCGGGTGTGCTGATTGTGGGCGGCCACACGATAGACGACGCGGAACCCAAGTACGGGCTTGCGGTGACCGGCCTGGTGAGGCCCGGCCGGCAGGTGACGAACGCGGGCGCCAAGCCCGGCGATCTGCTGGTGCTTACCAAGCCCCTGGGCACCGGGGCGATCACCACGGCGGCGAAAGATGGGAAGGCCCCTGCGAAGGCGCTGCGAATTGCCATCGCCTGCATGACCACCCTCAATCGCGCGGCCTCCGAGGCGATGGTCTCGGTGGGCGTCAACGCTTGCACCGACGTTACGGGCTTTGGGCTACTGGGCCACTTGCGGGGGATGACGAAGGGCAGCGGCGTGAGCGCGCGGTTGCACCTGAGCGCGGTGCCCGCTCTTCCGAAGACCAAGGAGCTGATCGCGGCGGGCGCCGTGCCCGATGGGACCCGCCGCAACCTCGGCAGCCTGGAGCGCTGGGTACGCTGGCATCCAGCCATTAGCCCGGAGGACAAGCTGTTCCTGTGCGACGCGCAGACCTCCGGCGGGCTGCTCATCGCGGTGCCGAAGCGCAAGCTCACACGGCTGCTGATGGAGCTTGGGGCGAAGGGCGTTGAGCAGGCGGCCACTATCGGCGAGATAGAGGCCGGCCAGGCCGGGCGCATCAGCGTGGAGCCTTAGCCCCGCCGGCGCACTCAAATCTAACGGTGCGATAAACCTGGGGTATAAACCTGGGAGGCAACTCGTGATGCGCTTGCCGAAGCGTTTCGTGGAGGAGATCACCCGTCACGCCCTGGAAGAGGAGCCTGACGAGTGCTGCGGGATTGTCGCGGGGAGAAACGGCCGCGCCACCAAGCTGTACCGGATGACCAACGTGGAGCACAGCCCCTATCGGTACAGCATGGACCCCAAGGAACTCTTGAGGGTGTACCACGAGATTGAGGACGGCGGCGGAGAGCTGATGGTGATCTACCACTCGCACACGCACACGGAGGCGTACCCCTCCGCGACCGACATCCGGCTCGCAAGCTGGCCGGAGGCGTACTACCTACTGGTGTCGCTGACGAACAAGGCGGACCCGGCCGTCCGGCTTTTCCGCATCGTGCAGCGCCAGGTGGCCGAGGTCCCGCTTGAGGTCGGACAGGAGGAGTCGCCCCCCTAACTTTCTGGCGGCCGCAACGTTTCTTTTGAGGAGAGGGAGCTTGGAGCGCGTGGGTGCTCGGGTCCCTATCAGGAGAAGGTGATGAAAAGGTCGCTCATTGGTCTGCCTGTTGCCGTCCTCGCCCTCATGGCCACTGTTCCTACGACGGTCCTGGCCGCTTCGCTGCACGCTTCTCCGCAGCCTTCACGGGCGGCGAAAGTATCGGCCTGACTTGGACTGGCCGTCGCCCCGCTCTCTGAGGGGATGGCCGGGCGTCTCGGCCTGAGCGCTGATAGCGGCCTTTTCGTGCTCCGTGTGGTAGAGGGCAGGCCTGCTGACCTGGCGGGCGTCCTGCGCAGGGACGTCCTGACCGAGGCGAACGGCACCCTGCTACGGAGCCGCGACGACCTTGTCCAGGCGGTGCAGACGGCAGGCCTGGGCGGTACCGTGGTGCTGACCATGCTCAGGAGCGGTACGGAACTCCCCCTGGCCGTTGTGGTGGGTGAGCAGCCGCCGTATGTCCAAAACGCCCCGCGCCGCCCGGAAACGGGCAAGGCGTTGCCGCGCAGCCTTGGCAAGGTCAACGCCACCGTGATCGACGAAGAGGGCAACGTCGTGACCTTCAACGTGGTGGCGGGCGCCGTCACCGCGATTTCCAGCGACGCCCTCACGGTCCAGTCGAGCCTGGGCGGGCTAGCCGCAGACGATCTCTATGAGCGGCGTGGAGGTCTGGACAGGCTTCCGGCGGGCCGCCCTTGACGCGGTAAACGTCGGCGACCTGGTCCTCGTCCTCCGCAGGAACGGCACGGTTGAGAAGGTCATGGTCCTTGGGATGGGGCTACAGCGTGGTGAGCCCTTCCACGACTGGATGGGCCGGTTCTTCGACGAGTGGCCGGGGATGGGCGGGATGGGAAACGGGCCGTTCCACGAGCGCCACATCGGGCCTGGGGGTGGGCCGCGCTCTCCGGACTAGGGGGGCAACCCGCGCGCTACCTCTTTGGCGCCTGCCGTGCCAGCCACCACTCCAGGCTGTCCCGCAGCGCCAGCCAGCTCGCCTCAATGACGTTTGCGGAAGCTCCCACCGTCCGCCAGACGTTGACGCCGTCCGTGAACTCAACCAGCACCCGTACGATGGCGCCCGTGCCGCTCGCCTGGTCCACCACGCGCACCTTGTAGTCCGTAAGCCGGACGCGTGACAACGCCGGGAACAACTGAGTCAGCGCCTTGCGCAGGGCGCGGTCCAGCGCGTTTACGGGGCCGGTCCCTTCCGCGGCGGTGTGGAACGACTCGCCTGCCACTTGGACCTTTACTGTTGCCTCCGCGAACGTCTCCTCAGCCGCGCCCACCGGAGAGTGGTGGTGCCGTCCCACCGTCACGCGGAAGTCTTCCAGGATAAAGGGCGGCTGGTAGCGTGGCTGCCGCCTTCTGACCAGCACCTCAAACGATGCTTCCGCGTCTTCGTACTGATACCCCTGTGCCTCCTGTTGCTTGACCAGCTCCACAAGCTCGCGCACCTCGTCGGGCGGAAGCTGCAGCCCGAGCTCGTTCAGCTTGTGCTGGATGTTTCCGCGGCCCGCCAGCTCGGAGACGAGGATGTTGTTCGTGTTGCCAACCAGCTCCGGCTGGATGTGCTGGTAGCTCTCCGGCAGCTTGAGCACGGCGGCGGCGTGCAGACCGCCCTTGTGCGCGAAGGCGCTGGCGCCCGCGTACGGCTGCTGCCTGTCCGGCGGCAGGTTCACCAGCTCGCTTACGAGGTGCGCCACCTCGGTGAGGGAGCGAAGCTGCTCGTCCGAGACGCAGGGAATGCCCATCTTGAGCTGCAGGTTGGCGATGATGGAGAGGAGGTTGGCGTTGCCGCACCGCTCGCCGTACCCATTGATGGTGCCCTGCACCTGGGTGGCGCCGGCGCGGACGGCCGCCAGCGAGCTGGCCACGGCGGTGTCCGCGTCGTTGTGCGTGTGGATGCCGAGCGGCACGTCCGCCTGATCGCGAACGGTCTTCACAATGGCGAAGACATCGTCCGGCAGCATGCCGCCGTTCGTGTCGCACAGCACGGCGCAGTCCGCGCCCGCCTCCGCGGCGGCGCGCACGCACTGGACCGCGTACGCGGCGTCGCTCTTGTATCCGTCAAAGAAGTGCTCCGCGTCGTAGAACACCTTTCGCCCGTGCCGCTTCAGGTGCCGCACCGTATCGGCGATCATGGCCAGGTTCTCTTCCAGGCTCGTCTCCAGGATGCGCTGCACCTGGAGCTTGGACGCCTTGCCAACGATAGTGACCACGGGCGTGCCCGCCTCAAGCAGCGCCTGCACCTGCGGGTCCTGCTCCACCCGGACGCCCGCGCGGCGCGTGCTTCCGAACGCCGCAAGCTGCGCGTTCCGCAGCTTCAACGACTGGGCGCGGCTGAAAAACTCGGCGTCTTTTGGGTTGGAGCCCGGCCAGCCCCCCTCCACGTACTGGACGCCAAGGAGGTCCAGCCGCTGCGTGATCTTGAGTTTGTCGTCCACGGAGACGGAGATCCCTTCCTGCTGGGTGCCGTCCCGCAGCGTGGTGTCATACAGTTCTACCCTTGCCATGCCGACCTCCCTGGCGTTTGGCGTACCAAAGAGAAAGGCCCGCCCCCAAGGGACGGGCCTTTCACCCGCACCACCCTTGTTTCCGTCCTTTCTTCCAGAAGGGCCAGAAGGGACGGATGCTCCGGAGCGTAAGCACGCTCCCGCCACGCTAACGGTTGGCGCTCCGGCGCATCCTATCCGCCCTCGGCGGACTCGGTACGCAGCTCGGGAGGGATGTTCGGGCGCTGTTGCCTGTCCGCTTCCACCCTGGCAGTCCCGACGCTTCGGGATTGCCACCGGACTCGCTGGAGGCGCCGCCGCGCCTTACTCGTTTCCGTCGCAGCCGTTAGCTAGACGGTAGCACCGCGCTTAGTTGAGTGTCAAGACGCATCGGCGGGCGGCGCCTTCCTCGCGGAGACCACGTAGACCGGGTCGCTCGGGTGACCCGTTCTGGGGCTCAGGTCCCGTGGCTCCGGGGTGCTCCAGCCTCCTGAGTTCATGAAGTACGAGGCGATGAGCTGCGCCCGCTGAGTGTCGTCTAACGCCTGCCAGACCGCCACCGCCTTCGTGGGAAACATCCGGTTGGAGTAGATGACGTAGAAGGGCGCGCCGGCCTTCAGCACGCGGTTCACCTCGCGGAACACCTCAACCGGCGCGACAAGGTATTGGATAGACACGGTGATCGCCGCCGCGTCAAACGCTCCATCGTGGAACGGCAGGACAGGGTTAGCGTTCACGTCATGGACGACCCTGCCGGCGAGCTGAGGGTTTTCCGCCAGCTCGGTGGCGTTCAACCCGAGCCCAATGGCCCGGCGTTTCGGGAAGCCGTCAGGCAGGTGCGAGCGCCAGCTGCTCATTAGGTCCAGGACCAGCCCCTCGGCGGGCAGCGCCGTCTTGAAGAACTGGCTGATGGCCCGCAGCGCCGGCTCGTCAACGTGGACGACCAGGCGCGGTTCAGCGTAGAAGAGCCGGTCGTCGGACTCGTCCGCTCGCCGGAAGAACTCCGGGGGGAACTGGGGCTCCGTGCTCGTGGGTGTCATCCGTTCCCCCGGCTTGCTGAGGGAGCGCTTTGGAAGATGCTAGTGTCCCACAGGCGGGGCCTGAGGGGCGCCAGCGGCCTGGCCGTTCCGGGAGGCGTTCGCTGGGGAGGGCATGCGCTTGCTTAGCGGGATCTCCTTCACGAAGAACGCAGCAATCACCGCGAGGATAGTGACTCCAGCAGCAATCAGAAAGACCTCGCTTAGGGTGGACGAAAGCGCCTCTCGCAGTCCTCCCAGAAGCTGCTGGTAGAGGGCGGGGTCGCCACTCTTGCTCAACAGCGTTTGGAGATGGGCCTGCGCCTGGCTGCTCACCAGGGCCTGCGGGTTGTGGGCCAGACTGGTGACCTGTTCAGGCGGCAGCGCCAGCTTGACAGGCTCGGAGAGTTTGTCGGTGAGCTGGGAAGAGAACCTGGTGGTCATGATGAGCCCAAGGACGGAGAGGCCGATCGTTCCGCCGATGGAGCGGAAGAACTGCGTTGCAGACGTAGCGACGCCCACGACTTTGTGGTCTACAGCGTTCTGCACGGCGATGTTGAACCCCGGGATGCTCACACCCAGGCCGAATCCTACGAGGATGATGAAGCCCACCGCCTCGGCCCGTGGGGTGTGCACGCCTATGGTAGAGAAGAGGAACAGCCCCAACGCAAGGAGGCCCAATCCGAACAAGCCTTGGAGCCGGTAGTGTCCGCCCAGGCGGGAGAGCGCCTGGCCGGAGAGGATACTGCCGGCGACCAGCGCCAATGCCATCGGAGTCTGGAAGCTTCCACTGCTGGTGGCCGACTGACCCAGCACGCCCTGGAAGTAGAGCGGGACGAACAGGAGCGCGCCGAACATAGAGAAACCGCTTAGGAACGCGATGAGGAGCGAGGTGCTCACGATGGAGTTGCGGAACAGCGAGAGGGGGAGGATCGGCTCCGCCGCGCGGCGTTCAATCATGACAAACGCGAACGCAGAGACGCCCGCTATCGCGAGAGTGCCCACGATTTCGAGTGAGCCCCAGGCGTAGGTGTTGCCTGCCCACGAAAGGGCTAGCAGCAGCGACACGACCGCCACAACGAGTGTGACCAGGCCGGACACGTCAATCTGGTGTTTGGTGTTGGCGCGCTTGGGATGCGGAAAGAAGCGTACGAAAAGGAAGAGGGTGGGGATGCCCAGCGGCAGGTTCAAATAGAAGAGCCAGTGCCAGGAGAGCGAGTCGGTGATGAGCCCGCCAAGGGTGGGGCCGATGACGGAGGAGAGCGCAAAAACGCCCGCAAAGAATCCCATGTACTTGCCCCGCTCCGAGGGCGGGAATAGGTCGGCGATGGAGGTGAAGACGCTCGCCATGATTGTCCCGCCGCCGATGCCCTGGATGCCGCGGAAGACGATGAGTTGAAGCATGTTCTGGCTGAGGCCCGCCAAGACGGAGCCGACCAGGAAGACCGTGATGCCCGCGACAAAGAACCATTTCCTGCCGTAGAGGTCGCTCATCTTGCCCACGATGGGGACAACGGTGGTTGATGAGAGCAGGTACGCGGTGCTTACCCAGGTATAGTGAGCAAAGCCCCCCAGGTCGGCGATGATGCGCGGCATCGCAGTGCCTATGATGGTCTGGTCCAGCGACGCCAGAAACATCACGAGCATGATACCCCCCATGGTGAGCATCAGCTCGCGCCGTGGTAATGCGAAGCTTCCGTCCGAGATGATTGGAGATGCGCCAGTTTGGACGCGACCTGCTTGTCCAGAACTCACTGGTGGCTCCTCATGCGTGTGCTTACGACCCTTCTGTTTCCGAAGCATTATACTACTGTGCTTGTCATCCACGATCGGAATTGACGCCATTGCAGTGAAGGCTGTTTGTGGCTTGGTGAGGCGTTGCTCAACCAGTGTGCAGACGGTGGCAACTTTGAACGTCCTGGGAAAGGTTTCCGTCGGCGCCCTTTTACTGAAGCCCGGGCAGCGCAGGGCCTTTGGTTTCACCCGCTGTGCCGTTCCCGCCATCGGCCGCCGTCTGCTGCACAGGGGCGCCCTCCGTGTGCGTTCGGAGGGGGATGTCCTTCAGGAAAACGGTGATCAAGAACGCCACGGCTACAAGCACTAGCGCAACGAGGAACACGTCGGAGAGGGAGGATGAAAGGGAGTCTTTCAGCTGGGTGAGCAGCTTCTCAAAGAGCGTGGCGCCATCGGCGCCCAAGGGGGCGAACACCTGCTGGAGCTGCTCCTGCGCCTGAGGGCTGACCAGGGCCTGCGGATTCTCAGTCAACGAGGAAAGCATCCCCTGTGGAAGCGCCGCCTGGACGTCCGCCGAGACCCCTTTCGCGAGGTGCGAGCTGAAACGGTCAACCATCATGGCGCCCAGAATGGTCAGGCCAAGCGTCCCGCCAAGGGACTGGACGAACTGGATGGAGGAGGTGGCGACGCCGACAACCCGGTGCGGTACCGCGTTCTGGACCGCGATGGTAAACAGCGGGAAGCCCACGCCCGCTCCAAAGCCCATGACGATGGTGTAAAGGATCGCCTGCCCGAAGCTTGTGCCGGCGTTCATGGTGGAGAGCAGGTACAGGCCAACCGACAAGATGGCAACGCCGAACATGCCCAGGATCCGGTAGTGGCCTCCCAGGCGGGAGAGGGCCTGGCCGGAGAGCGCGGCGCCTACGACCACGCCGAGCGTCATTGGGATCAGAAAGCTGCCGCTGCTGGTGGCGGAGCGGCCAAGCACCCCCTGGAAGTACAGGGGGATGAAGACGAGTCCGCCGAACAAGGCGAAACCGATGAGGAACACCACGGCTAACGAGACCCGTACCTGGGGAACGCGGAACAGAGAGAAGGGGATGATGGGCTCGGGCGCGCCCCGCTCGATAAAGAAGAACGCGACCCCCGAGACTCCTGCCAGGACGAGGCAGCTCACGACCTGCGCCGAGCCCCACGCGTATTGAACGCTGCCCCAGGATAGGCCAAGGAGCAGCGGCACAACGGTGAGGATGAGGGTCACCATGCCCAGGGAGTCCACCTGGTGCTTGATTCCACTTGACTTCTTGTTGGGGAACGTCCGGACGAACAGGACGAGCGCGGGGATACCGAGCGGCAGGTTGATGTAGAAGATCCAGTGCCAGGAGAGGCTGTCTGTGATGACCCCGCCGAGCGTTGGGCCCACGACGGACGAGAGGCCGAACACCGCGGAGAAGAGGCCCTGGTACTTGCCCCGTTCCGCCGGAGGGAACAGGTCCGCGATGGTGACAAAGGAGAGCGCCATCATGATGCCGCCGCCAAGGCCCTGGACGCCGCGGAACATGATGAGCTGCATCATGTTCTGGCTCAGCCCCGCGAGGGCGGACCCCACGAGGAAGACGGTGATGCCGCCGATGAGGAACCACTTGCGCCCGTACATGTCGCTCAGCTTGCCGGCGATCGGCACGACGGTCGTGGAGGAGAGCATGTACGCGATGGAGACCCACGTGTAGCGGTCAAACCCGTTCAGGTCCGCGATGATGCGCGGCATCGCGGTCCCCACGATGGTCTGGTCCAGGGCGGCCAAGAACAGCGCCGTCATGACCCCAGCCAGGGTCAAGATCACCTGGCGCCGGGGTAAGCGCACGAAGCCTTCGTCTGGAACGGGGCTTTCCTGGGCCTTATCCTTGGCGGGGACCTGCCGGTCGCTACTCATTGGTTTTCCTTTGCACGCCTTACCGGTGCGCCGCACAAGCAGGAGCAGAGTTCAAAGTGCGAAGGGAAAGAGCACCGTTGAGGAAAAACTTCGGCCCAGTATACCAGCCCTTCGGTGGTTCTGCCTATCGTCTACACGAGGTGCGCGATCAGCTCCCCGACCTCGCGGGTGCTTGAGGTCCGCTCTCTGGCCTGCACGATGTCGGGTGTGCGGCAGCCATCGGCGATGGCTGTGGCGACGGCGCGCTCTACTAGAGATGCCTCCTCTTCCAGGCCGAGCGAGTAGCGGAGGAGCAGCGCGGCGCTCAGGATAGCGGCTATCGGGTTCGCAATGCCCTTGCCCGCAATGTCCGGGGCGCTCCCGTGGATGGGCTCGTACAGGCCCTTGGCGCGCTTGCCGGGTCGCGGCACGGCCGCCAGGCTCGCCGACGGCAGCAGCCCCATGGAGCCCGCCAGCACCGCCGCCTCATCCGTCAGGATGTCTCCAAACATGTTCTCCGTCACCAGCACGTCAAACCGCGCGGGAGAGCGCACCAGTTGCATGGCTGCGGTGTCAACGAGCATGTGTTCCAGGGTCACGTCTGGGTACTCTCCGGCCACCTCGTTGGCCAGCTCGCGCCACAGGCGGGAGGTCTCCAGCACGTTCGCTTTGTCCACGGACGTGACCTTCTTGCGGCGCCCCTGCGCCAGCGCAAACGCCACCTGGAGGATGCGCCGGATCTCGCGTTCGGTGTACTTGAGCGTATCCACACCGCGGCGCCCGCGCGCGGTCTGCCAGCGGCGTTTGGGCTTGCTGAAGTACAGCCCGCCTGTCAGCTCTCGCACCACCACGATGTCAACACCCTCCAGCAAGGACGGTTTGAGCGGGCTTGCGCCCAGAAGCTGGGGGAACACCTTGACCGGGCGCAAGTTGGCGAACACGCCCATCGTCTTGCGCAGGGCCAGTAGTCCGGCCTCGGGCCGCGTTGCGGCGCGCGGGTCGTCCCACTTTGGCCCGCCCACCGCGCCCAGCAGCACCGCGTCGCTCTGCTTCACCAGGCGGACGGTCTCCTCCGGCAGCGCCGTGCCGAAGCGGTCTATCGCGTTGCCGCCGATAGGGCCTTCCGTGAAGCGGAACGAGTGCCCCCGCTTGGCGCCAACCACCTTCAGCACGCGCACCGCCTCCGCCGTTACCTCCGGCCCGATCCCGTCTCCGCCGAGCACTGCGATTCGGTACTCCATCGTTGCCCTTTCGTGTTCAGCCCATTGCCTGGCACAGCTGCTGTCAGTGCGCTGTCGCAACGTCGAACGTCGTTGGAGTGTAGCGCGCGGTGGGCTCCGAGGCAATGTGCTTGACACGCCACGGAGCCGATGCTAGCGTTGGCCTCGTCGTTCCCGCCAAACAGCCTCGTACGGGCGGACCGATATGTTGAGGGATGGCAATTGGCTGATCTCCAGTTTGTCGTGCGCTCACCCGCGAATCAACCGGATGTGGTGGAGGTCCGGTACGACTGCGCCTGCGGGTGCAAGCCGCGCGCCCGCTACCGCCGCGGCGCCCAGGAAGCGAGTTACGAGCACTGCTGCTGCGGCAACGTGCACTTCGTCGGCGCGCAGGCGGCGCAGCGGCTGGAGGCGTACCTGGCGGAGCGCCGCGCCAAGGGCGAGGACGCCGACGTGGATGGCTACACCACGCACAGCAGCCAGGTGACCGCCCCCTGGGGCGAGCCGGTTACCGTGGCCTATGGGGTGCCCCACACGCTGCGGAAGCACTAGCCGCCTGTTGCAGCGGTGTTAGCGCACATGCAGCCGTCGAAACTAGGCCATCCCCAGAGCACACACTGAAATCAGTACGCCTTTCGGCGCGCCTCGTACGCCGTGATCTTGTCCTGGTGCTGCAGCATCAGCCCAATGTCATCCAGGCCGTTGAGCAGGCAGTCACGCCGGAACGCGTCCACCTCAAAGCGCACGCTCAGCCCGTGGTCGTCCTCCACCACGTTCCGCTCCAGGTCCACCGTCAGCCGGTAACCCGGTCTCGTCTGGGCGTTGGTGAGCAGCTTCCTCACCACGTCCTCCGGCAGCGTGACGGGCAGCATCCCGTTCTGGAAGCAGTTGTTGCGAAAGATGTCCGCGAAGCTGGGCGCGACGACCACGCGGAAGCCGTAGTCCTGCAGTGCCCACGGCGCGTGCTCCCGCGACGACCCGCACCCAAAGTTCCGCCCCGTCACCAGGATGCTGGCGCCCTGGTACGCTGAGTTGTTCAGCTCAAAGCCGGGGTTGGGCGTCTTGCCGTCCGGCAGGAACCGCCAGTCGTAGAACAGAAATTGCCCGTAGCCGGTCCGCTCGATCCGCTTCAGGAACTGCTTCGGCACGATCTGATCCGTGTCCACGTTGACCCGGTCCAGCGGCGCCACCAGCCCCGTGTGCTTACGGAAGGGTTGCATGAGTTAGGTCTCCCACTCCCGGACGTCCACGAAATGCCCCGCGATCGCGGCCGCTGCGGCCATCTGCGGGCTCACCAGGTGCGTACGGCCTCCCTTGCCCTGCCGCCCCTCAAAGTTCCGGTTTGAGGTGGAGGCGCACCGCTCGCCGGGTTTCAGGATGTCCGGGTTCATCCCCAGGCACATGGAGCAGCCCGCCTCGCGCCAGTCAAAGCCGGCGTCCTTGAACACCTGGTCCAGTCCCTCGGCCTCCGCCTGCTGCTTGACAGCCGTGGAGCCGGGCACCACCATGGCCAACACCTTGGGGTGCACCTTGCGGCCCTTCACCACCTGGGCCGCGGCGCGCAGGTCGCCGATGCGCGCGTTGGTGCACGAGCCAATGAACACGCGGTCCACCCGGATGTCCATGATGGGCGTATCCGGCTCCAGCCCCATGTACGTCAGGGCGCGCTCCGCTGCGGCGCGGTCGGCCGCCGACGGGAACGACTTCGGGTCCGGCACGCGTGCCGTGACTGGCACGACCATGCCGGGGTTGGTGCCCCAGGTCACGCAGGGCGCCAGGGCAGCGCCGTCCAACTCTACCAGCTTGTCAAACTGCGCGCCTCGGTCTGTGGCTAGGCCCTTCCAGTGCTCCACGGCGCGGTCAAACGCTTTGCCCTGGGGAGCGTGCGGCCTGCCGCGCAGGTAGGCGAACGTGGTCTCGTCCGGCGCGATCATGCCGGCGCGGGCGCCGCCCTCAATGGACATGTTGCAGACCGTGAAGCGCCCCTCCATCGGGAGCGACCGGATCACCTCGCCGGTGTACTCAATGACGTGGCCGTTGGCGCCATCTATGCCGATTTGCCCGATGACGGCCAGTATGACGTCCTTGGCGGTCACCCCAAAGGGCAGCCGGCCGTTGACGCGCACCTCCAGGGTCTTGGGCCGATTCTGCCACAGGCACTGCGTCGCCAGCACGTGCTCCACCTCGGACGTGCCGATGCCGATGGCGAGCGCGCCCACCGCGCCGTGCGTGGACGTGTGGCTGTCCCCGCACACGATCAGCATGCCGGGCTGCGTGTACCCCTGCTCCGGCCCGATGACGTGCACGATCCCCTGCCCCGGGCTGGTGATGTCGTAGAACGTGATGCCGAACTCCTCGGCGTTCCGTTCCATCGCCTGGATCTGCTTTAGCGACACCTCGTCCGTGATGGGGAGGTTGCGTGCCCATGTGGGAACGTTATGGTCCACGGTGGCGACGGTCCGCTCGGGGCGGCGCACCTGGCGGCCCGCCAGGCGCAGCCCGTCAAACGCCTGCGGCGAGGTCACCTCGTGCACCAGGTGCAGGTCTACGTACAGCAATGCGGGTTTCCCCGATTCCTGGTGGACTAGGTGCTCGTTCCAGACCTTCTCAAACAGTGTCTTGGGAGGCATCGCTTGTTAACTCCGAGTGAATTTGTCCGGGACCAATCTTAGCTTGCGGCAGCGGTGCGGTTGGCGATCGTCTCCGCCGCCAGCAGCCGGTTCAGCGCGTTCAGGTATCCCTTTCCGCTGGCGACGATCACGTCCGTGTCCGCGCCGCGGCCCACGTAAAGCCGGCCCTGGTAGTTCAGCCGGATGGTCACCTGCGCGACGGAGTCCAGCCCGCCGGTGACGGAGTGCACCACGTACTCGTCCAACGCCGGCTCCACGCCCACCAGCTTGGCGATCGCCTTGCACACCGCGTCTACGGGGCCGTTGCCGGTGGACGTTCCGGTGACCGTGGCGCCGTCAGGGCAGGCCAGGCGGACGGTGGCGGTTGGCGTCTCGGCGCTGCCGGTGCGCACCTGTACATGCTCAAGCCGGTACATCCGCGTGTCCACGACGCGCCGCTGCTCGGCCATCAGTAGCTCCAGGTCCAGGTCGGTGACCTCGCGTTTTTTGTCGGCGAGCGCCTTGAATGCCTCAAAAATCTGGTTCAACTCGTCGGTGGCGGGGTGGAATCCAAGCTCTTCCAGGCGAGCCCGCAGGCCAGCCCTACCGCTCAGCTTGCCCAGCACAAGCGAGGTGCCGCGCCAGCCCACCGTCGCGGGGTCCATGATCTCAAACGTCACCCGCTCTTTAAGCACCGCATCCTGGTGAATGCCGGAAGCGTGCCGGAAGGCGTTCAAGCCGACAATCGCCTTGTTGTACTGGACCGGGAACCCGAAGATCTCGCTCACCAGGCGGCTGGTCGGGTAAATCTGCGCGGTGTCAATGTTCGTGGTGACGCTGAACAGGTCCTTGCGCGTGTGCAGCGCCATGATGATCTCTTCAAGCGCGGCGTTGCCCGCCCGCTCGCCGAGGCCGTTGATGCAGCCCTCCACCTGGCGCGCCCCGGCCCTGACCGCGGCCAGGCTGTTGGCCACCGCCAGGCCAAGATCGTTGTGGCAGTGCACGCTCACCACCGCTTTGTGGATGTTCGGCACCCTGTTCAGCAATGCCTTGATCAGCGCGCCGAACTGCTCCGGGATGGCGTAGCCAACCGAGTCGGGGATGTTGACCGTCGTGGCGCCGGCGTTGATGACCGCCTCCACGACACGGCACAGAAAATCCTCGCCCGTCCTGCTCGCGTCCATCGGGGAGAACTCCACGTCAGCGGTGTAGCGTTTGGCGCGTGCCACGTTCTCCACGGCCATGATCAGGACCTCTTCCTGGTTCTTGCGCATCTGGTGGAGCAGATGGATGTCCGAGCTAGAGAGGAACACGTGAATGCGGGGGCGCTCCGCGCCCTTCAGCGCCTCGGCGGCGCGGTCCACGTCAGCGGGGTTGGCCCGCGAGAGCGAGGCGATGATCGGGCGCCGCACCTGTTTGCTGATCCGTTGCACCGCCTCAAAGTCCCCAGGTGATGCGGCGGCAAAGCCCGCTTCTATCACGTCCACCCCCAGGCGGTCCAGCTGGCTCGCAATCTGGAGCTTGTCCTCCACCGTCATGCCGGCCCCTGCCGATTGCTCGCCGTCCCGGAGTGTGGTGTCGAAGATGATGACCTTTTCTTCTGGCATGGTCTGTGCTCCTTGGTGCAAGGGAACCGCTATTGGAGGCGGGTACCTCAGCGTGCTGCCGTACCGACCTCCGACGCGACCTTGTTCCTCGTCGTCAATGCACGTGCAGCCCTAGATGGTGCGTTTCAGCCACGGCATCATCGCCCGGAGCTGCCCGCCCACCTTCTCAATCTGCAACGCCTCCTCCTGCTTGCGCAGTTGAAGGAAGCGCTTCTTCCCCTCGTCGTTTTCAGCGATCCATTCGCGGGCGAACGTGCCGTCCTGAATGTCCTTCAGGATCTTCTGCATCGACTGGCGGACGTGGCTGTCAATCACCATCGGCCCGCGCGTGTAATCCCCGTACTCCGCCGTGTCGCTGATGGAGTAACGCATGTAGGCCAGCCCGCCTTGGTACAGCAGGTCCACGATGAGCTTCACCTCGTGCATGCACTCAAAGTACGCCACCTCAGGCTGGTAGCCCGCCTTCACCAGCGTGTCAAACCCCGCCTTAATCAGCTCGGAGATGCC
Source organism: Dehalococcoidia bacterium (assembly GCA_009693055.1). Classification (GTDB taxonomy): domain Bacteria; phylum Chloroflexota; class Dehalococcoidia; order Lucifugimonadales; family SHYT01; genus SHYA01. The sequence goes on along the minus strand of SHYA01000007.1, from coordinate 83,152 downwards.
GCCGCAGAGCACCGCTTGCTCGCCGAACAGGTCGGTCTCCGTCTCCTCCTTGAACGTGGTCTCTAGCACGCCCGCGCGCATGGAGCCGATCCCCTTCGCGTAGGCCAGCGCGGTCTGCAGTGCGTGGCCGGACACGTTCTGGTGCACCGCCACCAGCGAGGGAACGCCCAACCCCTGCGTGAAGATCTCGCGCATCCGGTGGCCCGGCGCCTTGGGCGCCACCATGCTGACGTCCAGGACGGGGGACGGCACGATCCGCTGGAAGTGGATGTTAAAGCCGTGCGCGAACATCAGCGTCTGGCCGCGCCGGGCGTGCGGCTCAATGGAGGACTTGTACACGTCCCGCTGGTTCATGTCCGGCACCAGCATCATCAGGACGTCCGCGGCCTTTGCCACGTCGGCCACCTCCGCCACCTCCACGCCGGCCTCCTTCGCCTTGTCCCAGCTCTTGCTCCCCTTGTACAGGCCGACCATCACCTTCTGCCCGCTGTCCTTGAGGTTGAGGGCGTGGGCGTGCCCCTGGCTGCCGTACCCCACGATGCCGATGGTCTTTCCTTTGAGGACCGAGAGGTCTGCGTCTTTGTCGTAATACAGTTTCGCCATGCTGTCACTATCCTTTCCTTGCTTCCCCCGTGTCTATGCGCCTGAACGGGACTCCTTGTTATCCCCCCGAACGGTCCGGCTCCACCAGAGGCACCGCGTGCTCCGTGGTGGTCCACACCGGCTGCCGCACCACGGACGTGGAGTCGCCTTGCTCCACCATGCCGCGCACCATTGCCAGCCGGCCGCTGCGCATCACCTCGCACACGCCGAAGGGACGCAGCAGCGTGATGAGCGAGTCCACTTTCTCTTCGTCGCCGGTCACCTCGATGACCACCGAGTCGGGAGAGACGTCCACGACGGCCGCGCGGAAGATGTCCGCTACCTGGATGATTTCGCTGCGCGTCTCCGGTGTGGCGCGCACCTTGACGAGCGCCATCTCCCTCGCCACCATCCGCTCGGCGCTGATGTCGGCAACCCGAACCACATCAATCAACTTGCGGAGCTGCGTGGTCGCCTGGTACGCCACCTCGTCGCTCCCCTTAACCACGAACGTCACACGGGAGAGGCCTTCGGTCTCGCATTGCCCCACCGAGAGGCTCGCGATGTTGAACCCGCGGCGCCGGATGATGCTCGCCACGCGGTTGAGCACGCCGGGCTGGTCCCGCAGGAGCGCGACGATGGTGTGGACGCCGTCCTGGCTCACCGGCGCGCCTTTCCGGCCACCGGCGCCTTCTTGAGCCGGGGGTCTTCCATCAGCTCCGCCAGCGATTGGCCGGCCGGGATCATGGGGTAAATGTTCTCCGCCTGGTCGGTGACAAAGTCCACCAGCACCGGCCCTGGGTGCGCGTTGGCTTCCTGAATCGCCGCCTCAATGCCCTGCGGCTTGCTGACCCGAATGCCCGGCATCCCGAAGGCCTCGGCGAGCTTCACAAAGTCCGGGTTCCGCTTGTAGATCGTGGCGACGTGCGAGCTTTTGTAGAAGATGTCCTGCCACTGGCGGACCATCCCAAGGCTGTTGTTGTTGAAGATGGCGAACTTCACTGGGATGTTGTTCTCCACCAGGGTGGCCAGCTCGTACATCGTCATCTGGAATCCGCCGTCGCCTGCTAGCGACCACACGACGCGGTCCGGCCGCCCTACCGCGGCGCCCATGGCGGCGGGCACCTCGTACCCCATCGTCCCCTGTCCGCCGGAGGAGATGAACTGGCCCAGCTCGCGGAAGTGGTAGAGCTGCGCCGCCCACATCTGGTGCTGCCCAACGCCCGTGACGATGATGGCGCGCCCGTCGGTCACCCGGTCCAGCACCTTGATGATCTGCTGGGGGTACAGCGTCTCGCCGTCGTCCGGGATATACAGCGGGTGCCGTCGCTTCAGTTCCTCAATGTGCGCCAGCCAGTCGGTGTGGGTGGCCGGAGTCACCAGCGGCAAGAGCTGCTGGAGCACGCGCTTCGCGTCGCCCACGATGCCCACCGTGGGCCGCACGTTCTTGCCGATCTCCGCGGGGTCTATCTCAATATGCACCACCTTGGCGCGCGGGGCGAACGCGCTCAGCCGCCCCGTGACCCGGTCGTCAAAGCGCATGCCCACCGCCACCAGCAGGTCCGCGTCGTTGATCGCCATGCTGGACCACGCCACACCGTGCATCCCCGGCATCCCCAGGTTGAGCGGGTGGTCGCTGGGGATGCTCCCCACGCCGAGCAGCGTCGTGATGATGGGGACCTGCGCCTTTTCCGCAAGCTCCCTCATCTCTTGGTACGCGTTCGCCAGGATGACGCCGTGGCCGGAGAGGATGACGGGCCGCTGCGCCTGCGCGATGAGCTGCGCCGCGCGGCGCAGGTCCGCAGGGTTCGCTTCCAGGGTCGGATGGTAGCCCGCGTCAAAGCTCGCCTTGTCCTGCGGCCAGACGAACTCCGCGCTCTCCGTCTGCACGTCCTTCGGGAAGTCGATCAGCACGGGGCCAGGCCGGCCCGTCCGCGCCAGGTAGAACGCCTCCCGCACCACTTGAGCCACCTGGGACGCGTGCATGATCAGGTAGCTGTGCTTGACCACCGGCATGGAGACGCCCATCACGTCCGTCTCCTGGAACGCGTCGCTGCCGATGGCCGCGCGCGAGACCTGCCCCGTGATGCACACGATGGGCACCGAGTCGGTCTGCGCGCACGCGATCCCGCTCAGCATGTTGGTGGCGCCGGGGCCGGACGTGGCCCACGCAACGCCCACGCGCCCCGTGGCGCGGGCGTAACCGTCCGCGGCGTGCGTCGCACCCTGCTCGTGGCGGACCAGGATGTGGCGTAGCTTCGGGAACTCCGGCAGCGTCTGGTACAGCGGAAGGATCGCTCCGCCGGGGATGCCAAAGACCACGTCCACCCCTTCGCGGAGCAACGCCTCGCACATCATCTGGGAACCGTTCATCTTCATCGGGTCGCTCCTCCAGCCTCTACGACCGGTCCGGGCCGGGATTCCTGGTTGTTGGCGGCGCCCTTGTTGGCGGCATGCACGCGCACCATGAAAAAAGTCCCATCCTTCCAGGAAGGACGGGACTTTACCCGCGATACCACCCCTGTTCCCCTTCCGAACCAGTCCGGAAGAAGCGCTCTTGGCGATAACGGCGCCACCGTCAAGGGCTACTGCGGGTCACCACCCGGTTCGCTCTTACCGCTCCAGGGCGAGTTCCCCGTCCTCCGCTGCCGGTTCGCACCCTCGGCCCTTCACTGGTCTTGTGGAGGACCCCCCACCGGCTCTCTGTGGGCGAAGGCTGCCGGGTACTACTCCCTTTCCAAGCGTTTCCGTATCCAAGGCAACAACTCCACGCATCCTACCATCCGAGAAAAACGGGTGTCAAGCACGAGCGGCACGCGTTGTCCTTCTGAGTCCCCATACGTCGGGACGAGGAATCTCCCCAGCTCTGTGGCGGCAAGGGAACGAGCGGAGATTCCCTTCACCTCGCTCAAGGCCGGCATCGGTCGCTGAGGTTCCCTCGAAATGACAGACTCGACACCCTCGTTCCCGCGAAAACCCCCGGAAATCAGTGAAATTGGCAGGGTTATCACGCCCCCCGCTCTTGACAGAGTTTTGAACTTAGTTTAGGATTTCGTCTTAGCCAAGAGGGGGGCAAAGGAATGGCCTTTGCCCCTTTCCATGTGTCCAAGGGTCCCGGGCGGCAGGGTTCCCAGCCAAGGGACGACCGCCTCCCTGCGAGGGATTGGAACCTTTTGGGGACGTGAGGCGTTGTTAGCTTGTGGTGGATTGTCCCGACGGGGTCGGGACGAGACGGATGCACGGACGCAAACAGAGCGCCCGGCTCAATACGGAAGGGGGTGTCGCATGACACGAACGTGGGGTGGGGAGGTGGACAGCGCCCGAACCAGACACACCCTGTGGGTGAACGGCTCTCCGGCGGCGGGAACGGCGGCAACGCCAACCGCTGGGCGGGGCGCAGGCAGACCAAGTTCACAGGTCAAGGAAGAATCCCTGATGAATGGGAAAGGAGGCTAGATGGCTAAGCGGGCTCTTCGGTCAATCTCCTGGGTGCTGGCCCTCGCTCTTGTAGTGAGTGTACTGGCGCCCTTGGGCATTCGCACGCGAACGGCAGAAGCCGTTACCGCTGTGTCCTTCACTATTTCGCCGCTGACGGCGAACACGGCGGCGCAATACATCGTGAGCATCACCGTAACCACCCAGATGGACGCCGGAGTGGATGACATCACGATTAAGTTCCCCGTAGGGACGCAACTCCCCGCGAGTATCGCGGCGACCAACGTCACCGTCGGTGGCGGCGGTAACACGATCGCTCAAGCCCCGTTGAACCTGGCGCCGACGGTGGACCCGACGGCGGGGACGGTTGTGGTTAGGATCCCCTCAACGATTCCTGCTGGAACCACTTTCACCAACATGACTGCTGGAGCCGTTATCGTAACCTTCAGCGTCGCGGCTGGCATTAAGAACCCGATTACCACCAGCGCCGCGTCTGGCGTTGCTGCAACAGTCTCCGCGGGCAACGCAGGAGCAACCGGTGAGGCTACACTCACCGGAGCTGCGGCCGTCAACACCATGGCCCGTTCAGTGACCTTCGCGGTCGCCGCGGGTCCGTATCTCACCGCGGTGACGGTCCTTGGCCAGGGCTTTACGCCTGCTACCACGGTGACCCTCACCGGTGGTGGTTCGGGGAGCGCCACGGTTGCTGCTGACGGCAGCTTCTCTGTGGCCGGTTACGGCGTGGCCTCCGCAGCAATCGTCGCGACAGACGGCGCTGGCCTCGCTACTACGGGCGCCGCCTTCGCGGTGCTACCGAGCCTGACGATTTCGCCTGCTACGGGGCAAGCGGCTGGTGCGGTTGTGCTAACCGGAAGGAACTTCACGACGACAGCCGGCGCGACCAACGACGTGCTGCCCGCCGACATCTTGGTGGGTGGCGCGGTCATCGCCTCCGCGAACATCATCACAGTCATGGGCGCAGGCCTCGAGTTGTCTGACCTCGACACCGACGGCGGGACAGACGACTTTTTGATCACGATATTGGTGCCGGGTAACGTGACCGCAGGCGCCACCATCATCACGGTTGGCGACGGCGGGGGCGCAAACGCAAGCCTTGGCGTCGCAACCGCCTCTATTACCGCGATCGGGCGGGTGGTCACGGTCACCCCGTCCAGCGGACCGCCGGGCACGCTCGTCAGCTTTACCGCCACGGGCTACCCGGCCAACGATGCCGCGGCCGCGGCGAACGCCATCTCGACGACGCCGACCCTTCTCGGTTCTACGACCATGTTGTTTACGGACGGCAACGGCATTGTGACCGGCACAAAGCTGATCGGGGCCGCCGCGGTCCCTGGGACGAGCGTCACGATTACCGTGAGCATCACGGGAGTGGACACCGTCGCCACTCTTGGCTATGGCACATTCACGGTCACGGCACGGCCTCTCACAGCCACCCCGACCAGCGGGCCGAGGGGCACGGTCCTCTACGTTACCGGCGCCGGTTTCACGGCGAGCAACGAAGTTGACCCCCTTGGCGTCAACGCGGCCGTGAGCGGGGCCAACGGCACCTTCAACCTCAACGGTGTCGGTTTCACTACCGCAGGCCAAAGCGCGGCCACTGACTCGGCCGGCAACCTGCCTTCGCTGTCGGGAACGGTTCCCGCGGCAGCAGCGCTCGGTCTAGGGGCTATCACCCTGACCGACCAGGCTGGGCTCGCCGGCGCCGGGGAGTTTACGGTCACGCAGCCGACCATTGCTGCTTCCCCGGCCTCAGCAGTCTTGGGCCAGGCAGTTACGGTTACTGGCTCCGGCTGGGTCCCCGCCTCTAGCGTTACGGTTGTCGGCACCGTGGCTGGCACCGTGGTCAGCACATCCACCATAGTGGCATCCTCCAGCGGCGCGTTTGCGGCCAACATCAACGTACCCACGACGGCCAGCATTACAGCCGTAGGCGCGACCCTCATCTGGGCAGCGGGCGACGGCGCGACCCTTGGCAACACGGCCCTGCCTGTGTACACCACGGTGCTCCCGGCCTCTATCGCCTTGAGCGCAGCGACGGCCACCGCTGGTTCCAGCCTCACCATTACGGGCACAGGCTTTGTGCCAAGCTCTGCACTGACTGTGCTGACCATTGGTGGCGCAAGTGTGCTGCCGGCTACGGCGACCATTAGCAACTCCACCGGTGGCTTCACGGTTAACGTCCTCGTACCGGGCCTCACGGGCACGCAGCTCGTGACCGCCTCAGTGGCGGGTGCGTCCCGCACGGCGTCGGTAGTGATATCGGGAGCCACGACTACGGTTGAGACCCAGCTTACTGCGCTTATCACTGCGGGCACCCTGGTCTCCGCCTGGAATTTCAACAACACAACTGGTGCCTGGGCGCTCTTCATGCCGAACGCCCCCGCAGGCGTCAACGACCTCACGGTCTACACGATCGGCGACGCGGCGGTGATCGTCACCAGCGCAGCCGGCACGTTGAGCACCAACACGTTCACGCAGACATTGCGTTCGGGAATCAACATCTTCGGCTGGCGCTAACCAGCACAGAGGGCAGGGGGCCGCCGGACGGGGGCCCCCTGCTCCCCAAAACATGAGTGCCCATAAGTTCAAGGAGGTGGCATGACAAAGCTAAGGATCCTGCTAGCCGGTGTGCTGGCCCTCTCCTTGGCGTTGGTGCCGGCCGTAATGTTTGCGCAGGCAGCGCCCGCTCCTCACCGGATCTACGGGACTGCACAGATAGACGGCCAGCTTGTTTCAGCGGGCTCCGTCACGGCTGTTATTGACGGCCAGGACATCGCCTCTGCAACGACCGACACCATTGGAAACTATGTGCTTACGGTTAACGAGACCACTGCCGGCGCGTACACGGGCAAAACGGTGACGTTCCGTGTAGGCACCGCGGTCGCGACTCAGACAGCGGCCTTCGCGCAGTTTGACGTCACTGCGCTCAACCTGACTGCGCTCTCAGCGCCGGCGGCTCCGGCGGCGGTCACGTTGACGCCGGCGTCCGGCGCGGGCGCCACGTGGGTTTCCGGCACCGGCTTTGGGCCGGGCAGCGCGGTTACCATCACCTCGCAAGGGCTGGCGGCGGGCGTGGCCACCGTGGTCACGGTCGCGGGCGACGGCACATTCAAGACCCTTGCGATCCTGCCTCAGTCGGCAGCGGGGAAGTACACGATAAGGGCCACAGACGCTGTCGGCCGCAGCGCTACCACGGCCTATGAGTTGGCCGGGGCTGGCGCTGGCACCAAAGGCCCTGCCGGTCCTACGGGCCTCCAAGGGTCCGCAGGCGCTACCGGCACACAGGGGCCGGCTGGTGCGCCTGGTGCGCCTGGTGCGCCTGGTGCGCCTGGACTCGTGGGTCCACAAGGCGCCGAGGGCTCTAGCGCCCTCGGGGTCGTCGCCCTCATCATCGCCATCATGGCGGCGGTCTTCGCGTTGGGCGGCGTCGTCATGTGTAGGAAGCCTAAGAAGGCGTAGTCCTCGCAACCTAGAACAATAGCAGCACAAAGCGTCCCGACCAAAGTCGGGGCGCTTTGTGTTGAATGGGTGCCCACGACTTGTGCGTGCCGCACTCTTAAGAGTGCGGCAGACAATCACAAGAGCGGCACTGGTGCGGGCAAGCCTGTGGTAAGACAAGCTGGTCATCGCTTTGACACCGCTGTGACGCCTGGCTAGAGTGAGGAGAAGCTGCTGAGGCATAGGAGGAACGCGCAGGATGGTGACCCGCGAAAGCCTGCCGGCTGAGAAGCGTGATATCCTTCGCATCCTTGTCGGAGAGTACGTCGCCACGGCGGTTTCGGTCAGCTCCGAAGCAGGGGCGCGCCGCTACGCGGACGGCGTAAGCCCCGCCACCGTCCGCAACGACATGGCCGAACCGGAAGAGATGAGCTATATCGTGCGGCCGCACGTCTCCGCGGGGGGGCATGCCCTCGGATAATGGGAACCGGTACTACGTTGAGTTTCTGGCAAGCCCCAGCGAGGTCCCGGCGGTGCTGAAGCTCAAGCTGCAGGAGCGGCTGCGCACCGCGGAACGCGACCTGGACGTCTGGGTACAGCTCTCCTCGAGCCTCTTGGCCGGGATCATGCAGAACGCCGCGGTCATCACGTTTCCACGGACCAGACAGCCGCGCCTGCGCCATCTGGGCCCCGTCTCCTTTGAGGAGCTCATGGCGCTGCTCGTCGTCGTGCTGCAGCAGACCAGACTCCGCAAGGAGATGGTGCCGCTGCGCGACTCCCTCACCCAGGAGCAGCTTCAGCGCGTGGCGAACACGCTCACTCACCTGTTTCTCGGCCTCACCTGGCGAGAGATGGAAACGAGGACGGCAGGCCTGTCTCCCCTGGAGCTTGGAGTGGTGGAGCAGGTGATGGGCATGATGCGCCAGGAGGAGGCCGCACTGGAAGAAGGCCACCTGGAGGGGTTCCATTACCTGCTCGGCCAGCCGGAGTTTGCGGACCGGCAGCGCCCCGCACAGGCTGCGGGCTTGCTGGAGTCGGAGCGCATTCCCGCGATGGTTGCTGCGCAGGCGCCCACCAGTGCGGCGCCCCGTGTCATCATCGGCTCTGGAAACGAGCACGAGGACCTGAAGTCATTCAGCCTGGTCGTGGGCCGCTACGGCCTGCCGGGCGAGGCCCTCCGCACCCTCTGCATCACAGGGCCCACACGCCTTTCCTATGAGCGCGCAGTCGCCGGCGTCCAGTTCTTCTCCCACGTCCTGGGGGAGATGCAGGAAGGCGTGTACGGCCGCTCTTCGTTGAGCTGATGGCGGAGCGCCCCACGCGACAGGAGCAAGGCTCCGCTGGAACCTCGCCAGGTCCCGACACGGCTGCCGAGACGCTTCAGCAAGAGTTCCGGGAGCTCAAGGGCAGGGCGGACCGCCTGCTGGCCAACTGGCAGCGCTCCGAGGCGGACCTGTCCAACCCTCGGAAGCGCTTTGAGGCCGAGCAGAAGGAGACGCAGACCGTCGCCGTCGCGGCCGTGGTCGTCAGCTTTCTGCCTGTCCTGGACGACCTGGAACGCGCCCTTCTCCAGGTCGCGGAGCCGCTCAAGGGGTTCACCTGGGTGGATGGCCTCTGGCTGACGTACCGCAAAGCTCCGGTCATTCTGGACGCGCTTGGCGTACGCCAGATAGAGGCGGAAGGCCAGTCGTTTGACCCCAAGAGGCACCAGGCGGTGCAAGAGACGGCGGGCGAGCCAGGGAAGGTCCTCCACCTGCTTCAGCAGGGATACGAGCTCCAGAGTCTGGTGCTGCGCCCGGCGCTGGTCGTCATCGGAAAAGCGAGCGCACAGCCTCCGCCGTCAGCGCAAGGCCCCGCTCAACCCTCCCCATCCAGCCCCAAGGGCCTTACTGCTTGACGATCAGGTCCTCTTCAGGGTCTTCAATGACGCTCTCTTGCCCGAGGAGGAAGTCGTGCACCACGCGGTTGAAGGTCTCTGGCTTGTACCGCATGGGCATGTGGCCCGCGCGTTTGATGACGGCCAGCTTGGCGCCGGGGATGGCGGACGCGAGGACGCGGGCGTGCTGCTGCGGGACCAGGGTGTCGTCCGCGCCCCAAACGATCAACGTCTGGGCCTTGATGTTCCGCAGGCCTTTGGTCAAGGCGGGGTCGGCGGTGCGGCCCTTGAGCAGCTTCAACGCAACTTCGCGCCCCTTCCAGTGCTTCTCAAACTCGGGGCCGGTTCGGACGTTCTCAAAAAGCGTGCCAAAATCGCCGGTGATCAGCACCTCTCCTGTGCTGATGAACGCCGCCTTCGCAAACGCGTCCTCGTCCATGGTGGCCAGATCGGCCGTGGGAGCTTCCGGCACGTCAATGCCCATGCAGTCGACCAGGACGAGCTTGGAGACTTTGTCCGCGTAGTCCTCCGCGAGGTGCAGCGCAACCCAGCCTCCAAGAGAATGGCCGACCACCACGCAGCGCGGCACTCCAACAGTGTCCAGGAACTGGGCCATCACCCGTGCGTAGTCTTTGACGGCGTTGATCCCTTCCGGGAGCTCTCCGTCGCGCCAGCCCGGCAGCTGGGGGGCGTAGACCGTGTTGGTGACCGCCAGCGCGTAGATATGGCGTTCCCATTGGCCCCAGCCGCCAAGTCCGTGAAGGTACAGAAGCGGGTCGCCATAGCCGCCCTTCAGGTACGGGACTGCCAGCCCCGCGACCTGGGCGGTGGCGCGGCTGTACTGCGCTCCATAGCCCGCGTACCCGTGTTCGTTGGCCACAGCCCCCTCCTATGCCGTTGACTTGGGCGCCGGCGGACTAGGCGCCGATGTTCCGCCAGTGCTTGAATACCTCGATTTCAAAGTAGGACTCGTCGGCGGCGGGGTCTGGCTCCGGCGACCCCTCCGGCACGCTCACGCTCAGGCGGATACGGTAGTGCTCGCCCGCCTCCGCCCGTTTCTGGACTGAGAGCGCGGCGTCCTTAGCATGCTGGTCCGGTATAGCCGCGAAATCCCCATACCGTGCGTGAAACGCGACCTGCGGCTGGGGCTTCTCCTTGCTCATCGCTTCGAGAACGACCTCAGCGCTGTCCGGAAGCACCCCCCGCTTCGCCGCCATGCGCAATCGAATCGCGCTGCCTCGCTCCTCGTTCGTGGGACCGGAGAAGATGATGGCGTAAGGGAACCCGTCCGGCCCGCGTGCTGGCACCGCCATCTCCCAGCCCGCAACAACCCTCCCGTTCTCGCGCCGCACGAACTCGCTGACGGTCTCCGAGGCTTCCCGCGCCAGCTTGTAGTTTGAGTTGCTATAGAGCGGAAGGCTCATCCGGCTCCCTCCTCTTTGAGGCCGCCCAACACCCCGTGTTGTGGTGGCGCTCCTTAGGCCTTCACCTTCTCCCTTGGTAGGCACGGAACGACCGGCCCCACGCCCGCTGGGTCAGGGTTGACGTTCCTGAGCTTCGGCATGACGTACTTGGCAAAGAGCTGTTTGGACTTCATGACCTTTTCATGCGCCAGGTTGCCCGGCCGGAACATGCCCATGAAGTTCCCATACTTCACGAGCTCCATCTCTTTGCGGAGCCACTGTTCCACGTAATCGGGGTCCCCGCAGACGATCCAGCCTTTCTCGCGCAGCTGCTCAAACGGGACGCCGGGGGCGGGGAACACCTCGTTGTCCCTGCCCCGGAACTCAAAGGAGCGGTCGGTCTGGAGGCCCGGTACGGGGGCGGGGTTGTTCACGGGGCGCGCAAGGCCGGCGCCCTTGAACATGTAGTCCAGGGCTGCCTCCCCCTCTTCGCAAGCCTGCTTGTTGCTCTCCGCCACATGGATAAACCGCGTCCCCACAAAGGCGCTGGGCGGGGCTTCCCACTCGTACTTCGTCCGGGCTACCTCGCGGTACTTGTCAAAGCAGCTCTTAAAGAATTGGGGCGAGAAGAAGACTTGCGCGCTCACGATGTGGCGTTCCGCCGCAAACTCGATCGTCTCCAGCGAGCCGGCGGGCATCCAGAACGGGACGGGGTTCTGCATGGGCTTGGGCCAGATGGAGACGCCCGTCATCTTCCAGAACTTCCCGTCGTAGTCAAAGACCTCTTGGGTGAGGGCGCGAAAGATGATGTCGTACCCCTCCTTAAGCCGTTCGCGGCTGGTGAAGGGGTCCACGTTGTACGACACGTACTCCTGCGGGAGGCCCCGCACAATGCCCGCGACAAACCGGCCGCCTGAGAGCACGTCCATCATGGCGAACTCCTCGGCGGTCCGAATCGGATGGCGTAACGGGATGACGTTCCCAATGACGCCCACCTTCATCTTCTTGGTCTTCATGATGATGGCGGTGGCCATGATGTTGCACGCCGGCTGGGTGTTGAACGCCGTGAAGTGGTGCTCGTTAACAAACGCGCCGTCAAAGCCGAGGTCTTCGCAGGCGGCCCACTCCTCAATATGCTCGTGGTAGGTCTGATGGGCCAGCTTCGGATCACAGAACCGGTTGGTGAACCGGATCTCGGGCCCGATCTCAGGGACGCCTGGGTAGGTCAGTTCGTCAAACGAGAAAAACTTCATGCTGCCCTCCTTCAGCCACGCTAGGCTGCCTCACTATACACTTCCACTCAAATGCTCCGCAATACCTTTCGGAAGGAGCGACGCCGCGGTGGTACCGAGCCAGGTTTGCTGAGGGGTACGGAGGCAACCCGTCTCGAAGGGGCATCGTTGGGGCCTCCGTAAGGAGAAGCTGGAGATTGTATACTAGACTCGCTCGTTTATGCCCTGGCGGCTTCACTTGGGCGTATGCGGCGGAAGAGCGAATGCGCGAACGCGACTACTACGAGCTGCTTGGGGTACCCAGGAACGCTGGCGAGGACGAAATCCGGCGGGCGTACCGGAAGCTTGCCCTGGAGTGGCACCCTGACCGGAACAAGAGCCCCGAGGCAGAGCAGCAGTTCAAGCAGGTCAACGAGGCGTACGAGACCCTGAACGACCCGCAGAAGCGCCGGATGTACGACCGTTACGGGCACGTAGCGGTCGGTGAGGCGGAGCGCCGGGGCTTTGAGGGCTTTGACTCCTCCGGTGGCTTGGGCGACCTGTTTGACGCCTTTTTCGGCGGCGTTACTATGGGCGCGGAGCGCGGCCCTCGTCGCGGCGCCGATCTCCACGTGGCTATCGCCCTCACCTTCGTAGAGGCTGCCTTCGGCGTGGAGAAAGAGCTGGAGGTCGTCCGAAGCGAGCTGTGCGGCCGCTGCAAGGGCAGCCGGGCGGAGCCGGGTACCAGCGTGGGCAGGTGCACCACCTGTCGTGGGAACGGGCAGCTCCGCCGTACGCAGTCCAACCTCTTCGGCCAGTTTGTCCAAATTGTCCCTTGCCCCACTTGCAGAGGGGAAGGGCAGGCGGTCCAGACCCCTTGCTCCGAGTGCCGCGGCAGCGGCCGCCAGCGCCGTAACCGAAAGCTCGAGGTGCAGATCCCCGCGGGCGTGGAGGATGGCACGCAGCTCCGCCTCACCGGTGAGGGCGAGGCCGGGGACGTTGGCGGGCCTCCGGGCGGGCTGTACCTCACCGTGGCCGTCAAGCCGCACCCGCTCTTTAGACGGGAAGGCGCCCACCTTATTTATGAGCTCGCCCTCAGCTTCCCCCAGGCCGCGCTGGGCGACACCATCCCCATCCCCTTGCTGGAAGGCGGGACGGAGGAGGTTAAGGTGCCGGCGGGGACCCAGACCGGCAGCGTGCTGCGCGTCCGGGGCAAGGGCGTCGGCGACCTCACCAACAAGCACCGTGGCGACCTGCTCATTCTGGTCAGAGTGCTGACGCCGAAGCACCTGGACGGCAGGGCCAAGAAGCTTTTGGAGGAGCTGCACAAGCTCCTCGGGCCAGAGCAAGCCCGTTAGAGGCTTCAGGGATACGGCTGGCCGCGCAAGCTTTGCGCAATGTTTGAGGGAGGGCACTCGACGTGGACTGGGTCCAGGTACGCGCAACCGTCCCTCCCGAGTTTGTTGAACCGCTTGTAGAGCTGGTGCGCCGCTACGCCACCGGAAGCGTTGTCCTTGAGACCGCCGGCGGATACAACCCTGACGAGGGTGAAACGCCGCCTCCCTCCGCGCCGGTCACCGTCACCGCCTACTTCCCCAACAATCGGCGAGCCTCCTGGCGCAAGGCCCGCCTGGAGGCGGGCGTTCAGCTCCTTTCCATGATCCGCCCGTTGCCGCCGTTTGAGTCCAAAGTGCTCCACTCGGGGGAGTGGGAGGAGAGCTGGAAGGCGCACTTCCCGGTGCTCCGCTTGGGGAGGATTGTGCTCGCGCCGCCCTGGCTGGACCCCACGGTGCGGACGGACGACGTCCTCGTCCGGCTAGACCCTGGTCTGGCATTCGGCACGGGCCACCATCCAACGACCAGGCGGTGCATCCTGGCGCTTGGGCAGTACGTGCGGCCCGGCATGCGTGTGCTGGACGTTGGCTGCGGCTCCGGCATCCTGAGCATCGTCGCAGCCAAGCTGGGGGCGGCGCACGTTGAAGCGCTGGACACGGACCTGCAGGCAGTCCAGGCAACGCGGCGAAACGCCCGCGCGAACGCGGTGGCGCGCTCGATCCGGGTGCGCAAGGGCACGCTGCCACAGCCACACCTGGGGGCGTTTGACCTGGTGGTGGCCAACATCTCGGCCACAGCCCTTATCGCCTTGGCGCCGCACTTTCCTGGTGCACTGGGCGTTGGCGGGACGTTCATCGGGTCGGGACTGCTGGCGCAGTACCGCGACAAGACGGTCCCTGCCCTGGAAGCGGCTGGGCTTGTCCTTGCCGAGGAGTTCCAGGACGACGACTGGGCCACGCTTGTTTTCGTGGCGAGACCCGCCACCCCGGCGAAAAACGCTGGCTGAGGAGCGGGCGGGAAGAACGGAGGAGGCGTCCCGATGAATCGGGACGCCTCCTCTCTTCTTTCTTCTTCTAGGGCGCCCTCAGCCGCCTGTGTGACTATGCGGGCGCGTGGCTATGCGGTGTGCGGGGGTGCTCGTGCTGGAAGCGCTCTTGGGCCTTCTGTGCGTACGCCAGCGCCGACAGGAGCTCCGCATCAGAGATGGGCGCGTCGGCCACCAGCGCCTCCGCGGTCAAGACCATGCCCGCTACGCTCACCGCATTCTCCAGGGCCGTTCGTGTGACCTTGGCGGGGTCAATAATCCCCTGCTCCAGCATGTGGCCGAACTGCATCGTCTCCGCGTTGAAGGCGTAGTCGCCGGTGTGCTTGTGGATCTCTGCAAGGACCACGTTTCCTGATTGGCCCGCGTTTTCCGCGATGGTGCGGATGGGGGCCTCAAGCGCCGTCTTGAGGATGAGCACGCCGGTCCGCTCGTCGCCGGTCAGCTCGCTGGCGAGCTTGTCCAGCCGGCCTTGAGCGCGCACCAGCACAACACCGCCTCCGGGGATAATTCCCTCGGCAACGGCGGCGCGTGTGGCCGCCAGCGCGTCCTCAGCGCGAGCCTTGCGTTCCTTCATCTCCACCTCGGTTGGGCCGCCCACCTTGAAGATGGCCACCCCGCCCCCCATCTTGGCAAGCCGTTCTAGGAACTTCTCCTTGTCCCACTCGGACGTGGTTTTCTCAGCCTGCATCCTGAGCTGGTCCATACGCGCCTTGATCGCCTTCGGCGCCCCCATGCCCTCGATGATAGTGGTGTTTTCCTTCTCCGCCGTCACCTTCCGCGCGCGTCCCAGGTCCTGGACCGTCAGTTCGGCGAGTTTTCGCCCTTCCTGTTCGCTGATGACTGTGCCGCCGGTCATGATAGCGAGGTCTTCCAGGGTCGCCTTCCGCCGGTCTCCAAAGCCGGGCGCCTTGACGGCCAGGCAGTTCAGCGTCCCGCGCAGCTTGTTCACCACGAGCATCGCCAGCGCCTCGCCCTCCACCTCGTCCGCGATGATGACCAGGTTCTTGGTAACCGGCATGATTTTTTCCAGCACGGGGAGGATGTCGCTGGTCGCCTTCAGCTTCAGGTCGGTAATGAGGATGTACGGGTCGTTCACCTCAGCCCTGCCGCGCTCCGTATCGGTGACGAAGTAGGGGCTGACGTACCCCCGGTCGTACTGGAGGCCTTCCGCGTAATCAACTTCAAGCCCCAGCCCCTTCCCCTCTTCCACGTCAATCACGCATTCCTTGCCCAGCTTCTCCATCGCCTCGGCGATCCGTTCGCCGAGCTCGGACTCGTGGGCCGAGAGGGATGCGATCTTGGCGATGTCCGCCTTGCCGCTTACCGGCTTGGCGACGTGTTTGATCTGTTCGTAAACGGCGGCGGCGCCCCGCTCAATGCCGCGTTTGAGCACCATGGGATCGGCGCCTGCGGCGATGTTCTTGAACCCGCCGTGGACGAGCGCCTGGGCTAGCACCAAGGAGGTGGTCGTCCCGTCGCCCGCAGTGTCGTTGGTTTTCTTGGCCGCGTCGCGAATGAGACGCGCGCCCATGTCCTCAAAGGTGTCTTCCAGCTCAATCTCCTTGGCGATGGTGATGCCGTCGCTCATCACCTTGGGCGGGCCCGATTTCCGGTCCAGCGCCACGTTCCTGCCGCGCGGCCCAAGCGTTGTCCGTACCGTGTTAACCAGCGCGTCCAATCCGATGCGGAGCTTCTCCCGCGCTTCTTCGCCGTACAGGATTTGTTTGGGCATCACCTCACCTCTTGGCAGCCGCGCCGGCGACCTTCGCTATGATGGAAGGCTCGCCGAGCAGCAAGTAGTCTATGCCGTTCTCGGTGATCGGCATGGAGGCCACGTCGGCGTAGAGCACGTGGTCCCCCGGCTTGAGGCTCATGGGGACGCGCACGCCCTCACTGGTCAGCCTGCCCGGGCCTACGGCGACCACCTCCCCTTCCAGGAGCGCTTTTTCAGGCGCCGTCTCCGGCAGGAGCAGGCCGCTTGAGGTCTGGTGCTTCTCCTTGAGTGGCTTCAGCAGGATCCGGTCAGCGATGGGCACAAGCGTCCGAGGCATAGTCTCCCTCCGTGTAGTGTGCACGATAGCGTAGTTGGCAGTCAGAAGGGGTAATTGCTAATTTGGAGCATAGCAACCGCGCATTGGTGTGTCAAGGCGTGGCTACCCCTTGGCCCGGCGTCCTCGTGCCTCGGGCCCCTTCGTAAAGACCAGGCGGATGGGCGTCCCCTCAAACCCAAACGCGCGGCGCAACTCGTTTTCCAGGAATCGCCGGTACGAGAAGTGCACCTGTTGCGGCAGGTTGACGTGGCACACGAACGTTGGGGGTTCAATCTGCACCTGGGCCAGCTTCTTCATCCTCATCGTGTGGGCCGGGTGCTGGCTGGGCGGGTGGCGCTCAATCGCCTCTTTCAGCACCGCGTCAAGTTTCTCCTGAGGCACTTGCTTCCTTCGTTCCTGGAACACCCGCCACGCGGTTCCCAGAGCGTCTTTGACCCCCTGCCCCGTTGGCGCTGACGTGAAGCAGACCGGCACGTACGACGCCCAGCCCAGCCGCCGGCGGAGCGCCTCCTGTACTCCTGTGGTGGTCAGGCCGAGCGCGGGCGCCAGGTCCCACTTGTTGACCACGACGACGATCCCCCGGTGCGCGTTGGCCAGAATGCCCGCCACGTGGGCGTCCTGGGCCGTGACCAGCTCAGCCGCGTCCAACACGAGCAGCCCCACGTTGCACTGCTCTACCGCCTGGAGCACCCTGAGCAGGCTGTACTTCTCAATCCCCGGCTGGATGCGGCCCCTGCGCCGCACCCCTGCGGTGTCCAGCAGCGTGATGGCCTGGCCCTCGTAGAACGCCGGCACCTCAACCACGTCTCGCGTCGTGCCAGGCTCCTCGTGCACAATGGCGCGCTCCTGGCCAACGATGGCGTTCAGCAGGCTGGACTTGCCCACGTTGGGGCGGCCCATCAGCGCCAGCCGAAGCACCGGCTCCGCCTGTGGCGCCGCGGGCACGGGCGGGAACAGCCCCAGCACCTGTTCCTTCAGGTCCTCAATGCCGCGGTTGTGGAGCGCGCTCACCGCAAGCGGTTCGCCCAGGCCAAGCCGGTAGAACTCCGCGGTGGCGAGTTCCATCTTGCCCTCCGCCTTGTTCGCGGCGAGCATGACCGGCTTGCCCGTCCGCCGCACGAGGTCTGCCGCGTCGAAGTCGTAGGGGTGCAGGCCCACGGCAACGTCCACCACCAGCAGCGTAAGGTCGGCTTCCTGGAGCGCGACCTCCACCTGGCGGCGCACGTCCGCCGGGATCCCCTCGTCGTGCTCCGTTTGAAGCCCGCCGGTGTCCATCAGCAGCACGGCACGCTCGTCCCAGACGGCGCGCCCCACCAGCCGGTCGCGGGTGGTGCCCGGCACCTCGCTCACGATGGCCGCCCGCCTACCCAGCAGCCGGTTGAACAGCATGGACTTGCCCACGTTGGGCCGTCCCACGATGGCGATGACCGGGAGGGATGCGCTCATGTCACTCTTTCGTCGTTCCGCGATCCCGCTGGAGCGTGTCTACGCTGGCGACCTGTCCGAGGGACTCGCGTGTTACCGGTAGGGACACTCCTACCGCGCCAGCACGGCCTCCAGGAGCGCCTTTTGCGCGTGCAGCCGGTTCTCCGCCTGCTGGTAAGCGATGGAGCGCGGGCCTTCCAGGAACCCCGGCGGCACCTCTTCCCCGTAGTGCGCCGGCATCGGGTGCATGACCACCGCGTCCTTCTTGGCGTACGTCAAGAGCTTGGCGTTGACCTGGTAGCCGGCGAACGCGCCGCGACGGGCCGCCGCCTCAGCCTCGCGGCCCATGCTGGTCCACACGTCCGTATACACCACGTCCGCGCCCTGGACCGCGGCCCGCGGGTCCGCGGCCGCCTCCACCGAGCCGCCCGTCTTGCGCGCCAGCGCCTGGGCGCGCCGCACAATCTCGCCGGGAAGTCCGTACCCGCCGGGGGAGGCGATGCGGAAGCAGCCCCCCACGCTGGCAATCGCCAGCGCCAGGCTGGCGGCGCAGTTGTTCCCATCGCCCACAAACGCCACCGTAACGAGGTCAAGCCGTCCCTTGACCTCAAGCACCGTCAGGATGTCGGCCAGCGCTTGGCAGGGGTGCTCCTGGTCGGACAGCGCGTTGATGACCGGCACGGAGGCCGCCCGGGCCAGTTCCTCCAGCGTCCGCTGAGCGAACGTCCTGCACGCGATGGCGTCCACGTAGCGGGAGAGGACCCTCCCCACGTCCGAGGCCGGCTCCCGCGTGCCAAGCCCCACCTCCTGCGGCCCCAAGTAGAGGGCGTGTCCTCCAATCTGCTCCATGGCGACGTCAAAGCTCGCCCTGGTCCGTAGGGACGGCTTCTCAAAGAGCAGCGCCAGCGTTTTGCGGGCGAGAGGGCTGCTGGGCTTGCCGCCCTTCAGCGCCAGCGCCCGCCGGAGGAGGTGCTGCACCTCGTCCGGCGCGAGATCCTCGAAGGAGAGGACGTCCCGGCCGTAGAGGGTGCTCGTGCGTTTGGCAGGCGGCGCCATGGCGCTCCTTAGGGCGCATTACCAAGTCCTTTACAGTATAGCATCGGGGTTCAGGCTAGTCCTGCTCGCTCACTCACCCGTCCGGACCGAGGAGCGGAACAACGCGGCACCCGCCTAGCCGTGCGATCGTCACCCCATCGCGCGTCTTCGTGACTCCCAGCAGTTCCTGGTCCCACCTGGTGCCTACGGGGATGACGAGCCGGCCGCCGTCGGCCAGTTGGCGGAGCAGGCTCCCGGGGACCTTGGGCGCGCTCGCTGTCACGAGGATGCCGTCAAAGGGCGCCTCGGCGGGACCGCCAAGCCCGTCCTCCGCCATGTGCACCGTAACGCGGCCGGCGTAGCCCAGTTCCGCGAGGACGGCCTCGGCGGTCTAGGCCAGCTCGGGCACCCGCTCCACGGTCACCACCTGGCGCACCAGCTCCGCCAGCGCGGCGGCCTGGTAGCCGCTGCCGGTGCCGATCTCCAGCACCCGGTCGCCGGGATGCGGGTCAACTGCCGCCGTCATCATCGCAACGATGAGCGGCTGCGAGACGGTCTGCCTGCGCTGAGTGGGGAGCGCGTTGTCCGCATAGGCGAGGTGGCGCCACCCCGGAGGCAGGAAGCGCTCGCGGGGAACGCGGGCCATCGCGGCCACGACCCGCTCATCGCCGACCTCTCTTCCGATGAGCGCCAGCATCGCGCTCTTGGTGTCGCTCGTCCCGGAGCCGTTGACACTGACCCGAGTAAGCATCTTTCGCCTCGCTCAAACTATACTACCGTGCGGGAGTTACCAGAACGGCCTTCGCGGGTGGCATTGGTTGTCGGTGAGCGTGTGTTGACTGGCGGAAGCAAAGCGTGTTACCGTAGTTGCGATAAGGCGGCGGTAGCAGAATTCCGCAGATTTCCATAGACTTTTGCGAGGCGTAAGCACCTGTGCCTGTGAAAGCGGCCAAAGGCCGGTGGCTCCCCCTCGGGCAGGCCTGCGAGCTCCTGGCGGTCAACCAGTCCACGCTGCGCCAGTGGGCGAACAGTGGCCGGGTGCGCATCTTCCGCACCGCCGGCGGCCACCGCCGTTTTCTGCGGGACGACCTCACCGCCCTGATGCAGCAGCACGACGCACCCCAAGCGGCCGTCCCGTCCCTGGAGGAGAACGCCCTCCGGCGCATTCGTCGCAAGCTTCACTCGGAGCACGCGCCTCAGGAGCAGGCGTGGATGACGCACCTCAGCCCGGAGGGGCGTCTCCGTCTCCGTCTCTTCGGCCGGCGGCTCCTTGACTTGAGCATCGCGTACATGACCCAGCGGCGCCGCCGCGCAGCCCTCGTGGAGGAGGCCCGCGCCATCGGCGAGGAGTACGGCGTTGACCTTGGCCGAGCCGCTATGCCGCTCGGCCAGGTGATGGAGGCGTTCTGCTTCTTCCGCACCTCGCTCTTTGACGCGGTTCGTGACGCCACCCGGAATGGCCCGCTCCGTGGCAGCGACATGGCCCACCTCTGGGGTCAGATGGACTACCTCGCCGACCAGATCCTGCTCGCCATGGTCCGCGCGTACGAAAGGAGTGCCCATGCCCCGGCAGCGTCCGTCCGCTGAGGCGCGGCTCGTGCCGCCTCCACAACCGTCCAGGAACGGCTCTGCGCCTGGACCCGCCAGCCACGTCGACCTGGACCATGACGACCGCAGGGCCCTGAACATCATCCAGGGCCGCTTCCCCCTGGTGGACGAGCCGTACCGGGCCATCGCGCAGGAGCTGGGCCTGACGGAGGAGGACGCGCTCCGGCGTATCGGCGTCCTCAAGCGAAAGCACGTGGTGCGCCAGATCAGCGCCATCTTCGACACCCGCCGCCTGGGCTACACGACCTCGCTGGTCGCCATGGCATTCCCCCCCGAGCGGCTGCACAAGGCCGCCCTGGCAATCAACCGGCACTCGGGCGTCTCGCACAACTATGCGCGGGAGGGGCACCGCTTCAACCTGTGGTTCACCCTCGCCGTCCCACCAACCGAGGGCTTGGAGGAGACGGTCGCCGGCATGGCGCGGCGCAACGGCTCCGCCGATTACCGGATGCTCCCCGTCATCCGCTTCTTCAAGATCGGCGTCAACTTTGACATGCTCAAGGAAGAGGGCGCGGCGTTCACGTATGAGCCGGACAACGCGGACTGGAACAAGGTGGAGCCGGTCACCGAGTTTGAGGTGCGGGTCATCCGTGAGCTGCAAGAAGACCTGTCGCTTGATCCGCGGCCCTTTGACGCTCCGGCGAAGCGGCTTGGGCTATCAAACACGGAGTTGTTCCGCATCGCGGAGGGCTTCCAGCGGCGCGGCATCATGCGCCGGTTCAGCGCGGTGCTCCACCACCGGCGGGCGGGCTTCAAGTACAACGCCATGTCCGTCTGGCGCGTGGAGGACCCGTCCCAAAAGGACACGGTGGGCAGAGCGCTGGCGAGCTCCAAGTGGGTCACCCACTGCTACGAACGGCCTACCTTCCCGGACTGGCCGTACAGCCACTACGCCATGATCCACGCCACCACGCGGGAGAGGTGCGAGGAGGTCGCGCAGGAGCTCGCTCGGCAGAGCGGCATCAGCGACTACCTCCTGCTGTTCAGCACACGCGAGTACAAGAAGACCCGCGTCCGCTACTTCGTGTAAGGCGGCCCGCGGCCAGGGGGAGAGCGTGAGCACGTACTACCCAGTCTATCTGGACCTTAAGGGTAGGCGCTGCCTCGTCTTCGGCGGCAACCATGAGGCGGAGAAGAAGGCCGCCTCGCTGTTGGCGTCCGGAGCGCACGTCGAGCTCATTGCGTGGGAGATAACGCCCAAGCTCCAGGAGCTGGCGAACGCCGGGGAGGTTGCCTGGCGCCAGCGCGACTACCGGGCGGGCGACCTGGCCGGCGTGTTCCTCGCCATCGTCGCGGACACCTCTAACCTCAAGCTGAACCAGGCCGTTCACGAGGAGGCGGAGGTGCAGAGCTGCCTGCTCAACGTGGCGGACATCCCGGCTCTGTGCAACTGGATTGCGCCCGCCATCGTCCGGCGCGGCCCGGTAACCGTGGCGGTCTCCACCGGCGGCCTGAGCCCCGCGCTGGCGCGCAGACTCCGGGAGGGGCTTGAGCGCAGCCCAGCCCGTGGGGCTGACTGCTGCATCGCGTGGGCGGACGCCGGCGAGCTGTTGGGTGAGGTGCGCGCAAACTTGCGTGCCCGCGGCGTGAACGTCTCCGCCGAGCACTGGCAGGCCTGCATGTCCAGAGAACTGCTGGAGCTGTGCCAGCGGGGTGAAAAAGAAAAGGCAAGGGTGCTCCTGACCGCCCGGCTGGAAGCGGGCGCGGGCGCAGCCAAGGAGTAGCTCGGTGAAACTGGCGGCCTTGGGGGCAAACCACCGCACCGCGCCGCTGGAGGTGCGCGAGCAGCTTCATGTTCCCTCCGACCGGCTGCCCCTGGCGCTGTCGCTCCTGAGCGGCGCCTTTGGCCAGGGGGTGGTGCTCTCCACCTGCAATCGCACCGAGTTCTACACGATGGTGAACGATTCGGCGGCCGTGTCCGACAAGGCGTGGCAGGCGTTCTTGGAGGCGCTCTACCCCGGCCAGGCGCGTGCGCTCCGTCCCTACTGCACCGCCTACGAGGACGAGGAGGCGGCCCGCCACCTGTTTCGCGTCGCGAGCGGGCTGGACTCCATGCTGGTCGGGGAAACGCAGGTGCTTGGCCAGGTGCGCAGCGCGTACAGCGCGGCCGTTGCGGGCAAGGCCGTGCACAACCCCCTCTCGCGCCTCTTCCACCAGGCGCTTTCGGCCGGCAAGCGCGTGCACACGGAGACGCACCTGGCGCGCAACGCCCTCTCGGTGAGCGGCGCGTGCGTCCGGCTGGCTCGCCAGACCATCGGCCAGCTGCCTGAGCGGACCGCGCTGGTGATCGGCACGGGCGAGGCCGGCAAGCTGGCCGCAAGGGCGCTCGGTCAAGCGGGCGTTGGAACGCTCCTGCTTACGAACCGCACGTTTGCCCGCGCGCAAGAGCTGGCGGGAGAGCTCGGCGCGGAGGCCGTGCGCTTTGCGGAGCTGCCGAGTCTGCTGGCTAGGGCGGACATCGTCGTCACCGCCACGGAGGCGCCCGGCACCGTAATCACGAAGCGCCTTGTGGAGCAGGCCGGACGCCACGCCAACGGCCGTTCCCTCGTCATCATGGACATCGCCATTCCCCGAGATGCGGACCCCGCGGTCAGGTCGCTTCCCGGCGTCTCGCTCTTCGGCCTGGACGATCTGAACGAGATCGCGGCTCTCCATCGGAAGGAGCAGCAAGAGGAGGTGGCGAAGGCGGAGGCGATCGTAGACGAGGAGGTAGCGCGCTTCCAGGTGTGGCGGGACGGCCTTGCCGTGACGCCCACCGTGGCCTCGCTGCGGCGCCACGCCGAGGAGATCAGGCAGCGGGAGCTTGCGCGCGCCTTGCGCCGGCTGTCCTCGCTGTCCGACGAGGAGCGAGCGGTGGTGGAGGCGATGAGCAGCGCCATCGTGCAGAAGCTCCTCCACGACCCCGTCGCCGCCATCAAGGCGCAGGCCGACCCGCAGCTGCTCCAGACGGTCCAGGAGCTGTTCCGCATCTCACCGGGCGGACGGGACGCGGAGGGCGAGCATTAGCATGGCCGGCCGGGCTGTGGTTCTGGGCACGCGCGGCAGCCCCCTCGCCCTGGCGCAGACCGAAGAGGTCCTCCAGCTCCTCCGCAACGCGCACCCTGACCGGGCATTCCGCACCAGGGTCATCAAGACCACGGGCGACGTGGCCGCGCAGGTGCCGTTGGATACCATTGGCCGTGGCGCGTTCAGCAGCGAGCTGGAGCAGGCGTTGCTGGCCCGTGAGATAGACGTCGCGGTGCACAGCCTCAAGGACCTCCCTGGGCAGCTCTTCGATGGGCTGGCCATCGCGGCCACGCCGGAGCGCGCGGACCCGCGCGACGTGCTGGTGAGCCGCGACGACCTGACCCTTGAGCGGTTGCCGCCGGGCGCGCTGGTCGGCACCAGCAGCCCGCGCCGCGCCGCGCTCGTCCGCGAGGCCAGGCCGGACCTCCGCACCGACCCTGTCCGAGGCAACGTGGACACCCGCCTGCGCAAGCTGGTCGCGGGGCAGTACAGCGCCCTCATCCTGGCCGCCGCCGGGCTGTCCAGGCTCGGCCTCTTGGAGCGTGTCACCGAGTTCCTTGACCCCGAGCGGTTCGTCCCCGCCATTGGCCAGGGCATCCTGGGAGTGGAGGCCCGCGATGACGACCCCGAGGTGCTTGGCTTGTTGCGGCCACTAGACCACGAGTCAACCCGCGTCGCTGCAGAGGCGGAACGCGGCTTTCTGCAGCGCGTAGGTGGCGGCTGCAAAGTCCCCGTTGCCGCCTATGCCACCATCCATGGCAACGTCGTCCGCATCCGGGGACTCGTGGCTTCGCCGGATGGCACTCGCGTGTACCGCCGCGTCCTGGATGCGCCCGCGCGGCAAGCGGGAGAGGTCGGCGCGAGGCTCTGGCAAGCGCTGGAATCGGCCGGCGCATCCGACCTGCTGGCGCGCCAGGAGACCGCATGAAAGCACTTGGCATCGCGTACCTTGTAGGCGCCGGCCCTGGCGACCCGCGCCTCATCACGGTGCGCGGCCTGGAACTGCTGCGGCGCGCCGATGTGGTGGTGTACGACCGCCTTGCGGACCCGCGGCTCCTGGCTGAAGCGCCATCGAACGCGGAATTGATCGACGCGGGCAAAGGACCGGGCCATAAGATGCTGCGGCAGGAGCAGATCAATGACCTGCTCATTGGCAAGGCCCGCGAGGGGAAGACGGTGGTCCGGCTGAAGGGCGGAGACCCGTTCCTCTTCGGGCGCGGCGGCGAGGAGGCCCTGGCATTGGCGACCGCAGGCGTCACGTTCGAGGTCGTCCCCGGCGTCACCTCGGCCTTTGCGGCCCCGGCGTACGCCGGCATCCCCGTCACGCACCGTGGCGTCGCCGCCTCCGTCGCCGTCGTCACCGGCAGCGAGGACCCGGCGAAAGAGGCGGCAGCGGTGGACTGGTCACGCCTCGCCCACGCCGCCGACACGCTGGTGGTCCTCATGGGTCTCGCCAACCTTCGCGCCATCGCCTCGGCGCTCGTGCAAGCCGGGCGGCCCGCCGGCACGCCTGTGGCGCTCGTCCGCTGGGGTACGCAGCCCTCTCAGCAGGTGCTTATGGGTACCCTGGCCACGATTGCTGACCAGGCCGAGGCCGCGGCGCTCACGTCGCCCGTCGTCACCATCATCGGCGACGTCGTCAACCTGCGTGAGACGCTCGCCTGGTTTGACCGGAAGCCGCTGTTCGGCAAGCGCGTGCTGGTTACGCGTACGCGGCAGCAGGCCGGCGTCCTGAGCGAGCTCCTGACTGCGGAGGGCGCGATGCCGCTGGAATTGCCCACGATTGAGCTTGTGCCGGCGGAGGACTTGGCGCCTCTTGACACCGCTCTTGTGCGGCTGAGCAGCTATCAGTGGGTCGTATTCACCAGCGCGAATGCTGCTGGCCTGCTGTTCCAGCGGCTGGCAGCGCAGGGCAAAGATGCGCGCGCGTTTGGAGCCGCCAGGGTCTGCGCCATCGGGCCCGGCACCGCAGCGACGCTCCAGCAGTACGGAATCCTTGTCGACTTTATGCCGGGCGAGTACGTCGCCGAGAAGCTGCTGGAAGGCCTCGCGTCCCGTGTCAAGGCAGGCGACCGCGTGCTGCTGCCCCGCGCGGCCGGGGGGCGCGAGGTGCTGCCCCACGGACTGCACCTCTTGGGCGCGCATGTAGAAGAGATTCCCATCTACGAGGCACGCACCCCATCCCTGGCCCGCGAGCGCGCCCGCCGGCTTTTCTGTGATGGCCTGGACATCGTGACCTTCACCAGCTCCTCCACGGTCAGGAACTTGCTGGACCTTCTGGACGGCGACACGGGCCTGCTCAACGGCGTGCTCGTCGCCAGCATCGGCCCGGTCACGTCCGCGACCGCGCGTGAGGCCGGTCTGCGCGTGGACGTGGAGGCTGCCATGCACACGGTGCCCGGCCTGGCACGTGCCCTGGTGGAGCACATGACGGCGGTTCTCCCCGGGGGGCGGCTATGAATGCCGTCACCACGGCCACCCTGACGTGCCCTCGTTGCGGGCGCTCCCAGCACGCTGAGTTGCGCACCGACGCCTGCCAGTTCTTTTACGAGTGGGGGCATTGTCATGCCGTGCTCAGGCCGAAGAAGGGTGACTGCTGTGTGTTTTGCTCCTACGCTGATACCCGGTGCCCCATGAAGCAGCAGGAGCGCGAGGAATCCGGTGGCTGAGTTCCCTGTGACGCGCCTCCGCCGCCTTCGCCGTTCTGAGGCGGTCCGCCGCCTGGCGCGCGAGACGCATCTCGCGCCGGAGCAGTTCGTGTATCCCCTCTTTGTCACTCATGGCCACGGCGTGCGCCGGCCCATTGAACCGATGCCCGGCGCCTTTCAGGTCTCCCTGGACCGCCTCGCGGAGGAGGTGCAGGAGGTCGCGGAGCTTGGCATCGCGGGCGTCCTCCTGTTCGGGATCCCGGAGCGCAAGGACGCGGCCGGCACGGACGCCTACGCGGAACGCGGTGTCGTCCAGGAGGCCGTGCGGCTCATCAAGGCGCGCTGGCCTCAGCTCGCTGTCGTCACCGACGTCTGCCTGTGCGAGTACACCGACCACGGCCACTGCGGCGTGGTCCGAGGCGGCGACGTGGACAACGACGCGACGCTGGAGCTGCTGGCCCGCACCGCCGTCTCGCACGCCAGGGCTGGCGCGGACGTCGTCGCACCTTCCGCCATGATGGACGGCCAGGTGGCCGCCGTCCGCACGGCGCTGGACGCCGCTGGCATGCACGACACGCCTATCCTGGCCTACGCCGCCAAGTACGCCTCAGCCTTCTACGGCCCGTTCCGCGCCGCCGCAGAGTCCGCTCCGAAGTTCGGCGATCGGCGCGGCTACCAGATGGACCCAGCCAACACTCGTATGGCCCTGCGTGAGGTGGAGCTGGACGTGCAGGAGGGAGCCGACATGCTAATGGTGAAGCCCGCGCTGGCCTACCTGGACGTCATCGCGCAAGTGCGGCAGCGCTTCGCGTTGCCCCTGGCGGCGTACAACGTGAGCGGCGAGTACAGCATGGTGAAGGCCGCTGCCCGGAACGGCTGGCTGGACGAGCGCCGCACGGTGTTGGAGCTGCTCACCGCAATCAAGCGCGCCGGCGCGGATGTCATCATCACGTACCACGCGAAAGACGCGGCACGGTGGCTAAAGGGCGAGGGGTAGGGATTGGCTAGAAACGCCGATAAGCGGCGTGGCCGTACCCTATGCGAGTGACGCTGATTGAACGTCTCTGAAAGTCGATGACATAGACAACGCGCTAGTTTCCCACGCGGATCTTCCAAGCATGCTCATGCCCCTTGTATGTTTCCGACCCAGGAGGGCGGGGATCAGACCGCAATTCCCCGATGCGCTGCCGGACGCGCTGCTGGTTGGCTGCGGGGAGCCGTTCTAGCTCTCTGAACGCGTCTCTTCGGTAGACCAGGTGGAACGGCTCCGGCATTGCTTAGCAACTCCTCGGCTTCCTCATAGCTCATGGATCCTTGGTTATCTTTCAGGCGTTCCAAAGAGATGCGTGTATCTTCCGCGTCCTCCACTGCTTCTACCAACACCCCGGCCACCCACGCGCTGACCGGTTTTCGCGCAAGCGCAGCCTCCGCCTTGACCCTAGCCCACAGGTCAGGGTCTACGTGTCCTAGCATGACGCGGTTGCGTTTCATGTCAACATATCCTACGTTAGCTACAATCGCAACTATAGCGTTACTATAATAGACTTATAGCGCGTTTACAAGGGCTTTTTGGTTTTGGGCTGTCCTCACGCAGCGCACCATCCTGGTCATTCGTGAGACCGGCGGCTCCTCCCGTTTTCGACTGTCGCCATGCGCTCACCGCTCCTCCTCAGGGAGGGAAAAACAGTTCCGCCTCCGGTAGCGCGACGGCTGCCGGAGGCGGAACGCGTCTGCTGAAGCGGGCGGCTTGGCCTATGCTGGGGCCTTCTGCCGCGCCTTCGTCTTGGCCCATATCGCGGGCTCGATTCCCGTGCCGTCGTTGGTCTCAAACGGACTCTTCAGGTCGAACTCCTTGGCCATCTCCTTGGCAGCGGGGATAACCTCTTCACCAAAGAGGCGGAAGCTGCGCATCTGGTCCTCATGGGTCTGCGCGCCGTCCCCGTCCCAGCAGAAGATCGTGCCCGGCCGGAGGTACTCCAAGACGCGCCGGACCCTCGGGATGACCGTCTTTGGCGTGCCGGAGATGATGCTCAGGTTCTTGATACTGTCCTCGTAGGTCCCTTGCAGTAGCTGTTGCCCGGTTGCCCGGTCAGTGTAGAGCCTTTGCATGCGCGCAACGGACGCACGTGATGCGTACCCTGGTGGGAAGAAGATGTGCGGCGGGAATGCCCCCTCGTTTGCCGAGGTGATGAAGGGGTTGAACACGCCGGTCAGGTACCTGCGGCCGGCCTGTTCCGCCAGCTCCTCGGTCTCGTCCACATGCACCTTGAACACGCAGCCCACGTGTTGAGTCCCAGCTTTGAAGCCGACCTCTTTCGCCATTTGGTCGTAGAGGTCAAAGCCCTCCTTGGTGGGCTCCAACTGTCCGGGGATGAGGATGTACGGATAACGGTGCTCGGCGCACCACTTGATCGTCTCCGGGCTGGACACGCCGGGTACCCAAATCGGCGGGTGTGGCTTCTGCAGCGGCAAGCACCAGGGGTTCACGTACCGGAACTGGTAGTGCTTCCCCTCCCACCGGAACGGCCCTGGAGTCGTCCACGTCTTGATGATGAAGTCGTGCGCCTCGTTGAACCGCTCCCGGTTGTACACGGTGTTCACGCTGTGCGACAGGCTCTCCTGCCCAGCGCCTCGCACAATTCCTGATACCAGCCGGCCTCCGGAGATCATGTCAACCATAGCCAGGGATTCGGCCAGCCACAGGGGGTCGTCCCAGAGGGGCAGAGGATTGCCCAGCGGCACCAGTTTGACCTTGCTCGTTTGCCTGGCCAGAATCGTCAACACCACGTTGGTGACGCTTTGCAAGCAGAAGGGGGTGTTGTGGTGCTCGTTCATCATGAGCGCCTCAAACCCCACCTCCTCCGCGTACAGCTTCTCGTCAATGTACCGGTTGTACAGCTGCGCCCCAATTTTGGGGTCGTAATGCTGGTTGCTGGTCTGTGAAATGAAGCTTGGCGCGTTGACGCCGAAATTGGGGTCCTGCCAGGGCAACTCCGTGAAGTGTCCGATAAGCATAAGTCAACCCTCCCTCCACGAGATCTTTCTCGCCATGGCAGCATAGTGGCACCGTCCCATTCCGGTGTCAAGCGAGCCATGCCATCCGCCCCTTGCCCCGCCGCCCTCGTTTGTGGTTGGAAGCTGCTGAACTCTCGTGAAGCGGAGGGGCACAATTGCGGACGCGTCATGAGAGTGACAAGGAAAGGCCAAGGACGGGGCAAGGTTGGCTACGGGTGGAGCGGTAAGGGCTAGGAACTAGAAGCGCCGGCCACTCGTCCTCCTGCCCCCCTTCCTACATCGGGAAAGGGCCGGGGGTTAGGCCTGTCCTTGAGCGCAGCGAAGGATCGCCCTTCCTGCCGGAATCACCTCCGAAAGTGCGTCCAGGCCCCTTCGGCGTGAAGAGCCTGCCCTCGAGCGAAGCGAGGGGGCTGCGCCCTGCTGCCAGCCGCCCCTTGCCCCACTGCCTTGTTCCCGCTACCCTACTCATGTGCGTACCGATTTGCGGCTGCCATACTCCCCCGCACCCTTACGAGACTCGGATTCGTTTCTCCCGAAAAAAATTAGTAAATCCGGTAATATCCCGCCACCATGCGCTGTACAAGCGTGCAAGTGAACAAAAGCAAAAAACAATTCCACTCGCCTCGCTGATGAAGAGTGGGCAACAACATGAAACGTGACACCTCTCACCGCCTGTACGAAGAGGCGAAGAAGCTGATGCCCGGCGGCGTCAACAGCCCCGTCCGCTCCTTCAAGGGCGTCGGCGGCGAGCCGCTCTTCATCATGCGAGGCCGCGGGCCGCAGATCTGGGACGCCGACGGGAACGAGTACCTGGACTACGTCGGCTCCTGGGGGCCGCTCATCCTCGGCCACGCGCACCCAGCCGTCGTGATGGCGGTCCGCGAAGTTGCCGCCAAGGGCACCAGCTTCGGCGCGCCCGGCCCCAGCGAGGTGCAGCTGGCCCGCCTCATCCAGGAGGCGTTCCCCTCCATGGAGTTGATGCGGCTGGTCAGCTCTGGCACCGAGGCGTGCATGAGCGCCATCCGCCTGGCGCGCGCCTACACGGGCCGGAACAAGCTCATCAAGTTCAACGGCTGCTACCACGGCCACGCCGACTCGCTGCTGGTCAAGGCGGGCTCCGGCGGCGCCACGTTCGGCGTGCCGGACAGCGCGGGCGTCCCGCCAAGCTTCGCCGCCGAGACGCTGGTCGCCGAGTACAACGACCTCCCCTCCGTGGAGCGGCTGCTGCAAGCGCATGGGAAGGACGTAGCTGCCGTCATCGTGGAGCCGGTCGCCGCCAACATGGGCGTGGTGCTTCCCCAGCCCGGCTTTCTGGACGGACTCCGCCGCCTCACCGCTCAGGCGGGCGCGCTTCTGATTTTCGACGAGGTGATCACGGGCTTCCGCGTCGCCTGGGGCGGCGCGCAGGCCGTGTACGGCGTGACGCCGGACCTGACCTGCCTCGGCAAGGTGCTGGGCGGCGGGATGCCGCTCGCGGCCTACGGCGGACGCCGCGACGTCATGCAACTCGTCGCCCCGCTGGGCCCGATGTACCAGGCGGGCACCCTCTCCGGCAACCCCGTCGCCGTTGCGGCGGGCGTCGCGACGCTCACGGCGCTGCAGCGCCCCGGCGCCTACCAGCAGCTTGAAGAGACCTCCGCCGAGCTGGAGCAAGGTTTGCGGGACGCCCTCCGGCAAACCGAGCGGCAGGGCACTGTCAACCGAATCGGCTCGGTGCTGACGCTCTTCTTCCATCCAGGCCCCGTGGAGACTTGGGCCCACGTTGCGGAGTCTGACGCGAAGGCGTACGCGCACTTCTTCCACGGCATGCTGGAGCGCGGCGTGTACCTGGCGCCTTCCGCCTACGAGGCGGCGTTCGTCTCGCTGGCGCACTCGGCGCAGGACATTTCCGAGACGGTCGCCAAGGCCCGGCAGGCGCTCGCGGCGGTCTAGTCCACCCGCCGCGTCCTTTGGGGGGGCCAGTACACCAACCACACTCGCCCGCGAATGGAGCGGCGCGGCACCGGCCCCGTCTCGCGGCTGTCCGTGCTGGCCGCCGGGTGCGACTCCGCCGCATCGCCCACCAGGAAGTACTCGTCTGGCCCGAGCCGCACAGAACGGGGAGAGGGTGGGCTATCCAATGCCGTCGCGCCAAAGGCGAGCACCTGCGCGTCGTTCACCCAGAGGCCTTCAGACGAGTGCCGCACGCTGTCGCCCGGGAGCGCGGCCACTCGCTTCACCCACTCGGTCTTCCCGTCGCGCGGGTCCAGCGCGAGGACCACCTCGCCGCGTGCGGGCCCGGCGTGCCGGTAGGCGCGGCGGTTCACCAGCACCCGTTCGCCGGGCAGCAGCGTGGGCTCCATGCTCCGGCCATGAACGGCCACGCGTCTGCCCAGGAGCAACGCAACGAGGTGCCCCAGCCCCTTCGGCTGTGGGTGGGCGCGCCGTTCGTTGGAAACCACGTCGTTTCCCGCCTCCAGGCCGCTTGCCTGTCCAAAGCGGCTCAAGTATACTCTTGCACGACGCGCATCGCGAAGGCGCGCGCAAACCGGCATAGTGGGAATAGCGGGAGGGACACATGCGAAGCGTAATAAGCCTGGCGCGGTGGCTGCCAGCTCGGAAGGCGCACGCCCACTGCGACGTCCCGTGCGGGATCTACGACCCGATTGGGGCCAAGATCGCTGCGCAGACCGTCCAGAAGATGGTGCAGCGGATCCAGGCCCTGCCGGCGCCAGGGGCCAGCGATGCCCCGCAGGCGCGCCACGACCGGGAGAACAAGCTCGCCCGCTACACGCAGGTCAAAGAGGAGCATGCCGGCGTTTGCAAGAAGGAGTTGGACATCCTGTGGCACGACTACTTCAAGCCGGAGCACTTGCAAAAGTATGCCGACTTGCATGAGGTGTTCTGGAACGCTACCAAGCTGTGCAGCAAGAATAAACAGGAAGTGAACATGGACGCCGCCAAGCAGCTCGTCGCGGCGGTGGACAAGGTGGCTGAGATGTTCTGGGCCACCAAGGGCCAGACGTGGAAGGACACCATGGCGGACGTCCGTTACGGCTCGTAGCCCGAGGAGGAGAGAGGGCTGGGGGGAGCCTTAAAAGGGGGATATATCGTGCAACGCGCCGCGCCGTTCAGGGGCTGAGCCCTGCGCCGCGGTGCCGTGAGCAGTCAAGCCGGATACCTCGGCGAGAAAAGGAGAAGGGGGTCGTATGGCAAGACAGCCACGCGTTAGGGTAGACATAGACGTAGACGTGAGGGCAGCGGCGGCAGAGGGTATAGCTACGCTGCTCTTTGTTTTTCTGGGCGTCGGCACCGTCGTGGCGACGGGGATGCTGTTTGACGGCGGCGGTCTTGGGTCCGCCAGGCTGACCGCCATCGCCCTCGCCCACGGGTTGGGCATCCTGATCGGTGTGGTCAGCATCGCGAAGATTTCGGGCGGGCACCTGAACCCGGCCGTGACCGTTGCGGCGTTCCTGACCGGCAAGATCGGCCTACGAAAGGCCGGCACCTACATCGCTGCGCAGCTCATCGGAGCCACACTGGGCACGGTGCTCGTTGCGGCGGTTGCTCCCGGCGCTATTGACGGTGCGCTTGGGTCCCACAGCCTGGGTGCGGACGTCAGCGCGCTCTCCGGGCTGCTGGCCGAGATCGTGGGCACCTTCGCCCTCGTCTGGGTCATCTTCGCCGTCGCCATTGACCCTAAGGGGCCAAACAACATCGCGCCCATCGCGATCGGCCTCACCGTCCTGGTTCTCCATTTCGCCCTGGTGCCGCTAACCGGCGCTTCGGTGAACCCAGCCCGCAGTTTCGGCCCTGCGCTGATCAGCGGCGAATGGGCGGACCACTGGGTGTACTGGCTCGGGCCTCTGGTCGGCGGTAGCCTGGCGGGTTTCACCTACCAGTGGTTCTTTATGGGCCACGGGAACGGCGGGGACCGCTAGCGTTCCGCGTAGCTGCCGACGCGGCGTCTTGGCTCCGCTACTCGCCGGCCTTCCTGGCGAGCAGCGACTGGATGTCGCTGAATTGGGTGAAGAGCCAGCGGGCGGAGTCTTCCTGTTCCACCAGGGCGCGGAGCGTCGTGGCCCGCTGCGCCCGCTCCTCGCTGGGCATGGTTATCGCTTGGTAGAGGGCCTCTGCCGTCCCTTCCAGGTCGGCGGGAGCGACCCCAAGCGCCGCCTCCTTGAGCTGCTCGTACGCGGGGGAGCTGTCCGACAGCACAAGGACGGCGTCTTTGGTGTTGACGACCGGCCCCTCTTTGGCGACGAGGCTCATCCCATCGGAGACGGGGTTGACCAGGAACACGTCGCACATCTTCAGCCCCGCGATGGCTTGCACGTAGTTGTTCTCGTAGGAGGCCATGACGGGCTGCCAGTCCGGCGTCCCTAGTGACGTGTTGATCCGCTGCACCACGTCGCTAATCTCAGTCAGGTACCGTTCGTACTGCTTGATATGGGTCCGTGAAGGCACCAGGAAGGCCATGAACTTCACTCGTCCCTTCAGCTCCGGATGGTGCTCCAGCATGAGCTGATAGGCCTGGAATCCCCGCACGATGTTCTTGTTCGGCTCAGCACGGTCCACCCGCACGATAGTCTTTTCCGCGCACTGCGCCGCCAGCCGCTGCTCGTACTCCTTGGCGCGCGGGGAGTTGGCGATCTGCTGGACCTCCCCGATGTCTATGGAAAGCGGGTAGCTGCGGACCGTGGTGACGTGTCCATCGGTCTCCACCGTCTGCGCCCGGAAGTCCACACGCGCGCCGGGCACAAAGCTTTCACAGCAGGCGAGGAAGTTGTGGATGTCCATGCGTGACTGGAAGCCAACGATGTCGCAGGCGCAAAGGCTCTGACAGATCGCCGTGCGCATCCGGGGCGGCAGGAGCTGCCAGAGCTGCGGCGCGGGCCAGGGGATGTGGAGGAGGTAGTGCAGGAACGCCTCCGGCACTTGCTTCCGGACGAGTCCCGGTGTCAGGTAAAGGTGGTAGTCGTGGAACATCACCAGGGGCGCTTGAGGCAACTCTCGGGCCTGGGCCACCACCGCCTCCGCAAAGATCTGATTGACGACCGCGTACCCGGTGTCCCAGGCGTCGTGCACGGTGGCGTCGATGTTGGGGGTGTAGGGGGGGCTCCACATGTAGTGCTGGAGGAACCACAGCAGCGGGTTGCAGAGGATGTTGTAGAACTTGTGGTACGCGCGGCGGGGCGTCACCACGAAGCGGACGTTCGCGTGGAAGTTCGGCAAGGGCGGCCGCACTCCCGCGCCGCCGGCTTGCTCCACAGTCAGGCGGTCCCCTTCTCCCATTGCGCTGGCGACCCACGAGAAGTCAACAGACGAGATGAGGGCGCCAAGGGCTGTGGCAACCGTGCTGCTCCGCCGCCGGGGGATGAAGTGGTTTTCCGGCCCGGGCTGGTACTCTAGTGGGCCGCGGTTGCTGACCACGATGAGGGGGCGCTGCGCGATGACGGATCGGCAGAGGGCGAGGAGGCCTTCTCGGTGACGACTCGCGTCAGTAGACTCCGGCATAGCCAGCCTTCCTGGCGGGCGCAGGCCGTCCACGACGGCCTGCGCTTTCCGTTGGCACGCACGCTAGCATAGGCCCCAGAGCGTGTCAAGCAAAGCCCGACAGGGGCGGCTCGTTTGGCGGGGAGGCGCGAGCGGTCACGTCTGCCTGTTGCGGGCGCGAGTGCGGGCGCGGGAACGTTCCGGCACCACAATCCGTCCCTCCCGCGGGTTGCCGAGCAGGTCGGTGTGGCCCTGCAAGTGCAGGACCCCGGTGTAGCTCGCCAGCACCGCGTCAAGCGCATCGTGGGTGGAGTTGGAACTGAGGGCGCCGGCCCCAGCGGGAGAGAGCCGCTCCCTCATCAGCGCGGCCAAGGTCGCCCTGCCCTCAGGCGTGCTCTTCTTCGGCGCGCCGCGAGGCGGGAAACCAAAAAGGCGAACGCGCGTGGCGTAGGGATACACCTCCAGCACCGTGACGCCGCGCGCCTTCAGTGTCTCCCGTAGGCGGGTTGCGGCGTACACCATCGGCTTGATGATGCTGCGCTTGGTTGTCCAGTAGCAGCCGATGCCCTCCAGTCGAAGAGCCCGCTCGCAGGCGCGGCCGGTGCCAGGGGAGGCGGGCCGGCACGCGCACGACTCCTCCAAGCAGCACTGCCCAAACGGGAACCCCAGCGGGGCGTCAAGGGCCTCGACGTCCGGCTTGAGCGCCAAGGCAACCGTGAGCGCGCCGTCCGCATCCCGGACCTCGCCGGCCTCCAGGATGTGGCCACGCGTGTCCAGCAGAGCGTAGGTCCAGGGGCGTTTGGTGGCTGGGTCAAACCAATCTGGTCTGGGACCGGGTGTCGTGGCGAGCGCGGAGTGTGACGCACGGCACGCCGGCGGCTAGCCATCGCCGGCGTTGGGGCGCCGTCCCCGCTCGGCCATCCAGTCGCGGAGAAACGCGCCGTCGCTCAGCACGCGGGCGGCGGCCACGTACGGGTCCTCTTCGCCCTGTTCCACCTTCGTCAGGACTGCCGCTACCTCCCCTTCGCGGGCCGTGAGCCGCTTGAGCAGGACGCCTGCCTCCTCCTCAAGCGTGGTAAAGAACTCCTGGCGCTGCCGCTCTCGGCGCTTCCTGGTCAGGTTGGACGAGCCCTTGAGCGCCTGCTCGTGCTCCTGGATGACGCGGAAGAGCTGGTCCACGCCCACGTCGTTGAGTGCTTGGGCCTCCATGACCGCGGGTTGCCACCACGGCGCTTTCTCCGCCATGTGCAGCATGGCTTCCAGCTCGCTCACCAGGCGGCCCGCGCCCGGCCTGTCCGCCTTGTTCACGACGAAGATGTCGGCGATCTCCAGTAGCCCCGCCTTCATGGTCTGAATGGCGTCGCCCGCCTCCGGCACCAGGACCACGACGACCGTGTCCACCACCTGCATAACCTCTACCTCGGTCTGGCCGACACCCACCGTCTCCACGATGATGATGTCCTTGGCGGAGGCGTCCAGCGCGCGAATGGAGGCCTTGACCATGCGCGGAAGGCCGCCAACGCCGCCGCGGGTGGCCATGCTACGGATGAACACGCCGGAGTCAAGGAAGTGCTGTTGCATGCGAATCCGGTCGCCCAGGAACGCGCCGCCGGTGAACGGGCTGGTGGGATCCACGGCGAGCACGCCAACGCTTTTGCCCGCGGCCCGGTAGAGCGCGATGAGGCGGTCCACCGTGGTGCTCTTGCCCGCCCCCGGCGGTCCGGTGACGCCGATGACGTACGCGCCGCCTGTGTATCGGTGCACGGCCTCCAGCGCCTGGACCGCCTGCGCGCCGCCCTGCTCCACGATGGTCAGCAGGCGGCCCAGCGCCCTGCGCTCACCGCGGCGCATCTTCTCGACGAGTTGGTCCAGTTGAGCGGACATAGCACGCTCCACGTTTGTAGCCGTGTATAACGGTAGCGCGTATAACGTACCATCCGCCGCGCAGATGGGTCAAAACCACGCCTCTGGAGCCCGCCCATCGCCCTCGGGGTCTCAAGGCGGACGGAGCCGCCTTACTGCTCTCGCCAGACGGCTCCGGGGGTGACGAGGAAGAGCGCGGCGCCCTCTCGATGCGGCTCGGGGACTTCGGCGACGTCCGCGGTCGTAATCAGCGCCTGCTCCGCCCTGGCAGCCGCTTCAAGCACCTGCCGCCGCCTGGGCGGGTCCAGCTCGGAGAAAAGGTCGTCCAGCAGCAGGATGGGCTCTTCGCCGCGCGCCTTGGCGAGGAGCCGCGCCTCGGCGAGCCGGAGGGCCAGGGCCGCGCTCCGCGCCTGTCCCCGCGACCCATAAGGCGCCAGCGGAACGCCGGCCACGAGCAACCGCACCTCATCCCGGTGCGGCCCCACCAGCGATTGGCCCGCCTCGACCTCATGTTTGCGGAAGCCCTCCAGCTGATGAAGCATCAGGTCCGTTAGTCCGGCCTCGTCTTCATCCGTATGCTCCACACTGGGGACGTAGGAGATGTCGAGCGTCTCAAGCCCGCCGGCCATCTCGGCGTAGAAACCTCCCGCCAGCTCGTGGAGCCCATCCACCAACCTCCGGCGCTGCCCCATGATGACGCCGCCGTGCTGCGCCATCTGGCTGTCCCAAACGGCGAGCTGGTCCTGCCGTGCGCGCCCCTCACGGACCAACCGCAGTAGGTGGTTCCGCTGCCTGAGGACCTGCTGGTATTGTTGGAGCGCCCGCAGGGAGCGACTGTCCAGTTGAGAGAGCAGGATGTCAAGGAAGCGCCGGCGGCCGGCGGGCGCGCCCAGGACGATGCTGATGTCGTCCGCGGTGAAGAGCACGGCGCTCACGGTTCCGAGCGCGTCTGAGGCGCGCCGCGGCAGGCCGTTCACCCGGATACGCTTGCTGGGCAGAGCGCCGTTGACGCCGCCCATCCCTTCAGGCCACTGGACGTCTACCTGGACCCGCACTTGCGCCCCGCCTCCGCTCATGGCTGTGCCGCCGACACGGAGATATGGGGCCTCGTCCGTGGAAGACGACCAATTCAGGAGCTCGCGTTCGCTTGCAGCCCGGTGCGACTTGGTGATAGCCAGCAGGTAGCAAGCTTCCAGCAGATTGCTCTTGCCAGCGCCGTTGTCGCCCCGCAGCAGCACGATTCCGGGCGGGAGGTCAAGCTCCAGCTCGGAAAAGCTGCGAAAGTGGTAGAGGCTCAGATGGGTCAGGCGCATCGTACTCAAGACCGTCCCAAGGAGTCAGTGACACTTTGGAGCATTTCAGAGCAGGGTACCCAGTCCGTGGCTCATTGTACCAGCCGGTTTCGTGCCCTTCGCGTTGACTCAGAGCCTGCCCTGAGTGAAACGAAGGGATAAACTCCGCGAAGTATCCGCCTTCTGGGTTACAGACTCTTCGCTGTGCCCAGAATGACAGCAGGGGGAATCCCCCGGTGGGGGGGGGCTTGCAGGCTCCTCGGTGCGACCCGGTTCACTCTCTGTCCAACCCTGGCTCTCTGGTCACGGTGCACTAAACGGGCGCAGTTGCTATACTGTGGTGACGACCATCCTGAAACAGGGACTCTATGCCAACCGTCCTCCTTGTGGCCCCTGCCGAGAACAAACAGTCTCCTGTGCTCTCCTGGCTGCAAGAGGCAGGTGTTCAGGCAACCCTGTGCACCGAGGTCGCCCAGCTCGCCGGCATCCCCGTTGAAGAGGCGCCGGGGCTCCTCATCGTGGACGCGACCTCCCTCAGCGCGGGACAGGTCACGGCGGCGCTGGAGCAGGCCAAGGTGTGGCAGGCCCCCGTCCTCGGCATTCTGAGCAACGACGACGTGGGGAACAGCGGCCTCCTTCGTCGGCTGCACGACTTTGTCCTGGAACGGCCGCGTTCCCTGGAGTTTGTGGCAAGGGTGCAAAGGCTCCTCCACCCAGCGGACGGCGAGGACGAACGGCACCTCATTCAGGTGGGTGTCCTGGTGATTGATACGAAGCAGTACGAGGTCCGCGTGGCGTGCGTCCGCAAGCTGCTCACCTACAAGGAGTACGAGTTGCTCCGTCTGCTGGCTTCCAACCCCGGCCGGGTGTTCACAAGGGAGGAGCTCCTCTCCAAGGTCTGGGGGTACGACTACTTTGGCGGCACGCGGACGGTGGACGTCCACATCCGCCGGCTGCGGAGCAAGGTGGAAGACCTGGAACACTCCTTCATAGAGACTATTTGGAACGTTGGCTACCGCTTCAAGGCGGCACCCACGTAACGCCGCTCCAACGGCTACCTTCCGTTGAGGCGCTCAGCCTCATCCACCGTGTTGTGAGGCCTCCGCGGCGGCAGAGCGGGCGTGTAACAATCCTGTAACACCTCCGAAATCCCCCCGAAACACCTTTGCGGGACACTGCACCTATGTGCTCTTGGTCTGCTCCGCTTCGCGCGGGGCAAGTCTGTCCGGTATGGAGGGCTAGGTGAGACACTGGTGGCTTTACGTGGCGCCATCCCTTATCGCTGTGGTCGCAGCCCTGGGCACGCTCGCCGTGGCCAAAGCTGACGATCCCATAGGTGCTGCCGCCTCGGCGGCTGACCCCAACGCGGGGCTCAACTTTACCTGGACGCTCATGACCGGTTTTCTGGTCTTCTTCATGCAGGCGGGGTTCGCCATGCTGGGCGCAGGACTGCTGCGCGTCAAGAACACGGTCAACTACCTTACCAAGTCCTTTATGGACTTCTGCATGACGGGCATCTCCTTCTGGGCATTCGGCTTCGCGTTCATGTTCGGCGGTTCTGGAGCAGTCATCGGCTCCGCGGCCGCCGGTGGGCTGGACACCGGCAACACCTTCATCGGCGGCTCCGGGTTCTTCCTCTCCGGCGACGCCTACGACGTCACCACTATCGCCTACTGGTTCTTCCAGATGGTGTTTGCTGCCACAGCGGCGACCATCGTGGCGGGCATGGTGGCCGAGCGGATGAAGATCACGGCCTACCTGGCCTACTGCTTCATCATCGGCGCGCTCATCTATCCCATCTACGGGCACTGGATCTGGGGGGGTGGCTGGCTCGCCACCCTGGACCTGGGCTCGGGCGCCAGAGACTTTGCCGGCTCCGGCGTCGTCCACGTCATTGGCGGTACGGTGGGCCTCATGGGCGCCTGGCTGGTCGGTCCGCGCATCGGCAAGTTCCGCCCGGACGGCAAGCCCAACGTCTTCAAGGGGCACAACGCCGCCTTTATGGTCCTCGGCACCTTCATCCTCTTCTTCGGCTGGTTCGGCTTCAACCCGGGCAGCACGCTCTCCGGTGCTGACCTACGCATCTCCGTCATCGCGGTCAACACCTTCCTCGCCGGAGCAACAGGCGCAATCGTCGCGCTGTACCTGAACCTGGCGCGCACCGGGAAGGCGGACATCGGCGCGGCGTGCAACGGCTCGCTCGCCGGGTTGGTGGCCATCACCGCGGGCTGCGCGTTTGTGGAGCCGTGGGCTGCCGTGCTCATCGGTGCTATCGCCCCCTTCGTTCAGCAAGGGGCCGCGTGGTTCGTTGAGAACAAACTCAAGATTGACGACGTGGTCGGCGCCTTTGGCGTCCACGCCGGCGCGGGTCTATGGGGCCTTCTGGCGGTGGGTATCTTCGCCGACGGGAGCTACCTTGGTGTCTCCGGCCTCATTGAGGGCGACGCAGGCCAACTCGGCGCCCAGCTCGTCAACATGGCGGTCGTGACTGCCTGGGGCCTAGGCACCGGCTTCGTTCTGTTCTCCATCCTCAAGCGGACCATCGGGCTGCGTGCCTCCCGTGAAGAGGAGCTGCAGGGCCTGGACGTCTCGGAGCACGGCATTGAGGCGTATCCGGAGACCTCTGGGCCGATTGCCGCGTCCGCAGGCGGGTCTGGAAAGGGCTCCTAGTCCTTATAGGCTGGAACAAGCAAACAGCGGGGCCCCGACGTACAGTCGGGGGCCCCGCTGTTTGGCAGCTGGGTTTGTGACGGCCGGACGCGGGCCTGTCTGTAACAGAATCGTTACATCTCAGAAACAGGCTTGTAATACCCGGCGGCTATGCTTCTTGCAAATACAGGGGATGGAGGTTGTCATGACCGCTGCTGTTTTGGCGGGCGTCGTCTTCGTAGGGCTCTTCGCTATGTGGGTCGTCCTTCCTTCCAGGCTTCGCAAGCGTGCCGAGCAGACACAGATTGCGGTGGACGACGAGCCCTAACCTCAACCCCTTCGAGACTATGGCATCGCGAGGGTTGGGTGTGTGCACCCAGCCCTCGTTTGATTTCACACCCGTGACGTAGGGAGTAGTTCGAACAGCAGTAGTTCTGCCGCGCTCGCAAGGCACACTCGACCTGAGCATCGAACAGGACCTGAGCACGTAATCCTGCCGCGTGACGGGAAGCGCGAACATGCAGTACGGCACCCGGCCAGTAGCACGTTACAAATCCGTAATACACGCGAAACATTTCCGTAACATGTTGCTTCTAGGCTCTGTAACGGGGCCTTAACGCTACCAGCGGCGCACTCCCGTTTCCACTCGGCTCAGCAAAAGGAGGTGACAGGGTGTTCACCCAGTGGCTTCCCGGCTCCAACTGGTTTGCGAACCAGGTCGGAATAGATACCGGCGACACCGCCTGGCTCTTGACCGCATCGGCTCTTGTTCTGCTGATGACTCCTGGCCTTGCCTTCTTCTACGGGGGCCTGGTGGGTAGGAAAAATGTCCTCTCCACGATCATGCACAGCTTCGTCATCATCTGCATCATCAGCGTGCAGTGGGTGCTGTGGGGCTACACCTTCGCCTTTGGTCCGGACAAGGGCGGCATCATTGGGGGATTTGAGTACCTTGGTCTCCAGGGGGTTGGCGGCGACCCGAACCCGATCTACGGGGCGACCGTCCCGCATCAGGCGTTCATGATCTTTCAGGCGATGTTCGCCGTGATCACGCCCGCCCTTATCACTGGCGCGTTCGCCGAGCGTATCAAGTTCAGGACCTTCCTCATCTTCACCCTCGTGTGGGCGACCGTCGTGTACGACCCCATGGCCCACTGGGTATGGGCCGACGGCGGCTGGATTCGGAAGATGGGCGCGTTGGACTTCGCGGGCGGCACGGTGGTCCACATCAGTGCCGGCATGGCGGCACTGGCTGCCGCCATGGTCATCAAGCCGCGATTGGGCTACGGGAAGGAGCCGAAAGAGCCACATCACATCCCGTTTGTGGTCCTGGGCGCGGGCTTGCTGTGGTTTGGGTGGTTCGGCTTCAACGCCGGCAGCGCCATCGCCTCGGGCGCTCTAGCCACCAACGCCTTTGTGGTCACCAACACCGCGGCGGCGGCCGCCGGCCTCTCATGGATGACTGCCGCATGGATGATGGGTAAAACCCCCACCGTGGTAGGCATCGCCTCCGGAGCTGTGGCTGGACTGGTTGCCATCACACCCGCTTCCGGTTTCGTAACCCCCATGGCCGCCATCTTTATTGGCCTGGTGGTTGGTGTGCTCTGCTATCTGGCGGCCTGGTACCGGGCGCGCTCAAAGGTGGACGACGCCTTGGACGTGTGGGCAGTACACGGCGTGGGTGGAATTTGGGGCGCCATCGCCACGGGACTCTTCGCCAGCGTGGCGATCAACGCCGCTGGAGCGAACGGGGTTGCTCATGGCAACATAGACCTGCTGTGGAAACAGCTCGCGGCCGTTGGGGCTACCGCAGCGTACTCCTTCGTCGCAACCTACATCATCCTGAAAGTCCTTGACCGGCTGATGGGTCTGCGAGTGCCTGCTGATGAAGAAGAGGTCGGCCTCGACCAGACCCAGCACGGTGAAGTGGCCTACCGTTAATCCGGAGAAAGTGAATGTGATGAAGAAGATAGAGGCGATCATACGACCGGAGCGGTTGGAGCGCGTCAAGGAAGCGCTAACGGCGGCAGGCTTTGTTGGGCTGAACGTGGTCAATGTTACCGGCCGCGGCACCCAGCGGGGCGTTACCTACGAAGGGCGGGCCGGGGAGCGTTTTGTGGTGGACATGCTCCCCAAGGTCAAGCTGGAATTGGTCGTGAAGGACGCGGACGCCAAGCGGGTTGTGGACATCATCGTGCAGGCGGCGCGAACCGGTAACGTGGGCGACGGCAAGATCTTCGTGTCGCCCGTTGAGGATGTGACGCGCGTCCGCACGGGGGAGCACGGCGAACAAGCCCTGTAGGTCAACTTGCTGCGGGTCCCGCGGTAAGGAGAGGAGCGGCTCATGGACTGGGAGGGTTGGGTATCTCTTATTGCGTTGGGCGTTATGGCTGGGCTTTGGATATTCCTGCCGACGCGGCGCAAGAATGCCGGATAAACGGTGGAGGGTCAACGCCAGGGCGGACAACAGGCTCGGAACGAACAAACAGGAGGGATCATGGCCAAAGGCATATCACGCCGGCGGGCTCCGGCGCGTGGCGCGGCGAGTACAGCCACGCCCAAAACCCCTCAGGAGGTTATCAGGTTTGCCACAGCCAACGGGGTTGAGATGGTCGACCTCAAGTTCGTGGACCTGATCGGCACCTGGCAACATTTCACCATCCCCATCGGCGAGATGGACGAGAAGCTGTTCCGGCTTGGCTCGGGCTTTGACGGCTCGTCCATCAGGGGGTTCCAGCAGATCCACGAGAGCGACATGCTGCTGGTCCCCGACGCCACAACGGCGAAGATGGACCCGTTCTGTGAGGCCCCCACGCTCAGCATGATCGGCGATGTGCTGGACCCCCATGCCAAGGGGATCGACAAGCCCGGCCCGTATAACCGCGACCCGCGCTACATCGCCAAGAAAGCCGAGCAGTTCCTCGCGAAGTCGGGCCTTGGCGACGTGAGCTATTGGGGCCCTGAGCTGGAGTTCTTCATCTTTGACACCGTCCGCATGGCTCAGAACCAGAACAGCGGCTACTACTACATTGACTCCGACGAGGGCAACTGGACCTCGGGCAACGAGGTCCAGTTGGATGGGCAGCTTAACCTCGCCTACAAGATCCGTAACAAGGAAGGCTACTACCCGGTGCCGCCAACGGACACTCAGCAAGACATCCGGACCGAGGCTGTGCGGCGGATGCAAGCCTGGGGGATGGTGATCGAAAAGCACCACCACGAGGTCGCCACGGCCGGGCAGGGCGAGATTGACATGCGCTACGATTCGCTGACCAAGATGGCCGACCAGGTGATGTCCTACAAGTACATTCTCAAGAACGTGGCCCGCGCGCACGGCAAGGTGGCGACGTTCATGCCCAAGCCTCTCTTTGGCGACAACGGCACGGGTATGCACACGCACCAGAGCGTGTGGAGGGGTGGGAAGAACCTCTTCTCCGACCCCAAGGGCTGGGCGGGCATCTCCCAGTTCGGCCTCAACTACATCGGAGGGCTGCTCAAGCACGCCCCCGCGCTGCTGGGGTTCGCCGCCCCGACCACCAACTCCTACCGGCGCCTGGTGCCGGGTTTTGAGGCGCCGGTCAACCTCGCCATGTCCATGCGCAACCGCAGCGCGTGCGCCCGCATCCCCATGTACTACCCCAACCCGGAGGCGAAGCGGGT
The DNA here is from genome assembly GCA_009693055.1 of Dehalococcoidia bacterium. Classification (GTDB taxonomy): domain Bacteria; phylum Chloroflexota; class Dehalococcoidia; order Lucifugimonadales; family SHYT01; genus SHYA01. The sequence continues at coordinate 39,079 of SHYA01000007.1, read as the reverse complement.
GGAGTTCCGCTGCCCGGACCCCTCCTGCAACCCGTACCTGGCCTTTGCATCCATGCTGATGGCGGGCATCGACGGCGTAGTCAACAAGATTGACCCGGGCGAGCCGCTGGACAAGGACATCTACGCCCTACCGCCCGAGGAGGCGGCCAAGGTGCGCAAGACGCCGGGCAGCCTACAGGAGAGCCTAGACGCGTTGGAAGCGGACCACGACTTCATGCTCCGTGGCGGCGTCTTTACCGAGGACGTCATTGAGGCGTGGCTGAGCTATAAGCGGGAGCGGGAGCTGGACCCCATGCGGCTCCGCCCTCACCCCTACGAGTTCTACCTGTACCTGGACGCCTAAGGGGCGTGACGAGACGGCTATTGCGGGGGCGTCCCGATTCATCGGGACGCCCCCCCGGTACGGCCCCGGCGCTGAGCGGAGCAAAAGAGCGGGAAGCCGGAGTCCATGCGCTGCACCTCTTTACAAAGTGGGCTGGACGACCGTATAATGCGCGTGTTCCCCTCTTGTGCCAATATTCACAATGCTTTCTGAGTCCAGTCCCTCTCAAGAGGGGCGGCATTCTGAGGGAGAGGCGCCTTGGCAGGGCAACGCGACGGCTCGGCGATTGACTACGTCCTCCACACCGCCAGAGAGAACGATGTGCGGTTCATCCGTCTCTGGTTTACGGACATCCTCGGCAACCTGAAAGGGTTCGCCATCACGGTTGAGGAGCTCCAGGAGGCCTTAGAGAGCGGCGTCGCGTTTGACGGTTCATCCATCCAGGGGTTTGCGAGGGTGGACGAATCGGACATGATCGCCTTGCCGGACCCCACCACGTTCCGCATCCTGCCCTGGCGGCCCAAGGAAAACGCCGTCGCCCGCATCTTCTGTGACGTGCTCACCCCGGACGGGCAGCCGTTTCAGGGCGACCCGCGCCAGGTGCTTCGGCGCAATCTTGAGCAGGCCAACCGGATGGGATTTACCTTTTACGTGGGGCCCGAGCTGGAGTACTTTTATTTCAAAGACTCCGCCTCGCCTGTGCCGCTGGACCACGGCGACTACTTCGACCAGACTCCCTCGGACATGGTCACCGACCTGCGGCGCGAGACCGTCCTCACGCTGGCCGAGATGGGCATCCCGGTCACTTACTCCCACCACGAAGCCGCCCCCAGCCAGCACGAGATAGACCTCCAGTACGCGGACGCCCTCAGCATGGCGGATAACGTGATGACGGCGCGCCTGGTCGTCAAGGAGATCGCGGCGCGTGAGGGGGTCTACGCGACGTTCATGCCGAAGCCCCTCGCGGGAGCGAACGGCTCCGGGATGCATATCAACCTCTCGCTCTTTCGGAAAGACCGGAACCTTTTCTACGACCAGAATGCGCCTCTGTACCTCTCCAACATGGCGCGCTCCTTCATTGCGGGACTTATCAAACACGCGGCGGAGATTACCCTGGTCACCAACCAGTGGGTCAACTCGTACAAGCGGCTGGTGCCCGGCTACGAAGCTCCGGTGTACGTCTCGTGGGCCAGCATCAACCGCTCCGACCTGATCCGGGTGCCCGCTTTCCGGGCCGGTCGGGAAGACGGAGTGCGGATTGAGTACCGCGCACCAGACCCGGCTTGCAATCCCTACCTGGCTTTTTCGGTGCTCTTGGCGGCTGGCCTGGACGGAGTGGAAAAGGAGTTGCCGGCGCCTCCGTCGGTGGAAGAGAACGTTGCGGCGATGACGGACACGGAGCGGCGGGAGCGGAACATCGGCAGCCTGCCCCGCGGCCTTCACCAGGCCATTGACCTAGCTGAGGGGAGTGAGCTTCTCCGCAAAGCCCTGGGGGAGCACGCCTTTCAGAGCCTGCTGAACAGCAAGCGGATAGAGTGGGAGCGGTATCGCTCACAAGTCACCGATTACGAGATAAAATACTACCTACCGATGCTCTAGGGGGGGCACTGGATCACCTCGGCGCGCAAGCTGGCGGTAGTCACCCCGTTGCCAGGGGTGAAGGCAAAGCATGAGCAAAGACAGTACAAAGCCTTTCTTACCCCGTCCACCGTTGTGGCGTCCTGAGCACGAGCACGACGCGTGCGGCGTTGGCTTTGTTGCGGACCTAGGGGGCCAGCCCACGCACGGCATCCTGAGGCTGACCGTCCAGGCCGTGGTGAATGTCACGCACCGTGGCGCCGTTTCCGCGGACGGGAAGTCGGGCGATGGCGCGGGGGTGCTCACCCAGTTGCCGCTCAAGCTCCTGCGGCGGGAGCTCCTGCGGCACGGGGTGACGACCACGAGGTTTGAGGCGGGAGACCTGGCGCTTGGGATGCTCTTCCTGCCCCGAACGGAACCACGGCTCACCGAACGCGCCGTGGAGATTGTCAACAAAGCGCTGGCGCGGGAGCACCTGGAGCCCCTCTGGTGGCGCAAGGTCCCAGTGGACTCCTCCGCTCTGGGGCACAAGGCGCTGAAGACCATGCCGGACGTGCGGCAGGTCCTGGTGCTCCGTCCGCCCGCCATGCCGCATTCGGCCTTTGACCGCGCCATCTACCTGGCCCGCAAGTACATGGAGGCGTGCGCGCTGACCGAAAGCCTGGAGGGATTCTTTATCCCGTCCTTCTCACCCGAGACGGTGGTGTACAAGGGGCTGATGGTCGCGCCGCAGCTGGACAAGTTCTATCCCGACCTTCGCGACCCCGATTTTGAGACGGCCCACGCGGTCTTCCACCAGCGGTACAGCACCAATACCTTCCCCACCTGGCAGCTTGCGCAGCCCTTCCGACTCTTGGGACATAACGGCGAGATCAACACGCTCCAGGGAAACCGGAACTGGATCCGGGCCCGGGAGCCGGAGCTCACCTCCGAGCTCTGGGGCGACCGGGTACGTGAGCTCATCCCCCTCATCCAGGAGGGCGGCAGCGACTCCGCCCAACTGGACAACGTGGCGGAAGCCCTGATGCTCTCCGGCCGCGACGTGCTCCACACCTTCGCCATGCTGGTTCCGGAGGCATGGGAGAGCATGCCCGCGCTTGACCCGCGCTGGCGCGCCTTCTACGAGTACCACGCCAGCCTGACGGAACCGTGGGACGGCCCCGCGGCCCTGGCTTTTGCCACCGGCGCCATCGCGGGCGCTATTGTGGACCGCAACGGCCTGCGTCCCGCCCGCTACAAGATCACCGACAACGGCATTGTCAGCATGGGCTCGGAAGTGGGCATCCTGGACTTCCCTGAGGAGCACATCGTGGAGAAGGGCCGCCTGGCGCCAGGCCAGATGCTGGCGGTGGACACCAAGGCGCGCCGGCTCCTCAAGAACGCGGACATCAAGGACCGGCTCGCCGCCCAGCATCCCTACGGGGAGTGGGTACGGCGCCGCCGTTTCTTTCTTCCCGACTACCTGAAAAAGGTGGACGGCAAGTTCCCCAAGGGAGTGGAGCCCTCTCTGGTGCTGCAGCGGGCGTTCGGCTACACCAGCGAGGAGACTCGCCTGCTCCTGAAGCCCATGGTGGAGGAGGGGAAGGAGCCGGTAGGCTCCATGGGGGACGACACGCCGTTAGGCATACTGGCGCAGAAGCCGCGCCTGCTCTACTCCTACTTCAAGCAGAAGTTTGCTCAGGTGACCAACCCTCCCATTGACTACCTGCGCGAGCAGGTGGTCATGGCGCTGGACACCTATCTGGGGGCGCGCGGGAGCTTGCTGGAAGAAACGCCTGAGCACGCCAAGCTGGTGTTTCTCGCTTCCCCTATCCTATCCGAGCGGGAGATGGAGGTTCTGCGCCACTTGCCGGACCCGGCCTACCGGGCCGCGACGCTCTCCTGCCTGTTCCCTCCGGAAGGGCCGGAGGCGATGGAGACCGCTCTCCAGCTCCTCTGCGAACACGCCACCCAGGCCGTCAACGATGGCGCCGTCCTGCTCATCTTGTCGGACAAGGGGGTGGACAAGAACCACGCGGCGCTCCCCATGCTGCTGGCCGTTGGGGCTGTCCACCACCACCTCACCCGCGAAGGCCAACGAATGCGCTGCTCCATCATCGCGGAGACCGGCGAGGCCAGGGAGATGCACCACCTGGCGTGCCTCATCGGCTATGGAGCGTCTGCGGTGCACCCATACCTGGCCCTCGCGGTGGTCCGCGAGCTGGGCCGGCTGGCCGGCATAGACGAGCTCACGCCGGAGAAAGCGGTCGGCAACTACGTTCATACGCTGGAGAAGCAGGTCCTCAAAATCATGTCCAAGATGGGGATCTCCGCTGTCTCCGCTTACCACGGCGGGCAGATCTTTGAGGCGATTGGTGTCAGCCAGCGCGTCATAGACTTTGCCTTCGCCGGCACTATCTCCAACATTGAGGGAGTGGGGTTCAAGGAGATTGCGGAGGAAGCGCTCGCGCGGCACCAGCTCGCGTTTGGAAGCCCGTCCGACCGGCTTGAGGACTACGGTTACTACCGTTTCCGCCGGGACGGCGAGCTGCACGGGTATAATCCGCTCACGGTCGCCCCGCTGCACAAGGCCGTTGCCGCTGCGAACGGCGGCTTGGAGCACTACAAAGAGTACCGGCGCCGGGTTGAGGAGCAGGGCCCCATCGCGTTGCGTGACCTGCTTACGATTCGTCCGTTTGGCCCCGCGGTCCCGCTGGGAGAGGTGGAGCCGGCCTCCGAGATCGTGAAGCGGTTCCAGACTGGCTCCATGTCCCTGGGCGCGCTCTCTCCTGAGGCGCACGAGGTGTTGGCGATCGCCACTAACCGCATCGGCGCGCGGGCCAATACGGGAGAGGGCGGGGAGCAGCCCCGTCGCTGGCGGGAGCGCCTGGAGAACGGGGACAGCCCCAACTCCGCGGCCAAGCAGGTGGCCTCGGGACGCTTTGGAGTGACGCCGGAGTACCTCGCCATGGCGCAAGAGCTGGAGATCAAGATGGCGCAGGGCTCCAAGCCCGGCGAAGGGGGACAGCTTCCGGGCCATAAGGTCGTCTCCTACATCGCGGCCACGCGGCGCACGCAGGAGGGCGTTCCGCTCATCTCGCCGCCGCCTCACCACGACATCTATTCCATTGAGGACCTGGCCCAGCTCATCTACGACCTCAAGGTCGCCAATCCGCGCGCCCGCGTTTCGGTCAAGCTGGTGGCGGAGGCAGGAGTGGGCACCATCGCCGCGGGCGTCGCCAAAGGGTACGCCGACAAGGTCCACATCTCCGGCCACGAAGGCGGGACGGGCGCTTCGCCGCTCAGCTCCATCAAGAACGCTGGCTCGCCGTGGGAGCTTGGACTGGCGGAGACCCAGCAGGTCCTCGTGATGAACGGTCTTCGCGGCCGCATTCTGGTCAGCACCGACGGCATGATGAGGACGGGCCGCGATGTCATCGTCGCGGCGTTGCTTGGCGCGGAGGAGTACGGCTTCGGCACCTCCGCGCTCATCGCCATCGGCTGCCAGATGGCCAGGCAGTGCCACCTCAATACCTGCCCGGTTGGCATCGCCACCCATGACCCGAAGCTTCGGGCCAAGTTCAAAGGCGAACCTGAGCACCTCATCCGGTTCTTCTTCCTCGTTGCTGAAGAGATCCGCGAGTATCTGAGCTTCCTCGGCGTCCGCAACCTGGAGGAGATTATCGGGCGCACCGAGCTGCTCCAACAGGAAGAGGTTGCCGCGCCGCAGAAAGCCCACGGCCTTGACCTGACCCGTCTCGTTACGCAGGCCGACCCCGCGGGATTGGAGCCTCGCCACTCTACCCAGCCCAGGAACGACCGCCCTGAGCCGGTCTTTGATGATGCTCTCCTGCCTCAGGTGGAGCCCGCCTTGCGTGGCGAGCGTTCCGTGCGCCTGGCGATGCCCATCCGCAACGTGCACCGGACGGTGGGGGGGCGCATTGCGGGAGAGATAGCGTACCGGTACGGCGACGCTGGCCTTCCCGATGGCATCCACATCGAGCTCACCTTCCACGGCTCTGCGGGGCAGTCTTTCGGCGCCTGGTGTATCAACGGGATGCACCTTGTTCTGAACGGCGAGGCCAACGACTACGTTGGGAAGGGGATGCACGGCGGCGAGATCACCATGCGGCCGCAGGCGTCTGCTCGCTTCGCCTCCCACGAGAACGTCCTGCTTGGCAACACGGCGCTGTACGGGGCCACCGGCGGCTACTTGTTCGCGTCCGGCAGGGCCGGAGAGCGGTTTGCGGTCCGCAACTCAGGCGCTTGGGCGGTTGTGGAAGGCGCCGGGGACCATTGCTGCGAGTACATGACCGGCGGGGTGGTCGTTGTCCTCGGGCCTGTTGGGCGCAACGTCGGCGCGGGCATGTCGGGCGGCACCGCCTTCTTCTACGACCCGGAAGGACGCCTCCCCGGCGACCTGAATGGCGAGATGGTTCAACTGACCCGTCTCCTTGACGACCACGACGTGGAGCTGGTGCACTCCCTCATTTCACGCCACGTCGTTGAGACCGGCAGCAAGCACGCCGCCGAAATCCTGGAACAATGGGACACCATGCTTCCCCACTTCTGGAAGGTCTTCGCCAAGCCCACGATTGCTCCTCCTCCCCCTCGCGAACTCCAGCTCCAGAGGCGGAACGCCATGCTGGACGCCATGCGGGCCAAACAGCGGGAACACCCTTAGCCGATCCCCCTGGGGTTGGTAGGAGGGCGCATTGGCGGGCCGCTCACCGTTGTCGGAAGGCGTTCAAGCGGAAGCGGAGCGAAAACGGGCGGAGTTCCTCGCCTTTGTCGCGCACCAGCTCCTCACCCCGGTCACCATCCTCAAAGCCTCGGCTGAGCTGTTGCTAGCGCAAGGCCCGGAAAGAGCCGGCCGGCGACGAGCAGGAGATGCGCCTTCTTGCGGGTGTAGTCCACAGTGTTGAGACACTGGAGGCCCGCATCCATCGTCTTCTGGAGTACGGGCAGCTTGCCTGGGGCCAGGCCAGGCTCGCCCCTGCTCTGGTGGATATGGGAGCGCTAGCGTGGCGGTGCGCCGCGATGGCCCAGCCGTCCTTGGCCTCTAAGGCTCAGGCCATCGCTCTTGAGGTGGTCCAACCCGTGCCGCTCCAAGCCCTTGACCCTGACCGGACGCAGCACGTGGTGCTGAGCCTGGTGAACATGGCCAGCGCTATCAGTTCCGCCGGCAGTCATCTTCGCCTGTCCGTAGCAACAACGGTGCACCATCTTGAGGTGGCTGTGCAGTGCCAGGGGGTATCGGCGGAGACCGCTGAACACCTCTTACCTACGTGCTCTTTTGGGGCTCTTCTCACGACTGGGCAACGAGGAAGTCTAGACCTCGCCGTCGCCAAAGAGTGGGTAGAAATCCAGGGAGGGAGCATGCGCGTTGAGCGCACGCAAGCGAGTGAGTGCACGCTGGCCGTGGCCCTTCCACTGCACGGCGTGGCGAACGAGACCCTCGAACGCGGGTAGTCGTTGCCTGGGCTGGACAAGGTGCCTGGAGAACATAGGAAGGGCCTCGTGGCTTTGCCCACGAGGCCCTTCCTATGTTCTGTCCTGTTTGGAAGCAGGCTAGGTGCTAGCTCGGCTCTTCGCAAAGCAGGAGCTGCAGTACACCGGCCGGTCGCCGCGCGGCTGGAACGGCACCTGGGCAGGTTGCCCGCACTGAGCGCAGACGGCGGTGTACATCGTTCGCCCGCCGGCGCTTCCGCCGTTCCCACTCCCGATCCCGCCGTTCCTTGCCCGCCGCTGGTCGCGGCACGCGGGACACCGCTTGGGGTCGTTGGTGTACCCCTTGCCGGCGAAGAACTCTTGCTCCAAGGCGGTAAAGGTAAAGTCCTGGGCGCACTCCATGCACTGTAGGGTCTTATCTGTGTAAGGCAACGATGACCTCCCCTTGGTCCTTGGTTTTTGCCAACGCGCTCGCGAGGTCACCGGCCCATGGAGCACCATCAGCAGGGCGGCTTGAAGGCCGGTCTGGGGTGGTAGACCTGGAGACCACCACGATTTCATGGTACCTGGGACGCCCCTCCAGGGTCAAGCACCGGGTGGCGGCCGTAGCGGGCACTCTGCCATTCAAGCCTCACTATCGTTAGCCTTGGGGGAGTCCGCGCGGACGAGTCCCCTCGGAAACGCGCACAAGGCGAGCAGGTGGGACTGCTGGCCTTGGGTGGTACAATACCGCGAGGAGGCAAGGACTCCATGGCTACCTTTCAACTGCCAATCTACCGGGTGCCGGCGGTCATCTTTCCCGGCATCTCCGTCCCGATGTTCGTGAGGTGGCCGAACCAACGCGCCATGCTCCAAGACGCGCTGCAAACCGGGAAAAAGCTGGGGCTGCTTTTGGCGCAGGACCCTAGCAACCCCGCAGCCATGACCGAGCCTGTACGTGTGGGCACGCTGACCGGGGTTACGGACGTGCAGGACTGGCAAGGCCGCTGGATGTCGTTCAGCGTCACCGGCGAGTCCCGGTTCCGGGTGGTGGAGTTTGTCCAAGAGGAGCCGTACGTTAAAGCGCTGGTGGAGCTGATAGCCGATGAGGGCCCAGGGGTGTCCGCCGCGCTGACTGAGCAGGTGCGGCAGGCGTTCTTCGCGTACCTGGAGGCCCGCTCCGGGCTGACCGGCGGCTGGCTGCACGAGTGGTGCCGCCAATCCGAAGGGCCAACGCTGTCCTACATCATGGGCAGCTACATGGACGCGCTTCCGAGTGTCAAGCAGTCGCTCCTGGAGATCCCCGAACACGTCCGGCGCCTGGAGAGAGAGCTGGAGATGCTGACGGAAGAGACCTCTATGCTCCGCCAGTCTCCGCGTCCGCGCTTTCGGTACGGGTTGCCCAGCCCGAACTAGATTTTCCCGTACGCTCGCCGTCCTAAACCGCTCGTGGTGAGCGGAGTCGAGTCCGGCTCTGTAGCGAAGCGCGCCCACGTCTGCCGATTGCCACGCCACGCCCGCAGTGCTAGCATTGGCGCAAAGTGAGCGATGCGGAGGGAGAAAGCCATGGTCAAGGAAGCCTACGCGCAGCTCAAGGACGGGCGGATGTTCTACCGGCATGATGGCAAGGGGGAGCCGGTCATCCTGCTGCACCCCGCAGGCACCTCGTCATGGGCGTGGCACATGATGCAGCCGCTCCTGGCGAAGAAGTTCTCCGTCTACGCGCTGGACATGCTCGGCGCCGGCGATTCGGACAAGCCCAAGCAGGAGTCATACTCGCTTGAGGCGCACGCGCATAACATCGTGGCGTTCATGGACGCCATGAAGTTAGATACCGCAATGCTCGTGGGGAACTCGGTGGGCGCGATGCTCTCCCTTCACGAGGCGGGGTCGCACCCGGACCGCGTCACGCGCATGGTGCTCATTGGCATGCCGGGGTGGACGGCGCAGGAGGGGGGCCAGCTCGCCGCGCAGTTCCGCGACGTGGCGTGGGACAAGAAAGGGCTGCCCAAACCGATGACATTGGAGCAGCAGCGGATGACGGAGCCGAACATCACGCCGGAGTTGGCCGACGCGATGAACAAGGTGCGCGCCAAGTCGGGCGTGTGGTCCCTCAAGACAATGGAGGCGCTGAGCAAGTACGACGTCCCCTCGCACCTGGGCAAGGTGCGTTGTCCCACGCTGGTGGTATACGGCGACCGCGACCCGATCGCCGAGAAGAAAGACCTGGTCGCAAAGGGCATCCCCGGCGCTCGGCTGCACATGCTGTCCAACGCGGGCCACATACCGCAGCTGGAGCACCCGGAAGAGGTGGCGCGGGTGATCGCCGATTTCCTGTCGCAGCCGGCGGCTGCCAAGGCCAAGGCGGCGGCAGGCCGATAGCAGTTCCCGAAACGTATCACCCAAAGTATCAGCCGGAGTAGGAGCGCAATGCGGCTGTACCGTTACCTTAAGTGGGACGGCACCCAGGAGGTGTTCGCACCAGACAGCGAGCGCCTGATGGGAGAGCTCGCCGACGACCTGATGGGCTACGGCGACGTGCAGCGGGCGCTGCGCGAGCTGCTGCAGCGCGGCATGCGCGGCGAGCAGGGCGAGCGGCTTATGGGCCTGCGGGACATGCTGGAACGCCTGCGTACCCGCCGCCAGGAGCAGCTTGAGCGGTACAACCTGGACTCGGTCATGGACGACCTGTGCGCCAAGCTGGAAGACGTCGTAAAGTCGGAGCGCACGGGGATTGACCGCCGGCTGCAGGAGGCGGCGCAGCGGGGGCGCGAGGCACCCCGCGACTCCCCATCTGTCCAAGAGCCGGACTCCCGGGGGAAGGAATCCCAGTGGCAGGCCGGAAGCAAGAAGGCGGAGCCGAATGGGCAGCCGGGCCGCGAGGGTGAGAGCGGCACGCAGCAGCCGTCCGGGACGGTCGGCAAGGAACCATCCTCGGCCGAACGCCAGCGGCTGCTCCAGAACCTCCAGGACCGGGCGCGGAAGTCACGAGAGACGCTGGATGGCCTACCGTCCAGCCTCCCGGGAGCGATTAACACGCTTTCCCAGTACGAGTTCATGGATCCGGAAGCGGCACGCAAGTTCCAGGAGCTGATGGACCTGCTCAAGGGCCGGATGATGGACTCCATGTTCCAGAACCTGCGCCAGTCGCTCCAGAACATGGCGCCCCAGCAGCAGGAGCGGCTGCGCGAGATGCTCCGGTCGCTGAACAAGATGCTCCAGGAGAAGGCGCGCGGCGGCGAACCGGACTTCGGGGGGTTCTTGCAGCAGTTTGGCGACATGTTCGGGCCTAACCCGCCGAAGTCGCTGGAAGAGCTGCTGGAGCAGATGGCGCAGCAGATGAGCGGCATGCAGTCGCTGCTGGACTCGCTCAGTCCGGGCCAGCGCAACGAGCTTGAGGAGCTGTTGGAGAGCGCGCTCGATCCGGATACCCGGGCCGAAATGGAGGAGCTGGCGGCGACCCTTCAGGACTTTCTGCCGGCGGACGCGCTGGGCAAGGAGTACCGGTTCCTGGGCAACGAGGCGGTGGACCTGGAGCAAGCCACTGATCTGATGCAAGACCTCCATCAGATGGACGAGCTGGAGGAAGAGCTGCGCGAGATCATCAGGCGGGGCAACGTGGAGGACTTAGACCTTGAAACGCTGGAGCGCTTGCTGGGGGACGACGTCCGCCGCAATGCGGAAGCGCTCCAGAAGCTCGCCGAGCAGTTGGAGCAGGCGGGGTACCTTCAGCGCAAGGGGCAGCGGCTGGAGCTGACCGCCAAGGGTATCCGGAAGATAGGCCAGCGGGCGCTCCACGAGGTGTTTGAGGAGCTGCGGAAGGAGCGACTAGGCCGGCATAACCTGGTGCAGCGCGGCACCGGCGGCGACTTCACCGGCGAGACGAGGCCCTTTGTGTTTGGCGACTCGTTTGACTTGGCCCTGGAGAAGACCGTTTTCAACGCCGTGCTGCGCACCGGGCCCGGCAAGCCTGTCCGGTTGACCCCCAAGGACTTTGAGGTCCATCAGCCGGAAACGGTCACGCAGGCGGCAACAGCCATCCTCCTGGATCAGAGCCGCTCCATGGGCCTGTTTGGGAGCTTCCAGGCGGCCAAGAAGGTTACGCTGGCGCTCCAGAGCCTCATTCAAACGCACTTTCCGCGGGACGTGCTGTACATCATCGGCTTCTCCAACTACGCCACAGAGATCAAGCTGGAGGAGATGCCGCAGGTCTCGTGGAACGCGTGGATGTCTGGGACCAACATCCACCACGCCCTGATGCTTTCGCGAAAGCTGTTGAACAGGCACAAGGGCGCGACCAAGCAGGTCCTGATGATCACGGACGGGGAGCCGACCGCACATTTGGAGAACGCCCGCGCGTTTTTCAACTACCCGCCGAGCTATCGCACCATCGTGGAGACGCTCAAAGAGGTGCGGCGCTGCACCCAGGAAGGCATTACCATCAACACCTTCATGCTGGAAACGAACCATGACCTGCTGGACTTTGTGGACAAGCTGACAAAGATAAACCGAGGCCGCGCGTTCTACACGACGCCGGACAACCTGGGCCACTACGTGCTGGTGGACTACGTCCGCAACCGCAAGAAGCGCCTCGCCTCGTAAAGGGGATGGGCGTGGCCGCGCTGGTGCAGATCTCCCTGCCCGCACTGGTGGCGAGTCGCACCATCAACGTAGCTGGCGCGGCGCTGCTGTGGGCGTTTGCGGTGCGCCGGGTCTCGTTCCTGGTCGCCTCGGCTCGCGGGCAAGACCACGCTGCTTCATTCCCTGGTGGACCTGGTCCCGCCGCTGACTCGCGTCGTTGTTCTTGAAGGGATGGCGGAGCGGTTCGCGTTCCTGGAGGGCGCGGAGCCTGCGCGCACGATGCTAGTGGCGGAGGAGTTCAGTGACCACATGCCGGAGTACATCTGGGGCGAGAACACCCGCAAGGTGTTTGAGGCCGCGGAGCGAGGGTACGGGGTCTGCGGCACGACGCACGCCGCCACGGCACAACAGGCCCTGGCTGAGTTGGCAGGCCAGCCCCACGTTGTCCCGCTGAACCAGCTTGCTCTGCTGCACGCCGTGGTCACGGTCGCCGTGTGGCGCAACGACGACGAGCTGGTGAGGCGCGTGCACGCCATCACCGTCGTCCACCCAACGACGCTCCAACCGGTGGCGTACCTGGATGAGCAGGCCGACGAGCTGATAACGGATACCTCGCCTTCCGGGCTGGCGCGCCTGGGGGGACGGTTGCATGCCGCGGGTGAGGAGTTACGGCTGGAGTTCCAGCGGCGCCAGGACTTCCTTCAACAGCTTCTGCGAGAAGGCGTTGTGAACCCGGAAGAAGTGCGCGAACGCGCGGGCTAATTCTCGGGCGGCGCCGGCTCCTAGCACACTCCCGCTCATTGCTAAATGGCCGCCAGCGGGTGCTTTTCGTCACCTGTTACGTATAGCGCCGCTCAATGGAACAGCCCACGTTATTGCAGATTTCGTAAGGGATTGGTACGATACAGGAGACTAAGCATCATCTCAGAAGGAGCCACATGGACGAACTAGACCGGAAGATTGTTGCCATCCTCCAGGCAGACGGGCGGGCCTCGAACGCGAAGATCGCCCGCGAGGTGGGGGTGAGCGAGGGGACTATTCGCAGGCGGCTGAAGAGGCTGGTCCAGCAGGGGCTCATTACGGTGACCGCCATCGTTGAACCGAACAAGCTGGGCTACCAGACCGAGGCGCTGATCGGAGTGCAGGTTGACCCGAACAGCATTGACTCGGTGGTCGCGGAGCTGGGCAAGTTCAAGGAGGCCTCGCAGGTGACCGTAGCGACAGGCGCGTTTGACATCTTCGTGTCCGTGAACGTGCACTCCGGTGAGGAGCTGGGGTCGTTCCTGAAAAACAAGATTGGCTCGGTGGACGGCGTGCGGCGGACGGAGACCTTCGTCATCTTGTCGACGCCAAAGCGCGGCTACGGAGTCGCGCTGTAGGCCACGCAGCGCGGGGTTGCTGGATTCGAAAAGAGGGGAACAACACCTTTGCTCCGGGGTAGTGTTGTGCTAGAATAAGTCTCCGGCACAGGGTGTCCGCCATTCAATAAGGAGGGCCGGAAAAGCCATGACTTACATCATCACCGAGCCATGCGTCAACGTGAAGGACGGCGCGTGTATTGATGTCTGCCCGGTGGACTGCATTTACACGACTCCGGGAGACAGCCAGATGTTTATCGCTCCGGACGAGTGTATTGACTGCGCCGCGTGCGAGCCGGTGTGTCCCGTGGCTGCCATCTTCGCTGAGGACCAAACCCCTGCGAACATGAAGCAGTTCATCCCGCTGAACTACGACTTTTTCAAGGGCAAGGACATGAACGACCTGAAGGAGAAGACCCGTCTCTCTCCCCGAAAGGTCAACGAGCCTCAACACTAGGCCGCAAAGCACGCCAAGAACGCCACCCTTAGCTGGAGCAAGGGTGGCGTTCTCTCTTGTACGCTCATTGCGGCGGCCGCAAGGCCTATCGGATGACGTGCCGCACGATCCGCCGGGCAGAGCCGGCCGGGGTTACGTCCTGAAAGCCGTCCTTGCCGAATGTTGCCGGCGACCCCATGTAGGTGTAGAGGCGCGAGCCCGGTTCCACCGGATACCCCTCAATCATCGCGGCTCCCTGCGAGCGGGCGTACTCCACGGTCGCCCTCAAGAGACCGAGCGTGACCCCTTGCCGGCGGACACGGCTGTCCACGAAAAAGCAGACGACGGACCAGACTCGCGAGCCATCAAGACGGGGGAGCGCGCGGTACCGCTCCAGAGCCGCGTAGGACTCCCGAGGCGCGATGGAGCACCAGCCAACAGGCTCGCCATCCAGGAACGCGAGAACGCCCACGGGTTTACCGAGGCATACCAAGCCTTCCAGTTCGGCAACTCTGCTTTCCTTCGTTGACCGTTAATAGTCCGCGCTCCTCATGCGCCACCGCATGCAGGAGCAGTACCTGAACTTGCCGTGTCGCTCGGAGAAGCGGGCCAGGTCTTGCAGCCGCTCCTTTGTTACGGCTTGGAACTCCAAGGAGGATGGTAGCCCTTGCCCGGAGCGTTCCTTCGGCATGCACGCACCTTTCATTCAGGCGACTTTGCCCGAAAAGTCGTTTGCAAGGAATCCACCACGTGTCCTTCGTCCGCCTCTGGCGGATCAGGACGGGCTTGGGCTATCGTGGCTGAAGGTGGTTCCGTGAAAAACCTCACCCCTAACCCCTCTGCGGCTAAAGCCCCATCGCATGGAGAGGGGGAGGCAGTCCCTCTCTCTACCACCCTTCGGCCTTGGCTTAGGGCAGGCAGTGACCACCCCCTCGTCCACCTTAGGCGGACTCAGGCAAGGCCGGTTCAGGCGGACGCGCCAAGGGGCGCTCAGCGTCCTCGCAGCATGCGGCGGAGGACGTACTGGAGGACGCCGCCGTGGCGCAGGTACTCAACTTCCACCGGTGTGTTCACCCTGGCGATCGCCTTGAACGTGACCGCCGGGCCATTGGGGCGGCGTGCGCTCACGGTGACCTGCTTACCCGGCGTGAGGTCGGCAGCGCCGGTGACGTCGTACATCTCGTTGCCGGTGAGCCCCAGGCTCTTGCGTCCCTCGCCGGGCATGAACTGGAGCGGCAGGACACCCATGCCCACCAGGTTGCTGCGGTGGATGCGTTCGTAGCTCTCCGCGATGACCGCCTTGACGCCGAGGAGGAAGGGGCCTTTAGCGGCCCAGTCGCGGGAGCTGCCGGAGCCGTACTCCTTGCCCGCGAGGACGACGAGTGGCGTCCGCTCCTGCTGGTAGCGCACGGAGGCGTCGTAGATGCTCATGGCCTGCCCGCTGGGGAAGTGGACGGTCCAGTCGCCCTCGCGGTCGGGCGTGAGCTCGTTGCGGAGGCGGATGTTGCCGAACGTGCCGCGCACCATCACGAGGTGGTTGCCGCGGCGCGCGCCAAAGGTATTGAAGTCGGGCGAGTTGACGCCCTGCTGGATGAGGAACAGGCCGGCTGGCCGGTCCGCCGGGATGCTGCCTGCCGGCGAGATGTGGTCGGTGGTGATGGAGTCGGCGAGCATCAGGAGCACGTGTGCGTCTTTGACATCCTGGAGCAGGTGCGGCTCCGGCGGCATCTCTTCAAAGTAAGGCGGATGTTGAACGTAGGTGGACTTGGCGTCCCAAGCGTACAGGTCGCCGGTGGGAACGGGGAGTGCGCGCCAGGTATCGTCGCCGTGGAACACCTCGCTGTACCGCTCACGGAACATCTCGGGCTTCAGAGCCTGAGCGACCGCGCGCCGGACCTCGTCCTGGGAGGGCCAGAGGTCGCGCAGGTACACTGGCTGCCCGTTGCAGCCGGCGCCAAGGGGGTCTTGCTGCAAGTCGATGTCAACGGTGCCGGCGAGCGCGTAAGCGACGACCAGCATGGGCGAAGCGAGGTAGTTGGCCTTGACCTGGGGGTGGATGCGCCCCTCAAAGTTGCGGTTGCCGCTGAGGACGGCGGCGACGACGAGGTCGTTCTTGGCGACGGCCTGGGAGACGGGCTCCGGCAGCGGGCCGCTGTTGCCGATGCAGGTGGTGCAGCCGAAGCCCACGATGTTGAACCCCAGCTGCTCCAGGTAGGGGAGCAGGCCCGAGGCGCGCAGGTAGCTCTCCACCACGCGGGAGCCGGGCGCCATGCTGGTCTTGACCCAGGGCTTTTGCCGGAGTCCCAGCTCCAGCGCCTTCTTGGCGATCAGGCCCGCGCCGACCATGACGGAGGGATTGGAGGTGTTGGTGCAGCTTGTGATAGCGGCGATAACGACGGCGCCGTGGTCAATGCGGATGGCCTGGCCGTCCAGTGTGACCTCAACGCCGGTGGGACGGTCAGCGACGGCGGTTGTCGTCTGGCGCTGTCCTTCCGCAGAAGGAGGTGCAGGCTTCTTGAACGTCTGCGTCAGCGCGGTGCGGAAGACTGGCCGCATGTCACGCAGGGGGACGCGGTCCTGGGGACGGCGCGGCCCTGCCAGACTCGGCACGACGGTGCCCAGGTCAAGCGCTAGGCTATCGGTGTACTGCGGGTCCGGCGTGGCGTCCGTGCGGAAGAGACCTTGCTCCTTGGCGTACCGCTCCACCAGGTCAAGCGCCTCGGGGCTGCGGTCGGTGCCGCGCAGGTAGGCGAGCGTCTCCTGGTCAATGGGGAAGAAGCCGACGGTGGCGCCGTACTCCGGGGCCATGTTGGCGATGGTGGCGCGGTCGGGGAGCGGCAGGCGGGAGAGGCCCGTCCCGTAGAACTCCACGAACTTCTCCACGACGCCCTTCTTGCGGAGCATCTCGGTGACGGTCAGCACAAGGTCGGTGGCCGTGGCGCCCTCCGGCAGCTGGCCGGTGAGCTTGAAGCCGACCACCTCCGGCAGGCGAATGGAGTACGGCTGGCCGAGCATGACGGCCTCCGCCTCGATGCCGCCGACGCCCCAGCCGAGGACGCTGAGGCCGTTGATCATAGTGGTGTGCGAGTCGGTGCCGACCAGCGTGTCGGGGAAGGCCATCGTCTCGCCGCCGGCCTTGCGCGTGGCGACGACGCTGGCCAGGTACTCCAGGTTGACCTGGTGGCAGATGCCGGTCCCTGGCGGCACGACGCGGAAGTTGTCGTAGGCTGACTGCGCCCATCGGAGGAGGGCGTAGCGTTCGCCGTTCCGCTCGTACTCCTTCCCCACGTTGCGCTCAAAGGCGAAGTTGGTGCCGAAGAAGTCCACCTGTACGGAGTGGTCAATGACGAGGTCGCAGGGGACGCCGGGGTTGACGCGTTTGGGGTCGCCGCCCATGCGCTTCATGGCGGTGCGCATGGCGGCGAGGTCCACCACGCAGGGCACGCCGGTGAAGTCCTGGAGGAGGACGCGCGCGGGCATGAAGGGCACCTCGCCGTCAGGGAGCTGCTTGGGGTTCCAGCCGGCGGCGTTCTCCACGTCCTGCGGGCGCACCAGGAGGCCGTCACCGGACTCGGCGTGCCGCAGCACGTTCTCCAACAGGATGCGGATGGAGACGGGCAGGCGCTCCAGCTTGAGCAGCCCGAGCTCCTCCAGCCGGTGGAGCCGGTAGTAGGCAACGACTCCCTGTGCGGTCTTGAGTGAGGCCTTGGAGCCGAAGGCACGGGCGTGTGTGGTCATGTCCCCCCCCCCCGTAGTCTGTTCGCGTGGCTCCATGATACCGCACAACCTTGAGGGGGACGCAAACGGCCGACCTCACCCCTTCGACTTCGCTCAGGACAGGCAGGCTCAGAAGGATTGAGGAATCCCCGGCGGTTATCGTTTGCGTACGTTTATGTATACTGATTTCTGGAGGTTCTGAACACCATGGGACCGACCAAGAATCTGCTATTCCTCGCTTTGTTCGCCGCCCTAGTCCCCTTAGTGGTGGCGGCCTGTGGCGGCGAATCAAACGGACGAGTGTCAAGCGGTGCCACGGAGACCTCTGGCGGCGGGGCAGCCACGCTGCCCGATCAGATTTTTGCAGCGCACTTCGTCGACTCGACGCCAGGCCACGGCCAGGAGTTCGCCCAGGTCCCGAACCGGGTTCTGGTCAATTTCAACTTCAACCTGGCCGACAACTCATCAATCGCAGTAACGAAGAATGGTGCACCAGTAGCAGTCGTGCCGGCAATCGTCCAGGGTGAGCGGCGACTGGAGCCGACCTCCGACCTGACGGGCATTCAGGGCGATGGCGTGTACGTGGTGGATTACAAGGCCTGCTGGCCAGACCGTTCCTGCCACGAAGGACGGTTCGCGTTCAGGGTGGACGGGTCCAAGCCTTCTACCTACCTGGATGTGACGGGCAGGGCCGAAGTCGCGGTCTCCCTGAAGGACACGGCCTTTTCACCGGCCAAACTGTTGGTCTCCAAGGGCACCAGGATCACCCGGACCAACAATGACGCCGTGCCGCACTTCATCAATACCGACCCGCATCTTGCCCACAATTACCTACCCGCGTTGAACTCAGTGGAGCTCAAGCCAGGGCAGAGCTGCAGCCATACGTTTGCTGACGCGGGCGAGTGGCCTTACCATTGCAGTCTCCACTTCCCGCAGGACATGGTTGCCTCCGTTATCATGCGCTAGTCCCTGCGCGGTCACACGCTGCGCTCGAGAATTCCGCTGTGTTGTGCTTCAGGGCTTCGGCTTATTCAGGGCAGGCAGTGACCACCTCCTCACGACACTCGGGGCAAGCTCTACGCGAGAAAATCATCCCCGGAAAGGGCCACTGGATGAAGCTGCCCCTGAAAGAATTGTTTTGCGGCGTGGCGGCGGGCGGAAAAAATCTTGAGAGAAAAAATCCGATTTTCGTCTCTGTGGTTTGCGAGGGAACAAGACAGGGGTACGCACGACTCCGAGGGATCCTTCGGCATGCTCAGGACAGGACGCCGGCCCCTCGGGCTCCCCAATAGGCTGAGGAAGAGGTGTCGCGGAAATGGGCGCGAACGGGGTTGTGATGCGGATGGCTTGATGGTAGGGGACGCGGTGGTTACGCGGAAGGGGCGGATGGCACACAAGGGCAGTGCCCTTTACCCTTCACGCCGAAGAAGCCTGGGAATACCGACCGACCTGGTTCCGGCAGAAAGTGTGACCTAACCCCCGGCCCCTTCCCGACACGGGAAGGGGAGAGCACGAAGGGGGGCTGAGGCGAGGGGCAGATGGCAAAGGGGTCGGCCACCCTCCTGAATGGGTAGGCATGGCACGGACCGCCCCAAATGGTTTATGGTGGCGCTAATCTTGAGTTGGTTTGTAAACATGAGTGATGTCAAGATTTTGGATAATTATGGATTCATCGGTGTTGGCGAGTGGCTTGTAGACGACAAACTCAAGAATGGTGCAAGATTTGTGTTGCGCCAGTTAAGTGAGCAAAGAGTAGTCTATGCATTTGTTGCAGGCGAACACGTGAGGTACGTCGGCGTGTGCGATAACGCGGCTACAACTCTGAAAAAAGGGAAGTGAAGGGGGCATAACGATGAGTTCAGAAGGAGCTGATCAGTTCCTAAGGAACGTTCGTGATTTGACCATAACTCGTTCAAGGGGTGATCGTGGCTACATTTTCAGAGCCTCCGGAGAGACGGTAAGTTTGCGTCAAGCGACGAATTGCGAGTTCCGGACGGTGGGAGCTATTAGGATCACTCATTTGTACGTTGGAGCCGAAGGTAGCCCTGCCGAGTTGGACTTCAATGTTAACTTTAACGAAGACTGTGACATCAGGTTACAAAAGGGCGTCCGATGCTATCTCCACATCACGCCATCTGAGGGTCGTCGCTAGGATCGATACTCCAGAAGTACGGGGAGTATTCTAGCCTTTTCGTTCAAGAGCGATGACGGGGATTTTCCGCTTCGTCTGCTTCTCGTACTCTGCAAAAAACGGGTAACGTTTTGCTTGCCGGGAGTAAAGGTCGTCACGCTCGTGGCCGGTCATGACTACCGCATTGGCCTCGAACATCTCGGCACCTAGCTCGACGGTAACCGTTGGGTTCGCGACCAGGTTGTGGTACCAGTCCGGATTGCCCGGAGCGCCGCCCTTGGATGCGATCACCACGACGCGCTTCCCGTCCTGCAGGTACATCAAGGGCGTCGTAAAGCTCTTGCCGCTTTTGGCGCCCATGGTGGTGAGGAGCAGCAACGGACCGCCGGGGAAGCTTCCCGCTTTGCCGCTGTGGCCGCGGAACTCCTCAATGATCGCCTTGTTCCGGTCGTTCCAGTTGGTCATCGTCCCTCCGACTTGGGGGCTTGGTTACCCCAGCGAGTCCAGCACCTCGCGCAGGGGCTTCTGGACGCAGGTGAAGATGGGCGTGTCGCGCTCGGTGTACTTGCGGACTTCCGCCTCGCGCATCTCCATGACGCACTCCAGGAACTCCGCGAGGTCCGTAGTCTCAAAGGCGACGACGTGGTCCTGGTCGTCCAGGCCAAAGGAATACGTGGTGTTGATGCGGACATGAGGGAATTTGTTCCCGATCTGGAAGTGTCCGCTCATCATGCGCTGGCGCTCCGCGTGGGGGAGCTGGTACCAGTCGTGCGTCTTCACGAAAGGATAGATGATGAGGTACGGGAAGGGCGTCTTGGGCGGGTGCAACTGCGCCTGGTGGCCCTGGGGCTGTTCGGTGCGGCCGGCGACGTTGTAGGGGGACTTGCGGGTCATTGCCAGGTACGCGTGCGGAGTGGTGAGATACGGTGCCATGGCGGTGCGGTTCACCTGGGCCGCGAACTGTTGGATAGGTTCCAGCTCCCAGGAGAGTGCCCAGAGCAGGAAGTCGGTGTCCGCGCGGAGGCCGACGGTGCTGTAGGTGCGGAGGGAAAGCGGCTCCGTGAACTCGTCCACGACGGCCTGGAGCTGGCGCTTGCCGCGCTCGCGCTCCTCCTGCGGGAGGGCGCGCCACGCGGAGTCAACGCGGTAGAAGGTGTACTTGACGAGCTGGCGGCGCTCCTCCTGCCCGCTATCCGAAGACGGCTGCGTGGGGTGTGTCACAGATGCCTCCTGGACGTGGCTGGGGTTCCTGGAAGTTTATGATAGCAGATGGGCCGCTCCTAGGAAGGGGCTATCCACGGCGGCCACGCGTCCCGGTGGTACGAGCTTGGGGAGATTCTTCGCCTCCGCTGCGCTCCGGCCCAGAATGACAAAACTTGTGAACGGTATACTGTGCGAGTGCCGGGCGTCCTGAATCAAGCGCACAGATTCCGTGAGCGATGCCACTGGTAAAGCTAAGCGCACCCTCAACGACAACCCGTGTAGGGCTCCAACTGGAGCGGCGGGCGTTCCACCTGGTGTTGGGGTCGCTGCTGCCCATCATCGCGCTGACGGCGCCTGCGTGGTCGGCGTACGCGCTGGCTGGGGCGGCCGTGGCGCTCTTTGCGGCGGGCGATGCGGCCAGGCTGTGGGTACCCGCCTTCAACCTCTGGGTGCTGCGTCGTCTGGGGGGGCTGTTCAAAGCGGACGAGCACGGGCGGCTGACGGGCGCCACGTACCTGGCAGTGGCGGCGCTTATCGCGTTTGTGGTGTTTCCGATGCCGCTGGCGGCCCAGGCGCTGCTGTTCATCTCTGTGGGTGACCCGGCAGCCTCCGTGGTCGGGTCGCGGTTTGGCCGGCTCCGGATGGGCAAGAAGAGCGTGGAGGGGACCGCCGCCTTCCTGGCTGCGGCGTGTGGGATGGCCCTGATTGGCTGGGCGGGCGGGCTGTACAATCCACTCTGGGCCGGCCTGCTGGCGGCGGGCGTGGCGGCGGCCGTGGAGGCCTTGCCGTCGCCGCCGGACGACAACCTGACGGTGCCGCTCGTGTCCGGGCTGGTGCTTTTCCTGACGGTTTCGGGGTAAAGGGAGCAGCTTTTGCTTGCTTGCACCCGCGCCTCTTGCTACAATCGGGTCACTTCCACGCCATTGGTTCTATGAGGGGGAAGGGGCGGATGATTAGCATCGGACTGACGGGCGGCATTGGGAGCGGCAAGAGCGAGGCGGCGCGGCTGCTGTTGGAGCTTGGCGCGGTTGTGGTGGACGCCGATAAGCTGGGGCACGCCGTGTACCGGCCCGGGACCGATGGCTGGCGCGCCGTCGTGGCAGCGTTTGGCCAGGGCGTTGTCCAACCGGACGGCGCAGTGGACCGCAAGAAGCTGGGCGCCCTCGTCTTCAGCGACTCCTCCGCCATAGCGAAGCTCAACTCCATCACGTGGCCGGCGATCGCCGGCATGATTCAGGAGGAGTTCACCCGGCTTGCCGCGCGCGGCGTCAAGGTGGCGGTCCTGGAGGCCGCGGTCCTGGTGGAGGCCGGATGGGCGCGACTGGTGGACGAGGTGTGGGTGGTTACCGCGCCGGAGGAGCTGTGCATCAAGCGGCTTCAGGGCAGGGACGGCCTGACGGCGGACGCGGTCCGCGCCCGTATCAGCGCGCAGCCCTCTGACCAAGAGCGGGTCAAGCATGCCCACGCGGTGATCAGGAACGACGGCGGCCTGGCGCAACTCCGCGAGCACGTTCAGGAACTCTGGGAGACCCGAATTCAGCGTAGGATAGGTGCACATGTCCACTAAGCCAACGCGCAACGAAGCCAAAGAGATCGCGCTTGAGAGCTACATCATTCAGACGGAGCCGTTCTATCTGTCGCAGAAGGACGAGGTGGAGCTGTTTGAAGCGGCGTACATGGAAAAGATACCGGTCCTGCTCAAGGGGCCGACGGGCTGCGGCAAGACGCGCTTTGTGGAGTACATGGCCTACCGGCTTGGGGAGAGGCTGACGACGCTCAAGCCCAAGACGAAGGCCGAACGGGACGGCAACGGCCACAAGGGCATTCCGCTGCTCACCGTTGCTTGCCACGAGGACATGACGGGCGGCGACCTGGTGGGCCGCTACCTGATTGAGGAGCAGGGGACGCGCTGGATAGACGGGCCGCTGACGCGAGCGGTGCGCTTCGGCGGCATCTGCTATCTGGACGAGGTGGTGGAGGCACGGAAGGACACCACGGTGCTCATCCACCCGCTGACGGACCACCGGCGTATCCTGGCGATTGAGAAGCGCGGCACCATCATGGAGGCGCATGACGGGTTCTTGCTGGTCATCTCGTACAACCCGGGTTACCAGACGGCGCTGAAGGACCTGAAGCAGTCCACACGGCAGCGGTTCATGGCGCTGGAGTTCGGCTTCCCGCCCAAGGAGCTGGAGTGCAAGATCGTGGCGCACGAGTCCGGGGTAGGGGAAGAGGTGGCGTGGCAACTGGCCAAGCTGGGCGAGAAGGTGCGGCACCTCAAGGACCACGGGTTGCAGGAGGGCGTGAGCACGCGGCTTCTTATCTACACC
Source organism: Dehalococcoidia bacterium (assembly GCA_009693055.1). Taxonomy (GTDB): domain Bacteria; phylum Chloroflexota; class Dehalococcoidia; order Lucifugimonadales; family SHYT01; genus SHYA01. The sequence continues at coordinate 16,014 of SHYA01000007.1, read as the reverse complement.
GGCAAGCTGATCTCTCGGGGGATCGCGCCACGGCGCGCGTGCCAGGTGGCGGTTGTGGACGCCCTGACGGACGACCATGAGGCGCAGCAGAGCGTGCAAGAGGTCGTCAACAGCATCTTCGCGTAGCGCGGCTTCAAGGCGGTACGGATGGCAGAGGAGTGGCTGGACGGGTTGAGCGCCATGCTTGCGCGCCCCGGGCGCATGCCTCCGGAGGACGGCGGCCGCCACCTCGCGGCTGTCATGGTGCTGCTCGCGAGAAGCAGAGGCCGGCTTGCCGTCGTGCTGACCAAGCGGACACGATTGGTGGAGCACCACAAGGGGGAGGTGAGCTTTCCCGGCGGCACCTTTGACGCCGCGGACAGCGACCTGCTCGCCACGGCGCTCCGGGAAACGCACGAGGAGTTGGGCGTCCCGCCCGACCGGATTCGAGTGCTGGGCCAGCTCCCTTCAGCGGCCGCGCTGAGTCACTTCATCATCACGCCGTTTGTGGGAGTCCTCCTGGAGCCGTACCAGTTCACCCCGAATCCCAAGGAGGTGGAGGAGGTGTTTCTGGCGCCGGCTGCATGGCTGCTGGACCCCGCGAACCGGCAGTTGGAGCCGCTACCAAGAGACCCAGAGACGCTCCGCTACGCCTACCATTACCACGGTCATCGCGTTTGGGGGGCGACTGCGAGGATCCTGAGCGATCTCCTTGGCCTCATCGGTGAGACCAGGGGTGAGGAGCCGGTATGGAGAGCGCCCGCAACCTCCAAGCGTTAGAGCAAGAGCTGCAACGGTTCCCGCCCTCCGTGCTGGAGGAGTTCGGGGTGGCGAGCCAGCGCCTGAGCGGCTCGCTTGCCCCGAAGGAGCTCCAGGCTTGGGGAAAGACCGGTGTTGCCATCGCGCAGCAGACGATCCGCTCCTGGGAAGTGGCGGCGGAGTACTTCCGGCTTTCGCCCTACGTGCTGGAAGAGATATCGTTCCCATACTTTCTCGCGTGGGCGCAGTCCATGGAGGAGCTGTGCCACCAGTCTCCTCCCGTGGCGCTGGCGTATCTGCGCGCCGGGCTGAACACGCTCAAAGTGCTGCCGCAGGAGAGTCTTGCGACCTGGACCACGATGGGGCAACGGCTCTACCGGGGCACGTGGAAGTCCAGCATTCTTGCGGCGCGCTTCTTTGAGCTGAGCCCGGTGCTCCTCCGGACGATCTCCCTGACAGAGCTTGGGCGGCTGGCCGCGCTGATTGACAAGCTGAGCGAGTTCTCCACTGATATCGCGCAGGAGTGCCTGTCCCTCTCGGCGGAAACGTTGCCGAAGATGCAGGACGCCTCACGGCCGCTGCTGAAGCTTCTGAGCACGGTTGCGGACAAGAACTGGAGAGACACGAAGGCGTGCCTTGAAGGGGTAGCCAAGGCGTTGCCGCAGGTGGACAGCAAGCAGCGGACGCGTTTCCTGCTGCTGGCGGAGCAGGTAGCGGCGCAGGGGACCACCCCGGTGGCGGGCTTCATGGTGGAGGCGTCGCAGGCGCTCAACCATCTTCCGGCGGCGTCGCAGGTCCGGCTGCTGGAGATGTGCGAGGGGATGCTGCAGAGCCACCCCGCCTTGATGGCGGACCTGTTCCGCAGCGGGCCGGTGGTCCTGGCACGTCTGCGGGAGGAGCAGGCACAGGCGTGGTTTGACGAGGGCCGGCGGCTTTTGGCGGAGCACCCCGAGGCCGGCGCGGCTTTCTTTAAGATGGAGTCGTCTCACGCGGAGCAGATGCTGGAGGAGTTGTCCTCCAGCGTGGAGCTCGCGAAGATCCGTGACCTGCTGAAGATGTACAGCCGGGCTCTCGCGGGGACGAATGTTGAAATCGCCGCCAGCTCTCAACTGGCGCAGCGGGGGATCGGCTGGGTGGACGAGACCGAGCCGACTACCGAGGGGAGCTCGGTGTTCCTGCCTCCGGTGGTGGACCGTCACCCGCGCAAGGAGGAGAACTTTGGCTGGTACAAGGTGGTGTGCACCCACCAGGTGGCCCACCTAGAGTTCGGGAGCTTCACGTTTGTCTACGAGCGCCCTTCTGTGGCGTTCCGAGACCTGCGCCCCAAGCTGGCCTCGCGGCCGAAGGTTCGTGCGCAAGGCCAGCCGGCGGCAAGCGCCCCCGGGCAAGGGTGGATTACCGACATGCAGCGGTTTTTTGACCTGTTCCCGGAGCGGCGCATGGCCCTGGACGTGTTCACCCTGGTGGAGGATGGGCGGCTGGACGCGCGGGTGAAGCAGGAGTACGCCGGGCTGCGCCCGTCGTACCAGGGCGTGCAGCAGGAAACGCTTGCGGCGCGTGCGCAGCCCCAGGAGCGTCCGGCGCGCGAGATGCTGGTGGAGTTCCTCTTGCAGATCAGCCTTGAACCAAAGGCCCGTCCCACCATTCCCAGCAAGTACCGCGAGCAGGCCCGCAAGATTGCGCGGGTGGCACGCCGCGTCTTCCGGCCGGGCACCATGGTGGAGGACACCGCGGAAGCGACGGTCCGAATTTATACCGTGCTTGCAGCGGTCCCGAACGAGGAGGTCCCCCAACAGCAGCAGGAGCAGTTTGATGACAACGCGGAGCAGGAATCGCAGCAAGAGAGCGAGGGAGAATCGCAGGAGTTCCTGCAGCAGTTCCAGGCGGCCCAGGGGGAGCAGGGCGAGCAGGCAGAGCAGCAGCAAGAGCAGAGCGAGGGCCAGGGAAGTCCCGAGGAGCAGCCGTACAACTCACCACAGGACGTTGACTACCGCGGGGCGTTCAAGCCCGAGATGGCCCAGCTTTTGAGCAAGCTCCGGCAGGGCCAGCAACAGCAGCAAGGGCAGATGAACCCGGAGCAGCTCAAGCTGAGCCAGGAGCAGCTCCAGCAGATGCTTGAGCAGAGCGCCGAGCTTGAAAAGGGGGAAGGCGAGGCGGGGCAGCGGAGCGCGGCCCTGTTCGCCAACAATCTGATGCGCGAGGCGGGCATGCCGCAGAACCCCACCTCCCCCTCCTTTGGACAGGGGCCGTTCATTCACGTGGATGAGGAGGGAGGCCCGCTGGAGACCAATGAGCCGAACGCGCGCTTGTACCACGAATGGGACTTCCGCGCGGGCGACTACAAGCCTCGCTGGTGCCTTGTCCGTGAGAAGGTTGTCCCGGAGGGGGAGATCACCTTCTGGCGGCAAACGCTGGGGGCCTACTCCTCCCTGTTGAACGAGGTGCGCCGCCAGTTTGAACAGATGATGCCCGAGTCGTTCCGGCGCGTGAAGCGCCAGCCGGACGGCGACGAGTTTGACCTGGACGCGACTCTGGAGGCGGTGATTGACAAGCGCGCCGGCATCACGCCCTCCGACAAGGTGTACTGGAGACGGAACAAGGTCCAGCGGGACGTTGCGGTGGCGCTGCTGCTGGACATGAGCGCCTCAACGGCGGAGGCGATTGAAGAGACCTCACGCCTGCCGGACGACACGGAAGCCCCCAGCGATCCCTCTGAGTACATCGCGTGGCTGAGGGCGCGCCGGGGTGAGGGGGTGCGCCGGCAGCACAAGCGCATCATTGACATAGAAAAGGAGAGCACGGTGCTGCTCATGCAGGCGCTTGAGCTGCTGGACGATCGGTTCGGCATCTATGGGTTCTCCGGCTACGGGCGGGAGAACGTGGAGTTCTCGGTCATCAAGGAGATGGACGAACGGTTGACGGACAGCGTGAAGCGGCGGGTGGACCGGATCGCGCCCATGCACGCGACGCGGATGGGCCCGGCAATCCGGCACGCCACGTGGAAGCTGCAGCAGGTGGACGCCAAGACCAAGGTGCTGTTCCTGCTGAGCGACGGCCGGCCGCAGGACCGCGGGTACAGCCGCGAGGGCGTGGAGAAGGAGTACGCGGTCCATGACACCAAGCGCGCGCTCAGCGAGGCGCGCCAGTCTAACATTGTCCCGTTCTGTCTGACGGTGGATAAGGCGGGGCACGACTACCTGAAGACGATGTGCCAGGACATGGGCTACGAGGTGCTGGCGGACATCTATACGCTCCCGGAACGGCTGCCGTACCTGTACCGCCGGCTCACGTTCTAGGCGAAAGTCCCTGTGACGGCTCCGCTCACCCTTCGACCCTTCGCTTCGCTCGGGGGCAGGCGAGCTCAGGGTGAGCGGCCTCTTACTCTTCCACCTTTTGGCTTCCCCGTTCTCCCGCCGCATCGAGCTCGGAGTGGGCGGAGGCCAGCGTCGTCCCATTATAATCGTAAGTCGCCAAGCGAAAGTTCTTGTGATGGCATGGCTCCTCCGCCCCACGGGGGGAGTACCCATCGACGAATCAGGAGAGGGCGCACATGAGCTTCCTCACCGGGCTGGCCCTGCGACGCCGTTCCGTGACCATCCTGGCTATCCTGCTTGTCCTTGCCGGAGGGGTCGTCACCTACCGGAACTTGTCTGTGGAGCTGTTTCCGGAGGTGGAGTTTCCGCTGATCACCATCTCGGCCATCTACCCTTCCGCGAACCCGGAGGCGGTCGTGCGGGACGTGACGGAGCCGATTGAGCGTGCTCTCTCGGGCATGGGCGGGCTGGACCGCGTGCAGTCCATCTCTTCCGAAAACCGCTCCCTGGTGCTGGTCAACTTCACGTTCGGGACAGACATGAAGGACGCGGAGCGCCTCATTGTGGGGAAGCTGGGGAGCCTTCCGTTCCCTCAAGGGGTGGAGGCGCCTCGGGTGGCGCGGATCAGCCCAGACGCGTTCCCGGTCCTCCAGCTGAGCGTGGTGGGGGAGCAGGACATCACCGCGCTGCAACAGGTTGTAGCATCGCGCATTATGCCGGTCGTCCTGGGGGTGGACGGGGTGTTCAGCGCGGAGCTGCTGGGCGACGTGCAGCGCCAGGTGACGGTGACCGCGGACCAGGGGGCGCTGGCGGCCCGGGGGCTTTCCTTGCTCCATATCGCCAACGCGCTGAGCAACAGCACGGTCAATCTTCCCGGCGGGGTCATCACGGAGCAAGGCCAGGCGTTGCCGGTGCGGACAACCGCGGGTTACCGCACGTTGGACGAGATGCGCCGGCTCACGGTCGGGTTTACCGCTACCTCCACGCTGCGCGCTGTGATCCTGGACGAGGTGGCCGACGTGGGCCTGGGTGCGGGGCCGGCCTCAAGCATCTCCAGGACGAACGGCAGGTCCAGCATAGGGATCAGCGTGCTCAAAGATCCCGACGCCAACACGCTGGACGTGACGAGAGGCGTGCTGGACGCGCTGGGAGAAGTGCAGCTGCCTCCAGGCGTGGAGGTAGTGACGCTGTCCAACGACGGGCCGACGATTGAAGCGCAGCTCAATACGCTCCAGCGGGAGGCGCTGCTCGGCTTTCTGCTGGCGGTCGCGGTGGTGTTTGTGTTCCTGCTGACGCTGCGGCCCAGCGTCCTGAAGGGGCTCCGGCTCACCGCGCGGCCTACGGTCGTCATTGGGCTTTCCATACCGCTCAGCGTCTTCACCGGCATCCTCTTCATGGGAGCGCAGGGGATGACGCTGAACCTGATGACGCTGGGCGGACTGGCGATGGCGGTTGGACGCGTGGTGGACGACAGCATCGTGGTGCTGGAGAACGTGTACCGGCATACGCAGCGCGGCGGGGACCGTTGGCGCGTGGCCTTGGACGCGACGCGCGAGGTGGCGCCGGCCATCACGGCCTCCACGCTGACGACCATCGTGGTCTTCGCACCACTGGCGTTCATCCAGGGGCTGGTGGGGTCGTTCTTCCTGCCGTTCGCGCTGACGGTCACTTACGCCCTGATAGGGTCGTTGTTGGTGGCGCTGACCGCTGTGCCGGTGTTGGGGGCGCTGCTGTTGCGGCCTGGCGACTTCCCGGAGCAGCCGGAGGCCGGGCGCGCGGAGCGAACGACGTGGATGCAGCGTGTGTACACTCCGGTGCTCCGGTGGGCGCTCCGGAACAAGGCCGCTACCTTGCTCACGGCCGCAGTGCTCACGATGGGGAGTCTGGCGCTCGCTACCATCATCCCGGTCACGCTGTTCCCGTCGGTGGGCCCTCGCTTCTTGGACATTTCGCTGCAGCTTCCGGCCGGCTCCTCCCTGGAGAGGACCCTGGCGGAGGTTGAACAGGTGGAAGGGGTCTTGGAGCAGCTACGGCGAGATGGGACCGTGGAGATGTACCAGTCCACGATTGGGACGCCTCGGAACCCGTTCGCTACCAGCAGTAACGTCGCGGGTTCCAACGCCGCCAGCACCTTTGTCCGGCTTGCGAAAGACGCGCCGGAAAACATGGATGAGGGGCTGCAGCAAGCGCTGAGCGGACCTGGCCGGACCATCGTGGTGCAGGACGCGAGCGGAGGTCCGCCGCAGTCCGGCCTGGAGGTGAGCGTGTCCGGCAGCGACCACGCGGCTATCACGGCGGTGGCGGAGCGGCTGGTTGCGGAGTTCCGCGCCATTGGGGGCATCATCAACATCACCACGGACGTGACGGAGGCCAGGGATGAGGTGGTGGTGAACGTGAAGCCTGAGAAGGCGGCGCTGCTGGGGCTGACGGCCCGCGACGTGGCCATTGCGGTGAACCAGTATCTGGTTGGGTTGCCGGTCGCTCAGATGGAGGTTGACGGCGCCCCGCTGCCCGTGGTGCTGCACTGGGGCGCCGGTTCGCTGGACCAGGTAGACAAGCTCCGGGCGGTCCCCATTGCCGGACCTTTGGCGACGGCGCGCTTGGGGGACATTGCGGAGGTGGACGTTGAGCAAGGCCCGGTAAGCATCAGCCGGTCGGATGGGGAACGTTCGGCTACGATTACGGGGTCTATCACGGCGGAGGACACGCAAGCGGTAGGCCGCAAGGTTGACGCTGCCATCGCGGCCACGCCACTGCCTCCCGGCGTGGTGGTGGAGTCGGGCGGGGTGTTCCAGCAAATCGCGGAGGGGTTCCAGGACATTTTCCTCGCTATGGTGGTGGGGGTCGCGTTGGTCTACCTGGTCATGGTGGCCAGCCTGGGGTCGCTGCGGAACCCCCTGGTCATTGTCGTGAGCCTGCCGCTTGCGCTCATCGGCGCACTCACCGCCCTCGCTATCACGGGCCGGACGCTGGGCCTGCCCGCGTTGATGGGCATGCTGCTGCTCATCGGTATCGTGGTGACGAATGCGATCGTGCTCATCGCCTTTGTGGAACAGCTCCGAGGGCGGGGATTACCTATCTATGACGCACTCTTTGAAGCGGGACGCATCCGGCTGCGGCCAATCCTGATGACGGCGTTCACCACGATATTCGCCCTCCTTCCTTTGGCGGTGATTGTGAACGAAGAGGGCGGCATTATTGGGGCGGAGCTCGCTACGGTGGTCATCGGCGGGCTGATTAGCGCAACGTTCCTGACGCTGGTGGTGGTGCCGGTGATGTACAGCCTGTTCCACCGGGCGGGGAAGCCGCCTGACGCGTCTGTGTCGCGTGGGGAGGGCGGTGAGGCGGCTCCGTCCTAGCCGGGGCGAGGCGACGACGGGCGCTGCGTTGGTATTACACCAGGTTGGAGGGACAAACCAGCCTTAGGGCGCACTCGCTGCAGCGGGGACACCGCGCCTTGCACACCTGCCTTCCGTGCGTGATGAGGTAGACGTGAAAGGCGTACACCTGGCCCCGTGGCACCGCTGCTTCTAGAAGGTCGTGCGCGCGTTCGACACTGACCTTGAGTCCGATGAGCCCCAAGCGCCGGGCCACGCGATAGACGTGCGTGTCCACGGGCATGGCGGGCATTCCCATAGCGAAACACAAGAGCACAGCGGCGGTCTTGGGGCCAACGCCGGGGAGACGCCGGAGCCACTGCTTCGCTTCCGCCAGCGGCAGCTCGTGTAAGAACTCCAGGTCAAACGAGCCGCGGAGCTCTCGGACCTGGCGGAGTGTTCCGCGTATGCGAGGAGCCTTTTGCCGCGCGAGGCCGGCGTTGCGGATCGCTTCCTCAATCCGTGTCAGGTCCGCGTCCGCCACCGAGTCCCAATCTGAAAAGGTTTGCCGCAACACCTGGTAGGCCCGCTCCGCGTTGCGGTCGGACGTGTGTTGCGAGAGGATGGTCACAACCAGCTCGTCCACCGGCTCGTGACGGCGGCGCCAGACCAGCGGCCCGTACTGCTCGCGGAGAAGCCCAAGCACTTGCACGGCGCGGGCCGCTTTGCGCCCTCGTTTGGGTAAGATCTGTTTTGTCCCGACCCTCTTGGGTGATGGCGTCACTGTTCCCTCCCCAGAAATGTTTGCGCGCCTAGTGTGCCATGTGTACTACTCCGCGCCGTCTATGACAAGAGGAAACCCGCAGTCTGCGGGAGCGCCAGCAACTCGTGGTGCATCCTTGGGACGTGTGCTATGATGAGCGCGTCTCTCAGAGACGGACTCTTCTTCAATTCTGTTTCGCCCGTTGCGAAGGGCGAAACAAGGAGCCGCTCCTCTCTTGTTGTTCCCCGAAGCGTGCTAGAATCCCCTCGGGGCTTGAAGAAGATGCCGGTGCTCAACCAGCAAGGACGCAACAGAAGAACGAACAGGCACTACCAGGGGAACACCACAGAGCGCCCTATGGTTGTGGAGAGTAAGTGGAGGGAGTGTGATGTTGCTGGAGCGACTCCTTCAGGAGCTCGCGGACCAGAACGCCCCTGTGCGGCATGGGGATCTCGCGAACCTCTCCGGCGTGGCGGGGGATGAGCTGCAGGTCCTGAAGACCGGATGGGCAAAGCTACCCGTCGCCAGACGGGTCGCGGTGGTGTCCAAGCTCTTGGGGATGGCGGAGGACAACCCCGAGATGAACTTTGACGCGGTCTTTGAGTCCTGTCTCAAGGACGAAGACGCGGAGGTGCGTGAGAAGTCCATTGAAGGGCTGTGGGAGAGTGAGGCGCAGACGGTCTGCAGCGCGCTGGTCCGAATGTTGTGCGGGGACCCGGCGCCCAATGTGCGGGCCGCCGCAGCCCACGCCCTGGGGAGGTTCATAGACCTCTGCCAGGAGTCCAAGCCCCCCTCCCGTAGCGAGAGCAAACTGCAGTCGGTGCTGCTGTCCGCCGCGACCAATCCCAGTGAGACGCTTGAGGTGAGGCGGAGGGCGCTGGAGGCGAGCGCCCCGCTCGCCCTGTCCGAGGTCAAGGAGCTGATCCGCAAAGGGTATGTAAGCGAGGACCTGAAGATGCGAGCGAGCGCGGTCTTCGCAATGGGGCGTAACGGAGACCCTTGCTGGGTCCCGATCGTTGCCAGGGAGCTGTCCAGCCCGATAGCAGAGATGCGGTACGAAGCGGCAGCCGCGTGCGGCTTGCTGGGGATGCCGGAGATGGTGCACAAGCTGTTGGCGCTGTTGAAGGATGAGGACCTGCAGGTGCAGCTGGCGGCGATTGAAGCGCTGGGCGCCATCGGAGCGCCCATCGCGAAGAAAGCCCTCCAGGAGGCGCTGAACTCTCCGGAGGAGAGTGTCCAGCAAGCCGCTGAAGAGGCGCTGAGCCGCCTGACGTTGCAGGAAGACCCGCTTTCGTTCCGGCACTCGCTGTAGCGACTCCACCGCGCAAACCACGGCAGAAAGGTCCAGAATGGCGGCATCGCGTTCAACATGGCAATGGCGCACGGAGCGGCACGTCTCGGCGGGCGGCGTTGTGTACCGCTGCATAGAGGACGGGCTGGAGATCGCCCTGTGCGGGAGGACCCGTCCCAAGCTGTGGGCGTTGCCGAAAGGCACGCCGATCGCAGGCGAGACGTTAGAGGACACGGCGCACCGGGAGGTGGAAGAGGAGACGGGGCTGAAGGTGGTGCTGGAGGAGCCGGTTGAGGTGGTCTCGTACTGGTTCATCCGGGCTGCGGACGGCGTGCGGTGCGACAAGACCGTCCACTTTTACTTGATGCGGGCGGTGGGCGGGTCGCTGGAGCAGCACGACCCCGAGTTTGAACTGGTCCAGTGGTTCCCGGCAACGGAGGCGGTCCGTTTGCTCACGCACGTCAATGAGGCGAAGGTTGCTGAAAAAGCTCTTGCCCTGGCCGAGGCGAAGGCGCGTGATGGAACAGAAAGTCCTCCGCGGTGAGCGGGTGGTCCTCCGCCCTAAACGCCTTGAGGACGCGGAAGACGATTACCGCTGGCGCGTAGATGAGGAGCTGTCTCGCCTGGACGCCGCGCCTCCGCTAAGGATGCCGCTTCCCGAGTTCAAGCGCCTCGCCGAGTCCGAGCTGATGTACGCCGTGCCGTGGTCCCGTCGCTACGCGGTTGAGACGGCGGACGAGAAGCACATCGGCAACTGCATGTACTACGACATTGACTACGGCAAGAAGCAGGCCGAGCTGGGGATCCTCATCGGTGAGCGGGAGTGCTGGGGGAAGGGCTACGGCACTGAGGCGGTCCGCGTTCTGCTCCGGCACATCTTCATGGAGACGCCTATAACCAAGGTGTATCTGCACACGCTGGACTGGAACGTGCGGGCCCAGAGGTCGTTTGCCAAGTGCGGGTTCATGTTCGTGAAGAAGATACGGCGTGACGGGCAGTGGTTCCATTACATGGAGGTCGCCAAGGAGCAGTGGCTGAAACTGGAGGAGGGGCGCGCCGCTGAGCAGTCGCCTTCGAGCGCACACCTTTCCTCCACCTGGCGCCCGTCTACAAGCTCAGGGTGAGCGGAGTCGAGTCCGGCTCTGTGTACGCAGATTTACGAAACGGGGACTAGGACGCGGCTCCAGTCTTAGAGGGAAGGATGACGGTGGCTGAGCCGGGAGTGGTCTTTTCTTCCTTCCCGTTCACGAGCCAGAGCTCGCAGTCCACGAAGTGTTTTCCATCAGCTACGTATTTCTTGAGCACGCGGCCCCCGCACGTCAGGGTATCCCCTGGCACGTCCATGCCGCGGTATTGGACGGTGAGCTTCTTGAGGGTGCCGTGCTCGCCGATCCAGTTGGTGACGACCTGGGCGAGGAAGGCGCTTTTCAGTGCGCCGTGGAGGATGACGCCCGGAAGCTTGTTCGCCTGAGCAAAGTCCTTGTCGTAGTGGATCTGGTAGAAGTCCCCAGCGGCGCCGGCGTACTTGACCAGTTGTTGGGTGGTGGGGCGCTTGACGAGGGGGGGAAGCTCCTGCCAATCGCTAACGTCCTCCCAGTAGAGCGGTGCTCCCACGGCGTCCTCCGTTACGGTGATGGCTTGGTGTCGCGGTAGCGGATGAGCGTGGTGCGCTGCCGGACCGCGACCTGTCCAAGCTGATTCCGGTACGTGAACTCAAAGGTGGTGAACACGGCAGGGCCGATGCTGAGGTTGCGCTGCGTCACGTTTCGGACCCGCAGTTCCACCGTGATGGTATCGCCCACTCGGACGGGCTCTTCATACTCCCACTCGCTGCCGGCGTCCAGGACGCGCTCAAACGACTCCAGCTCCGGTATGTACGGAATGACGCTGCCGGCGGCACGGAGGAAGGTGGGCGGGGCGATGATGGCGCCGTAACGGCTCCTCTGCGCCGCGCCCTCGTCCGCATAGAGGGGGTTGGGGTCTTCAACCGCCTCCGCAAAGCGGCGGACGTGACCGCGCTCCACGGGGAAGACGATAAGCTCGCCCTTCCAGTCCGCCACCCGCTGGCGCTGTTCCGGGGTCAGCAGGCTTGCCTGTTCTGGCATACCGCTCTCCAGGGTGTTGTCTGGGGGTATCGTTCTCGGGGGGCATTGTAGCGCATCCGCGCGAGGCGTGTAGTTCAGGAAAGAGATCTTACTCATGCGCTCAGGGTTTGCGAGCGCGGACCAGTATGAACGTGGGCCGCCTTCGCTCATCGCGCGCCAGCGGGTGGTCCTGGAGCCACTGCTCGCTGGGGACTGGCTCGACGACGCGCTCAACGACAAGTCCGGCATCCAGGAGGCCGTTGACCAGCGTGGCCAACGTGCGGTGGACCTTCCGCACGCCGGGGACGAACCAGTGCTCTTCGCGGACGCCCTCGTCGGCGTAGCGGTCCACCCTCCAGCCCGTGCGCCGGCCTTCGTCGTCGAGCACCCAACCGTCGCCCGGCAGGCACGCGGTATAGATGGGGTGCTCGGTGGAATAGACCAAGACCCCGCCAGGCGCCAACCACTGTGCAATGCGCGAGACTAACCCCTGGTAGTCCTCCACGTAATGCAGGGCCAGCGAGCTCACGACCAGGTCGAACCGCGCGGGCGGGAACGCTGCCTTCTCGAGCGCCTCGCGCCGGTAGGTGACCCGCGGATGTGCCCAGCCGGTTCGCGCCAGCGCCAGCATCCGCTCCGAAATATCGACGCCCAAGACCTCGGCTGCTCCGTTCGCGGCCAGATAGTGCGCGAGCTGGCCAGCCCCGCAGCCGAGGTCCAGCGCCCGCAGCCCGTCGAGCTTGGGGAAGAGCGCCAGCAGGTCAGTGCGTTCCCCAGCCCGCTCCCAGCCTGCTCCGAATCGCTCGAGGGTCGAGTAGCCGGCGAAGAAGTCCGGGTCGTCATAGATGTTCTGTGGTTTCCTGGGGGGTTGAGACATAAGTGATACACCAGGCTTCGGATTTTGGGCGGCGGATTTGGGGTGCGGATTGCCGGTTCGCGCTCAAGGATCGCCGCGATGCGCCCGGCCCGTCAACCTGTGTATGGAGCGAACCTCACCGCCACGAAAGTCCAGCGGCTGGCTCTGCTTTGTGCTCTCCATTCGCGGCTCGACTGCCAACAGGCGCTATGCCAATATAACGCAAAAGCGGCGCCGCCATATCGGCGTGAAAGGGAGGATGGGGCATACTAATCGGTCATTTCACAGAGCAGCCGTGGCAAGACCCGGAGTGGGAAAACAAGCTGAAAGGGGTCAAGCTCACCAGCATCGCCAGCGCCAGCAACGCCTTCTACGTCCCGGAGATCGGCGCGCAGCTGTATAACCGGTACCTGGACGAGAAGCTGTACGCGGAAGAGGTGGGGTTTGAGGCGCTGATGATGAACGAGCACCACAACACCTCGTTCTGCATCCAGAGCGTGACGAACGTGGACCTGACTATCCTGGCGCGCTAGACTCGGAAGGTGAAGCTGGTGATACTGGGGAACGTGCTGCCTATCCGGGACGACCCGCTGTGGCTGGCGGAGCACCTGGCGATGGTGGACATGATTTCGGGCGGCCGGCTGGTGTCGGTCTTTGTGCGCAGCGGGGGCACCGAGAGCCTGGCGCACAGCGCCAACACGGTGTACAACCGGGAGCGGTTCAACGAGGCGCACGACTTTGTCATCAAGACGTGGACGACGCCTGGGCCGTTCCGGTGGGAGGGGAAGCACTACCACTTCCGGTACGTGAACCCGTGGTGCCTGCCGCTGCAGAAGCCGCACCCTCCGATCTGGATACCGGGCGGCCTGAGCCCGGAGACGGTGACGTACTGCGCGGAGCACCGCTATCCCCATTTGATGCTGGCTACGCAGCTTGAGCCGACTAAGGAGCTGTTTGACCTGTACGAGCAGCACGCGCGGGAGGTCGGCTACACCTCCGGCACGCAGCACCGGGGCTATCTGTTCAAGGTGCACGTGGACGACACGGAAGAGCTGGCGGAAGAGGCCGGCCGGCAGTACCTGGGCGGGCCGTTTAACCCGTTCATCAACCAGGGGAACGAGGCGATCTTGCCTCCGCACCTTTTCTTCCCTCCGGGGTATGCGTCGCGGGTCGCGGTGGCGCGGCTCCAGAAGCTGGCGACGCGGGCGCTGGACCACGGGACGACCCGCTTCTCTTCCATCTTCGGCACGTATGAGCAGAACATCAAGAACCTGAGCATCATCACGGGGACGCCCAAGACGGTGCTGCCCAAGGTGCGCCAGGTGCTGGAGTACCTGCGCCCGGGCACTATCTTCCTGTGGGACGGCGATGGCGCAATGACGCACGAGGACCAGGTGCGGAGCCTGCGCCTGTACGGCCAAGAGGTGCTGGGCGCCGTTCACGAGATCGGCAAGGAGCTGGCCTGAAGAGCCCCTTCGAGACCGACGATGGGACGGGGATCTCGGAGCCGGTGTGGGCCAAGCACAAGGAGCAGCAGAAGACCAAAGCGTAGCCAGTCTGCAAGTCTTTGATGTCGCCCCCGAGAGTAAGGCTCTCGGGGGCGACATTTTGTTCCTAAAACACGCGGGCAAAGGCAGGGGTTACGATAATCGTCATGGCCTTGGGCGTTTTCTTGACAACCTCATCAAGGTTGGCGTAGGCTACAGCCATCAAGAGGGTAAGGGAGGAAACGCATGCTTATCGGGCACTTCACGGAATGGCCCTGGCAGGATCCGGAGAGCGGACTCATGGGGACGCTGACCGCAGAGGTCAGCAATAAGTACTATAACCCTGAAGTGGGGGCGAAGCTGTACAACCGGTTCCTGGATGAGAAGCTGTACATGGAAGAGGTGGGGGTTGAGGCGATCATGATGAATGAGCACCACAACATCCCCTTCTGCATGCAGAGCGTGACGAACGTTGCTTTGACCATTCTGGCGCGGCAGACGAGCAAGGTGAAGCTGGTGCCGCTGGGGAACCCGCTGCCGATCTGGGACGACCCGCTGTGGCTGGCAGAGTCGCTTTCCATGATTGACATGATCTCGCACGGGCGACTCGTCTCCGGCATTGTGCGTGGCGGCGGCACGGAGAGCATTTCGCACAGCGTGAACACCGTGTACAACCGGGAGCGGTTCAACGAGGCGCACGACTTCATCATCAAGACGTGGACGACTCCAGGGCCGTTCCGGTGGGAGGGGAAGCACTACCAATTCCGGTACGTGAACCCCTGGTGCTTGCCGCTGCAGAAGCCACACCCGCCGATTTGGGTACCCGGCGTGTCCAGCCCGGAGACGATCAAGTGGTGCGCGGAGCACCATTATCCGTACGTCTTGATCCCCGGGCAGCTGGAGCCTACCAAAGAGGGCTTTGACATGTACGACCAGATGGCGAAAGAGGTCGGCTTTACCGCGGGGACGCAACATAAGGGGTGCGTCTTCAAGGTGCACGTGGACGACAACGAGGAGCTGGCGGAACAGGCCGGCCGCCGATACCTGAGCGGGGTGTTCAACCCGTTTATCGCCCCCGGGAATGAGGCGAACTTCCCGGCCCACATGTTTTTCCCGCCTGGCTATTCGTCCCGCGCTTCTATTGCCCGCCTTCTGAAGCAGCAGATCGTGGACCCAAAGACGGGCCAGCTCCAAGTTTTTACGGACTACGAGACCAGTACCAAGAACCTGAGCATCATCTCGGGCACGCCAAAGACGGTCATTCCCAGGGTCCGGAAGGTGCTGGAGTACCTTCGCCCCGGAACGATCTTTTTCTGGGACGGCGACGGTGGCATGACGCACGAGGACCAGATGCGGAGCCTGCGACTCTTCGGCGAAGAGCTCATCCCGGCCGCAAAGGAGATGGCCAAGGAGCTGGACCTGAAGAGCCCGTTTGAAACGAACGACGGCACGGGGATCGCGCCGGCGGTGTGGGCCAAGCACAAGGAGCAGCAGAAGGTTAAAGCGTAGCCTGCTCTCCCTAAGGTCGTTACTTCGCCCCCGAAAGCTCAGGCTCTCGGGGGCGAAGTGTTTCTTGAGCCGGGTCATGCCGAGGGACTTTTAGCCCTCCTTCGGCTTCGCTCAGGACAGGCTCTCGGGGGTCGCTCGTGAGCGCTGCACAACGCCGCCCTTTGACCCTTCGCTTTGCTCAAGGGAGAGCAGGCTCAGGGTGAGTGGGCTGACGCTCGTGGTGAGGGGTGGTGGCATGCCAGGAGAGATTCCTCGCTGCGCTCAGAATGATAAGAGTGAGCGGATGGTCGCTTGTCGAACCATGAGTGAGCGAGACGATGGAATACGATAATCGTCGTGGTTTTGGCGTTCTTGACACGTCATTGAGGGTAGCGTAGGCTACAGCTATCAAAAGGGCGTTAGGGAGGGCAACACATGCTTGTCGGTCACTTCACGGAGCAGCCCTGGCAGGACCCGGAGCTTGAAGGAAAACTCGCCATCAGCGACCTTACCGCTACGAGCAACGCGTTCTACAAGCCGGAGATCGGCGCGCAGCTGTACAACCGGTACCTGGACGAGAAGCTGTACGCGGAAGAGGTTGGGTTTGAGGGGCTCATGATGAACGAGCACCACAACACGCCGTTCTGCATGCAGAGCGTCACCAACGTGGACCTGA
>SHYA01000010.1 GCA_009693055.1 Dehalococcoidia bacterium | reverse complement strand
TCAGGTCCACGTTGGTGACGCTCTGCATGCAGAACGGCGTGTTGTGGTGCTCGTTCATCATGAGCCCCTCAAACCCAACCTCTTCCGCGTACAGCTTCTCGTCCAGGTACCGGTTGTACAGCTGCGCGCCGATCTCCGGCTTGTAGAACCGGTTGCTGGTATCGTAATAGCCGGACTTGCCCTCGAGCTCGGGGTCCTGCCAGGGTTGCTCCGTGAAATGCCCAATGAGCATACTACTCTCCTCCCTCTTCGATCGAAACTTCCGCTATGTTCGCATAGCCGTGTGGAGCATGTCAAGCTACGAGTCCGGCTATTACGATTTTCGTCGTCGCTCGCAGCCGCCTGGGTGCCTGCACCATTCTCTTGCAACGAGTAGCCCCCGGCCTCGTGAGAAGCCGGGGGCTACTCGTGCTTCCAATCGCGGAAGGCTGGCTACGCCTTTGCTGCTTTTTGCGCCGCCTGGTGCTTGGCCCAGACTGCGGGTGCAATCCCCGTCCCGTCGTTGGTTTCGTACGGGCTCTTCAGGTCCAGCTCCTTCGCAATCTCCTTGATGGCCGGGATGACCTCCTGCCCGTGGAGTCTTAGGCTGCGCACCTGGTCGCCGTGGTCCATCGCGCCGTCCCCGTCCCAGAGGAAGATCGTGCCGGGCCGCAGCGTCTCCAACACGTGCCGCACCTTCGGCATCACCGCCTTCGGAGTGCCGCTGATGATGCTCAGGTTCTTGACGTTCGACTCGTAGTTTCCCTGGGAGAAGCGGCCGCTCGTTCCTCCGGCTTGCTGGTCAGTAAACAGCTCCAACATCTTTCGCACGGAGGCGCGGGAAGAGTACCCGGGAGGCAAGAAATGATGCGGCAAGAGAAAGCCCTCATTCCCCTCCTGGATAAAGGGGTTGGCCACTCCCTCAATGTACTTCTTCCCCACCTCTTCCCCCTTGTCCTCCGTCTCTTCCACGTGCACCTTGAACAGGTACCCTACGTTCTGGGTCCCGACCTTATTCCCCACCTCCGCGCCGTGTTGATAGTACAGGTCGAACATCTCTTTGGTTGGCTCGATCCGCGTTGCCAGCATGACGTACGGATAGCGATGCTCCGCGCACCATTTCACGGTTTCAGCGCTGGAGATGCCGGGAATCCAGATGGGCGGATGGGGTTTCTGGAGCGGCAGGCACCACGGGTTCACGTACCGGAAGTGGTGGTGCTTCCCTTCCCAGCGGAACGGCCCGGGCGTCGTCCACGTCTTGATGATGAAGTCGTGCGCCTCGTTGAACCGCTCCCGGTTGTACGTCGTGTTGGCGTTGTGCGAGATGCTCTCTGGGCCGCCGCCGCGGACAAAACCGGAGATCAGCCGCCCGCCGGAGATCATGTCGGTCATCGCCAGGCTCTCCGCCAGCCACAGCGGGTCGTCCCAGATAGGCAGCGGGTTTCCCAGCGGAACCAATTTGGCCTTGCTGGTCTGCCGCGCCAGGATGAACAGCTCCACGTTCGTCACGCCCTGGATGCAGTAGGGCGCGCTGTGGTGCTCGTTCATCATGAGCGCCTCAAACCCCACCTCCTCCGCGTACAGCTTCTCGTCAATAAACCGGTTGTAGAGGTCGCGGCCGATCCCCGGGTTGTAGTGCTCGTTGCTCACCTGCAACTGGGCCAGGGAGCCTACGAGACCGGTACTTGCGTCTTGCCACGGTTGCTCGTTGAAGTGGCCGATAAGCATTGCTCTCCCCTCCTTGTTTTGTTCGCAGCTTTTAACCGCATGCTGGCACTCCGCTGGAGGAATGTCAAGCGTGCGAGAGGCAGCGCCGTGCGCAGGCGGCACCGCGTGCGCGGAGCGCGAGCACTCCCCCTCTTGACCGCCCCGCAATTTCTGTGGTACCGTGCGCCAGACGTCTCAAAGAGATCTAACTGCAAGGAAGGGGGAAACTATGCCGCTGCACCCACAAGCTAAGGCCGTCCTGGACATGTTCAGCAAGATGATGCCTCCCCTGGGGAGCCTCACTCCGCAAGAGATGCGGAAGGCCATGGCGTTCCCGCCTGCGCCTGGGCCGGCCATGGCGCGCGTAACCAAGCACTACGTCCCCGGCCCGGGCGGTCCCGTGCCAGTCCGCCTCTACACCCCAGTCCTGCCTTCGCCTGGGTTCGACAGCGGCCCTTACGGCGCGCTGGTCTGGTTCCACGGCGGCGGCTGGGTACTGGGCACCCTTGACCAGGCTGACGGAGTCTGCCGGCACTTGGCGGACAAGATCGGCTGCGTCGTGGTCAACGTTGACTACCGGCTCGCACCGGAGACGAAGTTCCCCGGCCCTGTAGAGGACTGCTACGCCGCGACGAAGTGGATCCACGATAACGCGGAGTACTTCAACGTCGTTGCAGACAAGATTGCTGTCGGCGGCGACAGCGCTGGCGGCAACCTGGCGGCCGCCGTCGCCCAGATGGCGCGCGACAAGGGCGGCCTCAAGATCTCCGCCCAGCTCCTGGCGTACCCCGTTACCGACCGGAACTACGACACCAAGTCGTATAAGGACAACGCCGCGGGGTATCTGCTGACGAAGGACTCCATGAAGTGGTTCTGGGACCTGTACCTGAGCAAGGACGCGGACGCCAAGAACCCGTACGCGGCACCACTCCAGGCCAAGAACTTCAAGGGCCTGGCGCCCGCGATCGTCTTCACGGCCGAGTTCGACCCCCTCCGCGACGAGGGCGAGGCCTACGCCAAGAAACTGGAAGAGGCCGGCGTTCAGACCGTCTGCAAACGGTACAACGGCCAGATTCACGGCTTCTTTGGCATGCCCGGCATGGACGACGGCGCCAAGGCCGTTGCCGAGGCCTCGGACTTCGTAAAGAAGGCCTTCGGGCCCATCAAGGCGGCCCCCAAGGCAAAGGCGACGGCCGGGAAGTAACCTGCTCGGAAGCCTTAGCCGTCTAGGACGCCTCGCACACAGAAAAGACAGGCCGCTCAGAGAGCGGCCTGTCTTTTCTGTGTGCTGCGCCTTTTGCTCCGAGAGGCCCGCTGCTACAATGGCCTCGGGGCCGATAGCTCAGCCTGGCAGAGCTGCGGACTTTTAATCCGTTGGTCGGGGGTTCGAATCCCTCTCGGCCCACCATAAGCTACGGTATTCATAACCATCGGTTCTCCAACCTCCGCCCTCGCTGGCGGGACGGGAAGCGTGTAGTGGACGGTGACCTCCGTGTCACCCTTCACCACGTCCTGCACGAACGACTCCAGAATTGCCCGCCGCTCCGCCACGGTGCCCTGTTCCAGGACGCCCCTCAGGTCGCCCAAGTAGCCGAGCACCGCCTCTCTATCCACGAGTTCCACCTGTCCCGCCTCCAGCGTTTCCCTTGCCTCATTCCTAGCGCGGGACAGCAAATCCCGCTGGCCGCGCAATTCACGAATACGAGGTGCTAGGTCTTCCAGAGACAGCTCGCCAGTTTCCAGAGCGTCGTAAAGGCGCTCTAGGCGGCGCTCCACGTCGCCAACTTGCGCGTCTAGGGACGCCAGTCGTTCCTTCACGCCTGTCAGTGATCCGGCCAACTATTCATTTGTAGGCCGTATCAGTTCTGCCGGGTGGTCCTCTTGCAACACCAACTCGCGCACTTTGTCCAGCACCAGCGCCTCCATCGCTGCCTGGGGCGCGGACTTTCCAGGACACTCCTGCCGCCCATTGCAGAAAGGCCGTGGCGCATGTGTAATACCGGAACCGCCCCTGCTTGGCGCTAATGCCAAACATGGCGGCTCCGCATACTTCGCAGCGCAGTTGGCCGCTCAAGAGGTCTGGACTGGCGACGCGGCGTGAGTGCGTCACATTCGGTGCCCTGGCCTTTAGGGATTCCTGGACATGCTGGAAAATGGCTTCGTCCACGAGGGCTGGTACAGCATTACGCACTACCACTGAGGTCAACTTGGCCGCGCGGTGGTACTTACCATTGCCGCCCCACGTGAGCGTGCCGGTGTAGAAGCGGCTTGTGAGCACCTTGTGGCTGTGGCCACGTCCCCACCGCTTGCCCTTGGGCAAAGGAATCATCTAGGACTCTTGATGCCCACTTGAAGGCCTTAAACGGTCCTAGCAAAAAGCGGCCCAACACAAAGGTGGGGCGGCCCGTTCCGGGCCGCCCCACCCGCTAATGAGCGCCACCTTTCCCTTAAGCCTCATGGGCCACTCCCCCTCAAGCAGCCTGTACGCCGCACGCATCTGACGAACCGGCCGCGCGTCGGCTGCATGGTATCACGCCGCGTCCGGCCCCCTGGTGTCATTCTGAGCGCAGCGAAGAATCTCCTCTGGTAGGCGTAACCATCACGACACAGCCCGAGGGGAGATTCCTCGGTCGCTCCGCTCCCTCGAAATGACACGTTAGGAAGGACGCGGTCGCGATTCGAGAGCAGTATCCTGCCTTCTTGCGGCTCCCACAACTTCCGCCCAACAAGAGAGCTGCGTGTTCCACAATGACGGCGTTTTTCTCTTGACAACGCTATGACCCTAGGCTTGTGTTCTGCATACACACATGGTAGTTGACGATAAACGCGCCGTTTCAAGAGGAGAGCCGCAGCAATGCGGCTCTTTTTTGTCTGAAGCTCCTTCCGTGACTGCGAAGGGGCTTTTTATTGCGGCAGTCACCAAGTCCACACAGAAGGGAGGTGACATCCCCATGGAACGCGAGAAGTCCAAACCAGCGAAGAAGCGCTAACCCCGTCAGCGGAATCTGGACGCACCAGTGAAGGGAGGTGACATCCCATGGAACGCGAGAAGTCCAAACCAGCGAAGAAGAAGAAGAAGAAGAAGAAGAAGAAGAAGTAACCCAGGCGCCGCGATCTGGAACAAGCGAGGGGGCCCCGACAAGTCGGGGCCCCCTCGCGCTTTGGTCCGCTTGCCCCCGCGCGCTAACCGCCCGCGAATGGGTTCCTTGGGTCCTCCTCAATCGGCACGCACTCCTCCCTGACGGTGGTCGCCCGCTGCCACCGCTCGTAAGGCATCCGCGCCGCCTCTTCTTCCGCCTCGCGCTGGCTGGCCGCCTCAACAATCAACTCGTGCCGGGTCTCATGGATGATGAGGAACCTCACCGGGCCTCCTTCAACAGCTCCGCCTGCCCTCGGAGCTTTCAACACGCTGACGCGGATAACGGTTTTTGCTTACGGCTGCCCCGCGCCTGAAACAGAGGTCTGGGGTTCTCCGGTCTCTGGTGTGGCAGCCCCAAAAAAGTCAGCCTCGCTAAACGGCCAGTACCGTAACCATACCCGTCCAACAACTAAGGAGAGCGGAATAGGCCCCCAGTATCGGGAGTCACTGCTGGCAGGCCGGTTGTCTCCCAGCACAAAAATGTATCCCTTGGGAACGCTCCATGGCCCAAAGCTTTGCCCCAGCGGCATGGGACGCGTGTACGACTCATTCAAGGGTCTTCCGTCCACAAGAACGACCCCCTTGCGAATGACCACCTCGTCGCCCTCAACAGCGATGACGCGCTTCACAAAGTCGCGGCTCTGGCCGTCGGGCGCGCGAAACACCACCACCTCGCCCTGATGAGGACCTCCCAAGGGATACACCACTTCGTCCTCTGGAGGATTCCAAAACGGGATCGCCTTAGCGATCTGCCCAACAGGGAGTTCGACATACGCCAGCTTGCTCGTGAAGACGTACTCCCCGCTTAAGAGGGAGGGCTCCATACTGGCCCCTTCCACTTTGAAGTTCTGGACGGTGGACCGCAGCAGGAGGAACAGCAAAAGCGCCACGATAACCGTCTCTAGCGCTTCACGAACGAGAAGCCTCATGTTCACTCCGGACCAGCGCGAGGATGGGCAGCCCCGAAAGTACCTGCGTAGGCTATTATACGCCCGAGCACGGTAGGTTTGCCTGGTCATCGCCGGCTGGTGTGGTGTATAATTACCCTCCAGCGGATGAGCCAGACTCGTGGCTACAAAGGGCTCCGCAGCACGTGCTGGCTCAAATCTCCACAGAAAGCCGGTCTACTGTATCTATGAACGAGAGGGACGAGGAAGCCCTCATCCTCCAGAGCCAGCAGGGCAACACGACTGCCTTTGAGCAGCTTGCCCGGCGCTACGAGGGCCCCCTCTACAACCTGGCCTACCGGATGACCGGCGATGCGTCCGTAGCCCAGGACATCCTCCAAGAGACCCTGACATCCGCCTACCGGCAGATCAAGCGCTTCCAACCGGGGAACTTCCGCGCGTGGCTGTTCCGCATCGCGGCGAACGCGAGCAAAGACTTCCTCCGCTCGGCAGACCACCGCCGGCAAGTCTCCCTGGAGCACCTGAGCGAGGCTGGGTTTCAGCAATGGACCGACCCAGGCGAATCCCCCGAACAGTATACGTTACGTCAAGAGGTCAGCCGGGTCATCCAGCAAGCCATGCTGCACCTGCCGCCCGACCAGCGGGCGCTGCTCATCCTGATAGATCTCCAGGGGCTAGACTACCAGGCGGCAGCCGAGGCCCTGCGGGTGCCAATCGGCACGGTCAAGTCGCGGCTCAGCCGGGCGCGAGCTACCATGCGGCAGCACCTGTCCGCCCACGCGGAACTTTTGCCCAGCCAATTCCGTTTCACCACTAAGAGGGGGAGCTAGCGTGTTCGGGTTGTTCAGGCCTCGTGTCCGGCACTTGACAGAACGCGTCTTGTCCAGGGCCCTTGATGGGGACCTGGCCGCGGACGAGCAAACGCGCGTTGAGACGCATCTGTCAAGCTGTGCGGCCTGTTCCCAGCAGGCGGCGGAACTGCGCCAGATGGTTGGCCAGCTGCGCGCCGTGCCCTCTCTGGCCCCCATGAGACCCTTCTCCCTCTCGTTGGGCGTCCCGCGGCGGGAGCAGCCTCGTGCAGCCTTCCGTGTGGCTGCCGCGATGGCGGGCGTTAGCCTCATCGCGGTCATCTCGCTTGCGGCTGTTGACTGGGGCGCCTCCGATGACACCGCCCTGCCCGCTCTGCCCGCGGCCACTGGCGAGCCGACCCCCCTCATCACCGCTGGCCCCGCGCCTGAGCTGCCCAAACCCGCCGCGCAGGCCGAAGTCCCCACTGCGCCAGGGCCCGCACGGCTTGCAGACGAACTCCAGGATGCCCCCCAGGCTCCTGCTTTAGCGGCGACGATGCAGCCCAAGGATGGCCCTCTTGGACTCGCGTGGTGGCCCGCTGAGCTTGCCCTGCTGGCAGGCTTTCTCGTTGCCGGCCTCGTCGCGGCCCGTCTCTGGCGACGGCCTTCAACGTGTTAGCGCACTGCCGCCCGCGCTCCTAACATTTCTACCATGCCCCGCGTTACTACAATACGAGCGCAGTGCATCCCGAAAATCCCAGTATCATTGGGCGCTGCGCTTCATGGCAGGCTGGCACGTAGCCCAAGAACCGGGGCGTGCCCCTGAACAGACAGCGGAGGTTTTTATGCGTATGCGTTACCTGCTTCTTCCGTTCCTTGTCCTTGCATCCCTAGTTCTGGTGGCGACAGCGTGTACTGAGGATGAGACGCCACCAAGCAGCTCAAACACTCCGACAGGCGCGGCAGTCGAAAACCCCGCTCAGCGCGAGTTGGCTAGCGCCGCTGCAACCTCCACGAGCTCTGACGCAAACCAGACCGGGCTCTGGGTATCCGGCACAGGCTCGGTAACTGCGAAACCTGACCTGGCCCTCCTCACCCCGGGAATAGAGTCCCGGGCCAAGACGGTGGAAGAGGCGCGCGCCAACGCCGCCAATGCGATGGCCGCCGTGGTGTCCGCCCTCAAGGGCCACAACATCCAGGACAGGGACATCCAGACCCAGGTGTTCTCCATCACGCCTGAGTACACGTATCGGGAAATCCTGGACGAGTTCGAGCGGAGGAGCGAGCAGGTCCTGGTCGGCTACATCGTCACCAACCAGATGGCGGTCAAGATCCGCGACCTGGACGACGTGGGCCCCATCGTGGACGACGTTACCCAAGCTGGGGGCGACCTGACGCGCATCAGCGACATCTCGTTCACCATAGAAGACCCCAAGCCCCTAGAAGAACAGGCCCGGGCCAAGGCCGTCCGAGACGCCGTGGCCAAGGCGGAGCAAATGGCCAGAGAAGCCGGCGTGACCCTGGGCAGGGCGTACTACCTCACCGACAGCACCACCGCGCCGATGGTCCGTGACTTCGGCGCAAAAGCCTTCGCAGAAGGCGTCGCCGCGGCTCTCCCAACCTCCATCAGCGGCGGCGAGCTGGAGATCGTCGTTACCATCCACGCGGCCTTCAGCATCCGCTAGTGGCAGACCACAAGACCCCCTCGCCCTCCTACCCCGCCCCTCTCTTTGCAATGCGGCGAGGTAGGAGGGAAAACCTGCCTGTTGCCCGACATTTTTCCCCACTGGTACAATGCACGCAGACAGACAGTGGAGGGCGGTATGGTCCTCAGCGACCGGAGCATCAGAGAAGCCATAGAGCAAAAGCGCATCGTGATCCACCCGTGGGACCCTGCCGCTCTTCAGCCGGCCAGCGTTGACGTCCGCATGGACCGCAAACTGCGCGTGTTCCGCAACATGCGCCGGCCTTACATTGACGTCCGCGTGCCTACCGACGACCTCACCGAGCTCGTGGAGATCCAGGACGACAAGCCTTTCATCCTCCACCCTGGGGAATTCGTCCTGGGGAGCACCCTGGAATACTTTGAGATCCCGGACGACCTGGTCGCCCGCCTGGAAGGAAAGAGCTCACTGGGAAGGCTGGGCTTGCTCATCCACTCCACCGCGGGCTACGTGGACCCGGGCTGGAAAGGGCACCTGACCCTGGAGCTCAGCAACGTGGCGCGGCTGCCCATCACCCTGTACTACGGCATGAAAATCGGCCAGATCTCCTACCTCCAGCTCACCACGGCGGCAGAGCGGCCGTACGGCTCCCCTTCGCTGGGCAGCAAGTACCAGGGACAGGTGGAACCCACCGCCAGTCTGGCGTACAAGGACTTTCGGCAGCGCTAAGATTCCGGCAGGCCGCGTGGAGACGGGGGGACGCCATGAGCTACATGGAGCGCGCTCTGGAGCTCGCCAGGAGCGCGCGTGGCCGCACCAGCCCGAACCCCGCGGTGGGCGCCCTCCTGGTCAAGAACGGCAGGGTCGTTGGAGAAGGCGCCACCCAGCCCGCCGGCAGCGACCACGCGGAAGCCGTGGCCCTCAAACAGGCCGGCGCGGAGGCCCGCGGCGCTACACTTTATGTCACGTTGGAGCCTTGCGCCCACTTCGGCCGCACGCCGCCGTGCAGCACCGCGATTGTTCAGGCCGGGGTCGCGGAGGTCCACATCGCGGTCCTTGATGCCAACCCCATCGTCGTCGGAAAAGGAAAAGCTGAGCTTGAGGCGGCTGGTGTGCGTGTGGCGCTCGGAGAAGCGGAGAATGAAGCCAGGGAGCTTGTGGAGGAGCACACCCGCTGGATCACGACCCGCCTCCCGTTTGTAACCGCCAAGTACGCCATGACGCTGGACGGCAAGATTGCCACCGTCACCGGCGAGTCGCGGTGGATCAGCGGGCCTGAGGCCAGGGCCTACGTGCACCGGCTGCGGAGCGAGGCGGACGCCGTGATGATAGGCGTCGCCACCGCCCTCCAAGACGACCCACACCTCACCGCGCGGGACCAAGCCGGTGCTCCGCTGCCACGCCAGCCGCTGCGCGTGGTCGTGGACAGCCACGGGCGTCTCCCGCCAACAGCCCAGATGCTCCGCCAGCCAGGGAAGACCCTGGTAGCAGCCATCGCTATCCCGGAAGCGCGGAAGCAGACCATGGTCCGCGCGGGCGCCGAAGTGCTGGAGTGCCCCGGCAAGAATGGGGCCGTTGACCTCGCCGCGCTCCTGCGCACGCTTGGAGAACGCCAAGTGATCTCGGTGTTCGTGGAGGGTGGTGGTACGCTATTCGGGTCTCTCTTCGTGGAAGGACTCGTGGACAAGGTCGTGGCCTTCATCTCCCCGCGCATCGTAGGCGGCAGCTCGGCGCCTACACCCGTGGCTGGGCCTGGTATCCCCGTCCTGGCCCGTTCTGTCGCCCTGCACCGCACGCGCGTCCAGCGCATTGGAGACGACGTGTTGGTTATCGGCTATCCCGTCAAGGAGTAGCGAGGATGTTCACAGGCATCGTGGAAGAGCTGGGCCACGTGGTTGGCTGGCGGCCCCCGGTCATGACCATTGAGGGAAACGCCACGCTGGAGGGCGCCAAGATAGGGGACAGCATTTCGGTCAACGGCGTCTGCCTCACGGTCACCTCACTCAGGGGAAAGCGGTTCACGGTGGACGTAAGCCCCGAGACGGTGCGGCGGAGCAACCTTGGCCGCCTCGCGGCCGGGAGCCCGGTCAACCTAGAGCGCCCCCTCGCGTACGGCGGCCGCATGGGCGGCCACCTGGTTGAAGGGCACGTGGACGCCGTCGGCAGCATCGTGGCGGTTGAACCCGAGAAGGAGTCGTTCATCTTCACCTTTGAGGCCCCGCGCTCCCTGTGCCGGTACATCGTGGAAAAGGGGTTCGTGGCCGTGGACGGCATCAGTCTCACCGTCGTCTCAGAACGTCCGCCTCGCTTCACGGCCGCTGTGATACCATACACGTACGAGCACACCACGCTGGGAATGTACAGGCCGGGGTCGTCGGTCAACCTTGAGGTGGACATCCTGGCCAAGTACGTGGAGCGCTTGCTCGGAGACCGGGCTAAACCTAAAGCGGCGCGCAGGGGAAGGGCCAAGGCGCGGCGCTAGGAGTTTGGAGCATGCCGCTGGTCAGCGTTGAAGAGGCGGTAGAGGACCTCCGGCAAGGCAAGTTCGTCGTCATCGTTGACGACGAGGACCGCGAGAACGAGGGCGACCTGTGCATCGCCGCGGAAGCGGTGACGCCGGAGCGCATCAACTTCATGGCGATGCACGCTCGCGGCCTGATGTGCATCTCCCTTGCCGAGCAACGCCTCCAGGACCTGCGCATCCCCCTCATGGTCGCAGAGAACACCACGTCGCACGGCACCAACTTCACCATCTCCGTGGACTACAAGCCCGGCACGACGACCGGGATCTCCGCGTACGACCGAGCAGCCACCGTGAAGGCGTTAGTGGACCCCAACAGCAACGCCGAGGACTTTGCCCGGCCGGGTCATATGTTCCCGCTCCAATACGCCGAAGGCGGGGTGCTGGTCCGCGCCGGGCACACCGAGGCGATCACGGACCTGGCCCGTATGGCAGGCTTCTCCCCCGCCGGCGTCATCTGCGAGATCATGCACACCGACGGCACGATGGCGCGTCTGCCGCAGCTTGAGGAGTTCTCCGCCCAGCATGGACTGAAGATTGTGAGCATCGCCCAGCTCATCGCGTACCGGAGCCAGCACGAGAAGCTGGTCCGCCGCGTGACCGAATCCCCTCTGAAAACGCCGTACGGCACCTTCCACGCCGTCGCCTTCCGTGCCGCACCCCAGAACGCGGAGCACCTGGCGCTGGTCCTCGGCGATGTCACGACCGGCGAGCCGGTCCTGGTGCGCGTCCACAGCGAATGCCTCACCGGAGACGTGCTGGGCAGCGTCCGGTGTGACTGCGGCCAGCAGATGCAGCTCGCACTGGAAGTGATTGCCAAGGAAGGCCGCGGTGTGTTCCTCTACATGCGGCAGGAGGGCCGTGGAATCGGCCTCCACAACAAGATTCGCGCCTACGCTCTGCAGGACACCGGCCTGGACACGGTGGACGCCAACATCCAGCTCGGTTTTGCCCCTGACCTGCGCCACTACGGCCTTGGCGCGCAGATCCTCGTTGACCTGGGTGTCCACAGGCTGCGCCTGCTCACCAACAATCCCAAGAAGGTTATCGGCTTGGAGTCCTACGGCCTGGAGCTGGTGGAGCGGGTACCGATCATTGCTCCGAAGCACAAAGAGCGGGAGCGATACCTGCGCACCAAGAAGGAACGTCTGGGGCACCTGCTGGACGAACCGAAGGCGAGCCTCCCCCCAAAAGACGGCAAACGCCAGCCTCAGCACCGGACTGACCGCTCGTCGACGCGTCCCTAACCCCCATTCACTCGTGGCGAAGTAGCATGAGCACGCGACCTGCCCGCGCGCCCGACGAGGTGACCAAACGGCTGGACCAGCTTGTCCCACGCTACGCGGTCATCCTGTACAACGACGATGTGAACGAGATGGGCTACGTGGTCCAATCTCTCCTCAAGTGCGTGCCGGCGCTGAGCACCCAGCGGGCGGAAGAGATTATGTTGGAGACGCACAACAGCGGCCGGGCTGTGGTCATCGTCTGCCCGCTGGAGCAGGCCGAGCTTTACCACGACCGTCTCACCAGCTGCCGGCTGACCTCCACCATAGAGAAGGCATAGCGCCGTTTCCCAGTGGCCCACCGCCGCCCGCCGCTGCTGATCCAGGGCGGCTTGCGCTCGAAGGCGGGGCGATGTATACCTTGACGAAAACACTCACGGGAGGCTTCACGTGCCAAAGGAACATGAGGGGGGCTTGCAAGGGATGGGGCTGCGCATCGCTATCGTCGCGGCCCGCTTCAATGAGCACATCACCGGCCGGTTGCTCCAGGGCGCCCGCACCGCGCTAAATGAGCACAAGGTCCGGGAAGAAGACACGCTGGTCGCCTGGGTCCCAGGCTCCTTTGAGCTGCCGCTGGTGGCCCACGCGCTGGCCGGCAGTGGCCGCTACGACGCGGTTGTGTGCCTGGGCGCGGTCATTCGGGGTGAGACCGCGCACTTTGAGCACATCTCGCGCGTCGCCTCGGACGGCATCGCTCAGGCATCCCGGGACACCGGCGTGCCCATCCTGCTTGGGGTGCTCACCACGCATACGTTGGCGCAGGCGCTGGAACGCTCTGGGGGACAAGTAGGCAACGCCGGCTACAACGTCACGGTCTCGGCCATCCAGATGGCCAACCTGTTGAAAGAGCTGAAGCTCGGCAGGTCGCCGGCCTAGTCCGTCAGCTTATACACCTTGTCGCCAAGCCGGACGCGGTCCGGCACTTTGATGCCGACAGCGTCTCCAGACTTGGCTTGGGTAACCACGGTATTTTCAACCTGCACGGACTCCACCAGCAGGGTGAGGTCCGTCGTGTGGCCGTGCACCCGGATGCGGTCTCCCACGTTGAGCGGCGCGGTTAACGTGATGCCCGCCACCACGGGCTTCGAAAAGAAGTGCGTGACCACTCCCACCTCTTGTTCTTGCATAGCGGCCTCCTCTATGAGCGAGTATGCCCGCGCGTCTCTGCGCCGTCAAGGCGGGCGTGTGGTACAGTAATCGCGAGTCCCCATGAGTCTAGGGCACCAGCAAGACACCACTCGCGCCGAGGCGCAGGCGCCATGCCCGCCTCAGCCGCCGGAGGCCCCGTGAACTACTGGATGATCGCTATCTCTCCTGAAAACTGGAGGGTCACCAAGGAGCACGGCCTCACCGTCCAGGGCTTCACCACACGCCAGCGCAAGAAGGTAGAGCGGATGGCGCCCGGTGACCGGCTCCTGTTTTATGTCAAAGACCGCCGCGTGTTCTCGGCCACCGCCACGGTGACCGCAACCGCCTCTGAAGACCGCAGCCGCCTCTGGACCGCATCGGACCCACAGGAGTTCTTTCCTCACCGCGTGCGCATCAGGTCCGAGGCGGTCATGCCGGAAGGCAAGGGGCTGGACGCCAACCTCATCGCTCCGCGCATGGAGTACTTGAAACGCTGGCCCCCTGAGCGGTGGTACTGGGCCATGGTGGGCGAGCTGCACATCCTTCCCAGAAAGGACCTGGAGCTGGTGGAATGGGAGATGCTGAAGATCCTGAGACCGGGATGGCTGCCTCCCAAGTACATCGAGCCGGCCATCGGAAGGCGTCCCAGGCGAGTGGAGCGCCCTTACCCCGCTGCAGCAGCAGGTGACGGGGCCGGGGTCAACCCAAACCCCGCGTCGTAGAGCTCGTGGAGCTGGGCCACGTGCTCAGGGTTCAGCGCGTCAGCCTCGCTCGCGCCTACGTACTCCTCCAGGTCCGCCTCGCTGGTGATGTTGGGGAACACGCTCGCGATCACCGGCTCGGAGAGAACGAACTGGATGGCCAGGTGCGAGAGCGGGGTATGCTTGTACGCCTCCTCCAGGAACGCCAGCTTCCCCACCTTCTGGATCGCTTCCTGAAGCCATTGCTGGCGCCGGTGCGAGCGATGGTCGGTGGCGCTGAAGCTCGGCGGCGCGCGGCGGAACTTGTCCGTCAGCACCTCTGAGGCGTGTGGGACGCGGGAGAGCAGGCCGACCCCACGCTCGGCGGCCAGCAGGAAGAAGTGCCGGGCGGGCTGCTGCTCCAGGATGCTGTAGATGATCTGCATCGCCGCGATACCCGTCTCCGTCAACGCGGCGTCACCCTCCTCAACCCAGCCGATGTCCGGGCCCAGGGCAAGCGCGTAGTAGCGGAGCTTCCCCTCTTTGACCAGGTCGTCCAGCGTCTGGAACAGCTCGCCGCTTCGGATGGCGTCCATCTTGGGGTTGTGCAGCTGGTACAGGTCGATGTAGTCGGTCTTCAGGCGGCGCAGGCTGCGCTCGCACGCCTGCCGGACGAACGCTGCGTCCCAGCACTGCGGGCGCTCTTGATGCCCCACGCGCGGCTGCTGGGGAACAGAGAGGTCATACCCGAACTTGGTCGCATAGACGAGCTGCTGGCGGCGCGTGTGGAGCGCCTGCGCGACGATCTCCTCGCCGAACCCATCGCCGTACGCGTCCGCGGTGTCCACCACGTTGACGCCCAGGTCCACCGCGCGTTGGAGCAGTTTGACGCCGTCTTCCGGCTCAACGTGGCCCCACCAGTCCGTTGCCACGGTCCACGCGCCAAATCCGACCTCGGACAGCACCAGGTCGGTCTTGCCCAGCTTCCTGTACTTCATTGCTCTCCTTCCACTCCTCGCTCCTGCCGGCAACGAGCGAGTGGAAACAGCCTAACGCGCCGCCGACGTCACTTTCAGCGCCCTGAGCACCTCATCGGTGCGCTCGCGGTACTCCTCATCGGACAGCACCGGCCTCAGGCCCCGGAGCGGCACGTCCTGCCCCAGGGTCACCCACGAGGTGCAGCCGTTGTACTCGGCCAGGAAGGGGACCGTCACAGGCTGCATGTGATACACGCGCATCAGCAAGACCGTCAACGGGCGCAGCGGCTGCCAGTGGAGCCGCTGCTGGGCGTAGCCGGTGCTCCAGAGGTAGTGCGGTGAGAGCGCGTCAACCTTCTCCTGCTCCCACACCTCCGCCATGGAGGTCACCTCGGCGAAGTGGCTTAACGTGATGCCGCCCGGCTTCTCTGCCCTGGCGACGGTTTCCGCGAGCTCGCCGTGCCACTCCGGCTTGACCAGCTCCGGCTTCTGATGCTCGAACGTCGGGTACAACAGAAACTGAGGGTGGACCACCCGGAAGTCCACACTCTCCTCACGGATGCCGCCCTTGCGGAGCAGGACGACCTGCTTACCCATATCCAGGGCGCGGCAGGCAACCGCCCACTCCTTGAGCGCCATACGAGTCGTTTCTGGGAGCATGTCCGTCCCCCGACCTTGTCATTCTGAACCCGTTCGTTGGACTCAGGGTAAACTCCGCGAGGAATCTCTCTCCGGTCGGGTCCCCGCATCAGGGGCTGCCCTGAGCCGCGAAGCGCCCTCTGGCAGGACGCTGCGGAAGCCCCGACGGGCCGGGGCCATTATAGGCTCCGGAGCGCGGGGCTGTCCACGAACGTTCTTACCTGAGTGCGAGGCTACCGCCCAAGGCCAAGCTCGCGCTCCACCTGCCGCTGGATCCAGGAAGCCCCGCCGGGGCTTCTCATCAGCTCTTCCAGCCCTCAGGTCGTAGAGCTGGGAAACAGCCGACGGTCGCCCACCAGGTCCGTCAGGGCCGCGAGCCCATGCCAAAGACCCCACAGGAAACCCTTGAGCGCGCCACTTGGTTGTCGCATCGGTCGCATCCTACTTTTGCTCCAGACGCGTGATCTCCCGGCCCTGTGCGTCCAGGAGCACCGCCTCGTCCCCCTGATTATTCCACACATTTCGCTCGCCCCACCTGAGCGTTCTGGGTGGATTGTCTTCCGCCGCGTCCCCGCTCACCACCTGGACTCGCTCGCCAGGGCCCAGCACGAGGGACGGAAAGGTGAACTCCTGTTCTCCGACTGTGCTTCTCAGCGTCCACCCCGTCAAGTCCGCTTCAACGCTTCCCTGGTTGACTATGGTAACCGACTCGCCCGCCAGGTCCAGGTCGGCTATCACGATCCCGGGCGACGCCTGGCCACGAGGGGGCGCACAGGACCAGAGCCCCTTGCGCTGTTCGCGAGCGCTCGCCTGGTATGCCAGATACTGGGCCTCCCGCTGCGCCTTCCCTTCCGTGTACACCCGCGCGTAGCCTTCCTGCACGAGCGCGGCGTTCAAGTCCACCCCATCCACCACGATGTACGCGAGCAGTCGTCCAAATGCATCCCGCGTCCCCTCCTGAGGGTCTTCCTCAAGGACAACAGTGCGACCGGCCAGCCTACTGCTGACAAACTGGCTGGCTCGCAGACCCCAATCGTCAAGACACGCTGCATCCGTGACGCCTGGATACTCGCCCCCTGTGTTACGCCGACCAGTTTCCAGGGCATCCACCGCCAGCAAGCGCACCCTCTCCTTGGCGCCGCCCTGGAGCTGCACGTCGAGCGTATCCCCGTCCACGACCTCCAGGACCGTGCCGGAGAGGTAGCCCGCCTGGGCGCCGGCTCCAACGAATGGCGGGGGTGTGGCAGGAGCCTGCGCGGCACCTGGAGGAAGCTGGGGAGTGGGACCGTCCCCCCCGCACGCAACAACAGCGAGCACAAGCACTCCGGCAACGAGCGCCGCAAGCAGGGAGAGTCGCCGCTGGTCTGACCGATCGCGCAAACGCTGCACGCAAGCATTCTGACATCACCCCGCCGAAAGACAAGGTGGCGCCACTAGGATGGCCCGTCTTACGCGTGCCGGCAAGGGTGTGCTCCCGTTCTCCCGTGCGCCTCCTAGCCTCCCACTTGCAGCGTCCCAACCATGTTGGCGTGGAACTGGCAGAAGAACTGGATGGTCCCCGGGGAACTCAGCGTGATCGCGTCTCCGAGCTTGGTCTCGCCGCCGGACACGATGACGTCGTAGCCGCTGCTGCCCGGACGCCTAAAGGGAAAGCTGTGTCGTACCCCGTCCAGGTTGCGGACGTTGAAGCGAATCTGCTCGCCCGGCTGGGCCGTGATAGTCGCGGGCTGGAAAGCTAGCCCTTGAATGGTGACGTTGACCGTCCGGAGCACCGTGGCGGTGTCCTGGACCGAGGTCATCTCAGGCCCAGACGGCGGTGGCGGCGCGCTTCCTGCGGGCGTTACACGGGTGGGGATGTCCCCGCACGACGTGTACGTGCCCGGATCGCCGATCTTGTGGAGGTTGATGGCAAAGCCGCCAGCGAGCAGAGAGTCCAGGCTGGCGTCCACCGTCGTGACGGAGAGGCCGTTCGCCATGTCGGTAAGCACGTAGGTCACGCCGCCCAGGTCCTTGCACGTCCCCGTGTGGATGTGGTTCAGGTCGGATATGCCAGGGGTCGCCAGCAGGACCACCTGCGTCTTGTCACCCTGCGCCACCAGCGTCGCCGCACCCTGCCAGTGGCTGCTTCGTCTTTTTCGCGATCTCCGACTGGGTGTGGCCGTAGAAGTAGGCCAAGACCACCACCTCACGCTGGGCCTCTGGGAGTTGCGCGAGCAGCTTTTGCACTCGGCTCCCCGTCTCCAGGCTGATAGCGTACTCCTCCAACCCGCTCTCCGTGTGGCGCATGAGCTCGTGCCCCAACGCCTCGTCATAGCCTGGGTTGGCCTACTCGTGCCTCTGCCGGCGCAGCACGTCGATCGCGCGGTGATGGGCGATGCTCAAGACCCAGCTGGAGACTTTGCCAAGCTCCGGCCGGTAGGTGCCGGCGCGGCTCCACACTTTGGAGAAAGCGTCCTGAACGACCTCTTCCGCCGTCATACGGTTGTTCACGATGCCCAGCGCAAAGAAGAGGACCCGGCGGTGGTGCCCCTCGTACAGCTCCTCCAGCGCCCGTTTCCTGGCCTCCCGCGATCAGGGCAACCAGCTCCGCGTCGCTCAACTCTCGGTACGCCAAGAACCCCTCTTCCGGAGAAGCGTACCTCCGCTCACCAATACGGGTTGCGCCTCTCCGCGGATTGCGTGCCTGCTTGCCGGGACGCAGGATGCGAGTGTTCTACGCTGTGCCAGGAGGGACGGCAACCCACCGTGCGCGAATCTCGTAGCTGCCGCCGGCGGCGGCAGCCACGCTCCTGCTTGCCCGGCTCACGGGGAGCGGCTACCATGAGGCAGGTAGCGCCAGGTGCCAAAAACCTCTTCCACGACACACGGGTTCGGAGCGCGCGTGGCCGATCACGTTCCAGAGCACGACCCTACTCCCTCGTCACGGCCTACCGTGTCGCCCCAGACAGGGCTAAGGCCAACCTCTCCGTCCGCTGCAGGTCACGCCGTTGGCGCCGGCGCCATTGAGGTCCGTCACCTTTTCAAGTCCTTCCACACGCTGCCGGTGCTACGCAACCTGGACCTGAGCCTGGGCTGGGGCGAATGCCTCGCGCTGTTCGGGCCGAACGGGTCCGGAAAGACCACCCTGGTCCGCGTCCTTGCTACGCTGGCCGGCTACGACCAGGGGTCCGTACGCATCGCCTCCTACGATCCCCTATCGCAGGCAGCGTCCGTCCGCCAGTCCATCGGCGTCCTCACTCACCAGACGTTCCTGTACGACCACCTGACGGGGCTGGAGAACCTGCGATTCTACGGACGGATGTTCCAGGTTCCGGACCTCGCTGCCCGTATTGAGACGGTGGCGTCCCATCTCAGGATTGAACCCGTGCTTGGGCGCCGGACCCACACCCTCTCCCACGGGATGCAGAAACGAGTCTCGCTAGCGCGGGCGCTGCTGCACCGCCCGCGAGTGCTGCTCCTGGACGAGCCGGGGGCAGGGCTTGACCCGGAGGCCCTTTCGCTCGTTGAGCGTCTCCTCCAGGAACACCGTGAGCGGGGCGGGGCCGTGCTCATGACTACCCACGACGTGGAGGAGGGCCTTGCCCTCGCCGACCGGGTGGCGGTCCTGTCCGGCGGCAGGCTCGCCTTTCAGGCCGCGCGGGGCGAGGTCACCACCCAGGAGTTCCGCAAGCTCTACCACCAGCTCGCAGGGACGCCGGTGTGAGGGCCTATCTGAGCGCCGCCCTGGCCATTTTCTGGAAGGACTTCCTCCTGGAGGTGCGCGCCAAGGAGGTCGTCACTCCCATCGTGGTCTTCGCGTTCCTCGTGGTGATCACCTTCAACTTCGTTTTTGACCCCACCCCTGCCCAGGTCGCCTCCGTAGCGGCCGGCGCCTTGTGGGTCTCGTTCACCTTCGCCGGCATCCTGGGGCTGGGGCGCGCCTTTGCCCTGGAGAAGGAACGCGACGCAATGGACGGGCTGCTGCTCACCCCCGTGAGCCGCGACGCCATCTACCTGGGCAAGCTCCTGAGCACCGTGCTGTTCATGCTGGCGGTAGAGGCGGCCATGCTGCCGTTCTTCACCATCCTGTTTGACCTGCCCTTCGTGCTGCCCAGCCTGTGGCTGGTGATGGCCCTTTCCACCCTCGGCTTTGCCGCCGTGGGCACCGTTTTCTCCGCCATGGCGGTCAACACGCGGGCCAGGGAGGTGCTCCTCCCCGTGCTCTTCTTCCCCATCGTGGTTCCTGTTATCATTGCTGCCGTGGAGAGCACGAGCGCCATCTACGGCGGCGAAGGGTGGGGCGAGTTCGGCAGGTGGATCGGACTCGTCGCTGCGTTTGACGCCGTGTTCGTCGTGCTCTCAGCCGCACTCTTCCAGTTCGTCGTCCAGGAGTGAGCCCAAGTGACCGCCAACGTCCGCCTTGCGCTGCTGGGCGTCAGCACCGCCCTCATGGTGGTCACGCTGTACCTGGTCTTTTTCTGGGTGCCCACGGAGCAGGTGATGGGCGTGGTGCAGCGCATCTTCTACCTGCACGTGCCGCTCGCGACCGTGGCCTTGCTGGGGTACGGCGTCATCTTCGTGGCGAGCGTCGCCTACCTGCTGCGGCCCAGCGCCAAGTGGGACGCGCTCGCGTACGCCAGCGCGGAGGTCGGCCTCCTCTGCACGTCGCTGATGCTGCTGAGCGGCGTGCTGTGGAGCAAGCCCGTCTGGGGCATCTGGTGGGACTGGTCGCCCCGGCTCACCACGTCGCTCATCCTGTGGTTCATCTACGTGGCGTACCTGATGCTGCGCGCGTACGCCCCCAAGGGGGCCATCGGGGCGCGGTACGCCGCCGTGCTTGGCATCATCGGGTTTGTGGACGTGCCCATCATCTATCTCTCCACGCGCCTCTGGCGGGACGTGCACCCGGTGCAGATGGTCGGTCCCGGCGCGCTGGAAGGCTCCCTGGACCGCGACATGGAGATCACCCTCATGGTCGCCATCGTCACCTTCCTCGCGCTGTTCACCTACCTGGTCGCAGAGCGTTATCAGCTCCGGCGCGCGGAGGAGGAGACAGAAAGGATGCTCCTCAGCTATGAACAACGTTAGGAGGCTGTTGGCGGGGGCGCCCCTTCCGCTGCTCGGCGGGGCCGGCCTGTCCGTCCAGCCGAAGGGCGGCCCCGAGTCCAACCTGCCCTACCTCTTCACGGTGTTTCTGGTCACGTGGATCGCGGTGTTCGCCTACGCGGTGTACATGACGCGCAAGCAGCAAGCGCTCCGTCGCGAGTTGGATGCGTTACGCAAGCTGCTGGAGGAGCGTGACCGCACACCCACCCCACCATCCAGCCAGCAGGAACCGTCCGGCGGGCGCCGCTCGTAGCGCCCCGACCACTGGGACAGGCGCGTGACAGCGGACTATCGGGGCATTCCCAGCGTTGACCGGGTGCTCGCCCACCCTGGCGTAGCACGCTTGGCCCAGACCTTTTCGCGCGAGGCCGTGACAGCCCTGACGCGCCGCCAGCTTGACCAGGTGCGTAAAGCCGTTGCGAACGGCGCGCCTGCGCCTCCGCTGGACGAAATTGCCCAGCAAGTCGCCCACGCCGCCGCTGCCGAATGGGCAGCAGGGCCGCGCCCCGTCATCAACGCGACCGGCGTCATCATTCACACGAACCTGGGACGCGCACCCCTGAGCCGCGACGCGCTCAACGCCGTCCAGAAGTCCGCGCTCGGCTACTCCGACCTGGAGTACGACCTGGACGCCGGCGACCGGGGCAGCAGGATGCAGCACGTCG
Source organism: Dehalococcoidia bacterium (assembly GCA_009693055.1). Taxonomy (GTDB): domain Bacteria; phylum Chloroflexota; class Dehalococcoidia; order Lucifugimonadales; family SHYT01; genus SHYA01. Next base: position 16,200 of record SHYA01000010.1, on the reverse strand, counting down.
CGGCGTTACTCCAACAGGTCACCGGCGCGGAGGCGGCGCTGGCAGTGAACAACAACGCCTCCGCCGTCATGCTCATGCTGGCCGCGCTGGCCGCAGGGCGGGAGGTCATCGTGTCGCGCGGCGAGGCCGTGGAGATCGGCGGCGGCTTCCGCATCCCGGACGTGCTGCGCCAATCCGGCGCCACGCTCGTGGAGGTGGGCACCACTAACCGCACCTACCTGCGCGACTACCAGGCGGCGCTGTCGCCTCGCACCGCGGCCCTGCTCAAGGTGCACGCCTCCAACTTCCGCATCACGGGGTTCACCCACACGGCGACGCTGGAGGAGCTTGCCAGCCTGGCCCGGCAGCACGGCATGCTGCTCCTCCACGACCTTGGGAGCGGTTGCCTCCTGCCCACGGAGCGGTTCGGCCTGGCGCACGAGCCAACGCCGCAGGAGAGCATTACGGCGAGCGCCGAGCTGGTCTGCTTCTCCACCGACAAGCTGCTGGGCGGGCCACAGGGCGGCGTGGTGGCGGGCAAACGAGAGCTGGTTGAGCGGGTAGCTCGTCACCCCCTGGCGCGCGCCGTGCGGATGGACAAGCTGGGCCTCGCAGCCCTCTCGGCCACGCTGCTCCACTACGTGAAGGGCGAGGCCATTCAGGAAGTCCCCGTCTGGCGCATGATCGCCGCGCCGCTGGACGAGCTTGAGACGCGGGCGCGTCGCTGGGCGCACGCCGTGCACGAGGCGGCATCCGTGGTACGCGGCGAGTCCACCATCGGAGGTGGCAGCCTGCCAGGCGAGACGCTTCCGACGTGGCTCCTCGCACTGACGCCCGGAAGCGCGGGAAGCCCCGAGGAGCTGCTTCGAAGACTCCGTCACGCGCCCACCCCCGTCATTGGCCGCGTGGTGGATGACCAGGTAGTGCTGGATCCGCGCACGGTGTCCCCCGACGAAGAAGAGACGCTGCTTGAGGCGGTGCGCCACGCGCTACCAATGTAAGGGCGAGCGTGCCGCTTCTAGCGGTACGGCAGCACGCGGACACGTTCACCATCCGGCACCAACAGCACCTTGCTCGTCGTGGCCGCGCCGATTTGCCGGACCAAGGCCTCTGCGTCCGCTGGGGTCAGCGCCGGCAGCCGCACGGCGGGGTCCGCCGACATCAGCTGCTCCACGTCGTAACCCAACGCGGCCTCGATAGCCCGCACCGCCGCGTCGTCGCCCGCGCCTGCCAGCACCATCACCGCCTTCCTGACCCGCTGGCCCTGAGCTTGCCTGGCGCCGCCCGCCCGCTGGTCCGACCGGTACACCAGCCAGTAATAGGGCACGAACACTGCCACCGCGGCGAGAATACCCAGACTGACTGTCGCGTCGTGGACCGTCATCCGGCCCAGGTCGCCGTCCAGCAAGTCCCGCAACACCACGAACAGCATGTGACTCAGGCTGCCCAGGAACGCCAGCAGGCCCGCTCCGACCGCCAGCAACTCCAACGTCCGCCGGGGCGGCGAGACCCGCTCCTCGGCTCCGGCGGCCACGCGTTGCTGCGCCCCCAGCCAGTACCGCTGCCACAGCGGCCCGCCCAGCAGCCACAGCGTCACGACCAGCGCTATGCCCTTCCTCCATTCGCCCGCGTTGACCAGGATGCCGTCCCTCGCGCCGGTCAGCACCAGCACCGCCGTCGCCACCGCGCTCGCCACGCCCACAGCGAGCAGCGCCAGCCCAGCGGCGGCAAGGATGTACGGGTACCACTGCCCGACCTCCCTCCGCTCCTGCTTCGCCTGCGCCTCCTCGTCCCGTGCCAGCCCGAAGTGATAGACACCCACAGCCAGGCCCGCCGACAACGACGCGATAGTCCCTGGGAAGAAGCGGAAGTGTTCCGCAGCTCCGGCCCCAACCGCGCCGAAGCCCCATATCAGCAGTCCGTACACCACCACGCCGGTAGCTACCATCGCCGTCGCCAGCCCACCGATGGAGGCATACCCCGCCATGTACAGCCGCCGTAGTGTCGAGCCGCGGTCCGTCCAGGCCAGCCGCAGCCAGTGGAATCCCCATCCCACCCCACACACCAGCGCCGAGGCGAGCGCCGTCCTGACCGCCTCGCGCCACAGCCCGTTGTCACCCGGCGCCAGCACCGCGGCCGAGGCCAGCGCGTCGTATCCGCTCAAGAGCAGGATGTGGACAACCCGCGCCGCGCCTGTCGCCAGCACCGCCAGCATCACGCCCGATGCGATGTACACATACAGCCGGCGCACCGCCAACGCCGGATCGTTTGGTTGGCCTTCCCGCGCCTCCACTCGCCAGTAGAATGCCCACACCACACTCCACGCCACTACCGCCGCCCAATGGTAGCCACTGAAGTCGTGGGCGCGGAGAATCCACTGGGCCAGCCCAGTGGCCGCGTGCAGCAGCAGCCCCACCGCGATGCCCAGCACCGCATAGACGTACAGCTTGCGAAGCAGCGCTCCGGCTTCCGAGGGGTGCTCCTGCAACGCCCGCGCCGCCATCCTCCAGTGCCACGCCCACAGCGGCAGCCCCACGATAGCCAGCGCCAGGCCGATAGCGAGCTGTGTGGTCGACTGCGAGATAGCGGGGCTTCCGAACAGGTCGTCCAGGACGAACCGGCCGATCTGCACCAGTCCATTGGCGCCCGCCATCAGCGCCGCCAGCGCCACCACGTACAGGTACAGCCGCCGCGCCGTGCCGATCCCCGGCTCCTCCTCAAAGGAGGGCCGATGTTTTTGCCACTGCGCCGCCCTGTACACGGCGGCCACCACGATGACCAGCACAATGACGAGAGGGAACAGAGACGGCAGCACGTTAGGAGGCCGCAGCGCGCTGAAAGATGAGCTTCCAGCTCATCGCTGGGCTGGCTCAGGAGGGGGAGTGGCCTCCGGCGTCGCCGGCTCGGATGGCGCGGGACGCGGCCCCTCCTCCGGTTCAAGATACGGGCAGCCGTACACCGGGAACGGATAGCCCGTGAAGCGCCACTGTCCGTCGGCATCCTTCCGCAGGCTGTACGACTCGAAGCGAGACGACTCGGACGACCCGAACAGCTCGCTCGAGGAGAACGTGGTAACCCGCACGGTCACCGTCGCCGTGCTGTCGAACACCTTCGTCTCCTCCAAGGTGATGCGGCTGTCCTCCAGAGGCTGGAACCCTCCGAAGCGAGCTTGTCCTGCCATTTGCTCTATGGGGCACTTGCTGCGAAGCTCCGACGACAGCATCCCGTGGGCGGTCTCGTAATCGTTGCCCTCCACCACATTCAAGAATCGCTGCACGGCCGCCTCCGGCGTACCCTCGGTCAGCGTCGTCTCCCGTTCGACCAACGCGACACCTATCGCGGCGGCCAGCAGCGCCAGCAGCGCCACGCCTCCACCGATGAGCCACCACTTACTCATAGCTACACCTTACGTCTCGGGCACGCCCCGTCCTGCTTATGACAACGATTCATCCGCACAGAGGTTAGGGGCGAGGTGCCGGGCGCATCTTCTCAAGCAGCTTGGGCAGCAGGCGCAACGCCTCGTCCAGCTTGGCGGTTCCTTCGCTTCGGTCAGGACTAGCCTTACCACCGGCCTGGGCCGACTCGGGCCTGCCGCCCCCGCCGCCGCCCATCGCGGCGCCCAGCTCCTTGGCGAGCTTGCCCGCGTGCACGCCCCTCTTCACCTGGTCGGGCGTGGCGGCGACGACGACGACGGGCTGGTCCTTCACGACCGCGCCGAGGGCCACGACCGCGCTCCCCAGCTTCGTCTTCGCCCAGTCGGCGGCCTCGCGCAAGGAGTCGGCGGAGGCCGTGTGCTCCACCCGGAGCGTGACCACGTGGCCATTGGCTGCTCGCCCTTCCACAAGCCCTTCGCTACGCTCGAGGGCTAAAGGCTCAGGGTGAGTGGCTTGGTATCGGTCCAGCGCCTGCCCCACCTCGTTGTGCAGCAGGTCGCGTTCAAGGTTAGCGGCGCGCTCCCGCTCCGCGGACAGCTCCGCTTGCAACGCCGCGACGCGATTGGGGAGCTCCGCGGGCGTGGTGGCCAGGGAGGACGCCAGCCGCTCCACAGCCGCGATCCGCTCGCGCGCAAGGGCTTCGGCGTGGCGGCCCGTCACGGCCTCAATGCGCCGCGTTCCCGCGCCGATGGACTGCTCGCCGAGCACCAGGCACAGCCCTATCTGTCCGGTTCGCTGGAGGTGCGTGCCGCCGCACACCTCTTTGCTGAAGCAGGTGTGCGCCTCTGCACTTCCCTCCCCCTTGACGGGGGAGGGTGAGGGTGGAGGTGAACAGTCCCCCACCTCCACTACGCGCACCTTTGCGCCGTACGTCTCGCCGAAGAAGGCGAGCGCGCCCTCCTGTACCGCCTGCGTGTAGGTGGCCGCGTGGTGGCCCACCGGCAGGTCTTCGCGGACCTTTTCGTTGACGAGCCGCTCCACGGCCTGCAGCTCCTCCGGCGTCAATGCCTGGACATGGGAGAAGTCAAAACGGAGCCGGTCATGCGCGACGAGCGAGCCCGCCTGCCGCACGTGGGCGCCAAGCACCTGGCGCAGCGCGGCGTGCAGCATGTGGGTGGTCGTGTGGTTGCGCGCCGTGTCCAGGCGACGCCCCACGTCCACCTTGGCGTACACCGTCTCGCCGACGGCGATCGCGCCCTCCGCGACGCGCCCTCGGTGGACGGTGACCTCCGAGGCGGGCGACCGCGTGTCCGTGACCTCCACGCGGCCGAAGGGCCCGGCGAGCACACCCGCGTCGCCAACCTGGCCGCCCATCTCGGCGTAGAACGGCGTCTCGCGCAGCACCACCTCAACGTCCTGCCCGGCCTGGGCCGACTGGACGGACTCGTCGTCCGCGACGAGCGCCAGCACGACCGTCTGCTGCCCCATTCGCTCGTAGCCCACGAACGCGGTCCCGCCGACGCCCAGGCCGTCGTACGCGAAAGCCTCCGCCTTGTGGCCGCCGCCCATGCGGGTAGCCGAACGGGCGCGCTTCCGCTGCTCCCCCATCTCCCACTCAAAGCCTTCCATGCCCACCGTCAGTCTGTGCTCTTTGGCGATATCCTCAGACACCTCCGGCGGGAAGCCGTACGTGTCATAAAGACGAAATGCTAATTCTCCTGGTATATGACGGCTTGCAGTATAAAATGCCGTCCAGTCTGACCTCAGATCAGAAATGTGAATTGCTTGCAGGTTGCCCCGAGGCTTTGCGACGAAACCTGCAGCCCTTTGGAGATTTGTTAGTTTTCCAGACAGTGTCGCGTACGCCTCCATATACCCAAAGTTTTTGGTCTCTGTTGCTTTTGCATTTCCCCTTGTCAAGGCTGCAGAGATAGAAGAAATCGTGTCGCTCAGCTCGGTGCTCAACATTGTGGCTGCTGTGCCCTTCAGCACATCCTCGGAGTGTTTTTGCATGATTTGGTTCTGAAGCTTTGTCAACTCCTGATCGGGCACGTCTTTCAAGCACCTTATGTAGCCTTCCAGTAAATCAAGGCCGTTTTTGAGTGTTTCCCCAAACCGCTCCTCCTCAATCTGGAGCACGCGCAGCACGAACTCGCGGGTCTGGCGTAGCTCAGGATAGACGTGACCCATATGGTCAATGACCGGCTCGGCCACCTTCCCTAGGAACGTCCCAGCAAGGCCAAGCTTGCGCCCGTGGCGGACGGCGCGGCGAATGATGCGTCGCAGCACGTAGCCTCGCTTCTCGTTGCCGGGCACCACGCCGTCGGCGATGAGGAAGGCGGCGCCGCGAGCGTGCTCCGCCACTATGCGGATGGCGTAGTCGATGTCCTTGTCCTGCCCGTACTGCTTGTCGCATAGCTCCGCGACTCGCTGGAGCAACGGCTGGAAGATGTCGGTGTCGTACACGGTGCGCTTGCCCTGGAGCACCGTGACGATCCGTTCCAGTCCCATGCCGGTGTCAATGTTCGGCGCGGGAAGGGGCGTGAGCTTCTTCTCGGTGTCCTGGTAGAACTGCATGAAGACCAGGTTCCAGACCTCCATGAACCGCTCGCACCGATCACAGTTCGGATGGCAGCCTGGCTGATCCAGAACCGCTCGCCCTGAGCTTGTCGAAGGGTCACCCTGAGACTGCCTGTCCTGAGCGGAGCCGAAGGATCGCAGGGTGGCTTCAGCTTCCCATGCGGTGACAGCGGCGGGCTTGGCAAGCGGGCCGCAGCCGAGCTCGGCGCCGAAGTCGTAGTGCATCTCGGAGCACGGCCCGCACGGCCCCTGCGCGCCGGGCGGCCCCCACCAGTTGGCGCTTTTACCATATCGGTAGATGCGCTCCGCCGGTACACCCTGCTCCTCATGCCAGAAACGGAACGCCTCGTCGTCGTCCAGGTAGATAGTGACGTACAGTCGTTCCTTGGGCAGCTTCAGCCGCTGGGTCAGCAGCTCCCATCCGTAGGCGATGGCCTCCCGCTTAAAGTAGTCGCCGACGCTGAAGTTGCCGAGCATTTCAAAGAAGGTGAGGTGTTTGTAGTCGCCCACGGCGTCAATGTCCGTGGTGCGGAAGCACTTCTGGGCGGAGGTCATGCGGCGCGCGGGCGGCGTTGCGCGGCCCAGGAAGTACGGCACGAACTGCACCATGCCGGCCGTGGTGAGGAGCAGCGTGGGGTCGGTGGCCGGGATCAGCGACGAGCTGGGGATGAGCGTGTGGCCCTTGCCCTGGAAGTAGTCCAGGAAGAGCTGGCGGACCTCGTCAACGGTGTACACAGGCAATGCACTCTCTTTAGGCGCGACCCTTCCACGGAAGGGCGCGACGCGGTATCCATCGCATTATACCCGCCTTAGGCGGACGGGGGCGTACCCGCGCCCGGCCGCGGACCACCTTTCCGGCCGCCCAACAGCGCGAACGGCAACGTCAGCAGTTTCACGACGAGCTTCACCCCCAACGCCAGGAGCTTGAATAGCATGAGGAACACCGGAATCACGACGCCGACGAAGGTCATCAGGAGCTGGAGCGGAAGCGTTATAATGCTGAGCACGTCCAATCACCTCTCGCGATGCTGTTTGTCGCATCCTACGGGCGCGCGGCGCAAGTGTCAACGCACCAGGCCATTCCACGGGGGGATTGCACCTCATGCGCGTCACAGACCTCCGCAGCGATACCGTAACCCTCCCCACCGACGAGATGCGCCGCGCTATGGCGGAGGCGGAGTGCGGCGACGACGTGTGGGAGGAGGACCCCACCGTCAAGCGGCTGGAGTCCATGGCCGCCGAGCGGATGGGCAAGGAGGCGGCGCTCTTCACGCCGAGCGGCACGATGAGCAACCTCCTGGCCGTGCTAACCTGGTGCAGGCGCGGCGACGAGATCATCGTGGGGAGCGAGTCGCACATGTTCTGGAACGAAGTTGGAGGCGCGTCTGCCCTCGCGGGTGTGGTGCTGCGCACGGTGCCCAACGACCGGTACGGCCGTATGGAGCCGGGGGAGGTGGAGGGCGGGGTCCGCACGGACAACATCCACTACCCGCCGACGACGCTGGTGGCGCTGGAGAACACGCACAACCGGTGCAGCGGCGCGGTGCTGACCGTGGAAGACACCCAGGCTGTTGCTGACGTAGCGCACCGCTACGGCATCCCGGTCCACCTGGACGGCGCGCGCATCTTCAACGCCGCGGTGGCGCTCGGGGTGCCCGCTGCGGACCTGGCCCGACCCGCCGACTCGGTCTGCTTCTGCGTCTCCAAGGGGCTGAGCGCGCCGATCGGCTCGCTCCTATGCGGCAGCCGGGACTTCATCACCAAGGCACGCAAGTGGCGCAAGATGCTGGGCGGCGGCATGCGCCAGGTGGGGGTCATCGCCGCCGCGGGCATCGTGGCGCTGGACACGATGGTGGACCGGCTGGCCGAGGACCACGCCAACGCACGGCGGCTGGCCCTTGGGCTGGCCGGCATGCCGGGCATCCAGCTTGACCCGGAGCTTGTGCAAAGCAACATCGTGGTGTTCACGTGGCGTGGCGATGCGCAGGCGTTCCTGCGCGTGCTCGCGGAGCGCGGCGTCAAGTGCGCCTTCATGGGCGGCCAGAAGCTGCGCATGGTAACGCACCGCGGCGTCACGGCCGGCGACGTGGACGAGGCCTTGCGCATCGTGCAGCAGGTTGCCAAGGGGCAGGTCAAAGCGGCACACTAGGGCACGCGCCAGCGAGCGGGCGTCACGGACGGGGGAGGGAGAGCAATGGCCGCGCCGGCTACGGGAACAGGAGGGGCTCCCACGAGATCGCGAGTCCGCCAGTACTTCCGCGTCTTTGAGGTGCCCGGCTTCCGACTCATGTGGACCAGTTCCCTCCTCATGTTCACCGCCTTCCTGGTGGAGTCGCTTGCCCAAGGGTGGCTGATCTTTCACCTGACCGACTCCGCGGCGTGGGTCGGGGCAGTTGCCGGCGCTAAGGGTGGCGGCTGGTTCCTGTTCAGCCTTCCCGCAGGAACGTTGGTGGACCGTACCAACCGCCACCTCCTGCTGATCGGCGTCTTCCTGGTGAGCAGCATCGTGATGTTCGCACTTGCCTTTCTCGTCTTGACGGATGCGATTGTGCCGTGGCACCTGCTGGTCTTCGGCGCTGCAAACGGGATGCTGTTCGCGGTGAGCCAGCCCGGGTACAACGCGCTGACGTACGACACGGTGGGCCCTGCGAACCTGCTCAACGCCAACGCCTTCCGGTTCATGGGGGTCAGCATAGTCTTCATAGGCGCGGCGCTGGCGGGCGGCGTCATTATTGAGACGCTTGGGGTGGGCTGGAACTACATCCTCGCGGCATCGGCGTTCCTTGGGGCGGGCCTGTTCATCATCCCGATGCGCAATCCCCCTCAATCCCAGAAAGCCGAAGACGCAGAACCGCTCACCAAGGCGATGGCGGCAGGACTGCGCCATGCTGTTCAAAACAAGCCCCTGCGCCGGCTCCTGTTCCTGAGCCTCATGACGGAGGCGTTCGCCTTCCCGTACCTCTGGATGTTCCCCGTAATGGCAGAGGACGTCCTGCACGTGGACGCGAGCGGCTTGGGCGTGCTGTTCGCGATGGTCGGTGTGGGCCAGCTGTGCGCCATGATCGTTCTGGCGTCGCTTGGGGACTTCAAGCACAAGGGGTGGCTGCTCGTTAGTGCGGTACTCGGGTTTGGCCTCTCCGTGGTGCTGTTCGGCCTGTCATCTTCGTTCCCCCTGTCGATGGTCCTGGTGGCCCTGGCGGGTGGGACAGGGATCCTCTATGACTCCACGCTCATGACCTCGATAATGCTGACGGTGTCCGACCAGATGCGAGGGCGCATCCTGGGGCTGTACGTCGCCACATGGGGGATCAACCAGGTGACGACGCTCGGGCTGGGCGGGCTTGCGCGGGCCACCAGCGCGCAGATGGGACTCGTGGTGTTCGGCGGCATCGCCGCGGCGAACGCGCTGCGGCTGCTGCCGGTGGCGCGGCACGTTGCGCCGCACAAGGAACCCGAGAAGTCCCCGGTCAGCGTGGATCTGCAAGACGGTTGACCTGGATTCGTTTTTGGTCGGTCCTTGGGCGCGTAGCGAAGGCAGCACAGGAATCGGTCATTCCTTGGCGGCATCCTGCCCGCGCCGTTCGCCCCACCAGCGGCGGACGCGCTCCGCCACCTCCCGCTCGTAGCCCTGGTCGGACGGCTCGTAGTACACGCGCCCTTTCAGGCGTTCTGGCAGGTTCTGCATGCGCACGAAGTGGCCTGGGGCGTCGTGCGCGTACTGGTAGCCCTTGCCATACCCCATCCCCTTCATCAGAGGCGTGACAGCGTTGCGCAGGTGCATGGGCACGGAGTCGTTTCGGGACTTCTGGACGTCCTCTCGTGCGCGGTTGAGGGCCACGTACGCCGTGTTGGACTTGGGCGCCGTGGCGAGGTACACGGCGGCTTCAGCCAAAGGGATTGCGCCCTCCGGCAGGCCGATGAAGTGGACAGCCTGCTGCGCCGCCACCGCGACGGACAGCGCGTGCGGGTCCGCCATCCCGATGTCCTCCGCCGCGAGGATGATGAGCCTCCGCGCGATAAACAGCGGGTCCTCTCCCGCCTCCAGCATGCGCGCCAGCCAGTACACCGCCGCGTCCGCGTCTGAGGAGCGGACGCTCTTGATAAACGCCGAGATGGTGTCGTAGTGCTGCTCGCCCGCCTTGTCGTAGAGGAGGCTTCGCTGCTGAAGCGCGTCCTCCACGGTCTGGAGCGTGACGCGGCGCGCGCCTTGCGAGTCCGGCTGCGTGGCTTGGGCCGCAAGCTCAAGCACGTTGAGGGCGGTGCGCGCGTCCCCGTTGGCCTGCGTAACGAGGAACGTCAGCGCGTCCGGCTCAACCTGCACGTTCATGGCCCCCAGTCCGCGCTCGCTGTCTGCGAGGGCGCGCTCCACAATGGCGCGGACATGCTCATCCGTGAGCTGGTGGAGGGTGAAGACGCGGCTTCTGGAGAGGAGCGGGGCGATCACCTCAAACGACGGGTTCTCCGTCGTCGCGCCGATGAAGGTGATGGTGCCGTCCTCCACGTAGGGCAGAATGGCGTCCTGCTGGGCCTTGTTGAAGCGGTGGATCTCGTCCACCAGGACGACGGTGCGCTGTCCCTGCGTGGCGCGGCGCTCCTTGGCCTGCTCCACCGCGCGCCGCAGGTCGGCTACGCCGGCCGACACGGCGGAAAGCGCCTCGAAGTGAGAGCGAGTGACGCCCGCGATAACGAACGCCAGGGTCGTCTTGCCGGTCCCCGGCGGCCCCCACAGGATGAGCGACGGAAGCTGGTCCGCCTCTATGGCGCGGCGCAGCACCTTGCCCGGCCCCACCACGTGCTCCTGGCCGACGAACTCGTCAAAGCCGCGCGGGCGCATGCGGGCGGCGAGCGGGGCTTCGCGCTGGGTTCTCTCCTTGCCTGCGTGGTCAAAGAGGGTCATGTCAGGGGCCTCTTGGGCATCAGTGTGCGGACCGGCTGTTGTTGGAGAGGTGCGCCCTCGCCCCCTCTCCCGCACGTTGCGGCTTAGGCAAGGCCCTGCGAGGGGCCACTGGTAAGTTTAGACAGGTCTTCACAAGTCGCCGCCAACAGTGTAGCATGAAGCGTTGTACTCGCGGTTGCCGTCCCACTGCGCGGGGCAGGCAGCCCCTTATCGGGAGAGGCTGATGGACCCGCTCCCTTCAATGCTGGACTTTGTCCTAGCGGTGGCGGCCGCCTTCATTGGCGGCACCCTCATGCGCCGCCTCGGCCAGCCCCCTGTCGTCGGCTATCTCGTCGCCGGCATTATCCTCGGCCCATCGGTCCTCAGCTTCATTGACGACACCAGCCGGATTACCACCCTCGCGGACATCGGTGTCGCCTTCCTCATGTTCCAGGCGGGCACCAGCCTTTCCATGTCGCAGCTCCGCAGGATGCAGGGGATCGCGATCGCCGGGCCGTGGGTCCAGTTCCTGCTCATGGCGCCGTTCGTGGTCGCCGCCATCCTCTGGACACGGATGCCCGCGACTGAGCTGAGCTACCTGGGCATCATCGTGGCGCTGTCCAGCACCACCGTGGTAGTCAAGATGATGACCGAGCGGCGGGAGTTGGACACGCCGCACGGCCGGAGCGCCATCGCGTTCAGCATGGTGCAGGACCTCCCGATGGTCCCCACCATCATCGTCTTCGCCGCCCTTGGCACCGCCAGCCAGCTTGGGGGCGGGGCGATGGCGCACGAGATCACGCTCGCGCTGGGCAAAGCCCTCGCTTTCGTGGTGGTGGCCTACGTCGTGGGCATGAAGGTGATCCCGCCGCTGCTCAAGAAGGTCGCCGCCGAGGGGAGCGAGGTGCTACTGCTCGCCGTCATCGCCATCGCCCTGGGAATGGCGTACACCAGCAGCCTGATGGGCGTCTCCATGGTGCTTGGCGCCTTCATCGCCGGCCTCGTGGTGGCCGAGTCCGAGGTCAACTTCCGCATCTTCAAGGAGCTTTCGCCGGTCAGCGACCTGTTCGCCACGTTCTTCTTCCTGTCGGTCGGCATGCTGCTGGACATCTCCTTTGTGGTAGGCCACATCCCGCAGGTGCTGCTCATCGTCGCCATTGTGATGATCGGCAAACCCGTCATTCTCACCGCCGTCGGCCTGCTGTTCAAACAGTCAGCCGCCTCGTCGCTCCTCTTCGGCCTCGCCTTGGCGCAGATCGGCGAGGAGGCGTTTGTCCTGGCCCAGGTAGGCCTCAGCGAGGGGGTGCTGAGTCCCAGCATGTACTCGCTCGTGCTGTCAGGAGCGGTCGTTTCCATCGTGCTCAGCCCGGTCCTGATGAACTGCTCGGGCGTGCTGCTCCACATGGCCCAGTCGTTGCCGGTGCTCGGACAGGGGTTTGTTGAACTTGGCCGCAGCCGCACCAATGGCGTCACGGAATGGAGCGGCCACGCGGTCATCTGCGGCTACGGACAGGTGGGCCGGGAACTGGCTCAGGCCCTAGACCGCCGCGGCGTGCGCTACGTGGTCATTGAGCGGGCGCCGTACCTCGTGGCGCCGCTCCGGGAGAAGGGCGTGCCGGTCATCGTCGGCGATGCGACCAACGAGGCGGTGTTGAACAAGGCCGGTATCCAGCGGGCCAGCACCCTTGCGGTCACCCTGCCGGATCCCAAGATGACGGAGAGCGTGGTGCTCGCCGCACGCAAGCTGCGCAAGGGATTGCCCATCATCGTGCGCGGGACGGGCAGCGAGCGTGAGATGGAGGCGCTCCAGATGGCAGGCGCGACCGAGGTGGTCCACCCGAGCTTTGAGGCGAGCCTGGGCTTCATCCGGATGGTGCTTCGTGGCAGCGGGGTGTCGTCACGGGAGGTGGAGCGAACGGTGCTCTCCAAACGGATCGGGTTCTACGGCTAATACCTGCGTTCAGAACAACAAGCATGGTGTCGTGCAGAGACGGGGAAGCCCGAGAGCCTGTCCTGAGCGAAGCCGAAGGAGGGCAAAGAGTTCCCTCGGCGTTCAGGCCCGGCAACGCTCTCAGGATGAAGTAGCTCCAGGAGCAAGCCCGGCACGGCGGCTCCTAGCTCCCAAAGCCCAGCTTGCGGTCGCGCAGGCTCACAAAGCCGTTCCTGGCGACCACCACGTGGTCCAGCACCTCCACGTCTAGCATCTTCCCCGCTTCCACCAGCTGCCTAGTCATCTGGATGTCCTCCTGGCTGGGCGCGGGGTCGCCGGAAGGGTGGTTGTGCACCAGGATGACCGCCGGGCAGTTCTCTCGCACCGCGTGGCGCAGCGCCTCTCCGGCGCGGACAGTGATGGCGTTTACGTTGCCCTTGTACACCTCCACCGTCTTGAGCACCTGGTTCTTGGTGTTCAGGAGTAGCAGGCGAAGGCTTTCCTGGTCCAGGAACACCATCTCCGGGAAGCCTGCCCTGGCCAGCCCGCCAAGACCCCTGAACGACGCGAGCAGGCGGTTGCCCAGATCGAGGGCGCTCTCGATGTTGCTGCCGGTGCGCAGCAGGATGGCGAGCAGCTCCGCATTGCTGAGCATCCTGGCGCCGTAGTCACGTAGGCGCTCCCGCGGGCGTGCCAACGGCGACAAGTCTCGGATCCTGGTCTGGTAGCGCGGCGGCACTTCGTCCGGCATACCGTCCCCCCTGCCCCCTCCCGCTCCTCGGTACGGGGCGCACCGTATCGTACACCACTCACGTGCCGAGGCGTAACTCGTGTCGTTGAAACGAGAGAGGCCCAGCCAAGGGCCGGGCCTCTCTGTGGTTGGAGCGACAATTCGCTACGAGGCTGCACCGCTCGCTTGCTTCTCCGCGCAGGACGCGCAGATGTACTGCTCGCCCGCCCTCACCGCCACCCCTTCAGGAACGTTCCGCTTGCGCTGGCAGACGGAGCAGATAGCAGTCACCAGCTTGAGGTTGCCAGGGCGTGAAGGCTCCTTCTCGCCGCCGCGGAACCCCACGTAGGCGGGATCCATGGCCTTCATCGCCTCTATCCTGCGAACGTCTCTTTTACGACCCATCACGACCTACCAGACGGATTGCTTGCCAGCACGCCTCAGGGGACACGGGGCCTTACTCCACCGTTACCTTGGCGCCAGCGGTCTCCAGGGAGACCTTGATCTTCTGTACTTCATCCTTGCCAATGCTGGCCTTGACGGTCTTTGGCGCGGCCTCCACCAGGTCCTTGGCTTCCTTCAATCCAAGGCCCGTCGCCTCGCGAACGGCCTTGATGACGTTGATCCGGTTGGGGCCGACCTCCTTGAGGACGATGGTGAATTCGGTCTTCTCTTCAACAGGCGCGGCCGCTGCGGCGCCGCCGGCAGCGGGAGCAGCCGCCATCGCGACCGGTGCGGCGGCGCTTACCCCAAACTTCTCCTCCAACTGCTTGACCAGCCACGCCACGTCCAGCACCGACAGGCTGGTGATCCCGTCAAGGATATCCTCTCGTGTTGCAGGCATGTCTCCTCCTTGTCCTTTTCTGCTTTCGCTCTACGGACTTGCCGACTCTTGCGCAGGCTCCGCGCTGCTCTGCGCGCCCTGCTTCTCTGTCCCACGCTGAAGCACCGTAGCCAGGCCGCGCGCGGGCGCGTTCAGAATCCCCGCCAGCATGCTGATGGAGGCGAGCATCTGCCCGGCCAGCCGGGCCATGAGCTCCGGACGCGGAGGCAGCGTGGCCAAGATCTGCACGTCCTCCTTGCGGAGTGCCTGGCGCTCCATCACGCCGCCGCGAATTTCCAGGGGGATCTTGGTGTTCCTCAGGTACTCGTCAAGGGCTTTGGCGCACTGGCTCGCTTCCTTGAAGCCGAGCACGAGGCCGCTTGGCCCCTTCAGGAAGGGCTGGAGCCCCTCCTTGCCCACTTCGCCCGCCGCGAGGCTGGCAACGGTGTTTTTGACCACCAGGAACTCAACGCCCTGCTCCTTCAGCTTGCGACGGAGCGCCGTCAACGTCGCCACATCCAGCCCGGCAAAGTTCGTCGCGATGATGATCTGGCTCCGCTGAAGCTTCTCCTTCAGCGCGCCTACCGACTCGGTGTTCTTCTGTGAAGGCATTTGGTCCTCTTTCCGCTCCTACCTAAAGAAAAAAGCCTTCCGCCAAGACGAAAGGCTCCTTCGGTCACCCGACCGGCGAGGTGCGTATCGCCTCGGCGGGCACCATTAAGTCCCGATCGCTCAGGACACCCGCTGTCTTCGGCTTGCTTTTGCCAGGGATTAGTATAGCACGCCTGGATTAAGCTGCGACGCGTTACTCCACCTTGAGCACAGTCGCCTTCGCCACGTCCAGCTTGATGCTCGGCCCCATGGTGCTGGTGACGTAAAGGCTCCTGATCAGTGGACCTTTGATCCCCTCCGGACGGGCCTTGTTGATCGCGTCCAGGAGAGCGGTGAAGTTGTCCACAAGCTGCTGCGCCGCGAAGCTCTTCTTGCCGATGACGGAGTGGATGATGGCCGTCTTGTCGGCGCGGAACTCCAGGCGTCCCCGCTTCGCCTCCGAGACTGCCTTCGCAATGTCCTGAGCCGGAACCACGGTGCCGGTCCTGGGGTTGGGCATCAGCCCCTTGCGCCCCAGCACGCGGCCGAGCCGTCCAATCCTGCCCATCATGTCCGGCGTGGCGACGGAGACCTCAAAGTCCGACCAGCCATCCTTCTCAATCCGCTGGATGGTCTCATCGTCGCCGATATAGTCGGCGCCGGCCTGGCGGGCTGCCGTGGCAGCTTCGCCCTGGACGAAGGCCATCACCCGGACCGTCTTCCCGACGCCGTGCGGGAGGACGACGACTCCACGGAGGCCCTGCGCCTGGCGCTGCGGGTCCACCGTGGTCCGGATGTGCACCTCTATCGTCTCGTCGTGCTTGGCGGTCGCGGTTTTCTTGACCAGCTCCATCGCCTCTTCCGGTGAAAGTGCCGCGCCACGCTGCACCAGCGCGGCTGCTGTCTTGAACCGGCGGCTCCGCTTTACTATGGAAGGCTTCTGTACGGTGGTCATGCTACGCCTCCACGACCTCAATGCCCATGCTTCGGGCTGTCCCCTCGATGATCCGGGTGGCAGCGTCAAGGTCGGTGGCGTTGAGGTCCGGGAGCTTGGTGCGGGCAATCTCCCGCACCTGGGCCCTCGTGACCTGGCCGACGAGCTGCTGCCGCGCCGTCCCGCTGCCCTTTTCCACCTTCGCCTGCTTCTTCAGCATCTCGGCCGCTGGGGGGGTGCGGGTGATGAAGGTGAAGGAGCGGTCCTCAAAGATGGTGATCTGGACGGGAATGATGGTGCCCTTCTGCGCGGCGGTGCGGGCGTTGTACTCCTTCACGAAGTTCATGATGTTGACGCCGTGCTGGCCAAGAGCAGGTCCTACC
>SHYA01000006.1 GCA_009693055.1 Dehalococcoidia bacterium | reverse complement strand
CAAGACCACGTCGGCAAGGTCATCGTTGTGGGCGCGCGCGATAAGCAAGCGGCGGACCGGCTGGGCTACTCCACCGCCAGGTCGCTGCCGGAGGCGCTGGAAATGGCGCAGAGCGTCACCGGGCCGGACCCCAAGCTCACCTACCTCCACCTCCCCCCCATCTTCCTCTGTGACGTTACGTGAAGCGGCTTGGGGCAACGGTATCCCTCTCCCACAGGGAGGGGGCGAGGGTGAGGGAATTTGCCTAGCGAACGCTGGGTACTCATCGCCAATCCGGTGAGCGGCAGAGGCAAGCGCCGCCACCTGGTCGAGCGCGTCGCCCACCAGCTCCAGCAGGCGGGCCGCGCCCCCGAGCTTGTGTGGACCGCAAAGCACCAGCACGCGGAGGAGCTTGCCGGCATCGCGGTGCAGGACGGCGCAACGCACGTCATCGCCTGTGGCGGCGACGGCACGGTGCACCAGGTGGTCAACGGCGTCCTGAAGGCCCGGCATGCCGGGGGCGCCGTCACCGTTGGCATCGTCCCGCTCGGCCGCTGCAACGACCTGGCGCGCGCCCTGGGCATCCCCCTTGCGCCGGGCGCCATGGCGCCAACGCTCCTCAAAGGGACGGTTCGCACCATTGACCTGGGCACTGTTGGAGACCAGTACTTCAACACGGTGGCGACGTTAGGATTCGACAGCCTGGTTGCGGAGTACGTGGCTGCCGGAAGGCCTCCGCGCTTTCTCACCGGGACCTCCGCTTACGTGTACGCCACCCTGGTCAACCTGCTCCGCTACCACCCCTTTGAGATGCGGCTGAGAGGAGACTTCGGCACGGTTGAAGGGCCTATGCTCCTGGCAGCCACCGGAAACACGAGCTCCTACGGCGGACGGATGAAGATCGTTCCAACGGCGGCACCCGACGATGGCGCTCTGGATGTCTGCCTCGTCCGCCACGTCTCACGCTGGGAGGTCCTGAGGATGCTCCCCACCGTCTTCTCCGGGAGCCACGTCAAGCACCCCAAGGTCTCCTTGCACCGGACTCGGAACCTGGAGATAGCCACGCAAGCGCCCCTTAGCGTCTGGGCCGATGGTGAGCGCGTAGGCTCAACACCGATCACCTTTGGGATTGTCCCGAACGCCCTGCGCATCCTGGCGCCGCCGGCCTGAGCGGCGATGAGCAACGCTTCCACGCCACGGTCCCTGGAACGCAAAGTAGGCCTCCTCGGCGCCGGCCTGTCAGGGGTCGGCGTCATTGTGGGCGCCAGGGTCTACGTCCGATCGGCGAGGTTGCGGGTGGGGCCGCCTGGGCCAGCTTTCTGCTCGCCTCCGTCGTTGCTGGACTGACCGCCGTCTCCTACGCCCGGTTCGTCAAACGCATACCCAAAGACTCCCCCGAATTTCAGTACGCCCGCCTCGGCCTCGGCTTCCGCGCCGGATTCATGGCCGGCTGGCTGATGGTCTGGGCAGACATGGTCTCTGCCTCGGCAGTCGGGCTGGGCTTTGGCAGCTACTTTGACTCTCTCCTCGGAGGCACCACGGTTGGGTCGGGCCTTGTCCTCCTTGCCGTGCTCACGGTGTTGGTCTGGGCCGGTGTGCGGCTCTCCATTCTTGTTGTATCGCTCTTTACCCTGGTGGAGGTAGGCGGCCTCAACCTCATCATCGCCCTGGGCATCCCTCATTGGGGAGAACAAGCCCTTCTTGAAGTGCCCCGAGGGGTGAGCGGCATCTGGGCCGGCGGCACCCTGGTCTTCTGCGCGTACCTGGGCTTTGACGAGTTGGGGAACCTGGCGGAAGAGATGCGTCGCCCGGAGCGCGACCTCCCCAAAGCCATCGCCTTCGCCTTCGTCGTCAGCACCATCCTGTACGCGCTCGTCGCCGTCTCGGCCGTGAGCCTTATCGGCTGAGTCGCGCTGGACGCCTCGTCAGCCCCGCTGGCGGACGCCGTGGAGGGGGTGCTTGGCGAGCGGGGCCGCCTCGCCCTCACGGCCATCGCGCTTGTGGCGACCAGCAACACGGTGCTCCTTCTCCTCGTTTCCGTTTCGCGCTCCATCTACGGCATGGCCCAAGCGGGCGCGCTTCCCCGCCCACTGGGATGGATCGACGCCCGCCGGACGCCGTGGCTGAGCATCGCGGTGGTCTGGGTGCTGGCGAGCCTCTTCCTCCTCATGGGTGACATCAGCCTTGTCGCCCAGATCGCCAACTTCGCAACCCTCGTAGCCTTCGGCATGGTCAATCTGAGCCTCGCGGTGCTGGTCCGGCGGGAACGCGCAAAGCCAGCGGGCTCCGGGCAGCCATGCCGCTCAGCCTCCTTCAGCCTTTGCTGGCGCTTGCCGCCTGTGCCTGGCTCCTGGTGCGCACCGGGTGGGTCGCCGTGGCGCTTGGCGTTGCTATTGCGCTCTTCGGGTTCCTTTTAGAGAAGTGGTTGGAGCGGACAGCGGGTTCAGCTCCAAGCAACTCGAAGGTTGGATGAGTGACTTGCGCCCGTATGCTTTTCCGAGGGGACTGGCCCCCTCGGGATCCTCAGGCTCCCGGCCGGGCTAACGAGAGAGAGAGGCTTAAACAGCAAAGGGACTCACTGCGCTTGCGTCGCGCGCCTGTCACCCGCCCCGCCGCGTATGCTATACTCCATGGCGAAAGAAGCGAGAAGACAGGCAAGATGAGGTAGGTTTGGACAAGGGGAACCGGCAGCAGACCATCACAGACTACCAGCGCCACCCCAAGGACACCGGCTCCAGCGGGGTGCAGATTGCCCTCATCACGCAGCGCATAGGGCAACTGACCGAGCACCTCAAGACCCACCGAAAGGACAACCACACCCGTCGTGGCCTCATGCAGATGGTGGGACAGCGCAGGCGCCTGCTGGTCTATCTGGCTCGAGAAGAACCCGACACCTACACCGCACTCATCAGCCGCTTGGGTCTTCGCCGCTAGTCCGCTTCCGGTGGGCTAGTTGTTGGTAGAGTCAGAGGAGGCTTAGCACGTGCTACGACGTTTTGAGTGCGCGCTTCAGGGGCGCAAGCTTATCCTTGAAACGGGACTGCTTGCGCAGCAGGCCAACGGGGCCGTTACCGTGCGCATAGGCGATACCGTTCTCCTCGTCACCGCCACCATGAGCGCCGCTCCGCGCGAAGCGATCGACTTCCTTCCGCTCACGGTGGACTTTGAAGAGCGCCTGTACGCCGTCGGCCGCATCCCGGGCAGCTTTTTCCGGCGTGAGGGGCGTCCCGGCCAGGACGCGGTGCTCAGCGGACGGCTGACCGACCGGTCCATCCGTCCCCTCTTCCCCAAAGCGCTCCGGAACGAGGTCCAGGTCATCATCACGGTGTTGTCCTCGGACCGCGAGAACCCGCACGACGTGATGGGGATTGTGGGCGCCGGCGCGGCCCTCGCCATCTCCGACATCCCATTCGACGGCCCGCTCACTGGCTGCCGCATCGCAGCGGTCGGCGAAGAGCTGGTGGTCTTCCCCAGCTACCAGCAGGCCGAACTCGGTCTGCTGGAGCTCGTGGTCGCCGGGACAAAGAGTGCGCCCGTCATGCTGGAGGCGGCCGGCCACGAGGCCCCTGAAGAGCTGGTGATCAGCGCGGTGGAGAAGGCACAAGAGGTCAACCGGGCTATCATTGCGACGATTGAACAGATGGTGCGTGAGGTGGGCAAGACCAAAGTGCAGTTCCCACCCGTGCCGGAGCCGGACCCCGCCATAGAGGCACGCCTCCTCTCCTTGCTCGGCACCCGGCTCAAGGACGCCGTGTTCGCCGGAAAAGAGAAGGGCGAGCGCGGCGACGTTGAGAAGCTGGAGGGCGAGGCGATCAAGGCTCTCGGAGAGCAGTTCCCGAAAGCCACCGTGCAAGAGGCTCTCACTCGCCTCGTCAAGAAGACGCTGCGGTCCAACATCTTGGAGCACGGGCAGCGCCCTGACGGCCGGCGGCTCAATCAGATCAGGCCGCTCTCGGCGGCGGTCGGCCTGCTCCCTCGCGCGCACGGGTCGGGCCTCTTTGCCCGCGGGCAAACCCAGGTGTTGACCATCGCCACCCTCGGCTCCCTTGGCGAGCGGCAGAAGCTGGACACGCTCACACCAGAGGAGACCAAGCGGTTTCTTCACCACTACAACTTCCCTCCCTTCAGCGTGGGCGAGGTGCGCCGGCTTGGGACGGGTCGGCGCGAGGTCGGCCACGGCGCCCTTGCCGAGCGCGCCCTGGAGCCGGTTATCCCAAGCGAAGAGGAGTTCCCCTACACCATCCGCCTCGTCTCGGAGACGCTCAGCTCCAACGGCAGCACCTCCATGGCCAGCGTCTGTGGCTCCACCTTGGCCCTTATGGATGCCGGCGTACCCATCAAGGCGCCGGTGGCTGGCATTGCCATGGGCCTGGTCACCGGCGAAGGCAATCGCTACCAGGTCCTCACTGACATCCAGGGGCTGGAAGACTATCTCGGAGACATGGACTTCAAGGTTGCCGGGACCACCAAGGGGATAACGGCCGTCCAGTTGGACATCAAGCTCCACGGCCTGCCTGAGGGCGTCCTACAAGAGACCCTTGCAAAGGCGAGAGAGGCCCGCCTCACCATCCTCAAGACCCTTCAGGAAGCGATCCCCCAGACCCGCGCCGCCCTCAGCCCCTACGCGCCGCAGGTGCTGCGGATCTCCATCCCAGTGGACAAGATCGGCGCCCTCATCGGCCCGGGCGGAAAGACGATCCGTGGCATTATTGAGGCGACCAAGGCCACCGTGGATGTTGAGGACGATGGCACCGTGCTCATCGGTTCGCCAAACGGCGAGGCGTTGGAGCGCGCCCGTTCCATGGTTGAGGCGCTGACCCGTGAGGTGCGCGTTGGGGACGTGTTCACCGGCAAGGTCAGCCGCATCGCCTCCTTTGGCGCGTTTGTGACCATCCTCCCTGGGAAAGACGGCCTGGTGCGCGTCGGGGAGCTTTCCGACCAGCGTGTCGCCAGCGTGGAAGAGGAAGTGAAGCTGGGCCAAGAGATGACCGTGAAGGTCATTGAGGTAGACAGCATGGGGAGAATCAACCTTTCCCGCCGCGCCATGCTGGTGCCGGAAGCGGAGTACCAGCCAAGCGCGCGGCCTGCCCCGCCATTTGAGCGGCGGCCCTTCCCGGGTCGGCCTGGCGGCAGGCCGGACTTCCGGCCCCCTCCGCGCTGACGATACAACCCCAGGCCCGCCAACGCGGGCATCAATGAGAGCAGCGGCGGCCCGCCAAGCCCGCGATCGCGCTTTCCAGGGGGATGTCATGGCTCAGCAGAGCGCAGCTCCGCGACCGCTCCGCGTGCTCGTCCACGGCGCATCGGGACGCATGGGGCGCGAGGTGGTCGCGGCAATCAGTAAGACCCCCGACCTCGTCATCGTCGGCGCCGTCCACCGGAACACCGCGGGACGGACCCAGCTGGAGCTTCCGTCCGGCGCGGGCCGCATCCCTCTCAGCAACCAGATTGGGGACCTGCTGGACGCCACGCGGCCGGACGTGATGGTGGACTTCAGCACCGCGGACGCATCGGTGGCCGCTGCCCGCGCCGCACTTGCCCACGGTGTTCACGTCGTCACGGGGACGACCGGCATCCCTCAGCCGAGCCTTGACGAGCTGAACGCCAAAGCCCAGGAACGCGGACTGGGTGTCATTGTTGCCCCCAACTTCGCTCTGGGCGCCGTCCTTCTGATCCACTTGGCGCGGACGGTTGCGCCGTACTTTGACTACGCGGAGATCATTGAAGCGCACCACGAGGCTAAGGTTGACGCACCGTCTGGGACCGCGCTGGCCATCGCACGAGGGCTTGCCCAGGGGAAGGGCAGGCCGTTCACCCACCCCAAGCCGGAGAAGGAGCCGCTGCCAGGCACCCGCGGCGGCGAGCACCAGGGCGTTGGCGTTCACAGCATCCGCATGCCCGGCCGCCTGGCCCACCATGAGGTGCTGCTGGGCGCCGCCGGGCAGACCCTCTCCCTCCGTCACGACACGCTGAGCCGCGAGTGCTACATGCCCGGCGTCATCCTGGCCGTGCGCGAGGTGGTCAAGCGAAAAGGGCTCATCTTGGGGCTGGAGAACATCCTGGATCTTTAGTGGAGCGTTAGGGCACCAGACAGCCATTGAGTTCCCATACGGCGCTTGACACCCAAAACGCCACTTGCTACCTTAAGGTGTCAGTACTCAGCGGCTACGACTGCTAACCCCGGATTCATTGAACACCACAGAGGAGGGACACCCGTGCCGAGAACGTTTCAACCCCTTGGAGACCGTCTAATCGTTAAGCCTATCAAGGCCGAGGAGACCACGAAGAGCGGCTTGGTCCTTCCGGACACCGCCAAGGAGCGCCCACAGGAGGGAGAGGTCATGGCGGTCGGCCCCGGCAGGATGACCGAAAACGGAAAGTGGCTCACCCCAGAGGTCAAGACGGGAGACCGCATCGTCTACGTCAAGTTCGCCGGCATGGAGCTCAAGGAAGAGGGCGAAGAGTTCCTGCTCCTCAGCGAGCGAGACGTCCTGGCTAAGATCGTTAACCGGTAAACCAGAAGGGAAAGGAGAGAGTCGTGGCGAAACAACTTGCTTACGGGGAGGATGCGCGCAAGAAGCTGCGCATTGGCATGGACTACCTGGCGAACACGGTGAAGGTCACCCTCGGCCCTCGCGGCCGCAATGTCATTCTTGACAAGAAGTTCGGGCCGCCCCAGGTCTGCAGCGACGGCGTCACCATCGCGAAAGAGATTGAGCTGAAGGACCCGTTTGAGAACATGGGCGCCCAGCTCATCAAGGAAGCCGCCAGCAAGACGAACGACCTGGCAGGCGATGGCACGACCACCTCGGTCGTGCTCACCCAGGCGATCATCCACGGCGGCTTCAAGAACGTGGCCGCGGGCGCAGACCCCATGGTCCTCAAGCGAGGCCTGGAGAAAGGGCTGGAGGTCGTCCGCGCAGAGATGAAGGCCCTGGCCAAGCCTGTGGCAGGGAAAGAGCAGATTGCCCAAGTGGCCTCCCTCTCGGCCCATGAGGACAAGATCGGCAACCTCATCGCCGAGGTTATGGAGAAGGTGGGCAAGGACGGGGTCATCACCGTGGAGGAGTCCAAGAGCCTGAACGACGAAGTTGAGTACGTTGAGGGGATGCAGTTTGACCGCGGCTATTCCAGCCCCTACTTCATCAGCAACCCGGAGCGCATGGAGGCCGTGGTAGAGGACCCTTACATTCTCATCAGCGACCGGAAGATCAGCGCCGTCAACGACATCTTGCCCGCCCTTGAGAAGATCCTCCAGGTGACCAAGAACGTGGTCGTCATTGCGGAGGACCTTGAAGGCGAGGCGCTGGCAACCTTGGTGGTCAACAAGCTGCGCGGCGTCCTCAACTGCCTGGCCCTCAAGGCGCCGGGCTTCGGAGACCGCCGCAAGCACATGCTGGAGGACATCGCCACCCTGACGGGCGGGCACGTCATCAGCGAGGAGCTTGGACGCAAGCTGGACTCGGTCACGGTCCAGGACCTGGGCCGCGCCCGCCGCGTCGTCTCGGACAAGGACAACACGACGATTGTGGAAGGCCGCGGCTCCGAGGAGGCGATCCAGGGCCGGATGCGCCAGCTGCGCACCCAGGTTGACGAGAGCACGTCAGACTACGATCGGGAGAAGCTCCAGGAGCGGCTGGCCAAGCTGGCCGGCGGCGTGGCCATTATCAAGGTCGGCGGCGCAACCGAGGTGGAACTGAAGGAGCGGAAGAACCGCGTTGAGGACGCGCTGTCCGCCACCCGCGCTGCGGTTGAGGAGGGCGTTATCCCCGGCGGCGGCGTGACGTTGGTGCGCGCCCAGGCAGCCCTTGAGAAGCTGGCGAAGAAGCTGGAGGGCGACGAGCGCACCGGCGTGATCGTTCTGCGGGATGCGCTGGAGGTGCCCATGAAGACCATCGCGGAGAACGCCGGCCACCACGGCGACGTGGTGCTGGAAGAGGTGCGCAAACACACCGCGGACTTTGCGTTCAACGCCGAGACCATGGAATACGGCCACATGTTTGTCCAGGGCATCATTGACCCGCTCAAGGTCACTCGCGCGGCGCTGGAGAACGCGGTGAGCGTGGCGGGCATGGTGCTGACCACCGAATCGCTGGTCAGCGACCTGCCGGAGAGGCCGATCGCGATGCAGTCGGCGCCGCCCGGCGGAGAGTTCTAACCCTCCCGGCAAAGCAGCCAGACAACACAGGTTGTCACCGAACGGCCCCGCGAACGCGGGGCCGTTCGGTGTTTCTGCCGGGACAATCCATGCGTTGCCCCTACTGCCAACGCCAGACTCTTGACAAAGTCACATCTATGTGCTAATCTCACTTACGTGACAGCCCCACGCCGGAGAAAAGTCCCAACCCCACAACAGGCGGCAACCGCCACGGACTCGTTTGCCGTGCAGGACTTGCCCAAGTCGTTCCTTGAACCTTGGCTGCTGCTCCTGCTGCGTACCTGGAGCGGCCACGGGTACGGCCTGGGTGAAGCGCTTAACCGGATGGGCTTCACTGGCGTTGACCACACACGTATCTATCGCCAACTGCGGGAGCTCGAGCGGCGCGGCCTGCTCTTCTCCTCGTGGGACGTAGCGTCCCACGGGCCTGCCAAGCGAGTGTATAAGCTCACCCAAGCCGGCGAGGAGTTCCTGGCAGCTTCCGCGCAAGCCCTAGATGGCTACGCCAAAATGGTGAACGCGTTCACAGACCTCTATGCTGGCGCTTTCAAGTCCCTAACGGGCTTGCAGGCCAGCAACAAGACAGGAAAGCCGGAGGGACGAAAAGGAGGAAGAGATGCCCACCAGTAACGGCCACGCGGAATACCCCGGGCTTTTGCAGGACTACCAGCACCAGGTGCTTGCGCTCAACCAGCAGTTCAGCGACTCGCTCATGATGATCGGCAAGGGCTACCAAGAGGTGGCGGAAGCGGCCGTCAAGGCCTCATTCGCCCAGGTGAAGGCCCTCAGCAGCTTGGTCACTCCGCAGGCGGAGGAATAGGAGAGAGCATGGCAACCACAACCGCGACTCCAGTCCAGGTGTTCAAGGCGACCGAAGAGGCCGTTGACGGGCTCCAGAACGCAACTCTCGCTGCTACCAACGAGCTGTTTGACGTGTGGTCCCAAGCGGTCCGCAGCCAGCAGCAGCTCATTGAAGCCGAGATCAAGTTCTGGTTCAAGCTGTCCTCGTCCCAGTTCCCGCGATAACCCCTCCCCTCCTCGCAAAGGACTGCCCCGCCCGTTGCGCGAGCGGCGCAGTCCTTTGCACACGCATGCTCACGCAACTCGCGCTCCAAGAGAACGGGTAAAATGAAAGATGACCGCACACCTCTCTCCAGCACTGAACAGCGGAGGCGAACGGCATGACCACCCCACAGCAACAGGGAACGGTCCGCGAGACGGCGCAAGAGGAGTTCGAACGAGCCGCCCGGCGCGTTGCCAACGCCGCTCAGCTTGTCCGCGGCGAGTTCCGGCGGCAGGTCGCCACGACACCGAACGAACTGATCTGGGGCAAGCGCAAGACTCGCCTGTTCCACTACTTTCCTCTCAAAGAGCCCACGCGCGCGGAACCCGTGCTGATCGTCCCGTGGATCGGCATAAGCCGCCCCTACGTCTTAGACCTCCTTCCCGACAGCAGCCTTACCCGGGCGCTTTGCGCCCAGGGGTACCACACGTACCTGCTGGACTGGGGCGAAGCGGGCGACGAGGACGCCGACGTTGGGTTTGAAGAGTGCTCGTTGGACTTCCTGCCCAGGGCGGTCAAGAAAGTGCTCCGCCACTCGGGCAGCACGCAGCTGAGCATGATCGCCGTATGTTTGGGCGTGCCAATCACCGTTTCCTACCTTGCGCTCACGCCCGGGGCGCCGGTCCGCAACCTGGTCGCCATGGTTGGGCCGATGGACTTTGATCAGGCCGGCCTCTTCAAGGCCTGGGTAGGCCACCCCACGTTTCCCGCCGAAGCGCTGAGCAAGGCCTGGGGCGGCATTCCGACCAGCGCCATGGGTCTCGGCTTCAAGCTGCTGCGGCCCCTGGGCGACATCGCCGCCTACGCTAACCTCGTCTGGAATCTGGACAACCCCAACTACCTACCTACGTTCCAGGCGCTCAACGACTGGTCAAACGAGTTCATTCAGATGCCGGGGGCCTTCTTTCACCAGCTGGCCACGGACCTCTACCGGGACAACCTGCTCATGAAGCGTCAGTTCCGTGTGGGAGGCCGGCTGGTTGACCCATCGGCGCTCCGCATGCCCTTGCTCGTCGTCGGCGCCGCCCAGGACCACATCGCGCCTGCTGCTTCGGTCAAACCGCTCCTGGACCTCGTTTCCAGCAAAGACAAGGAGTACGTGGAGCTCCCCGGAGGCCACATCTCCGTCTTCGCAGGGCGCCGCGCGTCCCAGGTGCTGTTTCCTAAGGTCAATGACTGGCTGACAGCCAGGACACCCGGGTCGACCACATCCTAGGAGGGTGAACGATGACGCAAGACTCCCATGGCACGAACGAGCTGCTTCAGAAATGGCAGGAGATGACCACGGAAACGGTGCAAGCCTGGGCTAAGGCGTACGGGAACGGCGCAGCGCCTGAACCCCTTGACGCCTACCGGCAGATGTCCGAGACGTGGCTGAAAGCGTTCTCCGGCGCGTTCAAGCAGCAGGGGGCGCCAAGCGACCCCGCCACGTTCCGCAAGTTCATGGACGAGTCCCTGGACATGTGGACCAAGACGCTGGCGGAGGTGATGGGCGGGGACGAATACGCCAGCACTCTGAGCCGGGTGCTTGCGCAGAACCTGTCCCTCCAGGGGTCCGTCAAGCAATCGCTGGAACCCTACATGGAGGAGACGCTCAAGACGTTCAACCTCCCATCCCGCAAGCAGGTTGTCGCCCTGGCGCAGCAGCTCACCAATCTAGAGAACCGGCTGGAGGGCCTGGAGGAGCAGCTGGAGGAGTTGCACGCAGCGCTTCGCCAACCGCGTCCCACCGGCGCTTCACCCGGGACGACGCCCAGAGGCAGGCACAAGCCCGCCCCCTCCTAGACCCGACGAAAACAATCCCGTCAGACGTCCAGGACTGCCCGCGCCTTGCCCAGCGCCCTGGTGTGGTCCAGAACAGTCCTGAAGTTGACCCGAGTGGCCTCAGCCCGCTCGCGTGAAAACGACATCGTGTTGACCATCAAGGCCGTGGCGCCCGCCTCCTTCCACCCAAGGGCCATCGTGCGCCAGTAGCCCTCATCCCCGTCTCGAAGGCTGACGTGCGCCTCAATGCCGATGGAGGCCGGGTCCCGTCCAGCTTCTCGCGCAAAGGCGTGGAGTTTTTTCAGCATCGCCCTCATCCCGTCGTCAAGCGGAAGGAGGGGGAACCACCCGTCCGCCGAGGTGGCAACCCGCCGGAGCGTCGCCTCGGCCATGCCGCCTATCCAGATGGGGATGGGACGCTGTACGGGCAAGAGGTTCAGGCCCGCGGCGGTGACTTTGTGCCACTGCCCCTCAAAGGTCACCACCTCCTTCGTCCACAACTCGCGCATGAGGACAAGCTGTTCGTCCATGCGCTTGCCCCGCGTGTGGAAGTCTTCGTTGAGGGCCTCGTACTCCACCGGGTTCCAGCCGACCCCAACCCCAAGGGTCAGGCGGCCGCCGGAGAGCACATCAATCTGCGCCGCCTGCTTCGCCACCAGCACCGTCTGCCGCTGCGGCAGGATCAGCACGGCGGTGACCAGTCTTATCCGCCGGGTGATGGCCGCCGCAAACGCCAGCGTCGCCATCGGTTCGTGGAACGCGTCGCGGATGGTGTACCCCTGCCACCCGGGCCGAACGGAGGGGTCCGCGCCTACCACGTGGTCGTAGATGATGAGGTGGTCGTAGCCCATCTCCTCCACCGCCTGGACGTAATCGCGGATGGCGCTTGGGTCCGTGCCAATCTCGTTCGTAGGGAAAATAGCTCCAAGCTTCATCTCGGCACTCCCTTTCCTCCCTGGCTGGAGAAGACCAGCCTGCGTGCGATTATAGCGTGCGGGGTGGAAGAATAGAGTCGGCCCTGCGAACGGACTAGAATGGTCCTACTGGCCGTCCTATGAGCGCTTTGACCCACGGTCGAAGGGTAGAGGAGCAGCCGTGCCGAACAAGATGGTAGTGGCCCTCGGCGGCAACGCCATCTTGCCGGCAGACCATCAAGCGCCGCTGGCTGAGCAGTACGGCGCGCTGGAGCGCGCGTGCGAACGCCTGCTGCCCATCATCGGCCAGGGGCACCAGGTTGTGATCACCCACGGGAACGGCCCTCAGGTGGGCAACCTGCTCATTCAGCAGGAGGAGGCTGCCCGGCTCGTTCCTCCGCTCCCCCTGGACTTGTGCATTGCCATGACCCAGGTACAGATGGGCACGATGGTCCAGCAGGTGCTCACCAACCAGCTCCGGCGCTTCGGGATTCAGCGCGAGGTGGTCACGTTGGTGAGCCACTTCCTGGTTGCGCGCGACGACCCGGACTTCCGCACCCCTTCCAAGCCTGTCGGCCCGTTTCTCACCGAGGAGGAGAAGCGGCTCGCCGAGACGCGAGGCCACACCGTCCACCGTATCGGCCACGGCCCGCGCCCGTACCGGCGCGTGGTCGCCTCGCCGGCGCCGCTCCGCTTCTTAGAGCGCCACGTCCTCAAGACCCTGTTTGACTCCCCGGCCATCGTCATCGCCGCCGGCGGGGACGGCGTCCCCGTGGTGCTGGATGAGAACGGCGCTTACCATGGCGTTGAGGCGGTCATAGACAAGGACCGCTCCGCGGAGCGCCTTGCTGAGGTGGTGCTGGCGGACACGATGCTCATCCTCACCAACGTAACGCACGCGTACCTGCGCTACGGGACGCCCCAACAGACCGCCCTCAGCAGCGTGACGCTGGAAGAGGCCAGGCGGTACCTGACGGAAGGCCACTTCGCCCGTGGAAGCATGGCCCCCAAAGTTGAAGCGTGTGTCCGTTTCTTGGAATACGGCGGCGATGTCGCGATTATCGCCGCGCTGGACGATGCGGCAGAGGCGCTGCAGGGCTCGGCAGGCACCCGCTTCACCCGGTCGTGAGGCGGACTATCTCCGGATGGCGCTCCCGCGCACGGTACTCGAAGAAGGGACAAGCGAGCCCCATTGCATCTGCCTTGCCCCCATTGCGAGCCTCCCCCCTCTGGCTGCCGCCTGTTGACACCCGTGGCCCTTTCCCCTATAAGTGAGCCAAATCATAGAAGGGGGAGGAATGCCATGCGACTGAAGGGGAAGGTAGCGCTTATTTCCGGCGCGGCCCGCGGCATGGGGGCTACCGAGGCCAGGCTCTTCGCCAAGGAAGGAGCCAAGGTGGTCCTCACAGACGTTCTTGAGAAGGAGGGGACGAAGGTCGCTGCGGAGATTGCCGAGAACGGCGGCGATGCGATCTTTGTGCGGATGGACGTCACCAAGGAAGAGGACTGGAAACGCGCCGTCCAGACCACGGTCCAGAAATACGGCAAGGTGGACATCCTGATCAACAACGCCGGCATCTGGAAGACCGGCGCGGTGGAGGACACCACTGCACAGCTCTGGGACCAGGTCATGGATGTGAACGCCAAAGGCGTTTTTCTGGGAACAAAACTGGTGATCCCCGAGATGCGGAAGGCCGGCGGCGGGTCTATCATCAACATCTCGTCGGTGGCTGGCCTTATGGGAGCCGGGACGGGGGCCGCGTACGGCGCGTCCAAGGGAGCCGTCCGCCTGCTCACCAAGGCCACCGCAGTGCAGTACGGGAAGGAGAAGATCCGCTGCAACTCCATCCATCCCGGCCCGATAGACACCGCTATGCTCTCCCAGTTGATCGCTGAAGGCGCAGGGGGAAGCATGACAGACGAGATGATGCGCGCGATGGTCCCGCTGGGCCGCATCGGAAGGCCTGAGGAGGTTGCCACCTGCGCGCTCTTCCTCGCCTCGGACGAGTCCTCGTACGTCACCGGCTCCGAGCTGGTGGTGGACGGCGGCCTCTTCGCCACGTAACCCACCGCGCGCCTGTGCGAGTCGTGCCTGTGCACCCTCCAGCGGCCTGCTACAATGCTGCTGGAGGGGCTGCTGGAGGCGCACCACGTGGCGACGTCACAGGACGGAGAGCTGGTCCAGATAGCCTATCTTGAAGGCGAGCCTCTAGCGCGGCTTGCCGAGGACTGGCTCCAAAAGGAAGGGATCCAATGCATGCTCTGCCCCGCGGGCGTCGGCCCTGGGGGATGGGGCCAGGCTCTGGGGCAACCGTTCACGCTCTGGGTGCGCGCCGGCGACGAGGAGCGCGCCTACGAGGTGCTCGACACGACCCCCCTGCCTTCCCACAACGGCACACCGAGGAGCCTGACGTCAACCTCCCGCCTCGTGGCCATCATCGCGCTCATCCTCATCCTGGCCCTCATCCTCACGGCCGCGGACCGGTTGTTTGAGCGGCTGTTGTAAAACAGGGAGCGTCTTTTTTACGGAGACCCCTCCAGCTTCTTTGCTATGACCTCCTTGAGCTAGCGCACGCGCTGCAGGTCGGGGTACTTGCCACCCTCCGCCTTCCGGTCAAAGATTTTGGCGCCATCCAGGCGCACCTCCAACTGCCCGCCGCTCCCAGGCGTGAGCGTGATGGCGAGGTCGCTGCTCCACTCGCCCCAGAACTCGGTCGCCATCCAGGCGGCCGTCGCAAAGTACCCTCAGGAAACGCAGTAGATGATCTCCACGTGGGCCTTGCCTTCCATCTTTCACCTCCGGCCAAGTTTGCAATGCCCCAGATAATCTTGTGTTTACTCTACTTGGGCGAAGCACGCAACCCCCTCCACTCATGGGACGTAACCCTCGCACGATGCCACGGCGCTCCACAGGCGACACAAGGCGCCTTGACCGGCCAGCCCCAGCGAGGCATGCTAACGATGGTTCCACTTGCGGAGAGGTCGGGATGAGAGTGCTGGTCGTGGACGATGATGAGGACGTCCTGAACGTCGTCTCCCTTTCGCTCCAGGCCCGCTGGCCCGACTCCACCGTCCAGTGCACGGCGGATGCGGCCACGGCTCTCAGCCTGTTTGAGCAGCAGCCGGACGTCGTCATTCTTGACCTTGAGCTGCCTGACGGCGATGGCGTAGATCTCCGCAAGCGATTCCGGCGCCAGTCGCAGGCAGGCATTGTCATCCTGTCCGTCCGCAACCGGCCCCAAGACATCGTTGAGGGCTTGGAAGCGGGCGCGGACGACTACGTGACCAAGCCGTTCCACCAGCCAGAGCTTGTAGCCCGGGTCATGGCCGTCCTGCGGCGGGCCGAGCCTGCTCAGCTCGGTCACATGGCGGTCTGCGCTAACGGCGAGCTTGTTATTGACTCCGCGGCTAGGGAGATGCGGCTGCGCGGCCAACCCGTGAAGCTGACCGCCACAGAATACAACCTGCTGAACGAGCTGGCCGCCGGCCGCAGAAAGTGCATGACGCACCGCACGCCCCTGGCCAGGGTCTGGGGTCCCGCCTACACGGACTCGGTTGATTCCCTGAAGGCGTACATCCAGCACCTGCGGCGCAAGCTCGGCGACAGTCCGATTGAGCCGCGCATCATCGCCACGGAACACGGCATCGGGTACAAGTTCATCGCCTAGTCCCACCCTCCACGCCCCTTATCCCTCCGGCCCGTCATGGGGTTGCTTGCCTGCTCGCGGGCGGCTAGAGTACAGAGGGCTTGGGGGCTTGGCCCGCACCAGTTCCTTCTGTGAGGAGCTACAGAAAACGGAGGTGCTATGGACCTGGGACTCCAGGGGCGTGTTGCCATCATCACCGGCGGGAGCGAGGGGATCGGCAAAGCCACGGCGCTAAGGCTGGCCCAGGAAGGCGCCCGCGTAGCTATTGCCGCGCGCCGTATTGATGCGCTGGAGGACGCCGCCGAGGAGATCGGGCGCCTCACGCGAGCCGAGGTGTTTGCCGTCCCAACGGACGTAACCGCGCCCGACCAGGTCTCCGCGATGGTGCAGACAGTCGCCTCACGCTGGGGCCGAGTGGACATCCTGGTCAACAACGCGGGCGTTTCTGCTGCGACGGCCTTTGAAGCGGCGTCCGATCAGGTGTGGGCCATGGACCTGGAGCTGAAGCTCTACGCCGCCGTCCGGTGCTGCCGCGAGGTGCTGCCCATCATGCGGGCCCAGCGCTGGGGGCGCATCATTAACGTCACCGCAGTGGGCGGAAAGGCTCCCGGCGCCCGCTCGCTCCCCACCGCCGCCTCTCGCGCCGCCGGCATCGCGCTCACCAAAGCGCTCTCCAAGGAGCTGGCCGAGTACGGCATCCTGGTCAACACCGTGTGCATCGGCCTCGTGAAGGCGGCCCAGCACGAGCGCCAGTACGAGCTGCTCAAACAGCAGGACCCCGGACTGACGCTTGACGCCTTCTACCGCCAGATGGGCGCGGCGGTCCCCCTGGGACGCGTCGGCGAGGCATCAGAGGCCGCGGACGTCATCGCGTTCCTGGCCTCAGAACGCGCCGGCTACGTGAGCGGCACCGCAATCAACATTGACGGCGGCGCCAGCCCCGTAGTCTAAGGCTCACAGGAGAATCTGCCTCTCTTCTCCCGCATCGTCGCCGTTCACACCGTTGTAACGCACTTGTTACTCTTCAGTAATAGCCCTGACACTTACCTTCAACATTTGCCGGATACATTGTTCTTAACAAGTTGTTGCGGAGAAGACGTGCACGCTTCATCCTTTACTGCGGCGACCAGTGCCCCCAGAGGTCATCTGCCCACGCTCATCAGCTCCTTTCTGTACTTTGACACGAGCTTCATGGTGTGGGTGCTGCTGGGAGCGTTGGGGAACTATATCGGCGAAGACCTAGGCCTCTCTATCGCGCAATGGAGCGTCCTGACCGCAGTCCCGGTGTTATCAGGGGCCGCGCTCCGCATCGGCGCCAGCGTCCTGGCGGAGTACAGAGGACGCGCTCCTTGAGGCCCTCAAGAAACGGGTCGTCGTACCCGCTATAGGACCGGTCTGTGCTAGAACGCTCTTAGCAAACTCCATCAAGCCCCACGTCGTGCCGCTGCACCCCCGAATGGACCACCTCGTGGTCGCTTTGAAAGAGCACCTGAGCAAAAAAGAAGCAGGCTAACAGCCTGCTTCCCGTGCCACCGAACCGGCGAGGCAGACAATCTCGTTGGCAGGGTTTACTTGTCGTTACCCTGCTGCGCGCTGCTTGCGGCATCGCCGCGCCGAAAGGCCTTGAGCTGCTTAGCGAGATCCGCCAGACGCTTGTCCACCCGCCCGTTGACGGTGCCTTCTGGGAAGCGCCCCTCGCTGTTTTCTCGCCCGGCAGGCACGCCGGTCAGCACCTCAACCCCCTCGTCTATCGTCTCCACCGTCCAAACATGGAAGTCGCCCCTTCCAATCGCCTCTCCAACGTCCTCGCGTAACGTCAAATTGCGCTCGTTGGACTTGGGAATGAGCACTCCCTGCTCGCCTGTCAACCCTTTGATACGGCAGACGTCAAAGAAGCCCTCGATCTTTTGATTGATCCCGCCAATGGCCTGCACCCGGCCCCTCTGATCCACTGAACCGGTCACGGCTATTCCCTGCTTGAGGGGGACCCCGGACAGAGCGGAGAGCAGCGCGTATAGCTCCGCGCTTGAAGCGCTGTCGCCTTCAACGCCCTCGTAGCTCTGCTCAAACACGAGGCGTGCTGAGAGTGCCAGGGGTTTGTTCTGCGCGTACCGCTCCGTGAGATAGCCCCCAAGGATGAGGACTCCCTTGGTGTGCGTGGGACCACCCAGCTTCGCCTCTCGCTCAATGTCCACCAGCCCCGCTTGGCCAAGGCCCACCGACGCGGTGATGCGGGCGGGCCTGCCAAAGCTGTAGTCGCCCAAGGACAGCACCGAGAGGCCGTTCACCTGTCCCACCTGGGCGCCTCTCGTATCCACCCGGATAACACCGCGGGCAGTCAAGTCACGGAGCCGTTCCTCAATAAGGTTGGAGCGGTACACCCTTGCCTCAATGGCCCGTTTGACGTGGTGAGCCGTAACAGCGGGCGCGCTGGCGCGGGTGGCCCAATAGCTCGCCTCGCGCAGCACGTCCACTATTTCACTGAACCGGGTGCTCAACGCCTCCTGGTCATCCGCCAGCCGGGAGCCAAGCTCCACGATCTTGGCCACGCCGCTGGCGTCAAAGGTCTTGAGCGCTTCTCTCTGACACTGGCCGCTGACGAACTCCCCATAGGCCTGGACGTTCTTCGGGGTGCGGTCCATGCGCTCGCCAAACTCCGCTTTCACCTTGAACACCTCCCGGAACTCCGGGTCAAGGGCAAAAAGCTGGAAGTAGAGGGACGGGTTCCCCAGTAATACCACGGTGACGTCAAGGGGGATGGGGTCCGGCTGAAGGCTCTTCGTGCTAGCCATGCCCATCCGGTCGGGAAAGTCCTCAATCGTCAAACAAGAGTCGCGCAGGGAACGCTTGAGGCTGTCGTAGCTGCCAAAGTTGCGGAGCACGTCCTCCACGTTGAGCACCAGATAGCCCCCATTGGCGCGGTGGAGCGCACCCCCCTTGATCAGCGTGAAGTCGGTCTGAAATACCCCAAAGAGCGCCTCCCGCTCCAACCTTCCCACCAGGTTGGACACAGTTGGGTTTTGCCCCACCACTACGGGCGCCCCCTTCGTATCGCTGTTGTCAACGAGCAGGTTCACGCTGTAGCGGCGCATGGCGGCCTCTTGGAGGGCGCCGCTAGCCTGCGGATTATTTCCTTCCTGCGCTGCCGCCTGGGCCAGTAATTGACGGACATTGGCGATCAAGTCCTGCTCCGCTGCATTCAGGAACTCCACCACCTCCGGGCAGTCCCGAAACTGCTCCTCCTGGGCATCAAAGAGGCCCCTCACCTTCTGACGGATTATCTCCCGGTTCAGCGTTTCAAGCCGCTCTTCAGCCTGATGCTGGATGTCGTGGGCCTTCCTCAGGATGCTGTTGACCTCCTGCTCCAGCTTCTCCCTGGATTGCTGAAGCCCCTCTCGTTGTTCCTGGCTCAGGTTAAGAAACTCTTGCTCGGTCAACAGATTGCCGTTGGCCAGCGGCAGAATGGAGATCCCCACGGGCGTTGAGCGTACGACGAAGCCCATAGGGCGCGCCTGTTGGTTGAGCTTTTCAATCAGCTCACCCTGGGCTGCCTGAACGGCCTGCGTAATCTCTTGACGCCGCTTGGTGTACTCCTCGCTTTCAAACGCTTCAACAAGCTCCTGGCGGGCGTGACGGATCAACTGCTCCACGGCTCGTTGCAGCGTCTTCCCCCGTCCCGCCGGCAGCTTGAGACACCTGGGGCGGTAGCTGTCCCGGAAGTTGTTGACGTAGCACCAGTCGCTTGGGGTTGGCTCGACCTCCGCGCGGGCGTGGAGGTAGTGTTGGACGGCGTGGAACTTGCCGGTGCCTGGAGCGCCGCTCACAAAGATGTTGAAGCCGGGGTGACGCATCTCTAGGCCGAACTCCAACGCCCGTGTTGCACGCTCCTGCCCGACAATGCCGGTGAGCGGGCCTATTTCCACAGTGGTCTTGAACTCAAAAACGTTGGGATCACAGCGCCGGTAAACACGGTCTTGGGTGAGCTCTTCGGCCATGTCCTCACCTTCCCTTGGTCTGCGCAACACGTTGACGGGCTTGGAAACGCGTAGCTACGCGGAGCGTAACAGGCGCCCTCCCGCCGGTCAACATCTGGTGCTGTTGTGCCCCGTCACCGCGCGCCAACGACGCCCTCAACCAGCCAATCGGTAGATTGCAGCTCGTTCTTGCTCAACCGGATGCCGGGCCCCACCTTCAGGTTGCCGTCCCTGTCGCGTATGGGGCCGGTGAACGGCACCAGGTCCCCGGCACGCTGCGCCTCGACGGCTCGTAGCGCGAGCTGGCGCACGTCGTCCGGCACAGACGCTCCAAACGGGGCCATCTTGACAAAGCCAGCCTCCAGGCCGCCAAAGATGACGGCGCCTCGCAGGTATCCTCGCCGGGCCTCGCTCACCAGCTTCGCATAGACCGGGCCCCAGTTCCACACCGCGCCGGTCAGCCACGCTCGTGGCGCAACCGAGCCGGCGTCAAGATGAAAGCCCACGGTGTACAGGCCGGCGCGCTCCGCCGCCTCCGCGATGGTGCCGGTGCAGTCCTGGTGCTGGTTGACGACGTCAACGCCGCTGGCGGCCAGGGCCTGGACAGCCGCCGCCTGCTTGGCCGGATCGCACCAGCTCCCGGTCACCACGAACGTCGTCGTGACGTCCGGGTTCGCTGAGCGCGCCCCGAGCTGGAACGCGTTCACGTTCAGCAGCGTGGGCGGGATGGGAAACGCTCCAATGTAGCCGAGCTTGCCGGTCCTGGTCATCTTGCCGGCCACGACGCCGGCGGCATACTCCAACTGCCACATCTCGCCCAAGTAGGCGGTGAAGTTCTGGGCGCTGGTGAGCGCGCCTTGGTGCAGGAAGACGACCTCAGGATATTTCCTCGCCAGTTCCAGCGTAGGGTCCGCGTACCCGAAGCTGGTCGCAAAGATGACCGTGGCGCCCTGCTGTATCATCTGCTCCTCCACCGCCTGGACCTGAGCCGTCTCCGGCACGTTTTCGGCGTAGAGGATCTCTATGTCCGGCAGGGCCCGCTGAAGCCACTGGCTCCCATCGTGGGCGGCCTGGTTATACCCCAGGTCCTTCGTTGAGCCTACGAAGATGAAGCCCACCTTCAGTTTCTCACCCTGTGGAAACGGCTTGGCGGCCGAGGAAAACGTGGAGGCTGCGGGGTAGGGGCTTGCCGCAAACGCCTCCTCAAAAAGACGGTCAAACGCCTCCACTGATCCGCCGGCGAGGTCCGCCTCATTGGGTTGCCACGCAGCCGCAGTCCCCGCCGGCGCGCCCGGCGTGACCCCTTTGTCATCCGTACCGCATGCCTCGGCAACAACCGTAGCGAGCGCGGCAAGGGCGCAGGCAGCGCCTATGAGCATTCTTCGCGCGCGCATCATCCTTGGACCACCTTCTCTCTGCGCCTGTCGTTGCGACTGGTTCTCATAGGCTCAGCTCCTCGGCCGCAGGATGCCCTTGAGCTCGGCGGGCGCCACCCGCAGCGCCGCGCCCCGCCAGACGATAAGCACCGCCAGCGTCACGACGTAGGGCAACATCCCCAAAAAGAACGGCGACAGCCGCACTCCAACCGTCTGCAGCTGGAGCTCAAGGGCGATGGCGCCTCCGACCAGCAGGGCCCCGACCATTGCGCGCAGCGGGTTCCACAACGCGAAAATGACCAGCGCGACGGCGATGAACCCTCTGCCCGCCACCATCCCTTCAGCCCACGTATGCGTGTACGCAAGCGCGAGCTGCGCACCGCCCAGTCCAGCCAGGACTCCTCCCAGCACGACCGCGACGCCCTGGACCAGGCCCGGACGGTGCCCCGCGGCATAGGCAACCGCTCTGCTCTCGCCAACAGCCCGGAGCACGAGCCCCCAGCGAGTGTGCCACAGGACAGCCCACAAGAGTGGTCCGGTCCCGTACGCAAGATAGACCAGCGCGTCTTGCTGGAAAAACGCCTCGCCAACCTTGGGAATGTCCGCAAGGCCGGGGATAGCGATTCCGTTGAGCCCTTCGATATCCCTCCCCACGAAGCCACGCCCCACGTACGCCGTCAGCCCGAACCCCAGCAGCGTGATCGCCAGCCCGGTGGCTATCTGGTTCGTTCCGCGCGCAATGACCAGAATGGCGTGGAGGAGGGCCAGGACGCCCCCGGCGGCGGCGCCCGCAAGGACGCCGAGGACCGGGCTGCCGCTCTCAACTGTGGTGATGAAGGCAAAGCACGCCCCCATCAGCATGCAGCCCTCCACGCCGAGGTTGGTGATACCGGCGCGTTCGGCGAGCACCTCGCCGTACGTGGCGAACAGGATAGCAGCCCCCGGGCCGACCGCCCCCGTAAAGGCCCCGCCAAGGACCAGCCAGACATCGCTCACGCCGGACTCTGCTGTCTGCGGCCCGCGGCCAGCACGGCAAGGACGGCCATCCCGGCGAGCAAGGAAACCGCCGCCGAGGGGAGCGCCACGCTGATCTGGAGGACGTCGCCGGCAACCATCAGCAGCGCGAGGAGGAACGAGGCCATCACAATCCCAACGGGTTTATGGCCGCCCACCCAGCTTGCCAGAAATCCCAGGTAGCCCACGTTCTCGGAGACCCCCGGCCTGAGGTGGTGCTGCACCCCGGCCACTTCGGCCATGCCTGCCAGCCCGGCGAGGCCTCCACCGACGAGCATGGCCACGACCAGGTAGCGGGCTACGGGAATGCCCTGCCGCCGCGCCGCTTCCGCGTTCCCCCCTATCGCCCGGGTGTGGAACCCCCAGCGCGTCCTGGCCAAGAGCAGCGCCACGAGCAGAACGGCCGCCACCGGCAGGACAACCCCAACGTGCAGCCTCGTGCCGCCAATGGTGACGAAGGTGGCGGCTTCGGAGAAGCTCTCCGTGTAGGGGTACCCCACCCCCTGAGGGTTCTTCCACGGGCCGAACACAAACAGGGAGACAAACAGAATGGCGACGTAGTTGAGCATAAGCGTGGAGACGATTTCGTGGACGCCGCGCCAGCTTCGCAAGGCCGCAGCCAGCGCCGCCCACGCCACGCCGCCCGCAAATCCCGCCAGGGTCATCAGGGGCAGCACGCTCCAGGCAGGGAGACCGGTGAGAAACAGGGCGACCCCGGTGGCGGCCCACGCTCCCAGGTAGAACTGCCCTTCCGCGCCAACGTTGATGATCCCCACCCGCGCGGGCAAAGCCGCCGCCAACGCCGTGAGCACCAGCGGGACCATAGCGAGCGCCAGCTCGCTGAGACCCAATCGGCTGCCGAACGTCCCGCGGAGCGCCTCGGAGTACGCTTCCGCAGGGTCTCTGCCCGTGGCCGCGAGAAAGATGGTGAAGAGCGCCAGCACCGCGCCCAGCGCCAAGACGACCCGCACGGCCCACGCCGTCCAGAGACGTGCGCTCATGGCGAGACGCCGCCCCCGGCGGCAAGGGCGCCAGCCACCGTGCGTCGGCCATCATCGCCCGCCATCAGGAGTCCCAGTGCCGCAGGCGACGTCTCACTCGGCGTCAATTCAGAGCGGATGTGCCCGTCCCGCAGCACGATGAGGCGGTCGCTGAGTGACAACAGCTCGTCAGGGTCCTCCGACACCAGGAGCATCGCCATGCCCTTGCCACACAGCGCTCGTAGGCGGGCCCGCACGCTCTCCGCCGATGCAACATCCAGGCCGCGCGTTGGGTGACAGGTGATCAGGACCCTGGGCGCTCCAGCCAGCTCTCTTGCCAGCACCACACGCTGCACGTTCCCCCCGGAGAGCGCATCCACGCGCTTGCCCAAGGGTGGCAGCTCAAAGGGGAGACCTGCTACCAGTCTCCGCGCATCCTTCAGGACACGCCGGTCGCTCAGCAAAAGTCCCGCCCACCATGAGCGCCCCACCCAGCCCAACGCGAGGTTCTCGGCCACGCTCATCTGGGGAGCCACGGCGCTGAGCGGCTCCTCTGGGACGTAACCGACCCCTGCTTGACGCACGCGTGATGGCGGCCAGCCCGCGGTACTGCGGCCGGACAGGAAGACCGTCCCTTTGCGCTCCGTAACGCCCACCAGCACGTCGCCAAGGAGTTCCTGGCCGTTACCCGGCGCCGCCGCAACGCCGAGCACTTCCCCTGGCCATACGCGCAGGCTGACGCCTCGCAAGCCTGGTCCACCCTCCCGCTCAGAGGCCCAGACGTCCACCAGCTCCAGGGCGGGCGCCCCATCCCGTTGCACCAGGGCCGCAACACCCTGAGCCGGGCTCTTCTGTGCGGCACTTTGCATGAGGGCCAGCAGACCTTCGTGCGTCACCTGGGCCCGCGGCCTGCTCAGCGCCACTTTCCCGTGCCGAAGCACCGTTACCCGGTCCGCAACCGCGAGGGCCTCCCGGAGTCGGTGGGTCACAAAAAGCACCGCGTAGCCGCCTTGCTTCAGTGCAGCAAAAGCGTGGAGCAGCCCTTCTGTCACATGCGGAGGCAAGGCGCTTGTCGGCTCGTCACACAGCAGCACCTTCGCGCCGCTCAGCACCAGTTTCACAAGCTCCGTTTGCTGGCGCTCTCCTACAGAAAGGGCCTTCACCTTCGCCTGGGGATTTACTTGGAGTCCGTACCGCTGCCCGATGGAGCGAATCCGCTCCGCAAGGCCGCGCGGGTCTAGCCAGACCCCTTGGCTTGGCAGGCCTGAAAGAAATAGGGCCACGTTCTCCGTCACACTCATCGCGGGGACGAGGGCGAAGTGCTGGAACGCCATGCCGATGCCAAGGCCGCGCGCGTCGCGGGGAGAGCGAATGTGCCGCACCGTTCCCTGGACCGTGATGGCGCCGGCGTCCGGCCGAGCGAGTCCGTAGATGACCTTCAGGAGGGTGGTCTTCCCAGCTCCGTTCTCACCCAGGAGCGCGTGCACCTCGCCCGCGTACAGGTCCAGGTCAATCCCGTCGTTCGCGACCAACTCGCCGAAGCGCTTGGTCACCGAACGGAGGGCAACTACGGGGTGAGTGCTCACCGACTCATGCTCCATCCCAAGACGCCCCTGACTCGGCACGGCTCTTATGCAATGCTACCATCGCGGTGACGCCCTTCACACAACAAGCCAAACACACGGACTCTCCGTACTGGATATTGCAGGCTCGCCGTGGCCCGGCAGCCAAGGCGGTAAGAGGAGCTTCATGCGCCCCTGGAATGCAGTTGGCCTCCTCGCTGTGCTGGCGAGCAGCCTGCTGGCCGCCTGCGGCAACCCCTCAGGAGAGAGTGGGAGGCCTCAACCACCCCTCTCCCCTATAGGGGAATCGCCGCCAACGCTACCCGCCACGCCGTCCCGCGAGCAAGGCCCCGCGGCTGACGAGCTTGGCGAGCGGATTCTGGGCTACGTGCGCTCCTTTGCCAACGATCTGGGGCCACGAGACACCGAGTCCGGAGGCGAGTCTCGCGCCACGTCCCACCTCGCTGAGGAGTTTCGCAATGCGGGCCTGCAAGTGATCCGGCAAGAGTTCGCCGTGACTATGTACGAGACCCGCACCCCCCGTCTCGTGGTACTAGGCGACGAACCGGGTCCGCTCAGCGCGGAACCGCTGCGCTCATCAGCAGAGGGTGCAGTCCAGGGGCCTCTGGTGTTCGTGGGGCTTGGCTACCCAGAAAACTTCCCTGCCGGTGGGCTCCAGGGCAAGATAGCCCTCATAGAACGCGGGCAGATCCGTTTCCAGGAGAAGGTGGGGAACGCGGCGCGGGCGGGTGCTTCGGCCGTGGTCATCTTCAACAACGCGAGCGGGCCGCTCTTCGGCACGCTGCTGGACAGCAGCATCCCAGCCGTTGGCATCAGACGTGCTGACGGCCTGGCCCTGAAGGAACGGCTTGCCAGCGGTGAGCTGCAGGTGAGAGTCGCTGTCCGCCAGGTGAGGACGCTCAGCCAGAACATCATCGTGAACTCCCCGGCGCCGGCGAGGGCGGCGTGATCATCGGAGGGCACTATGACACCATCGCGGAGACGGGTGGCGCCAACGACAACGCCTCGGGCACGGCCGTCGTTCTCGCCCTCGCCAAGAAGATCCAAGGAAGGCCGCTCCCGTTCACCGTGCGTTTCATCGCTTTTGGCGGCGAGGAGATCGGCCTGGAAGGGAGCAGATTTTATGTAGAGTCGCTGCCTGAAGCGGAGCGTGCGCGCATTCAATTCGTGCTCAACCTCGATGTCGTCGGAGCGAGGGTCCCGCTCGCCGTCAGCGGCGACGCACGCCTCAGAGAGCGTTTCCTGGAGCTCGCATTGGCGGACGGCGTTCGCCTGAGCACGGCGCCTGAGGACGTGCCGAGCGATCACCTCTCGTTTCTGCAGGCGGATATCCCCGCCGTCATCCTCACCACGCCGGAGTTCACCTTTATCCACACGCCGGAGGACACGATAGACAGGCTGGACGCCCAAACCCTTGCCCAGGTCTTCCGCCTGGCACGCCGCTTCTT
Organism: Dehalococcoidia bacterium; assembly: GCA_009693055.1. Lineage (GTDB taxonomy): Bacteria > Chloroflexota > Dehalococcoidia > Lucifugimonadales > SHYT01 > SHYA01. The sequence goes on along the minus strand of SHYA01000006.1, from coordinate 85,547 downwards.
GGAAGGTTTCCCCCCTCAGCCGGCAAGCTGATTTTACCCTCTCACTCCTTGCAGGCTGACGGCAACCTTGTATAATCGGGCCGGGCGTGAATCTGGGCAGGAGGGCTTCTTTGGCTGCGAATAAAGACCTCTTCCGAAAAGCGTGGGGCAAGTTCCCCTCAGGCGTGGCCATCATCACAACGCAGGACGACAACGGCAAGGTCCACGCAATGACCGCGAACGGCGTCCTTTCCGTATCTCTGGAGCCTCTGCTCAATCTACTCTCCGTGGGACACCACGCGCTCACGATGGGGTATCTCCAGAAGTCCGGCCGATACGGGATGAGCCTCCTCGCTCAGGAACAGCAAGACATCTCCGTGTACTACTCAAAGAAGCCTCAGGACCGCGTGCCGCCGGAGCCCGCGCGCTTCGTCAAGCAGGGCGGCTCCTACAAGGTGGACGGCGCCCTGGCGTATTTTGACTGCAAGGTGGTGGTGACGCACTCGGAGGGCGACCACGTCCTCTTCATCGCCCAGGTGGAAGACATTGAAGTCAACGACGGCATGCCGCTAATCTTCTTCGAGACCAAGTACCACCGCCTGCCGCCGGTCGTCCCGGCCGTGCAGGCGCCGTCGCGCTAACGAAACCGCTAGCGCTGCGCATCAGCGTCCCGACTTTGGTCGGGACGCTGGTTTTTCGGCCTCCACGCTTGTGGACTAGGACCCCTCCAGCACCATGGTGAACCCCGCCGGGACTCTGGTAGGCGCGGTGACGGGCGCAACAATCACGACCACTTCCCGCAGTCCGGCGCCAAAGCCCTCCAGGCGCAGCGCGCCGGAGTTCCGGTCGTCCAGCGGGACGGAGCGCACCCCCACCCCACCGTCCTCCATGAACGCCACGAGCTGCACGCTGTACCGTTGAGGCATCCGTAAGCTCGTGCGGACAAACCCGTTAGCGGTCCATCCACCGTCCGATTCCGCATCATCCTCCCACCCCAGCTCAGGGATGGAAAAATCGTCCAGGAAAAGGCCGTGGCTATTCAGCGCCTCGTCCGTCACGTACTGGAACCTCAGAAGCATCTGGCTCCCTGCGTACGGCGTCAGGTCCACCTCTTCCTGCAACCAGCCCCCGCTGCTTCCAGTGAACCCCGGCCCATAGCTGTTCCCTACGGGGTTTGCCGGCGTAGTGTGCTTACCCGGCAAGATGTTCCAGCTTGCCCCGCCATCCGTTGAGACCTGGACATACGCGTAGTCCCACTCCGCTTCCAGGTCAAACCACACCCAGAAACGGAGCGTCGCCGCGCTGAGGCCTTGCAAGTCCACCGGGCGAACAAGCGCGGACTGGATGGAATCGCCACGGTTGCTCCACCAGCAGGCGTCGCCGCTGTGGGGGCCGGTGGGCAGCAGGGAGGCCTGGTCGGCGCCCTGGAACCTGAGGGTGGTGTTCCCCTCCTCCATGCGGACCGTCACGTATTCAGCCCCGAACTGCTGCACCTCACCCTCCAGCCGCCCCAAACCGCTCAGAGTCCTCTGCGGCTTCACGCGGGGCGGAGGCTCCTCGCCGAAGGCATACTGAAAGCGCCCCTCCCCCTTCTGCCCGAGGAGGTTGGCCACCAGCCAGTCCGCAAAGATGCCCTGGTAACTGGCCCCAAACTGGGCCAGGTAGGCGTCTACCCCCGCTATGCCGTCGGAAGGCTCCTCCATGAAGTCCCGGACGCCCTCCATGCCGCCGTACCGGCCAAACAGGTACCGAAAGAACAGGCCCGCGCCGCCGTAGTTCGGTAGCGGGTCTTGAGGGTCCAGCGCCCACTCCGTCAAAGAAGTGCCCGGCTGATCAACAAACCCCTCAACAAGCTTGTTGCTAAACCCAGCCGACTCGGCGGCAAACTCCGACAGCCCTTCATTCACCCACGTGTCCTCATCCCTATCCGCGTCAAAGTGGAACGCGTGCTGCAGCTCATGGCTCAGCACCGCTTGATAGGCCTTTGATCCCGCGCGGAGACCACGCGTGTTCATGTAAACCATCATCCGCTCGTTGCTGTACGGATGGACGCTCTGCGGATACCCGTCCAGGCCGCTGAAGTAGCCCGCCGCACCGCGGAGCCGCGCGTGGAGGACGGTCAGTGGCTGCCCAAGTCCCCGGCCGTCACGCGGGCCAAAGGAGCGCCCAACGGTCGGCAAAATCCTCTCCTCAAAGGCCTTCGCAGCCTCCTGCAAATCGCCCGCTCCCACGCTCGCTCCGTTTTCCACGTACCAGTAAGCGTTTGGCGAAACGAGCTTGAGCGTGGCGGTGATGCGGCTAACGATATGCTGGTCCAGGTCCACCAGCCAGAACTGCTCCGACTGGCCTGCTTGCGGCGCCCCTCCAGGGCGCGCCAGCTTGATCGCGGCGCCATCGCCTCTCGTCCGACCCAGAGTCCTGGCCAACTGTTCCAAGTCCAGGTCAGGCGGCGCCGGCAACGGGACCAACGCATCGGGGACAGGGGGCTCACCAGCCTCCCCGGAAGGGGTCGCGGCTGGCGCGGGCGTCTCTATGGTCACCGGCTGCGTCGTGCCTGGCGGCGGCTGGCCGGAGCCGCACGCCGCTGCGGTCAGCAGGGGCAAAAAGAGCGCGACAAACGTTATACGGTGCACACGATGGGCCTCATACAGTCTCGCTCTCGGCGCGCTTTCCTAACGACAACGCCTCTCTACTATAACGTCGCCGCGCGGGGAACGGCTTGTGTTCCATCCGCACCTTTTCAGAGAGTTGCCCCGCTTCGTTGACAGGCGCGCAGCGCCGCGATAAGCTGAAACTACCTTACCAAGCCATGCAAGGCCGAGGGGGAGTCCGGGATAGCCGGACTGAGAGGTCCCAACGAGCGGGACGACCCCAACAACCTGAACTGGGTAATGCCAGCGGAGGGATGCGGTTGGTAGTCTCTTTTTGGAGCCGTCCGCCTCTGGCGGGCGGCTCATTGTTTTGTATGGAGACGTCTCAGAGCACCGTGCAAACAAAGCCTCTCCTTGAAGTCAGGGCGCTCTCCAAGAGCTATCCTACGGCGCGCGGCATGCTGCACGTCCTTGCGGACGTCAACCTCGCCGTCCAGGAGGGAGAGCTCGTCTCCGTCCTGGGCCCAAGCGGCTGCGGCAAGAGCACGCTGTTGAGGATTATTGCCGGCCTGGAAGCAGCCACGCAGGGAAGCGTCCAGTTCTCCGCTCAAGGCCAAGGCGCGCATGATGACGGGCGGCTTGGCCGCATCGCGTACATGCCCCAGAAGGACCTGCTGCTGCCGTGGCGGACCACCCTGGGCAACGCGGTGCTTGGGCTGGAGGTCCAAGGCGTGCCGGCATCTGAGGCCCGCAGGCGCGCCCTGGTGCTGCTGGACGCCTTTGGGCTGGCTGGCTTTGCCGACGAGTACCCCCACAACCTGTCCGGCGGCATGCGCCAGCGCGTGGCGTTCCTGCGCACCATTCTCGCCGACAAGCCCCTGGTGCTCCTGGACGAGCCGTTCGGCGCACTGGACGCCCTCACCCGCACCGACATGCAAGACTGGCTGCTGCAACTGTGGAGCGGGCTGGGGCGCACGGCCCTTCTCGTGACGCATGACGTTGAGGAAGCATTGCTGCTCTCCCACAGGGTCTATCTGCTGAGCCCGCGCCCAGGGACGGTCACCCACCTCTTGCCTGTGCCGCTGTCCTGGCCGCGCACCCGCCAGGTGGCCGTCACCGAAGAGTTCACCAAGCTCAAGGCCCAGGTCCTGGACCTCCTGCGCCAATCCGGCGCGGCTTCACCTGCACAACCTCTCCGAGATGGCCCCGGCCGTGGCTAAGCCCGTTGTGCATCCGCACACCCCCTTCAGGCTCGCGGCGCCACGGCCGCCGCCGCTGGCGTGGTGGCGGACTCTCCTGGAAGAGTGGTTGCCGCCCCTCTGTTTACTCCTCGGCCTCATCGGGCTCTGGGAGCTCCTGGTGCGTGCTCTGGACGTGCAGCGCTGGCTGCTCCCACCGCCCTCGGCCATCGCCGCCGAGCTGGGAGACAGCGGCCAGCTCCTGATGCGACATACTTGGATCACGGTCCAAGAGGTGCTCGCCGGGCTTGGCGCGGCGCTGGCGGTCGGCGTTGGGCTTGCGCTCGCCATCGCGTACTGGCGAACGGTCGCGCGGGCCATCTACCCCATCGTCATTGCGTCCCAGACGGTCCCTATCATCGCCATCGCGCCCCTGCTCCTCGTCTGGGTCGGCTATGGCCTACAGCCCAAAATGATCGTCGTGGCCCTCATCTCCTTCTTCCCGGTGGTCGTCAACATGGTCGACGGCCTCAGGGCTGTTGACCCGGAGATGACCAGCATGCTGCGGAGCTTAGGCGCCGGCCGGTGGCAGGCGTTCCAAGCAGTGCACATCCCCAGCTCGCTGCCGTACCTGTTCTCGGGGATGAAGGTGGCCGCCGCGGTAAGCGTTATCGGCGCCGTCATCGGCGAGTGGGTGGGCGCCAGCTCGGGCTTGGGGTACCTGATGGTCCAGGCCTCTCCACGCTTTCAGACCGATCTGGTCTTCGCCGCCATTGTCATCCTCTCGGCGATGGGAATCGCCCTCTTTCTGTTCGTCGGGGCGGTAGAGCGCCTCGTCATTCCGTGGCACTCCGCTATCCGCGCCGCAAGAGACACAACCAGAAACCCGTGAGGTGAGCATGCGCCGCACAACCGCGCTTTTGGTCGTCATTCTGGGCATCGCTCTCCTATTGTTTGCCGCCGGTTGTGGCGGTGACGACCGGGAGAGCGTGAGCCTCGCCCTGGACTGGTACCCGAACGCCAACCACGCCGGCCTCTTCATCGCACAGGAGCGCGGCTACTTCACGGAGGAGGACCTGGACGTCCGGATGTACACGCCCTCCGACCCGTCAACCGTGCTGCAAACGGTAGGCGCCGGCAAAGACGACTTTGGCATCAGCTACCAGCCTGACGTGCTCCTGGCGCGTGCGGCCGGTATTCCCGTAGTCTCAGTCGCCGGGCTGGTGCAACACCCTCTCAACTCCGTCATGGCGCTCACGTCGTCAGGCATCACCCGGCCGCGAGACCTCAGCGGGAAAACCGTCGGCTACCCCGGCATTCCGCTTGACGAACCGCTGCTCAAGACCATGGTGGAGCACGACGGCGGCGACTTCAGCACGGTCAAGCTCGTCAACATAGGCTTCGACCTCGTCCCCGCCCTGCTCTCCAAGCGCGTGGACGCCGTCGTAGGCGCGTACTGGACTCACGAGAACATCTTGGCCGAGCAGCAAGGCGAGCAAGTCACCATCCTCCGGATGGAAGAGTGGGGGGTGCCGGACTTCTACGAGCTGGTGCTCGTGACCAACGAGACGATGCTCAAGGTGAAGCCCCATATCGTGTTTCGCCTGCTGCAGGCAATGCTCCGCGGCTATAACGAGGCGGCAGCCAACCTGGACAACGCGGTGGACACGCTGGTCAAGCAGAACCCGGAGATTGAGGGCAACCGCGCCCTTGAAGAGCGTGGAATCCGCCTTCTCGCGCCCGCGTGGACGGACGGCGTGCCGAGCTTTGGCTGGCAGACCACTGAGCAATGGCAGGACTTCATCCGGTGGATGGACGCCCGGCAGCTCTTGGCCAAGCCGGTGAAGGCCGAGGAAGCGTTTACCAACGGCTTCATCGCCGAACTGGTGCAAAAGTGACCAGGCCGCGACCTGCCGCCCGCCCACGCGTCGTTCTGACCGTCGCGGGGTCTGACTCCGGCGGCGGCGCCGGTATCCAGGCCGACCTCAAGACGTTCGCCGCCCTGGGCGTGTACGGCACGTCGGCGCTCACCGCGGTCACCGCGCAAAACACCCTGGCCGTAATCGCGGTGCACGAGCTCCCGCCCCAACTGGTGGCCGCCCAAATTGACGCCGTGGTCAGCGACATCGGCGTAGACGTGGTCAAGATCGGCATGCTCTGCAGCGCCCCCATCATTGAGGTGGTCGTGGAACGGCTGCGCCGGCACGGGCTTGACCGCGTGGTGGTGGACCCGGTGATGGTGGCGAAGGGCGGCGACCGGCTGCTCCGCGAGGAAGCGCTCCATGTGCTGCGGACCGCCCTCATCCCGCTCGCGACGGTGGTGACACCTAACCTGCCCGAGGCGGCGGCGCTTACGGGCAGGCCGATCCTCACATTGGCAGACGCCAGGGAAGCCGCCAAGGAGATTGTGCACCGCATGGGCGCCAAGAGCGTGGTCGTGAAGGGTGGACACCTCGCCGGCCCCCCGGTAGACGTCTTCTATGACGGCACAACGTGCCGCGAACTCACCGGGAGGCGTGTCCAGACCACCAGCACCCACGGCACAGGCTGCACGTTTGCGTCCGCTATCGCGGCGTACCTGGCGCTCGGCTACAGTCCACTGGAGGCCGCCGTCAAGGCCAAACGGTACGTCGCCCACGCAATGCAGAAGGCCCTCCCGATCGGCCACGGCCACGGGCCTTTGAACCACATGTGGCGGCTGCGGCGATAGGGTTTGCACCCCCTCTCGGGAACGTGGTATCCACCAGCGTGGATGCGCCAACCTGGGGTGAGGTCCTTACGTTGCCCTAGCGGAACGCCCAGCGCGTCGCGCTGCTGGGAAAGTCCCTCTCCTCCCACGCAAACACGGCCTGGGGGCGCAAGCAATAAACCCTGGACGAGGCGCTGTTGACGTCGGGCAGGAAGTCATACTTCTTCTTGTACGCCGCCGCGAAACGCCGGAGGACGCCACGCTCCATGACCTCCTCGGCCCTGCCTTCAACGACCGCCACGTCGTCCCCGCTCTCAAGGTGCATGACGGCGTTGGGGTTCGCGGCCAGGTTGCGGCCCTTGCACGATGCCGAGTCGGTTGAAAAATAAAACCGGCCATCCATCCACAGGCCTCAGACCGGCATCACATGCGGCCTCCCATCAGGGCGCGTGGTTGCCACCCAGTGGTTGCGCGAGCTGCTCAAGCCCTTCCGAGCGGACCTTCAAGGAAGCATCCCCCGGGTGCTCGCGGGGTCAACGCCATAGTCCGCGGCCATGCGCGGGCGCCCCGTTTTTGGCCCTTGGCGACGCCTTGGTTCTTTTCTGACCGTCACGGTTTCCTTCCCTCGCCTCGCAGAACGGCACGAGTGCTGCCCAGCTCTGCCGTCGGGAGAACGCGCTTAGACCCGCCTCCGCGCCACGCCCCAGTCGTCCCAGTAGGTCACGGTGTCCACGGGCTTGCGCGTGGTAGGCCCAAAGCGCTGGCTGTCAGGATACCCCACGGCAACCACGCACGTGGGAACAGCGTCCTCCGGCAAGTGGAACTCCTTCCGGAGCATGTCCTCCATGCCGGCGTGGAAGGTAGTGAGCACCGTGCCAATGCCAAGGGCGCGTCCCGCCAGCAGCAGGTTCTGCACCGCGCCGTAGATGGACGAGCCGGCCAACAGACCCCGTGGGTCATCGGTGGGCGAGCTGATCTGGTACAGACAGGGGATGAGAAGGACGGGCGCCGCGGCCACGTCGCGGAAAAAGTCGGCCGCGCCGAGCAGCATACGCCGCTCCGTGGGGCTCGCTGCCTTCTCGGCCATCTGGCGCATCTGCTCCAGGAAATCGGGTGTGACAAACCGCTCCCGGACCGCTTTGCTAATCACCTCGCGCCTGGCCCTGTTGCGGACGACTAGCCATCTCCAGGGTTGCGAGTTGCTGCCGCTGGGTGCGCGGATTGCCGCGTCCAGCATCGTCCAGAGCGCCTCCTCCGACACCGGGTCGGGCTTGAATCTCCGGATCGCCCGCTGCGTGTGCACTACTTCAAAGAAGTCCATACGTCCCCCTTCTTCGCGTCTGCTCAGACACTGCTCCGATGAGCCGCGCGCGCCAACGGCCCCTCCCGAGGCGTTACATTCTCAGCGCCTAGGGGCCCTAAGTCATCAGGTCATCCGACTATATGGTGTCCGAGTTTGCGGTGCAAGAGACCCGCCGCTGAAGCACTTCAAGAGGGAAAGGCCGGAAGTACCTGCTTCCTGCTTTCTGCTTACTGCTCGTGGCATGGCGCTACCCGCCGCCGATAGGCTTCACAATCTCAAGCACGTCCCCGTCCTGCAAGACCACCGCCCCGTAGTCGCGCTTGGGGACGACCTCTCCGTTGTACCCCACGGCGAGAAACTTGAAGTTCACCTTGAGCCCCTGGAGGAACTCCATCAGGCTGGTCGGGTCGTTCAGCTGACGTTTCTTGCCGTTGACGGTGACGACGATCATGTTCGTGCCCTATTTGGCTGCGGCGGCGGCTTGCGAGCCCCAAGCCTTGTGGAGGACCTGCTTGAGCCGCTGGGCGGCAATGCGGGAGTCAGGCGTCGCCAGAATCGCGGAGACCACCGCTACGCCATCCGCGCCCGCCTCCAGGCACATCGCCGCGTTCTGCTCGGTCACGCCGCCGATCGCGAGGAGCGGCACGGAGACCTTGCCCCGCGTCTTCTCCACAAGGCGGAGGCCTGCCGCTGCCTCATCCGGATGCGAGCGCGACGGAAACACCGTCCCCAGCACCAGGAAGTCCGCACCCTCCGCTTCCGCTTGCGCGGCTCCCTCAGCGGAGTGGACCGACCGCCCAATGACCATGCCGTAGCGGAGCAAGGCACGGGCGATGGCAGCCGGAAGGCCCGCCTCGCCAAGCTGAACACCGTCCGCTCCGACGGCAAGGGCGATGTCAACCCGGTCGTTCACCACGAACAGCGCCCTGCCCCCGATCCGCTCCTTCAGCTCCAGGGCCAGCCGGTACAGTTCGCCCGCCGGGAGATCCTTCTCCCTGAGCTGCACCACGTCCACTCCCCCCTGCACCGCCGCTTCCACGCGGGCAGCGAACGAGCCGTCGGGACACAGGCGCCGGTCGGTGACCAGGACAAGGCACGGCTTCACGATGCGCTGCATGACTAGCGGGACCGCTTGCCCACCATCTGCACCATGCCGGTCGTGGGGCTGCTGGGTTGGGCGTAGCCCTTGCGCGCGATGCGCCCGGCCAGGTACGCCTTCCGGCCCGCCTCAACGCCCAGGCAGAACGCCTCGGCCATCAGCACCGGGTCCTTGGCCTGCGCGATGGCCGTGTTGACCAGCACCGCCGCGGCGCCCATCTCCATCGCCTGGCTCGCATCTGAGGGAACGCCCAGCCCCGCATCCACGACAACCGGCACCTTGGCGTTGCTGATGATGATCTCCAGCTCGTCCCGCGTGTGGATGCCCTGCCCGGAGCCAATGGCGGAGCCAAGCGGCATCACGGTGGCGCAGCCAATCTCCTCCAGGCGCGTGGCGAGCACCGGGTCGGCGTTGATGTACGGCAGCACCACAAAGCCCTCTTTCACCAGCTTCTCCGCCGCCCGCAGCGTGCCCTCCGCGTCAGGAAACAGGTACTTGGGGTCTGGAATCACCTCCAGCTTCACCCAGTTGGAGCCGGTCACCTCCCGCCCCAGCTTGGCGGTGAACACCGCCTCCTCGGCAGTCTTGCAGCCCGCCGTGTTCGGCAGAACCGTGTACCGCTCCCAGTCGATGAGGTCAAGGACCGTCTTCTCGTGTGGGTTGTCCAGGTCAAGCCGCCGGATGGCGACCGTCACGAGCTGGCATCCGGACGCATCCAGCGCCGCCACCATCTCGGCGTTGTTCCGGAACCGTCCGGTGCCGCCGAAGAGGCGGGAACGGAACTCCTTGCCGGCAATCACCAGGGGGTCGTGCATATTTTCCCCTCCTTTCCAAACACAAACGCCGCTGGGGCTGCCAGCGGCGGAAACAACCAGGCTCTTTCCCTGCGCTGGCATTACCCAGATCAGGTTCGGACGGTCGTCCCGCTCGGTGGGACCTCTCAGCCAGGCTCTCCCAGCTCCCGCCGTCTTGATTGACGTCAGTCCCAATCTAACACCGTCGCCTGAGGGCGTCAACGCGCGGCGGTTGACGGCCGCGTACGCATTCCGTAAACTGGAAGCACACGCTCCGAGTAATGGCAAGCCCTCAATGAGCCACGCCGTTGCGGACTGCGGCAAGGACGGAAAGTCCAGGCCTGGCGGTCAGGAGCAGGGAGGAACCTGTGGCGAAGCCAATTGAAGTATCCGACGCGACGTTTGACTCCGAGGTGCTGAAAGCAAAGCAGCCCGTGTTGGTTGACTTTTGGGCGGACTGGTGCCACCCGTGCAAGATGATTGCTCCCATCGTTGAGGAGCTTGCACAGGAGTACGACGGCAAGGTGAAGTTCACCAAGATGGACGTGGACGCCAACGCCAACACGCCGGCCACCTACAACATCCGCGGCATCCCCACCCTCATCCTCTTCCGGGACGGCAAGCCGGTGGAGCAGGTCGTGGGCGCCGTCGGCAAGAGCGTGCTCAAGAAGCGGATTGAGGCGGTCTTAACCCCCGTCAAATAGCTCCTTCTGAGAGCACGCCGCTCAAGTCCAGTAACGCGCCCCCTACGCGCTGCTCGTAGCCCGCAGGCGCGTCGGCGTCTGTCACGAATTCACGAATTCCTCTAGCGCCGGATGGGGGTGGATGGGGCCCGGTGGCTCTCCCGGTCTTCAAAACCGGCGTGTCCCGACGTGTCGGGACAGGTGGGTTCGACTCCCTCCCGCTCCCGCCAACACACGCTCCTCGAGACAGCCCTGCCTGCTTGGGACGCTCTTTGTCCTCTACGTCGCTTGCTTCCTCTCTGTCCCGTACCGTATTCTTCGTTCAGACCTCTTCTGCGGTGGGTGCCATGGAAGCAAACCTGTTTGTCACGTGCGTTGTGGACCAGCTGTTCCCCCAGGTTGGGGAGGCGGCGGTCAAAGTGCTCCGTCGCGCCGGGGTTGATCTGGACTTTCCCAGCGGCCAGACCTGCTGCGGCCAGCTCGCGTACAACGCGGGCTACCACAACGAAGCGCGTCGCCTGGCCCGCCGCTTCCTCCGGCTCTTCGCCGACGGCCGCCCGATCGTGGCCCCCTCCGGCTCCTGCGCCACCATGGTCCGCGTCTTCTACCGGCACCTCCTCCAGTTTGATCCGGACGCCGTCCGCGCGCAGGCAGCGGAAACCGCCGCCCGCACGTATGAGCTCTCTGAGTACCTGGTCAAGGTGCTTGGCAAAAGCGACCTGGGCCTGCGCCTCCGCACGCCCTTGAAGGCCACGTATCACGAGTCCTGCCACGCCCTGCGGGAGCTGGGCCTCAGCGAGGAGCCGCGCACCCTGCTCCGCAACCTCCAGGGCCTGGAGCTCGTGGAGCTGGAGAACGCGCAGCGGTGCTGCGGCTTTGGCGGCACGTTCGCCGTCAAGTTCCCCGACATCTCCGAGGCGCTGCTGCGGGACAAGCTCGCCTCCATTCAGAAGAGCGGCGCCGACGTGGTCACCGCCCTGGACGCGAGCTGCCTGATGCACCTTGGCGGCGCGCTGAGCCGCCAAGGCTCTCCGATCCGCGCCCTCCACCTGGCGGAGGTGTTGGGAATGGGCCTACCAGATAGGGTCGCTGATCATGGCTGAAATAAAAACCCGCCAGTTCAAGCAGTCCGCCGAGCGGGCCCTGCGTGACCCGCAGCTCCAGGCCGCCCACGCGCGCCTGGAGCACTTCCGCACAGCCCGCGCCGCCGCCATCGCGGAGACTGGACAGGAGCAGTGGGCCGCCCTCCAGAAGGAGGCGCGCGCCATCAAGTGGCACACCTTGGAGCATCTGGACCACTACCTGGGCCAGCTCGCCACCAACGTGGAGCGCGCCGGCGGCAAGGTCTTCTTCGCCAGCACCGCCCACGAGGCCAACGAGTACGTGCTGGACCTCGCCAGGCGCAAGGGCGTCCGCACCGTGGTCAAGAGCAAGTCCATGGTGTCCGAGGAGATGGGCATTGCAGAGCTGCTGGAGAAACAGGGCATCCGGCGGGTGGAGACCGACCTGGGCGAGTACATCGTGCAGCTTGCCCACGAGCCGCCGTACCACATCGTCGCGCCGGCGGTGCACAAGTCCAAGGAGCAGGTCGCGGAGCTGTTCGCCAAGGAATTAGGCGTGCCACGCGTTGCGGACATCCCCGGCCTGACCGCCATCGCGCGCCAGACGCTGCGGCAGGAGTTCCTGCGCGCGGACATGGGGATGACCGGCGCCAACTTCGCCGTCGCGGAGTCCGGCACCATCGCGATTGTCACCAACGAGGGGAACGGCCGCATGTGCTCCACGCTGCCTCGCATCCACGTCGCCACGATGGGGATGGAACGCGTGGTGCCGTCGTTCCGCGACCTGGGTGTGTTCCTCAAGCTGCTCACGCGTTCCGCCACCGGCCAGCGCATCACCAGCTACGTCTCGCTGTTCAGCGGGCCGCGCCGGAGGGACGAGGAAGACGGCCCAGAGGAGTTCCACCTGGTCATCCTGGACAACGGCCGCTCCCGGCTCCTCGGCGACCCGGAGCTACGCGAGTCGCTGCTGTGCATCCGGTGCGGCGCGTGCCTCAACGCCTGCCCCGTGTACACCACGGTGGGCGGGCACGCTTACGGCTGGGTATACTCAGGGCCCATCGGCGCCGTGGTGACGCCGGTCATGATCGGCCTCCCCAAGGCGAGAGACCTGCCCTTCGCCTCCACGCTCTGCGGCGCGTGCAAGGATGTCTGCCCGCTCAAGATTGACCTGCCGCGCATGCTGCTCACCCTTCGCCGCGAGCAGACGCAGGGCCGGGTCCAGAACCGCACCAACACCCTTACGGAAGGGCTGCTCATCCGGGCCTGGTACCTGTCGGTGCGCTTCGCTTGGAGCTATCGGTTAGCTACCAGGCTGGCTTCGTGGTTCCAGCGCCCGTTCGTCCGGCGAGGACGCCTGCGCTGGCTGCCGCCGCCTCTGGGGGCCTGGACCCGCGCCCGGGACTTCCCCGCCGTCGCCTCCCGGCCGTTTCGCTCCCGGTGGAAGAAGCTTGAGAAGGAGACTCGCTAAGCAGCAGGCGCGCCCAACAAAGGAGAGGCTTGGCATCCAGAGAAGAGTTCCTCCACAACGTGCGTGAGGCGGTCCGGCGCGGCCAGCCCCGCGAGGCTGAGACGCCGTCCCGGCCCGCGCAGCGCCCGCGGCCCGACGACGTGCAGAAGCACGCGAAGGGGGTGCGCGCTCAGCTCCCTCTCCAGCGGCAGGAGGCGATCGCCACCCTGCTGCGTATAGCGCCGCTTCAGACGTGGGAGGTGGTGCGGGTGCCGACGCACGCGGAGGCGGCGCAAGCCGTCGCGCGCATCGCCACGGGTCTCGGCGCCAAGCAGGCCGTGCGCTCCAACGACCCCGTCCTTACCCGTGTCCCCATTGACACCGCGCTCGCGGCCCAGGGCGTCGCGGTATACGCCCCGGCCGGAGAGGCCTCCCGACAAGACGCCAACGAGTACCAGACCCTTGCCGCCGGCGCCGACCTGGGCGTGACGGGCGTGGAGTGGATGGTGGCGGAGACGGCCACCGCTGTCCTCCTCTCGCAGCAGGGGCGTCCTCGTGTCGCGTCGCTGCTTCCGCCCGTCCACGTGGCGGTGGTTGAGGCGGACCAGGTGGTGCCAACCCTGGGCGACGCGCTGGCGCTGTGCCACGAGCGCATCGCAAGAGAAGGCTGGCTGTCGCACTATCTGAACCTGGTGAGCGGGCCCAGCCGCACCGGCGACATCGAGCAAACGATCGTCGTCGGCGTCCACGGCCCACGCCAGGTGTTCCTGGTCTTGATTGGCGCCTAATACGGCGCTGTAGGGGCGATTCATGAATCGCCCCTCCTTTTCAGCAAAGCTCATGGACAGATACCGAGCAAGCCACTACTCTAGGGGCGGACTCAAGCCAATCGCACGTAGGAGGGGGAGATGACCATTGCGTTGCACCAGGCAGAGAAGCTCATCCGGGCGGCCGAGACCAAAGCGAAGAGCATGAGCGTCATCGTCAGCGTCTGCGTCGTGGACACCAGGGGCGACATAGTAGCCTTGATCCGTATGGACAAGGCGCTGCACTTGACTCCGGACGTCGCCCGGGGCAAAGCCATGGTCTCCGCAATGTTCGGCCAACCAAGCAGCGCCTTCACCGAGCAGGCCGCGTCCCCCGTATTCCAGACCCTGAACCAGATGAACCAGGGGCGGCTGTTCTTTGTCCAGGGGGCACTGCCTATCATGAAAGACGGGGAGCGGATCGGCGGCATCGGAGTCAGCGGCGCCACGGCTCAGCAGGACGAGGACATCGCCAAAGCGGCAATAGAGGCCCTCTAAGCGTTCCCGTCCCGCACAGGACGCTGTGGCCGTTGGCCTAGCGGCCGTTGGCCACGTCCTCCAGGATGAGCTCCTTGACCCGCTCAAGGGGCAAAGCGCCCTTATCCTCGCCGGAGCGGAGGCGCACGGCGACAGCGCCTGCCGCGGCCTCCCGGTCGCCCACCACCAGCATGTAGGGCACCTTCTGGAGCTGCGCGTCCCGTATCTTGGCCTGCATTCGCTCGTTGCGTCCGTCCAATTCCACGCGCAGTCCCGCGCCGTGCAGGGTGGCTCGGACCTGCTCCGCGTACGCCACGTGTCGCTCCGCTATCGGCACCACCACGGCCTGCACCGGCGCGATCCAGACCGGGAACGCCCCGCCGAAGTGCTCAATGAGGACCCCAAGGAACCGCTCAATGCTGCCGAACATGGCGCGGTGGAGCACCACGGGCCGCTGGCGCGAGCCGTCCGCTGCCGTGTACTCAAGCTCAAACCGCTCCGGCAGGCTGTAGTCCAACTGGATGGTGCCGAGCTGCCATTCCCGTCCCAGAGCATCGGCCACGAAGAAGTCGATCTTCGGGCCGTAGAAGGCGCCCTCGCCGGGCATCTCCTCGTGCGGAAGATCAAGCCCTTTGAGCACTTCCCGCATCGCGCCCTCGGCACGGTCCCACATCTCCTCCGTCCCCACGCGCTTATCCGGCCTCAGCGAGAACGCAATCCTCATGTCGTCAATCTGGAAGAGGTGGTACGTCCCCTGCACCAACCCTACGAACGCCTTCACCTCATTCGCCACCTGGTCCGGCGTGCAAAAGATGTGGGCATCGTCCTGCGAGAACGTGCGGACCCGGGTGAGGCCGTGCGTGACACCGGAACGCTCGTACCGATGCAGCCTGCCAAAGTCCGCCAGCCGCACCGGCAGGTCGCGGTAGGAGTGGAGCTGCGCGGCGTAAATGAGCGCGTGGGCCGGGCAGTTCATGGGCTTTATGCCAAACTCCCGTTCCTCCACGCGCGTGAAGTACATGCTCTCCAAGTACGCCTGATAGTGGCCGGAGCGCTTCCAAAGCTCCGTGTCAAAAATCTGCGGCGTGATGACTTCCTGGTAGCCATGCTGGCGGTACAGGCCGCGCACGTAGTCCACCAGCGTGTTGTAGAGGGCCGCGCCCTTGGGCAAGAAGAACGGGCTCGCCGGCGCGATGGGGTGGAAGAGAAAGAGGCCAAGCTCCTGCCCCAGCTTGCGGTGATCGCGCCGCTGCGCCTCCTCCAGCCGCTTCAGGTGCTCGTCAAGGAGTGCTTGCGACTCAAACGCGGTGCCGTAGATGCGCTGGAGCATGGGGTTGCGCTCGTCGCCGCGCCAGTAGGCGCCGGCCACGCTCAGCAGCTTGAAGGCGATCACCTTGCCGCTTGAGGCCACGTGCGGCCCCTCACACAGGTCCCCGAAGTTTCCGTGGCGATAGACAGAGAGAGGCTCCCCTTCCGGGATGGCGTCAATGATCGCCAGCTTGAAGGGCTGGCGGGCGAAGCGCTCTCGCGCCTCCTGGCGGCTCAACACCTCACGTGCAAACGGCAGGTCAGCCGCTATGCGCCGGCGCATCGTCTCCTCAACGCGCTGCAGGTCCTCCGGTGTGAAGGGGCGCGGCACGTCAAAGTCGTAGTAGAACCCCTCCTCCGTCGGCGGGCCGATGGCGAAGTGGGCCTCAGGAAACATCTCCAGCACCGCGTCCGCCATCAGGTGCGACGCTGAGTGGCGCATCCGGCGCCGCAGCTCCAGGAGCTCCGGACCGGGCCGCTGCCTCTGTTTTGCCGGGCTAGTCATCCGCTTAGCTCCTCGTTCGTCAGGTCTGCCGTTTTATGTCCACAGATAGAGCACGGAACGCCAGCACGAGCCGCGTGTCGTGGAAACAGTACTGCGGGTTACCTCGGACGGCCAGTGCCCTTCGCAGCCTGCCGCTCCTGCCAAAAGTACGCGAAATCAAGGTCGCCTGGCGAATGGCCGGCATCGGTGAGCATTGCGGCGATCTCAGCACGGTGCTGCATGCCATGGTTGGCGCATTGGAGCAGCGCCTGCCAAAGCAGCAGCGGCGACGACGTATCGCCGGGGCGCCTGCCGGGGATCTCCTGCGTCAGTTCCCGGTCGCCCAGGTCTGCGAGAAACGCCCGTCGCTTGGCGATCAGCGGCGCCCACGCTTCCCGGATGGCGTCCACCAAAGGCAGTTGCTCCGCTCCAAACCGGGGAAACGGCTCGGCCCTCCAGTCGAAGTACCAAGCCCAGTCCACTTGCAGCAGGTGCACGAGGTTTTCGTGAATAGGCCGATACCCCTTGGAGTACTGGCGGCGAAACTGCTCCGGCGTGAGCTTTGAGGCCAGTGTCAGCAGGCGCTCGTTGGCCCATTCCCCGTATTCGTATAACGCTGCGAACACGTGTTTGTTCATTGCGCCTCCGGCGCTCAGTCCTCACGCACCCGTGCACGGTTGCGGGGGCCAACGGTCTTCAGGTACGCGCGATAGTTCCTCCTGGTCTCCTCCAGGTGGTCGCCGCCGAACTTCTCCAGGAACGCCTCGGCCAGCACCAGCGCCACCATCGCCTCGCCGATAACGCCGGCGGGCGGCACCTGGCACACGTCGGAGCGCTCGTAGTGCGCCTGCACCTCCTCACCCGTGACAAGGTCCACGGAGGGGAGCGGCTTTGCCAGCGTGGCGATCGGCTTGACCGCGAAGCGCACCACCAGCGGCATCCCGTTCGTCATCCCGCCTTCCGTCCCACCGGAGCGGTTCGTCCTGCGCTGCCAGGGGCGTTGCGGGTCGGTCACTGGCTGAATTACATCGTGGACCTGGGAGCCGCGGAGGTTCACACTCTCCCATCCCTCGCCGATGGAGACGGCCTTGACTGCATTCATGGACATGATGGCGTACGCCACGCGGGCGTCAATTTTGCGGTCCCACTGGATGTACGAACCGAGTCCGATAGGCGCGCCGTCGGCCACCACCTCCACCACGCCCCCAACGGTGTCCCCCGCCTCCTTCGCGTCGTCTATCGCCTTGACCATCCGCGGCTCCGCCTCATCGTCCGCGCACCTGACCGGCGAACGCTCCACGCGCTCCCAGTCCACCGGCTCCTTTGGCTTCGCCCACACGCCGCCGATGGCGAGAACGTGGGAGTGGAGCGCGATGCCCATCTCTTCCAGGAAACGGCGGGCAATGGCGCCCGCCGCCACTCTGGCCGCGCTCTCCCGTGCAGAGGCGCGCTCCAGCACGTTCCGCACGTCGTCCTGGCCGTACTTCATCGCGCCCGCCAGGTCTGCGTGGCCGGGGCGCAGGCGGGTCACCGCCTCGCCCGGATCGTCCACGGGCACAACGCTCATCTGCTTGGTCCAGTTGGCCCAGTCCTTGTTCTCAATGAGCATGGCGATGGGCGAGCCGAGCGTTTTCCCATGGCGCACGCCGCCAAGAATGCGGGCGTAGTCGGTCTCAATCTTCATGCGGCCGCCGCGCCCATAGCCCTGCTGCCGCCGCTCGAGCTGGGCGCGGATGTACCCCTCGTCAACGGAGAGGCCGGCGGGGACTCCCTCAAGGATCGCAACCAGGGCTTGGCCGTGGGACTCCCCGGCCGTCAAGAACCGTAACATAGCGTTCCTTCCCTAGCCGAGGCTATGGGAACGGAAGTCTCCCCTCCGGTGGGCGATAGTCCACCGCTTTCCTGGTAGCCTTGTCCATCTCCTCAGGTGTGATGAGGACGGTGACCTTGAGGTGGGCTGCACCCGTGGAGTTCACCGCCACGGAGAGCGCCAATGCGCTCACGTTGTCCGGCAGGTCCACGATGCTGTACACGTCGGCGGGGCCGAACGCGAAATAGTAGGCTTCCAGCTTTCCTCCCAAGCCCTTCAGCACCTGCTCCACCGCCCCTTGCCGCCCCTTACCACCCTCCTGGAGCAGACCCGTGACGCCCTTGGTCGAGTACGTGGCCTCAATCAGGTACTTCGCCATGCCCGTTTCCTTTCCCGCGTTATCAAGCGGTGCGGCTTCAGCTTGTTTCGCCCAGTGTACCCTAACTCGGCTTCACCCTTCCATAGCCAGCGCCTGCCGCGCAGCGGCGAGCATTACCGCCACGGGCGGCTCGCGGCCCGTCCAAATACGGAACGCCGCCGCACCCTGGTAGATGAGCATGGGCAATCCGCCAAGGGTTCGCGCTCCGGCACGCCGAGCCTCCCGCAGCAACCTGGTCTCCGCGGGGCGGTACACGAGGTCATACACCAGCGCCCCTCGAGGGATGAGGCCGGCGCTCAGTGGCGACTGGTCTGGCGCAGGCCCGTAGGCCATCCCCATTGGGGTGCAGTTCACGATGAGCAGCGGCGGCTCAGCCCTGAACGCCCTGCGAAGCGCCGTCTCCGTGAGCGGCGCCGCCTCCGTGCGCGCGACGTGCCCCTTCAGGCCCGCCACCAGCGCCTCGGCCCGCCCCACCGTCCTGTTGGCCACGACGATGAATGCGGCCCCCTCCTTCGCCAGCGAGTACACCACCGCGCGGGCAGCACCCCCAGCCCCAAGGACGAGGACGGGCGCGCCCTTGACCTCAAAGCCGCCGTCGTCCTTGAGCGCACGAAGGAATCCCTCCCCATCCGTGTTGTCGCCCACGAGACGTCCGCCCCTGTTCACGACTGTATTCACCGCGCCCAGCTCTCGTGCCCGGCCGGTCAGCTCGTCCAGAAGCGCACCGACCGCCTCCTTGTGCGGCACGGTGACGTTGAATCCCAGCACACCCGCCTCCGCCAGCTCCCTCACCTGCTGCGCGAGGTGTTGGGGCGGGGTTTCCCACGCCTCGTACCGCCCTTCAATGCCACACGCCTCCAGTGCCGCCTGCTGGAACACCGGCGAGAGCGTGTGGCGCAGTGGATAGCCAATGATGCCAAGCCGCACTTGTTGCACCCCGCTCCGGCTTGGGGTTGTGCGGTGCGCGTCCAGGTAGCCTTGGAGGACGACCGCCGCGCTCGCCGAGTCCAGGCGCGCCCGATCGCGGGACGGCTGCCTGCCGGCCGCCCGCAGACCCGCCTCCGCCTGCACCGTGGAAAAACGCTCGTCCCACAGCTCAACCGGCAAAGCTGAGCCTGAGCGCAGCGCCTCAACAAAGGCGAGTACCGCCCTACCCCGCACCCCTACTGACCTATCAGCCAGGTACGGGACACCGACCACAATCTGCTCGGCGCCCTCTCGGCGCACCAGTTCCAGGATCGCTTGCACGTCCTTGGCACGGCTGACCCTGAGGAGAGCATCCCCCGGCGTGGCGATCCCCCCGCGCGTATCGCCGATGGCCGTGCCGATGCGCTGCTGGCCGACGTCAAGGGCGAGAATCCTCATGGCGCGGCACCCGGCGCGGTCCGCCGATTCTTCGCCTGCAGGCTCAGAATGACATTATGGGCCTCCGGGTTAACGCAGTGCGGCATGGGCTCGCCGCGTAGCCCCGCGAGCAGGTTCTGGACGGCCATGACCGCCATGCGCGTGCGCGTCGCCACGGTTGCGCTGGCGATGTGCGGCACTACCACCACGTTCGGCAAGCTCAGCAGCGGCTCGTCCGGCGGCATCGGCTCCACCTCGGCCACATCCAGCGCGGCCCCCCCGATGACGCCGTCGCGCAGCGCCTCGTACAGAGCGCGCTGGTCAACCACCGGCCCGCGTGCGGTGTTCACCAGGACGGCGTGCCGCCTCATCATCCGGAGCTGCTCCCGCCCAATCATGTGGTGCGTCGCAGGCTTGAGGGGCACGTGGAGCGTGACGAAGTCGCTCTCTCGGAGCAAGGCGCCCAGGTCGGGCGCCCACGTCAGACCGTGGCGCGCCTCGTCGTCCGGATGGCGGTGAGCGGAGCAGTAGATGACGCGCATGCCGAAAGCCCGCGCGCGGACGGCCACCTCGCGCCCGATCGCCCCAAGCCCCACGACGCCGAGCGTGGCGCCGTGCAGGTCACGCCCAAGCAGCAGGTCCGGCTGCCAGTGCCGCCAGCGCCCCTCGCGCACAAAGCGGTCCGCCTCCACCACGCGCCGAGCCGCCGCCATCAGCAGCGCGAACGTGAACTCCGCTGAGGTCGCGGTCAGCACGCCGGGCGTATTCCCCACCAGCACACCACGGAGCGTGCATTCGGAGACCTGGATGTTGTCATAGCCCACCGCCATGTTGCTCACCACCCGTAGCCTCGGCGCGCCGCTCAGGAGCTCGGTGTCCACCTGGTCGGTCAGCATGGTGAGCAGGCCATCGGCGCAGGCGGCCTGCTTCAGCAGGAGAGCGCGCGGAGGCTGCGCCTCGCCTTCCCAGACCTCAACCTCGGCCTGGTTGTCCAGCATCGCCAGCGCCTCGGGCGCAATGCGTCGGGCGACAAACACGCGGGGCAGGGCAACGCCATTCTTTTCCCGTGTCATGTCCTCATTTTAGCTGATTCCATCGGCGCGCCGCACGGCTCCGGCCCCCACGACGTCCCTCACGCGCCTCCTCGTGCCGATGGGATATACTGACAGAGGAGGATACTGTGGTGCGTAGAGTCCTTGTCCTGGCCTTAGGCAGCCTTGCCGCCCTCTTGGCGGCGTGCTCTGCCAACTCGAGTGCAAGCCAGGCCATGCCCGCTCTTCCAGATCAGAACTCTGAGCAGGCTGTGGCCCCCTCAGCCACCGCTCTTCCGCCGGAGGAGGTGGTCGAAGCGCCCCCCTCCTCTCCTGAAAGCGCCACACCTGCGACAGCCGACCGGTGGGGTGGGGCAACCGCTCCCGAACTCCAACTCGTGCTCCTTGACGGTAGTACGCTGGACCTTGCCAGCCTTCGGGGCAGGCCGGTTGTCCTCAACTTCTGGGCCTCCTGGTGCGCTCCGTGCCGCGCCGAAATGCCCGCCCTGGAGCAATCGTGGCAAACGCACAAGGACAAGGTCGCGTTCGTCGGCGTCGCGCTGTGGGACACCGAGAGCGATGCGCGCAAGTTGGCTGAAAAGATGGGCGTGGCCTACCCCCTTGGCCTGGACAAGAGCGACAAGATCGCCAAAGAGTACGCCGTCACCGGGCTGCCCACCACGCTGTTTATTGACGCCGACGGCGTCATCGCCAGGCGCATCACCGGCAGCATGACCGCAGGCGGCATGACCTTCTTCATCAACGCGGTCCTCCAGTAACCACGCCATGACCCAGCAGCAGACGCCGGTCCCCAAGAACGTCCGCATCGTTCCGGAAGGCATCGCCATCACGTGGCCCGACGGCCACCACAGCCTCTACCCTCACCGCTTCCTTCGCCTTCGGTGCGCCTGCGCCACCTGCGTCGGCGAGTGGCCGCACGCGAAGCGGCTGGACGAGAGCACCGTCCCCGAAGACGTTCAGGCCCTGGACTCCATGCCTATCGGGAGCTACGCACTCCAGTTTCTGTGGAGCGACCTCCACTCCACGGGAATCTACCCGTATAACGTCCTTCGCGAGGCGTGCCCGTGCCCGGAATGCGCCGGCAAACGTTCAGACCAGCCGCGCCCGTTGCGGTAGGCTAAGGTCCACAGAGGAGCAGATGACGGAAAAACGCCCGGACGTGCTCATCGTGGGCGCCGGAGTCATCGGGTGCAGCATCGCCCACGCGCTCGTGCGACGCGGCGCCGCCGTCACCGTGCTGGAGCGAGACTACCCCGGCGCCGTCACCTCCCGCGCCTCAGCCGGCATGCTGGTGCCCACCGCCGAGGGGCTGCCCGCTGGGCCAATGCTGAATCTCGCAGTCCAGAGCCTTCGCCTTTACCCCACGCTCGCGGAGACGCTGCGGGAGGAGTCCGGCGTAGACGTCGAGTACTCAGCGTGCGGCGTCCTTGTGCCGGCCTTCGGCGACCAGGCCGCCCAAGCCCTCAAGACGCGCCTTTCCCCGGACAACCCCGCACTCCAATGGCTTCCCCGCGCTGTTGCCCTGGAGCGCGAGCCCCTGCTTAACCCCACGCTGCTCGGCGCGCTCTTCCACCCGTCCGAGGGCCAGGTGAACCCCGCCAAGCTCGTGGAGGCCTTAACGCAGGCCGCCGCCAGAATGGGCGCCGCATTCCATTACGGCGTAGCTGTTGACGGCCTGGTCCGGCACGGAGGGCGCGTGGCCGGTGTCCGGACAGGCTCTTCCGAGTGGCACGCGGGGGCAACGGTGCTCGCCGCGGGGGCTTGGAGCGGTGCGCTGTCGCGCTGGGCAGGCGTCCCGCTGGACATCCAGCCCGTGCGCGGACAGGTGGTGTCGCTCCGGTGCGTCCCGCAGCCGCTCCGCACCGTCGTGTTCGGCCAGCCCGGCTACCTGGTGCCACGCCGCGACGGCACCCTGCTCGTAGGGGCAACACAGGAGTGGACAGGGTTTGAGAACCGCGCCACCGCAGGCAATACCCGCATGCTGCTCGAGTCCGCCAAGCGCCTCCTCCCGGCATTGGACAGCGCCACGTTCCTAGACACCTGGTCTGGCCTGCGGCCCGCTTCGCCGGACGAGCAACCCGTTCTCGGTCCCGTCCCCGGACTCGACGGGCTGGCGGTGGCAACCGGCCACTTCCGGAACGGCGTTCTGCTGGCCCCTGTGACCGGAGAGCTGCTGGCTGCTTACCTGCTGCGTGGTACGGCTGCGCCTCTAAAACCGTTCGGTGTAGAGCGGTTTTTGGGGAAGAAGAAACGGTAGCGTAACGACTTCTGACGACGGGGCTCTAGCCAGAGGATAACGAGGTCAGATCGGCACAGAGCTTGTGGGTAAGGCAGGGGGTGAGTGTGATGCTTCGCCGGTTCGTGCTCGCGCCGCCCCTCATCGCGCTTGACGCCGTGCTGGTGCTCATGGCGGCGGTCGCCACGCTGGTAGGCGCGCTGCGCTTCTTCCTGGCCTGCGGAGCTAGCCCGCGGTACGTGGTGCGCCGCAAACGTTGGTACGAGAGCACTGTCCTTGGGCGTCCGATGTGCCTCCGCGACTACGCGCAGTTTGCCGCGTGGCACGCGGAAACGGCCACCCGCCGCTGGTGGCGCGTCCGGGAGTAGAGCAGCACTTGCCGATCGGCTGTCAGCCGCCGCGACGCCGCCTAACCCCGCCTCGACATCTTCCGTCCGCCGTTCTAGTGTAGGGCTACGAGCGCGTTGCGTGGACAGGGCAACGGCTACGAAACTCGCTCTCGCAGAGAGGGGGAGCAGCTCAATGCGAATCAGCCGCCAGCACACGAGAATTGGGATGACCCGTTTGTCTCTCTCCTTCAACGAGGACTATCCGCATAGAAATGACGAGCGGGTGCAGCAGTACCTGTCCCAGAACAAACTGGAACCCAAGCGCGTCTCTCAGGTGCAGATCGGCAGCGAGCGTTTCAAAGTCCTGCACTTTGGTCAGTGCTACCTGGACTCGCACCTTGACAGGGTCAGCGAGCTGGCAGAAGCGCAGTCGGAAGGGAATGACGACTAGCCTGGAAGCTCGGCGAAAAACCGACCCGAATGAAGTCGTGGCAGCGCGACGGGGAGCGCGTTTGCGGCTCTCCGCAAGTAGGGAAACGAGGGGGTGTACCGTGCCACTTTCACTTTGTAACCACTGCACAGGGACCGGCTACTGCGAGCGCGACTCCTGTAAGACCTGCCACCCCGACCGGCCGCGCGGCCGTGCAAGGAGTGCCGCGGCCAAGGCACGGTCAATAAGAAGTAGCCAGCCTGCTCGGGGCACTCAGCGGTTGAGTGGGCTGCTAGCCGCTTGTTGGCCCGCCGCCCAGGCCCGGCTCGGTCATCTTCTCAGGACGGAGGAGCTGATCCAGATCCGTCTCTGAGAGGCTCGTCTTTTCGCGGGCCACTGCCCGGATGGTCTTGCCGGTCTTGGCGGCCTCTTTCGCGATGGCCGCGGCGGCATCGTAACCCACCACGGGCGCCAGCGCGGTGGCAAGCATCAGGCCCTGCTCCACCATCTGCGTGCTCCGCTCCGTTGCTTTCAGGCCCACCACGCACTGACGGGTGAAGTTGCGCGCCGACGCCGCCAGCAGCCCCACGCTCTGCAGCAGGTTGTGCGCCGCCACCGGCATCATGACGTTCAGCTCAAAGACGCCACTCTGTCCCGCCTGCGCCACCACCAGGTCGTTCCCGAGCACTTGGGCGACCGCCTGCAGCAGCGACTCGGCGATGACCGGGTTGATCTTGCCCGGCATGATGGAGCTACCTGGCTGCACCTCCGGCAACACCAGCTCTCCGATGCCGGCCCGAGGCCCGGTGCCCATCCAGCGGATGTCGTTCGCGATCTTATACAGGCTGATGGAGACCGTGCGCAGCACCCCGCTCGTCTCCACCAGCGCATCCAGCGTGGCCTGCGCCTGGTAGTGGTTTTCGGTCTCCGCCACGCTAAGGCCGGTCACCTCTGAGAGCCGCGCACACACCCGCTGCGCAAATTGGGGATGCGTGTTGATGCCGGTCCCGACAGCAGTGCCACCAAGCGCAACCTCCCGAAGCTCATCCAGCGCGTGGCGCAGCCGGCGCTGTGCCCGCTCCACCTGCCCCGCGTAGCCCAGGAACTCCTGCCCCAAGCGCACCGGCGTGGCGTCCTGCAGGTGCGTGCGCCCGGTCTTGATGATGGGCCAGAACTCCTGGGACTTATCCCGCAGTGCCTTCTCCATCTCCTGGAGAGCCGGCACCAGGTCCTCCTTGATCGCCATCGCTACGGAGAGGTGGATGGCGGTCGGGATGACGTCGTTGGAGGACTGGCCCAGGTTCACGTGGTCGTTGGGGTGCGCCAGCTTGGCGCCTCGCTGGCCGCCCAGCAGCTCCGTGGCGCGGTTCGCGATGACCTCGTTGGCGTTCATGTTGGTGGAGGTGCCGGAGCCGGTCTGGTAGATGTCCACCACGAATTCTTTGTCGAACCGGCCATCCGCGATCTCTTGCGCTGCGTTGGCGATGGCTCCGGCGATACGCTTGTCCAGCAGCCCAAGCTCCGCGTTCACGTGGGCCGCCGCCTGCTTGATGAGCCCCATTGCGCGGATAAACCGCCTCGGGAAACGCTCCTTGCTGATGGGGAAGTTGAGCACCGCGCGCTGCGTGGAGGCACCGTAGTACGCCTCCGCCGGCACCTCCATAGACCCCATGGAGTCGCGCTCTGTTCGCGTGTTGGGCTTATTGGTGGACATGTTTCGCTCCTTACTTCCGTGACAGCCCAGTGGCTCATTCCAAAGCCATCGTATTGTAACGCGAAGGAGAGGGGGAGCAAACGACTTGGAGCTATACTGTCTGTGGGGCTTCGCAAAACGTGCAGCAGTGGCGATTCCCGAATCGCCCCTACGTCTCCATAACAGTTGTCGCAGGATTATCCAACCTGATTGGGGGTCTCGTTCATGGACTGGGAACCAGTCATCGGCCTTGAGGTGCACGCGCAGCTCTTGACCCGCTCCAAGATGTTCTGCAGCTGCCCCACGGACCATCAGCAGTCCGCCTCTCCCAACACCCGCGTCTGCCCCGTCTGCCTGGGCATGCCCGGCACGCTGCCTGTCATCAACCGGCGCGCGGTGGAGTTTACCGTCATGACCGGCATGGCGCTCAACTGCTCCATCAACAGCCAGACCCACTTTGACCGTAAGAACTACCCCTACCCGGACCTGATGAAGGGGTACCAGATATCTCAGTTCCCGGACCCCATAGCGTTCAAGGGCTGGCTGGACGTGGAATCGAACGGCCGGCCCACGCGCGTGGGCATTACGCGCGTCCACCTGGAAGAGGACACCGCCAAGATGATGCACGTCCGCGACGGCGGCGATGCGTTTTCCCTGGTTGACGTCAACCGTTCGGGCACGCCGCTCATGGAGGTCGTGAGCGAGCCGGACCTCCGCTCGGCGGAGACGGCGCGCCTGTACCTGATGAAGCTCCGCGCCATCCTCCGCGCCCTCGGCGTCTCCACGGCGGACATGGAGAAGGGCAGCTTCCGCTGCGACGCCAACGTCAGCCTCCGCCCCAAGGGCGCCACCCAGCTGTCGCCGTTCAAGGTGGAAGTCAAGAACATGAACAGCTTCCGCTCCGTGACCAGGGCCATTCAGTTTGAGATAGAGCGGCAAACCAGGCTGCTGAACGAAGGCGGGCGCGTTACGCAGGAGACCCGCGGCTGGCTGGACGACAAAGGCGTTACCGTCTCGCAGCGCTCCAAGGAGCACGCCCACGACTACCGGTATTTTCCGGAGCCCGACCTTACACCGCTGGAGCTCGCCCCCGCGTGGCTAGAGGATATCAAGGCCCGCTTGCCGGAGTTGCCGGAAGCGCTCAAGGACCGCTTCGTGGCACAGTACAGCCTCCCTGACTACGACGCGCGCCTCCTCTCCGCCAACCGGACAACAGCGCAGCTCTTTGAGCGCTGCTTGGCCGCCAGCGGCGCAAAGGGCGACGCGTTGCGCACCCGCGCCAAGACGGTGAGCAATTGGACCCTTGGCGAGCTTGCGCGCCTCACCGGCGCCGCGCAGAAAGACCTGGACGACTACCCGGAGGCTGCGCGCCTGCTCTGGGCCACTGCAATCAACCAGCTTGCCGACCTGGTGGAGGCCGGCAAGCTCAGCTCCACGCAGGCCAAAGCGGTGTTCGAGGAGGCCTTCACCACCGGGCGGGATCCGAAGGCCATCGTCCAGGAGAAGGGGCTCGCCCAGGTGAGCGAGGCCGGCGCGGTGATGTCCTACGTGGAGCAGGCGATCGCCGCCAACCAGCCCGCCGTCGCTGACTATTTGAGCGGCAAGGAGACCGCCGTCAAGTTCCTCGTAGGGCAGGTGATGAAGATGAGCAAAGGCAAGGCAAATCCCGCGCTCGTCAATACGCTGCTCGCGCAAAAACTTGAGGCGCTCAAGAGCACGTGATACCCTAGAACTCGCACGACCCATTCCGGCGAGGGAGCACAATGGACGCCTCGTTACAGATTACGGAGATCCTGATCGCCATCGTCCTCATCGGCGTCATCCTCCTGCAGGTGCACGGTGAAGGGAGCGGTTTCTTCGGAACGGCCGAGTCCTCGGGCCGCGTTCGGCGTGGGGTGGAGAAGCTCCTTTTCCAGTTCACCATCGTGCTCGTCGCCCTCTTCCTCCTCGTCAGCCTTCTCAGCGCCCGCTGGAACGGCACCTTCTAGGCTTCTCAAAGAGCACCGTGCCCCGCCGCTTCGCCCCCAATGGCACCGTCACCATCCTCACCGACTTCGGCCTCGCGGACACCTACGCCGGCGCCGTGAAAGGGTCAATCCTGTCCATAGCCCCATCTGCCACGCTGGTCGACCTCACCCATCAGGTCCCCCGGCAGAACGTCCCGACCGGCGCGTTTCTCCTGGGCGCCGCATGGCAGGCGTTTCCACCCGGCACGGCGCACCTCGCCGTCGTGGACCCTGATGTTGGGACCGAACGACGCCCTCTCGTCCTCGTCGGCAAAGGCCACGCGTTCGTCGGGCCGGACAACGGCCTCTTTACCTATGTGCTATGGCCCGACCTCCTGCCACGAGAGCATCGGAGACCCCTCGCTCCCTTCCGCGCCCGTCTTCCCCAGAGCTTCACCGCCATCGTCCTGGACTGCCCTGACTACTGGCGCCACCCGGTCAGCGCAACCTTCCACGCCCGCGATGTCTTTGGGCCGGTGGCCGCGCACCTGGCGGCAGGATTCCCACCAAGGGGCCTCGGCACGCCGACCGATGAGGTGACAGTCCTGTACGCTCCCAGGGCCGAGTGGAAAGGCGCCTCGCTCGCCGGCACGGTGCTCCACGTGGACATTTTCGGCAACCTGGTCACCAACATTCGCACGGAACAGGTGGCCGGCAAGAGCGTGGCGGTAACTCTAGGGAGACGCACGATAGCCACGCTAAGCGCC
Source organism: Dehalococcoidia bacterium (assembly GCA_009693055.1). GTDB lineage: Bacteria > Chloroflexota > Dehalococcoidia > Lucifugimonadales > SHYT01 > SHYA01. The sequence continues at coordinate 57,662 of SHYA01000006.1, read as the reverse complement.
ACTTACGGACGCCACAGGAGACTTGTGGTGGTGCCGGGCAGCCACGGCTTCCTGGAGATCGCCCTGCCGCAAGGCAACGCGGCAAAAGCTCTCGGGGCATGCGTAGGGACAGCGGTTATCGTTCGGCAGGCCTAATACCAACTCTGTTTGAAAGTGGCGCATTAGTCTTGGTGTGGAGAGACCGCCGCGCACTGTCATTCTGAGCCGAAGCGAAGAATCTGAACCGAACAAAGGCAGTGGGAGGGCGTTTGGTTGCGGATTCTTCGGTCATCCCGACTGCGGTCGGGACTCCCTCAGAATGACCATGAGTAGGCGCGACTCTATTGCAGAGTTGGTCTAACGCACGGATCGCAGGGCCGGACTACAACCCCAGCTTACCGGGGTTCATGATGCCGGCCGGGTCCAGTGTCCGCTTGACAGCCCGCAGCAGCTCCATCGTCGGGCCAAGCTCCCGCTCCATCGCGGCGCCAAGCTTCAGCCCAACGCCATGGCAGTACTCCATAGAACCACCCATATCCTGAGCCCTCTGCAGCATCTCGTCCACGGTGTTGCGGAACAGCTCGGAGAGCTGCTCCTCTTTCCCAGTGAACGGGTCAATGATCAGAAAGGAGAAGAACTCAGGCCTGCCCCAGAAGGACCATTCGTTGACCGGAAGCTGTCGCTGCCCCACAAGCGCCCTGCACCAGCGGTGGTACTCCACCACTCGCGACGCCGGGATTGCGACGTGCACGTAGTCCATTCGCCGTGGGTGGCGTAGCCGCTGAGCAGGCGGCTTGGAGAGCACCTCCCGCTGGTACCGCTCGCCCGCCTCATGCCGCGCGTCCCAAAACGCAATGGCCTCGCGCTCCGGCAGGAGGACCCCGCCCTCTTGCTGGCAAATCCGTTGGCCCCGCTCCACCTGCGCGGCAACCTCCTCCGCCAGCCCCTCAAAGCCCAGGTAGAGCGTAGACGTGGTCCCGGTGGCGCCTTCCAGCGGCTCCTCGGCAAAGTCCATCAACGCGGGCGCCAGCCCAACGCGGTACATCTCCATAGCGGCCCCAAAGCCGTGCTCAAAGCTCTTGAAACTGAACGCCCGGAGCACGCGCCGCTCTGGCTGCGGGTAGAGGTGGACCGTCGCCTTCGTGATGACCCCGAGCGTTCCCTCGGAGCCGATGAAGAGCGGCGTCAGCCCCGGCCCGCTTGCTTTCGGCAGCCCCTTCATGGTCACCACGCGCCCGTTGGGGAGGACGACCTCCAGCCCCAGCACCTGATCCCCCATGGCGCCGTAGCGACCAGCAAGGTAGCCGACGCCGTTGACGGCGATGGAACCGCCCACCGTCGCGATGGACAGGCTCCACGGGTCGTGGGCAAAGAGAAGCCGTTGCGCTTCCGCTTTCGAGCACAGCTCGGCCAGGAGCATCCCCGCGCCCACTTGCGCGCGGCGGCCATCGACGTCCAGCTCGTGCAGTTGCGCAAGGCCTCGAAGGTCCAGCACGACGCCCGGCCGCACCGAGGTGGCCCCACCGGTGACGCCTGTGCCTCCACCGTAGGGGACCACGCCGATGCCGTTGTCCGACGCGAAGGCGAGGGTCTTTTGAACGTCTTCCGTTGAGCGCGCAAAGACCACAGCCAACGGTTTGCTCGCGGGGACGGCAAAGGAGCGGCTGTAGGTGTCGAACATGTGGCTGAGCAGGTCGCGCTCGTCCACGGAGACACGACCGTCGCCCAGGAGGGATGTGAGCGTGGCAACGAGCGCCTTACTCACCTGTAGCACCAGTCCCTTGCGCCAAGGTGACCCTTCCGTAAACAGAATGGGTCCCGTTACCAGGATACCACCGACAGGCGCTCTTCAGGGAACGTTAGGCCGCAAGTACCGCCAGCGCGTGCCCTGCGGCGAATCCTCCAGGGAAACGCCCAGCTCCTGGAGCCGCACCCGCACCGTGTCGGCGAGCGCAAATTGCTTGGCCACGCGAAGCTCGCCCCGCAACTGGACCAGAAGCTCAACAAACGGTTGAGCTGAGGCGTCTTGTTGCTCCGCGCGCAAGTCCAGGCCCAGCACGCCCGCCATCTCCGACAGCGCGGCCTTGGCCGGCGCTACGTCCCGGCCCGACTCCCGTGCGCGGTAGATCTCGCGAGTCAGGTCAAACAGCGCGGCCAGCGCCTGGGGCGTGTTGAGGTCGTCGTCCATCGCGGCGGTGAAGCGCTGGCGGAACGGCTCAGGGTCTACTCGCTCGCGCGAAGGGCCGTCGCCGTCCCCAGCGCCATCTGTAGGGCGCAGTGCGCCACGCAGGCGCTCTAGGGCGCGCTGCTGCGCTTCAATCGCCTCGGCGCTGTACGCCAGCGGTGCCCTGTAGTGGCCGCTGAGGAAAAAGAGCCGCAGCGCCTCAGGCCCAAACCGGTCCAGCGCGTCCTTGCACGACACCAGGTTGCCCAACGATTTGCTCATCTTCTCCTGCCCCATGGTGAGCAGCCCGTTGTGCAGCCAGAACCGGGCGAAGGGCGCAACCCCGGTGTACGCCTCGCTCTGCGCGATCTCGTTCTCGTGGTGGGGAAACACCAGGTCATGGCCGCCCCCGTGGATGTCCAGCTGCTCGCCCAGATAGCGAAGGGACATCGCGCTGCACTCAATGTGCCAGCCCGGCCTGCCGGGACCCCAAGGGCTGTCCCAGAAAGGCTCCCCCGGCTTGCTCCCTTTCCAGAGCACAAAGTCGCCCGGGTGTTCCTTCTTCAAGCCGGGAACCACGCGAGCCCCGGCCATCATGTCGTCCAGCCTGCGGTGGCTCAACTCGCCGTAGGTGGGGAGCCGCGTGACGCGGAAGTAGACGTCTCCGCCGGACGCGTAGGCGTACCCCTTTGCTATCAGCCCGCTGATCAGCTCCAGCATCTGCGGCACCTCTTCGGTGGCGCGCGGATAGACCGAAGCCCGCTTGATGCCGAGACGGTCCATGTTCAGAAAGTACTCGTCAATGTACCGCTGGGCCAACTCCGTCGTGCTGACGCCCTGCTCCTTGGCCCGCTGGATGATCTTGTCATCTATGTCGGTGAAGTTCTGCACGTGCCGCACATGGTAGCCCCGGTGCTCCAGGTACCGGCGCAGCACGTCAAAGTACACGTAGCTCATCGCGTGGCCCACGTGGCTTGGCGAGTAGGGCGTCACGCCGCAGACGTACATCTTGACCACAGGGCCGGCGGGGGCCAGCTCCTGCTTCTGGGCGGTACGGGTATCGTAGAGCTTCATCGCTACTCGCTTCGCAGGCTCATGGCGCGGCGTCGAGGGTGGCGACCGCCATGGCGGCGATGCCTTCGCCCCGGCCGGTGAACCCAAGACCGTCCGTTGTCTTGGCCTTGATGCTCACCTGCTCGGGCTGCACCCCCAGGTGCGCCGCGATGGCCTTTTGCATGGGGCCCAGATAAGGCTTCAACACCGGCGCCTGCGCCACGATTGTCGCGTCGGTATTGTGCACTACCCACCCGCGGTGTCGCAAGAGGTCGTTGGTGCGCTCCAGCAGCACCAGGCTGCTGATCCCTCGGAGCTGCTCGTCGCTCGATGGGAAGTGGTCGCCGATGCCCCCCAGAGAAGCCGCACCCAGCAGCGCGTCAATGATGGCGTGCACGAGCACGTCGCCATCGCTGTGGCCGTGCAGGCCCTTGGCGAACGGAACGGTGACGCCGCCCAGGACCAGCGGGCGCCCCGTCACGAGGGGGTGAACGTCAAAGCCGATGCCGACGCGCACGTTACCGGCCTCCCGTGGCCCGCTGCGCCCGGAGGAACGCCTCCGCAACCAGCAGGTCGCTTGGCGTGGTGACCTTCACGTTCATAACGGAGCCCTCAAAAACCCTGACCGGACTGCCCAACCGCTCCACCAACACGCTGTCGTCGGTGGCATCCGCGTCGCCCGCCTGATGAGCGCGCACCAGAAGCTCACGCAAGAACACCTGGGGCGTCTGCGCCGCCCACAGCTCTGAGCGGGCCGGCGTCGCCGTGATAACCCCGTCCGCGCCGACGACCTTAATGGTGTCCGCGACCGGCACGGCCGCGATGGCCGCCCCGGTCTCCAGCGCAGCCTCAAGCCCCCGGACGAGCATATCCGCGGTCACACACGGCCGGGCGGCGTCATGGACCACCACCCACTTGACCTCAACGAGGGCGTCCAGGCCACGCTGCACTGAGTCCCGCCGCCGCTCACCTCCCTGGCAAACCTGGCGGACCTTGCGCCAACCACCCGTCTTCACAAGCTCGCGTCCCAGGGCAAGGTTGTCCGTGCTCAAGACCAGGACGATCTCGTCAACCATCGGGCACGCCTCCAGGACATCCAGGCTGCACGACACGAGCGGCTGGCCCAGCACGGGGGCGAAGACCTTGTCCACGCCACCCATGCGGCGGCTCCCGCCTGCGGCCACCAGGACCGCACCGACACGGCCGCCCAGACGCTCGGCTAAATCCTGCTCCGCCATCGCTGCCATTGTAGCCTAGCGAACGCCGAACAGGACGGAAGAGCAGGCTGCGCCGCACCTTGACACGGTGAGCAAGCCATCTATAATAAACCTTACTTATGTCAGACGGGTACCGGATTAACTGCTGCTGCACGTAGGGGCAAGCACTCGTGAGAGCGCTAGGCCCCGTTCTGTGTGAGAGCCAGAACGGGGCTTTTTTATTGCACAAGACGGGGATTTCATGAAGCAGTCCTTCCAGCACCTGGTAAGCACACTCACCCTGAACGGCGTGAGGGCTTGCGCTGCGCATGCCGCGCCGAGAGCGCCCTTTGCGACGGGAAGCCGGAGGCCAGAATGAGTGCCGCCAAAGCACCCTCTCAGCAGGCCCATAAAGCGAACGGCCATAAAGGGGCCGTACCGGTTATCCCGTACCTGCCCGAGGAGATAGACTACTTTGAGAAACGCACCCGGCAATTCCTCAGCGACGGGGCGGACGCCACCCAGTACCGCGCCTTCCGGCTGCGGCAGGGCGTGTACGGGCAGCGTCAGCCGGGCGTGCAGATGTTCCGCATCAAGATCCCGTTTGGCCGCCTCACGCCGGCCCAACTTGAGGCCATAGGGCGCCTCGCCAAGGACTTCACGGAGACCGGCCGAGGCCACCTGACAACCCGCGAAAACGTCCAGCTCCACTTCCTCAAGCTGGAAGACTCCGCAGAGGCGATGCGCATCCTCGGCGAGGTGGGGCTGACGTCTCGCGAGGCGTGCGGCAACACGATCCGCAACATCACGGGCTGCCCGCTCCAGGGGGTCTGCGCCAGCGAACCCTTTGACGTGACACCCTACGCAGCGGCCTTTGCGCGGTTCCTGGTGCGCCATCCGGTCACCCAGAACATGCCGCGCAAGTTCAAGCCCTCCTTCTCCGGCTGCGAGTCGGACTGCGCCATCACGCCCATGCACGACATCGGCTTCGTTGCGCGAACCCGGGACGGCCGGAAGGGGTTCAAGATGGTCGTCGGCGGCGGCCTCTCCATCATGCCCCGCATGGCGCCCACCCTCTACGAGTTCGTCCCCGTGGAAGACTTCCTCCGCGTGTCCGAGGCCGTGGTCCGCGTGTACAACCGTCAGGAAGACCTGCGCAAGAACCGGATGAAGGCGCGCATCAAGGTCCTGGTGGACCGGATCGGCATGGACGCCTTCCGGAAGATGGTGGAGGAGGAGCTAAAGGGCGACTGGGCGAAGAAGACGTTTGACCTTGACACCCTGGGCGCCATGGACGACGAGGCTTCGGATTTCCCGGCTGCGCTGCCGGTCAGGACACCCGTGGCGGACCCCGGCAACGATGCGGCCTTTACCGAGTGGAAACAGTCGAACGTCGTCCCCCAGAAACAGCCCGGGTACGGAGTGGCAACCATCCGCATTCGCATGGGCAACCTGACGGGGGACCAGTTCTTCGGCCTCGCGAAGATCGCCCGCGACTTTGTTGGCGAAGGGCCGTCGCTGCGCATCACCCAGCGCCAGAACCTGGCCGTCCGCTGGGTGCGCAACGAGCACCAGTACGGGCTCTACCAGGCCCTTAAGGCCCTAGACCTTGCGGAGTCGGGGGCCAACGGACTGGTGGACGTGGTCTCCTGCCCTGGCACCGAGAGCTGCTCCCTGGGCATAACCGCCTCCACGCTTATGGGCGCTTACCTGACCGACTACGTGAAGGGGCTGAAGGTCACGGACCCGCTGGTGAGGGCGATGCGCATCAACATCTCGGGGTGCCCTGACGGCTGCGGGCAGCACCACCTTGGAAACCTCGGTTTCCAAGGCGCCGCCATGCGCAACGAAAGCGGCCAGATCCCCGCGTACGAGGTGTACGTGGCCGGAAGCCTTGTCCCACCCATCCGCGTCGGCTATCGCCTCAAGACCAGGGTACCGTCCAAACGAGTGCCCCAGGCTATCAGCACCATCACGGAGCGCTACGTCAAGGAGCGTCGCGACAACGAGCCCTTCAACGACTGGGTTGACCGCGTCGGCGCGGAGCATGTGGACCAGCTCCTCGCGCCTCTCGCGGACGTACCCAAGATCAACCGCCAGACGATTGACCTGTACATCGACTACGGCCGCTCCGTGCTGTATAAGGTACAGCGCGGTGAGGGCGAGTGCGCAATCTAGTCCGCCAAGGAGGCCCTGTGGCCACAGCGCAAGACGAAACACAAGTCCCCGAGTGGCAGCGCCAACTGGAGGGCAAAGACCCCCAGGAGGTACTTGCCTGGGGCTTCCAGGAGTTCGGCGACAAGGTCGTCATGGCGTGCAGCTTCGGCGGCATCACCGGGATGGCCATGCTGGACATGGCGGCGAAGGTCAACCCCGGCGTGCGCGTCTTCTATACCGACACCGACTTCCTCTTCTCGGAAACGCACGAGCTTATCGAGACCGTCAAGCACCGCTACGGCATCAACCCCGTCGGGTACAAGTCGCGCTGGACGCCGGAGCAGCAGGCAAAGGAGTTTGGTGAAGCGCTCTGGTCCAAGGACCCTGACCGGTGCTGCTGGCTGCGCAAGGTGGAACCGACGGGCCGCGCCCTGGAAGGCAACCGCGCCTGGATCAGCGGCCTGCGCCGTGACCAGGGCTCCACGCGCGCTGCGACGCCCCTGGTGGAGTGGGACAGCAAGTACGAGGTGGTCAAGCTGAACCCCATGGCCCTGTGGGCCAGCAAACAGGTCAAGGAGTACATCGCGGCCAACAACGTGCCCGTCAACGCCCTCCACGCCCGTGGCTACCCCAGCATCGGCTGCACCCACTGCACGCGCCCGGTCAAGGCGGGCGAGGACGAACGCGCCGGCCGGTGGACCGGCTTCAACAAGACCGAGTGCGGTATTCACGTGCCCGACGCTAAAGTGGAGGCCGCGGGCGCCAAGAAGGAGCAGAACACACCTCGATGAGCACAAGCGGACGGGAATCCCAAGGCGTCACCATCTGGTTCACCGGCCTGTCTGGGGCCGGCAAGTCCACCATCGCCAACCAGCTTGAGAAGATCCTCCGCGCCCAGGGCCGCAAGGTTGAAGTGCTGGACGGCGACGTGGTCCGCACCAACCTGAGCAAGGGCCTGGGCTTTAGCAAGGAGGACCGGGACACCAACATCCGGCGCATCGGCTTCGTCTGCCAGCTCCTGACCCGCAACGGCGTCATGGTCATCTCCGCGGCCATCTCGCCCTACAAAGAGATCCGCAACGAGGTGCGCAAAGAGATCGGCAACTTCGCGGAAGTGTACGTCCAAGCGCCGATGGAAGTCCTCATTCAGCGGGATGTGAAAGGGCTCTACAAGAAGGCCATCGCGGGCGAGATCAAGAACTTCACCGGCGTCTCCGACCCGTACGAGCCGCCGGACAACCCGGAGGTCGTCGTGGACTCCTCGCGGGAGACCGTAGAGGAGAGCGTCAACAAGGTCCTCAGCAAGCTAAAGGAACTGGGCTACCTTAGCCACGTGCCGGCGGGTAGCCATGGTCGTTAAGGCCTCAGCAACACCGTCCCTCAGTGCTCCTCACGGCGGCAAGCTGGTCCAACGGCTCTTAGAGGGACAGGCCGCCGCCGCCCTCCGTGCTGAAGCGCCCGGCCTGCCCTCCTTGACGCTCAGCGCCAGAGAGCTCTCGGATGCGCAGCTCATCGCCCAGGGAGCGTTCAGCCCCCTGGAAGGCTTCCTCGGCTCCGCGGACTACAAGTCCGTCGTGAAAGACATGCGCCTCGCGTCGGGCGCCGTGTGGTCGGTGCCGGTAACGCTCTCCATCCCCACGGAGAAAAGGAGCGCGTTCCGGGCCAGCGGTCGGGTAGCCCTCAAAGACCCGCAGGGGGCCCTGGTGGGCGCTCTGGACCTTCAAGAGGTCTATGAGTATGACAAACGTGCAGAGGCCCGGCTCGTCTATCGCACCGAGGAGGAGAAGCACGCGGGCGTCGCGAACCTGTACGCGCAGGGCGACCTGCTGCTCGGAGGCAAAATCTCTCTGCTGGGGCCGCTGGCCCCTCCCCAGGGTTACGAGGCGTTCTTCATGTCCCCCGCGCAGTCCCGCCAACTCTTCCAGCAGAAGGGGTGGCGCACCGTCGTGGGATTCCAGACGCGCAACCCCGTCCACCGGGCGCACGAGTACATCCAGAAGTGCGCCATGGAGATCGTGGACGGGCTGCTCCTCCACCCCCTAGTTGGCGATACCAAGGGCGATGACATCCCCGGCAGCATCCGGATGGAGTGCTACCAGGTGCTGCTGGAGAAGTATTACCCCGCCAGCCGGGTCACGCTCGCCATCTACCCGGCCTTCATGCGCTACGCCGGGCCTCGGGAGGCGGTGTTCCACGCCATGGCGCGCAAGAACTACGGCTGCACCCACTTCATCGTGGGGCGGGACCACGCCGGCGTGGGCCGCTACTACGGCACCTACGACGCCCAGCACATCTTCCAAGAGTTCACCTCGCAGGAGCTGGGCATCCAACCGTTGTTCTTCGACAACTCCTTCTACTGCACGGCGTGCGCCGGCATGGCCACGGAAAAGACGTGCCCGCACGACGCGAGCAAGCGGCTCTCCCTAAGCGGCACCCAGGTTCGAGACCTGCTGAGCAAGGGGGAGAAGCTGCCCCCTGAGATGAGCCGCCCCGAGGTGGCCGAGGTGCTGCGCAAGGCCTATACCGCCGGCTAGCCGCAACACACCGCCCGTTGAGAGCCTGGTGGAGGAGCGTTCTCCTCACCAGGCTCTCCTTGTCTCCTGCCAACAAAAACGCCCGGCCGCTTTCGCGATCGGGCGCATGCTGCTGGGGAAGCGGCGTGACTAGTGGCGGAAACGACGCCGAAGGTGGGCAACCCACCCTTGGCCTTGACCTTTGCCTCGGACGTCTTGCACCCGACGGCCACGCCAGTGTTCGTCTTGCACCTTGCTACCACGCCAGTACTGCTGCTCGCCACCGCGCCCCCACCGAACGAAGAACATGGCGTACGCGGCGATAAACAGCGCCAGTCCCATCCAGAAGAGCACCGTCATGGGCCCCGGAGCAATGCCGCGCACCAACAAGCCCACGAGCAAGAGCACCAGGCTTGCCACCAGCACCTTGCCCGGCGAGCGTACCCTGCGCGCCCTCGGGCCGAGCAAAGGCGCCTTCCGGCGGCCACCCGCCTTCGGCCCGTCGTCCGGCTTGTTGGTGTTTTGCGCCAGGATGTCTTCTATTTCTTGCTTGTATCGCTCTGGCATTGGAACGCCCCGCTCTACGTTGCCAAAGTATGTGCCGCACTGAAGTTGCCGCGTTTGGACACCCCCATCCTAGGTACGTCCGAAAGCCGTTGTCAATGGCCCCCTTCCGGCTCAGCCGATTCCTGCCTCTGGGACCACTACGCAGCCAGGCCCAGCAACGGCCATCCCTGCCCCGTCTTAACCCTTCGTGAACACAATTTCACGTTTCCGCCCCCGTGGCCTACAATACGAGTGAAGCGGCAGAAGGAGCCTTCGTGGCAGAACAAACCGTCGTGGTGGTGGAGGACGAGGAAAATCTGCTTGCGGCGCTCCAGTACAACCTGGAGCGCGACGGCTACCGCGTCTGCACCGCGATCGACGGCGCCAAGGGGCTCGAGCTTATCCGCGAAAATGCCCCTAACGTCGTGATCCTGGACGTTATGTTACCCGGCCTGAACGGCTTTGATATGTGCCGCATCCTCCGGCGTGAAACCGACGTCCCTATCCTCATGCTCACCGCAAAAGGCGAAGAGGTTGACCGGGTCGTGGGCTTGGAGCTGGGCGCCGACGACTACGTCACCAAGCCGTTCAGCATGCGCGAGCTGCTGGCCAGGGTACGCGCCCTCCTCCGGCGCCCCCGCCTGGTCAAGTCCGGCGCTTCACCGGAGGCTCCGCACGAAGTGCTCCGCGCAGGCGACCTGGAGATAGACCTCTCCGCCCATACGGTCAACCTCCGGGGGGCGCCCGTCGTCCTCAAGCCCCGCGAGTTTGACCTGCTCGCGCTCCTCGTCTCCAACAAAGGGCGGGCGATGACCAGAGACGCCGTCCTTGAACGTATCTGGGGACACGACTACATAGGGGATACCCGCACGGTGGACGTGCACATCAGGTGGCTCCGCGAGAAGGTCGAGGCCACGCCGAGCGCCCCCAAGCGTATTATCACCATCCGCGGCGTGGGATACCGGTTTCTAGGATGAGGCTGCTCCGGTCGTCCCCCTGGCGCATCGCAATGGCCTCCATCCTTATCGTGGCCATCGCCACGACGGTCGTTTCAGCCCACCTCTCCGGCGCGGGAGCGGCGGACCATGAGGCCGTGTGGACGGTGGCGGGAGCCGGGAGCGGGACTGTGGTAGCTATCGCCCTCGTCACGCTTTTCGTGAGCCGCCGCGCCACCCGCTCACTCCACAGCCTCACCCAGGGCGTGGAGCGACTTGCCGCCGGCGACCTTGATTACCGCGTGGAGGCGCTTTCCGAAAGCGAGACGCAGGAGCTTGCCCAAGCCTTCAACACGATGGCCGCGACGCTGAGGGGCAGCATTCAGGCCCTCACCGGCGAGCGCAACAAGCTCTCCGCTGTCCTGGCAACGATGGCCGATGGCGTGGTCGTTCTGGACAGCGAAGGCCGGGTAGAGCTTTTCAATCCGGCCGCAGAGCTACTGCTCGGGCTACCTTCGCAGAATACCGTGGGTGCGAACTTTATCGAGCGCGTCCGCGACCACGACCTCCAGCGGCTGGTCTCCCAGTGCCGCCAGACGGGGCTTTCCCAACGCGGCCAGGTCGGGCTTCTGCACCCGAACCGTGAGCTTGGCGCCACGGCGACGCCCGTTCCCGAGCGCGTCGGCACCGGCGTCCTCCTCACCCTCCACGACCTCACCGAGCTCCGCAAGCTGGAGACGACCCGAAGGGAGTTCGTCAGCAACGTGTCCCACGAGCTCCGTACGCCAATCGCGGCCGTCAAGGCCATGGCGGAGACGTTGCAGGCGGGCGCCCTCGAGGAGCAGAAGACCGCTCGAGACTTCATTAACCGCATCCTGCGTGAGGCGGACAGGATGGGCCTCATGGTGAACGAGCTGCTGGAGCTCTCCCGCCTGGAAAGCGGCAGAGTGGCGTTGCAGCTCCGGCCTGTCAACCTCCGGGCGCTCGTGGAAGACGTCGTGGCCCAGTTCCAAGCGCTCAGCACCGCCAAGGCGATAACCCTGGTGGTAGCCTTGTCGGACGGCCTCCCGTTCTTAGCGGCGGAGGAGGAGAAGCTCCGCCAGGTGCTCGTGAACCTGCTGGACAACGCCTTGAAGTTCACCAGCCCGCACGGCGTGGTGACCGTTCACGCGGAAGAGCGAGGGAGCGCCGTCGCGGTCAGCGTGCAGGACACGGGCAGCGGCATCCCCCGCGAGCACCTTCCGCACATCTTTGAGCGGTTCTACAAGGCCGACCGCTCACGCCGGGACAGCGGGGCAGGCCTGGGCCTCGCCATCGTGAAGCACATCGTCCAGACGCATGGCGGCACGGTTGACGCCGAGAGCCAGGAAGGCGTGGGCAGCGTCTTTACCTTCACCATCCCCAAGGCCGCCTGAAAACCCCGCGCTCGCCTGCTAAGCTTCTCCTAACGGTTCGAGATTGGCCAAACTTAACATACCGTTAATGCGCCCTTTACCGCTCATTAACGCACTCCCGCTAAACTGGGAGCGGAATGAGCGACGTGCCGACGAGACTATGTCCTCCAAGGTCGCGCAGGGCCATCGCCGCCTGCTCGGCTCTCCTCGTTCTGCTCCTTGCTGCCTGCGGTGGCTCCTCTGAGGAGCCAACCACGCCCGGGTCGGCTCTTAGCGGCACGATAGAGGTGGATGGCTCCAGCACCGTCTTCCCCATTACTGAAGCTGTCGCCGAGGAGTTCCAAAAGCTCCATCCGGGGGTGCAGATCAACGTCGGCGTCTCTGGCACCGGCGGGGGCTTCAAGCGGTTCACGACGGGAGAGGTTGATATCGCGGACGCCTCTCGCCCCATTACAGAGTCCGAGGCCAAGGCAGCAGGCGAACACGGCGTCCAGTACCATGAAGTGCCCGTAGCGATTGACGGCCTGGCGGTCCTAGTCAACCAGGTCAACCGTTTCGCAGACTGCCTGACCATAGAACAACTCAAGCGAGTCTGGGAGCCCGGCAGCCAGGTCGAACGGTGGAACCAGGTCCGCCCCGATTGGCCGGACACACCCATCCGCCTTTACGGCCCCGGCACCGACTCCGGCACGTTTGACTATTTCACGGAGGTCATCAACGGCAAGGCCAAGGCCAGCCGTCCCGATTACACCGCCAGCGAGGATGACAACGTCCTGGTCCGCGGGATTGCGGGTGACCGGAACAGCCTCGGATACTTTGGCTATGCGTACTACGTGGAGAACTCCAAGATCCTGAAAGCCGTCGCTGTGGACGGGGGCGCAGGCTGTGCCAGTCCCTCAAAGGAGACGATTGAAAGCGGCGCCTACCCTCTGGCCAGGCCGCTGTTTATCTACGTCAACGCGAAGAGCATTCAACGTATCGCGGTCAAGGAGTTCGTCAAGTTCTATCTGGAGCACGCCGACGAGCTGGTGACGGAGGTTGGCTACGTGCCCCTTAGCCCCTCCGCGTACGCTGAGCAACTCGCGAAGCTGCAGTAGGAAGGCGTAGGTTGGCTCAAGAGCTACCGGCGATTCAGCCTCTCCAGTTCCGGCAGCGCAGGCGGCAGGTCCGCCAGGCGGAAGAACGGACCGTCCACGCCCTCCTCTTTCTGTGCGCGGTGGCCTCAATAGGCATCACGGTGGGCATCGTCGTCACGCTGCTGGCCCAAAGCGTGGGCTTCTTCCGGGAGGTCTCCCTCAGAGAGTTCCTGGGGAGCGCACGATGGACGCCTCTTTTTGAACCCCAGCATTTTGGCGTGTGGCCCCTCGTCACCGGGACAGTGCTGGTGGCGGCAATCGCCATCGCGGTCGCAATGCCGGTTGGCCTGGTGAGCGCGAGCTTCTTGAGCGAGTATGCGCCGGAGCGTGCGCGCCGCCTCATCAAGCCGCTCCTTGAGCTGCTTGCCGGCATCCCCACGGTGGTGTACGGCTACTTCGCCCTTACGTTTGTGACCCCCCAGCTCCAGAAGGTCATGCCGGACCTGCTGGTATTCAACGCCCTGAGCGCCGGCGTGGTGATGGGCATCATGGTCGTCCCCACCATCGCGTCGCTCTCTGAGGACGCCATGGTCGCCGTGCCGCGCTCCCTGAGAGAGGCCGCATACGCCCTGGGGGCGACGCGCTTTGAGGTCGCTACCCGCGTGGTCATTCCCGCGGCGCTCTCCGGCATCGTGACTTCGTTCATCCTCGGATTCTCTCGCGCCGTGGGCGAAACGATGCTGGTGGCGATCGCGGCGGGCGCCACGCCAAGGCTCACCCTGGACCCCACCCAGAGCGTCCAGACGATGACCGCCTACATCGCGCAAGTCAGCTTGGGGGAGACGCCCCAGGGTACCTTGGAGTACTACACCATCTTCGCGGTCGGCCTGATCCTGTTCATCTTGACGCTGCTCATGAACATTGTTGCCCAGTGGGTCGTGCACCGCTGGGCAGTGCGCTGGCGGTGATGCGGGATGATAGCTAAGACCACCGTGATAGCAGACCGCAAGGTCAAGCGCAGGCGGGCGCTGGGCTACGCTTTCTTAGCCTTCTGCATCCTGGCTCTGACCTTTGCCCTTGCCAGCCTGTTCACCTTGCTGGCCACGATCATCAGCGAGGGCGCCCAGTGGCTGGACTGGGGCTTCATCTCCCACTACGGCTCCCGCCACCCTGAGGAGGCCGGGCTGAAGGCGGCCCTCGCCGGCAGCATCTGGCTCATGGCAATGACCGCGGTGTTCACTATCCCCGTCGGCGTGGGCGCGGCCCTCTATCTGGAAGAGTACGCACCCAAGAACTGGCTGACCCGTATTATTGAGCTCAACATCGCCAACCTGGCCGGGGTCCCTTCCATCGTGTACGGGCTTCTGGGGCTCGCCGTCTTTGTCCAGTGGTTGGCGATGGGGCGGAGCGTCCTCGCCGGAGCGTTCACGATGACCCTCCTCGTCCTGCCGGTGGTCATCATCACGTCCCGAGAGGCCATCCGCACCGTGCCGAACACGTACCGGGAGGCCGCCTACGCCTTGGGCGCCACCCGCGGCCTGGTGGTCCGCGACATCGTCATTCCTCTCTCTCTCCCGGGCATCCTGACCGGCGTCATCCTCGCCCTCTCCCGCGCCCTCGGCGAGGCCGCCCCCATCATCGCCATCAGCGCGCTCGTCTACCTCACGTTCATTCCGGGCGACCCGCTGGACCGGTTCACCGTGCTCCCCATTCAGATCTTCAACTGGGTCTCCCGGCCGCAGGAAGAGTTCCGGGGCCTGGCCGCCGCCGGCATCATGGTGCTCCTTATCCTGCTGGTGCTCATGAACTCCATCGCCATCTACATCCGCAACAGGTTCCAGAGCCGTCCCTGGGAGTAACGTATGACGACCGATGCCAAGCCCATCATCTCGCTTCAAAACCTCAACGTGTGGTACGGGCGTTTCCGCGCGCTCAAGGAGATCACGCTGGACATCCGGCAGAAGGCCATCACGGCAATCATTGGGCCTTCCGGCTGCGGCAAGAGCACGCTGCTCCGTTGCCTCAACCGCATGAACGACCTGATCCCCAGCACACGGATGGACGGCCAGGTGCTGTTCAACGGCCAGCCACTGTATGCGCCGGACGTGGACCCCACCGAAGTGCGGTACCGGATTGGCATGGTCTTCCAGCGCCCAAACCCGTTCCCCAAGTCCATCTACGACAACGTCGCCTTCGGCCTTCGCATCAACGGCTTTCGCGGCAACCTGGACGAGGTGGTGGAGCGCTCACTGCACCGCGCCGCCCTCTGGGACGAAGTGAAGGACCGGCTCAAGCAGAACGCCCTGACCCTCTCCGGCGGCCAGCAGCAGCGCCTGTGCATCGCCCGCGCGCTTGCGCTTGACCCCGAGGTGATCCTCATGGACGAGCCCACCGCCGCCATTGACCCCATCGGCACGCTCGCGATTGAGGACCTGCTCCGGGAGCTGAGCCAGCAGTATACTATCGTCATCGTGACCCACAACATGCAGCAAGCGGCCAGGGTCTCCGATGAGACGATTTTCCTCACCGTGGATACTGACCGGGCTGGGGTGCTGGTGGAGCACGGGCTAACCCGCCAGATGTTCACCAACCCGAAGGACGAGCGGACAGAAGCGTACGTGACCGGGCGGTTCGGCTAGGGAGGAGGCCAGCAATGCCACGCGCAGAATTTGATCGCGAGCTCCGGCGGCTCCAGGGCGACCTGCTCGTCCTCGGCAATATGGTGGAAAAGGCCATCGCCAAGTCCCTGGACGGCCTGAAGCGGAGGGACCTTGACGCTTCCCAGCAGGTCATCAGCGAGGACGATTACATCGACCAGCGTCGCTTCCGCCTTGAGGAGGAGTGCATCGAACTGATCGCCACGCAGCAACCCCTCGCCAGCGACCTGAGAGCGATTGTCTCCATCCTCCTCGTCGCGGAAGAGCTGGAGCGCATGGGCGACTACGCGGAGGGGATCTCCAAGATCAGCCTGATGATGGGCGACGAACCACCCCTCAAGCCCCTTATCGACATCCCCCGCATGGGCGAGATGGCCACCGACATGCTCCGGCGCAGCCTGGACGCCCTGGTCAACCGTGACAGCGTGGCTGCGACCGCCGTCTGCGTCGACGACGACCGCGTGGACGCCCTCTACGACCAGGTGTACCGCGAGCTCCTCACGTTCATGATGGAAGACCCCAGGACCATCCGGCGCGCCACCTACCTGCTGTGGGTGGCCCACGACCTGGAACGCATCGCGGACCGGGCCACCAACATCGGAGAGCGGGTCATCTACCTGGTCACCGGCAAGCTCACTGAGCTCAACATTTCCAAGAGCTAAGCTCAACACAGGACTCCGGTCTGCCCAGCTTCTTGACAGGCGCACTACCCGCCGTTTATGCTTGAAACAGGATTGTTGACCGAAATGGTCTGCAATCCTGTTTCTGTGGAGGACACCATGACCAGCACCAAGAGAGTCATCTCGCGCACCACCGACCTCTCACAGCAGGAGTACAAGTGGGGGTTCACTACTGACGTTGAGCAGGATGTTGCCCCCAAGGGCCTCAACGAGGACGTCGTCCGCCTGATCTCCGCCAAGAAGCGCGAGCCTGAGTGGTTGCTGGAGTGGCGGCTCCGTGCCTACCGCCACTGGGTGAAGCTTGGCAAGGAAGAGCCCACGTGGGCGAACATTCACCACCCGCCAATTGACTTTGACGATATCCACTACTACGCCGCCCCCAAGTCCACCAGCGGCCCCAAGAGCCTTGACGAAGTGGACCCGGAGATGCTGGCGGCATTCAAGAAGCTAGGGGTCCCGCTTGAGGAGCAGAAGGCGCTGGCTGGTGTGGCCGTGGACGCCATCTTTGACAGCGTGTCCGTCGCCACCACGTACAAGAAGACCCTGGAGAAGTACGGGATCATCTTCTGCTCCGTGAGCGAAGCAGTCCAGGAGCACTCGGACATCGTGCGCAAGTACCTCGGCTCGGTCGTGCCGTACTCGGACAACTTCTACGCCACGCTCAACTCCGCGGTGTTCAGCGACGGCTCTTTCATCTATGTTCCCAAGGGTGTGCGCTGCCCCATGGAGCTAATGACCTACTTCCGCATCAACCAGGCGGACAGCGGCCAATTTGAGCGCACGCTCATCATCGCGGACGAGGGGAGCTACGTCAGCTACCTTGAGGGGTGCACCGCGCCCATCCGCAAGAGCAACCAACTCCACGCCGCGGTCGTGGAGCTTATCGCCCTGGACAACGCGGAGATCAAGTACTCCACGCTCCAGAACTGGTATCCGGGCGACAAGGAAGGCAAGGGCGGCGTGTACAACTTCGTCACCAAGCGCGCCAAGGCCCAGGGCAAGAACTCCAAGATCTCCTGGACGCAGGTGGAGACCGGCTCCGCCATCACGTGGAAGTACCCGAGCGTCATTCTGCAGGGGGACAACTCCGTGGGCGAGTTCTACTCCGTGGCGCTGGTCAACAACTACCAGCAGGCGGACACCGGAACCAAGATGACCCACATCGGCAAGAACACCCGGAGCACCATCGTCGCCAAGGGCATCTCAGCCGGGCACGGCGTCAGCACCTACCGCGGCCTCGTCAAGATCCTGCCCAACGCCACCAACGCCAAGAACTTCACCCAGTGCGACTCCCTGCTCATCGGCGACCAGTGCGCGGCCCACACGGTGCCGTACATTGAGGTGCGCAACCCAACCGCGCGGATGGAGCACGAGGCCTCCACCTCCAAGATCAGTGACGAGCAGCTCTTCTACGTCATGCAGCGCGGCATCTCCAACGAAGACGCGCACCACATGATCATCAAGGGCTTCTGCAAGACGGTGTTCAAGGAGTTGCCCTTTGAATTCGCCGTAGAAGCCTCGCAGCTCCTGAAGGTGAGCCTGGAGGGCGCCGTAGCCTAAGCGGCCCGATTCTAAGGAGGACCAAGCAACATGCTCGTCGTTCGGAATCTGCACGTGAGCGTCGGCACCACCGAGATTCTGAAGGGGCTGGACCTCACCATCAACGCCGGTGAAGTCCACGCAATCATGGGCCCTAACGGCAGCGGCAAGAGCACCATGGTGAACGTCCTGGCCGGAAAACCGGACTATACGGTCACCGCCGGCGAAGCCCGGTTAGACGGCAAAGACCTGCTGGCGATGACGCCGGACCAGCGCGCCCGCGAAGGGATTTTTCTCGCGTTCCAGTACCCGGTGGAGCTGCCCGGCGTCCCGAACTGGCAGTTCGTCAAGACGGCGCTCGACTCCCTCCGGGAGCACCGGGGCGAAAAGGAGTTGGACTACCGGGCCTTTGACAAGCTGTGGAAGCAGAAGATCAGCGAGGTGGGGATAGACCCGGAGCTGGTGAAGCGCTCGGTCAATGAGGGGTTCTCCGGCGGCGAGAAGAAACGGAGCGAGATGCTCCAGCTCGCCATCTTGGACCCAAGACTCGCGCTCCTGGACGAGACGGATTCGGGCCTGGACATTGACGCGCTCAAGGCCGTCGCGGACGTGGTCAACCGGCACCGGAGCCCCTCCAACGCCACCCTCGTCGTCACACACTACCAGCGCCTGCTCAACCACATCGTTCCTGACTACGTGCACATCCTAATGGACGGGCGCATCGTCAAGTCCGGCGGCCCGCAGCTCGCCCTTGAGGTAGAGAAGAGGGGCTACGAATGGGTCAAGGAGGCCGCCGTCTCCGGCTAGGACGCCCGCTTTTTGGAGAATTGATGCCCCATGCCTGAGGTTCTGACCAAGCACGACCGGTACGTGGCTGATTTTCGGGCCCTGGATAGCGGCCTGTCCGGCAAACAACCCTCCTGGCTGCACCCCATCCGCCAGAGGGCCATGGAGCGGTTCACCCAGCTCGGCTTTCCAACCGCGCGGCGCGGCAACGAGGCGTGGAAGTACACCAACGTTGCCCGCATCGCGGAGGGCGTGTTCACCCCCCCTTCCGTGGCAGGCGTCAACGGCGTCACACCTAGCGACCTGCGGCGCCTTGCGCCCTCAGCCGCGGACTGGGCCACGCTGGTGTTTCTCAACGGACGGTTCGCCCCCTCCCTGTCCACTGCGCCGGACGCTCACCGAGGCCTCACGGCCGTCAGCCTGGCCACGGCGCTCGCGGAGAACGCCGGCGGGTTGGAAGAGCACCTCGCCCGCTACGCTCCGATGGAGCGTGAGGCGTTTACCGCGCTCAACACCGCGTTCCTGCAAGACGGCGCGTTTGTCCACGCCACAGGCGGTGATGCTGTTTTGTCCCCCCTCCACCTGCTGTTCGTCGCCGCACCTGGGAACCAGCCCGTTGTGTGCCACCCCAGAGTCCTCATCCTCACCGGCAGGCACGCAAAGCTTACGGTCGTGGAGAGCTACGTCGGCATCGGGACCACGCCATCGTTCACGAACGCGGTCACCGAAGTCGTTCTTGGCGACGACAGTACGGTGCAGCACTACCGCCTCCTCGCGGAAAGCCCTGCGGCCTTCCACGTCAGCATGGCCCAGGTACAGTTGGGCCGGAACGCCGCATTTAACACCACCGCCTTCTCCAAAGGCGCGGCCCTGGCGCGGCTCAACCTGAACGTCCGGCTCGCCTCCGAGGGGAGCTCGTGCGACCTCAAGGGGCTGCACATGACCTCCGGCAAAGAGCACATTGACACCGCCATCGGGATTGACCACCTGGCCCCGCATACGAGCAGCAAGCAGTACTTCAAAGGCATCCTTGCGGGAGAGTCCAGGGCCGTTTACACCGGCGGCGTGCGCATCCACAAGGGCGCCGTCAAGAGCGTGGCCCTGCAAGCCGACAAGAACCTGCTCCTGTCCGACCGGGCAGAGGTGGACACCGAGCCCAACATGGAGATCTGGTGTGACGACGTGAAAGCATCGCACGGGGCCACCGCCGGGCAGATCGCGGAGGCGGAGGACGCGCTGTTCTACATGCGCTCCCGCGGGCTTGACCTGGAGACCGCCAGCGCTCTGCTCATTCGCGGCTTCGCCGCCGAGGTGCTGAACACCATCACGCTGGAGCCGGTCAAGGCGCACCTGGACACCCTGACGGCGGAGGCCCTGCCGGCGTTCCGGTTTGAGAGGCGCACATGACGCGGGCCAAGAGCGTGGCGAACCGGAGCGCCACGGCCGACTCGCTGTCCGAAGCGGACGCGCTGCGGCTTAGGGAAGACTTCCCCATCCTCAAGCAGCTCATCCACGGCAAGCCGTTGGTGTACCTGGACAACGCGGCCACCAGCCAGAAGCCTCAGGCTGTCCTCGACACGCTCACCCGGTACTACACCACGGAGAATTCCAACATCCACCGCGGCGTCCACACGCTGAGCGCGCTGGCTACCGTGGACTACGAAGCCTCCCGCACGAAGGTGCGCCGCTTTCTGAACGCTGCTGACGACCGCGAGATCGTCTTTGTGCGCGGCGCGACCGAGGCGATCAACCTGGTGGCCAACAGCTACGGCCGCCAACACGTGCACGAGGGCGACGAGGTAATCATCTCCGCCATGGAGCACCACTCCAACATCGTGCCCTGGCAGATGCTCTGCCAGGAGCGCGGCGCCCGCCTGCGCATCATCCCCATCAACGACGATGGGGAGCTCCTCCTGGACGAATTCGAAAAACTGCTCGGGCCTAGGACCAAGCTGGTCTCCATCGTCCACCTCTCCAACTCCCTAGGGACGATCAACCCGGTTGAACAGGTCATCGCGATGGCGCACAGCCGCGGCGTTCCTGTGCTGGTGGACGGCGCGCAGTCCACGCCGCACATGCCGGTCGACGTGCAGCGTATGGGCTGTGACTTCTTTGCGTTCTCCGGCCACAAGCTGTACGGGCCAACCGGCATCGGCGCGCTCTACGGCAAGGCCGAGCTGCTGGAGTCCATGCCCCCATATCAGGGCGGCGGCGACATGATCAAGTCCGTCACGTTTGAACAGACGGTGTACAACACGCTGCCGTACAAGTTTGAGGCGGGCACCCCGAACATCGCAGGAGCCATCGGCCTGGGCGCGGCCATTGACTACGTGACCGCCGTCGGGATGGACCGCATCGCCGCGTACGAGCAGGAGCTGCTCGCCTACGGCACGCAGCGCGTTTCTTCCATCGAATCCCTGCGCATCATCGGCACAGCCCGGCAGAAGGGCGGCGTCATCTCCTTCGTGGTCAAGGGCATCCACGCGCACGACCTGGGCACCGTCCTGGACACGGAGGGCATCGCCATCCGCACCGGCCACCACTGCACGCAGCCGGTCATGCAGCGCTTTGGCATCCCCGCCACCGCACGGGCCTCGTTCGCGTTCTACAATACCAAGCAGGAAATTGACGCCCTGGTGCGCGGCATAGACAAGGCCATTGAGGTGTTTAGCTAGTGTCGCAGCTGCAAGAGCTCTACCAGGAGATTGTGCTGGAGCACACCCGCCGGCCGCGCAACTTCCGCAGGCTGGAGAAGCCGGACTATACCGCGAAGGGCTACAACCCCTTCTGCGGCGACAACTTCATCCTGGACCTAAAGATAGAGCGCGGCATCATCACGGACGTGGGGTTCCAGGGGGCCGGCTGCGCCATCTCCACCTCCTCAGCATCCATGATGACGGAGAGCATGAAGGGCAAGACTCTGGAGGAGGCCAAGGGGCTGTTCAACGCCTTTCACCAAATGCTGACCCGCGAGCCAGGGACCGAGGCTGACGCCGAGGAGCTCGGCGACCTGGGAGTCCTCTCCGGCGTCTCGGAGTTCCCGACGCGGGTCAAGTGCGCCACGTTGGCCTGGCACACGATGATGGCCGCGCTCAAGGGAGAACGGGAGTCGGTCTCAACCGAGTAGTTCCCCGTGCGCGGGGCGGAGGTGAGTCTATGCACGTGCCGATTCGGGTTGACTACGGAGTCCGGGCGCTGATAGACCTGGCGCAGCACGCTGGTAGCGGTCCGATCCACGCGGCGGACATCGCCCGCCGCCAGTCTATCCCCGAGCCATACCTGGCCCGCCTGCTCCACACCATGAGCAAGGAAGGGCTGGTCAAGAGCCATACCGGCCCGCAGGGTGGCCATGTCCTTGCCGCTCCGCCGTCTCAGATCACCTTGGGGATGGTGATGCGCACCCTGGGCGGGATGGAGACGGTCATCGGTTGCCTGGACGACCCCGCGGTCTGCGTCCAGGTCCCCTCCTGCTCGCAGCGTGAGGTGTGGCGCATCGTTGAGGAGGCGATGCTGAAGATCCTCGACTCCACCACCATCGCCGACCTGCTGGAGCGCACCGCGGTCCCAGCCTGAGCAGCGCCTCACTACACGCCACAGCGCCTGAAGCCTGCTTCTCTCCGGTCTCCGCAGTATGTCCGCGTAATGTTTTCTTGAGGGGGAAACCCAAACGGTGCAGTACCGCAGACTGGGCAAAACAGGTCTTAAAGTCTCCACGCTGTGCTTAGGCACCAACATGTTCGGAGGGTACGTGGACCAGGCGTCCGCCATCAAGGTGATGGACGCCTGCGTGGACCACGGCATCAACTTCATTGACACCGCCGACATGTACGGCAGCGGCGCATCGGAGACGGTCATCGGCGCCGGGCTGAAGGGCAAGCGGCATCAGTGGGTCATCGCCACCAAGTTCTTCGCGCCCATGGGCCAGGGCCCCAACGACCGCGGCGCATCCCGCAAGCACATCCTGGACGCCGTAGAGGCCAGCTTACGCCGTCTCCAGACCGACCACCTTGACCTGTACCAGATCCATTACTGGGACCCCGAGACGCCCGTGGAGGAGACGCTTCGAACCCTGGACGACCTGGTGCGCCAGGGCAAGGTCCGGTACATCGGCTGCTCCAACTTCGCCGGCTGGCAGCTCGTAAAGTCGCTCTGGGCCAGCGACCGGAACGGCTTCGTCCGCTTTGAATCGGTGCAGCCCCACTACAACCTGCTGAACCGCGAGATCGAGAAGGATCTGCTCCCCGCGTGCGCCGACCAGCAGGTGGGCGTCATTCCCTACCAGATCCTGATGGGAGGACTGCTCACCGGCCGCTACAAGAAGGGCCAGCCGGCGCCCCCGGGCTCGCGGCTGGCGGCCTGGGGACAGTACATGGAGCAGATGCACACCGACAAGGTGGCAGCGGTGTCCCAGCGGCTCGTTGACCTGGGAAGGCAGTCGGAACGAACGGCTGCGGAGCTACTGCTGGGCTGGGGCCTCGCCAACCCGGTGGTCACCTCGCTCATCATCGGGGCGAGCAAGCCGGAGCAGGTCGCGGAGAACACGCGCGCCGTGGAGAAGCCGCTCACCCCCGCTGAGGCGGAGGCCGTCACCAAGGCGGCGGAATAGCTTTCTTGACACGCGTCAGAGGCATAGGTAGGCTACAGCTAGCACAAACGGTAGTGGCAGGGAGGGTAAAACATGCTTATCGGTCACTTCAACGAGCAACCCTGGCAAGACCCCAGCACCGGCCTGGTCGGGTCGTTTCACCAGCTCCTGGTCAGCAACCAGCACTACAACCCTGAGATCGGCCGCGACCTCTACAACCGGTACATTGACGAGAAGATTTACGCCGAGGAGGTAGGGGTTGAGGCGCTGATGTTCAACGAGCATCACAGCGCCCCCTATTGCATCCAGGGCGTGACGAACGTGGAGGTGTTCATCCTGGCGCGGCAGACCAGCAAGGTCAAGCTTATCCCGCTCGGGAACCCGCTGCCCATCTGGGATGACCCGCTCTGGCTAGCGGAGAGCCTGGCCATGACCGACATGATCTCCGGCGGGCGGCTCGTCTCCGGCTTCGTTCGCGGCGGCGGTGCGGAAAGCATCTCCCACAACGCCAACACGACGTACAACCGGGAGCGGTTTAACGAGGCGCACGACTTCATTATCAAGACGTGGACGACGCCGGGACCGTTCCGGTGGGAGGGGAAGCACCACCATTTCCGGTACGTGAACCCGTGGTGCCTGCCGCTCCAGAAGCCTCACCCGCCGATCTGGATTCCGGGAGTTTCGAGCCCTGAGACTGTCAAGTGGTGCGCGGAACACCACTACCCCTACGTGATGCTGGCCACGCAGCTTGAGCCGACGAAGGAAATGTTTGACCTGTACCACCAGCACGCGGCGGAGCAGGGGTACAAGTCCGGCCCGCAAAACGTCGGTTACCTGTTCAAGGTCCACGTGGACGCAACCGAGCAGCTGGCGGAGGAGGCTGGACGCCGGTTCATTGAGGGCGTCGCTAACCCCTTCATCGCATCTGGGAACGAAGCGACCGTGCCGCCCCACCTCTTCCTCCCGCCGGGCTACACCTCCCGGGCTTCCGTGGCGCGGATGTCGCGGCTCTTCAACGACCAGAAGACCGGCCAGCAGATCGTGACCGCTGACTACGACACGCAGGTCCGCAACTGGGCCATCATCGCAGGGACTCCCAAGCAGGTCCTACCCAAAGTGCAGCACGTGCTGGAGTACCTGCGGCCTGGCACCATCTTCCTGTGGGACGGGGACGGCTCCATGACCCACGAGGACCAGATGCGGAGCTTGAGGCTCTACGGCGAGGAGATCATTCCGGCCGCCAAAGAAATGGCCAAGGAGCTGGACCTCAAGAGCTCGTTCGAGACCAACGACGGGACGGGGATCGCGCCCGAGGTCTGGGCCAAGCACAAAGCGCAGCAGAAGGCAGCCGTCTAGGCTACTGTTCAGCAGTCTTCACGTTCGCCCCCGGCAGCGGGAACTGTCGGGGGCGAACTGTCGGTCACACACATCTTTCGTAGCAACTTCTTCGCGGGTGTGGAGGGGCAATGGCCTGTGCAGGACACTGGGTTCTTGGCCAGGGGTGGCGCACGCTCCCCCTGTGCTGGACGGACGCCCGCGGCGGCTGCGCTTGCGGCAGTGGGCACGCGCCAAACGATGCCGGCAAAGCCCCCCTCTCCGCACAGGGTGTTAAGGACGCCAGCAACGACCCAAGGCAGCTAGACACCTGGCGCTCGCAATGGCCGGACGCCAACTGGGGGGTCGCCTGCGGCCCCGTCACGGTGGTCAACATCAACAACGCCCAGCTCGCGGAGCGCCTGGCGAAAGACGCCCACCTGCTCACAACGCTCTTCATGGTCGCCTCACCTGGACGCAACGGCGTGCACCTCTACGTTCAGGAGGAGGACGGCGCGGAGCCGGGCTGCACCCTCAGCACGCGAAACGGCGCGGCGATCGGCTCTCTGCACGGGCTTGGGGGCTACGTGGTAGCGCCGGGGTCCACACTGGCGGGACGGCCGTACCAGGCGTTGAACAGCAAGCCCCCTCTTCCGGTTGACGACCTCCAGGCGTGGCTGACGGGCCTCCTTGAGCGGTTTGGCGTGCCGATTGAGCCGTTCCGCTCGTCCGCAGCTTTCCCAGCGCTGCCGCCGAACGGGGACACGGCGGAGCTTGAGGAGGCCGCCTTGCAGAAGGCGTTGCAAGTGCTCCACTCCAACCAGTTCATGCGCCTCCAGGCTGTGCTCGGCGACCCCACGTCCCAGGGGTTCACCTCCCGCACGGAGGCGGACTGGTTCGCGGTGAACAAGTTCATGGACGCCGGCCTGTCCGACCACGAGGTCGCGCTCTTGTGGCTGCGCTCTCCGCTTGGTGAGCGGCCGACGGTGCGGCGCCGGCCTGGCTACGTCGCCCGGATTCTCGCGGCCGCCCGCGCAGCAGCGATGCGGTTGCAGCCGTCCTAGCTGCGTGGAGCACGTAAAGCTGGGTGCAGACGTAGCCTAACCGAGCGGCGATCTTCAGCCTTGGAACCCCGGGCAGGAACGACACTTCTGCGGCCCCGATGTCGGACATGTTCAGGGGTGGGATTCCCTAGAATGCTCACTTGCGTTTCGTGGACTTCTTTCCGCCAGAAGTATTGAGGGCGACGGCCGCGCGGATGAGTGCCTTGAACGCATTCGCGTCAATCTCCTCACCCTCGTGAATGTCGATGGCGTGCCTTGCGTTCCCGTCAAGGCTCGAGTTGAAAAGCTTAGCAGTACCTTTCAAGGAAGCGCCCTTAAAGAAGGTCAGCTTCGCTATCGACTTGTACGACTCTCCCGTGCAGATTTCCCCGTCATGGGACCATATCGGGGTCCCCATCCACTTCCACTCTTCCACAACATCAGGGTCGGCCTCCCTGATGAGGGCGCGCATCCTTGTTAGTGTATCGCCTCTCCAGTCACCCAACTCGGCAATCCTTCCGCTGATTAGTTTGGAGGCCGCCTTGCCTGCTGCCTTTGGTTGGCTCTTCATCTTCCTACCTATCATTGGGGATAGGCCGCATTGGTGTTTGTTCGCCGGTTGGCGTCGGAGCCGACTGCTAACCAGACTGGCCAGCCGAAGAAAGTTCGAACTCTCCGCAGAGGCCAACCCGTGCTCAGAGGTCAATAGACGAGGGCGAACGTGGCCGAAAACGTTTTATCTTTTGTGCATAATGGTGGCGCATAGGGGATTCGAACCCCTGATCTCGTCCTTGAGAGGGACGCGTCCTTGGCCACTAGACGAATGCGCCACGCGGGAACCACTTGATTGTACCCTACCTCCCTTCAGTTGACACCCCTTCGCATCGCATGATACGGTTCGTGGCAGAGAGGCCAAGTGGCCTTTTTCTTGAAGGACTTAAATGAGACAAAGTCTCATAAGACTGAACGCCAAGCTGGGAGACCAGCTCCTCCAGCGGCTGTCGGACGCAGGCGCCCGCGCTACACGGGCGCGTGGCGCCGTCCTGCGCTCCCTCGCCTCACGCTCTGGCGGATTCACCATTGAGGAGCTGTGCCGGGACGTGCGCCCCGTCGGACGCGCCACCGTGTACCGCACCGTGCGGCTGTTGCTGCGCGAAGGGCTGGTGTGCAAGCTCGCCATGGGCGACGCGACGCCCCGCTACGCCTTGTCCCGCCCGGGGCACCACCACCACGCCGTCTGCGTGCGCTGCGGCACCATTGAGGACTTCCGCGGCTGCGACCTGGACAAGCTGGTCCGCAAGCTGGCAGCCGCCGCGCAGAGCGACCTGCTGGGCCACCGGCTGGAGGTGTACGTGGTCTGCGCCGCGTGCCGCGCAAGCACGGTGGGCCAGCGCGGGACGCGCCCCGCGCCCACCGCCGGCGCCGCTCGGCGGGCACAGCCGGCATAAGGCCTGAGCACCTGATGCCTCACCAAGGAGACTCAACAGTGAGACTGAGTATCATCAAGGGGTCTGGAAAACAGCGTCTCACCCTCGCACCCCTGCTCGGGGTCCTGGCCGCGCTGTCGGTCGCCTGCGGTGGCGGGCCTGTCAGAGAGCAGGCCCAGGAAGCCCCCCAGCGCAACGCCGGCTCAGAAGCACTGAGCGTCGTCGCGACCATCTATCCGCTGGAGTACCTCGCAAAGCGCATCGGCGCGGACCGCGTCCAGGCCATCACCTTGGTGCCCCCGGGCGCGGAGCCCCACGACTGGGAGCCCTCTTTCGAGGACATCGCTGCCGTCCTCAACGCCGCCCTTTTTCTGTATAACGGCGCGGGCTTTGAGCCGTGGGCTAACCGCATCCTCTCTGGATTGCCGCCGAACGGCCCGCTCGTCATCAATGCCTCCGCGGGACTTGCCCTAGTGGAGGGGGAAGCCGAGGGAGACGGAGGCGGCGCTGGAGCGGGCGAGCGCGGGCTAGACCCTCACGTTTGGCTGGACCCCGTCCTGTACGGTCAGCAGGCAGAGCATGTCGCCGAAGGCCTCATCCGTGCCGACCCCGCGGGCGCGGAGGCGTATCGCGCCAACCTGGCCCCCCTCCAGGCGGACCTGGCGACCCTGACGCGCGAGATAGAGCTGGGCCTCGCCTCTTGCAAGCGGCGCACCGTGGTCGTATCCCACGCCTCGTTCAGCTATTTCGCCAGCCGCTTCGGGCTGGAACAGCTCGCCATTTCCGGCCTCTCTCCGGAGGCAGAGACGAGTCCGTACCGGCTGCGCTCCCTGATCAAGGAGGTGCAACAGACCGGCGCTACCCACGTTTTCGGTGAACCGTTTGTCCTGGCCAATTCGGCAACAACCATCGCGAAGGAGGCAGGACTCACGGTGGCGGTGCTGAGTCCTTTGGAGGGCTTGACCGAGCAGGAGATATCCGCAGGTAATGACTATTTCAGCGTGATGCGCAAGAACGTCAACCGCTTGCGGGAGGGGCTGGAATGTCTTTAGGTCAGGCCAAAACGCCCGTCCTCGCGTTTGAAGACGTAAGCTTCGCCTATGGTCCGGCACCCACGGTAGAGCGCGTCACGTTCACCATCGGCCAGGGCGATTACGTGGCGCTCATCGGCCCCAACGGCAGCGGCAAGACAACACTGGTCAGGCTTGCCCTAGGCCTGGAGCGCCCCCAGCGCGGCCACGTCGCGCTGTTCAGCCAGGATGTGCGCCACTTCACCGCGTGGAGCCGTATCGGGTACGTGCCGCAGTTCGTGAGCGGGTTCGCGGTGCGCTTCCCTATCACGGTGCGCGAGGTGGTCTCGCACGGCCGCTACCGTGGGCTTGACCCCCTCGGCTTCTTCCGGAGGCTGTCGTCAGGCACCTTGGACGAGGCGCTGCGCGAGGCCGGCATCTGGGACCTCCGCGACCGTCTGGTGAGCGAGCTGTCCGGCGGTCAGCAACAGCGCGTGCTCCTGGCCCGAGCGCTGGTCAGCCGCCCGGACCTCCTCGTCCTTGACGAGCCGACCTCGGGACTGGACCAGGCCGGCCAGGAGCAGTTCTACGCCCACATCCGCCGGCTGCGCGAGGAGCGCGGCGTTACGGTGCTCCTCGTCTCGCACGACCTGGGTGTGGTTCTGCACGAGGCGACCAAGGTCGCCTGCCTCAACGTGCGGCTCCACTCCTACGCCCCCACGCACGAACTGACCGAGGGCGCCCTTACGGCGCTGTACGGCACGCACGTGGACATGGTTGTCCACCGCCACGAGTAGAGGAATGCCAGAGATCTTTCAGTACAGCTTCATGGTGCGCGCGTTCATCGCGGGGGGCATCGTTGGCCTGGTCTGCCCGTTTCTTGGCGCGTTTCTGGTGCTGCGGCGGCTTTCGCTCATCGCGGACACGCTGGCCCACGTGGCGCTCATGGGCGCGGCCATCGGCCTCCTGCTGAACTGGGCGCCGCTCGGTGTCGCCGTCATGGTCTCCGCCGTCGCCGCGCTCGTCCTGGAGCGGCTGCGCGCCACACGCCTCCTCGCGGACGACAGCGCGCTGGCCCTGGTGCTCTACACCGCGCTGGCGGTCGCCATCGTGCTCATCAGCCTTGGCGACGGCCTCAACATTGACCTCTTCGGCTACCTGTTCGGCAGCATCGCGACCATCAGCACAGCCGACGTCTGGACGATCGGCAGCCTCGGAATCGGCGTGATGCTGCTCGTGAGCTTCCTCTACACCGAGCTCGTCCAGTCCACGTTTGACCCGGTCCTCGCGCGGGTCAGTGGTGTTCCCGTCGGGCGGGTCAACATCGTGCTGGCGGTGCTCACGGGCGTTACCGTTACGCTTGCCATGCGGGCCACAGGGGCTTTACTCGTCGGCGCGCTCGTCGTCTTTCCGACCATCGCGGCGCTGCAGATGCGGACGGGGTTCCGCACTACGCTCCTCGGCTCGGCCCTCGTGGGCCTGGCCAGCGTCTTCATCGGCCTGACCATCTCGTTCTACCAGGACGTTTCGCCGGGCGGAGTCATTGTGCTGTCCGCGGTCGCGCTGCTCATTGCGGCGGTGGCCTTCCGGGTCGCCGCACGTACGCTGCGCGGCAAGAGTGCTGCCACACCCACCGCGCCCCAAGCACCTCGTTCGGACACCGGTTGACGCAGCGCGCCGTTCCCTGCACCATGGAACGGGGCACCTCCGAGGTGAACGATGGCGCACCACGAGCACATCCTGGACGATCTGAGAACGGCAGGTGTCCGCCTCACGCCACAGCGCCTGCTCGTCCTCCAGACCATCGCCGATTCTCCAGGGCATGTCAGCGTCGAGGCACTTTACCAGAAGGCCAAGCGCGCGTACCCGTACCTGGACATCGCCACGGTGTACCGGACGCTCCAGCTCTTCAAGCGCCTCAACGTCGTTACCGAGGTGGGCCTTGGCGACCGGCTTCATTACGAGATGGCCCCCGCGGGTGCGCATCACCACCACATGGTCTGCGAGCAGTGCGGCGGGACGTTTGACCTGAGCCCTGAGTACCTGGAGGAGTTCCGCACCAGGCTGCGGCAGACCTTTGACTTCACCCCCAACCTGGACCACTTTACGGTCACCGGCACATGTGCCGCCTGCTCCACCGTTGCGCGGCGCCCCAAGCGAGCCGCCTCTTAGCCGGCCTTTACAGGCACGCTACACTAGCGAGAGAGGAAAAGCACCCGCTCTCTAGCCGCTGGCACGCGAGGAGAAACCCGTAGAAAGGTCAAAATGGTTATGAAATGGGCCTCAGCCGTCGCCGAGGGGCTGGACCTGTTTACAGCGCTTGACCTGTGCGCCGACCGCGTCCTCCAAGGCTTGGAAAACGATACGCCGCCAAACCTCGTCGTCGTATTCGTCTCCACCGCCTACGGGCCGTCGGCCGGCCAAGTACCGGGGGCGCTGGCGACCCGCTTCCGCAGGTCGCTGGTCTTCGGCTGTTCGGCAGGCGGCCTCATCGGCGCCGGACAGGAGGTGGAAGGTCAGCCCGCCGTCGCCCTGACCGTGGCCCATCTGCCCGACGTGGGCATCACGCCGTTCCGCGTCACCGCAAAGACCAGCCCCACCCCCGACGATCCGCCGGACGCCTGGGCGCGCCTTGTCGGCGTGACGCCGGAGATGCGCCCCGGCTTCCTCATCCTCATGGACCCCTTCTCACCGCCCGGCGAGCAGTTCCCGGCCGGCCTGGACTTCGCGTTCCCTGCCGCTCCGAAGGCGGGTGGCCTCGCCAGCGGAGGGCGCAGGCCGGGCGCTCACCACCTCTTCCTGGGAAACCAGAGCTACCAGGACGGCGCCATTGGGCTGAGCCTCACCGGGGACATCGCCATGGACACCGTGGTAGCCCAGGGCTGCCGTCCCATCGGCGAGCCAAAGCGGATCACGGCATGCCAGGATAACCTCCTCCTTGCGCTGGAAGGAAAGCCTCCCCTCACCTACCTGCGCGAGGTGTACGCGGGCCTGCCCGCGCGTGACCAGGGGCTCGTGGCGACAAACCTCTTCCTGGGCATCGCCATGGACCCGCTGGTGTCACAAGACAAGCTCGACGCCGGGAGCTTCCTCATCCGGAACCTGCTGGGCGCCGACATGGAGCAGGACACCATCGCGGTTGGCGAGCACCTGCGCGAGGGCCAGGTCGTCCAGTTCCACGTTCGAGACGCCCTCAGCTCCGCCGAGGACCTTCACCGCCAGCTCCTGTCCTACACGGACAAGGGGACGCACCAGACTGCGGCGGGCGCCCTTCTGTTCCAGTGCAACGGACGCGGCATGCACCTGTACGGCCGGCCAAACCACGACTCCGATACGTTCAGGAACGTGGTGGGCTCCGTCCCGCTGGGCGGCTTCTTCTGCAGCGGCGAGTTTGGCCAGGTTGCCGGCACCACCTACCTGCACGGGTACACCAGCTCGTTCGCCATCTTCAGAAGAAGGCCGTAACGATCGTCTCGTTAGCGCTCTTCCGGTGCCTCTGCCGCCGCCAAGAACTCCGGGATGACCCGCTCCGACGGCTCGCCCAGGATGCCCACCGAGATCGCCAGCAGCGTCTCAATGTGCACCTTGGCCCTCGCCCCCAGCTCAAGCGAGAGGCGCGCAACCGCCTCCGGAGTTGTGGCCTCCGCCATCACGATAAAGTCGTACCGCCCTATGACCGCGTACCGCGCTAGGAGCTGCGTCCCAGCGACCTTCACCTCTCGGCACACCTCGAGGAACATGTCCGGGTTCGCGAGCAGCCGTTGCCGCCCTTCGTTGCTCAGGTGTCCCATGAGGAAGTAGAGCACGCGCCACCTCCGAAGCTAGTGAAGCTAGTATAGTGGCCGCAAGCTCCAAGCGAAAGCAGCGCCGTCCAGACGAATGTTCCTGTATGGGAGGGGTGATGCTGAGGTCGAGTAAGCTCATCGCCTTCGCGGCTACCCGCGACTCGGACCGCGCGAAGGCGTTTTATGAACAGGCCCTCGGGCTCCGATTAGTCGCCGACGAGCCTTTTGCCGTGGTGTTCGACGCCAACGGGGTAACGCTTCGCCTCCAAAAGGTTCAAGAGCTATCGCCAGCGCAGCACACGGTCCTGTGCTGGGCAGTGACCGACATCCGTGAAACGATGAGAGCACTGAATCAACGCGGGATCACGTTTCAGCGGTACGAGTCCCTGCCCCAAGACCGGGAGGGGGTATGGACGGCGCCGGGCGGCGCGAAGGTCGCCTGGTTCAAGGACCCGGACGGGAACACGCTCTCGCTCACTCAATTCTGAACCGCAGCGCCCCTGGGTGCTGGTGGGAGTGTCTGGCTGGCCTGTATAGAATCAAGAACTTTTGAACTGAGCCTTCGCGTAGTAGTAGAGCCTGGCCACGCTTGACTTGGGCCTTCGTCTACAGATATCTTTCCGCTGTGGCCGTTCGGCTGAGGAGCCTGGGGGGAAAGACTGAGCAATCTCACATTCGTTGCCCGGAGGGTTCTCGATGCCATGGTTCTCTAAGTCGCTACGGACAGCCGAAAAAGACGCTGCAATACTGCTTATCCGGCACCCCCAGAAGATGCTTGCCTACCAGCAGCTTCCCATGGAATTCTACAACGACGCCTTTGCCTTGGCATCGGGTGCCTTGCCGCCCTCGGGTGAGGCATTCGGGCGGCCGCAGGCGACCCTCTTCAGTCCCGCTCTCGTCTCTCAGTACGTGATTCCCGCCCTGGAAAGAAAAATCGGAATAATTCGTTCGATGAAAGAGCAGCATGGACAGGTGAGCCAACTAGCAACTGAAAACATTAGGCAACCCTACGACGAGGTCGCGTCCCTGATCCATCTGATACTACAGAGGGCGGATTTGCAATACGAGGGGTTTACTTCGTGGGTACAGAACCCAGCCTTGGCCGTGGACACAACGCGCCTTGACGGACCTGAGCGTGTGGCAATCAGCCGAGCGGCACAGAGCCTTAATGACCTGATCAAAAAAGTTGGCCTGACACATGATGGCTGGATGGAAATAAACCGACAAGTCTTCAATGAAGTCCGAGCGGCGGCTGGGCTACTGCCATTAGATCAAGAGAATTTTCGCAGCAAGTATTCTCACCTTCTAAGTGGCGGACGAGTCCGCTTCTTTGAATAGATTCACGATGGCAATACGGACCTTGAAACGTGGCCACCCCTTCTGGTCAAGGGATTGGCTGGCCGGCCTGGATTCGAACCAGGGTTAGGGGATCCAAAGTCCCCTGTGCTACCACTGCACCACCGGCCAACGTGGGACCTTAGGACAGTCCCGCCAGGCGTCCCGTCGGCCCCTTTCGCTCAGCCTTCACCCGCTGTCTCACCGTTTGCAGCGCCGCCACCGGCACCGGGTCAACCCCGTACAGCAGCGCCAGGTAGTATGCCGCCCAGCTCCCCAGGCAGACCATCCCCACCTGGTGAGCGAGAGGCCCAAGGCCGCTTGCCCCCACCCGCTCCGTATCCGCATCCACCCGCTCGTAACTGACGCCCGCGCCCGCCAGCAGCTCCTCCGTCAGATCCACCCGCTGACGGAGCGCCTCGGAGAGGTGCGACGATGAGAGAACGGACACGTGGGCGTCCTTGCGGAGCTGCCTCGGGTTCTCGTACCCAACGATGGAGTTGTGCTGGAGCTCCGGCAAAACCTCGGCCAGCGCCCAGGCTTTCGCGTTCTCATTGACGTCGTACTTCCACCGCCGCGCGACCCCGGCCAGCAGCCCGGCGGCGTACACTACGGGGAACCGGCCCCACATGCGCCTCGCCAGCGCTTTCGCGGGGTTCTCCGCCTCAGGCCGCGCGGGCGCGTACCGCTCCGCCTGGAGCTCCAGCAGCCATCCCGCCTCTTCTATCTGCTCGCTTAACTCTGTGAGCACCCCTGCCTCCCGGAGCACGTTGAGCAGAGCGACCAGTGTGGGCCCCAACGAGTGCCTGCCCCCCCACGCCGACGTGATGGGCACTACAGGGACCCTTTCTTCCCTGGCTCGGTCGGCCAGCTCCCCGCCGCCAGACACCACAACAGTTCCGGCGCCCCGTTCAAGCGCGGCCTCAAAAGCCGAAATGGGCTCCGCCGTCACCCCCGACTGGCTGCACGCCACCACCAGCGCCTCGCGGTTGGCCCAAGCGGGCAAGCCGTAGTCCCGCCAGACGACGATCTGCTTGGCGGCGCCTAGGTGCTGGGCCAGGTCTGCCGCCATCTCGCCCGCTACCGCAGAGGTGCCCATCCCGGCGATCAGGACAATATCGGAACGGCGCAGCCTGGCGGGGAGCGCCAGTGAGGCCGTCGCGCGCGCGGCTTCACGCCACTGGACGGCCATACCCTCAAGCTGTCCCCGCATGCCGGACGGGTCCAGCCGCTCGTAAAGCTCTCGGTCGTCAAGCGACGGACGCATAACGCTCCCAGTGTAGCATGCCCCTACGGGCGGCTAGGGCGCAGGAGAGGCCGGTGGTGCCGAAGGAGGGAGTCGAACCCACATGAGGTTGCCCTCAACGGTTTTTGAGACCGTCGCGTCTACCGTTCCGCCACTTCGGCACGCCACAGAACAAGAGGGAAAGCAAAGGAATGGAGCGGAAGAGGGGATTCGAACCCCCGACCTCCTCCTTGGCAAGGAGGCGTTCTACCGCTGAACTACTTCCGCTCGTGCCCCCCTATTGTACGGAGCGCGCCGAAGGCGGGTCAAGCGCCAAGCAGGGATGGAGCACGCTGCAAACCGCTGCCGCCAACACGGGGGACTTCACGGAGGCCGCGCTTCCTATGCGTCCTTTAGCGCCTGCCGCAACCGCTGGACCGCTTTCGCCACGCCGTCCGGCGACAAGAACACCGCCGAGCCGGCCACCAGCACCCTGGCCCCGGCCCGCGCCACCTGCGCGATGGTCTGCGCGTTGACGCCCCCGTCCACCTCCAGCTCCGCCTTCGCGCCACGCGCGTCCAGCAGTGACCGCATCCGCCGTATCTTGTCCAGCCCGCTGGGGATCATGTTCTGCGCGCCGAAGCCGGGGTTCACCGTCATCACCAGCACAAGGTCAAGCTCGTCCAGCACCTCTTCAACGGCACTCAGCGGCGTCGCGGGGTTCAGCGCTACGCCCGCGCGCGCCCGCTGCTCCTTGATGAGTTGCACTGTGCGGTGCAGGTGCGCGCACGCCTCCGCGTGGACCGTGATGATGTCCGCGCCCGCCTTGGCGAACTGGGCCACGTAGCGGTCCGGCGCGTCAATCATCAGGTGCACGTCCAGCGGCAGCTTGGTGCGCGGGCGGATAGACTCGATCACGAGCGGCCCGAAGGTGATGTTGGGGACGAAGTGGCCGTCCATCACGTCCACGTGGATGTAGTCGGCGCCCGCCGCTTCCGCCTCCGCGATCTGCTCGCCCAGGCGCGAGAAGTCCGCCGACAGGATGGACGGCGCGAGCTTGTACCGCACCTTCCGGTTTCCAGCGACCGCCTTGCTACGGGCCATCAGCGGCCTCAAGGAGCTTGCGGGCCTCCGCCAGCGCCTGGGCGACGCGCTCCGGTGCGGTGCCGCCTGGCACGTCCCGCGCCGCCAGCGACCGCTCTTCCGTAATCTCCAGCACGTCGGCGGCGAAGTCCGGGGAGAACTTTTTGTACTCTTCAAGGCTTAGCTGTTGGTAGGTCTTACCTGTGGCAGCCGCGTACTTCGTCAGCTCCGCCACGATGCCGTGCGCCTTGCGGAAGGGCACGCCGCGCCGCGCCAGGTAGTCTGCCAGGTCGGTCGCCAGCATGTACCCGGCCTCGGTCGCCTGCCGCATCCGCTCCGCGCGCACGGTCATGCTCTCTATCATGGGAGCGAACACCTCCAGCGTGGCCTGGAGCGTGTCCGCAGTGTCAAAGAAGCCCTCCTTGTCCTCCTGGAGGTCGCGGTTGTACGTGAGGGGCAGCCCCTTGAGCACCGTCAGCAGCCCCACCAAGTGGCCGTACACACGGCCCGTCTTGCCGCGCGCCAACTCCGCAAAGTCCGGGTTGCGCTTCTGCGGCATGATGCTGCTGCCGGTGGTGAACGCGTCCGCCAGCCGCACGAACCCAAACTCCTCGCTGGACCAGAGCACCAGCTCCTCCGCGAGGCGGGACAGGTGCATCATGCCGATGGCAGCAGCGGCCTGGTAGTCCAGCAGGAAATCCCTATCGGAGATGGCGTCCATGCTGTTCTTGGAGATCGCTGAGAAGCCGAGCTCCTTGGCCATCCATCGCCGGTCCAGCGGGTAGGCGGCCCCTGCCAGGGCCGCGCTCCCTAGCGGCATCACGTCGGCGCGGCGGCGAGTCTCGCGGAAACGCTCCGCGTCCCGCTCCAGCATGTGGAAGTACGCCAGCAGGTGGTGTGCCAACAGCACCGGCTGCGCCCGCTGGAGGTGCGTGTAGCCGGGCAACACCGTCGTGAGGTTCGCCTCCGCCTGCTTGAGCAGCGCCCCCTGAAGCGCCCTGATGCCCGCCAGCGTCTTGTCGCACGCCTCCTTGGCGTACAACCGCATGGCGGTGGCCACCTGATCGTTGCGGGATCGGCCCGTGTGCAGCTTGCCCGCCACCTCCCCGATCCGCTCGTGCAGGCGGGCCTCAACGTTCATGTGCAGGTCTTCCAGCTCGTCGCGCCAGGGGAACTCGCCCCGCTCAATCTCCTCACGGATGGCCACCAGCCCCATGCCGATCAACTCGGCGTCTTTGTCGGTCATGATGCCCTGCCGCGCCAGCATGCGGGCGTGCGCGATGGAGCCGGCGATGTCCTGCCGGTACAGCCGCCGGTCGTAGTGCAGTGAGACGGTGTACGAGTGGACAGCGGACGGCTCGGGACCGGAGGGCTCTTGCTGCTTTTTGGTCACAACCGTTTTACCATCCGGGCTCAATGTCTATCCAAAGCTGGGGTTCACAATCGGTAATTTCAACGGTGAACTGCCGAACAATCACAGCGGCACCTATACCCTCACTATGCGCCTTTCTGCCGAGACCCATTTGTGCCTGAAAACCACCTTCCTTCGGCGTGAAGGGTCAAGGGCTGCGCCCTGCCCGCTTCCGTCGGTTCTGCGTCTTGATGGGCAGGCCGTACACCTGGATGAACCCGCCGGAGGCCTTGTGGTCAAACGTGTCCGCCTTGTCGTACGTCGCGAGCTGGTATGAGTAGAGCGCGTGCGGCGACTTGCGCCCCACCACGGTGGCATTCCCGCGATGCAGTCTCACCCGCACGGTGCCGGAAACGTACTGCATCAGGCTGCCCGCGTACGCGTCCAGGTCCTGCCGATGCGCCGAGAACCACTGGCCGTTGTACACCAGGTCGGCGTACTGCTGCGCCACCAGGTCCCGGAAGCGCAGCTGCTCCTTGGTCAACGTCATCGCCTCCAGGGCTGCTCTCGCCTTGTGCAGCACCACCGCCGCGGGCGCCTCGTACACCTCCCGCGACTTGATCCCCACCAGCCGGTCCTCCAGGTGGTCAATGCGGCCCACACCGTGCCGGCCCGCGAGCGTGTTCAGGTGCTCCACCAACCCGATGGGGTCGGCCGTCTCGCCGCTGATGGAGGCGAGCACGCCCTCGGTGAACTCCAACTCCAGGTAGGCAGGCTCCGCTGGCGTCTTGGCCGCCGAGGCGGTCCAGGCGTACGCCTCCTCCGGCGGCTCGTTCCACGGGTCTTCCAGCGGGCCCGCCTCAACGGAGCGCCCCCAGAGGTTCTCGTCAATGGAGTACTTAGTCGTCTTGGGCGGCGGGGTGGGGAGCTTCCGCTGACGCAGGTACTCCACCTCCTCCTCGCGGCTCATGCCCCACTCGCGGGCGGGCGCGATGACCTTCACATCGGGCGCAAGCGCCATGATGCCCAGCTCAATACGCACCTGGTCGTTCCCCTTGCCGGTGCAACCGTGCGCCACGGCGAAAGCGCCCTCCTTCTGGGCGGCCTCCGCCAGGCAGCGTGCGATGAGCGGGCGTGAGAGCGCCGTGGCCAGCGGGTACACGCCCTCGTACACCGCTCCGGCCTTGAACGCGGGCCAGACAAACTCACGCAGGAAGACCTCGCGTCCGTCCACCACCAACGCCTTCTTGGCGCCGATGGCCACCGCGCGGCGGCGGGCCTCCTCCATGTCTTGTGGCTGTCCCACGTCCACGGTCAGCGTGATGACGTCGGCGTCAAACTGCTCTTTGAGCCACGGGATAGCGACGGTGGTGTCCAGGCCGCCGCTGTACGCGAGGACAATGCGGGGCTTCCTCTGAGCGGCAGCCATGTCGTCCTCCTTACGCCGCCACGGCCTTAGCGAAGGCGCGCTCAAACCTGACCAGAGCGGTGTCCACCTCCTGCTCGGTCACCGTGAGCGGCGGCATGAAGCGGACAATGGTAGGCCTGGTCGGGTTGAGCAAAAGAGCCTCGGCGTTGGACGCGGACACGATGGCGCTGGAAAGCTCCCGGTGAGTCTCCACAGCCTGCAGCAAGCCCATCCCGCGGACATCCTTGATCTCCTTCGGGAAGCGCCGCTGGACGGCTTTGAGGCCGTTCATCAACCGTTCGCCCATGCGCCGCGCATGGTCCGGCACGTTATGTTCAATGAGCCACGAGCTGGCAGCCAGCGCCGCCGCACATATCAGGGGGTTCCCCCCCAACGTGGTGCCGTGGTCCCCGGGCACCAGCACCGCGCACCGCTCCTGCGCCAGGAACGCCCCAATGGGCACACCGCCGCCAAGCCCTTTCGCCAGCGTCAGCACGTCCGGCTTCACCCCGAAGGCCTGGAAGCCGAACAGCGTGCCCAGGCGGCCCATCCCCGTCTGCACCTCGTCCAAGATGAGCAGCAGCCCCTGCTGGTCGCACCACTGCCGCACCTGGCGCAAGTAGTCCTGCGACGGGATGTTCACTCCGCCCTCGCCCTGGACCGGCTCCAGCAACACGGCGCACGTCTTTGGCGTGGTGGCGAGCTTGATCGCCTCAATGTCGTTGAACGGCACCTGGAGAAAGCCCTCCGGCATCGGCACGAACGACTCCTGGTAGTGCGGGTTCCCTGTGGCGGCGACCATCGCCAGCGTCCGGCCGTGGAAGGAGTTGTTGGCGCTAATGACCTCGTACGCCCCGTTCCGGTGCTGCTTGCCGTACTTGCGGGCCAGCTTGACCGCCCCCTCGTTGGCCTCAGCCCCGCTGTTCCCGAAGAAGATCCGGTCGAGTCCCGTGTGCTTCACCAGCAGCTCCGCCAGCTTGAGCTGCGGGATGGTGTAGAACTGGTTGGAGGTCTGCGTCAGGGTGGCTGCCTGCTCCTGAATCGCCTTCACGACGGCCGGATGGCAGTGGCCGAGGCTGTTGACCGCCCAGCCGGCAGTGAAGTCCAGGTACTCGCGCCCATGCTCGTCCCAGACGCGCGTTCCCTCGCCCCGCACGATCACGATGGGTTGCCGGCGACTGCCCATGTAGAGTTTCTTTTCCAGGGCAATCCAGTCGGTCGTCATCTGCTCTCTCCCAATTGGCGTTCGATCTGCTGCAGCGATTCCTCCAGCTTCTGGAGCTGTTGCCTAAATGCCTCCAGCGCCTGGTTCGCCTCTCGCAGACTGTCCTGAAGGCTGGGTGGAGTGCTGAATGGCAGACTACCGCCGCTTTCCACAGGAACGGCGCCCTCTGGCTGCTTGTCGGAGGCCGCGGGCGGCCTCGCACCGCCTGGTGGCGCCCCCCTCTCCAAGAGCGCCGTAATCGCCGCATCCACAGATTCCTGCATCGTCACCCTCACGCCGTCCACCATGATCACACGGGTCAGCACCGGGAAGGGCAGCGACGCCGGCTGGAGGAACAACGGCTCCACGTACAGGAGCTTGTCGTCCACAGGGATGACCAGTAAGTTCCCGCGGAGCACGCGCGCTCCGCCTTGCCGATACAGCGCGAGCTCCCGGCGGATCGCAGGGTCGTTGTCAATTCTGGCTTCAACCTGCTCCGGGCCATCCACCTGGCGGTCCTTCGGGAACGTGTAGGCAACCAGCTTCCCGTAGTGCTCCCCGTCCATGCGCGCCGCCATCCATGCCACCAAGTTCGGCCGGTTATTCGGCGTGAATGGCAGGAGCATCACAAACTCCTCAGCGCTTTCGCCGGGCAACTTCATGATGAGGTAGTACGGGTCCATCACTCGTGGCGCGTCAAAGTAGAGCTCGTTCGGAACGCTCCACTGGTCCTCTTTGTTGAAGAACACCGTGGGGTCCCGCATGTGATAGGTCAAGTATTTCTCCGCCTGGACGCTGAACAGGTCTTCGGGATAGCGGAGGTGCGTGCTGAGCGACGCCGGCATATCGCTCAGCGGCTGGAACAAACCCGGAAAGATCTTCTGGTAGGTCTGGACCAGGGGGTCATCAGGCTGGGCCACGTAGTACGTCTGCGTGCCGTCGTAGGCGTCCACGACCACCTTCACGCTGTTGCGGATGTAATTGAACCCAGCCGCCGTGCGCTGCGAGTAGGGATAGCGGCCAGTCACGGTGTAGGCATCCTGGATCCAGAACAGCCCTCCGTCGGCGACGACGATATAGGGGTCTTGGTCAAGCCGCAAGAACGGCGCTACCGCGCTAATCCCCTCCTGTACGGTACGCCGGTACATGATGCGGCTGTCTTCGGTTAGCTGGCCGCTGATCAGGATGTTGATGTCGCGGAACTGCCACGCGTACGCTAGGCGCCGCCAAAAACCGCCGAGCCTCACTCCTCCCTTTCCCTCATAGCTGGTATAGACGGGGATCTCCGTCTCGGTGGGGTAGTCAAACTCCGGCAACTTAGAGTTGACAACCACGTACTGCGAGTTCGTCTCACCGAAGTAAACAGCTGGCTGCTCAATCGGGATGACGCCCACCGGAGGAACGTCCTTGATAAAAAACACGGGGCGTCCCTCTGTCGTGAACTCGGTCACCGGCGCCATCGCGATACCCTGGCCATGGGTAAACTGCAGCCGGCGGTTGACCCACCGCTGCGCATCTACTGGAAGCTTGTCGGGACTCAGCTCCCGCACCCCAAGCATGACCTGGCGATACTCGCCCTTGATGCTATACCGGTCCACATCTACGTCATGAAAATCGTAGTAGAGCCGGATGAACTGCACCTGGTTGAGCACGTCCTTGAGCGGTCGGTGGTCCCACAAGCGCAGGTTGGAAAAGATCTCAGGGTTCCCGGCCACGAGCTCCTCGGTCAAGCCGTCCTCGTGCAGCGGAAAGATCGACTCCTGGATGCCGGCGAGGCCAAAAGCCTGCCTCGTCGCGGCGATGTTCCGCTCAATGTACGGCCGCTCCTTGTCCAGCTCATTGGGCTGGACCTGAAAGCGCTGCACCAACGCGGGGTAGATCAGCCCCACCAGCAGCACTGCGCCGATCCACAGCCCGATCACGCCGCCGATCAGCCGCAGCCCTTTGACCAGGAAAGCGTTATACAACAGCAGGACTACACCCCCAAGCACGACCGCCATTAGCACCCGGTCGGCGAAGACGCGGGCGTTCACGTCGGCGTAGGAGGCGCCAAAAACGGCGCCGCGGTTGGAAAAAGACAGGTCATAAATGCTCAGCCAGTAGCTGAAAAAGAAGGCCACCAAGATGCCAACGCCCAAAAAGGAGAGATGGATGCGCAGGGGGTTGGCCAGGGTGATGGCCGCTCCCCTCAGGCTGGTCAGGGCCGCGTAAAGACCTCCGCTCAGAAGCATGAGGACGATGAGCGCCCCCACCACCCACCCGTTAAGGAAATGGAACAGCGGAAGGTGAAAGACGTAGAAGCTCGCGTCCTTACCGAACTGCGGGTCAACCGCTCCAAAGGAGGTACTGTTCGCAAAGCTCAGCACTATCTCCCACCGGGATGCCGTCGCCACCCCAAACATCAGGGACGCGATCAGGATGATGAACACCACTCCGCCCAACACCGCCCACCTGAGCAACCGGAGCGTGCCAGGCGGGACCGCCTCTAGCTGCGGACCGCGGCTATACCGGTAGACCAGAAGCACGTTGGCCGTAGCCAGTAGGGCAAAGCTGCCCGCACTGACGAAGAAAAGCCAGATTTTGGTCAACAGGATGGTGCGGAAGACCTTCTGGTAACCAAGGCTGTCAAACCACAGCAGGTCGGTCCAGACCTGCCGCAGCCAGGCAAAGAGCATGATGAGGACGATGATCGCCGCGAGAACGACCGCCACGAAGACAAGAGGCCGCCACCTCGCCGGAAAAGCAAGGTCGTGGGACGCTCCGTTGCGGGGGCCGGTCGGCTGCGCCATACTACCCCTTCTCTACCAGCGTGCCGGAAGGCTTGCCGCTCACGGCGTCCAGAAGCGCGTGGGGGGCCCGCCCGTCCAGAATGTGGGCCCGCCGCGCTGTGGACAGCACCCTCAAGCATGCCTCAAGTTTGGGGACCATCCCCGCGGTGGCAACGCCGGACCTGACCAGCTCCTGTGCTTCTGCCGGGCGGAGGCGCCCAAGAAGCCGCCCGCTCCCGTCAAGGACCCCCTGCGCATCGGTCAAGAACAGCAGGCACGTTGCGCTAAGTGCTTCGGCAATGGCGCCGGCCGCCGTGTCGGCGTTCACGTTCAAAAACCCCATCGGCCCGCCTTCGTTCATGTGCAGCGCCACCGGGGCCACCACTGGGACGTAACCAAGCACCAGCAACTCCTCAAGCGGTCGTGGGTCAACCCTCGTGATCTCCCCGACGTACCCCAGTTCAGGGTCAAGAGGCCTGCCCTGAAGCAACCCGGCATCGGCGCCGCTCATGCCCAGCGCCTGGACGCCCGCCGTGTGCAGCGCCATCACCAGCTGTTTGTTCACCAGGCCGCACAAGACCGCCACCACCACGTCTAAGGCGGCGGCATCCGTCACGCGCAATCCTCGCACAAACCTCGCTTGTGTCCCGGAGCGCGCCTGCCATTCGCTGATAACCTTGCCTCCTCCGTGGACGACCACGACCGGCGTTCCCTGACGCTGCAACGCGGCAATGTCCTGGAACGCCGTATCGTTGTTGCCAAGGGTGCTGCCACCTATCTTCACAACCACCGGCTTCAGCGCCGCGTTCCTGCTCATGCGGCTCCCCGGACACCCGGCCTGGAGCACCCCCGACGAAGGGCCGCGCTCCCGCCCTTACCGCTCATCAAGGAACCGCTCCATCGCGATGATGTCCAGCCATACACCGTTGCGGACTCCGTGGCGGTGGAACACCCCCACCTTGCGGAACTCGTGGCGGCGGTACAGGTTTAGCGCCTGACGGTTGAGGGGGGAAACGAACAACACGACCTTATGGAGGCCAAGCTCCGCACCGCGTCGGAGAAGCCGCCCAACCAGAGCGCTCCCCACTCCCTTCTGCCGCCATTCCCGCCGCACGTACACGGACAGCTCTTTGACGGTATCGTAGCACATCCGCGGGCTGTACCGGCTAAGCGAGGCCCATCCCACCAGGAGCCCGTCGCTCTCCACGATCAGGATGGGTTCAAGGGGGCCGTGGCCAAGAAACCACGCCCCGGTCTGCTCCTGAGAGTGGACAAGATCGAACGTTGCCACGCCGTCTTCCACTCCCTGGTTAAATACCTCCATGATTGCGGGGATATCGCGCTCCTCCGCCTGCCGGACGGCCAGCGTGCGACCATCCCGCGTTGCGCGCGTTTGCTCCTTGGCAATCTGATGGAACGCTCTTCTCACCATGGTTGAGTCCTTGCGTTTCCCCTACGTGACATAAGCGCTGTTGAAGTGCACGTACTCGGCACTGATATCGCAGCCCCAGGCCGTCGCCGCGGCGTTGCCGACCTGCAGTTGGACTCGGAAGCGGACGGTTGGGCGCCGCATAGTCGCCACCACGGCCTCGCGGAAAAATGGGATGGGCATCCCGTGCTCCATGAGGCACACGTCGTTGAGGAAGAGGGCTACCTTCGCCTCCTCCAGATAAGCGCCGCTCTTCCCCAGCGCCATCATCACGCGCCCCCAGTTGGGGTCGTTGCCGTGCACCGCCGCCTTCACCAGCAGCGAGCTGGAAACGGACCGGGCGGCCAGCCGGGCCTCGTCCAGACTCCGCGCGCCATCCACCGTGACCTCGATCACCTTGGAAGCCCCCTCCCCGTCCCGAACGATCTCGTGGGCCAGGTGGGCGCAAACGCGGTGCAGCACCTCCTTGAATCGCGCGGCGTGGGGCGTGTCCCGGCGGATGACGGGGCTACCCGAAGCGCTGTTGGCGAAGAGCAGCACCGTGTCGTTCGTGCTGGTATCGCCGTCCACGCTAATCATGTTGAGCGTGCCATCCACAACCTCGCGCAACACCTCTTGCAGATACGCGGGGTCAACCGCCGCGTCCGTCGTGAGGAAGCACAGCATGGTCGCCATCTGCGGGTGGATCATGCCGGCGCCCTTCACGCACCCGCCCAACACCGCCGTCGCGCCGTCCATCTCAAAGGAGACCGCAAACTCCTTCGGCGCCTTATCGGTCGTCAGGATCGCCTTGGCAAAGTCGTGACCGCCGGCGGGGGAGAGCTCTATCTTCGGGACGGCGGCGCGAATCAGCGCCATGGGGAGCTCCGCGCCGATCAGCCCGGTGCTGCAGATGAACAGCTCCTGCGGTTGAAGACTCAGGTGCATCCCCGCAAGGCGCGTCGTCTCCTCCGCATCGCGAAGGCCCTGCTCTCCGACGCAGCAATTGGCGCAGCCGCTGTTCGCGATAACGCCGTGCGCACGGCCTCCCGCAAGGTGGCGCTGGCTCAGCACCACCGAGGGCGACTTGACCAGGTTCGTCGTAAACGTGCCCGCCGTCGCCGTCGCTTGGCGCGAGAGCAGGATCCCCAGGTCCAGCTGTCCCTCCTTCGGCGCCTTCAGGCCCGCGTACGTCGC
Source organism: Dehalococcoidia bacterium (assembly GCA_009693055.1). GTDB lineage: Bacteria > Chloroflexota > Dehalococcoidia > Lucifugimonadales > SHYT01 > SHYA01. Next base: position 12,844 of record SHYA01000006.1, on the reverse strand, counting down.
CCCTGCGACGAAGCCCTTGGCACTCGTCACGGACCCATCCTTGAGCACCTTCACCGCGTCTGCCATCGTTCCCCCTCTTTCAGCGGCCCGCTGGCCGTTCTCCTTGCGCCGCTTGGTCTGCCTGGATCGCTTGCGACAGCGCCGCGATGGCGACCTCAAGCTGCCCCCGGTCCGGCTGGCGCGTGGTGAGCCGCTGCAACGCCAGGCCAGGCAGCACCAGCGGCCGCATCCATCCCCGCTCGGCGTTGCGGCCCCCCAAGCGGAGCAGCTCGTAGCTCACGCCGGCAATCACCGGGATGAGCGCGATCCTGGACAGGATGCTGAGCCACAGATCGGGCCTGCCTAGAAAGCTGAAAACAATGACCGACACCACCGCCACGAACAGCAGAAACGCCGTCCCGCAACGGGGGTGGGCCGTCGGGTAGACCGCTACCCGCTCGGGCTCCAGCGGCTCCCTGTGCTCCTGCGCGTGGAGGACCATGTGCTCTGCGCCGTGGTATTGAAAAAGCCGCTGCACGTCCTTGAGCCGCCCAATGCCCACGAGGTACCCCAGCAGCAGCGCGAGCCGCAGCACCCCCTCCAGAACGTTGCTAAGTAGCGAAGAGCTGATCTGGGAGTCCAGTGAACGGATGAGGAAGTGCGGCAGCAGGAAGAAGAAGCCGACGCCGATAACGAGTGCGAGCGCGATGGCAACGCCGAGAGCGCCCTTCCCTACGCCTTCGTCGGCGTGTTTCTCTGCGCCTTCCGCGTAGCGAAGGGCCAGCTCTCCCGAGCGGTTGAGCGCCCGAAGGCCAAGGCTTAGCGTCTCCCAGAGGACCAGGGCGCCACGCGCGATGGGGAAGCGCCTCCAGCCCGCGGCCCACTCCGGGTTAAACGGAAGAAGCTCTGTGTGGACGTTGCCGTTGCCCAGCCGGACGGCCAGGGACAAACAGCGGCGCCCCCGGATAAGCACCCCTTCCAGCACGGCCTGCCCGCCATAGCTAGCCCGCTGCTCAGCCATCTTCTCCCTTGTGCCTCGTCCACGCAGCCTAGCGGTTACTGATTCTCTGCTGCGCTCAGAATGCCAACCCTGTGCCTCGTACACGTAGCTTAGCGCCTGAAACAAAAACGGGGTGAGAGCCTCTCTCACCCCGAGCGCCTTTCTGGACGGCTTGCTACTTCAGTTTGTACTTTCGCTTCAGCCGTTCCACTCGGCCCTCGGTATCAATGAGTCCTCGGTGCTCGCCCGTGTAGTGCGGGTGGCACCGGCCGCAGATCTCCACGCGCAGTTCCGCCTTCGTAGAGCCCAGCGTGAACGCATTGCCGCACTGGCACGTCACGCTGGCTTGTGGGTACCACGTGGGATGAATCCCCGTCTTCATGATGCGCCGTTCGCTGCTGCCGCGACGACCGAGGCGGCTGTCCGCTCTCTGGTGACATGCCTGAACTTGACGGTCCCCTCCACCAGCGCAAAGAGTGTGTAGTCACGCCCCATGCCCACGTTGGTTCCAGGGTGGACGCGGGTCCCGCGCTGGCGTACCAGCACCGTACCGGGCAACACGTACTGGCCGTCAAACCGCTTGACGCCCAGCCGTTGACCGTGGCTGTCCCGGCCGTTGCGTACGGAGCCTCCGCTCTTCTTGTGCGCCATCTATCCCGCCTTCTGCGTCTCGCCGCGCTGGCGAGGGGCCTGCTGCCCTGTCACCGCCTCCCCCGTCACCACCTCTTTGATGCGCAACCGGGTGTACTGCTGCCGGTGCCCTGTCTTGCGCCGGAAGTGCGTTTTGGCGTGGAACCTGCCGATCACCACTTTGGGGCCTTTCACGACCCCCTCAACCTCGGCGACCACCTTAGCGCTTGCCAGCGTCGCGCGGTCCGCCGTCACGCGGCCGTCGTCCGCCGTGATGAGCCGCACGTCATCAAGCGTGACCTGCGCTCCCGGCTGGGCGGGCAGCAGTTCCACGTCAAGCACGTCGCCCTGCTTGACCCGGTACTGCTTGCCGCCTGTCGCTACCACTGCTTGGACTGCCACCGTCGCTCACCTCTGTTTGGCATTGCGGGCCTGCTTGATCGCAGATAGCTAGTGTACCTGGTGACGCCGGAAGGTGTCAACGCGGAACTCGTATGCTTTCCGGAGTGGACGAGTCCCTTCGGGCTCGCCAATCTCGGTCAGGCTAACCGATAGTGAGAGGGGTTTGCAACGGCAAAGTGACCCACTACGCTGGTTTTTGGTCAGTCAGCGCCCCACCCCCATGTCCAACCCTGGCCCGCACAACATGCCCCTGCGTCGTGCTATCATCATCCGGCGGCCACTGGGGTTCGTACTGTTGGCGAGCGGGGGGGGGGAAACCATGCCAGTCGAGCAGCACCTGGAAGAGGGGGAAGTCGTCCTTGCTTCGTCGGGCTTCTTCTATGCCACCGACCGGCGTATTCTGCGCTACGAACCGCACCCGATGACCGGTCCCAAGGCCGAATCGCTGGAATACCGTCAGGTCCAGGGCATCCGCGCCAAGGTCGACTCCAACTTCCGCCTGGTCGTGACCAGCCTGCTGGTGCTGGCGCTCGGCCTGGTTGACCCTGCCGGCAGCGGCGCCATTCGCTACATCCTCCTCATCGCGGGAGTCGTTTCCCTTACCTACGCGGTCCTCAACCGGAAGGCCGTGTGGCAAATCCAGAGCGACGAGCTCTCAAGCGCCGCTCGCGCGCGGTGGCATATCAAGGACGAGCGAAACGAGCGCACCGCGCGCCTGCTCAAGCTGGTCCAATCCCGGGTGGGCCAGACGCGCCAGCAAGTAGGTCCTTCCTCCTCCACGCCACACCCGGAACCAGGCCTTTCGCAAGACCGTCCGCCAAGGAGGTGAACTATGACGTCGCCCAGCGCGCCCAGCACCCTGGCCCCAGTCCAGCACCTCGCGGACCAGTTGCGAGCCAATATCGCCCGCATCCTGGTGGGGAAGAACGCCGCCGTTGACCTTGCGCTCGTGGCCCTCCTCTGCGACGGCCACCTGCTCATCCAGGACGTCCCGGGCATCGGCAAGACGACCCTTGCCAAGGCGCTTGCCGCTTCCCTAGGCTGCACCTTCCGGCGGCTCCAGAGCACGCCCGACCTCACCCCAGCCGACGTCCTAGGGGTGAGCATCTTCAACCAGCAGACCCACAGTTTTGAGTTCCATCAGGGCCCCATCTTCACCCAGGTGCTGCTCGCAGACGAGATCAACCGCGCTACGCCGCGCACACAGTCCGCGCTGCTGGAGGCGATGCAGGAGCGCCAGGTCACCATTGACGGGGTGACACACGTCCTCCCATGGCCCTTCCTGGTCCTGGCCACACAGAACCCGGTAGAGCTGGAGGGCACCTTCCCGTTGCCAGAAGCCCAGCTGGACCGGTTCATGCTCCGCATCAAGCTTGGGTACCCCTCCGCGCAGGAGGAGGGTGAAATCCTGCTGCGCGTCCAGCGCAACCACGCCGCCTCCACCCTCACGCCCGTCGTGAGCGTGGAGGAACTCCGGGCGGCGCAAGCCGCTGTAGCCGAAGTCCGCGTGGACGAATCGCTTAGGACGTACATGGTCCGCCTGGTGCAGGCCACGCGCCGCCACAACCAGGTAGAGCTTGGCGCAAGCCCCCGCGCGGCTCTTGCGCTCTACCGCGGCGGGCAGGCGCTTGCCGCTGTCCGTGGCCGCGACTACGTCCTGCCCGACGACGTCAAGGCTTTGGCCGAGCCCGCCCTGGCCCACCGGCTCGTCCTCACACCCCAGGCGCGTCTACGCGGACAGATCGCCGAGCTGGTCGTCTCCGACGTCCTCCGCACCGAGCCGGTGCCGGTAGAGCCCGTGTAGGCTGCCCATGCTCGGCGAGCTTTGGGTCTACCTCTTCGTCATTCTCCTAGGGATAGGCTTTGCCGTCCGCAACGAGGTGATGGTCACCATCGGCGGCATTGGCGTCGCGCTCTGCGCGGGCGCCTGGCTGTGGAGCCGCCTCGCGGTGGAGCGCCTCTCCTACTCCCGCACCCTTTCCCAGCACCGGGCGTTCCCGGGCGAGGAACTCACCGTGCGAATGGCTATCACCAATCGCAAGCGCATCCCCCTAGCCCGCGTGCGCGTGGTGGACACGTTCCCCGCCGAGGTGGAGCTGGGCGGCCACAAGCTCCGGGTCATCCTTCGCGGCGACGTCCTCCGCTTCAGCAGAAGCACCTCCATCGGCCCGTACGAGCGGGTCCGCTGGACCTACACCATGTGCGTCAAGCGGCGGGGCATCTACCGGATAGGCCCAGCGGAGCTCCAGACCAGCGACCTGTTCGGCATCTTCCTTCGCACGGTTCACCTCCCAGACCAGGAGTCGCTGTTGGTCTTCCCGTCCACCATCCCACTCCCGGAGCTTTCCCTGGATGCCCGGCGCCCCGTCGGTGAGGAGCGTGGCAGCGCGCTGCACCTCCACGCGGACCCATCCCGGCCCGCAGGAGTACGGGAGTACCAGCCGGGAGACCCTCCCAAGCACATTGACTGGAAGGCCTCCGCGCACCGCAACACCCTGCTGGTGAAGCAGTTCGAGCCCGGCGCCTCAAACCTCACCGCTCTGTTCATCAACTGCGACACTGTGGGCGTGAGCTACGGAGGCGTCGTTGCCCTGCACCTGGAGCGGGCCGTGGCGGTAGCCGCTTCCATTACCGAACGGCTCGCCCTGGACGGCCAGCCCCTGGCGGTGTACACCAACAGCAAGTCCGTCTTGGTTGAACACCCCATGCGAGTCCCACCGGGCCGCCACGCCCATCAGCACGCGCTCATCCAGGAGACGCTGGCCATGGTCGGACCGTTCCTGGCGGGCAGGATAGAAGAGGAACTGCTGACCCAGGCCAGGCGGCTGCCCGCCGGCACCACTCTCGTGCTCATCACCGGTTTCATGACGCCCGAGCTCTCCCAGGCGTTGGAGCTGCTCGCCCGGATGCGGCGCGCCCCCGTTGTGCTGTGGGTGGCCGCGTGGGAGCCAGAGAACCTGCCAGGTGGTGTCCGCCTGGTGAACCTGGCCGAGCATCTCGCAGAGCTGGAGGCCTCCGGGCAGGCGCCCTACTTGGAAGGGTTGGAGAGCCGGGGCGCCAGGCTCTTTGAGGAGGGAAACGAACAAGGGGCTGCCGAAAGCGCCACCGCTGAGCGGACCCATCTGGAGGCCAGAAATGTCCCGATGGCGTAACGGCGGCGTTTTTCTCGCCCTCATCCTCTCGCAGAGCTGCTGGCTTTTCCTCATCAGCGGCATCCTGGGAGCAATGACCCAGCGTGACGGAGCGGTCCTGTGGTGGCCAAGCCTGCTCGGCCTGCTCTTTGTGTCCGCCGGTCTGGTCCGCGTGCTCAGCGTCAGCGCCCTGTCCCCGCGGCAGGTCCAGCTCATCGGGCTGACGACAGGACTCGCCCTTCTGTATGTCGTCATCGCGCTCCAGTACGATGGCGACTGGCCGTTCCGCTTCCGGGACCGAGCGGAAGGGCCGGAAGAAACCGCCCGCCTGGGCCTCGCCTTCGCCCTCGCCCTCTTCGTTTGGTGGCGCGGCGCCCGCCTGGGCATCACAACGGACCCTGAGGGCGCCCTGCGGTTGTGGTTCCGCATGGGCCTCATCATCCTCGTGCTGGCCGCGCTCATTGACGTCGGCTACGACGTCGGACTGGACGTCGGCATCGTCGCTTTCCCCTTCTTCGCCTCCTCCCTGACGGGCCTGGCCTTGCTCACCCTAGACACCGACGACCAGCAGGCCCAGACCCGGTGGGGCAGGGTGCTCGTCACCTCCATCGGCGGCGCCCTCGCGGTCGGCGCCATCGTCAGCCTGGCTGTCGGCGGCGTCCTCTCCGGCGCAGCCACGGAGTTCTTCCAGGGCCTCGGGTTCGTGGCCCGCTACGTTGCCATTGGCGTCTTCTTCGTCATAGAGGGGATTCTCCGGGGCATCTTCTGGGCCATCGGCGCAATCGGGCGCGTCTTTACGGATGTGGACGTCTTTGAGGCGCTGCGCATTCCCGACTTCCTGGCGCGGAGGCCCACAACAGCGGAGGAGGTGGAAAAGGTTGGTGGTGCGTGGGCTGTCGTTGGCGCGATGGTGAAATGGGGACTCCTCGCGCTGCTGGTCCTTGGCATCCTGCTGTTCCTGCTGTGGCTGTTCCGCAAGCGCGAGAAAACGCTCGCCGAAGACCAGAACGAGGTGCGCGAGTCTATCCGGAGCGAGGTGGATGACGAAGACAACCTCCTGGGCGCCATTCTCCCGAAGGGCCACGGTAAAGGACACCTGGCGCTGTACCCGCTCCCGGAGGGAACCGACCCGCTGGCGCGCCTCTACCGCGCGTACTTCCACGCGCTGAACACAGCGCAAGAACGGGGTGAACCGCGCAGGCCCTCAGAAACACCGGGCGAGTACGCCCCCCGCCTCGCCACGGTCGTGCCCGGCACGCACGCGGACGAGCTGAGCCGGACGTTTGCGCGGGCCCGCTACGGCGGTTGGACACCCCCCATGGAATTGGTTGCGCGGCTCGAGCCCAACGGGCAAGCCGGCCACCAGTAACCCGAGCTCATTCATCACACTTTTCGCGAACCCGGCCGCGTGCTACCCTGGTGCTCACCATACTCTGAGGAGGCTCCTACGCCAACCGCTTTTCCACTCCGCCTTGGCATCTACCTGACGTGGGCAGGCATTGTCCTGCTCGTGCTCGCGCTCCTCATGGGAGCGGGCCATCCACACGTGGCCCTGAGCGCTGGTGGCATTGGTCTTCTTGTAGGGGTGGGGCTGCTTTCCGTTGGCGAAGTGCGCTCGTGGGCCGCGCGCCGTCGCGTTCCACGACCTCTAGGCTTCACCCTGTGGACCTGGTCGGTCTCGTCCGCGCTCTGGATCGCCTACGCCCTCGCCGTAAGCCTGCCCCTGGCTCTGCTGACCGATCTGCCTGACGACAAAGGCGGGCGCGACCTGCTTGCGCTTCTGACGTTCCTCCCCTACCCGCTCGCCTACCTCGCCACCCTGGCCTTCGCTTACCACCGCGAGTTGGATCGCGCCCTTGCGCGCTTAGCCCAGCGCCGATAGCCGCTCAACCCCTATACTCCAAGCAGCAAACAGCACGCAAGCCAAGAGGTGCGGCGCATGCAACAGGAACAGCTGGCCTTCGCGCCCGCCGCTGAGCTGGGCCGCCTGATCGCCCGCCGAAAGGTCTCGCCCGTCGAGTTGACCAGGCTGTTCTTGGAGCGCATCGGGCGGCTCAACCCCAGGCTCAACGCCTACCAGACGGTGGACGAGCGGGTCGCCCTCGCGGCGGCACGAGCAGCGGAGCGAGCAGTCTTGCGAGGCGAGGTCCTCGGCCCGCTCCACGGCGTGCCTCTCTCGGTGAAAGACCTGTTCGCCACCCGTGGCCTCACCACAACCCGCGGCTCGCTCCTCTACCGGGACTCAGTACCCAGCAGGGACGCGTTGCCCGTGCAACGGTTGCGCAAGGCGGGGATGGTTATCCTGGGCAAGACCAGCACCTCGGAGTTCGGCTTCTCCGCCACGACCGAAAACGGCCTCATCGGCGCAACGCTCAACCCGTGGGACCGCCGCGCGACCGCTGGCGGCTCCAGCGGGGGGGCGGCCGCCGCCGTCGCCGGCGGCCTTGGGCCGTTGGCCCTCGGCAGCGACGGCGGCGGCTCCATCCGCATCCCGTCCAGCTTCTGCGGCGTCTTCGGCCTCAAGCCCACCAAGGGCCGCGTTGCGCGCTCTAACGGGCCCGCCTCTGCGGTGTGGAGCCCCTGGATCCAGCCTGGCCCGATCACCCGCACCGTGGAGGACGCGGCGCTACTGCTCCAGGCGATGGCAGGGCCGGACCCCGGCGATCCCTATTCGCTCCGGCAGCCGCCACCCAACTTCCGCGCTGGCCTGGACGCCGGCGCCAAGGGGCTCCGCATCGCGTGGAGCCCCGACCTGGGATATGCCGCCGTAGACCCGGAGGTGGCCGCCGCTGTGCGCAGAGCGGCCAAGGCGTTTGCGCGCATGGGAGCGGAGGTGGAGCCGGCGGAACTGGACCTGGGCGACCCGTTTCCGCCCTTCTGGACGGTCTTCACCGCCAACGCCTACGCCGCTCTGGGCCACCTGCTGGAGCAGCAGCGCGAGATGCTGGGCGAGCTGACCATCGTGTCCCTAGAGGCGGGAATGCTGGTGACCGGCGCGGAGTTCTCGCGGGCGCTGGCCGACCAGGAGGTGATGGCCGCACGCGTTACAGGCCTCTTTGAGCGGTGCGACATCTTCCTCACGCCCGCCACCGCGGTACCCGCGTTCCCGGTGGGCAAGCGCCCCACGGTGATCGCCGGGCGCAAGGTGGACCCACTGTGGAGCTTCACCCCGTTTGCGTTCCCATTCAGCGTGACGGGACACCCCGCGGCGAGCGTCCCGTGCGGATTCACCAGGGACGGCTTGCCAATCGGGCTCCAGGTGGTTGGACGCCTGGGGGACGAAGTCACGCTGCTCCGCGCGTGCGCCGCGTACGAGGCGGAGCACCCGTGGGCAGACCGGCGGCCTCCCGGGCTCTAAGGGCGAACGGGGTAGGCCTACCGGTCCTGGCCGCCAGAGCCGATCATGTCAGTGAACGGCTTGAGCAGCCCCGTGAACTCCAGTGGAAAGATGAACTTGGTGGAAGGACTTGCACCAATCGCCTTCAACGTCTCAAAGTATTGAAGGCTCATCGTCTTGGCGTCCACGTCCTTGGCCGCGCTGAAGATGCGCGCCAGAGCCGTGCTGTACCCCTCGGCGTTCAGGATGGCCGCCTGACGCCCGCCTTCTGCGCGAAGAATCGTAGCCTGCCTCTCACCCTCAGCTCTCAAAATAGCTGCCTGTTGCTCTCCCTGCGCCGTATTGATCGCGGCCTGGCGTTTGCCTTCCGACTCCGTGATGTCAGCGGTCTTGATGGCGGACGCCGATTTCTCTCGCTCCATGGCAGCCCTAACACCTGGCGGAGGCTCTATCTCGTTAATCTCCACCTGCCGCACCTTCACGCCCCACCGCCCCGTCACCTCGTCCAGCCGCACTTGCACTTGGTCCCGCATCCGCTCCCGCTCTGAGAGCGCCTCTCCCAAGGAGATATTCCCTATGACAGCCCGCAGGGTGGCAAAGGCGAGGCTGACCACGCCTGAGCGCAAGTTCTCAATCTGTAGCACAGCCTTTTCCGCCTGGTCTGCCAGCACAAGCCAATAGATGACAAAGTCCATATCCACCACCACGTTGTCCTTGGTGATGTACTTTTGGGTGGGAACGCGCTCAACCCGCTCCCTCAGGTCCAGGCGCACGCCCCTGTCCATGATGGGCCACAACCAGTGGAAGCCCTGACTCAGCATCCCACGGTACGCGCCCCAGCGGAAGACGAGAACCCTTTCATACGGCCTAACAATGGTGATCCCCATGATCCCCCTTTCGTCCTGCACCAGCGTCGCTTGGCCCTAGCATACCACACAAATCTGGGCGCTCAGGAGGCCCTCCGCACAGTGAGCACCAGCTCCTCTACCCCCACAACCTCTACGCGCTCACCCGCTGTAATGGGTTGACCTCCTGCGCTCACCGCCGTCCACACCTCGCTCTCCAACAGAACCGTGCCGCGCGGCGCCAGGTCAGACGTGACCACGCCCGTCCGGCCCACCAGGGCTACGGCCTCACGTGGCAACGCCACGATCCTGCCGGTCCTGAGCGCCACCGCGGTGAAGAGCAGGATGAGGGCGCCGATTATCGCGGAGACGAACGCGATCACCCACGGGCTCACGCGGAAGTCCGGACCGCCCGGCAACGATGGTTGGTACGTGGAGAAGAGGAGCACCATGCCGACGATGAAGCAGATGAGCGAGCCAACCCCCAGCACCCCCCATCCGGAGTGCAGCAGTTCCAGCGCCAGCAGCACCCCGCCAGTCAGGATGAGGGCGACCCCCACCCAATTAACGGGCAAGTTCCCAACCCCAACGAGGCCCAGCGCCAGCGCGACGCCTCCGAGCACACCCACGACAATGCTGGCATGAAACAGCTCGCTGATGAGGGCGAGGCTGCCTAACGAGATGAGCAGCGTGGCGACCGTGGGATCTGCTGCAAAGTTCAGCAACTGCTCCCACACGCTCATCCCTCTCGTAACGACGCGCGCGTCCGCAGTGCGCAGGGTGCGCTGTTCTCCGTCCAGGGTGACCGTCCGGCCATCCAGCGCCTGCAGAAGCTGGTCAAGGTCGCCGACGATAAGGTCAATAGCGCCGAGCTGGAGCGCCTCGGTCGCCGGGACTGCGGCAGCCGTGCGGACGGTGCTCTCCAGCCAGTCCGCGTTCCGCCCCCTGAGAAGAGCGATTTCGCGGATGTACGCCGCGGCGTCGTTGGTTGCCTTGCGCGCCAGCGTTTCCGGCAGCTCTGCGCCGAGGGCTACCGGCGTGGCGGCGCCGATGCTTGTCCCCGGCACCATGACGCCGACATGCGAGGCTGCGACGAGGAACACGCCCGCCGAAGCGGCGCGCGCCCCACGCGGGGACACGAACACTACCGTGGGAACCTTCGCGTTCAGCAGCCCCTGCACGATCTCCCGCATGGAGCTGTCCAGCCCGCCGGGGGTGTCCAGGGTAAGCACGAACACCTCGGCGCCTCGCTGTTCCGCAGTGTGCAGATTGCGCACGGCGTACCTGGCGACAACGGGATTAATAACCCCGTTAACGCGGACCACGTACGCCTCGCGCGCGGCGGGCGCTTGCGCAAGAACCGGCTGCACCCAGAGCAGCGCAAGGCCGGCCAGGAGGGAGAGAACGCCGATCAGCCGCACCGCACCACGTCCTGCCAGAAAAGACTTCGCCTCCGGCAGTTTACACCACCGGAGGCGAAGCGCTGCTCAGCAGCCGAGCCGGGTTACTTCTTGGCCTGAGCCTTCACCCTGGCCAACACCTCGGGCTGGATGCCCGCGTTGTCGTCGGTCTCATACGGGCTCTTCAGGTCAAATTCCTTCGCCATCTCTTTCATGGCGGGAATGATCTCCTGCCCCATGAGCCGATTGCTCCTCATCGTGTCTTCGTGGGTCTGCGAGCCGTCGCCGTCCCACAAGATTGCGGTGCCCGGCCGCAGATACTCCAACACATAGCGGACCTTCGGGATCACGTTCTTGGGCGTGCCGGAGATAATGCCGTACCGCTTGACCTCCTGCTCATAGGCGTCGGGCTGGCCGGCGCTCTGCCCGCTGAGCAGTGCCGCATCAAAGAACTTTGCGGTCCTCAGGAGGGAGGCCCTGGAGGTGTATCCCGGTGGGAAGAACATGTGCTGCGGGATCTGGAAGGTCGCCTGCTCACGGATGAACGGGTTGAATACGCCGCCCAGGTAGCGCTTGCCGGCCTGCTCCGCCAGCTCCTCTGAGTCGTCCGCGTGGACCTTGAACAGGTAGCCGACGTGCTGCGTGCCTGACTTGTACCCGGCTTCCGCCGCGTGCTGCTTGTACAGGTCAAAACTCTCTTTGGTGGGCCCCAGGTTGGTTGCGAGCAACACGTACGGGTAGTGGTGCTCCGCGCACCACTTGATCGTCTCCGGACTCGCGAGGCCCGGCACCCAGATGGGCGGGTGCGGCTTCTGGAGCGGCAAGCACCACGGGTTCACGTACCGAAACTGGTAGTGCTTCCCTTCCCAACGGAACGGCCCGGGCGTCGTCCACGTCTTCACAATGAAGTCGTGCGCCTCGTTGAACCGCTCCCGGTTGTACACCGTGTTCACCGTGTGCGAGAGGGACTCCATCCCCGCTCCACGGACGATGCCAGAGACGAGCCGGCCGCCGGAGATCATGTCTATCATGGCGAGCATCTCCGCCAGCCAGAGCGGGTCGTCCCAGACCGGCAGGGGGTTGCCCAACGGCATCAGCTTCGCCTTCGTGGTCTGCCGCGCCAAGATAGTCAGCATGACGTTCGTCACGCTCTGCAAGCAGAAGGGGGTGTTGTGATGCTCGTTCATCATCAGCACCTCAAACCCAACCTCCTCCGAGTAGAGCTTCTCGTCAATGTACCGGTTGTAGAGATTGGCCCCTATCTCCGGGTCATACAGGCTGTTGCTCAGCTCCGAGTGGAAGCCTGTCCCCACGAGGCCGGTCTTTTCATCTTGCCAGGGCTGCTCGGTGAACGTCCCAATAAGCACTAGGCTCCTCCTTGCACGTATTCCCTCCCAGTCGGCGGCATCTTGCCACAACGCCCGATAAGCTGTCAAGCACCGATGAGCAGAACCACGCTCCGCACAAAAAGCATCGCCTCCAGCGGGCATGCCCGCGCCGGAGGCGATGTGTTCCCGTCTTTGGGGGAAAATGCCCTACTTCTTGGCCTTGGCCTTTGCCAGGACTTCCGGCATGATCCCCGTCCCGTCGTTGGTCTCAAACGGGCTCTTCAGGTCCAGCTGCTTCGCTATCTCCTTGACTGCTGGAATGAGCTCCTGACCGTAGAGCCGCATGCTGCGGATCTGGTCCTCGTGCGTCATGCCGCCGTCGCCGTCCCAGAAGAAGACGGTCCCAGGCCGCAGGTACTCAAGCACGTGCTTCACCTTGGGCAGCACCTGCTTGGGCGTGCCGGCGACGATGGCGAACTTGCGCACGTTGTCCTCGTAGTTCCCACCGAACAGGCTGGTGCCGCCGGTCTGCGTGTCCGTGTTGAGCTTGATCATGCGCTGCAGCGCCGCGCGGGAAGAGTAGCCGGGCGGGAAGAACAGGTGCGCAGGGATTGCCGCCTCGTTCCCCGCCTGGATGAACGGGTTGAACACGCCGCCCAGGTACTGCCGGCCGGCTTTCTCCGCCAGCTCCTCCGTCTCATCCACGTGCACCTTAAACAGGTACGCGTGGTGCTGCGGGCCGGACTTGTACCCCAGCTCCGCCGCGTGCGTGTCGTACAGGTCAAACATCTC
>SHYA01000002.1 GCA_009693055.1 Dehalococcoidia bacterium | reverse complement strand
CCTCCAGCGCTACGAACGCGCGTACCACCTGGACGAACCCAAGACGCTCCGCAGCAGGCGCACCATCGCCCTACCACCGGCCATCGTGGTTGCGCTGAAGGCCCACCGCGTCCAGCAGCTCAAAGAGCATCTGATTGCCGGGACATCGTGGAAGGGCGACGAATGGCGCCTGGTGTTCACGACTGAGATGGGTGAGCCGTTGAGCGGCAACGTCGTGACGCACCACTTCCATAAGATGCTGGATCGGCTAGAGCTGCCTCGCTGGCGTTTCCATGACTGCCGACACGCAGCAGCATCCTTCATGCTGGCGCAGGGCGTCCCGCTGCGCGTCGCTATGGAAATCCTGGGGCACAGCAACATCACCGTGACGGCGAACACCTACAGCCACGTGCTGCCGCAGTTGCAGCGGGAGGCGACAGAGAAAGTAGGGGCAGCGCTCTTCGGGGATTTGTGAGCGCGTTGCTGTCAAATTTGCTGTCAACTCGTATAAGCACGCCCTCGCTCGGTCTTGCCAGCGTGGGCTTTCCTATGGTGGTTATGCGCTAGATGAGTGGTGCCGAGGACAAGAGTCGAACTTGTGACACGCGGATTTTCAGTCCGCTGCTCTACCACTGAGCTACCTCGGCAGCGAAGACTATGGTAGGGCGCGGCCTTTGCGTGTGTCAACGACCAACGCCTGCCGCCATCCTGGTGCGCCCATCCTGGCCGGAACGCCCACGTCCTTGCGCGAGCGCCCTGACAGCCACCCCACTATTCGGGTACTATGAGAAAAGAAAGCTGGTCGCGGAGAGGAAGGCGCTATGCAACAGCTCACCACCAAGGCACAGGCCCTCAAAGAGCGCGTCGCCACGCTGACCAGCCGTCTTTGACCTGGCTGGCAAAGACCGGGTCATTCAAAAGCTACAGCAGCGTTCCGCCGCTCCCGGCCTGTGGGAGCAGCCCCAAGAGGCCCAGGCGTTGCTCCAACGCCTCGCTCAACTGCAAGACGAGGCGCGCCTCTGGTACGGTTTCCAGTCGGACGCCGCTTCTCTGGCAGAGCTGGCGGGTCTGGTCCCCGAGGCGGACACCGCGCTTGCAGCGGAGGTGGAACGGGACCTGGCGGCCCTGGAGAGCAGGCTTGACCGGCTGGAGTTCCAGCTCATCTTTTCTGGCCCCCACGATGCCAGCAACGCCATCGTGGCCATCCACGCGGGCGCTGGCGGCACCGAGTCCCAGGACTGGGCCGAGATGCTCCTTCGCATGTACCTCCGGTGGGCTGAGCGCTCAGGCTACCAGGCCAAAGTCGTAGACACCTCCCGCGGCGAAGAGGCGGGCATCAAAAGCGCGACCGTGGAGGTCACCGGGCCGAACGCCTACGGGTGGCTCAAAGGCGACCGGGGCGTCCACCGCCTGGTGCGCCTCTCCCCCTTTGACTCAGCCCACGCCCGGCACACCTCCTTTGCCCTGGTGGAAGTCCTTCCCGAAGTGGAAGGGGACACCGAAATCGCCATCAACGAATCCGACCTCCGCATTGACGTCTTCCGAGCCGGGGGGCACGGCGGCCAGAGCGTCCAGAAAACCGCTTCCGCCGTGCGCATCGTTCACTTGCCAACGGGCATTACCGTGAGCTGCCAGAACGAGCGTTCCCAGCGACAGAACAGGGAACTGGCGCTCAAAGTGCTGCGCGCCCGCCTTGCCGCCCATGAAGAGGAGCGGCGCGCCCAAGAAAGGTCACGCATGAAAGGAGCGCACGTCTCCGCCGAGTGGGGCAACCAAATCCGAAGCTATGTCCTCCATCCGTATAAGCTTGTGAAGGATCATCGCACCGGCTACGAGAGTCACGGCCCTCAGGAGGTCTTGGACGGTGACCTGGAACCGCTGCTCAAGTCCTTCCTGCTCAGTCAAGTCGGCACTGAGCAAGGCGGTAGAGAGCAGGTCCAAGCCGCGGACGAAGATGTGTCCCGCAGAAAGGCCTCAGGAGACGAGACACCTAGGCGGGATGCACTATAATTACCTAGCTTCTGGGAGGTAGTCATGAAGGTAACGCCACGTTCCCTGCTGGTTCCAGCGGCCGCCGTCATGGTGGCCCTTATCGCCGCGGCGTGTGGCAGAGGCGGCGGCGAAGTGAACGTGTACACGTCGTTCCAAGAGACACTACCGGCTCCAACGACCGCTCCACATGTGGCAGCGCCTTCCCCAGCGCCCGCGCCCGCCACAACTCTGAAGGAGGGCGGCGTGTTTCGGCGCCTCTGGACCGACCCACCAACCCTCGACCCCCACCTGGCGAACGACACGACTTCCGCCGGGCTCATCGTGGAGATCTTCAGCGGCCTGCTGACGATCACCCCTGACTTGGGGATCGCCCCAGACCTCGCGGAACGGATGCCTGACGTAAGCCAAGACCGCCTGACCTACACGTTCACCCTGCGACAAGACGCCAAGTTCCAGGACGGCCGGCCCATAACCGCGGACGACTTCAAGTACTCCATTGAGCGCGCCACGGACCCAAGCCTCCTCTCGCCGGTAGCCGACACCTACCTTGGGGAAATCGTGGGCGTCAAGGAGAAGCTGAAGCGGCAGGCCTCTGAGGTGAGCGGCGTCAAGGTCATTGACGACCGTACAATCCAAATCACGACCGTGCGCCCCTCTGCCTACTTCCTGGCGATGTTGACCTACCCGACGGCCTACTTTGTGGACAGAAACAACATCGAGGAGCTGGGCCGGAACTGGACCAGCAAGCCCAACGGGACCGGTCCTTTCAAGCTTAGGGAGTACCGCATCGGCGAGCGGCTGGTGCT
The DNA here is from genome assembly GCA_009693055.1 of Dehalococcoidia bacterium. GTDB lineage: Bacteria > Chloroflexota > Dehalococcoidia > Lucifugimonadales > SHYT01 > SHYA01. The sequence continues at coordinate 248,712 of SHYA01000002.1, read as the reverse complement.
GGAGCGCAACCCCCATTATTACAGGGGGCCCGCCAGGCTGGAGCGGATTGAGTACATCCTGAGCGGCGGCGCAGCCATGGCGATGTACGAAAACGATGAGATTGACATCACCTCCGTGGGCATCGCGGACTTGGACCGTGTGCGGGACCTGAACGACCCGTTGAACAAAGACCTCAATATTGCGCCGCCGGGCTTTGACATCAGCTACGTTGGCTTCAACGCCAGCATACCGCCCTTTGACGACCCCAAAGTGCGCCAGGCATTGAACCTGGCCATCAACAAGGAGCTTCTGGCTACCGAGGTGCTCGCCAACCTGGTTATCCCGGCCTACGGCATCCTGCCTCCAGAGTTTCCCGGCTACTCGCCTAACGTCCAGGGCCTCCGCTTTGACGCCGAACGGGCCAGACAGCTCCTGGCCGAGTCCACGTACGCCAACAACATGCCCCGCATCGTTCTCACGGTGCCCGGCACCGGAGGCGGCCTTGGCCTGGACCTGGAAGTGATCACGGAGATGTGGAAGCAGACCATCGGTCTTCAGGTGGAGTTCCAGCAGGTGGAATGGGCCACGTTCTTGCAAGACCTCAACGCCAGAAAGCTCCAGATGTACGCGGGGCTTGGCTGGCAGGCGGACTACCCAGACCCGCAGAACTTCCTGGACGTGCTCTTCCATTCCAAGAGCGAGCTCAACCATTCCGGCTACGCCAACACGGAGGTAGACCGGCTGCTGGAAGGCGCCCGGAGCGAGCCCGACACCCTGAAACGCTTTTCGCTGTACCAGCAGGCGGAGCAGATCATCATCAACGACGCGCCGTGGGTGCCCCTGTGGTTCAGCCAAGAGGCGAACGTGCTCATCAAGCCGTGGGTGAAGGGGTTCCGCCTCACGCCCCTCATCGTGCCCAACATGCACGAAGTGTGGATTGACAAGGGGTAGCCAGGGGCGACCCTGAGGCCGGAAGCCACACAGGCGCCCTGACAAGGGAGCGGAGGACGCCGATGCTCGGCTACATGATCCGTAGGCTGGTGTGGCTGCCGTTCCTCCTCTTCTTCGTCAGCCTCGTCACCTTCTCGTTGGGGACCTATGGACCGGGCGACCCTGTGGAGGTGCGCCTGGGGACCCGCGCCACGCCGGAGAACGTTGCCCGGTTCCGTGCACAGTTGGGGCTGGACCGTCCCTTCTTTGTTCAGTACGCCGACTACATCGGCAGCGCGCTGAAGGGCGACCTGGGTGAGAGCTACCGCTACCCTGGGCGCTCCGTAAGCAGCCTGGTCCCCAGAAAGATCCGGGTCTCCGCCCAGCTTGGCCTCGCAGCCCTCATCATCAGCTTTGGCATCGGCATCCCTCTTGGAATGTTAGCCGCACTCAAGCAGGGCACCTGGCTGGACAGCGCGCTGGTGAGCTTTGCCCTCCTGTTCTACGCCACGCCGGTCTTCATCACCGCCCCCTTCTTAATCCTCTTCTTCGCCGTCCGGCTGGACCTTTTGCCTACCTCCGGTTGGGACGGTCTCTTCAGCACCAGCATCATCATGCCGTCCCTCGTCCTGGGGCTCCCCGGCATAGCGGGCCTCACTCGGATGATGCGCGCCAGCGCCCTTGAGGTCCTGGGCCAGGACTACATCCGGACAGCCCGCGCCAAAGGACTCCCGGAGTTCACGGTCGTCACCCGCCACGTCATGCGCAATGCCCTCATCCCTATCATCACCATCGCCGGCCTTTCGCTCGCCACGCTGGTTGAGGGCGCGTTCATCACCGAGACCATCTTCGGCATCCCCGGCGTCGGCCTCCTCGCGGTGGACTCCATCTTCCAGAGGGACTACCCAGTCATCATGGCGCTCGTGCTCATCTCGGCCACCGCCCTGGTGCTCGCTGTGCTCATCTCGGACATCCTCTACGCCGTTATTGATCCCAGGATCAGGTACCAGTAGACCCATGGCCACACAGACCATAGCCAAACAGCTCAAGGCGCGCACCGCGGGGCAGAGCCTGTGGGGCATCGCGGCGCACCGCCTCATCAGAAGGCCGAAGGCGCTCATCGCCATCGGCTTGCTCGCCGCGCTCTATTCCTCCGGCATTTTTGCGAACCTCATCGCTCCCTACGGGTATACCGAACAGGACCTCGCCGCCGTCCGCCAAGGCCCAAGCACGGAGCACCTCCTGGGGACAGACACCGTAGGACGGGACGTCCTAAGCCGGTTAGTGTTCGCGATGCGTTCCAACCTCGTGCTGACGTTCGCGTCGGTCATCACGGGGAGCTTGCTCATCGGGATAACCCTTGGGCTGGTCGCGGGCTACTACGGAAAGCTTGTTGACGCGGTCATCATGCGCGTCGGAGAGGTCTTCCTCGCCTTTCCGGGCATCCTGCTCATGATCCTCATGGCCGCAACCCTGAAGCCGCGCATTCTTGACCTCACCAGGGCCTTTGAGGATGCAACGGGTATCCAGGGGCTGGTCCGCTGGGGCCTTGCCGACTACCTTGTTATTTTCGCTGCCCTGGCAACCGTGAGCTGGGTAGGCATGGCGCGGCTGGTCCGCGGGCAGGTCTTGTACCTGAAGAAGGCGGAGTACGTAGAATCCGCCAGGGCCCTTGGGGCTTCTACACGCAGAATCTTGTTCATCCACCTGCTTCCCAATGCGCTGCCGCCGGTCATCGTCTCCGCCTCCATGGGCCTCGGGGCTATAGCAGGAGCCGAGGTGGCCCTAAGCTGGCTGGGGATCGGCATCCAGCCGCCGGTCCCAAGCCTCGGGAACATGATCCGCGAGGGGCAGCACATCACGATGCTCCGGAATCACCCGCACCTGATTCTTCCGCCCGTCATCGTGGTGGGCGTCCTCATCTATGCGTGGAACCTCTTAGGCGATGCCCTCAACGACGTCCTGAACCCCCGCGCCCGGTAGGCCGATGCGCTGAGCGCGCGCCTTAACACGAGCAACGTGTCTGAACAGCTCCTCGGCAACACCGGCGCAATCCTGTCATTCTGAAGAAGCCTGGCAACTGAAGAATTCGTTCTCCTCGCAGACTACGGATTCTTCGCCTGCGCTACGCTCCCGCTCAGAATAACGACTGAAAGACCACGGCTCAGCTGGGGGCATGGATGCCACCACATTCAGGGAGTGTCCGACTGGCCGTCATGGCATCCGCTTAGCCATCGGCGCTTTCTTAGAGAGCTCGGGCAAGCAACGTCGCCCCAGAGGCGCGAGATTAGAGGCGCAGCCTGCGCACAGCCACCAAGGCGGCCAGCCCACCCAAGCCCAGCCACATGCCAAGGTCCAGCGGCCCGCCAATCATAGCGGAGCACCCGCCGGAGCCGGCGGATTTCTCTTCCGGCTGCGCTGCGCTCGGCTGGGCCGACGCCGCCGGCGGCTGCGGCTCTCCACTCACCGTCGGCTCTGGAATCGTGAGCGGCTTCACCACCGGACGCTCCGCTTCAGGGAGCGGGGTGTCTTGCGTGTTGAGGATGAGCGGCGGCAGGCCGATGCTCGCCCGCCAACGCTGGTCCAGGCCAAACCGGTCAAACCCGTACGCCTCCGTCAGCGCGTGGTCCATCCCGAACCCCTGTCTGAGGAAGGCGAACACCTTGCGCAACTTCTCCGTCCCATTCGGCTCCCGCTCAATCAGGTACTCCATCACACTCCGGCCCTGGCCATAGACCACAATAACGTCATCGGACTTCCCAGGCATCTGCGTCAGCGAGGTCAACGGCTTGAGCGTACCCCGCTGAATAGCCAGCGTCAGGTACTGCTCGTAGACCTGGCTTGGCTCCAAGTTGCCATACTCGGCGAGGCCTTCGTTCATCCACACGGAGAGGACGGCATCCAGGTTTCCGATTGCATCGTGAACAAGGAAGTGGGTCATCTCGTGGGACGCGAGGCCACGAACTCCCGGGTCGTCCGCAATCAGGAGGATAATGCCATACTGCGAAAAGGTCGTGCCCTCCGTAATCAGCTCGCCCCTCTGCGTGCGGCTGGTAGGAGGCAGCGCCGTCTGCATGTCCGACCAGTTGTTGTAGAGGGTCAGGCGGACGGGGCTCACCGTCTCCAGCCCGAACAGTCCTTTCCCGATGCGTTCCACCGTGTCGTTCGCAGCCTCAAGCACGGTCTGCGCGCGCTTCTGCACGGGGCCATAGTAGCGAATAGAGACATCGCCCTGATTCAACTCCTCCCACTTAAAGCGCGGGTCGTCAAACACGAACTGTTGCGGAGCAGACGTGGCCGTGTTCCCGGCCGTGTCCTCCACCTCAATGGAGTACTCCATAAGAACGCCGGGAGGGATGTACTGGGCCGCGGTGCTCGTGCGCACCAGCACCTCGCTCGCGCCGCTTAAGGGATCCGGGACTGGCAGGTAATCGTACCGGGGGACCTTGCCGCCAATGATGGTAAATCGCACCGTAACGGCCTTCACAGCCTCCGGGTTGCCGACGCGCACGTTGAAGAGAATTCCGTCAGGGAACTTGCTCTCCGCCCCGGTCTCTTCCACCGTGACCAAAGGTTGAGCGGCCTGCGCTGCGACGTTGCGCACTCCTGCGAGGCCAACCAGCGCGAGGAGCGCAAGCAACGCGCCCAAAAGAGCTAACCGGCGCGCACGCATACTTCGACTCATGAGCGCTTAGGAGCGCTCCCCAGAAGAGAGCTCGGACCGCCGTCAGGCTCCTGAGCCTTGTCAATCTTGGCCACTTCTAGCAAGTCTTCCCGCCCCGCGGCGGTCAGCACCTTTTGCAGGAGCGTCCGCTCCGGGACGGCACCCACAACTTCCACGGTCCGGTTGATGACCATCTTAGGCACCCCCTGGACCTGGTACATTTGCGCCAAGTGGGGAAACTCCTGCACTTCTATGACCTCCGCCTTAATCCGCTCCGTCTCCATCCCCATCGCGTGCGCCATCCGGGCCACCTGAGGGCAATACGTACACGTCGGCGTGACGAACACCTGGATGTGGACGTCCTCCTCCAGCTTCCTTAGAGCTTTACGAGTGAGCGGGCTCAGCGGATTGGTGGCCCGAGACAGGGCCACAATCCCCTCCAGGAGCACCAGGAACTCGTAGCCCGATGGGAGGCCGTAGTATTTCACGTTCGAGGCCTTTTGCCCGGCCTTGCCGAGGATGATGCACGGGATCCGGTCAACCCCGTGCTGCTGCGCCTCTTCCCGCTGCGTATAGAAGTCGTACGTTTCCAGCTTGATGTGCGGCGATAGGGCCGCAACCTCCTTCAGAAGCTCGTTGACCTGTGGACAGGTGGGACACTCGCGGCCGGGCACCACCAGCAACCCCGCGCTACGTACCGTGAACAGCTTGACGAGGACATCGCCCTTGAGGTCTCGCCTCAGGCGGTCTTCCAGCGTCTTCCTGTCCTGGTCGGAGAGGACGGGCATTACTCCGCCTCCGACGCGGCTTCAACGCTGTCGCTCTGCTCGCTGGCGGCGCCGTTTCTCGCAGTGGCGCCAACCTCGTAAACGACTGTGGCGGCACTGCGAATCTGCTTCTCTATCGCGTCTGCCACGTCCGGATGCTGGTTGAGGAATTCGCGGGCGGCCTCTCTCCCTTGACCCAGTCGCTTCTCGCCAAACGAGTAGAAGGCGCCGTTCTTTCGCAGGATCCCCTGAGTAGTCCCCAGGTCCAGGATGTCGCCGTTCTTGGAGATGCCCTGGCTAAACAGGATTTCAAACTCCGCCGTGCGGAACGGCGGCGCCACCTTGTTTTTCACCACACGCGCCCGGATTCTGGCGCCAATCACATCGTTGCCCTGCTTGATCGCCTCTATGCGTCGCAGGTCAAGGCGGACGGAGGCGTAAAACTTGAGGGCGCGGCCCCCGGAGGTGACCTCCGGGTTCCCAAAGACGACGCCTACCTTTTCTCGGATCTGGTTGATGAAAATGACCGCGGTCTTGGAACGACTGATAGAGCCGGTGAGTTTGCGCAGCGCCTGGGACATGAGGCGCGCCTGAAGCCCAATGTGCATGTCCCCCATCTCCCCTTCCAGCTCGGCCTTGGGGACCAGGGCGGCGACGCTGTCCACAACCACCACGTCCACGGCGCCGCTGCGGACTAGGTAATCCGCGATCTCCAACCCCTGCTCCGCGTAGTCCGGCTGCGAAATGAGCAGCTCGTCCACGTTGACGCCCAGTTTGCGCGCGTACGTGGGGTCCAAGGCGTGCTCAACGTCCAAGTAAGCGGCCGTGCCGCCCTCCCGCTGCACCTGGGCGACAACGTGCAGGGCGAGCGTGGTCTTGCCGGAGGCTTCCGCGCCGTAGATCTCCGTAACGCGCCCGCGCGGCAGCCCGCCCACGCCAAGCGCGAGATCCAGCGCCAGCGACCCGGTGGGAATGACTTCCACCCCCATCTGGTGCGCCGCCTCGCCCATGCGCATGATGGCGCCCTTCCCAAACTGCCGCTCCACCTGCGCAAGGGCCAAGTCTAACGCCTTCCTCCGCTCCGTTTGCTCCCCTGATCCGCCAGCCATGTCCGTCCCCTCTTTCTCCGGCCCACAAAAGCCAGCCGCATGATAACATAGGGCAAAATGCCCAACAACCCGCGCCCAACCGCTTGACTCGCCCAAGGCTCCTCAGCGTATAGTCTCAGGGGGCCCTAATACGTCGGCGGCAGCACAGGTTGCCCCCAAGTGTACCCCGTGTTAGACTAGAACGCAAGTTCTGTTAGCGAACTCCTAGAAGAGGTGTCGTATGCGCGTCCGGATTCTGTTCCTTCAAGACGTCCCTCCCCGATACCTGGCTGGTGAAATCCGCGAGGTGGCCCAGGGCTACGCGCGGAACTACCTGATTCCGCAGGGCCTGGCGGCGCCGGCCACCAAAGGGCACCTGAACCGCGTCGCCGCCGTGAAGCGCGCCGCTGAGGGGCGCCGCAAGGTCCAGGCGGTGCAGGTCAGCGACCTGGCCGCGCGTTTGCAAGGCGTCTCCATCACGGTTCAGGCCCGCGCCGGTGAGGGCGGACGGCTTTACGGCGCCGTCACCAACATGACCATCGCCCAAGAGCTGCAAAAGTCGCTTGGCGTAGTGGTTGACCGGCGGCTCATTGACCTGCCGGAGGCTATCCGCACCGTGGGCACGTTCCAGGTGCCGGTGCGGCTGGCTGCCGAGCAGACGCCGACCATCACCGTCAACGTCCAGGGCATCACGCCATCAGAGCAAGAGGGCGCAGCGGTTGCTGCGGGACAAGAGGGGGAACAGTCCAGTGTACGCGGAGAGGACGCCGCCCCATAACCTGGAGGCGGAAGAGGGCGTTATCGGCTCGCTCCTCCTGGACAGCGAAGGAATCGTCAAGGTCGCCGAGTACCTCCACACCAACGACTTCCTGAACGAAAACACCCGGCGCTGCTACGAGGCGTGCCTCGCCCTCTACCAACGCGGCGAGACGGTTGACCAGCTCACCGTGGCGGACGAGTTGGCGCGCCGGAATTGGCTCCAGGACCTGGGCGGGCAGGCGTACCTGAGCAGCCTTATCGCGGCGCTGCCCACCTCCCTGCACGTGGAGCAGTACGCCAGGATGGTGGCGCGCATGGCGCTGCTGCGCGGCCTCATCCAGGGCGCCTCCGAGATCGCGGCCCTCGCCTACGAAAGTCCCGCCGACCCGGAGCAGGCCCTCAACCAGGCGGAGCTCGTCCTCTTCCGGCTGCGCAGCCGGTATCCCACCCGCGAGTTCATCTCCTTGCGCGAGGTGCTGGACCAGTTCCTGGCCGATACCTCCAGCGCGAGCATGCCGGGGCCGCTGCAAAGTGGAACGGCGCCCATCCCAACCGGCCTGGGCGACCTTGACCAGCTCCTCGGCGGCCTTCAGCGTTCAGACCTGACGATTCTGGCGGCCCGCCCCAGCGTGGGCAAGAGCGCCCTCGCCCTCAACATCGCGCGCAACGCCGCGGCACAGGGAGCGGTCGTCGGCCTCTTCAGCCTGGAGATGAGCAGGGACCAGTTGGCCACCCGCCTCCTCTCATCTGAGACCGGTATTGACACCCATCGATTGCGTCTGGGCCTCTACGGCCAGGAAGAGGAGCGCCGCCTCGTAGACGCCGTGGGGCGTCTCTCAGACCTCAAGATCTACATGGACGACAGCCCCATGCTCACCATCTTGAGCCTGCGCAGCAGAGTCAGGCGGCTTCACCTCCAGTACAAGACCGACCTCATCGTGGTGGACTACCTGCAGCTCCTTCAGGGAACCAGCAACCGGACGGAAAACCGGGTGCAGGAGATCAGCGAAATCTCCCGCTCGCTCAAGACCCTGGCGCGCGAGCTGAACGTGCCGGTGCTGGCCTGCTCGCAGCTCAGCCGTGCCGTGGAGATCCGCCCTTCCCACCGGCCTCAGCTCTCCGACCTCCGGGACAGCGGCAGCATTGAGCAGGATGCCGACGTGGTGATGTTCATCCACCGCGAGGATATGTACATGAACCAGGAGGAGTGGGAGCAGCGCAACCCGGACCGGCCGTACCCCCAGAACCTTGCCGAGATCATCATAGCCAAGCACCGCCACGGGCCCACGGGCAGCGTCTTCCTCCGCTTCAACGGGCGTCTGGCCCGCTTTGAAGCCGCACCTGCCTTGCCCGTGCCGTAGGCGGGCACGCAAACTAAGGCCCAGGGCATTGCAGTCGAGACAGGACACAACGACATGGTGCCGTTTGCGGGTTTTCCCAACAATAGTGACGCGACTCCCGTGCCCAACCTATTCTTTAGCACGGTGCTCCAGGAGCTAGAGAGCGGAGCAGAGTTGCAATGCGCCCTGCGGTTCTTCTACCTGCTGCACCGGAAGAAGGGATGGCCACGGTATGTCACCCTGGCCGAGCTGGAGGCGGACACCGCGCTGCTTGCAGCCCTGGCCGGCCCCAAGCAAGAAGAGGAGGGGCCGGCCCCCCCAATCCCCTCAATGACCGAGCGGCTGGATCGCGCTGTTGATGGCTGTGTGGCGCACGGCATCCTGTTGCGCTTGACCGTCGAGGAAAATGGGCGGCGGGACGACCTGCTCTTCCTTAACGCGCCACGAGAGCAGGAGTTCGTGGGACGCGCGCACCGGGGCGAGGTTGTTCTGCCGGAACGGCCTCGGCTCACGGCTGTAGCGCCGCCGCCTGCGGCTCGGCCCTCCATCGTTGACCTGTATGAGAAGAGCATCGGACTGGTCATTACCCCTCGCATCGCGGAGGAGCTGAAGGACGCCGAGCAGGAGTATCCTGCGGAGTGGGTCGGGGAGGCTTTTGACGAGGCGGTACGCCAAAACAAGCGGAGCTGGGCGTACGTGGCCGCCATCCTGCGGCGCTGGAAAGAAGGGGGCAAAGGCCATGGCGGAACGACTGGGCGACGTGCTAAGGCGGCTGACCCCAAAGACTACATCCGGGAGCACATCAAGCGCTACGGCCGGTACCCCTGAGCCCGCCGCCAATCCCGATTCCATCCCCACCCCACAGGGACAGCCGCCAGCGTGCCTTCTCTGCCGCGGCGACCGGTGGGTGCGGCACAGCGTCCCCATAGGCCATCCGGACTTCGGGAAGATGTTCCCGTGCGTCTGCCAGCTGACCCGACGCCAGGCGGACCGGCAAGCGGAGTTGCTGCGGTACAGCGGGCTTGAGGCCGTGTCACGGTTCTCGTTCCATGCCCTTGTCCCAGAGGGGCGCGGACACGCCCTCCATGACCAGCGAAAGTTCCAACAAGCCGTGGCCGCCGCGCAAGCATTTTCGGAGAACCTCAAGGGGTGGCTTGTGTTCACCGGGCCCAGCGGATGCGGCAAGACCCATCTGGCCGCCGCAATCGCGCACAAGGTGGTTGAGAGCGGACGCCCAGCCTTCTTCATCACCCTGCCGGACCTGCTGGACCGCTTCCGGGCCAGCTTCTCGCCCTCCAGCGAGATCCCGTACGACAGCCTCTTTGAGCGCGTGTGCAACACCCCCCTCCTGGTCCTCGACGACCTGGGCGCCCACAGCGGCACCGCCTGGGCGCAGGAGAAGCTGTTCCAGCTGCTGAACCACCGGTACAACACACTGCTCCCAACCGTCATCACGATAGGCGTGCCGCTCCGGCAACTGGACGAGCGCCTGCGCACCCGCATCGCGGACCCAGCCGTCTCCACCGTGGTAGAGGTGGCCGCAAGGCAGGAACACGCCCGCTTCTGCATCGGGCGTGGCGAAGAGGCGCTTGCCCCCATGACCTTCGCTTCGTTCGACGTCAACCGGCCGGGCGCCGACGCGCAGGGCCGTGCCAGCCTTGAAAGCGCAGTGCGGTTCTGCAAAGAGTTCGCCGCCTCCCCAAAGCTCTGGCTGCTCCTGGTCGGGTCAACCCTCTCCGGCAAGACGCACCTGCTCGCCGCCATCTACAACGAGCGGAAGGAAGCGGGCAAGCCCATCACGTACGCGTGGGTGCCGGCGCTGCTTGAGGAGTTGCGGAGCGCGTTCCGCCCCGGCAGTGAAATCGCCTACGATGAGCTGTTTGACCGGGTGAAAGAGGCCCCGGTGCTTCTGCTGGACGACCTGGGCTCGGAGCACACTACCCCGTGGGCGCAAGAGAAGCTCCACCAGCTCCTCGTGCACCGCTACGACACCCGGTTGCCCACGGTCGTGGCGAGCCAGCTCACCCACAGCGAGCTTGAGGAGAAGCTCTCACCCGCGCTCGCCAAGCGGTTGTTGGACCCGCACCCCTACGTGGGTCACCTGGCGATTGGCGTCTCCGAGTACCACCCACCGCAACGCGGCCAGTACCGAAGGCCGACGCGCAGGGACCGCCCGTAGTTCTTTGGAAGCGCGGCGTCACGCCGAACGCTATGACTGGTCGCCGGGGGCCTGTGTCATGCGCGTCGCCAGCAGGGAGCGCCACAAGGCGTCCCACACCACACGCCGCTCCGTCTCGGTCAGTTGACGTCCAAGGAGCCGCTGACAGGTGACTACCGCTTGTCCCGAAAGAAAGCCCCAGCTCCCGCGCTCATTCCGCTGCCACGCGGCCACCCGCTCAGGGTTGGCGGCAACGACTGTTCCTACGGCGCGCCTCACCGCGGCGCCCAAGTCTTCTCCAGGGACGTTGTCTCCCAAGGCGCACACCTGCACAGGAACGGGGTCGCGCGGCGCTAGACGAACCGTGGGTTAGTCCTGCTCCTCGGCGCTCATAGGCGTCGGCTCGGCGTCGTTCCGCGTGCGCACGAGGCGCCCCCCGTCCAGACTCCACCGAGCCCGCAGGTAGTCGCTGCCGTCCAGCAGCTTCCGAAGGGTGGGGTAGCGCGAGGACTTGAGGCTGGAGGCCCCAAGGAACTTGGCGGCCTGCTCCGCCGTCCAGGCGCCTGAAACCTGATCCCGTCCGGTCTGGTGAGCACGCTTGTCCAGAGCCTCCGCAAGCATCACGTCCCAATCGTCACTCGCCACGGGCCCCGTCTCAGGAGCGGCTGCAGGCTCTGGCCGCGACATCCGCCCCTGGTGCGCGTCCGCAAACGCGCTCGGCCCGGCCTCAGGTGCGGCCGTAGGTTCCGGCCTCGGCGCCGTGGGCGCAGGAGCGCCCTTCAGCTCAACCTCCATGTCGCCGAGGCCCCGCGCGCGGGTTACGGTCACTTCGCCCGTGCTCTCCAGGAAGTGGGCGAATGTCCGGGACCCAAGGGCGCGGAAGTCAAAGCTTGGGTCAATGCGCGACATCGTCTGGAGCAGGCGCGAGCCGCTCACCTTGCCTTCGTCATCCATGGCCGCGTGGAAGGCGCGGAGCATGAGGGAGACCGCCTCCTCCTTCGGCTCCGTTCGCTCTTCGGCTACACCGCCACGGTGGCCAGCCACAGCGCGCAGACGAGCGCGGACGGGCTGCGGAGCAGCCTCCTCCTCGCCGAGGAAGATGTACCGGTCGCATGAGGTGACCAGCGTCGGAGAGACCACCCCACGGCGCCCTGCTCCGATCACCTGCTTTCCGGCCGCGCGCAACGTCATGACCAGCGGAACGAAATCGCTGTCCGACGACGCGACGACGAAGGTGTCCACCGGCGAGCGGAACAGAAGCTCAACCGCGTCAATCACCAGCTTGATATCGCTGGAGTTCTTCCCAGAGGCCGACGAGCGGAAGACGTGAATCGGCTCCAGGCCCAGCTGGAGGAGCTGGTCCCGCATCGTCGCCCCCTTGGACCAGTCGCCGTACGCGCGCCGGATGGTGATCCGCCCCAGGTCCGAAAGCTGGTCCAGCAGCGCCCGGATCGGCCCAAGCCCCACGTTCTCAACGTCAACCAGCAACGCAATTTGCGCTTCTCCCAAGCTCTTACTCCTCCGCAAAGGTTCGCACGCCGGCCCTGCACCGGCGCGTCACCCCTATTCTACCATTCGTCCACCGGGCTTCACCGGCGGGACAAACGAGAGGGGGCAACCCTCTGCTTGGGCTGCCCCCTCTTTCTGAGCAGGTGCGGTGGTTTGTGCTACCGGCCCTCCCGATCTGTGTACTTGCTCGTGTCGTGCATCCCTAGCCAGCTCGGGCCGTTTAAGCCTACGAAATACATCGTGCCGTGGCTCGCTCCGTTCATCTCCCACGGCTGGAAGAGCGTGAAGTTGCTGCAGAACCCCGTTCGCGAGACATAGAGCTGGTCCAACTCGTACTTCTCAAACTCGACCAGGATCTGGTTCCGCTTGAAGGGGTCTAACTCGCGCCGCTGCCGCTGATAGAAATCGTTTATCTTCGGGTCGTTAATCTTCTGGGAGTTCTGTGGGCTGCCCGGGATGAACTGGGCGAACACGTCGTCCGATGTGCCCCAGCAGCTTGGCACCCAGCAGCACACCTGCGCCATGTAGCCATCCCAGCTTCCCTCCTTGTACAGGGTGAACCACGCCATGAAGTCCAACCGCCCAATATCCGCCTTTACATTGAGGTACTTCTTCCAGTTGGCCTGCCAGTTCAGCGCGATCCCCTCCCCATACCAGGAGAAGCTAAAGGCCTGGATCTTTGTCGAAAACCCGTCGGGGTACCCCGCCTCTGCCAGAAGCGCCTTCGCCCGTTCCGGGTTGAACTGGTACCACTCGCCCAACTGCTCGATCGTGTAGTAGAAGTCATCGCCGAACAGCTCTCTGGGGACAAGCGGCGCCATCAGGTGGAAGCCGCCGTTGCTCAGCTCCCAACTGTTCGGGATGTCCATGGTCATCGTCAGCGCCCGCCGGACTCGCACGTCGGCAAGCGGACCCTTGAGGATTGCCCGCATCACACCGGGGACTCCCGCGTGTCCGCCAATCGCCTGCATCTTGGACCCCGGGACCCTCTCCAAGAGGTTGTACGCCTCCTCCACCGCCGTGGAGAAGGAATCGTCTATCTGGCCCGTTGTGAAACCGGCGACCACGGCGATCGGGTCAATGACGTTGTATTGAATCAAACCGTCGTAGTACGGCAACCCCTTGAGATAGAACTCGGGGTTCCGTTTGAACTCCACCTTCTGGCCTTCCTCGTACCCGGAGACAAGGAACGGCCCTGGGCTTACCGACTTGACCGCACCCGTCAGGCAGTCCTTCTCGTCGTAGCACTCCTTCGGGAAGATCGCCTGCGACGTGTGGGCGATGTTCAGCAGCATGTCCGCGACCGGCGACTTCATCGTCATCTTGATGGTGTACCGGTCCAGTGCCTCAAACTTGTCCACCTCGGTGTAGTTCGCCGAGGTGATGCCCTCCGTCTTGGTCGTATTAAGGAAGAACAGCATGTCCGCCGACGTCACTTCCCGGTCCGCGCGGGCCATCGGGGATGTCTGGGGCCACATCACGCCCTTACGCAGGTGGAAAACGTAGGTCAGCGGGTCGGGCAGCTCCCACCGCTCAAAGACGCCCGGGACGATGACGTTGTTGTCGTTGCGTGCACGCTGCCCGTTGCACGTGTCAAAGTGCCCCTCCCGGCCGACCAAGCTGCACCGGCCGCTATCAATAAGCAGCATCATGCCGCCGATGGAGGGCCGGTTCAGGTTGAGGGTGTCCAGCAAACGGAACGTCTGGGGAATGGCGACTCCAAAGATCATCTTGTACGTGCCGCCATACTTTGCCGTGGTCCACATCGGCAGCTTGTCAGAGTGGAACTTATGGATGAGCTGGTACCCCTTGTACGTCTCCAGCTCTTTGCGGAAGAACGGCGGGGCGCCGGGCACTAGCGGCTGGCCGTCGGGTATTTCCGCCGCCGCTGCAGGCGCCGCCGCTGCAGGCGCCGCCGATGGCGCGGGCGCTGCAGGCGTCGCCGATGGCGCGGGCGCGGAGACCGGGGCAGGCGCCGCAGCCTGCTCCTTATCGCCGCCGGCGCACGCCATCGCCACAAACGCAAGCACAATCAGGCTCATCAACACTAACAACCTGCGCGAGGTATTAGCCGTATGCATAACGCTCCCCTCCTCGTCGTGTGACAACTGCGGCCACGGTACTACTTAGTATGCCCTCTTGTCAACAGGAGTCGCCGACAACTGTGCGCCCAACAAATGCATCACGAACGCGTCTCGCCGTCTGACTCATTCGTAAACCGAAGGGCTCCGTGGCATTTTCCTTCTTGCGAAGCGAGTGGGCTCTGGTCGTAAGCATCGTCCCTCCGTGCCCTGGCAAACAGGTCATCCACTCGTGCCCAGCAAGGTAGCGCGCTACGCACGCGTCTCATGACGCTGAGATAAAGAGGAGCAGCCCTTCCCCCCGAAGGGCTGCTCCGTGGTCAGGCGCCGGCGTGGCGCTACGGGACCAGCATGCCGCGGCTGACCGCGGTCTGCCGGTTGAACCACTCCGCCTCTTTAAACGCCTCGTTCACCTTCGCCAGCGGGTAGGTGTTGGACACGATTTTGGTGTACGGACGCTTCTTGAGGTTCTTCACCATCATCTCCATCATCACCGGCAGCAGGCCGGGGCGGTACATCATGGAGCCCATGATCTTTTTGCCGGCAAGCATGGTGGACGGGTCAAAGGCTACGGTCTTCCCCCGGACAATGTCGCCGATCTCCACAAAGGTGCCGCCGTTGGTGAGGTAGTCTACGCCCTCCACTAGCAGCTCGGCGCGGCCGACCAGCTCAACGGCGACGTCTGCGCCGCGCCCGCCCGTCAACTCCATGATCCGCTTCTTGCGCATCTCGGGCGTGTTGAACTCCTCAACGTTGATCGTGTGGTCCGCCCCGAACTCCTCGGCCAGCTTCAGTCGCGGCTCCATGCGGTCCAGGACGATCACCTTGTGCGCCCCCATATCCTTCGCCATGGCGGTGGCATTCAGCCCCAGGCCGCCCGCGCCCTGGATCACCACGTAGTCACCTTCCTTGCACCCTGCCCGGCTCAGGCCCTCGGTGACCGTGCCCATGGCGCAGTTGATGAAACCGAGCACGCTGTTCGGCAGTTCGTCCGGAACGCGGAAGACTGGCTGTCTGGGGGTGATGTAGTAGTAGTCCGCGTACGTCCCGTTGAAGTACGGGAACTCGCCCACCCCCTTGAGCATGCTGAACAGGTTGCTGCACCAGTTGGTGTTGCCGTTGAGACACTGATAGCACCGGCCGCACGCGGGGATAGCCGAGTACATCAGTCGGTCGCCTTCCTTAATGGTCTTCCCCAGCGAGTCCGTGGACACCCCCTTGCCGAGCTTGTACACCAGCCCGGTGCCCTCGTGCCCCATGACCATCCCTTTTTCGGGAACAGCCTGGTAAAGCTCGCCGCGATAGGTGTGGAGGTCGGAGCCGCAGATGCCGGCCTGGGTGATCTGCAGGAGGATTGCGCCGGGTTCCGGCTCCGGGACTTCGTATTCCTGAATCTCAAAGGGCTTTCCCACCCCTTTGAAGACGACAACACGACCTTTCATGGTACCCCCCCCCTCACGCAATTTGTCCTACTTATAGTGCCTGTGGGGGTGCCTGTCAAGCGGAGCGGACTGCTCGAAGCGCAAGGAACAGGGGGAACTCCGCGCGCGCCCTATTCTCTGCCTTCGCCACGGGGCCTGCCTGGCTCTCCTTGTGGGAAGCCCACTCCTCCAGAGCATTGATGACAAACCCCTCTTTTGCCAGCGCCGTCACGTACTCCTGCAGAGGCCGGTGGTAGGTCCAGGTGGTCTGGCCTGGGGCCCGGAAGGGGCGGAGGTCTATCGGGATCTTGAGCGGCGAGAGGTAACGGTCCACAGCGCGGAACTGGAGCTTCCTCTCCTCGTCCCAGCCCCAGCGGCTCTGGCGCGGGATGCGAAAAGCCGGGTGCATCAGCACCAGCACCAGCCGCCCGCTGGGTCGCAGCACACGCGCCGCCTCCTTGAACACCGGCTCCACCGCCTCCATGTTCTGGAGCGCAAACACGCACGCGGCGGCGTCAAAAGTCCTGTCCGCCAGAACGCCCAGTCGCCCGGCGTCTGCTACCAGGTAGCGTATCGCCTTCTGGGACCGCTGTCGGGCAAGCTCAACGAGCCTCGTGGAGAGGTCAACGCCCGTCACCGCCGCGCCAACCCCGTGGAGCGCCCGGCTCAGCACGCCCTGGCCGCAGCCGATGTCCAGGACCTGCTCGCCCGGCTTCACCTCCAGCAAGCGCAGCGTGCCGGGGATGACCACGTGCTGCTGAAACTCGCTGCCCCGCTCGCCGACAAGGGCGTCGTACCACGTCGCGGCCTGGTCCCACGCATCGCCTGGCCGCTGCGCAGGTGCGCCCTGCTGCTGGGCTGGCGCGCCCTGGGCTCGGTTCCCCTGAAAGCGGGGATGCGCTGTCTGAGGCTTCCCTCTTGCGGAAGGGAAGCGCCGGCGTCTCTCCATGCAACCATTCTACGTGGAAACAGAACGTACGGCGCCGTGAGCAGATGCTCCGTCGGTCCGCCCGCCCGTTCCTGACGCATCCGATGCGGCAGAGTAACGTAGTCGCACTTTGGTAGGGGGGATGCCATGAGCACGCGTAGCGGAAGGCCAAGAAAGTCGCAGCTCCCTGACATGGCCGGCAAGGCCATGACGGTTAACGGCCCGATTGACCCCAGCCGGCTCGGCGCCACCATCATGCACGAGCACCTGTTCATTGACTTCTGGCAAGACAAGGTCCCGCCACACAACACGCCGGCGACCGACGCCGCGCTGTGGGACCAGAAGCTCCCACTTGAAAACCTTCACCTGGCGCGGCAGTTCAAGCCTATCAAGGACAATTTCATCCTGGGAGACGAAGCCTCGACCATTGCGGAGGCGATGGAGTTCAGGAAGTACGGCGGCTCTACCGTTGTGGACGTGACCAGCATCGGCCTTGGGCGCGACCCCCTTGCGCTGCGCCGCGTGGCCAACGCCACCGGACTCAACATCGTGATGGGCGCGGGCTGGTGCCAGAAGGCTTACCACCCGGAGGACATGGACGATCGGACGGTGAACGACCTTGCCCATGAGATCGTCCGCGACATCACGGAGGGCGTTGCCGGCACGGGCATTCGCTCAGGCATCATCGGCGAAGTCGGCATCAACGGCGACCCCGTCACGCCCAACGAGGCCAAGAGTCTCCAGGCCTCCGCGCGCGCCAGCCGGGCCGCCGGCGCCGCCATCTCACTGCACATGGGCGGCGCGGGCCGCGAGAAGTTTCAGGTCGCAAGCATTCTTGGCGCGGAGGGCGCCGACCTCTCCCGCGTCGTCTTCGGTCACAGCGATATCATCGCGGGAGACCTCCCCTTTATGCTTGAGCTGCTCAGCCACGGCGTCTCCATCCAGTTCGACATCCTGGGGGCCCCCTTTCCGGCATACAAGCTGCAAGCCAGCAGCCACGCGATTGAGGACATCCTCGGGGTAGCGATGACCGCGCTCGCGGTCGAGGCCATCCCCAAGCTGGTTGCGGAGGGATTCGAGGACCGGATCCTGCTCTCCCAGGATGTCTGCACCAAGACGCAACGGAAGCGCTACGGGGACAACGGATACTCCTTTGTCCTCGAGACGGTGCTGCCGGAGCTGCGGCGAAAGGGCTTGACGGAGGCACAGCTCAACAAGCTGGTCGTGGACAACCCCAAGCGCGTGCTCACGTTCGTGGCCCCGAAGTAGGCCGGGGCGACAAGAAGAAAAAGGCGGAAAAACAATGCTCGGCAAGGAACTCGGCGAAGAGCGCGGCAAGGTCATCGGCACCCGGATCCTTCCGGGCGGGGACTACCGCTACGAGAAGATGTAGGTCTCGTTCCAAGCGTCCGGCAAGCTTCTGGGGCTGGACGTCACCAACACCGGCACCTACGTCGTGTACGA
This sequence comes from Dehalococcoidia bacterium, assembly GCA_009693055.1. Classification (GTDB taxonomy): domain Bacteria; phylum Chloroflexota; class Dehalococcoidia; order Lucifugimonadales; family SHYT01; genus SHYA01. The sequence goes on along the minus strand of SHYA01000002.1, from coordinate 230,623 downwards.
GCGGGCGGGCGGCCAGCTCTACGGCGAGGGGTAGGGCATCATCATGGCCAAGAACGGCGAGAGCGCCATCTGGAACGGGCACGGTGTGGGACGGCCGACCGGTGAGGGCATGGGCATCAGCATGCGCTTCTCCATTGCCGTTCAAGCGGGCGCCGGCAAGCTTGCCCCGCTCAACGGCGTGCTGGTCGTCGGCGAGCACGACTCGGATGCGGAGGGAAACATCCACACGCAGACGTGGGAGTGGAAGTAGAAGCGCGACCACACTCTCCCAGCAGCTTTTTGCAAGTGTGGGGACGAGCCTTGTCTGCTAGACTGTGCTCAGATCACCTGAGGGAACGACAGCCTTGGGAGGTGGAGCATGCACGTTGAGTTCCAGTACACCGGCGCCGCAATGGCCCGCTACTCCTTCTACTTCAGCGAGGAGCGTCCCCACGAGAACGACGTCCAGGTCCTCATGTACCTGGCGCAGAACCGGCTCATCCCAAAGCGCATCTACCGCGCGCTCCGCAACGGCGAGGCGTGCCGCGTGATGCACTACGGGCAGTGCTACCTGGGACAGCACCTGGACGCCGTCTGCTCACGGGCGGAGACCGGGCCGGTCGAGGTCGGCAACGCGGCGAAGGTCACGCTCCACCCCTGGGAGAACCTGCCGGGCTTCAGCGACCTAAACCGATAGGGCCACACCTAGAAGCACAACGCCGAGACTAGGGCCCTAGCCGCCAACCGTCGGGTTGTCAATTTCGTTGCGCGCAATCAACGAGCGTGCGCGAGGCGCGCGTGCTCTACCCAGCTCATCGCCCCCCCCTTGGTCATAACGCCCTTTGTCTAGAATGGTGGGGTGTCGCTGACAAAAGGTAAGACTCCGACCGCCTCGCGCCCACCATTTGGCGTGTCGGGTATTATGGGCAGAGCATAGACCACCGTCGCCTCTACCTTGTTAACCTCGATGCGGTTCTGGGTGTAACCTTGCTGGCCCTCGGTGTTCGGTTCTTTCGAGCAGCCAAACAACAGGAACCCGCCCAATAAGAGGCCAGCTCCTTCTCGGGAACATTTGGCTGGGGGAGAGAGGGATGCAGGAAACGTTGGGACAGAAAATGCTGCTAGCGCTTGCGGTGCTTCTCACTCTTTTCTTTATCCCGTTCGGCATAGCTTTCGCCATTGCAGATTTTCTGTAGGGGTATATTGACGGCGATTTGGAACCCAACATCTCCTTCGTCCTGGAGTTCTTGGGCCTATTGGGTACCCTTGCAGTCTTGGTGGGTCTCTACCGTACGAATCGCCCCCCTGAAACCGGGCGTGCGCTTATAATCGGAGGAGCTATCGCCATGTGTGGTATCGCGTGGTTCGGGATATTCCCGCCCGCTCTCGCTTTGTTGGTGTTAGCGATCGGGGTTACAAGAGCGAACAGATTTGCTCGGTGGCGGAACCTATCAGCAACGCTCGGCCAGGGAAGCAGCTCTTGAAGCACCAGCAAACCCTTGCCACACTCGTTTAGAAGTGTTGGCCCGTGGACGGCAGTAGTTTGGAGGAGAACATGGATGTAGGTGGAAAGGTAGGCGGCGGCAAGTCCAACGAGTATGCCCGCATCTCCATGCTCTCCCGTCATCCCCTTCTGCGCAATCCGAAACTGCTCTACTACGAGGAGTCAAGGGACTAGAGGGTTATGGCGAAGGTCGTCGAGAAGGTTTTACCTTCGCCATAATGGTGGAGCGGATGGGATTCGAACCCACGACCCCATGCTTGCAAAGCATGTGCTCTACCAACTGAGCTACCGCCCCACGGTTTCCCTGGAACCCGCGACCCTCCCGACGCCTTGGGACCCGCCGCAGACCAGGATAGCAGGATAGCACGCCCGTCATCGTCGTCGCCAGTAAGGGCGAGTACTATCGGCCCTGCCTGGACGGCACCACGTGGTCAAGCACCGCGCCAAAAGCACCCATAGCAACCGCGGTGACGAACACGCCCGGCACGCCGAGCAGAAACACCATGCGGCCCACAGCGGACACCAGCACGACCGCGGGCCCGCGCACGCCGGACGGCACACGCAAGGCCCAGTTCGCAGCCGGGCTCTCCCGGTTGCCGCCCGCGCGCCTCCCGATCCTCGCGTAGGCCGCCACGAGCAGGCGTCGCACCGCCAGGAGCCCGGAGCATCCGAGCAACACGATGAGCACGATGAGACCGGCGTTCAGGCGCGACCTCTCTCAAACACGCACTCAGTATCGGCCACGCCGCACCTCCTGACAACACCGGGGAGGGGAAGCTCGGCCAAACAAAAGGCCCGCCTCAAGAGCGGGCCTTTGCCCTTAACAGGTCAAGAGTGAGAGGAAGTAGGAGACTTGTGCAGTCTCTCCCTAGCAGGGCCGCGGGCGGTCCCGGGAGAGGGAAACCGCCATCCCGACTAGTGTCGGAACGCCTGCCAAACGACCTGGGAATCTGGACGGACCGCCGAAGCGGCCCATCGTTGACTCCGTAGAAAGGAGGTGATCCAGCCGCACCTTCCGGTACAGCTACCTTGTTACGACTTCGTCCCAGTTACCAACCCCACCCTCGGCGCCTGCTTCCCTTGCGGGTTAGCGCAGCGACTTCAGGTGTTGCCGGCTTCCATGACGTGACGGGCGGTGTGTACAAGGCCCGAGAACGTATTCACCGCAGTGTGCTGACCTGCGATTACTAGCGACTCCGCGTTCACGGAGGCGGGTTGCAGCCTCCGATCCCAACTGGGGGTAGGTTTGATGGGATTAGCTCCCCCTTGCGGGTTGGCGACCCTTTGTCCTACCCATTGTAGCGTGTGTGTAGCCCTGGGCATAAGGGCCATGCGGACTTGACGTCATCCCCACCTTCCTCCCCCTTGTGGGGGGCAGTATCCCGTAAGAAAACAACACGGGAAAGGGGTTGCGCTCGTTGCGGGACTTAACCCAACATCTCACGACACGAGCTGACGACAGCCATGCAGCACCGGTGCCACCACTCGACTTGACGAGTCGTCCCCCTTTCGGGTTCCTACTAGTGGCATGTCAAACCCAGGTGAGGTTCTTCGCTTTGCATCGAATTAAACCACACGCTCCGCCGCTTGTGCGGGCCCCCGTCAATTCCTTTGAGTTTTAGCCTTGCGGCCGTACTTCCCAGGCGGGATGCTTAACGCGTAAGCTGCGGCACGGAAGGGGTCGATACCCCCCATACCTAGCATCCATCGTTTAAGGCGTGGACTACCCGAGTATCTAATTCGGTTTGCTCCCCACGCTTTCGCGCCTCAGCGTCAGGGACAGCCCAGCGGGCCGCTTTCGCCACTGGTGTTCCTCCCGATCTCTACGCATGTCACCGCTCCACCGGGAATTCCACCCGCCTCTACTGCCCTCAAGCAGGACCGTTTCCCACAACGTGGAAGGGTTAAGCCCTCCCATTTCACGCAGGACAAGTCCTGCCGCCTACACGCCCTTTACGCCCAGTAATTCCGGGTAACGCTTGTCCCCTACGTGTTACCGCGGCTGCTGGCACGTAGTTAGCCGGGACTTATTCCCCGAGTACCGTCCTTACTCTTCCCCGGGAAAAGGGGTTTACGACCCGAAGGCCTTCATCCCCCACGCAGTGTCGCTGGGTCAGGCTTTCGCCCATTGCCCAAGATCCCTTGCTGCTGCCTCCCGTAGGAGTGGGGGCCGTGTCTCAGTCCCCCTCTGGCTGGCCGTCCTCTCAGACCAGCTACCCGTCGAAGGCTTGGTGGGCCGTTACCTCACCAACTACCTGATGGGACACAAGACCATCCATCGGCGTCCCGACTTGCGCCGGAACTTTCTCCTTCCAGCTTGTACTAGAAGGACGTACGCGGTATTAGTCCCGCTTTCGCGGGATTATCCCCCACCAGAGGGTAGGTTCCCTGTGTGTTGCTCAGCCGTTCGCCGCTATCCTTCCCTTGCGAGAAGAACCGCTCGACTTGCATGCATTAGGCACACTGCCAGCGTTCACCCTGAGCCAGGATCAAACTCTCCAGAACTTCCTCTCACTCTTCACCTGTTAAAGTGCGCCTGCTGCCCAGGGGCAGCGAACTAGCATCTTATGCAAATCCACCCGAAGTGTCAAGGCCCTTTGCACCTTTGCAAGGCGCAAGGATGCCAACGTCAAGCGCCTTAGCGCCTCTTTCCTTCCCTCCTGAGCCTCCCCTGAGACGTTGTGGCGGAAGGGGTGCGCTGGTATAATTCCGTCGTCATCTGCTCACGCGTCCCGCTGGCCGCGTTCAGGATGACCTGGTCTGGAAGGAGGACTCTTGGGCAAGATCAATGTTGCCATCATTGGGGTGGGCAACTGCGCCACCTCGCTCGTCCAGGGTGTCCACCTCTACCGGGATGCGAAAGAGGGGGAGTTCATCCCCGGCCTCATGCACCCGGCGCTCGGCGGCTACCACCCGCGCGACATCAACTTCGTCGCCGCCTTTGACATCGACAAGAACAAGGTGGGGAAGGACCTGTCCGAGGCCATCCTGATGCCGCCCAACAACACCCTTAAGCTGTGCGACGTGCCGAAGCTCGGCGTCACCGTGGACCGCGGCATGACACACGACGGCATCGGCAAGTACCTCAGCGACGTCGTCATCAAGTCACCCGGCGCCACCGCGGACATCGTGAGCATCCTCAAGGAGCGGGAGACCCACGTGGTCATCAATTATCTTCCCGTCGGCTCCGAGCAAGCCACCAAGTGGTACGTGGAACAGGTGCTCAACGCCGGCTGCGCGCTCATCAACTGCATCCCGGTGTTCATCGGGCGGGAGCCGTACTGGCAGAAGCGGTTCCGGGACCACGGCCTCCCCATCATCGGGGACGACATCAAGTCCCAGGTGGGGGCCACCATCACCCACCGGGTGCTGACCCGCCTGTTCCGCGAGCGGGGCGTGAAGATTGAGCGCTCGTACCAGCTCAACTTCGGCGGCAACACCGATTTCCTCAACATGCTGGAGCGGGAGCGGCTGGCCTCCAAGAAGATCTCCAAGACCAACGCCGTCACTTCCATGCTGGACTATGACATGGGCAAGGACAACATCCACATCGGCCCCAGCGACTACGTGCCGTTCCTCCAAGACCGGAAGTGGTGCTACATCCGCATGGAGGGCACCGGCTTTGGGGGTGCGCCGATTAACCTGGAGCTGAAGCTGGAGGTGTGGGACAGCCCCAACTCCGCCGGCGTGGTGATTGACGCCATCCGGTGCGCCAAGCTGGCGCTGGACCGGGGCCTCAGCGGCACGCTAGTTGGGCCGGCGTCGTACTTCATGAAGTCGCCCCCCATCCAGATACCGGACGACGAAGCGTACGAGCTGGTGGAGGCGTACATCGCGGGCATGGAAACCAACGGCCGCCCAGTCACGCTCCCGTAGGCAAACGAGTTATGTCAAGCTCGCGGCGGCACGCGCGCACAGGCCCGCTAAGGGGCCACGAGAGGGTATCGCCGATAGGCGCCAGATGAGGATCGCCTTCGTCTCTCCCTACGACTTCGCGTACCCTGGCGGCGTGACCAACCACATTGAACACCTCTCACACGAGTTTGAGCAGCGCGGCCACCACGTCACCATACTCGCCCCGTCTTCCCGCTCCCCATCCGAGCTGAACCAGCCGAATCTGGTGCCCATCGGGCGACCGGTCCCCATTCCCAGCGCCGGCTCCGTGGCCCGCATCACGCTCTCCGTCTGGCGGATGGGCAAGGTGCGCGAGGCGCTTGACCGGGGACGATTTGATGTGGTGCACATCCACGAACCGCTGTCGCCGCTCGTGCCCACCTTCGCGCTGCTGTACTCCCGCGCCTTGACCGTGGCCACCTTCCACGCCTACCGCGAGCGGAGCTTCTTCTTCCCGGTGAGCAAGGCCTTCCTGCGGCCGTTGCTGGCGCGCCTGGACGGCAGAATAGGCGTCTCACGCCCTGCGATTGACTTCGTCAGCCAGTTCTTCCCGGGCGACTACCAGATCATCCCGAACGGGATTGACGTGCAGCACTTCCAAGGCCCCGTGGAGCCGTTTCCGCAGTTCATGGACGGGAAAACGAACCTGCTGTTCGTGGGCCGCGCCGAAAAACGCAAGGGGCTGCGGTTCCTGGTCGCAGCATTCAGCCGCCTCAAGTGGGAGTTCCCAGACCTGCGGCTTATCGTGGTGGGGCCTGGCAATCCGGACAACGACTCGCTCCAGGTCATTGGCGAGCGCGGCGTGCAGGACGTACTGTTCACCGGACCCGTGCCGTACAAAGACCTCCCACGGTACTACCACTCGGCGCACATCTTCTGCGCGCCCGCCACCGGGAAAGAGAGCCTGGGCATCGTGCTGCTGGAGGCGATGGCCGCGGGCAAGCCCATCGTGGCGTCCAACATCGCCGGGTACGCCACCGTCGTCCAGCCGGACGTGCAGGGGCTGCTCGTGCCGCCAAAGAGCGAGGACGCGCTGGCCGCGGCCCTCCGGCGCCTGCTGCAGCACCCGGAGCTTTGGCCCGCCATGGGACAGGCCGGAGTGGCCCACGCCCAGGACTACGCGTGGCCCCGAGTGGCCGACGCGGTGCTCGGCTACTATGAGACGCTGTTCCAGGCCCGCGCCGCGCGCAAACCCGCTGCCCCCGCCGAAGCCCGGCTGGCATAGCCACGATGGACATCGCCACGTCCCGCACCCGCCTGCGCAAGCTCTTCACCAACACGGTGGAGAGGCCTTCTGCCAGCCTCTTTGCGCGGCTGGGCGTCACGCCCAACCAGCTCACGCTCATGGGCCTGGGCGTCGCGGGCGTCGCGGCATTCCTCGCCGCCGAAGGCTGGTTCCTGGCCGCGGGGCTGGTGCTGCTTGGCTCCGGCGTGTTTGACCTGCTGGACGGAGCGCTGGCGCGCCTCACCGGCAAGGTCTCGCCTTTCGGAGCAGTGCTGGACTCGGTTGTGGACCGCGTGGGTGAGGGCGGCCTGTTCCTGGGCCTTCTGGTGTGGTACTACAACGACGGGGACCGCACCGGCGTCACGCTGGCCTACGTTGCGGCCATCACGTCCTTCCTCGTCAGCTACGCCCGCTCCCGCGCTGAGGCGGTAGGCGTTCAGGGCGCCATCGGGTTCGCGGGACGCTCGGAGCGCATCATCATCCTGAGCATCGGGCTTATGGCCGGCGTCACCACGGTCGCGTTGGGCATCATCAGTGGGCTGGCTGCCCTCACCTTCTTGCACCGCATCTACCACGTCTGGAAGAGCACGAGCCGGCCAAAGGGGTCGTGATGAGCCAGCAAGAGATAACGGTCACCAGCCAGGGCTTGCGGCTGCGCGGCGTGCTCACGCTGCCTGAGGGCGTCGGGCCCTTCCCAGGCGTGGTGCTTTGCCATCCGCACCCGCTTTACGGTGGCAACATGGACAACAAGGTGGTGCTCGTCATGGAGTCCGCCCTGGTGCGCCGCGGCTTTGCGACGCTCCGCTTCAACTTCCGCGGCGCGGGCGGCAGCGAAGGCGCACACGACTACGGCCGAGGCGAGCAGCAAGACGCCCTGGCCGCGCTTCAGTGCCTCGCGGACGCGGAGGGTGTTGACGCGCAGCTCATCGGCCTGGCGGGCTACTCCTTCGGGGCCGCCGTCGCCCTGCTCGCTGCCAGCAAGCCATCCTTGGCCAGAGGGGTTGCCGCGGTGGCGTGCCCGCCGGCTCTTGTCCTCCAGCGCGTGAAGGACGTCGCCATCCCTGTCCTCCTCGTGGCGGGTGCGCAGGACGAGCTAGCCACGCCTGAAGACCTTCTCGCCCTCGCACCTCAGTTCTCCGTGCCGGCCCAGGTTGTGGCTGTCCCCGGAGCCGACCACTTCTTCCAGGGCCACGAGGGCGACGTCAGCAGAGCGGTTGGCGCCTTCTTCGAGCGCTGGCTCCAAGAAAGCACGCCCGGCGCCCAAGACGCCCCAGGCCCCTGATGCAACGCTCTGCTATCTCATTCAAGTCGGGTGATCTGACGCTCGAGGGTATGGTGGCCAGGCCCAAGGCCGAGGGCGACCCGGTGCCCATCGTGGTGCTCTGCCATACCCACCCAGCGATGGCCGGAACGATGACCCACCCGCTGCTGGAAGCGATGAGCCGAGCGTTGGCTGCCACGGGCATCGCGACGTTCCGCTTCAATTTCCGTGGCATCGGCGGCAGCGAGGGCGCGTTCAGCAACGGTGAGGAGGAGGCCGCCGACATCACGGCGGCGTTGCAGGTCGCCGGCAGGTGGCCGGGGACGCGGCGCGGGCGCGTTGGGCTGGTCGGCCACTCGTTTGGCGCCGGCGTGGCTTTGCGCGGACTTGCGGCGCGGAAGGGGGTCCGCGCCGAGGTGCTGGTCGCGCCACCGCCGGCCGCCATCTCCCCGGAGCGTCTCGAGAAAGATCCCACGCCCAAGCTGTTCCTGGTGGGCGAGGCGGACCGGATTGCGCCGCCTGCGCGGCTGCGAGAGCTGCTCGCGTCGTGCGGGGAGCGCGTTCAACTCCAGGTAGTCCCCGGCGCGAACCACACATGGCGCGGCGCCGAAGAGGAGGCCGCGCGCCTGTGCTCAGAGTTCCTCGCGCGGCACCTCATCTAGACGGCGCGCACTCGCCACCGCATACTGGAGCCATGCGGAACGTAGCTGGCGCGCCCCACGCTCAGGCCGTCCTCTGGCGGGACTGGCTGCTCATCCCCATCGCCCTCATGGTCGCGGGAGCAGACCAGCTCGCCAAGCTCTCCGTACAGCACTGGATGGAGGTGGGTCAGTCCATCCCAAACACCGGCCTGTTCCGCTTCACGTACATCACCAACACCGGCGCCTCGTTCAGCTTGTTCCCCAACCAGAGCCTCGCCCTCGTCGTCGCTTCGTTTTTCGCTATCGCGGTGCTGCTCCTCTTCTACGGCGGCTACGCGCGGCACAACCCGCTGGTCCGTTTGAGCCTGGGCTTGCAACTCGGAGGCGCGGTAGGGAATCTGACCGACCGGCTGTGGCACGGCTACGTCGTGGACTTCGTGGACGCGGGCAGGTGGCCGGTCTTCAACCTGGCGGACTCCGCGATTGTCGCCGGGCTCGTCGTGCTGCTCTTTGTGGTCACCGGGGAAGGGGCCAGGCGCCCCCGCGCAGTGCAGTGGCCTGGCCCGCCTCCCGAGTACCGGCCAGGCGCGGCGCCCGACCCGGGGTGCTAAAGGAGGGTTGCGAATATGCTGATGCTTCCGCTGCCGGTCTTCGTAGACGCAGTTCGCGGGTATGAAGAGTCACCCGGCTCTGAGGAGGGTTGGTTCTGGAATACCCACGAAAAGATAGGCAACTATCTAGCCGACCCTATAAACCAAGAAATCACTGGTGCTCTAAACGACTTTTTGAAAGCATGGCGCTCCGTTCGTCATCCCATTGATTGGAATGATTGACCGCATATCGGACCCCGGAACTTCAACGTATGGTCGCTGCCTGCTCATCCCTCTCCCTGGAAGAATGCAATTGGGATGAGGCTGCCAACCTCTCTGGCCATCGATGTTCGGTCAGCGAAGCAATAACAATGATGTACGATCGCTTGCAGCTGGTAGAAGGTATCGGTGCGACGAATGCGTCCAAACTCTTGAGTGTCGCCATGCCCAAACTGTTTGTCATGTGGGATTTCCGGAACGTACGATCCCTCCATGGTCTCAGCGACACTGCCAACGAATACACTAAGTTTTTGGCTGATATGCAACAGTACGTCAGAGAACTCATTGCTGCGGTGAACGAACAAGAACAGTGTAGGCGCCCACAAGCAATAAGTTGGTTAAAGAGGCTGCCTCTGACAAAGGGGTGGAATTCGGTGGTCGCCCGCGAAACACCATTGGCGGAACTGCTCGACGAGTTTTACTATCACTTACCTGCTTCGCAAAACTGCTAAACGCCTCGAGATTTGACCACAAGCTACCACACGTTCTACTCCGTCCTGTCCACCGACTTCACGCGGCGTTCAAGCTCGCTACGGGGCAGCAGCACGCGCCGCCGACACGTGCGGCAGACCACGCCCACGTCCGCGCCCAGGCGCACTACGTCCCACTGAAAGCCTCCGCACGGGTGCGGCTTCCTTAGCGTCAGCACGTCACCGATGCGAAAATCTATGAGCTTCGCCATTCCGTGTCAGACCCACGAGCGGGGAGACACGCAGCTACGCAATGCCGCGCTGCTGCAGCTCCAGGTTCATCCGGTCGCGGAGCTTGATCGCCTGCTCTCGGGCTGCGGACGCAAAGGCGTTCGGATCGCGGGAGGCGTAGAGCACCCCGCGGGAGGCCGTGACGATCACCCGCTGGCCGTTGGCGTCCACGCCGTTACGGATCGCCTGCTCTAGGGAACCGCCTTGCGTGCCGACGCCCGGCACAAGAATGGGCATGTCCGGGCACAGCTCACGCACGCGCCTGAGTTCGTCCGGATACGTGGCGCCGACCACCAGCCCGATGTTGTGATGGAGGTTCCACGCAGCCGCGCGCATCGCCACGGCCTCGTAGAGCGGCATGGTGGTCCGCTCGTACGGAGACGTAACCAGAAGGTCCTGCAGGTCCCGCGCGCCCGGGTTAGAGGTCCGGCACAAGACAAACACGCCCCGATCCTCGTAGGCCAGGAAAGGTTCCAGCGCGTCCCGGCCCAGGTACGGGTTCACGGTCACGGCGTCAAAGCCCCACACTTCAAACATCGCCTTCGCGTAGAAGTTGGCAGTCGGCGAGATGTCGCCGCGCTTCGCGTCGCCGATCACCGGGATGTCGCGAGGAATGAAATCCAGGGTGCGCCGGAGGGCGTCCATCCCCTCTTCGCCGAGACCCTCGTAGAAACCGAGGTTGGGCTTGTAGGCGCACACCAGGTCAGACGTGGCCTCAATGATGGCGCGGTTGAACTGGGCCACGTCCCGCACCGGCATCTGCGCCGGGTCCGGATCAAGGCCCACGCAGAGCAGGCTCCTGCGGGACGCGGAGGCAGCGAGCAGCTTCTCCAGGAACGTCGTCATCAGCTTTCCCCTCGGCGAGAGTGTACCGCCTCGCCCACCTCGGCGCAACGAGCTAGAATAGCCAAGCCATGCGCAACAACGCTGCGACAACGCCACGCCCCACGCGCCGCATCGCCCCCATTAGCCGAGCCGCCCGCCGGAACACGCCTCCTCTCCGCGAGGTGTATGGCCGCCTATATGCCACGTACGGCCCGCAGTGGTGGTGGCTTGCCGACAGCTCCTTTGAGGTGTGCCTCGGCGCGATCCTCACGCAGGGGGCCGCGTGGAGCAACGTAGAAAAGGGGCTGGAGAACCTGAGGCGCGCCGGCCTGTTCTCCCCCGGAGCGTTGCGCGCGGCGCCACGCGACACCCTGGCCGCCCTTCTGTACCCGTGCGGCTATTTCAACGCGAAGGCCCGCAAGGTCAAGGCGTTTGTGGAGCACCTGGGGGAACGCTGGTCGGACGACCTTGACGCCTTTCTGCACCAGCCCGCGGACGTCCTACGGAGCGAGCTCCTGGGCATCTACGGCATCGGGCCGGAGACGGCGGACGACATCGCCCTGCACGCAGCCGGCCAGCCCAGCTTTGTAGTGGATGCGTACACGCGGCGTCTGCTGGCGCGCCTGGGCCTCGCGGACGAGCGCTGGCCCTACGACCGCACGCGCGCCTTGTTCATGGAACGCCTGCCGCACGACCCCACGCTGTTCAACGAGTACCACGCGCTCATTGTCCGTCACGGAAAGGAGCGGTGCCTCAAACGTGCGCCACGGTGCGAAGGGTGCTGCCTTCAGCCCCTCTGCCCGGCGGGGCAGGCGTCAATCGGAAAACGCGGCGCACCGTAGAGCCGCGCCGCCTTCCCGTGCTAGACTGGGCCATGCCCCTCTCCCAGTTTCATCCGCTGGTCCAGGAGTGGTTCCGCGGCCGCTTCGAAAGCCCCACGGAGTCGCAGTCACTCGGCTGGCCCGCCATCGCACAGGGGCGGCACGTGCTGATCGCGGCGCCGACCGGCTCCGGCAAGACGCTGGCCGCGTTCCTTGCGTGCATTGACCGCCTCGTGCGCCTGGGGCTGCAGGGCCAGATGCCGGAAACGACCCAGGCGGTGTACGTCTCGCCCCTCAAGGCGCTCTCCAACGACATCCTCAAGAACTTGGTTGTCCCGCTGCAAGAGATAAGCGCCTTGGCTAAAGCCCGTGGGACTCCGCTGCCGGAGATCCGCGTCGCGGTGCGCACAGGAGACACCCCAGCGTCAGAGCGGCAGCGGATGGCCAAGACCCCCCCGCACCTTCTCATCACCACGCCGGAGTCCCTATACCTCCTGCTGACCTCGCGCAGCGGCCGCCAGGCGCTCCGTGGCGTGACCACCCTTATCCTGGACGAGATCCACGCCGCCGCGGATGACAAACGGGGCTCGCACCTGTCGCTCTCCGTGGAACGCCTGTGCGCCCTGGCGGCGGGCCGCGTGGCACGGATCGGCCTGTCCGCCACGCAGCGGCCCATTGCCGAGATGGCGCGCCTGCTGGTGGGCAGCCGTTCCTTGGCGCCGGACGGGACGCCGGACTGTGTCATCGTGGACACCGGCCACGCCCGCGCCCTTGACCTGGCGCTGCGCCTTCCCGCCGGCATGGAGCTCGGCCCCATCGCCACCCACGAGCTGTGGACGGACACCCTGGACGCCATCGCGGAGCTGGTCAGCGGCCACCGTACGGCGCTCGTGTTTGTCAACACGCGCAGGTTGGTGGAGCGCGTCGCGCACCAGCTCGCCGCCCGCCTCGGAGACGACGCCGTGGCGCCGCACCACGGAAGCCTGTCGCGGACGACCCGCCTGGCCGCGGAGGAAAAGCTGAAGAAGGGCGAAGTCAAGGTGTGCGTAGCCACCGCCTCGCTGGAGCTTGGGATAGACATCGGACCGGTGGACCTGGTCGTCCAGGTAGGCTCGCCCCGCTCCATCAACACCCTGCTTCAGCGGATTGGCCGGTCAGGCCACACGCTCGGCGGCACGCCCAAGGGCCGCCTGTTTCCGCTGACCAGGGACGAGCTGGTGGAGTGCGCCGCCCTCACGCGCGCCGTGCGCCGCCGCGAGCTGGATACGGTCCGCATCCCCCCCTGGCCGCTGGACGTGCTGGCGCAGCAGATCGTGGCCGCCTGCTCCGTTGAGGAGTGGGACCTCGACGACCTGTACACCCTCTGCACTAGCGCGTACCCGTACCGTGACCTTCCCCGAAAGCGTTTTGACCAGGTGGTCATGGCCTTGACGGAGGGGTTCGCGCCGCGGCAAGGGCGTACCCGCGCGTTGCTGCACCACGACGCGGTGAACAACCAACTGCGCGCGCGGCGCGGCGCCCAGCTCATCGCCGTGACCAACGGCGGCGCCATCCCGGACAACGCCGACTACGACGTCATCGCCGACCCGGAAGGCATCTTCGTTGGAAAGGTGAGCGAGGACTTCGCAGTGGAGAGCATGGGCGGCGACGTCTTCTTGCTCGGCAACACGCCCTGGAAGATCCGCAGAGTTGAAAACGGGCGCGTGCGAGTGGAGAACGCGCAGGGTCAAACGCCCTCGGTGCCCTTCTGGCTCGGCGAAGCGCCGGGCAGAACGTGGGAGCTCTCCCAGGAGATCACGGCGGTCAGGGAGGGCGTTGATCAGCGGCTCCACGAGCCGCTGCAGGCGGAGTCTTGGCTGACGGCAGAGTGTGGCGTATCGCAAGAGGCCGCGCGTCAGATTGTCGCTTACGTGGCCGAGGGGAAACGGGTGCTCGGGATAGTGCCGAGCGCTCGCCAGGTGGTGGCCGAGCGGTTCTTTGACGAGAGCGGGGGGATGCAGCTCGTCATTCACGCGCCGTTCGGGGCGGCCATCAACCGCGCGTGGGGAATGGCGCTCCGCAAGCAGATTTGCCGCACCTTTGACTTTGAGCTCCAGGCCTCCGCGACGGACGACGGCCTCAACTTCTCCCTTGGCCCATCGCTCTCCTTCCCGGTCTCGGAGGTGTTCACGTACCTCTCGTCAAAGACCGTGGAACCCGTCCTCCGACAGGCGGTCCTCCAGGCCCCGGTGTTTGGCACCCGCTGGCGTTGGGATGCGACCCGCGCGCTGGCGTTGCTTCGAAACACGGGCGGAACAAAGGTGCCGCCGCCCATCCAGCGCATGCGCTCGGGCGACCTGCTGGCCGCGGTCTTCCCAGCCCAGGTGCAGTGCCAGGACAACGCCACGCCGGGCGACATCGAGGTGCCCGATCATCCGCTGGTGTTTGAAACGATGCGGGACTGCCTTACCGAAGCGATGGACGTGGACGGCCTCAGGCGAGTCCTGACCGCCATAGAGCGGGGCGAAATTGAGCTCCACGCCAGGGACACGGCGCAGCCCTCCGCCTTCGCGCACCAGCTTCTGAACGCGATGCCCTACGCGTTTCTTGACGATGCACCCCTGGAGGAGCGCCGCGCCCGCGCCGTCTCCCTCCGTCGCGCCCTCCCGGAAGACGCGCGCGACCTGTCCGCCCTTGACCTGGCCGCGCTCCTGGCCGAATCCCAGAGCGCTTGGCCGTCCGTCCGCGACGCTGACGAGCTGCACGACGCTCTCATGACCCTGGGCCTGCTGCCGGAGGACGCCGGCCTCTGGCGGCAGCACGGCGTCGCTGCGGCGGACGCGGAACGGTGGTTCGCGGAGCTGGCGCAGGCTGGCCGCGCCTACCTGCTTCGCCGGCCCCAAGAACCCGTTGCCTGGGTCGCGGCGGAGCGCATCCCGCTCCTCCGGAACGCGTTCCCACACGCGCGGGTGGAACCCGAGCCGCCCGCGCGCTTCGCCACGCCTCTTGACCTGCCGCCGGAAGACGCCCTGCTCAGCCTGGTGCGCGGCTGGGTCGAGTGCTCCGGGCCATTCCTCCCCTCCGAGCTTGCGCGAACGTTGGGGACCGACGTCTCCGCCGTGCAGCAGACGATGCTCAGGCTGGAAGGCGACGGGCTTGTGCTTCGGGGACGCTTCAGGCCCAACGCCTTAGAAAACGAGTTCTGCGACCGGCGCATCCTGGCCCGCATCCATCGCGCGACCATCAGCGGGCTGCGCAAGAAAGTGGAGCCGGCGCCCGCCGCCGCGTTCCTCCGGTTTCTCCTCCACTGGCACCACGTGGAGCCGACTACCTCCCTCAAGGGCGAGGGTGGCGTCCAGGCCGCGGTCGCTATGCTCCAGGGGTTTGAGGCGCCCGCGGGGGCATGGGAGGCGGAGCTGCTGGCCCGCCGCGTAGCCGACTACCAGCCCGGACTCCTGGACGGCTTTTTTGGGGACGGCGAGCTGGTCTGGGGCAGAATGAGCCGGCACGCCAACAGCGATGCGCCGACCCGCGCCACATTCTCCCGGAACACGCCGATCACGCTTGCGCTAAGAGAAGCGCTGGACTGGCTGCTGGAAACCTCAGCCGGCGGCTTAGCCACCCCACCCGGAGGCGCGGAGGAGGTGCTCGGCGTGCTCTCCAAGCGCGGCGCTTCCTTCCTCAACGACGTCGTGTCCTGGACCCGGCGGTTGCCCGCGGATGTAGAGGAGACGCTCTGGCAACTGGCGGCCACGGGGCGCGTGACCACAGATAGCTTTGAGGTGGTCCGGCGGCGCCTCAACGGGACACTGGCCCGCAGGCGGCCCGCTCGTGCCCGCCCCATACTCGCGCGGCGGCTCCGGTCCGGCCGCTGGTCGCTCCTGGACGCAAGGAGTCCTCAGGAAGACCGGCTGGAGCAACGGGTCCACCAGCTCCTGGCGCGTTACGGCGTGCTCTTCCCCGAGCTGCTCGCGAGGGAGTCAGCGGCCCCGCGATGGCGCGAGGCGGTCCCCCTGCTCCGACGCCTTGAGGCGCGCGGCGAGGTGTACGGCGGACAGTTCGTGGCCGGCTTCAGCGGTGAGCAGTTCGCCCTGCCCGAGGCGGTACAGGCCCTACGTCAGGTCAGAGACGCCAACCTCGCTGGAACGCTCGTGATGGTCTCCGCGTGCGATCCGTTGAACCTGGCGGGCATCCTCACGCCGGGGGAACGCGTACCCGCCGTCTTGGGCAACCAGCTGATCTACCGGGACGGCGTCCCCCTCTGTTCGGTAGAGGGAGGAGAGTTGCTCTTCAGGGGCGATGCTGGCCCGGCTCTCGTGGAGGAGGTCCGCGCTTTTGCCATTACGCCACACCGCCATCCATCTCTGAATGGCGCCACCCCCTGGCTGGAACCCGCCCGAGCGCGGCGTGGCGCAGTCCGCAGCCCACAACAATAACCGTGGCCCGGGCGATGCCCGGGCCACGGTTCCATGTGCGTAGGAGCACCTAGACTCCACCCGCAAGCGAGAGCAGTGTAGCGACCGCTGGAATCAGGCGCACGCCGTGCGGTCGCGCGCCGTGCGGTGGACTGTGCCGAGCTCTACCGCCGGGTGGGCGATCCGCCGCGCTGGCTGAAGCAGTCGCTGCAGTACACGGGACGATCGCCCCTGGGCTGGAAGGGAACCTGCGTCGCCTTGCCGCACTGGGCGCACACCGCTGGGTAGAGGGTACGAGCCCCGCCGGCACTGCCACCGCCACCGCCGCCACCACCGCCCTGGCTGCGCCGGAGCTGCCGGCACGATGGGCAGCGGCGCGGTTCGTTGGTGTAACCCTTCTGCTGGAAAAACTCCTGTTCGCTGGCCGTCCACACAAAGGTCTGCCCGCAATCGCTGCAGGTCATGTTCCGGTCCTGGAAGGGCATCGGGGACCTCCTTCTTCTCCTGTGGCGATTCTCCGGTCACCGATGCTAGGCACAAGCAGCGCGCCGCTGCACGGGATCGGTCTCACCATCCGCCCAAGAATACCAGGTAGGTCAAGAGTAGGTCAAGAAATCGCTGGCAAGGTAGCTCGTGGCCGCTCAAAATGCTCGCTGCCAGCACCTCATTTGCTCCGGTCAAGCGGGCGCTGCGTCTCAGGTCTGCACCCGCTCCCATCCGGCTGTTTTGAGGGAGGTATCGCCGGCCTGAAGCACCGCGATCGTCTTCGCGGCGTCCGCGAAATCGGAGAGCACCGGGCTCGGATCGCGTCCCCGAACCGCGGCCAGAAAGCGCTGCATCTCCAGGGCGTGCAGGTCCAGGCCGGCGGCGTCCTCATCCACTGGCTTCCCGTCCACGTGCCCATGCAGGCGGCTCCTGGCGTAGTCAACGAGCAGGCGCAGCGTAGGGCCGAACAGCTCGACCTCCCAGTTGAACTCCTTCATGGCGCAGCTGTCCACGTGGGTGCCCATCGCGCCGCTTGCGAACTGGTACGCCAGCACCATCGTGTCCTCCGAGTCAAACTGCTGCAGGTCCGGCCGGATGAGCCGCTCGCCCCTGGCAAAAACCCGGACGACGTCGCCGACAAGGTACCGGGCCGCGTCCAGGACGTGGAGCGACTGCTCAAAGAGCGGGCCGCCGCTGTGACGGCGCTGGAGGAACCAGGGCGGGCAGTCCAGGTTGAGGTAGTAGGACGTGGTGGTAGCAGTGCGGACGTGGGTCACCCGCTGGCCGGCCACGAGCGCTCGGGCCCGCTGCGTGAGCGGCGAGTACCGTAAGTGGAAGCCCACGGCGTTGACCACGCGGGCGTGACGCACCGTCTCGCTCATCGCTTTGGCGGTGGCAAGGTCAAGAGCGAGCGGCTTTTCCACAAACACCGCTGCACCCGCGGCGGCCGCGGCCTCCACGGGCCCTTTTCGCACGGTCGGGGGTGTCCCCACAATAAGCGCGTCCAGCCGGACGGCTGCCATCATCTCGTCGGCGCTTGTGTATGGCGAGGCGTTCACCTCGTCAGCCAGCTTGCGAGCCAACTCCTCCCGCACGTCCGCGACCGCCACGACGGCGACGCCCTCAACGCGCCGGCAATTCATCGCGTGCTTGCGGCCCATCTGCCCGCAGCCCACGATGCCGACTTTCAACACCTGTTCCGCAGTCACGGTTCCCTTCCGCCACTCACGCTACGCAGGGTGCCCTATCCGTAAACAAATCCACCGACAATCTTAGGCCATCGGAGCGCCAAGCGCCAGCAACCGCATGGTGAGCACGCTAAGGGGAGCCCGGCGTTATGGGAAGGGGTCCTGAATGCTCGCTTCAGCCTGGGCTGCCCGCTCTTCCGGGCCCCACATGGTCTTGAGAAATATGATAACCGCACGGGTCTCCTCGGGGCTTAACAGGTCACCAAAGGCGGGCATGGCGCTCTTGAAGCCGGGCGCCTCAAAGATGCGCCCTCCATCGCGCACCACACGGTACAGCAGCCCACCCGCGTGATGCCACGTGTGTCCGGACGAGTCGTGCGGCGGAGCAGGATAGGTCTCGTCAGGGCTCTGCCGCCGCCAGTTTGGTTCGCCTTCGCCGTTTGCACCGTGGCACCGGGCGCAGTTCGCGGCGTAGATCGCGCGCCCTGGCTGCACGCCTTGTGATGCCGACGCGGCCTCCTCCGTGCTACTGCAGCCTTGAACGAACAGGCCGAGCATGGCCAACAGCGGCAGCGTTACAGCCACGACGTGTTTCCAACCGGGCAGTCGCAAATGGCAGCCTCGCCAAGTGGCATGGGGCAGAAGAACAGCCCTCTGCTATGATACCATCCGTCCGGTATCAACCACGAGGAGCGAAGTTTGAGCGCGAACCTTCCTGTAGGGACCAGTGGCCGGAGTGCTCGCACCGTAGCGACTGAGGCGTGCCTGGTGGCAGGCGAGATTCTTCGGAAGCGTTTCCAGGGCGCACTTACCGTCACCTATCGGAGCCGTGGCAACATCGTCACGGACGCGGACATCCAGGCCGAGCAAGCGGTCTTGGCGTTGCTCCGCACCGAGTTTCCTGACGCCGGCTTCCTCGCCGAGGAATCGTCAAAACCGTCCGCTGGAGAACAGACGCGCCCTTACTTGTGGGTCGTCGACCCCCTGGACGGCACGAAGAACTTCTCTCAGGGGATCCCCTTCTTTTCGGTCGTGGTCGCGCTCGCTCACCAGGGCAAAGTCGTGCTGGGGGCTACCTACGACCCGGTCCGCGAGGAGATGTTTCTTGCGGAGGAGGGCAAGGGCGCCACGCTGAACGGCAAGCCGATCCACGTAAGCCGGAAGCCGACGCTAGAGGAGAGCACCCTGGGCTTTGACACCGGCTACAACGACGAAAAGGCGCTGACGGCCATCAAGCTACTCGCCACGCTGTGGCCGCGCATGCAGACCGTGCGCGTCATGGGTTCAGCCGCGCTGGGGCTGGCCTACGCCGCTTCCGGCCGCCTTGACCTATACTTCCACCATGCGCTGTCGCCCTGGGACATCGCCGCGGGCCTCATCCTGCTGCCGGAAGCGGGCGGCCTGTTCACCGACCGGAACGGCAAGCCTGCGGGCCTCTACGCCGACGGCCTCATCGCCTCGAACGCGGAGCTTCACCGCCGCTTCTTGGCGGCCACAGAGGGCTCCTCCTGGAGGACCAGTCCGCCCCTGCTCCCGCCGGCGAAGGGGTAGGGCCGCTCCCGGTAGCCGGGCCTCACAAGGCCCCAATGATGTTCCCGTGGCTGTCCACGTTCATCCCCAAGGCGTTTGGCCTCGCCGGAAGCCCTGGCAGCGTCTGGACGCTCCCAGCGAGCAGGTAAATGAAGCCTGCACCAGCTGAGATGTGAGCG
Source organism: Dehalococcoidia bacterium (assembly GCA_009693055.1). GTDB lineage: Bacteria > Chloroflexota > Dehalococcoidia > Lucifugimonadales > SHYT01 > SHYA01. The sequence continues at coordinate 211,127 of SHYA01000002.1, read as the reverse complement.
CCCGTGATGGGAAAGGCGTACCCCGTTGGGCGACCCCGTAGGTTGGGGTCATGGGAGAGCGAAAGCGGGGTCTTCGCCATGCAGACCGGCAACGTGCCCCAGCCAAGAGCTTCAATCCGCTCCACCTGCTTCACCGCTTCGGAGGCCCACTCAACGCGGGCCGCCCCGTAGAGCCTCGTTGCGAGCACCCTCACCTTTTCTCTCGTAGTCGCAGCCAGTTCGTACAGGTAGGTCGGGCGGGAAGGCGCCCGGCACGCCTCCACAACAGCCTCCGCAAGACCCGTCGCTCCGGTCCCACCGTCCAGGTACGCCCGGTTTTCCACGGCGGCAGCAGCGCCGAGCTCTTTGGCTCGCGACAGGACGGTCGCCACCTCCTGAGAGGAGTCGTTGGCAAATCGGTTGAGCGTGACCACAGCCGGCACGCCAAAGCCCTGAACAATGCCAAGCACGTGCGCCAGGTTTTCAAAGCCCTGCTCCAACGCCGCCGCGTTGGGATGCCCCAGCTCGTTCCGGGCCGCGCCACCGTGCCACTTCAGCGCCCTCGTCGTCACCACCACCACAGCCGCCCGCGGCAGCAGCCCGGACGAGCGAGCCACAATGTGCATGTGCTTCTCAAAGCCCAGGTCGGCGGCGAATCCGCTCTCCGTCACCACGTAGTCCGCGCACGCCAGGCCCAGCCGTGAAGCCAGCACTGAGCTGCATCCGTGGGCGATGTTGCCGAAGGGGCCGGCGTGCACCAGGGCGGGCTGTCCCTCTAAAGTCTGCACCAGGTTCGGCTGGACGGCGTGGCGCAGGAGCGTCAGCATGGAGTCCACGGCGCCAACGTCCTTGGCCGTCACGGGCTGTCCTCCGTTCGTAAACGCCACCACCACGCGTTCCAGCCGTGCGCGCAGGTCATCCCATCCCGCAGCCAGCGCCAACACCGCCATCAGCTCGGACGCGGCGTCGATCGAGAAGAACGATTGGCGTTGAACACCGCCGGCGCCGTCAAGCCCAACCGTGACGCGACGCAAAGCCCGGTCTCCGATGTTGGTCACACGCCCCCAGACCATTCCATTGGCGTCGACGCCCGTGAGCTGGCCCCGGTAGAGGGCGTTGTCCGTCAGCGCAGCCAGAAGGTTGTGAGCGGATGCGACTGCGTGTGCGTCTCCCGTAAAGTGGAAGTTGATCTCATCATCCGGGACCACGCGCGCCTTCCCGCCGCCCGTGCCACCCCCCTTTGAGCCGAACACCGGCCCCATGGACGGCTGGCGCAAGGTGAGCGCCGCGCGCTTGCCAAGCCGCGCCAGCCCGTCAACCAGACCGATCGCGGTGGTGGTCTTTCCCTCACCGGCAGGCGTGGGAGTCATACCGGTGACCAAGACCAACGCCGCTTGCCGTCCGCCCTGCGGGAACGCGTCCAACGGCACTTTCGCGATGTACTCGCCGTACACCCGAAGCTTTTGCGGGTCTATGCCAAATGCTTCAGCAACCTCTCGTATCGGCCTCATCACGCTTCTCAGCCTTTGCCTCTTTGGAATGGACGATGCTCGCTAGCGCGGTGCCTCCCGCTGGTACGCCGCGTCCAGCAGGTCCACAACGTGACACACCCGCACGCGCATCTTTCGCGTCCGCAGGCCCTTCTCTATCTGCATCATGCACCCGGGGTTCGCGGTAGCCACCACGGCGGCCTGGGTTTCGGCCACGTCGTCCATCTTGGCCGACAGGATGCGTTCCGACAGCTCTGGCTGGAGCAGGTTGTACGCGCCGCCCGCGCCGCAGCACCGCGCCGGGTCGTGCATCTCCACGAACTGCAGGCCGGGGATGGCGGCCAAAACCTGGCGAGGCGCGCGCGTGATGCGCTGGGCGTGGGCCAAGTGGCACGAGTCCTGATAGGTTATCCGCAAGGGCAGCGCCGCCTCCGGCGCCCTCAAGGGCAGCTTCGCAAGAAACTCCGTGATGTCCACGGTCATCGCGGCCACGCGCTCGGCCGCTTCCCTGCGGCGCGGATCATCCGCGAACAGCTCCGGGTACTCCTTCATCGCCGCGCCACAGCCCGCCGAGGCCGTTACCACCGCATCCACGCCCACCTCAAGGAAGGTCTGGATGTTCCGCCACGCGAGCTCTCTGGCCTGTGCGCGCTCCCCGGCGTGCGAGTGCAGGGCGCCGCAGCACCCTTGGCCGCGCGGGACCAGGACGTCGCAGCCATTCCTCGCGAGCACGCGAATGGCGGCCCGTATGGTTGGGCTCTGCGCCACGGCCATGACGCACCCCGCAAGCAGAGCGACGCGTCCGCGCCGCTGACCCTGCGCTGGCACCACCCGTCCCGTCGGCGTAAACGAGCTGGTCGGCAGCGCCGGGAGCAGTCCCTCCGCGGCGCGAAGGCCGGCGGGAAGCAGCCGCAGGGCGCCGCTGCGCCGTGCCGCCCACTGCAGGCCAGACCGCTGGTACGCCCAGGCAAGCCTGCCAAGGAGCCTGAGGAGCCACGGCCGCGGCAGAACGACGCGATAGCCGAGCCAGTGGCCCAAGGAAAAGCGTCGTCGGCCCGGTAGGCGGCGCACTTGCGCCAGCGTGCGCTCCATCAGCCGCCCGAAGGGCACGCCGGACGGGCACACCGCCTCGCAGGCGCGGCACTGGACACACCGCTCCCAATGCGCCGTCACCGAGGGCGTCAGGCCGATTTCACCCTCCACAACGCCCTTCATGAGCCAGAGCCTCCCTCGGGGCGACTCCGTCTCCTGCCCCGTCGCGAGGTAGGTGGGGCACTCGTTCAGGCACAGCCCGCAGTGGACGCACTTGTACAGCTCGTCCTCTTTCGGCGCGTCTAAGGGCGAAAACCCTTGCGCCGCCGGGCGCGGCGTGCCTTCCGATGTCATCTCAGATCCCTCCCACAAAGCGCCCGGGGTTCAGCACCCCTGCCGGGTCAAAGCGTTCCTTAACACGGCGCATGAGCGCTGCTGAAAGGCCGGTCTCACCCCACACGTCAAGACGCGCCTTCAGTCCGGGCGCGCACCGCTGCACAACCACGTAGCCACGCAGCGGCGCCACGGCACGCCGGAGGCTGGCCACCACTCCGCTCAGCACATCCGGCATCGCATCGGCGCCACTCTGTGACCATCCGAGCAAGCACAACACCCCAACCGGAGGCTGTGCGGCCACGGCCACTCTGAGACCGGCTCTCGCAAGCTCGTCCTGCGCCGTCGCCCACAACGCCCCTGCCTGGGCCGGCTCCGTCCCGCAGCGAAGCACCAGGGCTGGCGCGTCCTCCGGCTGCCACCCGAGGTCCACCACCGACTGCCAGAGCGCCTCTGCGTCAGGTGCAGCAAGCTCCATCGCGGGACTGCCCGCCCGGCCCAGAAGTGTCGCGACCTCGGCAGCTCTCCGCTCCACCGCCGCTTTACGCCCGCCCACCTCTATCAGCAAGCAGGCCCCGCTTGAGCCGTTGAGCGGTAACCGCCCCGGTATCCGCCGGACGGCTTCGGCGTCCAGCACGCTGGCCGCCAGCACGCCGGGGCCGGAGCGATGCGCTTCCAGGGCCGCCTCGTGGGCGCTCGCCACCGAGGCGAACCGCATCACCAGCGTTCGCCGAACAGCCGGCAACGGCGCAACCTTGAACGCGGCCTCGACTATCACGCCGAGCGTGCCGAGCGAGCCTACGTACAGCTTGTTCAGGTCAAAGCCGGTCACGTTTTTCACCACTTTGCCGCCTGCCTTGGTGGCCGCGCCCTCAGCGTGCACGACGCGCACGCCGATGAGCCAATCGCGGGCCGTGCCCCAGGCCAAGCGCCGCGGGCCGCTCACATTCGTCGCCAGAATACCGCCAAGGGTGGCGCGCTCAGGGAAAGGAGACTCCAGCGGAAGGAATTGCCCGTGCAGTCGCAGCGCCGCCTGCGCCTGCGCCAGCGTCACGCCCGCCTGGAACGTCGCCGTCAGGTTGGCGGGCTGCAGCTCCACCACGCCGTTCAGCTCGCGCGTGCCGACCACGAGGTCAAGCCTTCGTGGCGGGTTGCCGAGCGCTACCTTCGTCCCGCCCCCGCGCGGGCTGACGGCCAGCCCCTCGGCGTGTGCCCGGCGCAGCACCTCAGCGAGCCGCGCCGCGTCGCGTGGAAACACCACCGCGCTTGGCGCCACCCCGTCCACCACACACAGCCCCGGCTCCGCGGCGAGTTCCCCTAGGCCTGCAAAGAGTGAGGCGAGGTCTGTAACCGCCACGTTCTATATCCACGTGTCGCCGCCGGCGGCGGACGCCAATGCGGGCCTGAACGCGCGTTCCTGGGCATTGGAGCCTCTGGGAAACACCTTCCCCGGATTCAAGAGCCCCCGTGGAGCGAAAGCGCTCCGCAAGCGTTCCATCGCCTCCAGGTCCTGCTCGGTGAACACGAGCGGCATGTACTCCTGCTTCTCCAGGCCGATGCCGTGTTCGCCGCTCAGCGAGCCGCCCTGCTCCACACACGCTTTCAGGATCTCACCCCCCGCCTCCACGGCGCGCGCCGTCTCCCCCGGCTTCCGCTCATCGAACACGATGCACGGATGGAGGTTGCCGTCGCCCGCGTGAAAGACGTTCGCGATGGGCAGGCCGTACTTTCGGCTGATCTCGCCGACGCGGCGCAGCGCTTCCGGCAGACGGGTGGGCGGCACGACGCCGTCCACCAGGAGGTAGTTTGGCGCCAGCGTGCCCAGCGCGCCGAGCGCCCCCTTGCGCCCCGCCCACAGCCGCTCGCGCTCCTCCTCGGCATCCGCCACGCGAACCTCCCGCGCACCGTTCTGCTGGCAAAGCCGCATGACCTCCGCGCCTTCCTCGTCCACCTCCTCCCGCAGGCCGTCCACCTCCACCAGGAGCACCGCCTCGGCGTCCAGCGGATACCCCATCCGGCGGGCGTTCTCCACGGCCCGGATGGCGAGCGCGTCCATCATCTCCAGGGCGGCGGGCACGATGCCGCTGGCGATGATGCGCGACACCGTCGTGGACGCATCGTCCATCCTGTTGAAGATCGCAAGGTAGGTGCGGACCGCCTCGGGGAGCTTGAGGAGGCGGAGCAGAATCTTCGTAGCGATGGCAAACATCCCCTCGCTGCCCACTACCACCCCCGCCAGGTCGTAGCCGGGGGCGTCCCGATGCTGCCCTCCCAGCCACACAACCGAGCCGTCCTCCAGCACCACCTCCATGCCCAGCACATGGTTTGTGGTCACGCCATACCGCAGGCAGTGGGGGCCGCCCGCGTTCTCGGCCACGTTCCCACCAATAGAGCACCCCTTCTGGCTGGACGGGTCTGGGGCGTAGAAAAGCCCGTACGGCCGCGCTGCCTTGGAAACGTCAAGATTCACCACCCCCGGCTCAACCAGGGCGGTCAGGTTCCCGGGATCAATGGCCAAGACTCGGCGCATGCGGTTGAGGGAGAGGAGGAGTGCATCGGAGGCGACCGCGCCGCCGCTCAGCCCAGTGCCCGCCCCGCGAGCCACCACGGCCAGCCCCTCTTGCGCGGCGAGGGCAACCACCCGCGAGACCTCCTCAGTCGTCGCGGGCAGCACGACCACGCGTGGCCAGGCGTAGTCCACGCCACCGTCGTGCCGGTAAACCCACAGGTCCTCTCGCTGCGAGACGACGTACTGGTCGCCGACAATCGAACGGAGCGCCTGAACCAGCCGAGCATCCACCGGCACCCTCCAAGGACGTGCTTCGTCCCGCTAGTGCGTGTCTTTTCCATGAACTTGCCTGCGGGATTCGTGCTCATCATAGCCGCCGGACGCGCAAGGCGGCAACCAACCATCCTCAGGGCCTTCCGCCGGAGGCCGCCCGCGCCTTGCCGTTCCCCGGAAACGCAAGGCCACCCTAGCTCGGAGCAAGAGCGGCCCCGCCGTGCCTGGTAGTGAGAAAGGACTAGTCCATCGGCCAAACGCGCTTGCCAGTGAATACGCGGATGAGCTGCGAGCCGTCGAACACCCTGCCCCGCTTCTGCCAGTCTGGCGCGTGGGCCGCCAGCGCCTGAGCGGCTTTGAACGGATCAAGGTCCGTCTCGTAGATGGCGAGGAACTTCCCGCCGGTCGCGGACGGGTCCGTGCTTTCGTACCGGTACGCGGTGTGAAACTGCTTCGTGTCCAGAATGTCAAGCAGATGCACGTCGTTGTACCAGGCGTTGAACTCCTTCTCGCGGGAGGGCTCGCAGTTGGTGACGGCGCACAGGACGCCACATACGGGCCGCCCGTACCTCGCACGGTACTCTCCTCCAATCCGCTTGAACGCGCCCGCGCCAACCGCCTTCATCGCGGGGAACATCCGCTCGCGCGGCATGGACTGAGCCGATGCCATCAGCTCCTTCATCAGCTTGCCCACATCCGTGTGCTCGGTCTCGTAGGTCACCAGCGACTTGCCCTCCCCGGGCTTAGCCGTGGGATTGACGAACCGGATGGCTTGGCGGAACACGCCGCTGGAGGTCACGTCCGGGATGTGGACCTTGTGGTACCAGTCATCAAACTCGGCCTCTTTTGATGGATCGGTGCACTCGGTCAGGGCAAAGAGCAACCCGTTCGGATACCGGCCTTCCATCTCCCCTCCTTCTGAGCGATCTTTCCACCAGGGCGCATTGTAGGCGTCGCCGTAGAACCGGTCAACGACGGGCGGGTCACTACGGCGCCGAAAGCACGGCGAGGGGCGCGCCGGGCCTAGAGCACCGTTACCCAGTCACCCACGCGGAGCGTGCCGGGATGCTCTATCGTGGCGTACACGCCGAAGTAGATGTATCGCTCCTTGGGCCGGTAGTTGGCGATCGCCTTGAGCGTGTCCGCATCCCGCTCGCCGGTGGCGGGGTTGATGGTCACCTGGGCGCAGCGCGGATCCTTCATCACCACCTTGACGATGAGGTCGCCGCCAATGCGCAGCCGCTGCTCCAACCACTCGTCCTCCTCGTGGGGAGCGCACCCGGCGAGCAGGATGTTCGGGCGGAACCGTGAGACCTCAAAAGAGCCGTAGCTCCCACCGCGCCGGTTCAGCTCTTCCACCGACGCCTGGGACAAGAGCGAGAGTGGGTGAATATCCACGCACTGCCCCGGCTCGCCGGCCCGTACCAGCCGCAGCGACCGTCCGCAGAAATCGGAAAGCGCGGCGTCCCACGGCCCATTCAGGAAGTTCCCCTGGACCTGGCGCAGAAAGAGCTTCGCCTCAACCCGCTGGCCCAGCTCAAGAGCACCCGCCGCGAGGCGGCCATCACCGAAGCGAAGGGTAAGGCGCTCCCCGCCGGAGGTGTTCGCCGGCTGATAGTCGGCCTGGACGAGAGCCAGCTTCCCTTCCTCGCGCTGGGTAACGGGGGAGCCTTCCTTGTCCACCACGAAGAAGCGCCGGTCCTCCACAATGCCCTGCTCGGCCACGTGGACCGAGTGGGGGCGCACCAACGCCGTGGACTTAACCGGCACGATGGCAAGCTCTTGCACCGTGATCATCTGAGCCCGTCCAGCGCCACGCCGCGCCCTCTGTCCCCACGCCGAGTCATGACGAGGGGCCGCGCGTCTGGCGCGATGGGCGCGTCCGGGGGGAGTATACGCTGCCTGCCATCCCGCACGCCTCAGCACGCCGCGCGAGGGACGCAATCCGGCTGATCGTGCGCGCTATCCGAGTCAGACCTGAGTCAGAATTTAGGAAAACTTCCGGAATAAGCCGGGAAAAGCGCTTGACAAAATACTAGCTCCTCCTGTACGCTTCGTCCACAGTCCGATATGCGCCCCGGACCACCGGGGCCTGGGGAAGGAGTAGATATGGCTACACAGACCAAACCCGCAGGTTCCTCCCACACCAAGGAAGCCCCAGCCTCAATCGTCGTCATCGGCGTCGGTGGCGGCGGCGTCAACGCCATCCGCCGCATGCTCAAGGCCAGAAGCGTCCCCGGCATAAAGTACATTGTCGCCAACACCGACGTCAAATCCCTGGACTCGGTGGAGGGCGCCAACGTCATCCACATCGGTGACAAGGTCACCCACGGTCTTGGAGCGGGCGGCGACCCTGAAGTGGGCGCTAACGCTGCGGACAGCGGCCGCACTGCTCTGAAGAAGGCCATCGGCCACGCGGACCTGGTCTTCCTGGCTGCCGGCATGGGCGGAGGCACCGGCACCGGCGCCGCTCCGGTCGTGGCCGAGATCGCCAAGCAGACCGGCGCGATGGTCGTCGCCGTCGTTACGACGCCCTTCTCCTTTGAAGGCGCCCGCCGGCTGGAGACCGCTCACGCTGGCATCGCCCGCCTGCGCGACAAGGTGGACAACCTCATCGTCATCCACAACGACCGCCTCCTCAAGCTGTTCAAGAAGGACGTCTCCATGGAAGAAGCCCTGCGCATGGCCGACGAGGCCGTGACGCTGGGCGTCCTCTCCGTCGCCGAGCTCGTCAACGTTCCCGGCGAGATCAACGTGGACCTCGCCGACGTGCGGAGCATCATGAAGCTGCCCGGCCTGGCCCTCATGGCAATCGGCGAGGGCAGAGGCCCAGGAGGCATCGTCGAAGCCGCCCGGCATGCCGTCAGCAACCCGCTGCTGGACGTCTCCATTGACGGGGCTAAGGGCATCCTCTTCAACGTGGAGGGCGGCCCGGCTCTGTCCCTTGGCGAGGTCAATGCCACAGGCGAGTTCATCGCCTCCAAAGTTGACCCCAAGGCCATGATCTTCTTCGGGATGGTGCAGGACCCGGCACGCGAGGACCGGTCGCGCATCACCATCATCGCCACAGGCATCCCGACTGACAGACCCAAGCCTTCATCGGCCCTTACTTCCACCTACCAGGGGAACGGGGCACGCTAGTCTCCCGATCAGACACAAGAAGGCGGAGTGCCGTTGCACTCCGCCTTCTTGTTCAGTGTCCTTGCTTTCCCCCGGCGCCGCATCCGGCACACTTTCCCACCCCAGTCTCACGACAAGCGCGGCGTCAGAACCACCCCCCTCAAGCGCCGACAGGCTTGCCCGCGCCCTTACGCTGTGGGAGAATGCCGTCCAAGAGGCTGTGATGCCCAAGCTGGATCTTTCCCTCACGCTCCCGCCCGCACACCCTCGCGCATTGCGCCTAGTAAATCCCGTCATGATTGCGTCCGGCACGTTCGGCACCGATGGCTATGGCGACGGACTGCCCCCCACCTTCTTGTTCCAGGATCTCGGTGCTGTGGTTGCCAAGACCACCACGCTCGCCCCGCGCGCCGGCAACCCGCAGCCGCGCATGGCCATCGGCTGGGGATGGCACCTCAATTCCATCGGCCTCGCCAACCCCGGCATGGACGCAGTGCTGCGCGATAAGGCCCCCGTCTGGGCGGCCTGGAAAACCCCCGTCATCCTGAGCATCGCCGGGGAAAGGGCCGGAGAGTTCGCCGAGCTGGCCCGCATGGCGGAAGGCGTTCCGGGCATCGCCGCCCTTGAGGTGAACGTGAGCTGCCCCAACGTGGAGGGAGGCCTGGAGTTCGGCCAGAGCCCGGAACTGGCCGCGGAGGTCACCCGGCAGGTCAAAGCGAGCACAACGCTCCCTGTGGTGATCAAGCTCTCGCCTAACGTGACAGACATCGTCCAGGTCGCGTGCGCAGTGGCCGCCGCCGGCGCGGACGCCCTGTGCCTCATCAACACTCTGGTAGGACTCGCCGTGGACTCCCACCGGCAGCGACCGGTCCTAGGCGCCGGCCGGGGCGGCGTCTCCGGACCCGCCCTCAAGCCGGTAGCCCTCGCCGCCGTCTACCGCACCCACGATTCCGTGGACATCCCCATCGTCGGCGTCGGAGGCATCACAACGGCGGAGGACGCCCTGGAGTTCCTTATGGCGGGCGCGTGCGCCGTCCAGATAGGCACCGCCAATTTCGCAGACCCCTTAACACCCGCGCACGTCCTCCGCGACCTCCGGCTGCTCCTGCGGCGCCGGCGCGTCACCGCTCTGCGCCAGGTCATTGGCACCGCGCACCACCTGGGCCAGTCCGCAGCGCCGTCCAAGGCGGGCTCGGCCGCCTCCGCGCCGCCTTAGCGCCACGTTTCACAAATCCGCGTACACAAAGCCGGACTATCTTTTTGCTCCCGCTGAGCGGTTGATAGCGATGACGACAGCCGTTTGCTCCGCCATCGCCAAAAGTGATATGCTACATCCGAGTTTCCTGCCGTGCCCCGCAGGAAACGAACTTTCGGAGGAGGTAATCAGGTATCCCGGCACGAGACTATCGCATCAACCACCAGATTCGCATGCGCGAGGTTCGCGTTATCGCCGACAACGGCGACCAACTGGGCGTGATGCCGACGGTTCAGGCGTTACGTCTCGCCCAGGAAAAAGACCTGGATCTCGTTGAGGTCGCCCCAAACTCCGTTCCGCCCGTGTGCAGGGTGATGGACTATGGCCGGTTCCGCTTCGAGGCGGAGAAGAAGGAACGCGAAGCCAAACGGACCCAGAAGGCCAGCACGCTCAGCGAAATCCGCTTTCGTCCTCGGATTGCGAAGCACGACCGGGATGCCAAGCTGCGGCACGCGCAGGAGCTCCTTACGGAGCGCCATAAGGTCAAGCTCTCCATCATGTTTCGCGGGCGCGAAATGCAGCACCCCGAGCGTGGTCTTCAGCTTCTCCGCGGCCTCGCCGAAGCCCTCAAGGAGACAGGAAAAATCGAGAGCGCGCCCTTGATGGAGGGTCGCTTCCTGAGCCTCATTATGGCCCCGCCCCCACCCAAGCAGCCGAAGCCGGCCGCTGAGCCGGCAGGCGGGCCCGAGCCGGCAAAGGAGACACAGCATGCCCAAGAAGGCCAAAGGGCCGAAGCTTAAGACTCATCGCGCCAGCGCCGCGCGCCTCCACGTGACCGGTAGCGGCAAGATCATGCGCCGCAAGGTGGGCCAAAGCCACCTGAGGAACAGCAAGTCCCACCGGACCAAACGGAGCTACGGCAAGAAGGTTCTCGTGGAAGGCGGGTTCAAGGCCCGTGTCCGGCGGCTCATCCCCTTCAAAGGCTAGCCACCCATCCAATCAACGTGAGGTGAAACCGTGGCCCGTGTAAAGCGAGGGGTTACCAAGCACCGCCGGCACAAAGAGGTGCTGCAACGCGCCAAGGGTTTTAAGGGCGCGAGGGGCCGGCACGTGAGGCCGGCCAAGGAAGGCGTGCTGCACGCCCTTTCGTACGCGTACGCCCACCGCCGCGAGCGGAAAGGCGACATGCGCAAGCTCTGGATCGTTCGGATTGGCGCCGCCACGCGCAACCTGGGCATGCCCTACGGCCGGTTCATCAACGGGCTCCTGCGCGCCGATATCCGCCTGGACCGCAAGGCGCTCGCCGCGTTGGCGGTTGACGACCCCTCAGCGTTCGCCCAGTTGGTGGAAAAGGCGAAAGCGGCTCCTCCCTCTCAATAACGCCCACGCGCTAGGCATCTCCGGGAGGTAGGTGTATCCTGGCTTCACCTTCTTCCCTCCAGGAGCCCTGCCATGGCCGCAGAACAACCTACTCCTGCTCCAGAGACCGCGCCGCTTGCTCCCGTTGCTACCCTGGGAAAACCCGCGCTCAGGGCACGACACTGGCTCTTCGACCTCCCGACGTTTTCCGCCTTTCAGTACTCCAGCTTCCGGTACCTGTGGGCGGGAAGCTTCTTTAGCAGCGCGGCCCTCTGGGTCCAGCAAATCAGCCTCAACTGGCTCATCTACGACCTCACCGGCTCAGCCGCTATGCTGGGCCTCGTCAACGGCGTCCGCACCATCCCGCTCGCCCTCTCGGCCCCTTTCGCCGGAGTCATGGCCGACCGCGTGGACCGAAAACAGCTCATGCTCGTCACTCAAGCGTTCCTTGCGGTCGTCGCCGTCGTTTTCGCCGTTGATGTAGCCCTCGATTATGTGCAGGTCTGGCACGTCTTTGTCTTTGCCTTCTTGACCGGCGCGGGCACCGGAGTGAACTTCCCCTTACGGACCACCGTCATCGCCAACGTCGTGCCGCGCAAGGACCTCGTCAACGCGGTCGCCCTTGGCTCCGTCGCCATGAACATCACCCGCTCCATCGGCCCCATGGTCGGCGGGTTCATGATCAGGCTGGTTAGCCTGGCCGCAAACTTCTTCCTCCAGGCCGGCTGCTATGTCGCCACGTTCCTCACCGTCCTCAAGGTCCACCTCCAGGAGAACGAAGACCAGGCCAGGCGCGCGGCTCAGGCCCGCGAGCCGTTCCTCACCACGATGCGTGAGGGGTTCCGCTACATGCTGGACCACAAAGACGTCCTGGCGCTGGTCATCCTTGGCATGGTGCCGATGCTCTTCATTTTCCCGCTCACAACTCTTCTCCCCATCTTCGCGGAGGAGGTGTTTGACATGGGGGCCACCGGCTACGGCATCCTCCTCTCGGCGATCGGCGTTGGCTCCGTGATCGGAACGCTGGCTCTGGCGACCGTGGGCAACATGAAACGGAAGGCTCTGGTCTTTTATGCCTCGCTCGTCATCGCCATCGCCATGTCCATCGCGTTCGCCTGGATCGGCAACCTCGCGCTGGCACTCGTCATCCTAGGCGTCCAGGGGTGCTTTCAGATGCTGTACCTCTCGCTCAACAACGCCACGCTCCAGCTCATGGTGCCGGACGCGGTGCGCGGTCGCGTGATGAGCATCAACATGCTCAACATCGCGTTTATCTCGTTGGGGGGCCTTGTGGGCGGCCTGCTGGCCGAAGCCGTGGACGCTGACTGGAGCCTCACGGTCGTTGGCATCGTCGGCCTGATATTCGTGGCGCTGGCCTTTTTCCTGTTGCCCACGATACGCAAGCTCTAAAACGCGCGCGCAGCAACACGACTCTGGGCTACTGCTTCCGAGCCTCCAGGTAGCGGAACAGCAATGGGTGGACCTTCCGGCACTCATCCAGCGCCTGCAGCATGACCTCGCGCAGCGTTGCGTGGGCCTGAGGCCCGGTGCGCAGCCGGAAGAGGTGGTAGCACTCGCGGAGGTTCATCTGCGCCAGGACACGGCGCCGGTGCGCGTGCGTTACCACATACTGGGCCACAACAGGGGAGGCGTCCACGGCGAGCTCCCTGTACGCGCTCTCCGCCTCGGCCACCGCGTCATTGAACAGCCGCTCAGCGCCCGCCTGCCGGACGAGCTCCGGCACCACAGCACCGTGCGCCGTAGTGAGAAGTTGCGCAAGGTAGCTCTGCATCCGGTGCCGCTTGAATTCTCGGTACGCACCGTAGTCCAGCAGCAACTCAAACGTGTAGCCCGGTAGCTCGGCCTCACGCCCCGGCGTGTCAAATGGGCCAAGGCGCTCCCAAGCGTTCGCGAGCAACGTCTCGCGCTGTTGAGCGCCTCCGCGATCCGCCTCCTCCCAGGCCTCTGCGTAGGAACAGGACGAGGCGGCAAACACCAGGGCGGCCACCACCTTGCGCTCGGCCTCCGTGTCCCAATGCACCAGGCGCACTTGGCCGCAGGCGGACGGCCCCGCGATGCCCTCGGCGCCCACCCTCGCTCGCCTCTGCGGCTGGCTCGCCGCCTTCTGGTAATCGGTGGGCTCCGCGTACTTGATGAGCGTCGGCGTGATGCGCCTCCCCTGCTCCTTAAGCAGCTCGCCAAGCTCGCGCTCTTCCCGCAGCGGTGAGGCAAGCAGCTTGCGGATGGCGTGTTCCATGCTGCGGGCGTTCATGGTCACGCCCACGTTGGTCAGCGTGGACGCAGGCAGCACAAACCGGCAGACGTCCGTGGCCTCCCGCCGGACGCGGAGCGCGTAGGCACCGTCGCGTTCACCCGCCTGCTGCGGCTGCACGGTGCGCAGGTGCGCCTGCGTCAGTTCCAGCAGCGCCGCGTAGGCGGCAAACAACCGATCGCAGGCGCGCGTGTAGAGGGCGCGCAGGTCTGGCTTCTCATCCAGCTCCGACGGCGTGTAGTAGTAGCCCCTCGGCAGCACCTGGTAGCGCGATGACTTCTCCGTGTACGACCCCAGCCGGTTGTCCTCCAGCGTGTCGCACGCCAGGCGCGAGATGTTCTCCACCGCCATATGGAGAACGGCGTGCTCCGCCACGGAGGCGTGGCCGTAGCCCAGCACCCACCGCTCGTGGAAGTCCGCCGCCTTCTCCGCGCTCACCATTTCGGCGATCGCGTCAAACGGCTCCGGGCGCCGCGACGTCATGGCGAAGGCGACGGCAATCTGCTCCTCGCTCAGCTTGCGCGCGTCAAGCGGATAGACGCGGCGCGGATAGGAGGACGCGTTCGTCATCTGCTCTCTCTTTCCCCTTGCCACCTATCATAGCGCAAGCCGCTGTTGCGGCCACCAGTACAATGGCTGCACCGCGGATACAATGGGAGGAGCCAGTGATTAGCGACAGCCCGCTATACTGAAATCGTGACGAATACCCAGGAGACGGGTCTTTGACCACCGCTCGGCGTAACGCGCAAGCCGGCGTCAGCAGGGGCATCCTGTACGCGCTTGGCCTGACGATAACCTTCATGGTGGTGGAGGTTGTGACCGGCCTCTTGACCAATAGCCTCGCCCTCGTCGCCGATGCCGGCCACATGGCCACGGACAGCGGCGCCCTGCTTCTGACTCTGGGCGCCCGGTGGTACAGCCAGCGCCCAGCGCCCGCGGTGCGCACGTGGGGCTACCACCGCATTGAAGTCCTTGCCGCCCTCATGAACGGCGCCCTCCTCGTCTTCTTGGTGGCCTTCATCTACTGGCGGGCCGTGGCCCGGCTTGAATCGCCGCCCCAGGTGAACTCCATCCCCGTGCTGGTCGTCGCGGTCTTTGGGTTAGGCGTCAACATCCTGGCAGGCTTCATCCTCAGCCCGCAGCGCAAGCTGAGCATCAGCGCCCAGGGCGCCTTCGCCAACGTGGTGGCGGACGGGCTCGCCAGTGTCGGCGTCATTATCGGAGGCGCGGTGATGCTGGTGACGGAGTGGTACCAGGCGGACGCCATCGCCAGCATGGTCGTTGGCTTCCTCGTGCTCACCACCGCGTGGAGACTGCTCCGTACGGCGACCGACATCCTCTTGGAGACGACCCCCCGGCACATCAACCTGGACCGGGTCTATCAGACGGTCCGCGGCACCGAAGGAGTACACGACTCTCATGACCTCCACGTGTGGACCCTCACCACCGGCTTCGTCGCCATGAGCGGCCACGTGGTCCTCTCTTCCGGCGACCAGAGCCTGCTGGCGCAGCACCGGCTCCTCATGGCCCTTCGCGACCGCCTGAAAGCCGATTTCGGCATAGACCACGTCACGCTCCAGGTGGAGGCGTACGGCTTGCCGGGGGAAGAGGCGTACTGCGAAGGCGAACCGGTCTGCTTGGCCTAACGGAGGCCTTGCCGTTCCGTCAGGGCCGCGCTCACTTCCCAGAGCTTTGCCGCTAGCGCGCTGTCCCGGGCCTGCTTGGATGGCTGCTTTTCCCGGCGCCGGAAGAAGTACTTGCCCGTCACACCCTCCACCTCAGGCGACGTGGCGAGGTAGAGGATGGTGTCCGCTCCCTTCTCCGGCCTTGCGCCAAAAAACGCTATCAGTCGGTACAAGGGGTTGGCCGTCCCTCGGCCAAAGTTAGAGGCCACGAACCCGGGGTGCATGCAGTTGACCGTCACGACCGTGCCTTCCAGTCGGTGCGCAAGCTCGAACGTGTACAGCAGGTTGGCCAGCTTGGACATCGCGTACGCCCCGCCTCCGGCGTATCTTCGCTCACCCTGCAGGTTCGTGAAGTCCAGCGAGCCGAACCTGTGGGCCCCCGACCCGACAACAACCACCCGAGCAGGAGCGCTCGCCTTCAATACGTCCAACAAGAGATTCGTCAACAGGAAGGGGGCCAGGTGGTTCACTGCGAACGTTGTTTCCAGGCCCTCCTCCGTCAGCGTCCGTTTCCCATAGATGACACCAGCGTTGTGCACCAGCACATGCAGTCGCTTATGTCGGCTCTTGAACTCGTGCGCCAGGCGCCGCACCGCACTCTGAGACGCCAGGTCGGCCAGCAGCAACTCCAACGAGGCGCCCGTGACACGGCGCTGAATGTCACGCTTCGCCTGCTCGCCACGCTCAGCATTCCGGCAGACCATCACCACCGTAGCGCCCATGCGGGCCAGCCCCTCGGCGGCCGCCCTTCCTATCCCGGAGCTTGCGCCCGTGACCAGGCACACCCGCCCGCGCATCGCGGCTGAGGTCACGGTCTTCGCTCCCTTGTCACGCCCACGACCGGCCATGCTTACGCCGGCCCCACCAGGACGTCGTCGCCCTCTACCCGCACCGCGAAGCGCTTGAGCCCTTCCGTGGCCGGAGACTGCGTGACCTCGCCCGTCTTGACATTGAACCGGCTGCCGTGCCAGGGGCACTCCACCTCCTCCCCTTCAAGGGGCCCCTCGGAGAGCGGCCCTTCCACGTGCGGACACACCTCTGAAACGGCGAACAGCTGGCCGCCAACGTTGGCCAGAAGGACCCGCTCGTCCCCCACCTCAACCAGCTTGAGTTCCCCGCGCTTGAGGTCCCCCGTCTTGGCCACCTTCACAAAGCCTTCCATGGCGAACCCTCCTCGTTATGTCTTGTCCACTCTTGCCCATTATCCTAAACCCAGGACTGCGCGGCCGCCATCCCCATCAGAAACAACTCTGGCCACCCCCGGCAGGAGCGGCATCCATGCCCCGGCTTCAGCACAGCGGGTTGACTTTCCCAAACTGCCTCACTCAAGTACACTGCCTAGGCACGAGCCACACGGAGGAGGGCGCATGAAACTGGTGCGGTATCTGTCCGGGGGCGAGGCGTACTACGGCGCGGTCGTTGGGGACGGCGTCCGCCGCATAACGGGCGACCCGTTTGGCAAGTACACCGTTGCTCCAACAAACCAGCACATCTCCCAGGTCAAGCTTCTGCCGCCCGTTATCCCTTCTAAGATCGTCGGGATTGCGCTCAACTACCGGAGCCACCTGGCCGGCAGACCAGAGCCAACCCGCGTGGAGGCCTTCCTTAAGGGGCCAAACGCCTTAGGAGGTCCGGAGGACTTCATCGTGCTTCCCAAAGACGCGGGGCGCGTGGATGCGGAGGGCGAGCTAGTGGCGGTCATCGGGAGGCCGTGCCGCAACATCACCAAGCGGGAAGACGTCTGGGACTACCTCATGGGCTTTACGTGCGGAAATGACGTGAGCGCCCGGGAGTGGCAGCTCGGCAAAGACCAGGACATGCAGTGGTGGCGCGCCAAGTCCTCCGACACGTTCGCCCCCATCGGCCCGTGGATTGTGACCGAGTTTGACCCCTCCAACGCCCACATCATGACGCGCATCAACGGCCAAGTGGTCCAGAACGGGACCACCCAGGACTTCATCTTCACCGTGCCGGAGATTATCATGACCCTCAGCCGCTACATGACACTGGAGCCCGGCGACCTGGTCTTCACCGGCACGCCAGGCACAACGCCGGCGCTCAACCCCGGCGACGAGATAGAGGTTGAGATCCCGAACATCGGGGTGTTGCGCAACACCGTCAAGGCAGCGGAGTAGTGACAAGCAGTTCTCCCCCAACTCCCCAGCCGGCGTTGGCCGGGCTTGTCCAGTTCGTCCCCACAGTGGAGCGCATCCTGTACGGCGCCGGCGTCGTGGAGTCCCACCTCCCCGCCGAGTTGGACCGCCTCAAGGGAGAACGAGTCCTGCTCCTCACGTCCCCCTCCGTGGAACGTGGCCGCCACATGGAGCTCGTGAGGACGGCGATTGGCAAGCGGCTCGCCGGCGTCTTTGCCACCCCTTTTGAGCACGTCCCCCTGGAGCGCGTGGCCGAGGCCACAGAGGTCGCGCGCCGCCTCAGCCCGGACGTCGTCGTCGCCTTCGGAGGCGGCAGCGTGCTCGATGCCGCCAAGGCCGTCCGCACCTGCCTTGCCGCGGGCCTCACGGCGCCAAACGAGCTCGGCGCGTTCATGGAGAAGCCCTCGCCGCCGCAAGGGAGCTTCGTCCCGCAGGTCAGCATCCCCACCACGCTCTCCGGGAGCGAATACTCACGCAGCTTCAGCGCCACCGACTTCACCCAGCATGTCAAGCGCGCCTTCACGCACTCGGGAGTAGCCAGCCGCGTCATTTTCTACGACCCGGCCCTTACCCTGGGCACGCCCGAACCCCTGTGGATGGCGTCCGGGGTCATGGCGATTGCGCACAGCGTTGAAGTCCTCTGCGCCTACCCCCCGCACCTGGTCGGCGACGTGCTCAAGTTCGCCTCCTTGCGGGAGCTGCTGGCGCACCTGCCCCGCATCCGGCTCCAGCCGGGCGACCTGGACGCGCGCCTTCGCTGCCAGATAGCCGCGTGGATGGCCGACCACTCCCCGCTGCGTTCGCAGCCGCTCTCCGCCAGCCCGGTCGCCCTGCCGGTGCACGCCCTCGCCTATGACATGGGCGCCCTCTACCGGGTCAGCTACAGCCACGTCGCGTGCGTCATCCTTCCCGCCACGCTGCGCTGGGCGGCCGCGCGCCAGACCGAAAGCCGGGCACGCCAGGCCACGCTGGCGCGCGAAGCGGGCCTCGTCCCACCCGACGCCCCGGACAACGACGCCGCTCAGGTCCTCGCCCAGCGCCTCCAGGGCTTCATCGGCCTGCTGCTGCTCCCAACCCGGCTGCGGGACCTAGGCCTTTCGCGCAAGGACGCCGGCCCCATCGCCCGCTCCTTCGCCGCTCGTGGAGGCCGTCTCCTCCCCACGGCTCCCGCCAGTGAAAACGACGTGGCGCGTCTGCTGGAGGAAGCCTGGTAACAGGGCGTAAACGACACAAAGGGGTGCGCTTCCGAGGGAGATCCTCGCGAAGTTTACCCTGAGCAAGAATGAAGGGCTCAGAATGACATTAGGGGGGGCCCGAGAGCCTGTCCTGAGCGAAGCCGAAGGAGGGCTTGCAGCCCCCTCGGCATGACCCGGTTCGACAAGCTCACCACGAGCGGTTGATGACGACCTTCTCCGGCCCGCGGGCTAGTCGAAGATGAACTGCTTGCCGCCGGTGCCCAGCGTCCAGTAGTACACCACATAACTGCCCGCGCCCAGCAGCACCAGGTTGCCCACGGGTCCAAAGAGCGGCATCAGGCGGCGGACGGTCATGCGGACGCCTTCTCGCGAGACCACAACACCCCACGTCACCACCAGCAGCATGACCCCCATGCCCATGGCGTAGCTCACGAAGCTGGCGATGCCGGAAACCAAGCCGTTCAGCGTTGTGGTGCTGACCACGGCCACCAGGAAGATCGGGAGCGCGCAGCTCAGCGAGCACACCCCGTACGCCATTCCGAACAGGAACGTACCGATGATTCCACGCCCGCGGTCCCACTGGATGCGGCTGCCAATGAGCAGCCCCAGGTTGCGGCGTGTGGTCAGTAACCACAGCGCCACGAGCACGATGGCGATGCCCACGCCAAGCCCCGCGTACGGCATCGCGTCAATGACCGCCCGCTCGCCGGAGGCGATCAGCGCGCCGATACTCCCGAACACCACGACGAAGCCGAGCGTAGCCACCACGCCCAGCAATGTCCCCCGGAGCAACGCCACAAAGGGAGGCTTGCTCTCTCCCTGTCCAAGCTGGTACCCGATGTAGGCCGGGAGCATGGGCATGCCGCAGGGGTTGAACAGCGCAGCCATCCCCGCAAAAAAGGAATACCCCAGGGGTGCATCAATCGCCATGCGCCTCTTTTCCTGTAAGCCCCTTCATACCACTACGCAGCATTACCACTCTAGCTGTTCACACGACGGCGGACAACCCCAGGCAGGCGCGGCCCGCCGCGCACCGCTGTCCCGTCGCAGCTAAGCAGCAAGGGCGCGTCGCGCATCCGCCAGCACCTTGACCAGGTCCGCGTGCGAAAGCCTCCCGGTGTTGGTGTTCCTTAGGCTTGGGTGATAGCTAGCGAAAAGCGCTGGCGATGGTCCGCCAAAGACGTGCTCGCCGCCATGATGAAACTCCCCGCGCAGCGGCTGTCCCGCCCGCTGGGACAGCCGCGCGAAGAGAAGCGGAGAACGCGATGCCTCCAAGCGCCAGGACAACACGAACGTTGGGCAGCAACGTTAACTCCTGCACCAGGTATGGTAGACAGTTCCGCTCCTCCTTTGACGTTGGGCGGTTCTCCGGCGGGGCGCACCGCACCGCGGCGGCGATGTACGCGTCCCGCAGCCGCAGCCCGTCCTCCCGGTGCTCTGAGGTCGGCTGGTTGGCAAAGCCGGCCTCGTGCAGCGCCCGCATCAAGAAAGCCGCCGAGGGGTCTCCCGTGAACACCCGGCCCGTGCGATTGCCTCCGTGCCCAGCCGGGGCCAGTCCAACGATCAGCAGTCGCGCCGCGGGGTCGCCAAAGCCCGGCAACGGACGGCCCCAATACTCCCAATGCTGGTACTGTGGCTTCCTGGTTCGCGCCACGCGCTGGCGGTAAGCAACCAACCGCGGACAGCGCCGGCACGCAACGATCTGACTATTCAGCGTCTCCAGGCTCATCCTAATCCGCTGGCTGACCCGCTGGACGTTCATGATTCCGCTCTACACCGTAGTAGCCACGCAGGATGCATCACCTGCACGCTGTTGCTAGTGCACCGACGGAGCGCGCGGAAGATGTCTGCGCCTCTTGAGGAGAAACAGCAGAGAGAGTACACTCTCCGTAATCTCGCATGAGAGGGGCGGCGATGGCGATTCCACAATTCAAGGAGATTCGTAGAGCGTACGGCTTTAACGATGTCGCCATAGCACCGGGCCCCGTAACCATCAACCCCGACCAGACCAGCATTGAGTGGACCCTTGGCAAGCACACGTTTTCCATCCCCATTATCGCCTCCGCCATGGACGCGGTCGTGTCGCCGGAAACCGCCGTCCTCTTCGGCAAGCTGGGCGGCCTGGGCGTCTTGAACCTGGAAGGGGTCTGGAGCCGCTACGAGGACGCAGCAGAGGTCCTGGCGGAGCTGACCGCCGCCCCGCTGGAGACCGTGACCCCGCTCTTCCAGAAGCTCTATACGGCGCCCGTCAAGCTGGAACTGATTGGTCGAAACATCCAGAGGATCAAAAGAAGCGGGGTGGTCTGCGCCGCGGCCATCACGCCCCAGAGCACCAAGCAATTCGCCCCCGCGGCCGTGGAGGCGGGGGCGGACATCCTCTTCGTCCAGTCCACGGTCACGACAGCCCGGCACATCTCCAAAAGCTATCGCGGCCTCGTCCTCTCCGAGCTCGTTGAGCAGATCAAGGTCCCCGTCGTCGTCGGCAACGCGGTCACCTACGGGGTCGCACTCGAGCTGATGGAGACCGGCATCCAGGGGTTGCTCGTCGGCGTTGGACCGGGCGCGGCCTGCACCACGCGCGAGGTTACCGGCGTGGGCGTGCCGCAGGTTACCGCCACCATGGACTGCGCCGCCGCCCGCGAAGAGTACTTTGGCCGCACCGGCCGCTACGTTCCCATCATCACGGACGGCGGCATCCGCACGGGCGGCGACCTGTGTAAGGTCTTCGTCTCCGGGGCTGACGCCGCGATGCTCGGCACGCCGTTCGCGCAGGCCAACGAGGCCCCGGGCCGCGGCCACAACTGGGGCATGGCGACGCCCCATCCGGCGCTCCCGCGAGGCACGCGCATCCACGTGGGCACCAAGGCCCCGCTGGAGCAGATCTTGTTTGGACCCTCATCGGTCACCGACGGCACGATGAACCTGGTGGGCGCGCTCCGCGCCGCCATGGGCATGGTGGGCGCCTTCAGCATCCGGGAGATGCAGCAGGCCGAGCTTGTGTATGCTCCGGACATCAAAACAGAAGGCAAGCTGTTCCAGATGAAACAGGGGCGATAGCCACCGCACGCGACCGGTCCTCGGAGGCCACTCATGGCAGAAGAACACGAAGAAGAGCGTTCCCAAGCGCAGCGCGCTGACCTCACCTTCTGTTTTTTCCCCCACCTCAAAGAGTTCCTGGTCATTGACACGCGCCCGGAGCTTCCTAACGGCCCGCAGCTCCAAACCTTCTCCACGGATGAGGTATACAACGAGGAGTTCTATCACGGGCTGGTGGAGAGCTTCGCCCGCTTCTTACGCCACCGCGACTATCCCCTGCTGATGCTGATGGGGCTTTCCACCAACGTGGAGCAGATGCTCCGCGAGCGTGGCATGGAGACCCTGCTTGCAGCCTTGAACAAACGCACGTCGGTCGCGCGTCCGCCCCAGATCGCCATTCTCATGTTCGCAGGCCCGCTCCTGAATGCTGAGGAGCACCAGGTCCACAACATCCTGGCAAAGGTGTTCCCCAGCGGCACCGCCGACACCGCCCTGGCGGACACGACCAAGCGCGTGACCGGGCTCTTAGCCCAGGAGCGCGCCCAGGGCCAGCGGGAACAACAGGAACGTCTGCGCCGCGGGCTCATGGAGGGGGATGGCGGCTTCCTCACCATTTGGGAACGCCCGCCAGAGTAGGCTCACCCCCCCCCACCGGTGCGCCATCGCTCTTCCGAAGGGACTCGTCCCCTCGGGCTCCCTCTATCAAGGCTTGAACGTCAAAATGATCCACCACGCCCCCTGAACCTGCTTGACCAGTAAGAACGCATGTACTACCCTATAGAACAATT
The DNA here is from genome assembly GCA_009693055.1 of Dehalococcoidia bacterium. Taxonomy (GTDB): domain Bacteria; phylum Chloroflexota; class Dehalococcoidia; order Lucifugimonadales; family SHYT01; genus SHYA01. The sequence goes on along the minus strand of SHYA01000002.1, from coordinate 188,707 downwards.
GGCCTACTACGGAGGGTCGACGTGCCCAGGGTCGTCTTGGAAGAAACGCTGTGCAAAAGCCTCCTGAACCGCGTGCAGGGGAACGCCCTCCCCTTCCGCTGGACCGCAAACCCCTACCGGGGGTGCCAGCACGCGTGCCTCTATTGCTTCGCCCGTGGCACGCACGAGTACCTCGGCTACAACGCCGGCAGGGAGTTCGACACCCGGATCGTCGTGAAGACCAACGCACCGGAGGCCTTGCGCCAAGAGCTGCGCTCCCCGAGCTGGAGAGGCGAGCTGGTGGCTCTTGGGACCGCGTGCGACCCCTACGAGCCCGCGGAGCTGAAGTACCAGCTCACCCGCCGCATCCTTGAAACGTTTCGCGACTTCCATAACCCGGTCTCCCTCACCACCAAGGGCACCCTGGTCACCCGGGACGTGGACGTGCTCCAGGAACTGGGCGCACGCGCCTTCCTCCAGGTGAACGTGAGTGTAGCGACCGTGGACGAAGCGGTGTGGAAGGTGATGGAGCCACAGACGCCCAAGCCCATCAAGCGGCTGGAGGCGGTGGAGCAGCTTGCCCGCGCCGGCGTCCGGGTGGGCGTCTTGCTGGCGCCCATCATCCCCGGCCTCACCGACTCGCCCGAGGCGCTGGAAGCCGTCGTGCGGCAAGCGGCTGAGCACGGCGCGCAGTTCCTGGCCCCGAACGTTTTGCACCTCAAGCCCGGTTCGCGGGAATGGTTCATGCCCTTTATCCGCGAGGCGTACCCGCACTTGAACCCGTTGTACGCCCGTCTCTATCGAGGCGCGTACGCCCCAGACCGGTATACCGACGAGGTGCTGGCCGTGGTGCGCGACCTGCGCCGTCGCTACGGGCTGGACGGTCAAGCGGCGTGCGCAGGCGACACGGTGATCCATCCACGGGAACGCCAACTGGAACTGGTTTAGGCCGCAGTGTCGGTGTGTTGGAGGCGAGAGGGGAGCGCCTTCAGCACACCGTCATGGCGCGGGCGTATTACAGTTCGGGGGCTTTGCGGCTGCTCACGCCCCGCTCTGTGAACTGGAACAGCTGCAACAGGTTTCCGTCAGGGTCTTGAAAGGTCGCCACCCATCCGCCCCATTCCTCAGCCTCCGGTGGCCGGATGAACTGGACCCCCCGGCGCATGAGGGCTCGATAGCTCTTCTGAATGTCGGCAACCCGCAGATTGACGGTGATTCTGTACGGGTCTTTAGCGCGGCCGCGCACCTTGGAATGTTTCCCAATGCTCAAGCGCATCCCCGGCCGTACCTGGAAGGCCACAAAGTCGCCGTGGTCCGAGTGCACCGGCAACCTGAGCGCTTCGCGGTAAAACCTGGCCATCTCCTCCAGGTTATCGGTCCAAAAGATGACACCGGCCAGGTCCTCAATCATGGAGACACCAGCACCTGTGGGTTCCTGCGGCCAGACCACTACCGGCGTGCCGCTCTCCCTATCTGGTCTGGAGCGGGGTCTCTAGAAAATCGGTGATAAGGTCCACGTCAATGACCACGGCCGCGCCTTTGCGCTCCGGATCGTAACTCAGCTCCTGGGGCACCGTCCGCTGCATCACCTGCTCCCTGACCGGCCCGGTCTCATAGACCCGGGCACTGCCATGGATCTTCCAGGCGGCGTGCTTCGTGAAGTCCACAAACACCACTACCACGCGTGGGTTCTCCCGGATGTTGTCCCACGTCTTCTTTTTGCCGCGCTCCCACCAGGCGAGGCGCTGGTCATCAAACACCATCACGCTCCCCCGGTAGGTCACCATCGGCTCGCCCTTCTTGGACGCCGACCCCACAAAACACGCAGTCTTGTTCGCCAGCGCGTTGTTGATCAGCTCCTTCATCTCTTCGGTAAACTTGATCGGCATGCTTCCTCCTCTTTTGTCACACCCGCAAGGCGCCGGCAGCGAAGTGACGCTACTTCTCTGCAATCTCCACCGACTGGATGAGCACCGTCTCTGTGGGTTGGGAGGGCTCTCCGGAAGGAGTGCGCTGCACCGGCGTGTTCGCAATGGCGTCCAGCACGTCCAGGCCCTGCTGCACAACGCCGAAGATGGTGTATTTGGGCTGGAGCCCGTAGTCCTGGTGCACGATAAAGAACTGGCTTCCGTTGGTGTTGGGTCCCGCGTTCGCCATAGCGAGCGTGCCACGCACGTACGGCTTCGTCACGGGCTCGTCGCGGAAGCTGTACCCCGGGCCGCCGCTCCCGGTCCCAAGGGGGTCACCCGTCTGCACCATGAAGTCCTTGATGATCCGGTGGAACTTCACGCCATCATAGAACCCCTGGCGCGCCAAGAACACGAAATTGTTCACGGTGACCGGCGCTTCCTTGGCGAACAACTCCACGACTATCGCCCCCTTGCTCGTCTTCAGCGTCGCGGTGTACTGTTTGTTCTTGTCAATCGTCATCGCGGGCGCGGTGCTCCACCGCTTCGGTCCGGATGCCATGGCCGCGGCGGCGGGTTGTGGCGACGGCGCGGGCGCACTCGACTCGTTATCCGAGCCGCAGGCCAGCGCGGTCAGCAACAGTACAGCGACACCAATGAGCGCGGGAACACGGACGGTACGAAGCGACAGCATGGTCATCCTCCTCATTGCTCTGCTGGCGGTAGGCATCAGCACGGGGCTACTGACCGGGATCAAGATTGGAGGGCGCAGGGTAAGGACTCGCAGCGACGGCGCCGATGCACCCGCTGACGACCAGCTGCGGCGGCAGCTTCTGGAGGTCTTCTCTCCTCGGCAGGACCAGCCTGGAGGCAAGCGCGGGGACAACGCGGAGCGACGCCTCAACCGTCCGGTAAATCTCGCACGTGGCCTCGGCCGCCCTGCTCCACGGGAACAGCTTGGCCCGCTCCAGCCCCAGGGAGATAAGACGCTCGCGCAGCCTGGGTTCCGTCAGCGTGCGCCGCATCGCCGCGGAGAGCGCTTCCACGTCGTACGGGTCCACCAGTACCGCGGCCCCGCCGGTAACCTCGGGGATCGAGGAGACGTTGGAAGCGATGACGGGACAGGCGCAGGCCATGGCCTCCAGCACTGGGAACCCGAACCCCTCGTAGAGCGAGGGGTACACGAGCGCGAGGGCCGACGAATAGTACACCGCGAGCTCTTCGTCCGGCACCGGCCCAACAAAGAGCACGTCCTCTTCAAGGCCGAGGCGCCGGACGGCCCCCAGCGTTTCCTGTCGAAATCGGTCGTACCGGCCGGCAGAACCAAGCTTGACGAGCTTGAGTCCAGGGAAATCGCCGCTCTTTTTGAGCCGGGCAAACGCCTCCAGCAACCGGCCAAGGTTTTTCCGAGGCCGCTCGGAACCGACGTAGAGTAGGAACGGGGACGCGAAATTCATCCCGTTCGTAGGCTTGAAGACCCGCGTGTTGACACCATTATAGACAACGGTGACCCTCTCCTCCGGCACCTTGAGGTAACGGACAAGGTCCCGCTTCGTGTTCTCAGAGACGGCGATGATGTGGCGGGCCCGCTTCACGCCCAGCACGTCAAGTTTCAAGCCGAACGCTTCCCACGGCGACTCCTTGGAGGATGGGAAACAAAGCCGTTCAAGATCGTGCACCGTGATGACGAACGGGTGCGAGGCCAGAAAGGAATAGCGGCCAAAGTGCTGGTTAGGCCAGTGCACCAGCTGCTTGGAGCGGGCGAGCTCCCGCACCAGGGAGTAGGCCCGGATGCCCAGGTTGTACCGCTTGGTCGTCACCACCTGCACCGAGAGCAGGCGCGCCAGCTCCTGGCTGTACCGGTCCAGGCCTGACCCTTCCGTTGTCCGTACAAGAACCGCCATCTAAGCCGCCTCCAGCTTGGTTTCCAGCTAGCCTGCCCAGTCGCCGCTCGTCTCTCGTGTGGAGTGAGCGACAGCCCGGACCGCCCTCCCCAACTCGTCCACGCAGCGCCGCACGTCCTCTTCGGCCATCTCGGGCCAGAAGGGGAGGGAGAGGAGCCGCGCCGCCGCCTGTTCCGCCACAGGAAACTCGCCCTGTCTGTGCCCGTAGTGCTCCTGGTAGAACGGCTCCAGATGCACCGGGCGGTAGTGGACGCCCACGCCGATCCCGCGCTGCACCAGCTCGTTGGCGACGCGGTCGCGGTCCACCCCGTGGAGCAGGACCGGATACAAGTGATAGGCGTGCCGGACGTGCGCCCTACGGCGCAAAGGCCGCACCGCAGGGGCGAGCGGCGCCAGCAGCTCCTCGTACAGCGCCGCCAGTGCCACGCGCTTGCCGTACCGCTGCTCCAGCCGCGCAAGCTGGTGCAGGCCGAGCGCAGCCGGGAGGTCCCACATGATGGACTTGTACCCCAGCTTGGTCATGGCGAAATGGGCGAACTCCCCGCTGTGGTAGCGGTTCCAGGCCCCCTCCGTCATCCCGTGGTCGCGCAGGGAGCGGACCTCCGCCGCCACCTGGTCATCGTCCGTCACCAGCATGCCGCCGTTCCCGGTGGCCAGGTTCTTGGTGGCGTAGAACGAGAAGCAGTCGGCATCGCCTAACGCGCCCACCTTCTTGCCCCGGTACTCGGCCTCAATAGCGTGCGCGCAGTCGCCCACCACTTTCAGGCGGTGCCGCTTGGCGAGCGCGGCCAGCGCATCCATCTCGCACGGATGGCCGTACAGGTGGACCGGGATGACCGCCTTCGTCCTTGCCGTTATCGCCCGCTGCACCTGCTCTGGGTCAATGTTCAGGGTGTCAGGCTCCACATCCACAAAGACCGGCTTGGCGCCGGCGTAGATGATAGAGTTGGCTGTGGCCACAAAGGTCATTGGGGTGGTAATGACTTCATCGCCGGGACCCACGCCAAAGGTACGGAGCGCAAGGTGGAGCGCGGAGGTGCACGAGTCGGTGCCTATGGCGTGTTTCCTGCCAAGATACGCGGCGAACGCCTTTTCGAACCGTTCAGTCCTGGGGCCGGTGCCGATGAGCCCTGAGCGGAGGGCGGCAAGCACCTCCTGCTCTTCCTCTACGCCAATGTACGACCGGATAAGTGGCATGGGTTCCAACAGGCTATCCCCCCTCACGAAGGAGTTGATGGAGCCGAATAGCTCAATGGTAGTGGGGTGCCGGATGGGGTGTCAATACGCAGCGCTGGCCCTGCTCTGGAAAGGTACTCTCAACGAACACGCCGTAGCGCGCGTTCAGAGGTTGCTTGAAGCCGGACTGGGCGGGGTACTCGCTTGCTGGCGTCTCCTGATCCTCACTCCCCCTCCGCCGGAGCAGGGAGGTTGAGCCGCCGGCGTCATCCACAATGTGGAGGGCATGGGACCCTCGACGACGCCCGCCCCAAGGTAGCCGAGCAACAACGGCAGGCGGGCCAGCAGACCACCTGCAAAGGCGGCTACCACGACAACGACCGGGTCCGCGAATAAGCTGCTGTCGGCCTGCACAGGCGCCTACCTTTTGCTGAGCATGTCCGTTCCGTGGCCTCAAAAAGGAGGTGACATGACGAAGGGGAACGCGGCCACTGCGGTCTAAGGGGCGGCTCCAAGGCACTGCCGCAGCAGGAAGTGAGTAAAGGCGCGGGACTCTTTGCTTTGGCGACCCGGAGGGGATTCGAACCCCCGGTCTCCTCCGTGACAGGGAGGTATGTTAGGCCGCTACACCACCGGGCCGCGTTGGAAACAGCAAACAGTGCCGCGCGTGCAAGCAGCTCAACGAAGGGCAACGTCTATCGTAGCATCGGCCCGCCAGAACGGCAACCGTCCAGCTATGCCGTCTTGATGTACTTCTCAGGGGACTTTTCAAACGACTTTCGGCAGCCGGGCGCGCAGAAGTAGTAACTCTTCCCTCGGTAGGCCGCCTTGCCGCCGGGCGGGTTCTTCTCGTCCACCTGCATCTTGCAGACCGGGTCAACCGCCATAGCCTCTCCTCCCTCGCATGCGTTCATCCCTTGACCCCTACTTGGGGGAGACCCAACGGGTAGGTCTCTTCCCGAAGCTTGACATCCCCCCTAATCATTCCCCGATGCGGGGAGGGGCAAATCGCCCCTTCCCTCGTAGGGAAGGGGCCGGGGGTTAGGCCAAGTCCGGCCCGCCCCTGCGGCACCGTAGATCCAGACACTCAGTCCTCTCGTCCACCCACCCTCCGAAGGCGCAAGGAGTTGCTCACCACGGAAACGGAGCTAAAGGCCATCGCCAGCGCGGCGAGCACGGGGTTGAGGAAGCCAAACTCCCCGAGCAGATAGCGCAGCCCACCGGGCACGCCGGGGCCGGCGAACACCGGATAGAGCACCCCCGCAGCCACGGGGATGAGCGCAACGTTGTAAAAGAAGGCCCAGAAAAGGTTTTGCTTAATGGTGCGGATGGTCGCAGTGCTCAGGTGAAAGGCGCGCACGAGGCCGCGCAAATCGCCGCCAAGAAGCGTGACATCGGCGGCCTCCATGGCCAGGTCGGTGCCGGTGCCCATCGCGATCCCCACGTCCGCCTGGGCCAGAGCGGGAGCGTCGTTGATGCCGTCGCCCACCACGGCGACGCGCCTTCCTTCGGCCTGCAGGGCCCGGACCACTTGCGCCTTGTCCTGAGGCAGCACCTCCGCCATCGTCCGCTCTATCCCAAGTTCTTTCGCGATAGCGTCCGCCACTCGGCGGTTGTCACCCGTCAGCATGATGATCTGGATGCCAAGCGCCTGGAGCTGCTTGACCACCTTGGCGGCCTCCGGCCTGAGCGTGTCCGCGACGGCCACGAGTCCGACCGCCTGGCCGTTGACCGCCACGTAGAGAGGCGTCTTCCCATCGCTTGCCAGGCTTTCGCCCCGCGTCTCCAGGCCGTCCAAGACTATCCCCCGCGCACGCATCAGGCCTGGGTTGCCTAACAGCAAAGAAAAGCCGTTCACCCGGGCCGTCACCCCCTGGCCGGCGAGCGCGGCAAACTCCGACGGCTCTTCGAAAGGAGCCCCGCGCCGGCGCGCCTCCGCCATAATCGCGTGCGCTACAGGATGCTCGGAGCGGCTCTCGGCGGCGGCGGCGAGCGCCAACACCTCATCTTCTGAACCACTGGCCGCCACCACGTCGGTAACGACGGGCTTGCCCCTGGTCAGGGTCCCCGTTTTGTCCAGAATCACGGCGTCCACCTTGTGGAGCATCTCAAGCGCCGTGGCGTTACGCACGAGCACGCCCTGCTCCGCCCCGCGCCCCATGCCGACGATGATGGCGGTCGGCGTAGCCAGCCCCATCGCGCATGGGCACGCGATGATCAGCACCGCCACGGTGTTCAAGAGCGCAAGGGTGAGTGCAGGGTGCGGCCCGGTCACCGCCCACATGGTGAAGGTCACCGCGGCTGCACCAAGCACCATCGGGACGAACCAGGCAACCACCTTGTCCGCGACGCCCTGGATTGGCGCCTTTGAGCCCTGCGCTTCCTGCACCAGCCGGACAATCTGGGCCAGCATCGTATCCTTACCCACCTTGGAGGCCCGGTAGGTTACGCCCCCCTGCTGGTTGACCGTAGCGCCAAACACCTGGCTGCCGGGCGCCTTTTCCACCGACATGCTCTCCCCGGTGAGCATGGACTCGTCCACGGATGACGCGCCCGCCACCACGACACCGTCCACCGGAAAGCGTTCCCCTGGCCGCACCACCACCACATCCCCCGGGACGACCTCCTCCAACGGCACCTGCACCTCATGGCCGTCGCGCAGAAGGCGCGCCGAGGTCGCCTGCAGCCGCATGAGCCTGCGAATGGCGTCTGAGGTGCGCCACTTGGCGCGGGCCTCAAGATACCTTCCCAGCAGGACAAGCCCGATGATGGTGACCGAGGCGTCAAAGTACGTGCCGCCTTCGTGGCCGAACGTGGCGCCCGCCATGTCGCCGTGGGTCTCGTCAAAGAAGCCGCTGAAGAACGTCGCGCCAACGCTGTACAGGAACGCCGCGGAGGTGCCCAGGGCCACGAGCGTGTTCATGGTGGGCGTTCTTGATTTCAGCGAACGCCACGCGCCGGCGTAGAAGCTCTGTCCAGCCCAGAACTGGACCGGCGTAGCGACTGCCAGCAGGAGGAGGTTGAGCGAGAACGGGCTGAACACCTCCAGGACTGGGCTCCACATCAGCGCCATGACCGCGGCAGCCACGACGAGGCTGAACGTCACCTTCAGGCGGAGAGCCGTTAGCTCGCGCTCGCGCCGGACCCTCACGCCTGCTTCATCAACCTCGCCCGGGGTCAGGATCACTTCCACGGTGTAGCCCGCGTCCTCCACACCTGAACGCAGCGCCGGAAGCGTGGCCATGCCAGGCACGTACTCCACAGTTGCGCGCTCGGTGGCCAGGTTGACCGCGGCGGCCACGACCCCCGGCGCCTCCTTCAGCGCCTCCTCCACGTGCTGGACGCACGAGGCGCACGTCATCCCACCGATGCGCAAGACAACGCGCTCCAGCGGCACCTTGTAGCCGGCGCCGTCCACGGCAGCAACCAGGGCGGCCAGCGGCACGACGCCCGCGTCCCGCGCCACCACCGCCTGCTCAGTCGCAAGGTTCACCTGCGCGTCCGCCACGCCGGGCACCTCGCTCAGCGCAGCCTCCACGTGGTGGACACACGAGGCGCACGTCATCCCCTCAATAGGCAGGACGACCTTGGCGAGCTGCTTCGTAGACATACGCAGTCCTTCGGACGGGGCTACTTGCGGGCGACTCCGTACAGATCAACCAGCTCCTGGAGGACCTGGCCCTCTTTGCCGCCGCGGATCCCCTCCACCACGCAACTCTGGAGGTGCCCCTGCAGGAGGACCGTTTCCACCCGTTCCAGGGACTTGCGAACGGCAAAGAGCTGCTTCAGGATGTCCACGCAGTACTTGTCCTGCTCCACCATCCGCTGGACAGCGGCAAGGTGCCCCTCCGCGTACCGGAGGCGTTTGATGGCTTCTGCCTTGTTTTCCGCGCGCATCCGACTACCCCCTTCCAGTGGGTACGGGTTTAGGGGCCAGCATACCGCGCCTGTCCCTCACCGTCAACCCCAGCCTCGTACGCTTTCCCGAGGGGACTCGTCCCCTCGGGCTCCTAATTCCCGGTCGGGCTAAACAATAGTGAGAGAGGCTTGAACGGCAAAGTGACCCCCTACGGGCAAATCGGCCGGGAACCCCGGTCAAACGCCGCGAAAAGAGCGATAAAGGCCTTGACGAAACGAGGCCCAGCAGCTACACTACTAGTTCGTAGTAATGTCCCCACAAAACTAATCGCGGCCGGCCACCTCGTCTCCGGGCGTACTCTGCCTCTCGCACCCATAATCTCCACACTAGGAGTCACCGCATGTCATTCGGCAACCGGTCCAACGGTACTCGTATTCTCCCCCGTAAGCAGTTTGGTAGAATCCCTGAGACCGTAGAAGTACCCAACCTCATCGAAGGACAGCTCCGCTCCTTCAACTGGCTCAAAACCGAGGGGGTCCAGCAGGTGCTCCAAGAGGTCTCCCCCATTCAGGACTTCACGGGGAGCCGCTTTGAGCTCTCATTTCACGAGCACGAGTTCAGGGCGCCCAAGGTCTCCGAGCGGGACTGCCGCGAACGCGAGGCGACCTATGAAGCCCCCCTCTACGTGACCGCGCGCCTGCTGGTCAAGGAGACGGGAGAGATCAAGCAGCAGCGCCTCTTCTTCGGCGAGATGCCAATGATGACCAACAAGGGAACGTTCGTCATCAACGGCGTTGAGCGGGTCGTCATCTCGCAGCTGCAACGCTCGCCGGGTGCCTACTTCACCGCCCAAGAGGACCCCAACACGGGACGGCGTTTGGGGTACGCCAAGCTGATCCCTTACCGCGGGGCATGGCTGGAATTTGAGACCAGCTCGCGAAACTTCCTGGCAGTCAAGGTGGACCGCAAGCGCAAGGCCTCGGTCCTCACGCTCATCCGCGCCCTCGGCCTGCCGAAGGAGGATGATATCCGAGCCCTCTTTGCCGACGTGGACACCGACCAGGACCACCAGTACATCAAGGCCACCTTGGAGCGCGAGCCCCTGGACTACGAGCGCGTCAACAGCCTTTCGGAGGACACGCTGGGAAAGCTGTGGGAGCGCTGGTGCCCATCCCGGCGATATGAGCGGGACGCCGCCCGCGCCCTGGCCGCCGCCCAGCTGGAGTTCTATCGCCGGATGCGTCCCGGCGAGCCACCCAACCTGGAGAACGCGGAAGCCCTGCTCCGCTCGCTCTTTACCGACCCGCGCCGCTATGACCTGGGCCGCGTCGGGCGCTACAAACTCAACCGCACCCTGGGGGTTGAACGGCCCGCCTCCCAGCGCACGCTCGGGGTCGCCGACCTTTCCGCCGTGGTGAGGGAGCTCATCCGCACCACCAACGAGCAGCGCAACACGGACGACATCGACCACCTGGGGAACCGGCGCGTCCGTTCCGTCGGGGAGCTGATCCAGAACCAGCTTCGCGTCGGGATGCTGCGCATGGAGCGCGTCATCCGAGAGCGGATGAGCCTCCAGGAGCCGGGAGAGGCCACACCGGCGGCCCTGGTCAACATCCGCCCGGTGGTCGCCGCCATCCGCGAGTTCTTTGGAAGCTCGCAGCTCTCTCAGTTCATGGAGCAGACCAACCCCCTGGCGGACCTCACGCACAAGCGCAGGCTCTCCGCGCTCGGCCCCGGCGGCTTGAGCCGGGAGCGCGCCGGCTTTGAGGTGCGCGACGTCCACCACTCGCACTACGGGCGGATCTGCCCGATTGAGACGCCGGAAGGGCCCAACATCGGGCTGCTCGGCTCGCTGGCCACGTACGCCCGCACCAACGACTACGGCTTCATTGAAACCCCGTACCACCGGGTCTTCCGGGAGTTGCCCGGCGACAGTACAGACCTGGTTGGCCGCACCATCCGCGAGGAGGTCAAGGACGGCCGTGGTCGCGCCGTTGCCCGCGCGGGCGAGGTCATCACCGGAAGGATGCTGGAACGGCTGCGGGGAGTCCCGACTGTTCCAGTACGGCCCTTCGTTTCCCGCAGCGCGAAGGACATGGTCTACCTTTCCGCTGACGAGGAGGACCGCTACGTCGTCGCCCCCGCCAACATGGCCGTGGACGAGAAGGGCCAGATCCTCCACGACAAGATAGAGGCAAGGTTCGGGTCACAGGTCGCCGTCCAGCCGGCCGACGCCATCGGTCTCATGGACGTCTCCACCATGCAGATCGTGAGCGTCTCAACCGCGCTCATTCCCTTCCTGGAAAACGACGATGCGAATCGCGCCTTGATGGGGTCGAACATGCAGCGGCAGGCCGTCCCGCTCATCAAGCCCCAGGCGCCTCTGGTTGGCACCGGAATGGAGTCTCGCGTTGCCCTGGACAGCGGACTGGTCGTGCTGTCCGAGACCGATGGCGTGGTGACTGAGGTAGGTAGCCAGGAGCTGGTCGTCCGCGACGCGCGTGGGGAGGACCACCACTATCCGCTCCTCAAGTTCGTTCGAAGCAACCAGAGCACGTGCATCAACCAGAAGCCCATTGCGAACTTGGGAGACCGGGTAACCAAGGGCCAGCCCATCGCGGACGCATCGTCCACCGAGCGCGGCGAGCTTGCCTTGGGGCAGAACGTGCTCGTCGCATTCATGAGCTGGGAAGGCTACAACTTTGAAGACGCCATCATCCTGAGCGAGTCCATGGTGCGGGAAGACCGGTTCACCTCGGTCCACATTGAGCGGTTTGAGTGCGAGGCCCGCGATACCAAGCTCGGCCCCGAGGAGATCACCCGAGACATCCCCAACGTCGGTGAGGACGCGCTGCGGGACCTGGACGAGGACGGGGTCATCCGGCTCGGCGCCGAAGTGGGCCCCGGGGACATTCTCGTCGGCAAGATCACCCCAAAGGGCGAGACCGAGCTCACCGCCGAGGAGAAGCTGCTCCGCGCCATCTTTGGGGAAAAAGCCAGGGACGTGAAGGACACCTCGCTCCGGCTTCCCCACGGAGAGCGCGGCAAGGTGATCCAGGTGAAGGTGTCCACGCGCGACAACAAGGACGACTTGTCCGCCGGCGTCAACAAGCTGGTCCGCGCGTGGGTCGCCCAGACCAGGAAGGTGACCGTCGGCGACAAGATGGCCGGCCGCCACGGCAACAAGGGGGTCATCTCCCGCATCATGCCCGTGGAGGACATGCCGTTCCTGGAGGACGGAACGCCCGTGGAGATCATCTTGAACCCGCTGGGAGTTCCGTCCCGCATGAACCTGGGACAGGTCCTGGAGACCCATCTGGGCTACGCGGCCAACGCGCTCTCCTTCCGGGCGCTCTGCCCCGTTTTCCAGGGCGCTTCCACCACGATGATCGAAGACAACCTGGGGCGCGCCTGGTTCATCACCGCCGCCGGAGCGTTAGACCAGCGTGACCTTGACAACCTAGTCGTGCGCTGGGAGCAGGTGCGGGAGTGGCTGGCCAAACGAGGCTACGACATGGACCGCCTCATGGACGACGCCGTGGAAGGGGAAGCCCGGGACGCTTGCTTGACCATCTGGCTGAAGGAAGTGGCCGGCGTAAACCCCAAAGGCAAGTCCAGCAAGGAGATGCTCGCCGAATGCTTGCGGCTGTACCGCGAGCAGCATCTCGCGCCGCCCATCCTGGGCAAGATGGTCCTGTACGACGGACGGACCGGCGAGACCTTCAACCAACCCGTCACGACCGGCTACATCTACATGATGAAGCTGATCCACCTGGTAGAGGACAAGATTCACGCCCGCTCCACGGGCCCGTACTCCATCATCACGCAGCAGCCGCTGGGTGGGAAAGCACAGTTCGGCGGCCAACGGTTCGGCGAGATGGAGGTCTGGGCGCTTGAGGCGTACGGCGCCGCGTACAACCTGCAAGAGATGCTCACCGTCAAGTCAGACGACGTTACCGGCCGGAAGAAGACGTACGAGGCCATGGTCAAAGGCGAAGAGGTAATTCAGCCTGGCATCCCCGAATCGTTCCAGGTGCTGGTAAAAGAGCTCCAGGCGCTCGGATTGGACGTCACCCTGCTGCCCGCAGACGAAGGCGGAACGGCTCCGGAAGACCAGGTCCCGCACCTGGCTCTTGTCGGGCAGGAGAGCGGAGGCGATGGCGTGCCGTCCGCACCCACGGGCAGTGCCGCCGCGGACGATGGGGAAGGCTCGTAAGCCGGGTCTCGCCAACGCCTGGCTCGCAGTCAATGAGGCTAAGGAGTAAGCGCTATGGTCGTCGCCACCGCTCAGCCCCAGCAGCAGCAAGCACCGCCGGATTTCAGCGCCATCCGCATTGCCCTCGCCTCTCCTGAGCAGGTCCTCGCCTGGTCTCACGGTGAGGTGACGAAGGCGGAGACCATCAACTATCGGACGTTGCGCCCTGAGCGCGACGGCCTGTTCTGCGAGCGTATCTTCGGTCCGACCAAGGACTGGGAATGCGCGTGCGGCAAGTACAAAAAGATCCGGTATCGGGGCGTCACCTGCGAACGGTGCGGCGTAGAAGTCACCCGCGCCAAAGTGCGCCGGGAGCGGAACGGCCATATCAGGCTGGCTGCGCCCGTCGCTCACATCTGGTTCTCAAAGGGCATCCCAGGCCGTCTTGGCCTCCTCCTTGACCTGTCGCCGCGCAATCTGGAACGCATCCTCTACTTCGCCCAGCACGTCATCACCGAAGTGGACGCGAAGGCCGTCAAAGAGGCCGTTGACAAGGCTGAAGCCGATCTGGCAGACGTCAGCAAGAAGCTGGGGAGCGCTTCTTCTAACCCCGAGCGCGTCAAAGAGCTTGAGCAAGCGCGGGAGGACCTGGAACAGAAGATTGCCGAGCTGGAGGAGCTGCGCCCGCTGAAGCTCTTGGTGGAGGCGCGGTACCGCGAGCTAAAGGACAAGTACTCCGGTTATTTCCGCGCCGGCATGGGCGCTGAGGCCCTCTTGGAACTCCTGAAGAAGGTGGAGCTCCCACAACTTGAGCAAGAACTTCTTGAGGAGATGCGCCGCACCGCCGGGCAGCGTCACCGCAAGGCCCTCAAGCGCCTGTACGTCGTCAAGGCGTTTCGGAAGAGCACCAACAGGCCTGAATGGATGATCCTCACGATATTGCCCGTGCTCCCGCCCGAGCTCCGTCCCATGGTGCAGTTGGACGGCGGGCGATTCGCCACCAGCGACCTGAACGACCTGTACCGGAGGGTCATCAACCGGAATAACCGGCTGCAGCGACTGCTGGAGCTGGAGGCGCCGGAGATTATCATTCGCAATGAGAAGCGGATGCTCCAGGAGGCGGTGGACGCCCTCATCGACAACGGCCGCCGCACCCGTGCCGTAGCCGCGCGCCACAACCACAAGCTCAAGTCGCTGTCCGACCTGCTGCGCGGCAAACAGGGACGGTTCCGCCAGAACCTTCTTGGCAAACGCGTTGACTACTCCGGCCGTTCGGTCATCGTCGTGGGGCCGGAGCTCCAGATTGACCAGTGCGGTCTGCCAAAGCGCATGGCCTTGGAGCTGTTTAAGCCGCTCGTTATGCACCGCCTGGTAGCAGAGGGGCTCGTGCCAAACATCCGCAGCGCCAAGAGGTCTGTGGAGCGCGTGCGCCCGGAGGTTTGGGACATCCTTGAAAAAGTGATCAGGGACCGTCCCGTGCTGCTGAACCGCGCCCCAACGCTCCACCGGCTCGGCATCCAGGCCTTCATGCCCATCCTGATTGAGGGGAGCGCCATCCAGATCCACCCAATGGTATGCACGCCCTTCAACGCCGACTTTGACGGCGACCAGATGGCCGTCCACATCCCGCTCTCACGCCGGGCCGTTGCGGAGGCCAAGGCGATCATGCTGAGCAGCCGCAACCTCATGTCTCCGGCTTCCGGCGAGCCGCTGGTCGCCCCCACGCTTGATCTGGTCCTTGGTTGTTACTACCTGACCATGGAAGGGCCGCCGACCGCTGCCCCCAAGGAGAAGAAACCCTACGGGACCGTTGAAGAGGCTCGCATGGCCTTGGACCTTGGCCACCTCTCGCTCCACGAGCCGATCCGAGTGCTTGAGCGCGGGACCAACGGCGGGCCTTCCCACTGGAACGACACCACCATTGGCCGCTTGATCTTCCGAGAGGTGCTTCCACCGGAGCTTGAGCATGAGCCTTCCCACTGGAACAGGGTCATGGACAAAAAGGCCCTCAAAGACCTGGTGGGCGTCTGTCACCGCACGCTGGGCGCCGACGCTACGGTGAAGATGCTGGATGCCCTGAAGCGGCTGGGCTTCCATTACGTAACCATTTCAGGGATTAGCATCGGCATTCACGACCTGGAGGTGCCTCAGGAAAAGGCGGGCGTTATTGCCAAAGCGGAAGTGCGCATCCAACAGGTGGAAGAGCAGTACCAAACGGGACTGCTCAGCGGTGACGAGCGCCGCAACCAGGCGATCAACGTGTGGACTGAGGCGAGTGAGGAGATGGGCGTCATCCTCCAGAAAGCGCTCCCTTCCTTCGGCGGCGTCTACCTGATGGCCTCCTCAGGCGCGAAAGGCAACATCAGCCAGATCAAGCAGATGGCTGGCATGCGCGGCCTGATGTCCGACCCCAAGGGCCAACTGATCGAGGTGCCGGTGAAGTCCAGCTTCCGCGAAGGCCACTCCGTCCTGGAGTACTTCATCTCCACCCACGGCGCCAGAAAGGGACTCGCCGACACCGCGCTGCGAACGGCCGACAGCGGCTATCTTACCCGCCGCATGGTGGACGTGGCCCAGGACGTGATCACCACCAGC
The DNA here is from genome assembly GCA_009693055.1 of Dehalococcoidia bacterium. Classification (GTDB taxonomy): domain Bacteria; phylum Chloroflexota; class Dehalococcoidia; order Lucifugimonadales; family SHYT01; genus SHYA01. The sequence continues at coordinate 173,092 of SHYA01000002.1, read as the reverse complement.
GAGGACTGCGGCACCCTAGACGGGATTTGGGTCCGCCACGACTTTGAGAAAGAGCGGGGCAACCTGATTGCCAACTACAAGGAGCGGACCATCGGGCGCATTGCGGCGCAATCCATTGCTCATCCCAAGACCGGCGAAGTCCTTGTTGGCCGGAACGCCGAGATCTCCGACGAGCTGGCGGACAAGCTCTGGGACGCGGGCGTCCGCGAGGTGTATGTCCGCTCCCCCATCACGTGTGAGAACAAGCGCGGCATCTGCATTCTCTGCTACGGCCGGATGCCGGCCACCAACCAGCTGGTCAAGCTCCACGAGGCGGTGGGCATCATTGCCGCCCAGAGCATCGGCGAGCCTGGGACGCAGCTGACCATGCGCACCTTCCACACCGGCGGCGTCGCAGGTGTGGACATCACCAGCGGCATCCCACGGGTGGAGGAGCTCTTCGAGGCGCGCGTTCCGAAATTCCGGGCGATCCTCGCCGAGATTGACGGGACCGCGCGCGTAGAGGAAATCGAGGACGGGTGGCGCATCAAAGTTGAGTACACCGAAAACTACCGGGAAGAATACCCTGTCCCTTCCGGATACCAGATGCTGGTCAAGGACGGGGACACCGTTGAGGCGGGCTCGGCCCTGGCGCAACGCAAAACCGCTCGCGCTTCTCACGCAGACCAGGATGCGGGCCTTGTAACCCAGGTGGGTGGACGGATCACCCTCGCCAAGGGAAAGGTGGCGGTCACATGGAGCGACCATGATGAGCGCACCTACCTGGCGCCCGTGACGGCCACGATGCTGGTGAAGAACAACGACCAGGTCAAAGCCGGCCAGGAGCTGACCAAGGGGCCAAAAGACCCCCACGACATCCTGCGTATCCAAGGACGGGAAGCGGTGCAGCTGTACATCCTGGAGGAGATTCAAAAGGTGTACCGTTCCCAGGGCGTGACCATCACGGATAAACACGTGGAGTGCATCATCCGCCAGATGCTCCGCCGGGTCCGGGTAGATCGGCCGGGCGATACCGAGCTGTTGCCGGAACAGGTCATTGACCGCTTCAAGTTTGAGGAGGTCAACCAGCGCGTGTTGGCCCAGGGTGGCGAGCCGGCCAGGGCCACACCTCGCCTTATGGGGATCACCCGGGCATCGCTGGGCACAGACAGCTTCCTCGCCACCGCCTCCTTCCTTGAGACGACCCGCGTGCTCACCGAGGCCGCAGTCAGCGGCCAGGTCGACTATCTGCGCGGCCTCAAGGAGAACGTCATCCTCGGGCGCCTCATCCCCGCGCGGCACCAAGAGCTGGAAGTGGTGGCGGCGTTCCCGCCCGTTCCCGCACGCGAAGAGATCGCCTTGGAACCGGGCGACCTTGAAGCGGTGTTGCAGACGGTCGTGCCGGCGGAAGTGGCGAACGCGGACGGAGAGAACGGTCTGGAAGTCCCCTTGGAGCTCCCCCCGGACGAGTAGGGGCCGGCGACCCATGGCTTCATGAGAGGGCGGCGCAGAACTGCGCCGCCCTCTGTGTTTGGAGCGTATCTGGTCTGGAATCGTCGCGATGCTATAATGACGCCTAAGTCGCGCCAATCGCCGCGAAAAGTGTTGCAACAGCGGAGCATGCATGGCGGTCCTCCTCGTGCTGGGCACCGAAAGAGGCGCCGGGAAAACGGCGCTGGCTACAGCCCTTGCCTATCAGCTAGTCCAGCACGGTCAGCGCGTCCGCTTAGCGAAGCCAGTAACGGCCAAACCGGGTACCGACGCGGACGTCCCATTTTACCGTCGCATCGTGGCGGACAACGCGCACTCCCGTGGCCTCCCACTCGCCCTTAAGCCCAATCCGTCGCCGGTAGGAACCGCCGGCTCCTGGCGACAACAGCTCGCTGCCACGCTGGATGCGGAGGTTTCCATCCTGGACGAGCCTGACCTGGCAGAGACGCCGGACACCGCTACGCAGCTCGCCCAGGAACTTGACGCCCAAGCCAGCGTGATCGCCCGGCACCGGCCGGACCTGGACGCAGCCCGGCTCGTGGCCGCTCTCGGAGGGCTTCGCAAGCGGGTCGTGGGAGTGCTCATCAACCAGGTGCCTGAGTACCGGTCGCTCCACGCCACAGAGAGCCTTGCGCGCTCGCTGCAGGCGGCAGGGATTGCGTGCCTGGGCGTGCTTCCGGAAGACCGCCGCATGCTGGCGCCTACGCTGCGGCAGGTGGCCGAGGTGCTGGACGGCCGCTTTCTTCTTTTTGAAGACAAGGGCGACGAGCTTGTAGAGCACATCATGGTCGGCGGATGGTTCCTGGAAGAGGGCCGCTACGTCTTTAGCCGCCGGGAGCGGAAGGCAGTCTTGGTGAGGGGGGACCGCCCTGACCTTCAGATGGCGGCCCTGGAAGCCGACACCGTTGGCCTGGTCCTCACGGGCGGAAAGCCCCCAGTGCAGTATGCCGTGTACGAGGCTGAGACGCGCGGCGTTCCCATTGTGGCCACTCAGCTTGGCACGGTGGAAGCGATGGAGCGGCTCCAGGGCCTGAACACCAGACCGCAGGTGCATCACCCGGAAAAGGTCAAGCGCTTCCTTGAGTTGCTTGCAACGACCAGCGTGTTGGACCAGGTTGCAAAAGTCTTGAGCTTGCCTGACCTTGCTCCCGGCGCGCAGAGGGCGCAGCCCAGCGCTTAGGCTCCCCAGTCTCAGCAAGAACAGAGGAGGTCCCCGTGCTCACGATCGACCTGAGCGGTAAGAAGGGCGTCGTTCTGGGTGTCGCGAACCACCGCAGCATCGCGTGGGCCATCGCGCAAGCGCTGGACGAGGCAGGCCTGCAGCTCGCTCTCGGGTATCAGAACGACCGGCTCAAGGAAAACCTGGACAAGCTCGCTCCCTTGCTCAAACAGCCTCCGCTGATGGTGCACTGCGACGTGACGGAGGAGGAGACGGTCCGCCAGGCCTTCAAGACCATTGGGGATGCTTTTGGCACCGTCTCGGTGTTGGTGCACAGCCTCGCCTTTGCGAACAAGGACGACCTGAGCGGCGAGTTCCTCCGGACCGAGTGGGAAGGGTACCGCCTCGCGCTCCAGGTGAGCGCGTACTCCCTTCTTCCCATCGTGCGCTGCGCCGCGCCGCTCATGGAGGCGAACGGCGGGAGCATCATCACGATGACGTTCCAGGCGTCCACCCGCGTGTTCCCGGGCTACAATGTGATGGGCACGGCCAAGGCGGCGCTGGAGCACGAGATGCGGCAGCTCGCCTACGAGCTGGGGCCTAAGAATATCCGCGTGAACGCCATCTCAGCCGGGCCGCTGGACACGCTCGCCGCGCGTGGCATCCACGGCTTCGTGGATATGAAGCGCGTCCACGCCGAGCGGGCACCGCTCCAGCGAAACATCACGCACCGGGAGGTGGGCACCACGGCCCTGTTCCTCGCCAGCGAGCTCTCCTCCGGCGTGACCGGCGAGATCATCCACGTCGACGCCGGGTACAACATCACGGGGCTCTAATCGCGGGCCGCCCTGCGCCGGTATGAGCCCCGTCCCTCCGCGATGCGTGCAGGCTAGCTCCTTGTCCTCCGGGCCGCCAAAAACGCTTCCAGCGCCTGCTGCGAAGTGTAGCGCGGTTTGAAGCCGGTCTCAGCCTTGAGCTTCTCCGCGCTGGCCACCCACGGCCACCGGACGAGGTCAAGGCCACACGCGGGTGAGTCCCTCTGCGCGCGCAGCAGCCACAGCAGCTGGATGACCGGATAGAGCACCAGAGCCGGCAGCCGGACGAGTGGACGCCCGGACGCGCGCACTACGCGGCTGTAGCGCACCGTCCCCTCACCGCCGACGTTGTAAATGCCGGGCTGCGGCTCGTGAATAAGGCGGATCAGGAGCTCCACCAGGTCGTCTTCGTGGAGGAACTGCATCGGCGGGTCGCATCCTAAGACACCCACCATCACCGGTTTCGTGAGCGCGTTGGCGATGAAGTTGTTCGCGTGCGGCCCCATCACCACGCACCCCCGCAGCACCGTCACGATGGTGTCCGGGTGCTGCGAAGCGTACTCCCCAAACAGCCGTTCCGACGCGAGCTTGTCCTCCGAATAGGCAAACCCCCGCACCGGCCGCGGGGGTTGTTTTTCGGTGAGGAGCTTAGGATTATCGGGATGCGCACCGTACACGGACGTGCTGCTCAGATACACGATGAGTCGCACCTTCGCCCGGCCACAAGCCTGTAACAGGTTGGCGGTGCCGCCGACGTTGATGCGCCGCGCCGCCTCCCGGTCGTAACCGGGGTTCATCCGGTACGCCAGGTGGACAACAACGTCCGGCTGGTACTCCGCAAACGCACGTTCCAGCGCGTCCCTGGACCCAACGTCACAGAGGAGCATTCGGGCCTTTGGCGGCAGCGAGGGGAGTTGGCGCGTGTCAAGCGCCAGGACCGACTCAACTTCGTCGAAACGGGAGAGCGCAAGGGTCAGCCTGGAGCCCACGTAACCCGTGGCGCCGGTGACCGCCACCCTGAATTGCCTAAACCTCTTGGACGACATCCGTGAAGTCAAAGCTCAGGGTGCCCAGTCCGGGGACCTCAAACCCCATCCCGATTTTGTGCGGCCCCGGGGTCAGCCGGTGCCCCTTGGTGGTGATCGTAATGGGCTTATTCATCGCGAGGGTCATCGGGGTCTCCTCCGAGACCTTGGCGAAGGAGACCACCCCCCCAGCCAGATGGAAAGCGCTGGAGTCCAGCGGAAGCGACTGCCCATCCACCCAGATGGGACTCATCTTCCGGGCGTAGCCGGAGCCGAGCGAGTTCTTGAGCAGGAACTGGAACCCTTCGTGAGTATTCTTCAAGCTCCCCTTGACGTACAGCCGCCTCAAGAGAAAGCCAGGCACAGCTACCATGCGGCCCTCCACGGACAGGGTATCCTGGGCGTCCCTGGATAACGGTAGTCTCGGCGATCGGCAACCACGCGAGGGACCCGCCTCACGAGGGGCCACCCTCCGCGCGAAGCCTCATACCGTAAAGAGCGCGCTCTTTCTCCACGACATCGGCGGGAAGCGGTGTCGGCGAGCCGAGCAGCGAGGCCATGACAAAGATGTGGGCTGCTCGTTCCACCAGGCGACAGACTCCCATCGCTTCCTCAAGCGTAGCGCCGACGCCCACCATCCCGTGGTTACGGAGGAGTACCGCCTTCCGGTCTCCTAGGGCCGCGCACGCTTTCGCGCCAAGCTCCGTGGTTCCGGGGAACCCGTACTCCGCTACCTTGATCCCGCCCCCAAGGTAGACAACCATCTCGTCCAGCAAAGGCGGGACCTCCAGGCCGGCCACGGCACAGGCGCTGGCGTAGATGGAATGCGTGTGGATGACCGCCCCCACGTCACGGCGCGCCTGGTAGACCGCCACGTGCAGCATCGTCTCCGAGGAGGGTGGTAAGGTGCCTCTCATCGGCTCGCCCTCATAGTCTATCACGACCACGTCTCGCACCCTGAGGGAGGAGTAGGAGCGAGAAGTTGGCGTGATGACCAGCAGTGGACGGCCCCGTTCCTGCACGCGGGCGCTGACGTTGCCGCTGGAGCCGGCGACAAGGCCAAGCCGCTCCAGCTCCTTCGCCACGAGCATGACACGCCGACGCTCCGCGAGCCACTTCTCAGCCACAGCTCTCTCGTCCCGCCTCAGCCGTCCAAGGGTAGGCGCTCCACCTCTGCCCGGAGGCGCCGCCAGCGATGGTACAGGTCATTATACTGCAGCGCCGCCTCCGGGCTTTGACGGACCGGAAGCGTTTCGAGGCCGCCCTGTGCCGCAGCCTCTTCCAGCCCGACGAAGACCCCGATGCCGGCTGCGGCCGCCAGGACAGCTCCATAGGCTGAGACGTTCGACACGGTGGCAAGGCGGAGCTCGCGACCGCACACGTCCGCGACGAGCTGCGGGAGCGGCCCGGTGCGAAGCATCCCTCCCCCCATAGCCACGTCCACGGCAGCACGGCCGTCAACCGCCTGCAGGTGCTCCAGCGCCTCCCGAACGGCAAACGCTGTCCCCTCCAACGCCGCGCGGGCGATGCTCGCCGGCCGCACGGCGGCCTGGCCCAGTGGTAAAGGGAAGAGCACCCCGCCCATGCGCATGCCCGGGTTGCTCATGTCCAGGAAGGATGGACCCACGAAGGCTGTCGCGCCCTCCGCGCCCGGCGGCACCTTCGCTGCGGCACGTTCCATCATGGCGTACGCCGCCGGCCGAGTCCCGTAGAGGGTGCGCGCGACCCATTGATAGGACGCTCCCGCGTCGCCCAGGTTCGCCTCCAAGACCCAGCGCTCTAGCAGCGGGTGCAGCCCAAGCCAGGTGTGGTGCTGCATGTCGAGCCTTGGCGCGCTGGTCACGCGCTGTACCGCCATGCTCCATCCCGCCACAACACCCACCTGCCCCGCGCTGCTCACCCCCATACCCAGCAGGCCGCATTGGGTGTCGGGGCCGGCCGCAACCACCAGGGTCTTAGGGCGCAGCCCAAGGGCTCCGGCAGCCCCCGAACTGAGGTGCCCAATCACCGCACCCGTAGCCACAAGGGGCGGAAACCAGTCGTCGCGCAAACCCAGGGTCCGCATAAGCTGCTGGGCCCACCGGCCTTTCGTCACGGCCACCAGGCCAGCCTCGCCAGCCAGCGCCCGCTCGCCGGCGCGCTCGCCGGTCAACCGAAAGACAGCCCAGTCGGCGAGGGTCAGCACGGTAGCGACGCGCTCGTAGAGGCGTGGCCGGTGCAGTTTGAACCACTGGAGCTTCGCGGGCGCCATGAAGAAGGGGGGCAGATGCCCGGTCGTCCGATAAAAGAGCTCCCGGTGGGCCTCGTCTTGCTCCGCGCCCTCAAAGAGGGCGCGGAGGTCTGTGTTGGGACCCACATACAACTCGCGGCCGGCCTTATCCAGGAGAGCTATCCCCTGCCGCTGACTTGTCACCCCGATAGCCGCGATGTCCCGCGACGCAACGCTGCTGTCTTCGATCGCCTGCCGCGCGACGTGCACGATGGTGCCCCAAAGCTGCTCCGCCCGGAACTCACGGGCCAGGCCACCAACGCCTCGCGGCGTGCGAATGGGGGCTTTGGCGACCGCCGCTGTCCCAGGCCGTCCGGTGCCGTCCGCCACCAGCGCCTTGATGCTGCTGCTCCCCAGGTCAAGGGCAAGGATGGAGCTAGCCACGCCACCGGCCCAACACCCTGCGGTTCACGGCGCGTAGCGGGACCCGGCCGTCCAAGAAGCGCAGCACATCCTCGGTCATTGATCGCGAGTAACGGGCTATCGTGGCGTCGGTGGCCCCACCGATGTGCGGAGTCAGCACGACGTTCTCCAGGGAGAGCAGCGGACTGCTCTTTGGCAACGGCGCGCTGTCAAACACATCGAGTCCGGCTCCCGCAAGCTGTCCGCCCTGAAGCGCTTCCGCCAGCGCCTCAGCGTCCACGAGCCCGGGTGCGGCGGTGTTGATCAGGTAAGTGGTTGGCTTCATCAAGGCCAGCTTTTTGGCGTCCAGCAACCGTACGCCGGTGGGAGGCTCCGGAGCGTGCAGCGTCACCACGTCGCTTTGCCGAAGCAGCTCGTCAAGCGCCAGCGCCTGGACCCCTCGTGGAATTTTCGCGTACGGATCGCTGCCGACCACGCGCATAGAGAAAGCCCTGCCCAGGCGCGCAACCAGGCGTCCAACGCGGCCTAATCCTACTACACCCAACGTCTTCCCGCCCAACTCCACTGCGCGCATCGTGATGTAGGGCTCCATCGGGTCTTCCCAGCGCCCGGCCTGCACGTAAGCGTGGGCCGGTGGAATGCGCCGCGTCAGCGCGAGCAGAAGCGCCAACGTATGCTCGGCCACCGCCTGGGCGTTCCTTCCGGGAGTATTGACCACAAGAACGTTTCTGAGCGTGGCCGCCTCCAGATCCACGTGGTTCAAGGCAGCGCGGCACACGCCAACAAAACGGAGGGGGGTGCCCTCGGCGAACACGTCCTCAAACAAGAAATCGGCCTCTATGACCACTATACCGATCTCCTCGGCCCTCAGCCGCTGCGCCAGCTCCCTGGGGTCCCACAACCGCCGCGTCTCGGTCCACGGCTCGTACACCACCTCAACGCGCCGCCGCAGTACACCGAGCGATTCTTCAAGGAACGGCGCCAGCACCAGCGCCTTCACGCTTCACCCTCAGTGGAGAGGCTGGAAGCCAGGGACGAGGGCACATGGCGCAGGGCGGCGCCAGCCGCAAGCTTCCCGCTGCGCACGGCTGATTCCATCGTGGAAGGCCACCCGGTCTCAGTCCAGTCTCCGGCGAGGAACAGGTTCGCGATTGGCGTCTGCTGGGCGAGCCGCCCAGACGCGGCGCCGGGCTTCGAGCGGAACGTCGCACTGAGCTGCTTCACCACGATGAATCGCTCCACCTTCGCCTCGCGCGCCTTTGGGAAGAGGCGCGCCATCTCCTCCACAAACAACGTGCGCAGCTCCTCTTTGCTCATCGGAGCGAACTCCCAAGCGCCGCTCAAAGAGATGCACACGTACTGCCCCGGCCCGCTCAAGCCCATGATGCTGCTCTTGTTGAAGACCCACTGGACCGGGGTGTCCAGGAACGCGGCGAAGGCGTCGTCCATCACCGCCCGGTCATACCAGAGGTGAACGCCGACGATCGGGGCAGCCTCCAGCGTGGCCGCGGGCGCAAAGAAGAGATCGCGCGGCCACGGCTCCGGCAGGAGCTTCAGAAGCGCCTCCCAGGGCACCGCGCTGACAAACAGGTCGCCCTCTACGCGATGTCCGCCGGAGAGCTCAACCGCATCCACCCGCCCCTCTCTGAGGCCAAGCCGAACAGCGCCTTGTCCGAGGAGCAATCGCCCGCCGGCGCGCTCAAAGACCGCCTTCGCGGGATCGCTCACGAGCGCGGTCAATCCGACTCGAGAATAGCCGATCTCCCCGCCGTGCTTGCCATGCAAGAGCGCCTCCTGAAAGACCATGATGCCCATAGCGGCGCTCACCGCGCCGACGTCATCGTTCAACGTTGGGAGGATGATCAGGTTCCAAAAACGCTGGATGGAGCGCGGCCGTTCCCCGCGTGCTAGCAGCCAGTCCTTGAAAGACTGGCTCTCCAAGTCGGCATGGCGCCGCTCGCGGTCCGTCCGCATCAGGACGAGCAGAACGCGGAGGGTGGTGAGCCGCTCACGCAAAGACAGGTGCCGGTAGCTCAAGAGCGCAGGCAACAGGTGGAGAGGGAACGGCAACCACGGGACCGCGGCGAGCGTGCTCCGCACCCCGTTCCGGCCAACGACCGGGACGGAAAGCCAGGGTTGGAGCGAGGTGCGGCCCTGTGCGCCCAGGCGTTCAAGCAAGGCTCGGTAGGCGGTGCAGCACCCCAGGAAAACGTGCTGGCCGTTGTCCACCTCTTGGCCGGTGTCCTGGTCGGTGAACGAATAGGCCCGGCCGCCAAGGAAAGGACGCCGCTCCACCAGTGTGACCGCGTGGCCCGCGTCCAGCAAGTCAAGAGCGGCGGAAAGGCCGGCCAGCCCGCCGCCAATGACTACACAGCGCTGCGGCTGGGCCACGGCAGTGCGGTCCGAAGCCATATGCGCAACGCCAGGAACAGCTTTTCCCGCGAGGAGAGCCGGATGCGCCCCTGGAACACGTTGTACTCCCTTGCCTCTATCCGGTCCAGGATACAAGCATACAGCCCCGCCAGGACGGCCGGGCAGGCCCGCGAGCGCCAGGGCAACAAGGGGACAAGCCTCATGCCGCTCGCAAAATACCCGCGAGCCCGCTTGGCCTGGAATCGCATCAGGCCGGCAAACGCAGGGTTGAGCACGCCATTGCCAAGCTCGTCAGGCGTGTAACCGAAACGCTCCATCTCCTCCAGCGGAATGTAGATGCGGCCTTGCGCCGCGTCCTCCTTGACATCCCTCATGATGTTGGTCAGCTGCATCGCCAGGCCAAGGTCAGTAGCAAGAGGTTCCAGCTTCGGGTCGGAGCCGCCAAAGATGCGCGTGCACACGAGCCCGACGCACGAGGCGACCCGGTAGCAGTAGAGCCTAAGCTCTTCAAACGTCTGATACCGTCTCACCGTGAGGTCCATCTCCACGCCGCGCACAATCTCGTCCAGGTACCGCTGCGGGATACTGTACGCCTGCACCGTGTGGGCAAGGGCGGTGAACACCGTGTCCCTGGGCTTGCCCTGGTACGCCTCAGACAACGCCTCCCGGACGTCCGCCAGCCGCAGCGCCTTCTCCTCCACGGGCGCCGGTCCGTCCGCGATGTCGTCGCAGACGCGGCAGAAGGCGTACACCGCGTAGATCGCCTGGCGTTGAGGCTTGGGGAGGGTGATGAAAGCGTAGTAGAAATTCTTGGCGGCCGCGCGGGTCACCTGCTGGCAATGCGCATACGCCTCTTGGACAGGGACTGCCACCGCCATCGTTGTCCCGCCCTCTCCCGCTGGAACTTGCGCCGCCTGGTTAGCCAAGTCTGCCTAGCCTGAGGTCCAGGTACGTGCGGAGGAACAGCCAGGCCTTGCGCCCCGCCGTCACCTGAGGGCGTTTTCGGAGCACATCGTTCTGCTGACGCTCAATGGCATCCAGGATACTCATGCCCCCGCGGGAAAAGAGGGCGAGGTCCAGCTTGAGCTTCCCCGCCACCATGCCTACCAGGGGAAGGCCCTTGACGAACAGCTCCCGCGCGCGCTGCACCTCAAAGGCCATGAGCTCGCGGAGGGCCAGGCTGGCCACGCCTCGCGCAAGTTCATCCTCGGCGCAACCAAAGCGCGCCATGTCTTCCCGCGGCAAGTAGATACGGCCCACGGCGTAGTCGCGCCGGACGTCTTGCCAGAAGTTCGCGAGCTGCAGCGCCGTGCAGGTGTTGTCCGCTAGGCGTTGCCGCTCCTGGTCGCGGTAGCCGAAGACGTAGAGCACCAGGTGGCCGACCGGGTTCGCGGAGTGCTCGCAGTAAGAGAGCACGTCGGTGAACGTGGGATAGCGCTTGGTGGTCTGGTCCATCCGGTTGGCCTGGACGAGCCTGAGGAACGGCTCTCGCGGAATGTCAAACGCGCGGATAGTCTGTTGAAGGGCCACGAGATAGGGATGCTGCGGCACGCCGCTGTAACACCGGAGCAGGTCCGTCTCCCAGCCGTCCAACAGGGCTAAGCGGTCGCCTTCTGCCTCGTCCCCCAGGTCGTCCACCGTGCGGCAGAACGCGTAGACGGCCGCCATGTGCGGAAGCAGCTCACGGGGCAGAAAGCGGGTGGCGACGGAGAAGTTCTCGTAGTGCGCGCGGACGAGGGCAAGACAAAGCTGATAAGCCTGCTCACTGGACACCGGTCCGGCGGGCAACGCTCCAAACGCCTTGCCACTCTTCACCGCCGTCATGGGCTGCTACTCCCCCACCACCTGCACCACAACCTCCCGTGCCCTCGGCGAGTCCAGCTCCAAGAAAAAAATCCTTTGCCAGCGGCCAAGGTACAGCTTCCCCTCGATGAGCGGAATGGTCTGGCTTGAACCTAGGAGAAGATGCTGGCAATGGGCGTGACCGTTGGGAGACTCGTTCTCCTCCATGTTCACAGTGCGGATAGTAAAGTCATTGTGCCGGTAGTAATCATGGCGAGGAGCAAACTCCTCAAGCCGCTTCTTGATGTCCTCAAGGAGCAGCGGTTCGTTCTCGTTCACGATTACCGCCGCCGTGGTGTGACGGGAGAAGACCACAACAAAACCGTTCTGGATCTGGGACTCCACGGTCACGTGGCGGATGTCCTCGGTTATGTCAATAAACTCGGGGGCGGTGGTGGTGGAAAGCTTCAGCGCCGCTGCGTACGTCGTCATCCCCGGCCTCTTTTCTACGGCTCCGCGCGGACTGTGTTTGCCGGTGCCGTTCTTCTCTATCTTTGGACAGTCCGTCCCCGTGCTGAGCTGCACCCGCGTGACCTGTTTGGTTCCCAGCATGATCGCCTCTCCCTTTCCGGCTTAGCCGTCCGTGCTTCTCCGGATGACGCCCTCTTGATGGCGCTTGTAACGTCCCAGCGCCATGAGCGGCCAGTAGTTTCGGTACATGTTGTAGTTGATCATGAAGCCGGCGGCCATCTCAGCGCCCTGGTAGCCGTTCTCCCCCGGCTTCGGCTGTTTTCGGTGTGGCCGGCCGATGCCGTAGCCGGGGAAGCCGGTGCCCGTAAACCACGGCTCATCCCAAGAGCCGCCGCTCTTTTGGGTGCCGGCGAGGTACAGCAGCCCCCGCTCCACCGCGGCGTGACCCCATTGCCCCGCAGCCATCAGTGCCAGAAGCGCCCAGGCCGTTTGGGAAGCGGTGCTGGGCCCGCGGCCCCGCCACGAAGCGTCAACGTAGCTTGTGCACGATTCGCCCCATCCACCGTCCTGGTTCTGGTGCTGTACCAGCCACGCGACCGTTTTCTGAACGCGCGGGTCGGACACGTCCTGGTCCAACACTTCAAGCGCCGGCACGGCGGCGCCCGATCCGTAGATGTAGTTGACTCCCCAGCGTCCGAACCACGGCCCTTCCGGCTCCTGCTCCTTCCAAAGGTAAGCCAGCCCGCGCCGCGCCGCACCGTGGTCCGCCCCGTACCCCAAGCGCCCCAGGGCCTCCAACACGTGTGCGGTCACGTCCGCACTGGGCGGGTCAAGCATCTCTCCAAAGTCGCTGAACGGCAGCTTGGCCACGGCATCGGTGAGGTTGTTTTTATCAAAGGCGGCCCAGCCCCCATCCCTGCTCTGCATGTGCAACAACCAGGCGGTGGCCCGGTCAATGGCCGCCTGCTTGCGCTCCTCATCCGGAGGGGCGAGCTTCGAACGGTGCAGCGCGATTAGCACCTCCGCCGTGTCGTCAATGTCCGGATACCAGTCGTTGGAAAACTCAAACGGCCATCCGCTCGGCTCCGCCTTGGGAACGCGTACGCTCCAGTCCCCGCGCTTGCGGATCTCCCTGGCCAACAGCCACGCGGCCGCGCGCTGGAGCGCGGGATGGTCCGGCGGCACTCCGGCGTCTTCGAGCGCAATCATCGCCAGGCACGTGTCCCACACCGGCGAGACGCACGCCTGCACGCTGAACGTCTCCTCGTCCTCGATGGCAAACCCGTCGAACCCCTTCAGCCCCTTGGCGATAACCGGGTCGTCCAAAGAACGCCCCAACGTCTTGAGCGCCATGAGCGAGTACACCCATGGAGGCTGGATGCCGCCCCACGAGCCGTCAGCCTCCTGGTGTTCAACGATCCATCGCTCCGCCTTGCGGAAGGCGTAACCGCGGCCCGGTTTGATAGGTATCTTCTCGTACAGCCGCAAACCCTTGTCCACGCCCCAAAACAGCCCGGGCAAGCTCACCAGCGGCTTGGGCCTTCGGATGTGGTGCTGTCGCTTGTCCGCGCCATCTGGAAACAGCTCGTTGATAAAAGCCGATTCAGGCACCGGACGGACGGGTCTCTTGGCCACCAAGATAAGGATGGGGACCACCGTGCCCCGCGCCCAGCTTGACATGCTGTAGATGTTCAGAGGGAACCGGGCCGGCACGATGGTAAACTCGGGAAGCATGGCGGGAACGCCCTCCCACGGCCACTGCCCGAGGAGCGCCAGCCAGATTTTGGTAAACACGCGCGTCTTGGGGACGCCGCCCCTGCTCAGAATGAACTGCTTCGCCCTCTGCATCGCGAGGGTTTCCGGCGAGACGCCCGCCAGCTTGAGCGCGAAGTAGCACTCCACCGCGGTGCTCACATCCCCTGGGGCTCCGTAGTACTGCCCCCAGGAGCCATCCTGGCGCTGTTGCGTAAGGATGTACTTGACCAGCTTCGGCCACTTGCTCCGGTCCGGCACCTCCATGAAGTGCTGCAACATCAGGTACTCGGCCTCCATGGTGGAGTTGGACTCCAGGCGTCCCCACCAGTAGCCTTCCGTGTGCTGGCAGGCAAGGAGGTACTCACGCGAGCGCTGGACTGCGATGTCCACGGCCGTCTTCAGCGAGCTCTTCTCGGCCTGCCCTTTCAGCCTAACCATTCGCTAACGTCTCTCGTTTGCATATCCGTTTTGGCGGTACCAGTTGACCGCTCTCAGCAGCGCCTCCTCCACAGAGGTGGGTTGAAAGCCAAGCTCTTGCGTCGCCTTCCGGCAGTCCACCTGGACGCGCCGTCCCGCGTGCAGGACACCTTCCAGAGGGATGCGTGGCTCTCGTCGCAGCAAGCCTCCCTCGATCGCGTTGTCCGCGTAGGCGGCCGCCAGGACCAGCGGCTGAGGCAACCGGAGACGCGGCGCCCGAATGCCGGTCTGCCGCGCCAGCACGCCGAGCATTTGCCCCAGGGTCATGTTGCTGCACCCCAGCAGGTACCGCTCGCCGGCCCGCCCCTTCTCCCACGCCAGCACGTGTCCTTCGGCCACGTCCTCTACTCCCACCAGATTCAACTGCACGTCCACGAACGCCGGCAGACGCCGCCGCAAGAAGTCCACCACCAGCCTGCCGGTCGGCGTGGGCCTCGCGTCTCCGGGACCCACCGGGACTGTCGGGTTCACCACCACCACGTTCAGGCCTTTGGCCGCATAGCCCAGCGCCTCCTGCTCGGCAAGGTACTTGGTCCAGCGGTAAGCGCCGCGGAGCTCGCTCCGACTCGGTGTATCCGCCTCCGTGCTGAGACCGCCAGATCGGTTTTTGCCCACCGTGACCCATGAGCTGGTGTGCACGACCCGTTTGACTCCCGCTTCCAGCGCCGCCTGCAATACGTTCCTTGTCCCCACAACGTTGGTCGCGTAGTAGGAACGGACGCCGGTGGGCCAGAAGCTGTAGCGGGCCGCGACGTGGAACACCGCGTCACACCCGCGAACGGCCTCTCGCACCGAGGCGGGGTCCTGGACGTCTCCCAGGACCAGCTCCCAACCCGTATTGAGCCTGGTAAGGTGCGGGCTTCCGCTGCGCGCCAGGACGCGGACAGCCGCGCCACGGCCCGCCAGTGCCTGGGCCACGTGGTTCCCAACAAAACCCGTGGCCCCGGTAACCAGGACCTTCATCCACTTCCATAAGCCCGCAGAGCGGACTGTTTCGCCAAAAGCTCCAGGAACGGCATCACAAACCTGGCCAAGCTCCTACGAGCCAGGACCAGCGCCCTGCCCAAGCCGATCAGCGAGGGGGTGTCAAGCGGCCTCAAGAGAACGCTCACCGCCATGTCAAGCGCCCTGGGACGGCCCGCGGAGCGCGCGATGACCTGGGGCAGCCCTCGGCCCGCTTCGTCGAGCACCGTCCGAATCGCCACGAACGGCACCCCTGCCTCCTGCGCGGCCTGTGCGAGGTACCAACTCTCCATCTCAACAGCAACAGCGCCGGTCTCAAGGCGAAGACGCCGCTTCTCCACCGCTGATGCAACGACCGCGTCCACGGTAAGCCAGTCCCCCGCGTAGCACGGCATCTTCAGCGTGACCGCCGTCTGATGCGCGAGCTGTTCAAGCGTTTGGTCCGGCCGCAAGGCCCCCTCACGCCCGTCCGGCCAGGGTCGAAGCCGGCTGGCGACCAGAAGGGCTCCCGGCCGCAGCCCTGGGTCGAGCGCGCCCGCAAAACCAATGGAGACCAGTACCTTGGGCCCTCGGTCCGCCAAAAGCCGACGCCCCGCGTTCAAGGCGGCCTCTTTCCCCATGCCGCTCACGGCCAGGAGCGTAGCTCCCCCTGCCAGCTCCTCGTTGAGGAAGGCGGCGCAGCCTCCGGCCTTGGTGGGACGCCACGTCCCCAGCCTGCGGATGCCGCTCACCTCTTCCTTCATGGCCGCAATCACAACGAACACCGCGCTCTTCACTCCGGCCTAGCTGGCGCCCACGCCGCTCTTCTGCGTCGCGATCCCCTTCAGCATCACCATCATGTCCTTGGGATTCTTGAAGGCCTCAAAGATGGTGGCCGACTCAAATCCGCAGTGCATCATGCAGTTGGCGCACTTGGGGTTCTTGCCAACGCCGTAACGCTCCCAAAGGGCGGGCTCAAAAAGGTCGTTCACGTTCTGCGTGTGACGGTCCGCAAGCGGGTAACACGGCTCACGCCACCCCTGGATGGTGTACGTGGGGTTGGAGTACGCGGTGCACTGATAGCTCCGTCTGCCTTTGAGGAAGTCCAGGTAGAGCGGGTTGTTGTAGAACCGGAACTGCTTGATGGACTGGTCGTCCAGAAGCTCCTGGAAGAGGGCGTTGGACTCCTTCCGCTTGAGGAACAGCTCCTGGTCCGGCGCCATGGCAAAGTCGTACCCGGCGGAGACCATGATGCCCTCAAAGCCCATGGTGGTCACCAGGTCAAACAGCTGGTGCAGGTCTTGCTTGTCCGCGCCCTTGAACAAGGTGGAGTTGGAGCAAACTCGGTACCCCCCTTCCAGCGCCTTCTTCGCGGCCCGCATGGCGACCCGGAAGACGCCACGGCGAGCCACCGAGACGTCGTGCCGCTCCTCCATCCCGTCCAGGTGGACCACCCACGCGAGGTACTTGGAAGGCGGGACCTGCTTCATCACCTTTTCCAACAGGATCCCATTCGTGCAGCAGTAGATGAAGTACTTGCGGCGCACTAGCTCCTTGATAAGCTCGGGAAGGTGCGGATACATCGTCGGCTCGCCCCCCGCGATGGACACGATGGGCGCGCCGGAGGCCTCCACGGCGGCAACCGCCTCCTCCACCGTAAGCATCCGGTGGATCACCGGCTCGTACTCGCGAATGCGCCCACAGCCGTCGCAGGTCAGGTTGCACGCCTCCAAGGGCTCCAGCATGGTGACGAGCGGGAAGCGCTTGCGACGGCGGAGCAGCCGCTGTTTCGCCATGTAGGCGAACAATCGGAGCCCCAGCACAAAGGGACGCTTGGGGGCCACGCGGCGCCCGGCCGGCATGAACTCTTTCAGCGCCTCCTCAGCGGTCTTCAGCTTTGGCTCAGCCTTCTTAATCTGGAGCGTACTCACTCGTTCGTCTCCCAACCGGCCTGCCGTCTTTGCGGCCGCCTTGCCTAATGCTGGCGCGCCAGAACAAAGTGGACAAGCTCTTCCAGGTCCTGCTGAGCGTCCTGAGGCAAGGCTGCGGCTCGGGCCCACTCCAGGGCCTCAGCCCCCTTTTCGTCCGCAAGCCGCTGCGCGAACTCCTGCGCGCCAGTCTGCTCCAGGATGCCGAGGGCTTCCTCCACATAGGTGTCTTCGAGCTGAGGCCGCGAGGCCAGTTCCTGCAGCCGCCTCTTCCTTGCCCCGGTGCTCATCTGGAGCGCGTACACCACCGGCAGTGAACGCTTCTGCTTGCGAAGGTCGGCGCCGGTTGCTTTGCCAAGCACGTCTTCGTCGCCCCAGATGCCAAGGATGTCGTCCCGGGCCTGAAACGCAAGGCCAAGCAGCCGTCCACAGCGCCGCAGCGCCGCAACGCGCTCCTGGTCCTCAGAACCCAGGTAGGCGCCAAGGTACATCGCGGCCTCAAGCAGGGTGCCGGTCTTTCGGCTGATCATCGTGAGGTAGTCATCCACCGTGATGTCCGTCCGTCCTTCGTAGTTCAAGTCCAGGTACTGGCCCTCAATCATTTCAAGGTACCGCTCGGTGAGGTAGCGCGATGCTCCAAGCACGCGCTCCTGTGGAACCCCTCTGCTGGACAGGGTCTGGAGCGCCCTGTCCGCAACGAGGCGCATCGCGTTCCCAGCCACCAGGGCTTGCGGACGGCCCCACAAGACCCACAAGGTGGGCCGGTGGCGGCGCTCCCGGTCTTCGTCCTGGATGTCGTCATGGATGAGCGAGAAGTTATGGATGAGGTCAAGCGCAACGGCGGCCGGCATAGCCTGAGCCGGGTCTCCACCCACCGCATCGCAGACAAACAGGCACAGCAGGGGACGCAGGGCCTTACCCTGGCTCGCCTCGGCGGGCCTGCCCTCCTGGTCCAACCAGCCCATGTGGTAGCGGAGCAGGCGGTAAAGCGGCGTCACGCTGTCGGGCACCGCCTCTTTGAGCGCCGTCACCACCAAGGGGCGGTATCGCTCAAGGGATGCCGGGATACCAGTCGTTTGGGACCGCTTCGCCGAAGTCACCATTCCCGCGCGGCCAAGCCAGGCCTATGTTGCATCCTTGACCGCACCTCCTCCAGCCTCACCGGCTGAAACTACATAGGTATCCGATGCCCAACGCTAGCACACGGCAATGGCGGTGTCAAGCGAAAAACACCCCTCCACCGTCCCTGTCATTCTGAGCGCAGCGAGGAATCCGAACCTCCGGGGAGTTCGGTTGTTGAGCAGACCTGCTCCGTAGTGAACATGCCCGCTATAATGGTCGTACGCGTTTACGCCATCCTTCCTCGGAAGGTTGCGAACGACGGTCCCTTCCAAGCGAGGCCGCGATGCCGTTCAGCGAAGTCGCACACCTGTTCCCGACGACAGCCAGAGCCAACGCCAAGGGCCATCTGGAGCTTGGTGGCTGTGACGCTACGGCTCTCGCGCAGGAGTTCGGCACGCCACTGTACGTCTTCTGCGAGGAGACGCTGCGGGGACAATGCCGCGCCTTTCTCAAGGGCTTTGGCGCCCATTACCCCAACGTCCGCGTGCTCTTTGCGGGGAAGGCTTACATCAACCCGGCGCTGGCGCGCATCTTCCGAGATGAAGGGCTTGGCCTGGACGTCGTTTCAGGCGGCGAGCTGGCCGTCGCCAAGTCGGTCAGCTTCCCCCCCGGCCAGGTCTACTTCCACGGGAACAACAAGTCGACCCAGGAGCTGAAAGAGGCGCTGGAGTACGGCGTGGGGCGCATTGTCCTGGACAACCTGGACGAGCTGGCGCGCGTGGAGCAACTCGCTCAGGGCCTCGGCAGAAAGGCCGCGATCCTGGTGCGCGTGAACCCGGGGATTGACCCCCACACGCATAGCCACACCACCACCGGCATCCTGGACAGCAAGTTCGGTTTTCCCCTTGCGACCGGGCAGGCGGAGCAAGCCGTCAAAGCCGCGCTGGCGTCGCCTCATCTCCAACTGGTCGGACTCCACTTCCACCTCGGCTCGCCCATCTTTGAGCTGGAGCCTTACGCCATTGCCATCCAGGTTGTGCTGGATTTTGCCGCGCGCCTGGCCAAGGATGGACTCGCGCTGCAGGAGTTCAGCCCCGGCGGCGGCTATGCGATCAACTACCTGCGGACGCAGCGCGCGCCCGCTCCGGAAGAGTACGCGGAGGTGATTGGCGGCGCCACGCGCCAGGGTTGCGAGGCGCTGGGGCTGCCGCTGCCGACCCTGGTGTTGGAGCCGGGGCGCGCCATCGTTGGACCGGCCGGCGTGGCCCTCTATACTGTCGGCTCGGTCAAGCCCATCCCGGGCGTTCGCACCTACGCCTCGGTGGACGGCGGGATGGGCGACAACATCCGCCCGGCGCTGTACGACGCCAAATACGAGGTGGTCGCGGCCAACCGGTTGGCCGACGCCGAGACCGACACGGTCACCGTTGCGGGAAAATACTGCGAGTCCGGCGACCTGCTGGTGCGGGACACGCGTCTTCCTCCGCTGGCTCTTGGCGACCTGCTCGCGCTGCCGGCCGCGGGAGCGTACGCCCCGTCCATGGCGAGCACGTACAACCTGAACCCGCGTCCCGCCATCGTGCTGGTCAAGAACGGCCGCGCCCGCCTCATCCGCCGCCGAGAGACCTACCAGGACCTGATGCGCAACGACGTGCTGTAAGAAGTCGCGGCATCCGCTAACGCGGGGACAGAGCTGCTATGTGGACCGTCTTGGGACAAGAGCGCATGGTGCAAGCCCTCAAGCAATCCCTCCGTGAGGGAACGCTGGCGCACGCCTACCTCATCGTTGGGCCTCCGCACTCAGGAAAGGCGACCCTGGCCCGCGACCTCGCTCAAGCCGTCAACTGCGAGGCGGTGCCGCACGAACGTCCTTGCGGCGTGTGCCGCCAGTGCCAGCGGATCGCCTCCGGGCGCCACGCCGACGTCACCACGCTCGCCGTGGAGGAGGCGGAGGGGCACAAGGCGATTCGCCTTGAACAGGTCAAAGAGGCCCTGCGCGCCGCAAGCCTGCAGCCGTACGAAGGCGCATGGCGGGTCTTTATCCTGGATGGCGCGGAGTACCTCAACGACCCCGCCGCCAACGCGCTGCTCAAGACCCTGGAGGAACCGCCGCCAAGGGTCCTTTGGCTGTTGCTCGCCGCTGATGAGGAGGCGCTGCCCGCCACCATCCGCTCCCGCTGTCAACGCCTTGCCCTGCGCCCTATGCCGGCGGACCAGATGGCCCAGGCCCTCCAGGACCGTTGGGCTGCCTCACTCGAGCAGGCGCAGCTCCTGGAACGACTCGCCAAGGGGGCCCTTGGTTGGGCGGTGCTCGCCCTCTCCGATTCAGGCATTCTTGAAACGCGAACGAGGACGCTCGACCGGCTGGCAGGCCTCGTCGGGGCGTCCTTTGAGGAGCGCTTCCGCTACGCCACGGAGCTCGCTACGCTGGTGCCCCGCGAGCGGACGGCCCTCCGCGACACCCTGGACCTCTGGGCGTCCTGGTGGAGGGACATCCTCATGCTTACTACAGGAACCCCTGAGGCCGTGTGGAACCATGACCGCACAGCAGAGCTCAGAGAGTTCGCGGCCCGCTACCAACCCGCGGAGGCGGCCGCTTTTGTGCAACTGCTCCTGCAGACGAAGCGCCTGCTGGAGCTCAACGTCAACCCGCGTCTGGCCCTGGAACACCTGATGCTCGGCCTGCCCGCAGGGACCGAGGCGGAAACGCTGAGCGGAGCGAACGTTGGAGGACAGAGATGACATCGCTCGTCCACGGAAAGCTTACAGGCGTGCGGTTCACACGCTCCGGGCCGGTCCGCTATTGCGCCGCGGGCGACCTGGAGCTGGCCGTCCACGACCGCGTGCTCGTCCAGACCGATTCCGGCGAGGCCGAAGGCACCGTCGTCATTACGCCACAGCAGCTTGTCCACTGCGACCTCGCGGCCACCGACCTCCCGACCGTGGTGAGAAAGGCGGCCTGAATTCTAAGTTTGTACAGCAGTTTGGACTGATGACGGCCCCCGTTCACCCTGAGCTTGTCGAAAGGCGACCAATATATGGAGACTCGCCCCTTCAACAACACGGGCGGATTTCATCTGCGAAATTGCGGACACGCCAGAAGGCAGACCCCCCACCTAGGACGCCTTTCTCCTAAGCCAGGTCTAACTACTGAGGGTCAAGAGCCTGCCCTGAGCGCAGCGAATGGGGCTTCGCCCTTGTGCCATCCGCCCCTAGCGCCAACCTGCCCGTGTCCCCTACCCTCGTTCCATGACCACGTACCGCGCTCGCGACACATCCGCAATCCTGCGGACAGTCAGGGGATTCGTTTCTCCAATTTTAAAAATCGCCATTCGCGCAATCTGCGGACAATCCCAGGAATTGTTTCTCAGCATTTTTTCGGCGGCGTGGACTCAGGCGAAAACAAATCCCGTCTCGGAAATCTGCAGACAGCCCGATCCCCTTCCCTGCGAGAACCTGTCCTGAGTAAGCCGAAGGAGAAGGGACGGAGGGTTAGGCCTGCCCTGATCCCGACGTGTCGGGTGAATGGGTCTCAGTGGAACCGGAACACCCGCACGGCCACAACCGACGACCCCACGATCCATGCCCCCAAGATGCCCATCTCGGTCGGGAACTCCCAAAAGCCCCTGGCCTCCAGCGTCACCCCGCGCAGCGCCTCCAGCATCGGCGAGAGTGGCAGGTAATGCACGATAGTCCGCACTGCGGCGGGCAAGGTGTCCGTGCCGAAGAACACGCCGGAGAAGAACATCATCGGCATGGCAACCACGTTCGCCAGCCCGTTAGCTGCCTCCACCGTCTTGGCGAACGAGCCGACGATAAATCCAAGGTTCAGAAAGACGATATTGGAGAGGATGACCAGCAGAAAGACCCAGAGGAAGTTCCCATACACGTGGCCGTTGAACAGCAGCATGCCGGCCGCCAGGATGATCGCCGCTTGGACAACGGCAAGCACCAGGTTAGCCAGAATCAGCCCGGTAAAAAAGTTGCGCACCGAGAGCGGCGTCGCTAGCATCCGTTTCAGAATCTTCTGCTGGCGGTACTGGGCAAGCACCGTGGCCATCCCGATGACGCCGTAGGTCATAACGCCCATGCCGACCAGCCCCGGGAGGATGAAGTCAAAGTAGCCGGCCTGGCGGGCGCGGATCGGCGCAGGCTGCAACGTCACCACCGGCCTCGCCTCGTTAAGGACAAGGTTCGCCTGGTCCACGAACCGGCTGATGATGGTGAACATCCGCTGGCTCTCCAGTACCTCGGACTGGTCGTAGAGCAGCACCAGCGAAACAGGCTGTTGGCCGCTTTCGCCAGGCCGGAGGTCCTGCGTCAAGCCCGGCGGAATGACGAGCACGTAGGGGATGTCCCCCTTCTCCAACTCGCGCCGCGCCTCAACGAGCGTCTTGCTTTCGTCCACCTTCACCAGCTCCACCGTCTTCAGCCCCGCAATCAGGCCGCGCGAGACGGTGTTCTGGGCCTGGTCAACCACCGCAAGGTTGGCGACGACCGGCTCGTCCAGTCGGAACAGACCAAACACCACAACGAAGATGAGCGGAAAGACCAGCGCCCAAAAGAGCGCCTGCTGGTTCCTGAAGATCATCTTGAGGTTCGCGATGAACAGGTGCCAGACCGTCATCTCAACGCCTTCTTGCTCAGTTCCGGAGCTGCTTGCCCGTGAGCGCCAGAAACACGTCGTCCAGCGTCGCGGGTTTCACCTCAAGGTGCTCAAACGTGATCTCGTGTTGCTGCGCCCAGCTGACGAGCGCGGGAACGGCGCTGGCGGCGTCGCCCACCGCAAGGTGGTAGGCATGGTCGCTATCCTGCCAGGCGTCCTGGACAGTTGGCAGCCCCTTGAGCACGCTGACAGGGAGCGGACTCGCGCTCTGCACCTTCATCTCGTACGGCGTCGGGAGGCGGTGGATCAGGTTGATTGGCGAATCAAGGGCGACGATGAGGCCGAGGTCCATGATCGCCACACGCTGGCAGAGCGCCTCCGCCTCCTCCATGTAGTGGGTGGTCAGCACAACGGTACGCCCCTCGCGGTGGACCTCGCGCACGAGCTCCCACAGGTTGCGGCGGGCCAGCGGGTCAAGGCCCGTCGTCGGCTCGTCCAGGAAGACTACCTCCGGGTCGTTCACCAGCGTCGCCGCGATGCTGAAGCGCTGCTTCTGGCCCCCGGAGAGTTTGGCGACGGTGCTCTTGGCCTTCTCTTCCAGCCCCACCTTGGCGAGCAGCTCACGTGGCGTCAGCCGCCTTGGGTAGAACCTCCCGAATAGCTCAAGGATCTCGGTGAGCGTGAGGAAGTCAAAGTACGAGGACGCTTGGAGTTGGACCCCTATCCGTTCCTTGACCTTGACCGGCTCCCTCTGGGTATCTATTCCCAGGACTACGGTTTCGCCGGACGTTGCCGGCTGGAGACCCTCTATGCACTCCAGCACCGTGGTTTTCCCCGCGCCGTTCGGGCCAAGGATGCCGAAGACCTCTCCCTGGAGGACCGCAAAGGAAACACCGGCTACTGCGGTGACGGGGCCGAACTCCTTGACAAGGTTGCGCACTTCGATTATGGGCGGCATTGCTTCCCTCTGTACTGCGGCGGGCTAGCGCTTTGGACTGGCCCAGATGGTCTGGTAGCTGTCCCCACGGACCGCGGCGACAAGCTCAACCTGCTCCAAGCGGAGCAGTTCGTGAACCACCTCCTGGACAGTCCGCACGGCGGCGGCGTCGCCGGAAGCCGCCACCAGCTCCAGAAGCACCCGCAAGACCCCTGTCGTCTCCAGGCTCCGGACTCCCCTGGTCCAGGGAATGGGAGCGAAGGTGGTGAGCTTCGGCAGGTTCGGGCGCATCCGGTTGAGATACTGAATGCGCTCTTCGGGCGTGCGAGCCATAGGGAGGAGTTTGACGAAGGGCGCGGAGGCCGCGTTGCTCCGCAGGTCAACCAGCAGCGTCTTCCGGAGCGCCGGAAAGAAAAAGGAAAAGGTCGCCGCCTCTTTGAGCGCCTTGATGATCTCTTCCGGATCCGCGTGATGGTCACCGTTCACAGTCCTGCCCCCAACGACGAGCTACGGAGAAACACCCATCTCCTTGATAGCCTGCAAGAACGCCGGCACCACCTTCTGCCAGTCCCCCACTACTCCGTAGCGGGCCTCTTTGAAGATGTTAGCCTCCCCATCCTTGTTGATCGCCACAACATTTTTGACGCCGGATATGCCCGCCAGATGCTGGCTGGCCCCGGAGATACCGATCGCGATGTAGAGGTCGGCGCCGATGGTCTTCCCCGTGAGCCCAACCTGGTACGAGTGTGGAACCCAGCCCGCGTCGCACGCGGCGCGCGATGCGCCAACGGTACCTCGCAGCGCCGCCGCAAGCTCTTGAAGCACCTTGAACGGTTCCGCCCCGCCCAAGCCACGGCCGCCGCTCACCACGACGCGAGCGTCCTCCAGCCGTATCCCCGTGGCCTGCTGCTTGGCGCTGCTCACAAGGGTTGCTACGGGCCCCAGCGAGTCCAGCCTCACGCTGACAGCCACGACCTCCGCCGGGTTAGTCGCAGTCGCGGGTGCTGGGTCAAACGCCTTGAGGCGGATGGTGGAAAAGGCTGGCGTCGTAAGCACGGCTACGCGAGCGAGGCCCGCTCCGCCATACACCGGCCGCACGCCAAGCAGCGCGTTCCGTTGCGAGTCCCAGCCCAGTTCGGTGCAGTCCTGAGCCAGGCCAGCGCCCAAACGGAAGGCCAGCCGGGGCCCCAGGTCCCGCCCCTGGACGCTTTTGGCGACCAACACGACCCGTGGCGCAACTTGGGCGACCACCTGCTCCAGCGCCGCCAGGTGGGCCTCAATCTGAAAATCGCTGAGCTGCGGGGCCTCCACGGCGAACACCCGCTTGACCCCCAGCTTCGCGACCTCGGACGCCAACCGTGCAACCGAAGCGCCGCAGACCACGGCGGCAACGTCATGGCCGAGCGCCGCCGCGAGCTTCTGGCCGGCAGTCGCCAGCTCGGCGGTAGAGCCCGCCAGCACGCCGTCCGCGTGCTCCGCAACGATAAGGACCCCGCGCGCGTCAGTCATGTGCTCCCCTTGTTGCGCTCGTGCCACCCGGCCGGGGCCGAGCCCCGCTCCTGCCTAGATCAGTTTGGCCTCTCTGAGCCTGCGTGCCAGGTTCCAGCCCTTCTCCCCGTCGTTCTGGCCGGTGATAAACTCGCACGTCTTTTTCCGCTGAGGAGCAGAGATCTCTACCACCTCTACCTTGGCGGCGAGCTGCGTGGCGTCCTGTCCCAAATCGGCGAGCGACCACTTGACGGGCTGTTTCCGGCTCGCCGCCATGATGCCGCGGAGCGTCGGGTACCGTGGCTGGCCAAGCTCGTTGCTCACGGTCACCACGACCGGAAGCTGTGCGGTCATCACCTCGGTCCCGTCAGCGAGCACCCGCTCCACGATGACGTCGCGCTCCCTCACCTCAACCTTTTGCGCGACGGTGATGCACGGCACCTTCAGCAGCTCCGCGAGACCCAACGGCACCTGAGCCTGGTCCAGGTCGGACGCTTGGCGCCCGCAGAGGATGAGGTCCCACCCACCGACCTTCTTTATCGCGGCGGCCAGCACCTGCGCCGTCGCAAAGGCGTCGAGGTCTCCCAACGCCTCATCCTGGACCAGCACCAGTTCGTCACACCCCATGGAGAGCGGTTTCTTTATGACGTCCAGGACGAAACTTCTGCCGACGGAGATGACCGTAATCTTCCCGCCCAGGGCTTCCTTGATGCGGAGCGCGGCCTCAACGGCATTCTCGTCAAAGCCGTTGACCACCGGCGGCACGTTAGGCGGCGGCTCCATTCGCCTGGCTTGAGCGTTCACCTTCAGCGCGGCAACGGGGGTTTCCGGGTCAATGACCTGCTTGGCGGCGACGATAATGTTGACGGGCAAGACGACACCTACAGCACGGTGAGAATCCCCAGCGCAGCGGCGCGATGGGCCACAGGGCAGGATACCACCCACTCAGATGAGTGTCAAAATCCGCATACGACCCTTCGCTTCACTCAGGACAAGCCTGGTCGTCACCCCGGCGCGTAGACTTTTAAGCCGCGTGTGGCGCCAGGGAGCGCCTGTTCGTGGTATCGTGGCTCCTTGTGAGCCGATCCTCCCACCACTCTTTCACCAATGATGCTCTGAAGGCGCGCAATAGCCGCCTGCTGCTCGTGGCGGTCATGGCCGCCTCCCTCGCGCTGTGGGTTGCCTTCTTGGTCATCGCCGTTCGGGAAGAGCCGCCCGGCTGGGACATTTCGGCGGCAGAGCATATCCGGTCTTGGGACGCACCGGGCTTGGACCGGTTTTTGAAAGGCGTTTCGTGGCTGGGTAACGTTGAAGTGGTGGTGGCAACCGAGGCGGCGCTCATCCTTGCCCTGGTTGCGTTACGACGGCCGCGCCAGGCGGCGCCGTTTCTGGCAGCCGGTCTCCTGCAAGTGGCGACCCAGGCACTCAAAGAGGTCATCGGCAGGGAGCGGCCAGACCAGCTCGTGCACCCGGGAAACGACAGCTTCCCCAGCGGTCACGTGGTCCACAGCGTGGTCTTCTTTGGACTACTCGCGGCGTTTCTCCTGCCGCTCATGCCGTGGAGACCGGCCCGCTGGGCGCTCATCGCCCTCTACGCAGGCACCGTAGCTGCGACGGGTCTCTCCCGCGTGTTTCTCGGACACCACTGGCCGAGCGACGTTTTGGGAGGCGTCCTGCTCGGCATACCGATCCTTGGACTCGCGCTCCTGCTGCGGTGGTGGTTGCAGGACCGGCATCGAGTATCGGCTGGTGACAGGAGCCAGTAGCGCAATACGCACGTT
The DNA here is from genome assembly GCA_009693055.1 of Dehalococcoidia bacterium. Classification (GTDB taxonomy): domain Bacteria; phylum Chloroflexota; class Dehalococcoidia; order Lucifugimonadales; family SHYT01; genus SHYA01. Next base: position 146,389 of record SHYA01000002.1, on the reverse strand, counting down.
GCCCCCGGCGGTCGTTCGCCGGAGGCAACGTGTCAGGTTGCTGGGAGTACGGAACGGGTCAGCGCGCCGCCTTCTGCGCCGACGTGTGCTTTGCCCAGACCTCCGGCGAGATGCCCGTACCGTCATTGGTGTCATACGGGCTCTTGAGGTCCAGCTCCTTACTCATCTCTTTGACAGCGGGGATGACCTCCTGCCCGAAGAGGCGCAGGCTGCGCACCGTATCCTCGTGCGTCTGGGCGCCGTCGCCGTCCCAGAAGAACACCGTGCCCGGCCGCAGGTACTCAAGCACGTGCCGCACCCGCGGAATCACCGACTTCGGGGTGCCGCTCACAATGCCGTAGCTCTTCGTCAGGTCCTCGTAGGAGGCCGCTAACGGCGACTTGCCCGAGGCGGGGTTGAAGATCTTCTGAAGCTGTTGCAGCGCCGCACGCGACATGTACCCCGGCGGCGAGAAGAGGTGCGGCTGGATCGCTCCGGCGCCACGGTTCCCCTCTAGGAACGGGTTGGTAACACCCTCCACGTAGCGGCGGCCTGCCGCCTCCCCTTGCGCTTCCGTGTCCTCCACGTGCACCTTGAACAGATACCCGTTGTTTTGCGTTCCGGACTTGTAACCAAACTCCCCGGCGAATTGGTGATAGAGCTCAAACATCGCCTTGGTGGGTTCAAGCTGCGTCGCCAGGAGGACGTAGGGATAGTGGTGCTGTGCGCACCACTTAACGGTCTCCGGGCTTGCGATGCCCGGCACCCAGATCTGGGGGTGCGGCTTCTGCAGCGGCAGACACCACGGGTTCACGTACCGGAACTGGTAGTGCTTCCCCTCCCAACGGAACGGCCCGGGCGTCGTCCACGTCTTGATGATGAAGTCGTGCGCCTCGTTGAACCGCTCCCGGTTATAGACGGTGTTGGCGCTGTGCGACAGGCTCTCCGTCCCCGCGCCGCGCACGATCCCCGACACCAGCCGCCCGCCCGAGATCATGTCCACCATCGCCAGGTGCTCCGCCAGCCAGAGCGGGTCGTCCCAGATGGGCAGCACGTTCCCCAGTGGGATCAGCTTGGCCTTCCTGGTCTGCCGCGCCAGGATGGTCAGCATGACGTTCGTCACGCTCTGCATGCAGAACGGCGTGCCGTGGTGCTCATTCATCATGAGCGCCTCAAACCCAACCTCTTCCGCGTACAGCTTCTCGTCAATGTACCGGTTGTAGAGCTGCGAGCCGATCTCTGGATCGTAGATAGCGTTAGTGAGCTCCGGGTCGGTTGCCGGTGACCCGATGACTCCATGCTTAGGGTCCTGGTACGGCTGCTCCGTGAAATGCCCGATTAGCATGCGTCCCTCCTCCTGTTGACGATTGTTCGGCAGGGGGTTCACCGCGTTTCCCCTCCGCCCAGCCAGGCTCCAACTGTCCTGAGTATGCACAAAGCGGGCGTGTCCCGCAAGTGCAGCGCAAGTCTTTCCAGATGGTCTAGGGTTTAGACTGATCACCCCGAGTAGATTGAACAGTCCCCGCGGCGGGTTTGCCGGCAGGGGCTGCCACGGCGACCGCCACAGGCTGTGGGGCTCGGACAGGCAACTTTGTGGCTCCCCTAGTCAACGGAAGGTCTTTGACAAAGAGAGCGAAGAATGTGCCGGCGGCCACCGCAATGAAGCCGATAAACAGGGCCAGCACAACGGCGTCGCTCAGCGCGTGGCGCATCCCTTGGAAGAACTGGTCGAAAAGGCCGGGGCCCTGCGAGCCAAGGGCGCTGAACGTGGATTCCACGTTAGCAAGGGTGCTCTCGTCCAGCAGGGTCCGCGGATTCTGGAATTGCTCAAGCGTCTGGGCTGGAAGGACTTGCACCACCTCAGAGGGAGTGTACTTGTCAATGCCGGACGCCATCCGTTTAAGGAGCAGCGAGCCCATGATGGCGATGCCGATCGTCCCGCCAACGGAGCGGAAAAAGGTGATAGCGCCCGTGACCACCCCAAGGTACTTCTGCGGCGCGGCGTTCTGGGCGGAGATGAGGTACACCGGCATGGTAATCCCCATCCCAGCCCCTACGATAATCATGTTGAACACTATGGTGCCGTTCCCACTGTTCACATCCATGAGGGAGAGCAGCAAATAGCCAAGCGTCATCAGGCCCATGCCAATCGCACCCATCACGCGATAGCGCCCAATCCGGGTAACGAGTTGACCGGCCGCAATGCTTCCAAACGCCATGCCGATGGTCATCGGCATCAACACCAGGCCGGAGTTCGTGGCGGAGGAGCCAATCACCCCTTGGATGAACAGTGGTAAGAAAGCAAATGCCCCCAAAAGCGCGATGCCGCTGCCGAACGTCGCCAGGATGGATAAGGTCACAACGGAGCTCTTGAAGATCTGCAACGGCACGACAGGCTCCGCAGCGCGCTGCTCGATGAGCAGGAAGGCGCCGAGTAGGAGACCGCTCCCGACTAAGAGGCCAATAATCTGACTGGAGCCCCACGGATATTCAACCCCACCCCAAGAGAGTCCCAACAGGAGCGCCACCAACATTCCACTCATGGTGGCCGCCCCAAGATAATCAATCACGGGCCGCTTGGAGGTGTCACGGCGCCATGGAAGGGTCCGGACAATAGCCACCAGCGTAATAACGCCGAGAGGTATGTTGATAAAGAAGACCCATCGCCAGGAGAGGTGGTCGGTAAACGCCCCGCCCAACAACGGGCCTATCACGCTGGACACACCAAACGTGGCGGCGACAAGCCCCTGCCACTTTGCCCGCTCAGCGGGCACGAACAGGTCGGCAATGACGGCGTAGCTGTTGGCGAGCAGCAAGCCCTGACCAAAGCCTGTCAGCCCCCGGAACAGGACCATTTGGAGCATATCCTGGGAAAAGCCGGCGAGAGTGTTGCCGACGAGAAATAACAGGATACCCGCGATAAAGAAGGGCTTACGACCATAGATGTCCGAGAACTTCCCTGCGAGGGGGATAGTAATCGTAGACGTGATCATCGGCGCGGCGAAGACCCAACTGTACATGTTCAGGCCGCCCAGGTCCGCCACGATCTTCGGCAACGCAGGCCCAATGATCTGAAAGTTCATGGAGATGAAGAACATCCCCAGAAAGACGCCGCCGAGAGCGATGAGTTTCGTGCGGGGGGAGAGGTCGTACATTGAGGTGGCTGTAGCCATAGACACGCCCACACGATACGACGCCGTAGTTTTCCAGTCAAGAAAAGAGGGACAAGCCTTGTTTTTGCAGGCTATTGAGGTCTTGGGCTTTGTCAAAAGAACCGACATGCCGGCAGGGAAATCTAATTTGTGTCCAACGAAGTGCAGCCTCGTGGACCTCTGCGCGCCTATGCGCCGGAAGGCCGCCTCGTGCTCCTGAGGTACGTGGAATACCCCGTGCCGAGGAGCTCAATGCTGGCGTTCAAGGTCACCACCGCGCTGAAGCCGACGAGAAAGCTGTACCACACGACCAGGCCCTTGCGCAGCTCCGGCGTCCCAATCTGGGTATCAATGAGGGCCACCAGCAGGCCAAAACCCACAAGGACGGCGATGTCCGCCAGGAGGAATCGGACCAGTGAGCCTTTGCTCTGCCTCATGTACCGATAAATCCGAAAGCGGAGCGGCATCCTGACCTCCGTCTGGCCTTCGTACAGGTGGGTTTCAGCAGACCGCGATTGAAGCCATTCCAGTTGGTATTGTAGCGGCCCAGCCGGGCCCGTCAATCCTTTGAGTTGGCGGTGGCCACCCCAGCGGCGCGCTTGGCCGCTTTGAGCGTGTTCGCCAGCAGCATCGCGACGGTCATCGGGCCAACACCGCCGGGCACGGGGGAGATCGCCTCCGCCAGAGGCTCCACGCCGGCGAAGTCCACATCCCCGACGATGCGATACCCGCGTGGTGCGGCCGGGTCGCTGACCCGGTTGACGCCCACGTCGACCACCACGACGCCGCGCTTGACCATGTCGCCGGTGATAGCGTTGGGACGTCCCGCGGCCACAATCAGGATGTCCGCCTGGCGGGTGATGGACGCCAAGTCGCGCGTGGCGGTATGGCACACCGTCACGGTGGCGTTCGCGCCGCGCTGCTTTTGCAGCAGCAGGACGGAGACCGGCTTCCCAACGATGTTGCTCCGCCCACAGACGACAACGTGCTTCCCGGCCAGGTCATAGCCGTGCCGCAGTAAAAGCTGCTGGATGCCGGCGGGGGTGCAGGGAATAAAACGAGGCGAACCCTCAAGAAGGAGACCCATGTTGAGAGGGTGCAGCCCGTCCACGTCCTTGGTTGGGTCAATCACCACCGTCACCTTGCGCTCGCTGATCTGAGAAGGCAGCGGAAGCTGCACGAGGATGCCGTGGAAACGGGGGTCGTGATTCAGCCTCGCTACGAGGGCCAGGACCTCCTGCTCCGTAGCCGTCTTTGGCAGGGTAAATGTCTCAGAGACAGCCCCTACCTCCTGGCAAGCCTTGCTCTTGGTGCGGACGTAGGTGGCGGAGGCGGGGTTGTCCCCAACCAAGACGACGCCGAGTCCCGGCGTGACCCCAGTCGTCTGCTGGAGCTCTCGCACGTCTTGGGCCACCTCGGTCCGTATCTCTTGGGCAACCTTGACGCCGTCTAAGATTTTCGCGGGCATCGCAGCCCCTCCTTCAACTATCGGGATGATAGCACCCGGCGCCTTCCAACTCAAGGCGCCGGAGGCCCAAGAAGGCGGTAACGACCTTGACCACGCGAAACGGTTTTGTGCTACCATTGGCTCGGCGGGCAAGGTGCGGGACGCCGCCAGCCTAGGACAGCTTGCGGCATCCAACCACGACGTCCCGGCTTGCAAGTCCTTCATCGCAGAGCATCCCAAGTCCCCGCCAGTTGGCATACAGGTAGGCAATGCGCCGCATTGACGACTACTACTCCGATAAAACGCTGCTCATCAGCGGCGTTACCGGACTTGTGGGCAAGGTCCTCATCGAAAAGCTGCTTTACGACCTGCCGCAAGTGCGCCGCCTTTACGTGCTCATTCGGCCCAAGGGGGCTGGGGTCTCCTCCGAGACGCGCTTCACGCAAGAGGTCCTGGCCACACCTGCATTCAACCGCCTCCGTGCCCGTCATGGCGACGGCTTTGCGGCGTTTGTCCAACAAAAAGTGGTCCCGCTTTCCGGTGACCTTGGCGAAGAGTTGTTTGGCCTTTCCGAAGCCCAGTACCGGCAGCTTCAGGCAGAAGTGGATGTGGTGATTAACAGCGCCGCGATGGTCTCGTTTGACGCCCCGCTGGACCAAGCCTTGGCTATGAACACGCTGGCCACAGTCCGTGTGCTGGAGTTCACCCGCGGGGCGCCAAAGGCCATCCTCGCTCACATCTCCACGTGCTACGTCAACGGCACGCGGCACGGCCCCGTGCCGGAGGAGCCCTTCTCGCCCACGCTGACGGTCGGCCTGATCAACGGGCGCCGAGAGCCTCCGTACGATGTGGAGGAAGAGATCCGCGCCATCCAGTCGCGAGTCGCCCTCCTCCGCTCTCGCGAAGCGGCGCAGTCAATAGCCGTTCCCAGGGAGACCGTTTCCCAGGCCGCGCCCGCCCGCAACGGCTCCCAGCGCGACACTCGCTCGCCCGAAGAGCAGCGGCTTGATGCGCAGCTCGTCGCCGAAGGGTTCCGCTGGGCACAGCGTCGCGGATGGAACGACGTGTACACGTTCACTAAGGCGATGGGCGAACAGATGCTCGTGCGCCACCGTAGGGACGTCCCGGTGCTCATCCTCCGGCCCTCCATCATCGAGAGCTCCTTAGGAACACCTGAACCGGGCTGGCTGGACGGGTTCCGGATGCTCGACCCCCTTATCGTGGCGTATGGGAGGGAGCGCCTTCCCGACTTCCCGGGCAACCGGGAGGGGATCCTGGACATCGTGCCCGTGGACATAGTCGTGAATGCGGTTCTTGCCACCGTGCCCTGGGCGCATGACCGGGGCGGACTCCAGATCTTCCACGTGGCGACCGGCATGGAGAACCCGTTGCTCCTGCCGCGTTTTGCGGAGCTGGTGCAGGAGCATTTCCGCCAGCGGCCGCTTACCAGCCGTGCAAACAGGCCGCAGCGGCTACCTGACATGACCTTCCCCTCTACGAAAGCCTACTTGAGAAAACTCTTCCTTCGCCACGGGGTCCCACTCACTCTGACGGGGGCCCTGGCAAGGCTAATCCCATCCGCGAGGCGCCGCCGGAAAGCTCTGCGCAGCCTTGACTCCAAACGGTCGTCCCTCCAGCGTTTAGTCCTCTACGCCCGGCTCTACGGCCCGTACGCGGAAGCGCGATGCCAATATCTGACGCACAACCTCCGCTCCGTCTGGGACTCCCTCACGGAGGAGGAGCAGCAACGCTTCAACTTTGACATGAAGAGCATTGATTGGGCCAATTACCTCAAGGAAGTGCACATCCCCGGTATTCGGAAGTTCTTGCTGGGGCTCCCCAGGGCGCCCGGCGCAGAGCCGCCCGTCCGGTCGGCAGCCCCTCCAGAAGAGACCGAAGAGGTGTCTCCCTCCGCGCAGCCGACCGCCTCAACACAGCAGGGCGAGCCGGCCGGCGTTGCGCCAAGCGCCACGCGGAAGCCGGCCGGCGCTGCTATCGTTGCCGCTTCGCCGGAGGAGGTCAAGCGCTGGATACGCGCCTCACCGCCAGTCTTTCCAGCCCGCAGCGTCTGGCGTTTTCTGCTCACGTTGAGCTTCCGCTGGTACCTGCACCTGAAGGTTTCAGGGCTGGAGAACGTGCCAAACCAGGGACCGTTCATCGTCGTCTCCAATCACTGCAGCCACCTTGACGCGGGAGCGATCACGGCAGCTCTGAGCAGCCGCAACAGGAACATCCATCCGCTTGCAGCCAAGGACTACTTCTTCAACACCACCTTCAAGAGTTGGGCGTCCCACGTCTTTCTCAACGCTGCTCCCTTTGACCGGCAGAGCCACGTGGGAGAGAGCCTTGGCCTGGCCTTAGGCATCCTCCGCTACGGCCATCCCCTCATCTTCTTCCCGGAGGGAGCCCGCAGCCCAACCGGGGCCATTCAGCCGTTCAAACGGGGCATCGGATTGCTGGCCGTGGAGTCCGGCGTTCCCGTGGTGCCGGCTTACATAGCGGGCTCTTTCCAGGCCATGCCGAAGGGCCGCGCGCTGCCGCGACCACGGCGGGTGAGCATCCGCTTCGGGCGTCCCATCTCCGCAGAGGCCGCCTCCGCAAACGAAAGCCCCGCCGAGCTGGCCCGCCAGGTCACCGCGGAGATCCAGCAGGCGGTGGAGGCATTGGCGCCCGGGGACCCGGGCGGACCGGCGTGACCTCGCTCCGCACCGCCGCTTTCTTTGACGTGGACGGCACTATGGCTTCCTCCAACGTCTTCGTCGTGTTTTTGGACTTCCAACGATCGCGCTTGCAAGGACTCCGGTTCTGGGCGTGGCTGGCGGGCTTCGCGCTCCGGACGCCGTACTACCTGCTTCTCGACCTGTACGATCGCCGCCTCTTCAACACTAGGTTTTCGCGCAACTACCGTGGCATCCGATTGGACGACGTCAAAGCCTGGCAACAGGGGGCCGGCGAGCGGTTTTGGCGGCGCAGTCTCTTTACGGACGCCGTCACGCGGATCAAGGCGCACAAGGCCCAAGGCCACCTCGTCGTCATCGTGAGCGGAGGTCTCTCCCTGATGCTGGAACCGTTGGCGGGCTACCTGGAAGCCGATGCCCTCTATGCCGCGCATATGGATACAGCGGACGGGCTGCTCACCGGGCTGCTCACCGGCGTTATACCCGTGCATAAGGGCAAGGTGGCATCGCTCCAAGCCGCTGCCGTCGAGCTGCACATCGCGTTGGACCAGAGCCACGCCTACGCGGACCACTCCAGTGATCGGCCCTTCTTGGAGGCTGCCGGACACCCCGTTGTGGTCAACGCCAGTCGCGGCCTCCGAAGACTGGCCCAGCATCGCAACTGGCCGACGCTCCGCTGGCGCACCCACGCGACTGTGCCCTAAGATGCCCTAAGATGAAGGCGAGGGAGAGCACGCTTCTCCGAGAAGTGCCCAGCAAGAAGCAGAACGAGGAGTGCAACGATGAGCCGGTTGTTCCAGGCGCTTGAGCGCCTTCACCGAGGCGCGACGATTCCTTTAGGGTTTGGCCTTGGACGCGCTGCGCGGCCGGAGCGCGCCCCCGCGATGCTGCTCGTAGCATCCTTCGGCAAGGCGGACCGCAGCCAGGAGGCGGCCAAACTCGCCGACCTCCTCCTCTTCAAGCCTTCCGGCCAGGTGACTCAAACGGCGGTCAAAAAGCTGGCGGAGGCCGCCGGCGAACTCCCGTGGGGGATACAGGTGGACACGTTGACGAAAGAGCAGTCGTCGCTGCTCGAGAAGCAGGGCTGCGACTTTGTCATCTTCAACTCGCTGGCGGTCCCTCTGGATGCGCTGAAACTCGATGACGTGTCGTACTTGCTCAGCGTCCCCAAGGAATTCAGCGAAGAGCAGGCCCGTGCCCTGGAGGCAACACCTATTGACGGCGTCGTCTCCCAAGAGGCCGTAGCGCCTCCGTTCACTCTGGACCGGCTCATGGAATTAGCAGGGCTGCGCGGGCTATTTGGAAAGCCCTTTTTTTTGCCCATCAGCGGCGTTCCTTCCGCCTGGGAATTGGAATGCCTGCGCGACGCCGGAGTAGACGGCTTGGTGGCATCGGCGGACCAAGTAGGCCCGGAGGCGCTGGCCGAGCTGCACAAAGCCCTGCGGGAGGTTCCATCTCGCCGCCCAGGCAAGGGGGAACGATTCACCGCGCTCCTGCCTCAGGTGGTCAGCGCGTCTGAACGGCAGCCCGCCCAGCTGCCGGACGAGGACGACGACGAGTAAGGTGTCGCACTTGGCCCTGCTCAGGGTGTCGAGGGCGTGTCCTGGAGACAGTCCGTTGCCCCAGGGTGCCGTGCGCCCTGGTAGCGCCGCGCGATGATCTGGCGCAACTGGGAGCTGTTCCGCGACGAGCCGGGAGGGTTCCTCGTCCTCCTTCTGCTGACCGTCCTCGCCCTCGTTGTGGCGGCAACCTTCCACGAGCTAAGCCACGCCGTCGTCGCCACGCGGTTTGGGGATCGCACGCCGGGCCGCGCGGGCCGGCTCTCCCTGAACCCGCTCGTGCACCTGGACCCGCTCGGCGGCCTGATGCTCCTCTTTGTCGGGTTCGGTTGGGCCAAGCCCGTGCCGGTGAACCCGGCGTACTTCGGCCGGGACGCGCTCAGGAAGACGGCTGTCGTAGCGCTGGCGGGCCCGCTCACCAACCTCATGACGGCGTTCCTGGCCGCACTCCCCTTCCGCGCAGGAATCGTGGACTGGCCCATCGCCGTTGACCTCCGGCTGCTCGGCACCGACACGGACCTGCTCGCCGCAACCCTGCTCGGCTTCATCGTCATCTACAGCCTCATCCTCGCGGCGTTCAACCTCATTCCGCTCGCCCCCCTGGATGGCTCCAAGGTCTTACCCGGCATCCTCCCACGCGAGCTAGGGGAGAGGCTCCAACGCTTGGAGCCCTGGGGGCCGGGCATTCTTCTCATGGCCATCATGTCCAGCATCTTCTTTGACGTCCCCATCTTGGAAAAGACCATCGGGCCGGTAGTGAACGTCCTCAGCACCTTGCTAGTTGATCACAGCATCTTTTGAGCCCGAGCCGCCCAGGAGCATGAATCGTGGGAGGCAGCGGCTGTGCTATCATGAGGGCCAACCTGAGCTTAAGGATAGGTGGACATTGGTGGACCGCATCGCCATCATTGGGACGGGCCTGATCGGCACATCGTTCGGCCTCGCCCTCAAGAAGGCCGGCCTGAAGGTGGAGCTGGTAGGGTTTGACAGCGAGCGGGGGGTCGCCGACAAGGCCAAGAAGCGCGGCGCTTTAGACAAGGCGGTCGGCAACCTGAGCGAGGCGGTCCGCGGCGCGCGCGTCGTCATCTTGGCCACACCCGTGCCGGCCATGCGCGAGCTGCTGGAGTTTATCGCCTCGGAGCTTGACGAAGGCGCCGTGGTCACGGACACGGGCAGCACCAAAGCCTCCGTGCTGGAATGGGCGGACGAGCTCCTCCCGCCCTCGGTGAGCTTCGTGGGCGGCCACCCGATGGCCGGCAGCGAGCAGTCCGGCCCAGGAGCCGCAAACGAGAATCTGTTCCGCGGCGCGGTCTACCTGGTGTGCCCGAGCAAACGCGCCCACGCGGACGCCGCAAGGACGGTGAGCAACCTCGCCGAGACGATCGGGGCAACACCCCACTTCATTGACGCCGTGGAGCACGACAGCTACGTTGCGGCCGTCAGCCATCTACCGATGTTGCTTTCCGTGGCTTTGGTGGCGACGACGTCACAAAGCCCTTCCTGGCGCGACATGTACAAGCTGGCGGCGAGCGGCTATCGTGATCTGTCCCGGCTAGCCGCCGGGGACCCGGTGATGCATTTGGGCATCTGCGCAACCAACCACGAAAACCTGGTGCATTGGCTTGACGAGACGATCAAGCAGCTCTATGAGATGCGCACCCTTCTCAAAGAGGGGGACACCACCAAGCTGGAAGCGCTGTTCTACGCCGCCCGCGATGCCCGGGCGCGCTGGGTGGGCGGCGTTCCGCCCGCCTCTGACGGCACCGTGCCGATGCCCAAGCCCTCTGAGGTCATCTCCTCGTTTCTCTGGGGCGACGCGCTGACCAAGCGCTTGAAAGCTCGCGCAGAGGCAGGCAGCCAGCCAAAGCCGGGGGACCAGAAGAGGTAAGCATGCGGCAACGGGTCCTCCCAAGCCCGCGGCTGGAGGGCACGGTTGTCCTCCCCGGCGACAAGTCCATCTCGCACCGGTCCGCCATCCTCAACGCGCTCGCACAGGGGACCGCCACTGTGCGCAACTACTCCCCCGGTGCGGACTGCACCTCAACCCTTCGTTGCCTGCGCGCCTTAGGCGTCCGCATCCAGCAAGAAGGCGCGGCGCCAGGCACCCTCGTCATCGAAGGGGCCAACCATCGGCTCCAAGAGCCGGCCCAGGTGTTGAACTGCGGCAACAGCGGCACTACGCTGCGGCTCCTCAGTGGCGTCCTCGCCTCGCAGCCGTTTCTGAGCATCCTTACCGGGGACGCCTCCCTCCGCTCGCGTCCGATGGCCCGCATTATTGCCCCCCTCCAACAGATGGGCGCATCCATTCAAGGTCGCAAGGGCAATACCCTTCCGCCACTCGTCATCCGAGGCGGCCCGCTCTCTGGAATTGAGTACCAGATGCCGGTTGCCAGCGCGCAGCTCAAGTCGTGCCTGCTGCTGGCCGGCCTCTTGGCCTCGGGCACCACGGTGGTGCACGAGCTGGCCCCTAGCCGCGACCACACAGAGCAGATGCTCCGCGTGATGGGCGCGCGGATTGACCTGCGGGGGAGAAGCGCCGCTGTCCGGGCGAGCGAGCTGCAGGCCACCGACATCCGCGTGCCGGGCGACATCAGCGCTGCCGCTTTCTGGCTGGTGGCGGCGGCAGCTCACCCCAACGCCAGGCTGAGGATCCAAGGTGTAGGACTGAACCCCACGCGCACCGGCGTCCTGGACGTCTTGAAGGCGATGGGTGCGGTCATCACCGTCTCAAGCGGGCCTGAGGAAGGCGGAGAGCCGACCGGCGACCTGGTGGTTGAGTCCTCAGAGCTGCGCGCTACCGAGATTTCCGGAGAGCTGGTGCCGAACGTCCAGGACGAGATCCCCGTTCTGGCAGTGGCGGCCTGCTTTGCGCGCGGGACAACAACCATCCGCAATGCGGAGGAGCTGCGCGTGAAAGAGTCTGACCGCATCCACACTACGGTCACCGAGTTGAGGCACATGGGCGCGGACATTGAGGAGCTGAAAGACGGGATGCTCATCCGCGGGCCGGTCAAGCTGAACGGCGGGGCCTGCCGCGGGTATCGCGACCACCGGCTGGTTATGGCGCTGGCCGTGGCCGGCCTGCTGGCGCAAGGGGAGACGGTGATAGAGGGGGGCGAGCACGCTGACGTCTCTTACCCAGGCTTCTGGGAGCAACTGCACGCGCTCACCCGGATCGGCCAGGCGTGACGGCCGCTCACGCGTCCCCGCTGCTGGTCGTGCTCTCCGGCCCCTCCGGGGTGGGCAAGGACTCGGTGCTGGGCCGCCTGAAGGAGCTGGGCCATCCTTACCACTTCATCATCACCGCAACCACTCGTGCGCCACGACCCGCGGAAAGGGACGGGGTGGATTACTTCTTCCTCAGCGAGCACGCCTTTGGCAAGCTGAGACAGCGCGGCGAGCTATTGGAATGGGCGCGGGTGTACAACCACGAGTACGGCGTTCCCAAGGACCAGGTCCGCAAGGCGATTACGGAGGGCAAAACCATTCTGGTGCGCACGGACATTCAGGGAGCGTCCAGCATAAAATCACTCGTGCCGGAGGCGGTGCTCATCTTTCTCAAGCCCTCCTCAATCGAAGAGCTTGAGCGGCGCGTCCGTCAGCGAGGGCCAATCAAGCCCGCCGACCTGAAACTTCGATTGCTGACCGCCCGCCAGGAGATGAAACGCGCCGCGGACTTTGACTACGTGGTAGTCAACAGGAAAGACCAGCTAGACAGGACGGTGGCGGCTGTGGAAGCGATTATCACCGCGGAAAGCCACCGGCCGCGCCCCCGCGGCGTGCGCCTCTAGTCCGCCTGCGCCTGAAAGGTGCTCTTCCCGTTTACCGGGTCTCACCGCCGAGGTCTAGAGCTTGCGGAGGGCCGGCAGAGCGAAGGCGGCCACCACCATAAAGCTCACGCCACCAACGCCCAGGATGGTCACCGCCCACGGGGCACTCAACCCATCCGCGAGCACTCCCCCAACCAGGCCCCCCAGCGGGATCATCGCGATGTTGAGCGCGGAGACGCTCATCACGCGGCCAAGCATATGGTTCGGCACCTTGAGCTGAAGCGTCGCGCCCTGGAGGGAAAAGTAGGCCGTTTGGCAGGCTCCCTGGACACCCAACATGAGCAGCGCCAACGGAAGTGAGGTGGTCCAGGCGAACAGGATGACCATGGCGAAGGCCCCCATAAGCAGCGAGAGGAGGACCAGAGCCTTGCGCTTCATGTCCCCGATAGCCGCCACGCCCAGGGTCCCAATGAGCGCTCCGACTCCGATGGCGGTCAGCAGAATGCCAAAGCCCTTGGCGCCGCGATGGAACACCTCCTCCGCGAAGATGGGCATCAGCGCGTTCGTTGGGAAGAGGAAGACCATGGGGATCACGCCCATGATGACCAGGGCAAGCACAGGCCTGTCGGACTTGAGGTAGCTGAACCCTTCACCCATCGTCTTGAAGAATGGCATCCGTTTGGTCGCAAGCTGCTGTTGCCGCGCTTCCTCGCTCAGCTTGATACGGGAAACGAACACAAACGCCAGGACGTAAAACACGGCCTGAATAAAGAAGTTCCCCGCGACACCGAACGCCACAATGAGCTGGCCGCCAATGGCGGGGCCGATCGCGCGTGTGGCGTTTTGGGAGGTGCTGCCCAACGCGGCGGCGTTGACAATGGCGTGACGAGGCACCATGGTGGGGATAAGCGTCTGGCCCGTGGTCATCATGAAGCCGAACCCGCCGCCAATCAGCAGCACGAAGACGAAGACGTGCCAGGCCTGAACGTGGCCAAGTTGCACATTGACGGCAAACAGCGCTGCGACGATGCCCAGGTAAAGCTGGGCCGCCATCAAGATCTTCGCGCGGTCCATGCGGTCAGCCAATACCCCGCTGATCGGCGCTACTAAAGCGATGGGGATGACGAACGCGCCTTGAACCAGGCCGAGTAACTTTCCTGAGCCGGTAAGGTCATACACAAGCCACGGCACAGTGATCTGCTGAATCCAGAGGGCGCCGCCGCCAAAGAAGTTCCCGATCCACAAGGACCGGAAGTTCGGGTACCCCAGCGCCTCAAAGGTGGAGAAGAACGATATTTTGCGCTTCGCAGGAGGCGCTTCGGCGGACGTGGCAACGCGCAGCGTCCCGCCTCCGCCGTTCGCGGCGGCGCCGCCCGCCGTTGGAGTCGCGCCGTTTCCCGTCGGCGTTACCGCGCCAACCGGTGAAGCCGGAGTGTGTTTGGTTTCGTCTGGCATCGATGTCCCCCAGCCCCGTTCGCTCGGAAGCGCTCGTCCTGTAGTAACGCAATCCCTAGAGCTTGCGAAATGCAGGCAACGCCACGATGGTGGCCGCGACGAAGGTGATTCCGCCCAACGCCAGGATGGTAACGGCCCATGGCCCACTCATCACGTCGGCCAGTTGCCCGCCGACAAGGCCGCCGAGTGGGAACATGGCGATGTTCAGCATGGACACGCTCATCACGCGGCCAAGCATCTGGTTGGGCACCTTGAGCTGAAGCGTTGACCCTTGAATAGCCAGGTACGCGGTCTGAAACGCCCCCTGGAGACCCAAGACGAGAAGGGCGAGCGGCAGAGACCTGGTCCACGCGAAGAGCAGCACCATGCCAAAGGCCGCGAAGAGCAGAGCGTACATGATGATCCCCTTCCGCCGGACCTCTCCAATCGCCGCCACGCTGAGCGCCCCAATCAGCGCACCGACCCCGATGGCCGTGAGGAGAATGCCAAACCCCTGAGCGCCACGATGGAATACATCGACAGCGAAGATTGGCATGAGTGCGCCAGTGGGGAAGAGAAACAACGTCGGCCCCAAACCCATGATGATAAGGGCCAGTATCGCCTTATCCGAGCCCACGTACTTGAACCCCTCTTGCATGGTCTGGAAAAACGGCGGCCTAACTGCAATCTTCGGAACAGGGTCAAGCTTCACGCGAAAGAGAAAGATGAGACCCAGGAAGTAACAAGCAGCCTGAACGAAGAAGTTCCCCGCAATGCCGAATGTTGCGATGAGTTGGCCGCCGACGGCAGGCCCGATGGCCCGTGTAGCGTTAAGAGAAGTGTTGTTAAGGGCTACTGCATTCACAATCGCCTTGCGTGGCACCGTGGTTGGAATCAGCGTCTGGCCGGTCGTGAACATGAAGCCGAACCCAGCACCGATGAGGAGGACGAAAACAAAGACGTGCCACACCTCTACATAGTCAAGCCCCACGTCCACCGCAAAGAGGACAGATAACATCCCCAGGTAAACCTGGGCCGTTATCAGAATCTTTTTGCGGTCCACGCGGTCAGCCATGGCGCCACTGAAGGGGGCCACCAACGCGATCGGAAGGGTAAACATGCCATTGATCAGCCCCAGCATGGCGCCGGAGCCGGTAAGGTCGTAGACCAGCCACGGGACGGTGATTTGTTGGATCCAGAGAGCGCCGCCGCCAAACAGGTTGCCGAACCACAGGTTCCGGTAATTGGCGTACTGAAGCGCCTCAAACGTGGAGCCTAGGGTCCGCTTAGGGGCGGGTGCAACGGCTACTGTGCTCGGGGTTCCCGACTGGCCATTCCCGCTGGGAGCGGGCTCGGCTGCAGAAGGGGGCGTAGTCACCGCGCCTGTGGGCAGTTTCGTTTCGGGATTTTCCGGCATTGCGTTCCCCTGAATGTCCCATCGGGAAAGGTTCGCTCGTAAACGTCAGAGACGTCTCTGCACCGCAGTTAGCTACCCCGCTGTGGAAACCGCCACGTTCTAAAGCTTCTGTTCCGCGCCGTTCACCCGGGCCAACTGGCTCAGGCGCAGCGCCCGCAGGCTCGGCATGTACACCGCGGTGGCAACAGTGATCCCCAAGGCGATGAGTGCACAGATCGCCACCATCTTGGGAGCACCCAGGTGCTCCGCACCAATGCCGGCGCCCAGGATCCCCAGGGGCATAAGCCCCATCCCCAGGTTGGAAAGGCTAATCACCCGCCCACGCATCTCGTCTGCCACGCAAAGCTGCAAGAGCGCCTGGCTGGTGCTAAAAAAGGTCATCTCGAAAAAGCCGGTCACGACAAGGACAGGAAGCGCCGTGGCCATAGACCTGGTGAATGAGAAGGCGAGAATGAGCAGACTAAAGACAACCAACGTGCAGAGCATCAGGAGGCCACGCCGCTCAAACCGCCCGAGCGATGCGGTAAAGAGAGCTCCGAGAATGCCCCCCACTCCCATGGAAGAGAGGAGAAGCCCGAACCCCGTCGGTCCGGTGTGGATGACGTCCTTAGCAAAGACCGGCATGATGCCCATGAATGCGGGTATCAGCAGCAACGGCGGAACTATGCCAATAAAGAGCATAGCTCGCACGAGAGGAGCACGGATGACATACCGAGCGCCTTCTGTGAGGTTCCGCAGGACCGGCTCTCTTGCGACATTCATCCGCGGAGGGAATTTCATCAGCAGCAGCGTAACAATGACACCCAGCACCGCGATACCCTGAATGAGGAAGTTCCCCTCCGGTCCCACGGCCGCGATGATATAGCCCGCTGCAAGCGGTAGCACCCGCGTGAGGTTGAATGAGAGCATCATGAGGCCCACGGCGCTCGGGAACTTCTCCCGGGGCACCACACCAAACAGCACCGTCTGTTGGATGGGCATGTAGAAGACCTGACAGATACCGGTGAGGATCACAAAGCCGAACAGGTGCCACAGCCGGACGCTATCGGTGAACAGGATCAGCGCCAGGCCGAGCGAGAGCACCGCCATGCCCACCTGCGTGACCACCAAGACCCGCTGTCGGTTCATCCGGTCTGCGACGACACCCGAAAGCGGGACCAAGAGCAGTATCGGGATGGCGCCAATGCCCAGGATCTGCCCCAGACGGCTGCTGGACCCGGTGATGTCATACACCAACCAGCCGAGCGTCACCATCTGCAGCCAGATACCTACGCTGAAAAAGAGGCTGCCCGTCCACAGGAGTCGGTAATCGCGGTACTGGAACGCGGCGAAGGCGCTTCCACTAGCTCCCGGCGTCTCGGCGCTCGGCTGAGTGTGCACCCCATTAGCGCCGGGTGTCACCGGGCCACCGTTTGATGACACCACGCCACTGAAGCGTGCCGCTTTGGAGGGCACCTGCGATGGCGGGGTAGCTTCTGGCTGGTCTGTCATGCTTCTCCTATGAACGCCGGGGGGCTCGGACGTTGCGCCGACACGTGACCGGACTTTGAGGGTTAGACACGCGCCGGCCCTTTGCTGCTTTGGGCTGACGCCGAAAGAGCGGAGCCCTCCGGAGCGTGCACACCGCCTTTCCCTCCAGTCAATTGGCTGAGGCTCAACCTTCGCACGTCGGGCACGAGCACGGCAACAAGCACAGTCATTCCGAGCGCAGTCGCCGCACAAATGGCGACCATCTGCGGCGCGCCCAGGTGTTCGGCGCCGATGCCGGCGCCCAGGATGCCCAGGGGGATGAGCCCCATCCCCATGTTTGAAATGCTGATTACCCGTGCCCGCATCGCATCGGCAACGCAGAGTTGCAGGAGCGCCTGGGTGGTGCTCATGGCAACCATCTCGCAAAAGCCGGTCACAACAAGGATGGGAAGGGCCATCGCCATAGACCGGCTGAACGAGAACGCGAAGATGAGCAGGCTGAAGGCGACCATCGCGCCGAGCAGCAAAAGGCCGCGTCGCTCAAACCGACCAAGCGACGCCGTAAAGAGCGCGCCACAAATGCCTCCCACCCCCATGGACGAGAGGAGCAACCCCAGTCCTGTTGGCCCCGTGTGGATAACGTCCTTGGCGAAGACGGGCATAAGCCCCATGAATGCGGGTATCAGCAGCAGCGGTGGGACTATGCCAAGGAAGAGCATGACGCGCACGAGCGGAGTCCGAACGGCGTACCGAGCGCCCGCAGCGAGATTGCGCAGGACCGGCTCCCTTGCGACGGATGGCCGGGGCGGAAACTTCAACAGCAACGCCGTTACCGCGACACCAATAACCGCCGCGCCTTGAATAAAGAAGTTCCCTTCCGGCCCAACCCAAGCGATGATGTACCCGGCGGCGAGCGGGAGCAAACGCGTGATGTTGAAGGAGAGCATCATGAGGCCGACGGCGTTGGGGAATTTTTCGCGCGGCACAACGCCGAACATCAATATCTGTTGGACCGGCATGAAGAAGACCTGACAGATACCCGTGAGGAGCACGAAGCCGAACAGGTGCCACAGCTGGACGCTGTCAGTAACCAGCGCGATCGCCAAACCGAAGGAGAACACCGCCATGGCGAGCTGCGTGGCCACCAGGACCACCCGACGGTTCAACCTGTCTACAACTACGCCCGAGACCGGGACGAGGAGCAGCATCGGGATCGCACCAATGCCAAGGATCTGGCCGAGGCGGCTGCTGGATGCCGTCAGGTCGTACACCACCCATCCAAGGGTGACCATCTGGAGCCAAATCCCTAAGCTAAAGAACAGGCTTCCCACCCACAGAAGGCGGTAGTCGCGGTACCGGAACGCGTCCAGAAAGCCCCCGGGGTGCGCCCGCGTCGCGGTTGGCGGTGGTTGCCGGTGATCGCCGTTGGACTCCGAGCCACCGTTTTTGGACGCGGCTCCGTTCGCATGTGCCACAGCGGCGAACACCTTGGGTAATGACCCTTGCCTGGGTCTATCTGCCATGACCATCCCCTCTCGGTAGCGGGCTGAGGAGCCTTTAGACTCGCGCCGCCACGTTTGCACTAGAGTCAACAGATGATGGAACGGACGCCCTGGATAGGTCGTGCTCAAATGAGAGGTTCCGCTCCATCCAAGATTCCGCAGCCTGCGCGAGGAGCCTGGCCCCCTTCACGAACGCCTGCCCCTCTTCGGGGGAAAGCTGTACCAAGGCGTGGTGAAGCACGGCTTTCCACTGACCGAGGACTTGGACGGCCACCGCCTCCACTTCCGGCGTCATGCTGACGAGCACCAGGCGACGGTCGGTCTCTGAGCGATGGCGAATGGCAGCGCGCCGCTCTTCCAGTGAGTCAACGCACTCGGTAACCGCCGAGCAGGAGACGCCAAGGCCGTGGGCAAGCTCGCCCATGGTCAGCGGACCGTTCTGGAAAAGGTAGAGCAGCATGCGCACCTGGCTCAGGGTCATGGGCCGCTCCTCTTCCACAGGTGTGGGCGGAGGAGTGGACTGACGGAGCCAGCGCACAATGACGGGGAGCGTCGCTAGGAGCTGGTCTATCTGGTTTGGGAGAAACGCTTCGGTTCCCGAAATGGTTTTCACAGGGGTAGTGTACCCGTGTTGGAAAGGGTCGTCAAAGGTTATAGCGCCAGAGAACCGGGGAGTCCGCTGTGACTCCCAAGATCAGGACAAGCCTAGCGGGGCTGCCGCCACACCGACGCGGGCGTTCTGCACACCGTCCAGGAAACCCCAGAGGGCGTCTAAGCCCTGGTCCAGGGCGCGCTCCACGCCCCGCTCCTGCCAGCTGGTGAGCGGCTGCGCCACGATGCCCTGCGCCTCGCCCTCCGAGTGCTCCACGTCCAGGGTGCTGTGGAGGGCGAAGAACTCGGTGGCTTCGGGCGAGGTGAGGCCGTAGAACTCCTTGAGGCCGCGCAGCTTCTCGGCGGCGACGGCGGGGACCTGCGCCTCGTAGGCGTACATGGCGGCGAGGCCCTCTTGGTAGGAGCCGGTGGAGGTGATCGTCTTGAGCGTGTCCACCAGGTGCTGGGTCTCGGGGAAGGCGGGGGTGGCCTCAACGTCCGCCTTGGAGAGGCCGAGGCCTTCAGCGAACTGGAGCC
This sequence comes from Dehalococcoidia bacterium, assembly GCA_009693055.1. Lineage (GTDB taxonomy): Bacteria > Chloroflexota > Dehalococcoidia > Lucifugimonadales > SHYT01 > SHYA01. Next base: position 126,853 of record SHYA01000002.1, on the reverse strand, counting down.
ACAGGTAGGCGTGGTTGCGGGGGCCGTGCTCTTCGTCCCACAGGTTGTCCAGGACGACCTGCCGGACCGCGGGATCCGGGCAGCGGCTGTGGATGGCGCTGAGCATGACGGGGAAGGCGGCCTCAAAGCGGTAGTACTGGGCGGCGTAGACGCGCAGGTCGTCCAGGCTGAGCTTGCCCTGCTGCCAGTCCTGGTAGAAGGGGTGCTTGAGCAGGCTCTTTTCCTGGATGCGGGCCTCGAGCCGGGTGATCAGGTCTGATGTCATGCTGTCCTCCTGATGACTGTCGTGGGGATTATAGCAGGCGGCGGCGGCGGGTTCCAGTGGATGGGCGGACGCGCGCAATACGGGGGGCATGGCGAGGAGCGCGGCTCCTCGCGCTCCTTTTACAGTGCTCGAGGGGTCTGATTGTTATGAGGCTGATTGATTGACGGACGGGGCTGTTTGGTTGAGGAACTTGGCCGTGGACGGGCGCATGGGCACGGGCGTTTGATTGTTTTCTCCGGGCAGGGGTGTGAGGAGGTAGACGAGGAGGGGGTTGCGGGTGACGTTAGCGCCGCGGAGGAGGGCCGGGCGGCGGGTCGTTGGGGCGGAGGAGGCGCGGGGGCGGAGTGGGGTCGGGCCCCGATGTATCGGGACCCAGGTGCTTGACGAGCCACGCCCCGAGCAGGTCGCGGACCTGGTCTTTGCACTCCATCAGGCCGTGGCCCGCGCCCTCCAGCCGGTGGAACTCCTTGGGGTCTTTGGCCTCGTTGAAGATGTTCTCGGAGGCCTGGATGGGGATCCGCTCGTCGTTGGTGCCGTGGGCGAGGAAGAGGGGGCGCGGGGAGAGCTGGGCGACCTGCTCGCAGCCGGTGTCCTGGCTGCAGAGTGCGGCGACGGCGACGACGTTGGGGGAGCTGGTGCCGCTGGCGACGGCGACGGCGCCGCCGAAGGAGTGGCCGACGATGGCGAGACGCTTGAAGCCGACGCCCTCCAGCAGCGCCGTGGCGGCCAGGGCGTCCAGGACGCACTCGTACAGGTCGTTGGGGGCGCGGTAGTCCAGGCGGAGGGAGCCGATGTTCTGGGAGGCGAGGTCCTGGGCGAGAGCGAGGTAGAGGCCGCCCGCGGGGCCGATGACGCCGCCGCGCGCGCCGCCGACCCAGATCACAGCCGCGTCCATCTTCTGCGGCGGGTGGTAGAGACAGAAGATGTTGCCGCGGTTGGTGACGACGAGCATGGCCTGGCCCAGGTGGCCCTCCGGCGCGCGGAAGGGCTGGTAGCCGAGGACCTGCATCCCCTCCATCCCCTCGTCTTGCTCCTGGTCGGGAGGCTGTTGGGGAGGTTGGCCTGGCCAGCCAGGAGGCCCTGGGCGCTGGGTGGTCATGGAACCCTCACCCCCGTACCCCCTCTCCCTTTGCGAAGGGCGGGGGGTAATGATTGTGGAGAGAGGGGCTTCGCCCCTCTCTCCACGCCGTGAGCACCTTGTTGTTCCGCCGGCACACAACGCGGATTCCCCTGGGAGTCAACCTCGCTTTTCCTGAGCACGGAAAGCGAGAGGCCGCGCTTGCCGCGCACAGTGTACAGCGGCGGGGGCGTTTGCGCTAGGAGGGGATGATGACCTCATCCCCCTGACCGTGAGCACCCTGCTAATGGCTGTGCTGCGCTCAGAGCGACGGTAGTCCTTGGGCCTGCGCATTAATGCCTCGGGTGGCGGTAGAAATCATGCTGTGGGCATCTTGGAGTGTCGCCCTTCGACAGGCTCAGGGCGAGCTGATTTGCCAGGAGTGGCAGCGGGCCAGCGGGGCGACTAGAGGGGAGGGCGGCGGGTGTGCCAGTCGGTAGCGCGCTGGTAGGCGTAGGCGGCGTGGAAAATCGCCTCCTCGCCGAGGGGCTTGGCCATGACCTGCATGCCGATGGGGAGGCCGGTGGCGAAGCCGCAGGGGATGGAGATGCAGGGGATGCCGGCGATGTTGACGGGGATGGTGCAGATGTCGCTCTTGTACATGGCGACGGGGTCGGCGGTCTTCTCGCCGAGCTTGAAAGCGACGGTGGGCGTGGTGGGTGTGACCAGGATGTCAAAACGCTGGAACGCCTGCTCAAACTCGCGGCTGATCAGGGTGCGCACCTGCATGGCCTTCCGGTAGTAGGCGTCGTAGTAGCCGGCGGAGAGGGCGTAGGTGCCGAGCATGATGCGGCGGCGGACCTCCGGGCCGAAGCCGAGACGGCGGGTGTGCTCCATCGCCTCCCACATGGTGCCGGGGCCGTCGTAGGAGAAGCCGTACTTGACGCCGTCGTAGCGGGCGAGGTTCGCGGAGCACTCGGACGGGGCGATGATGTAGTACACGGGGAGGCCGTAGCGGGTAAGCGGCAGCGAGCACGGCTCCACGGTGGCGCCGAGGCGCTGGAGGACGGCAACGGCCTCGCGGACGGCGCGCTCCACCTCCGGGTCAAATCCCTCGCCGAAGTACTCGTTGGGGACGCCGACGCGCACGCCGGTGAGGTCGGGCTTGAGCGCGGCGCGGTAGTCCGGGACGGGGTTGGGGAGGGAGGTGGAGTCGCGCGGGTCGTGGCCGGCGATGGCCTGGAGCACGATGGCGCAGTCCTCGGCGTCGCGGGCGATGGGGCCGACCTGGTCCAGGGAGCTGGCGAAGGCGACGAGGCCGGAGCGGCTGACGCGGCCGTAGGTGGGCTTGATGCCGGAGACGCCGCAGAGCGCGGCGGGCTGGCGGATGCTGCCGCCGGTGTCGGAGCCGAGGGCGTAGAACGCCTCACCCGCCGCGACGGCTGCCGCGCTGCCGCCGCTGCTGCCGCCGGGGACGCGCCCGGTGTCCCACGGGTTGCGCGTCGGGTGGAAGGCGGAGTTCTCCGTGGAGGAGCCCATCGCGAACTCGTCCATGTTGCCCTTGCCGAGCAGGACGGCGCCCTGCGCCTTGAGACGGGCGACCACGGTGGCGTCGTAGATGGGCACGTAGTTCTCCAGCATCTTGGAGGAGCAGGTGGTGCGGATGCCCTTGGTGTTGAGCACGTCTTTGATCTGCATGGGGATGCCGGTGAGCGGCGCGATGTCGCCACGGGCGATGCGCTCGTCAGCGGCGCGGGCGTCCTGAAGCGCCTGCTCCTCGGTGACGGTGACGAAAGCCTGGAGGCGCGGCTCCACCTGGCGGATGCGCGCGAGGACGGCCTGGGTGAGCTCCGTGGAGCTGGCCCTGCGCTGGCGCAGCAGGTCGTGCGCCTCGTGGATGGTCAGGTTATACAGGTCCATTGGCCCACCCTCGCAGTCTGGACACGCAGGGAGATTCTTCGCTTCGTCCTTCTCTGAAAGGACTTCGCTCAGAATGACAGGGAGCGCCGGCCTTGCGCTGGCACAGCAGGTCGTGCGCCTCGTGGATGGTCAGATTATACAGGTCCATTGGTCCACCCTCTCCGTCAGGACACGCCTAGTCCACGCAATGGGCGCAGGGCCTTCCCCTCGCCCAGGGCCGCGGCCATGCGTTCCGCATCGGCGGCCCGCATTGGGTCAAGGTGGACCTGGTAGTAACGGGCCTCCAAAAATGCCCGCTCGTCGGCGTCCGCCGGCCCGCCTCGGTCAAGTATGCCGGCAACAGTCCGGTCAAAGTAGTCGCCCCAGTCCGGCTGCCGGCCGTCCACGTCCTTAAAGCCGTACTCCTTGGCCAGACCCCCGGAGGACAGCACCTGCCCGGCCTTTTCCCCAACGTTCGGGTCATCCGCCAGCGCGGCCACAGCCCGCCCAACGAAACAGGGCGTCTCCGATTCAACGAAATGCCTATCGGTTTTTATCGCATCCCGCCAATTCGCCTCGCTCACGCCGAAATGGTCGAGCATCGCCTCTGAGCGCAGGAAACCGGGCGTGACGGCCAGGGCCGTTACCCCATCCAGCTGGCGCATCGCCAAGTCAGCAGCCATGCTGTAGGCGAGACGGACCGTAAGGCTCTTCGCCAAGTCGTAGAAGAGGTTGCCGTGGTATCCGAGAAAGTCGCCGTCGGCCACCTCCACTATCAGGCCGGAGCGGCGCTCCACCATGAGCGGCACACCGTGGCGGCTCGTAATGATGTGAGTGTGGACAGCGCGCTGGAGCAGCAGAAACCCCTTGTCCGTTGAGAGCTCCCAGAACGGCTTGCCCCACTCGGTAAGCTCGTCGCCGCCCCAGAGGTCGTTCACCAAGACGTCCAGCCTGCCCTGTTCGTTGCGCACCCGCTCGAAGAACGCCTTGACCTGCGCCTCGTTGGTGTGGTTCACCTGGACCGCCACGCCGACGCCGCCCCAGCCCGTCACTTTCTCCGCGGTCTCTTCTATCGTCTCGGTCCGGCCTGCCGTCGCCGAGACACCGCGCGCACTCCGGCCCCTGCATTACACCGTGGCACCAGCCCTCCCCAAGCATGCACGCGATGCCGCGCCCAGCGCCTCGGGTTGCACCGGCGACTACCGCCACCTTGCCCGCGAGAGGTTTCATAGGAAGCGGTTAGAGCCGCACCAAGGTTACGGGCCGCGTGCCGTTCGGCGGAAGGGGAACGCGGGCAACACGCACTAGAGGCGTCACTAGGACTCCTCCAGGACGAGGCGGACGCTGAAGAAGTCGCCCTGGCGCGCCGGGGCGTTCTGCAGCACGTCCTCCTTGGGGGAGGCGTCACGCGGCTCGTCGTCGCGCATGACGGAGACGAGGGGCAATGCGGTGCTGGTAGGCGGGACTCCAGCGGTGTCCAGCTCTTTCAACACCTCAAACTGCTCCAGGATGTTGGAGAGTTGCGTGCTGAGCTGCTCCACCTCCGCCGGCGTGAGCGCGATGCGGCAGAGGGTGGCGACGTGGATGACGTCCTGCTTGGTGAGGGGCATGGCGGCCTCGTCCTTCTGCTTGCTGACTACCGGCTAGTGTACAAGCGCGAGCGATGGTGGACAAGCTGAGGTGGGCGTCTCGGACGGCAGGGTGCTTGGGTGCGAGTGGCACGGGGAGATTCTTCCCCATTCTCCCGACGCGTCGGGATCAGGGCTAGGTATTCGGGCTACTCCGGCTAAGAGCGGTTCCGTGCAAGACCTCACCCCTAACCCCTCTGCGGCTAAAGCCCCATCGCATGGAGAGGGGAAAGCAGTCCTTCTTTCTACCACCCTTCGGCTCCGGCTCAGGGCAGGCTTCGCTCCCCCTTCCGGGGAAGGACGAAGAATGACACCGAGCAGCTAGCGGGTGGGGCGCTGCTCGGTGATGATGCGGCGCATCTCCAGCAGCGCTTGGGTGACAGCGAACCGCTTGACGAGCTGGCGGTCAAACTGGATGCGGGAGCGAAAGGTGCGGAAGAGGGAGCTTGCGCCGCCCTCCCACGCGAAACCGATGTGGACGGTGCCCGGCGGGTGGCCCTCCAGCTCGGAGGGGCCTGCGACGCCGGTGACGCCGATGCCGAAGTCGGCCTTCAGGTTTCGACGCGCGGCCTGGGCCATCGCCTCGGCCACCTCCTTGCTGACGACCCCGTGGCGCTCAATAAGCGACGGGTCAACGCCGTGCGCGATCTTGACCTCGTTGGTGTAGGTGACGAAGCCGCCGCGGTAGTAGTCGGAGCTCCCGGCTATGTCGGTGATGGTGCTGGCGAGGAGGCCGCCGGTGCACGACTCCATGGTGGCGAGAGTGTCGCTGGTCTTGCGGAGGATGTCGCCAAGGCGCTCCTCCGGCGTCTGGTCGTCGTAGCCCCAAATGCCTTCGGTCACTAGGCGCTTGATCTCCGCCTCTACGGGCGTGATGAGGCGCTGGGCCGACTCCTGGTCGGGGCCTTTGGCGATGATGCGGAGGTGGATGCCGTCCTGCTTGGCGTAGATGCCGAGGTACGGGTTCTCCTTGCCGAAGAGGTCGTGGAGCCGATCGTTGATGCCGGACTCGGAATAGCCGTAGGTCTTGATGGCGCGCGACAGGATGACCTGACCGTGCGGGAGGGCTTTGAGGCGCGGAATGACCTCGGTGTGCCACATATTGAGGAACTCGTTGGGGACGCCGGGCATGACGGCGATGACCTTGCCGCCCTTCTCCACCCACCAGCCGGGCGCGGTGCCGCGCGGGTTGGGGATGGACTTGGCGGAGGGGATGAGCATCGCCTGCTTGATGTTGGAGGGGGGCATCTCAATCTTGAACGAGGCCCAGAGCTGCTTCTGGTGCTCCAGGAGCGCGTTGTCCACGTAAAGCGTTTCGCCGAGGGCGTCCGCGATCGCCTCGCGGGTGAGGTCGTCGCGGGTGGGGCCGAGGCCGCCGGTGGCGAGGATGATGTCGGAGTGCTGGAGGCCGAGCCGGAACGCCTCGGTGAGGACGGCCTGGTCGTCCGGCAACGCGATGACGCGGCGCACTTCAATGCCGAGAGCAGGGAGGTGCGAGGCCATGTAGGGGGAGTTGGTGTCGGTGATCTCCCCCATCATGATCTCGGTGCCGCAGGCGAGGATTTCAGCGAGCATGGGGCCTCCGAGGACGGAGGACGGATTCTTCGCTGCGTTCTTCTCGTGAAGGACTGCGCTCAGAATGACCGGTTGGGCAGGCGATGATTTCAGCGAGCATGGGGCCTCCCTTATCCGCCAGCCAGGTAGGGGTGCTGGTGGGATTGTACTGCAAACCTCACCCACCGGCCCGTTTTCCGACGGGGAGAAATTGCAGGGCGGATGCTGAATAAGTCGCTTCGCCATCCTTCGACGGGCTCAGGATGAGCGGAAGCTAGGACTTGGTGGCGGAAAGGAGACGCTTGCGGGTGGCGGGCGGGAAGCGCTCTATCGCGTAGCGGAGGGTGGTGCGCGGCATGTCGGGGCCGTGGCGCAGGAGCCACGCCTCCAGGCGCCTGGCGTCGGCCTTGCCGCACTGGCGCAGCAGCCAGCCATTGCCTTTCTGCATCAGGTCGTCCCGCTTATCCGCCAGGAGCCGCTCGGCGACGGCGTAGGCGTCGTCCAGGTAGAGGCCCCGCGCGGCGGGGTACAGGAGGGAGACGGCGGCGCTCCGGCGGAGCCACCGGTTGGGGGAGTCGGTCCACTTCAGGGGGCGCGGCAGCAGCTGCGGGTGGCGCTACAGGATGGGACCAATGACCTTGGGGCCGAGGGTGTCGGTGGCGCCCCAGTTGTCGCAGTAGTCGTTGGCGAGCCACGCCTCGCACCGGTCAAACGCGTCGGAGCCGAGCTTGCGGGCGAAGCGGCTCAGGGTGAGGAGGCTGAGGATGGTGGCCTCAAAGACGCGCTTGGGGAGCACCTCCTCGCACAGCGCGAGGGCGTCCTGCGGGCCCCAGGTGCGGCGCACCCGCGCGAACAGCTCTCGCTCCAGCCGGTGGAGGGTGGGAGTGCTCACGCCGAGGTTGGTGATGGTCTCCTTGAAGTACCTGTGCTCGCCCGCCTTGCGGACGGGGCCGCGTGCGCGCGCAGCACCGCGAGGGCCTGGCGGGCGTAGGCGGACGGGGTGGTCAATCTTTCCCCCTCTCCGAGACGGAGAGGGGGAAAGATTGTCAGGTGACGAGCATTGCATTCGTGGTGCTAGGGCTATGACACGAAAGGGAACCACCAAAGCAGATGGCAGGCAATTCGAGCGGGAACATGTTGCTCACAACTTTGCTAAATCATGAAGGGTTTGTGTCAGCGTATCGGCTGATTTCTGAACATCAAGGATGTGTCTCTCATCCTTGAACCGTGTGAAGACTCGTTGTAAATGATGGAGTTTTCCCCGTCTTTCAGGGAGGGACAACTGAGTATCCAATAGTAAACCGTATTCGTCTGGCTTCAACACTCGTATGTGATCTTGGTGAAACTTGCCATCAGTAACAAAGGGTTCGGCAATCATGATCACCGCATAAGCTTGCGGCCAATACTCGTGTTGCTTTTTGAGTTCTTCATGCAGACTCTCGACAGTGCTTTGGTTAAATGTTTTTCTGAACTTCACTTCGACCAAGAAGACCTGAGTCATATCTTTCTCGGCCACCAATAGGTCTGGAAGAAACCTAAGTTGTAATGGTAAGTTCAAACCCATGTGTTGCTGTATGTCTATGTGCTTCACTTCGCCAAATAGTTCTTCTATCCCCAAGCGTGTAACGCGGTAGCCTCCCCTCTCAAGCAGTGCCATTAGGAGGGTCTGGGTTACCACGCCCTTAAGTACGTTCGTGAACTCTAATGCCATATTTTACTATCGGTCATTATATGTGCATGTTTTCAATGTAGCTATCCCATAAGGGGTGTTATACATCAGGGCAGGGGTGTCGCCCATTCAGGGCCAAACCGTAGCACCATCCCTTGAGATTTGAGGTACATCCGCAACTCTTCTCCAGGGAAGTTCCACTGACGTGCATTAGGCAGCCCCGGCGCATCTCTGGCTATGAAATCAGCATCGCATCTCCGAAGGAGTAGAAGCGGTAGCCTTGAGCAATCGCCTCGTGGTAGGCGCGCAGCACGGGGTCGCGGCCCGCGAAGGCGCAGACGAGCATCAACAGCGTGGAGCGAGGGAGGTGGAAGTTGGTGAGGAGCGCGTCCACGGCGCGGAAGCGGTGGCCGGGGAGGATGAACAGGTCGGCCCAGCCGGAGGCGGGGGTGAAGCGCCAATCCGACTCGTCGGGACGACTTGCGGGGACGGCGAGGCGCGCCGCCTGCTCCAGGACGCGGACAGACGTGGTGCCGACGGCGACGATGCGGCGGCGCTCCTCGCGGGCGCGGTTGAGGGCGTCGGCGGCCTCAGCGCCCAGCTCCCAGTACTCGGTGTGGATCCGGTGGCGGCCCGGGTCGTCCTCCTGGACGGGGCGGAACGTGTCCAGGCCGACATGCAGGGTTACGGAGGCGGTCTGGACTCCTAGCGAGCGGAGGCGTGCGAGAAGCTCCGGCGTGAAGTGGAGGCCCGCGGTGGGCGCGGCGGCGCTGCCCGGCACGCGGGCGTACACGGTCTGGTACCGCTCCGGGTCTGCGGTCGGGGCCTTGATGTAGGGCGGGAGGGGCGTGTGGCCGACGCGCTCCAGCGCGGCCTCGTCCGAGAAGCGGATGGTGCGCAGGCCCCCGTCCTGCGCCTCCTCCACGAGGGCTTCAACGGACGCGCCATCGCGGGAGAGGAGGAGGCGCGCGCCAGGGGTGAGGCGCTTGGCCGGGCGGGCGAGGCAGAGCCAGCGGGCGGGCGCCACGCGGCGCAGGAGGAGGAGTTCTACCGACCTAACCCCCTGCCCCTCCTCCATGGGGGAAGGGGGGAGATCCTTCGCTGCACTCAGGACAAGCCTAACCCCCGGCCCCTTCCCTTGCAGGGAAGGGGAGATATCGGGTTGCAGCGCGCCGTAGAGGCGGGCGGGAAGCACGCGACTGTCATTCATCACCAGCAGGTCGCCGGGGCGCAGCAGTTCAACGAGCTCGGAGAATCGCGGGCGGTGGGCAACGGCGCCGGTGGCGCGGTCCAGGACGAGCAGGCGGGAGGAGTCGCGCGGCTCGGCGGGGGTCTGCGCGATCAGGTGCTGCGGAAGGTGGTAGTCAAAGTCGCTTGTGCGCACTGGAAACCTCACCCCTGACCCCCTCTCCATGCGATGCGATGGAGAGGGACGCAGCCGCTCTCTCCAACCCGAGAGCACCCCGCTTACGGATTAGAGCCAGGAAGCCGTCTACGAAGTATCGAGGGATTTTCTGGACAAGCCGCGATGGCAGGGCTGAGGGGTGTCGCGCGTTTCGACGAACCAAGCAAGGTGGGGGTGTGAGCTAGCAGTCTCCCGCCCTACGGGGTGCTTGGGGCGGGCTCAGGGGCCGGTGCGGGCGACGGTCCGCCCGTGGGCTCCGCGGCGGGCTGCTCCTCAGGTGGCGGCTTGGGCGCCAGCTTCGGCGCGGTGGCGAGCTGCACCATCAGGTCACGCCAGGCGTTGTCCACAACGAGCAGAAAATCCTGCTTGTCATACTTGCCCTCCAAATCCTTGAGGGTGCTGGGAAAGATGGGCCCGGGGGGAGCGGCGGCCTGGGCATAGTAGCCGGAGCCGTCCTCAAGGGGCTTGCCGATGTAGACGAATATCTCCCGGCGGAGCTCGGGCGACTCATCGTTTTGCCTGGGCGGGAAGAGCGGGTCGGTCTCCAGGAACACCGTGACGGCCGGGTTGTCCAAGCCGTACTTGGCAAGGTCGTCGATGCCGCGCTGGAGGACGCGCAGGCCGGAGGGGCCTCCCAGGAGGGGCTTCACCTGCTCGTCCCACCACGCGACGTCCACGGGGTCGCCGTTCCGGCCGGAGAGGCGCCACGCGTCGGGCTTCCCAACGATGCGCTCGCGGAAGTAGGTGTACTCCTGGCCTCCCTGCGTGACTCGCATGAAGAACGGCTTGCTCGGGTCGATCTTGTAGTACCAATACGGGTACGGGGGGGCCGTCACGAGCCTGGCCAGGACATCACCCCAGGTGGAGTCAACGAGGTAGAGGCCCGGATTGCCCTCTTGGCTGACGTAGTAGCTGGCGTTGTCCGGGGTTTTGTCCCCCAGGTGGATTGTGATCAGGCGGTCGCCGGTAAGCAGAACATCAACCGACAGGGAGGGCTGGATAAGACCGAACTTCTCCGGCTCCTTCAGATCGCGGAAGAGGGCCCTGCGGGCCTGCGGGCCGCTGAGCAGGAGGGAGATGCCGCCCCAGCGGATGGTGTCAACCGGCATGGAGAACTCATCATCGAAGCGCCAGACAGACTCTTTCGGATTGGTGCGGTCGCGATAGAAGGCGTAGGTGGTCTCCCCGGCGGAGAAGCTCATCCGGGTGATGTCGTCCATGTTGGCGGTATAGAACCAGGGAGAGGCCGGCTCGACGACCGCGCGGCTGCGGAAGTCCGCGAGCAGGAAATAGCCGGCCACCACCGACAGGAACATGACCAGGACAAACGTGGTTCGGATGTTCATTGCTATCCTGTTGCGCTGGTTGCTCTTTCTATTGTACGAGAACAGGGCCTAAGACGGCTTGGAGCCTCGCGCTGACGCAGGCACGGAGCATGGGGCCGCCAAGAGGCGCGAACTGGCGGGCTATCGGCGGCGCCACCAGGCAAAGATGCCGCCCAGGGCGATGACGCCCGGGAGGAAGAACCAGCTGGCGTAGCGGATAAAGTCAAACTGGGAGTTGGTGAGGACGAGCTGGCGGAACACAACGGGCTTGGGCCGGATAGAGATGAGGTCGTAGTCCTGGGCGAGCCAGTTGACGGAGTTGACGAGCAGGTCGCCGTTGCTGTAGGCGCTGTAATAGCGGTTGGAGGCGAAGTCGGCGTCGCCGATGACGACCAGCCGCGTGAGTGTCGTTGGAGCGCCCTCGCCGACGACCGGCTCCTCTAATATGTTGGAGGCGGCGGAGACCACAAGGCCAACGTTGACCGGACCTTTGATGTCCTTTTTCTCGTCAAAGGTGCTGCGGTCAGGCTCCGTGGTGACCCAGCTATTGGCGCTTGTGGGGATGAGGGGGAGGTATTCAATCCACGGAGGCTGCTTGCGCGGGTCCTGCTTGAACTCCTCGGGCAGGTCCAAACCGGCCACCGCAGGGTAGAAGGTGGCGTCCAACGGTTTGGTGATGTCAAAAGCGGCGTAGTCTGCGCGCTGCATGAGGATCGTTCGCGGGTCGCCGGCAACCGAGCGGTCCGGGTCCACCACGATGCCGTCCAGCACGCGAACGCCCCACAAGGCAAGGAGCCGGCGGAATTGGGGCGGGGTGTTCGGCTCGGCGAGGAACAGGGCGCGACCGCCTTTTCCCAGATATTCGACCAGGAGGGGTATCTCGTCGGTAAGGAGGTCCGACTGGGGGCCGGCGATGACGAGGACGGCCACGTCGCTAGGCATGGCCTTGTCCTTGAAGAGGTTGACGGTCTTGACCTGGTAGTTATCGCCAAGGATGCCGCGGGCGGCGTTGCCGAAACCGGGGCTGTTCTCCGCGACGTCATTTACATCGCGCTCGCTGTGGCCCGTGAGGAAGTACACCGATTTCTGGGCCTCCGGGTCCGTGACGGTGATAAGGGCGCTGGTGAGGTCCTGCTCCTCCACCGGCGGGACGTTGATGACGTGGCGGCGATTAGATTCCTGAGCCTCAAAGAGGATGCTGGGGAACTCTGTGATCTCAAACTGGCGAGGAATGGCGGGCTCCGCTTCAGGATCAATAAAGCGGTAGCTGAAGTCGCCGCCGGCACGCCGCTCAAACTCAAAGAAGAAGTCGTCGGTGCGCTGCCGATCCGCCTGCTGGGTGACGGAGTCCAGCACAAAGAAGGCGGTGGCGCGCACCGGCTCCTTAAGCTCGTTCAGGATCTTTTTGGTCTGAGGAGCTAGCGTGAACTGCTTGGTGGCGGTGCTGTCGTAGCGGCCGGAGTTGAGGTAGCTGATGAGGCTGACGAGAACCGCGATGGTGGTAAAGGCCGCCACGATGATGAGAGCGTTGGCGGTGTACCGGCCGCGCCTGCCGACGAGGGAGCGCCGGACATCGCGGAAGGAAATGGCGAAGGAGAGGAGGAGGAGTCCCGCACCGACGGCAACGGTGTCCAACCCGTAGCTGCTGAGCTCGTCAAGCGCGATGAAGATGATGCCTCCGCCGACAACGGCCGCCGCTCCAAGCGCCGCGATGAGCACGGAGACTTCACGGAGCTGACGGCGGGCGCTCTCCCAAGAGCCTTTCGGAGGCGGCGGAGAGGGCTGTCCTCTAGTGGCCATCGGCTACCTCCACCGCCGGGATTCCAGGCTGCGGGAGGCAAGGAAAAGGAGCAGGACGGTCAGGACGACAAAGTAGACGACGCTCTGGCTGTCCAGGATGCCACGGGCGAAGTTTTCAAATTGGTGGTCAAGAGAGAACTGATTAAGGACGATGGCGGCCACCCCTTCGGTGCGCGGGGCCGCTTCGCCGATGAGGGTGAGGAGGAGCAGGACACCAAAACTGAGCACGGCGCTCACGATCTGATTGGGGGAGAGGGAGGAGGCGACCATGCCGACCGAGAGAGCGAGGGCGCCGTAGAGGAAGAGGCCAAGATAGGTGACGAGGATGGGGCCGGGATCCGGGTCGCCGAACCAGAACAGAAGGATGACGTAGAACAGGCTGAGAACCAGGGTGAAGGCCAGGACGAGAAAGGCGGCCAGGTACTTGCCGATGATGATCTCGGTATCGCGGATGGGAGCGGTCATCAGAAGCTCCAGAGTGCCGAGCTTCTGCTCCTCGGCAAGAAGGCGCATGGTGAGGACGGGCGCCCACAGGATGAACACCTGGGTGGAGTCCAGGGCCCATTTGCGGAGCGAGGCCTCTGGAAGGGCCGTATCGATGCTCTGAACAAAAAAATAGCCGGTGAGCGCCAAGAACACGGTGGCGATGACGTAGGCCCCTGGGGTGCTGAAGTAGATCTTGGTCTCTTTCCAGGCGATAGCGAAGGTGTTCCGGAGCACGTTATGCCTCCTCACTGACCGTGAGGCGGAGGAAGATCTCCTCCAGGCTCATGGAGAGGGGGTTGAGTTTGCGCAGGCCCCAGCCGTTGCTCAGCACGAGTTGCCCAATGGCCTCCCGGGGATCAGACTCGGCGGTGAACTCCACGACGTAGGTATGGACCTCTCCCTCTCCAGAGCGCGTGACGTTGGTAACGCCCTTGATGCCCCGGAGCGCGCCGAGGACGGCGGCCGCCGGGCCACGGACCTCCAGCTCCAAGCGGTCTCTGGCCCGCAGGCGGTGGGCCAGGTTGGCCGGCGTGTCCTCTGCGATGAGCGTCCCCTCATTGATGATCAGGACGCGCTGGCAGATCATGCTCACCTCAGGCAGGATGTGCGTGCTCAGCAGGATGGTGTGGTCCTCCCCCAGGGTCTTGATGAGCTGCCGGGTCTCGACGACCTGGATGGGGTCAATGCCGATGGTGGGCTCGTCCAGGACGAGGACCTTCGGCTCGTGGAGGATGGCTTGGGCGATGCCGACGCGCTGGCGGTAGCCCTTGGAGAGCTTGGCAATGTGGGTGCGCCGGTACGTTCCGAGCTTGCAGAGGTCAACGACGCGATCAATGCGCTTGGCGAGGTAGCTTCGGGACATGCCGCGCAGGCTGCCCATGAACTCCAGATAGTCTTCGATGGTCATGTCGGTGTACAGGGGGACGGTCTCCGGCAGATAGCCAATGGCCCGGCGAGCCTCCAGGGAGTCCGCTATGACGTCGTGGCCGGCCACGCGGATGGTGCCGCTGCTGGGCGGCATGAAACCGGTGAGCATCCGCATGGTGGTGGTCTTGCCGGAGCCGTTGGGGCCGAGCAGCCCGACGACTTCCCCCTTGCGGATGGTGAAGTTGATGTTCTCCACGCCGACGAAGTCGCCGTAGTACTTGGTGAGGTCGCGGGCCTCTATCATCACCTCGGTTGCCATTCGCTCGCTCCTCGTGTCTCCGGTCGCCTCAATGCCCGAAGTGGCATTCTAGCATCCTTCCGAACGTTGCGCCACGAGCCGGGCCGCATAGAGATACGGTTGGGGGCGCAGGGGTGGTTTTAGGGCTCGGTGAAACGGACGACGATGTTTTCCCCCTGCTCCCAGCCAAAGCGGACTACTTGCCGGTCTTTGGGTATCTCAAAGACCATCCAGCCAGTGACCTGGAAGTCCTGTGGCAGCTCTATGCTGCCCCACATGGGGATTTTGCCAAAGAGATCCTCGTCCTTGACCGCGCTGGGGCTCTCCTGGCGGCGCTCGTTTGGGTCAATGACGGGATAGCGGGCATTGGTGTCGTCATCCACGTACGCGGCGGTGGTATCAATGTGCATGAGCACGCGGGTGGAGCGGTAGTTCGCGATGGTGACCTTAGCCACGGCTAAAACGTTGGCCTGTGGGTTTTGAGGGCGCAGCACGTAGTGCAGGCCGTTGGCATCCTGGTAGCCAAGATGAGGGGCCTTGAGGAGGTTGGTGACCCCGACGGTCAGGGTGCGTCCCTGGACGTATTTTCCGCGCTCAACGTCGATGATGCCGACACCGCCACAGGCGACGAGAAGGAGGACGGAGGCGAGGGCCAGGAGGACGGCGACGGCCTGACGAAAGCGAATGCTTTGGCGATGAGCCTTCGCGCGGCCGGCAGGTGTGTGAAGGCGGGGAAAGAGCTGATTCACTCGAAGCGGCCCCCGTTACCGGCGCCCGGCAAGCAGGGACGGCATGCTTCGCAACCTCTGCACCAGGCCGGGCAACACCTGGAGAATATACCGCACCTCATCCTCAGTGTTCTGCGGGCCGAGGGTAAACCGAAGACTGGAGCGCGCAACCTCGGCCGTCCTCCCGAGAGCGATCAGGACGTGGGAGGGCTCCAGCGAGGCGGTGGAGCAGGCGCTGCCGCTGGAGGCGCAGACGCCGGCCAGGTCCAGGCCCAACAGGACGGGCTCGCCCTCCACGCCGGGGAAGGAGAAGTTGACGTTGTTCGGCAGACGCCGCGTGGGGTGGCCGTTGAGGATGGCGTTGGGCATGCGCTCCTGGATTCCGGCGATGAGCAGGTCGCGAAGACGGGCGACGTGCTGGGCGGCTTCCTCGCGGGCCGCGTCGGCAAGAGCGAGGGCTACCGCCGCACCGACGATGCCGGGAACGTTCTCGGTGCCTGAGCGGCGGTCGCGCTCCTGGCCGCCGCCCGCGAGGAGCGGGACGAAGGGTGTGCCGCGCTTTATGTACAGGACGCCCACCCCCTTGGGGCCGCCGAACTTGTGCGCGGAGAGGCTGAGCATGTCCACGTCCAGCTTGCGGACGTCCAGGGGAAGGTAGCCCACGGCCTGGACGGCGTCGGTGTGGACGAGGATGGTGCGGCCCTGGCGCCGCGCCTCATCGTGGACGAGGCGCGCGATCTCCGCCACGGGCTGCACGGCGCCGATCTCGTTGTTGGCGAGCATGACGCTGACCAGGACGGTCTGGTCTGTAAGGGCCTGAATGACGGAGCGCGCGTCCACCAGGCCGTGGCCGTCCACGGGCACAATGGTGAGCTGAAAGCCAAGTTCCCGCATCTGCTCACAGGTGTGGAGGACGGCGTGGTGCTCAATCGCGGAGGTGACGATGTGGTTGCCCGCGCGCTTGAGGGCGAGAGCGCCGCCCTTGACTGCGGCGTTATCGGACTCGGTGCCGCCGCTGGTGAACACGACCTCACTGGCGCGGCAGTTGAGGACGTGGGCCACCTGCTCCCTCGCGTCGTCCACCACCTTGCGGGACTCCTGGGCGAGGGTGTAGATGCTGGATGGATTGCCGAAGAGGCGGTTGAAATAGGGCGCCATCGCCTCCAGCGCCTCGGGGCGCACCGGCGTTGTGGCGGCGTGGTCCATGTAGATGAGCTTGGCCGATGCGGTCACGAGGGACCTCGTTTCGTGCTCTCTTTCCGAGCGTTCGCCATTATAGCACGCCATGACGGGCGGCGTAGGAGACGAAGTGGAGAGCCACTACCCATGCCCATCCACCTACTACGCAAAAATCTGGGACTTGGGAGTGCGCGGATTCGACCTCACCCCCATCCCCCTCTCCGAGTCGGAGAAGGGGCGTCTCCAGCCACATCGGGATGCGCTCACCTGGAGTTAGGTCCGTGCGCTGTAGCACCAACGCGGAGGTCTTGGGTCAGCGCTCCAGCATGCCGAGGGTCTGCATGGCGCGGAGACGCTGGCTGACGCCCTCCGGGGTTAAGCCCCCGAGGACGCTGGGGCCTTCCAGAACCAGGACCACGCCTTCCGGGGCGCCCTCGAGCATCTCCACGGCCAGCACGGCGGCCTCTCCGGGGGCCAGCGTACGGAAGCGGGAGAGGGGAACGGCTATTGTGCCGATGGGGGTGGTGGCCCAGCGGGAGCGGGGAAGTTTCCTGAGGGCGGCGGGAGTTACCACGCCTTCCGTGACGCCGTCCGCCGTGATGAGGAGACACGGGGCGCCGACAGGCAGAAGGAGCTGCTCGACCGCTTGGGAGGCTGGGCGGTCGGCGGTGGCGACGGGCAGGCCGCCGGCCATGATGTCCTTCGCCTGGAGCGGCCGGAGGGCCTCCTCAAGCTGCTGTTGCCGCAGACTGGAGGTGGCGGATGTGAAGAGGAACCAGCCGATGAGGGCCATCCAGATGCCGCCGGCATCGCCGCCGAAGAGGGTGAGGAGCAGGCCGCCGATGACCATGGCGATAGCCGCGGCCTGGCTTATCCGCGCGGCGACAACGGTGGCTTTCGCGTGGTCGTGCGTGGCCGCCCACAAGGCCGAGCGGAGGACGCGCCCGCCGTCCAAGGGAAACGCCGGCACCAGATTGAACACGCCGAGTACGAGGTTGACCTGCGCGAGGAGGGCCAGGACGCCCCAGGCGTGCTCGCTGGCGGGCTTGACCGCGTAGGCGAGGGCGATGAAGAGTCCGCCCAGCACGAGGCTGCACAGGGGCCCGACGACGGCGATGAGGAACTCCGTGGAAGGCCGGTTCGCCTCGCGCCCAATCTGGGAGACGCCGCCCAGGAGAAAGAAGGTGATCCCCTTCACGGGGATGCCGTTACGGCGAGCGAGCAGGCTGTGGCACAGCTCGTGGGCGAGGACGGAGGCGAAGAAGAGGAGGGTGGTAACTGCGGCGGCCGCCCAGTGCTGCCAGCTCTCCCAGCGTGGGAAGAAGCCGGCGAACTGGCTGGCGAGGACGAACAGGAGGATGAACAGGATGAGGAACCAGCTTGGGTTAACGATGATGGGAATGCCCATTACCGAGCCGACTCGGAAGCCGTTACCCACGCTACTCACGTCCTTAGGTTTGCGGACTTGTTCGCGTTCTCATGAGGGAGCAAGAAACGCGGTTGCTTACCTGTCACCCATCCCATGATAGCAAAACGCGACGCGGAGGCCGTGAGGGAGATTCCTCGGTCGTCCTTCCCCCGAAGGACTCCCTCAGAATGACACAAGGGGGAGCCCGAGGGCCTGTCCTGAGCCCATTCGCTTCGCTCAGGGTGAACTCCACCGAAGGAGGGTTTGCAGTCCCCTGGACGTGACCCGGTTCGCCGGCTCAGGGCAGAAGTACTCGCCGTGCGGCGCTACCACTCCAGTGTGCCGGCAAGGAGGCGCCGGTAGAGGGCGCGAGGGAGAAAGGCGTGGCGGTGCACCTCGCGAGAGTAGTAGCGGGTCGGCACCGCGGTGGCGCGTGGACGGCGGGGACTGTGCACCCGGGAGGCGATAGAGAAGGTCCACCAGTTGCCCGCGTAGGTGGCCAGAGGCTGCGCGTAGCAGTCCACGATGGGAAAGATGTCGCGCAGCGCGCGCTGGACATCGGCGACGAGGTGCGCGTGGAACAGAAGGGACTCCGTTTGGGCAACGAAGACGCCGTCGCGGGCGAGGGCGCGCCCGGCTAAGCGGTAGAAATCGGGGGTGAACAGCTTTTGCGCTGGGCCAACGGGGTCGGTGGAATCCACGATGATGACGTCGTAGCACACCGGAGGACGCTCCAAGAACGCGGCCGCGTCGGCGAGGACGACGCGGGCGCGTGGATCGGCGAACCCGGCGGAGAGCGCGGGGAGGAACCGCTTGCTCACGGCAACGACGCGTTCGTCAAGCTCCACGACCGTGACGCGGCGGACCTCCGGGTGCTTGAGCGTCTCGCGGAGGCTCCCGCCGTCGCCGCCGCCAAGAATCAGCACTTCCCGTGGACGCGGGTGCACGTGGAGGGCGGGCTGGACGAGCATCTCGTGGTAGAGGAACTCGTCCCGCTCGGTGAGCTGCACGACGCCGTCCAGGGCGAGGACACGCCCGAAGTGAGCGTGCTGGAACACCTCCAGCTCCTGGTAGGGTGTCCGCTCGCGGTGGAGCATGGTGACGCGCGGGTAGGTGTAGACGATGGGCGAGTAGGGGTCGCATTCACGGAAGTCAGCGGGCGGCATGGGCGCTAAACGAGCAGGACTCTGGGGACGGTGGTGCCGTTGAAGGTAGAGGCGTAGACGGTGGTGTAGGCCCCCGCGGGGTAGATAAACACCCGCGCGCCGAGAGCGGGCTCCGGCAGCAGGACACCCTTCGCGACCACGTCAAAGCTGTCGCACGTGGGGCCCGCGATGGTCCAGGGAACGGGCGCCGCGTGGTTGGTGTTCGCGGTGAAGCGGTACCGGATGCCGCCAACCGCCTCGGTGAGGCCGTTGAAGACGCCGGCGTCCAGGTAGAGCCAGGGCCCTTCCGGGCGGACGGCCTTGCCGATGACCGAGGTGACCAGCACGCCCGCATCGGCGACAAGGGCGCGGCCCGGCTCAGCCTCAAGCTGGACGCCAGGCGGAAAGAGGCGCGCGACGCGCTCGAAGACGAAGGCGAATATCTCCGCCACGGACGGGACTGCCTCCTGGTGATGGGCTGGAAAGCCGCCGCCGATGTTCAGCAGACGGAGCTGTATACCGTCGTCCCGCGCAAGAGACCAGAGGCGTGAGGCGCGCTCAAGGGCGTTCTGCCAGCTCTCCAGGCTGGTGCACTGGGAGCCGACGTGAAACGCGACGCCAGCGGGCACGAGGCCGAGGGAGCGGGCGTAGGCGAGCAGGCGGGGGGCGGTGTCCAGGTCCACGCCGTACTTGTCGGCGAGAGGCCAGGCGCTGCCGGAGTTGTCCACCGCGAGGCGGACAAGGACCTGGCTGCCAGGGGCGAGGCGAGCAAGCTTCTGCGCTTCCACCTGCGAGTCAAACACGAAGCGGCGCGCACCCAGCGCGGCCATCGCCTTGATGAAACCGTGGGCCTTGATGGGATTGCTGGTGATGATGCGCTCTGGCGGCACGTTCAGGGCGAGGAGAAGCTTCAGTTCCGGCTCGGAGGAGACCTCAAAACCAAGGCCCAGCTCGTGGAGCAGCTTGAGGAGCTTGGGGGCAGCGTTGGCCTTGACCGCGTAGAAGGTGCTGCACCGTTCGGAAAAAGCGAGGAACTCCTGAGCGCGCTGGCACAGGATGGCGCTGTCCAGCAGCAGGAAGGGGGTCTTGCGCCGGGCGTGCTGGGCCGCGAGCTGAAGGAGCGGTTGCAACCGAAGCGGTCCTTTCTGTTTGTTCACCAGAACGGGCGCGAGTTAGGCATTCTTGACGTCTGGCAGGCTGGGCTAAGGATACCACGTTTCGCGGCAGCGGACGCAAGAGTTACGCCTGCGCTCGTGTTCAAAGGCGGACGGTTCCTGAGGATAGCCAGAGTGTCCAGTAATCAGCCAGCCGGCCCGTTATTACAAGATCTATTTTCGCAATACATCGCAGAATGATAAGTATGCACTCCCAAGCATTTCGACTCTCTACTTACTTAGGTTATTACCCCACTGGGTTGATATTTATGCCGATAACACGGGCTTTAATGCTAAGGCCAAGACATGGATTCAAGCCGTTTCCCCTGAACAGCCTGGAATCCATGGCACATGATATTGTAACGTTTCGCCGAGAAACCCCTCAACTCTATGTGTTGACAAGCTCTCAAGGAAGTATCTACTCTATCGAAAGCACCCTGGATAGACATATGGCAACAGAGTTGCTACTTGCGCAGCTGACGTGTGGGTATGCGGCTGCCGCGAGGCAGAGGGGTGAGTGGGGGAAGCCCTGAGCACGGGAGGAGCGGGTCTGCCGTGGCAGGCTGGCGCTGTTAGCCGACAGGGGAGGAACGGTGTTCCACGCATGGCCTCACAGGTTCGCCTGGAGTCGAGCCTCTCTGCTCGTAACCCTAGCTGCAACCCTTCTGGCCGTGGTGGCACTGGCCGCTTGTGTAGGGGATGAGGACTCGGGGCAGCTTACGGTGTACTCAGGGCGAGCGGAAGAGCTGGTGGGGCCGATCATCACGCAGTTTGAGGAGGACACGGGCGTCAAGGTGCAGGTGCGTTATGGCGAGACGGCCCAACTGGCGGCGACCATCCTGGAGGAGGGGAAAAACAGCCCGGCAGACGTGTTCTGGGCGCAGGACGCGGGGGCGCTGGGCGCGGTAGCCAAGAAGGGCCTGTTCCTAGAGCTGCCGGACTCGGTGCTTGAGCGGGTGGAGAAGCGGTTCCGCTCACCCAAGGGGCAGTGGGTGGGCATAACAGGACGCGCGCGTGTGGTGGCATACAACACCCAAAAGCTCACGGAGCAGGACTTGCCGGACTCCATCTGGGGGTTCACCGAGCCCACGTGGAAAGGGCGGATCGGCTGGCCGCCCACCAACGGGTCGTTCCAGGCGTTCGTGACGGCGCTGCGCGTGCTGGAGGGCGAGGACAGGGCGCGGGAGTGGCTGAGGGGTATCCAGGCGAACGAACCCAAGGCGTACCGGAACAACACAACGGCGCTGCTGGCCGTGGCCGCCGGTGAGGTGGACGTGGCGTTCGTGAACCACTACTACCTGTACGCGCAGCTGAAGGAGCAGGGGCCGTCCTTTGCGGCGCGGAACTACTCCCCGCGGGCGGGAGATGCGGGGGCGATGATCAACGTGGCGGGCGCCGGCGTCCTAAAGAGCTCCAAACACCAGGACGGGGCGGTGCAGCTCCTGGGGTACATGCTGGCGGACAAGGCACAGAGGTTTTTCGCGGGGGACTCGCCGGATGACGCGTTTGAGTACCCGCTGGCGCCCGGGATTCCGACGCACCCTAAGCTTGTGCCGCTCTCTCAACTCAAGTCGCCCAACCTTGTCCTGAGCGACCTGGAGGACCTTGATGGAACGCTCGAGATCTTACGGGAGCTAGGAATCTTATAGCCGTGACAGAGCTGGCCGGAGCCGAGGGGCGAACAAGGACGCTGTCGCAACGGGGAGGCGGTGGCGGGCCAAGACCGTGGCCGCCCGCCGTTGTGTGGGCGCCGGCCGCGCTGCTGGCCGCCGCGATGGCGTTGCCTCTCGTGTACCTGGTCATCCGCACGGTGGGGGCCGGAGAAGAGGCATGGGATCTCCTGGCGCGCCAGCGGACGCTGCACGTGCTTGGGCGGACGGTGCTGCTGGCGGGGACGGTGACTGCCGGCGCTACCCTCCTGGCCGTGCCGCTGGCGTGGCTCACCGTGAGAACGGACCTGCCGCTGCGGCGCGTGTGGGCTGTGCTGACTGCGGTTCCTCTGGTGATCCCATCGTATGTGGGGGCGTTCGTCATCATCGCGGCGTTTGGACCGCACGGCCTGCTGCAAAAGCTGCTCTCGGGGCCGCTTGGTGTGGAGCGCATGCCCGACCTGTACGGCTTTGCGGGAGCGGCCTTGGCCCTGACGCTGTTCACCTACCCGTATATGCTGTTGACCGTCCGGGCGGCGCTCTGGGGGCATGACCCGGCGCTGGAGGAGGCCTCCCGGAGCCTGGGACAGGGGGCGTGGCGAACGTTCTTCCGGGTGACGCTGCCCCAGCTGAGGCCGGCGATTGCGGCCGGCGGGCTGCTGGTCGCGCTCTACGCGCTGAGCGACTTCGGGGCCGTGTCGTTGCTGCGGTTTGAGTCGTTCACGCAGCAGATCTACCTGCAGTACGAGGGGTCGTTTGACCGGACGCTGGCGGCGGTGTTCGCCCTGGTGCTCGTCGCCATTACCGGGTGCATCCTTGCGCTGGAGGCCCGTTTCCGAGGGCAAGCGCGGTACTACCGGAGCACGGTCGGGACGGTGAAGCCCGCGCGAACCGTACGGCTCGGAAGGTGGCGGTGGGCCGCGCTGGGCTTCTGCGGGCTGGTCGTGCTGCTGAGCCTTGGGGTTCCCCTGGCCGTGCTCGGCTACTGGCTGGCGAAGAGCGCGGGCGCCGGGGAGCCGCTGAACCTGGTGTGGGGAGCGGCCCGGAATTCGGTTTACGTCTCCGGCCTCGGGGCGGCGGTCGCCGTCGTGGCCGCGGTGCCGGTGGCGTTCCTCGCGGTGAGGTACGCCGGCCGCGTGAGCGCGGTGCTGGAGCGCGCCGCATACCTTGGATTTGCGCTGCCCGGGATCGTGGTGGCGCTGGCGCTCGTGTTCTTCGGAGCCAACTACGCGCCGATCTTGTACCAGACGGTGTTGTTGCTGGTGTTCGCGTACGTAGTGCTGTTCCTGCCCCAGGCGCTGGGGACCGTGCGCTCATCGTTGCTGCAGGTGAGCCCACGCATGGAGGAGGCGGCGCGCGGGCTGGGGCGCCGCCCGCTGCAAACGCTGGCGACGGTGACGCTACCGTTGATGCGTCCAGGGCTTCTCGCGGGGGCGGCGCTCGTGTTCCTGACGGCGATGAAGGAACTGCCCGCTACGCTGCTGCTGAGCCCCGTTGGGTTCAACAGCCTAGCCACGGAGATCTGGTCCACGACGAGCAACGGCTATCTGGCAAAGGCGGCGGCGGCCGCGCTGCTGCTGATTGCGGTCTCGGCGGTGCCGATGGCGCTGGTGGTGCTGCTTGAGCAGCGAGTCCAGCAGAAAAAGACCCGAGGAGGGCAGCCGTGAGCGTGTCGCTTTCCGAATCACACAAGCTCCCGTATACTGACACGGCTATGCGACCAAACGAAGGAGAGCTGACCGCGGAGAGGACCGTCCTCTCGCTGCACGAGACCAGCAAGTGGTACGACTCCACCAGGGGCGTGGAGGGGTTGAGCTTTTCCGTACAGGAGGGGGAGTTGCTGGCGCTGGTCGGTCCCAGCGGCTGCGGGAAGACCACGACGCTGCGGCTTATCGCAGGGTTCGAGCGCCCGGATGCCGGGGTGATCCGCCTCGGCGGGCAAGTGGTTGCGGGGCCGGGGGCTTTTGCCCCGCCGGAGAAGCGCCGGGTGAGCATGGTGTTCCAGGACTACGCGCTTTTCCCGCACCTCACGGTGGCGGAGAACGTGGCGTTCGGGCTGGTGAAGGGCGAGCGCCGGCCGGAGCGGGTGCGGGAGCTGCTGACGCTGGTGGGGTTGAGGGGCATGGAGCAGCGGAGGCCGCACGAGCTGTCCGGCGGGGAGCAGCAGAGAGTCGCGCTGGCTCGCGCGCTGGCGCCGAGGCCGCAAGTGGTGCTGCTGGACGAGCCGTTCTCCAACCTCCACGCCAACCTCCGCGCACAGGTACGGGCCGAGGTGCGGGACATCTTGCGCGCCAGCGGCACGACCGCCATCCTGGTCACGCACGATCAGGAGGAGGCGCTGTTGATGGGCGACCTGATCGCCGTGCAGCGGGATGGCAAGGTGGAGCAGATAGACACGCCGGAGCGCATCTTCCACACGCCCGCAAGCCGATTCGTGGCGCGCTTCATGGGGATGGCGGACTTTGTCGGGCTGGGACGCGTGGGTGGTGCGCTCGCCCAGCGCGGGCCAGTTTCCGCAGGCGAGGTGGAGGTTATGGTGCGGCCCGACGACCTGCTGCTGGAGCCGTCCGACGGCGGAACGGGCCACGTGGCGGGCAGGGTGTTCCAGGGGGCGACCTATTTGTATGAGGTTGCCATAGGCCCCGCGCTGCGGCTTCACTGCAGCATGCCGCACACGGAGCGATACCCGGTGGGAACACGGGTTGCGGTGCGGCTGAACCCAGCGCATCCCCCGCTGTGCTTTGTGGACGGGGAGACAGCGGGCCCCGCCTCGCACGAGCTGGTGGCGATGGTGCAGCGCCGGCTCCAAGAAGGCGTGTAGCCGATATGCCGAGGAAGGGCGGACTGCTGATCAAGGAGCGGACGGAAGCGCCGCACGAGCGGGTATCGCACGTCGCGGAGAACTACCTGCTCTCGCTGTACCTGATCCAGGAGGAGGGGAGGCGTCCGACGATCGCACAGCTCGCGGACCACATCCGGCACCTGCCGCCCACCGAGTTGCTCGGCACGTCGCTGCCGACGGTGGCCGGGATGCTGCGCCGAATGGCCAGGGAGCAGCTGGTGACACTGAACGCGAAGAAGGAGATTGAGCTGACGCCGCGAGGCCAGGTGCTCGCGGAAGGGATGGTCCGGCGGCACCGGCTGGCGGAGCGGATGGCGGTGGACATCCTGGGGCTGGACCTGCACCAGGCGCACATTGAGGCGCATCGGCTGGAGCACGCGATCTCGCCAGATCTGGAACGACTTATCGCCAAGCGGCTGGGCAATCCGACGACGTGCCCGTTCGGGTGGCCGATCCCCGGCAGCAACTATAAGCCGCCGCCCGGTAAGACGCTGACGCTGGACCAGGCTGCAAAGGGCGGCCGGTACATCGTGGCGCGGGTGCCTGAGGAGGACCAGGAGCTGCTGCGGTTCTTGATTGAGCACCGGGTGCTGCCCGAGGAAGAGCTGCGCATTGTTGAGACGGGCCAGTTCCGCGGGGTGCTGGTGTTCTCCAACGCGGCGGGCGAAAGCGCACTCGGTTACCAGGCCGCCGCCCGCGTCTGGGTGCGCGAGGCGGGCCCCCTGGCGCACACCTCGTTCAACTAGACGACGGCGACCTCTCGGACACGCCTCTCGCTCTGACCCGCTCGCGCGAAGCCCCTCCCTCTCAAACCTCTCCTCCCATTGACACCCGCAAAGGACTGTTCCTATAGTGGGGCGCCTGTTACAGCCTGTTACTCGAGGCGGGCCGTGGCGAATAAAGAAGAGGGACAACAGCCGTTCCGGTTCTTTGACAACCGGGAGAAATACCTGCTGTTCGTAACGACGTGCAGCGAGAAGCGGGTGGTGGCGGAGCGGATAGCCAAGGAAGCGGAACGGTTACAGCCGGCGCCTCCAGCGTTGCGGGTGTTTGATGCGGGCATGGGTGACGCCACGGTGCTGATGCGGGTGATGCGCTACCTGCACGCGCGGTTCCCCACCGTCCCCTTCCTGGTGGTCGCGAAGGAGATCAGCGAGGAGGACATGCGGATCAGCCTGGAAAAGATGGCGGACCGCTTTCACGAGCACCCCCAGACCGTCCTGGTGCTGACCAACATGTTCTACTCGGAAGCGCCGTCGCTGCAACCAAGGTCGGAGGAGGCGCAGGCAAAGCTGGCGTGGCTTGACGTGCCGCTGAAGGGCGACTCCGCGTACCAGTTTGACGAGCAGCTCAAGGCGCTGGAGCCAACGATGCGCCAGATGTGGCGGTCGGTGCCCAACGAGAAGACCGGCAACCTAGTGTACGCGCGGCCTGCAGTGCTCGTGCTATACCGCGAGGACCAGAGGTGGCCGCTTGGGCCGGTCATCCCGCGCAAGGGCGACCGAGACCTGGTGTACGACCTGGTCATCGTCTCGCAGCCGTACCGGGCGCGGCTGCCGGCATCCGCAAAGGTGCAGAACGTGCTCAGGCCGCTGGCGCTCGCGCTCGCCCCCGGGGGCCGGATGGTGTGTATCCAGTCCACGGGAAAGGACCCGGGGATGGAGATCATCCGCAAGGTGTGGCCGGACGAGAACCCGTTCCAGACGCCGCGGTGGGAGCTGCTGCGGGAGCTCCAGGCCCAGATGGGCGACGCGCTGCCGGGCCTCCAGTACCTGGACTACCCGGACGAGCAGGCCGAGTTCCGGTACGTGCTGCACATGCGCCCGACCGAGGTGAACAGCAAGGTCAACTTCTCTACCTTGCTAGCGGCGTGGAACGCGGCAGTGTACGTGGCGCAGATCGAGGACGAGAGGCTGCAAGAGGCGATGGGAAAGCCCACGTACCTGCAGGCCACGCAAGAGGTGCTGGAGCGGCACAAGGGGCTGTGGTTCGTGGACGAGCAGTTCGTGGTGGCGCGGACGCGCGGTTAGACGTCCAGGGACAGTCGGCCGTCACACCAGCGCTTCGACGTTGCTCAGAACGAGCTCCGGCCGGTGTCCAAGTACGGGCTGGATGGGAACAGTCTCGAGGTTCCGGCCCACGGCTTTTCGCCGGGGCAGGCTTTCCGCCAGAAAGACCGGCACGTTACTCATCGCGGCGGACGGGGCATTGGAACGCAAGGGGAGGATGGCATAGTGTCAAGGCTGCTAATAGGAATTGGGAGTGTTCTTGCTGTTCTCGTGAGCCTCGCTTGTTCCAGTGCAGCTACTCCGGCAAGCGCCCCATCTACGCCTTCTGCCACAACGGTTTCCCCACAGCCTATCGCCCTTCATCCTAACTCACGGCGGGCCTGGCGGAGGCGCTGCAGTACAGGCCACGGGGGCAGGGGTAGCTAGCCAGCTCGGGATACCGCCTTGCTAAGCCGTGGTCGCTTTGCCAGGAGCAACAGGGCCCCGACCACGGCGAACACCACGGAAGTTCCGGTCCACACCACCCGCGGGTTGATGCCAGAGTCGAGCAGGTAGCCGTAAAGCGGCGCGCCCAATCCGGAGGCCAGCACCGTCACGGGAAGCACAATGCCCTGGATTGTCCCCAGGGACTTTCGGCCAAAATAGTTCGGCCAGACGAGGTTGTTGACGGTAATGTAGGCTCCGGCGCTCGCCCCCCAAATCACCCCGTGTGCGGCGATCGAGTACGCGTGGCTTGTGGCGAACACCATCGGCAGCATCGCGAGCCCGAAACCGACACCGCCAATGAGCCCCAGGTAGCGAATGACCAACCGTTCCGCGACAAGGCCGAACGCTATTCCGGAGAAGACGACCGTGAAGGGATCCAACGCCGTGCCGAACGCAACGAGTCCAGGAGACATCCCGATATCCTCCCAGAACGAAACGCGGTAGATCAGCGTGCCATTGAGCACCATCCCAGCCATCGCCATGGCGACGAGGACGAGCCACATCGTAGGGCTGCGCAGCACCTGTTTCGCGCTCCAGTTCTCCGCAGTGGCGAGGCTTGGTCGCGCCTTCGCTGCCTGGGCTGGCGATGCTGTGTCCGTAACACCGTCAGGCTTCAGTCCCAGGTCTTCCGGGACCTTGCGCATGAACAGCCCGCAGGCGGGGATCACCACGGCGCTGACCACGACCCCGAAGACGACCCAGGCGGTGCGCCATCCGTAGGCGCTAATCAGCCACTGCGCCAGGGGGATGCAGAGGACCGTTCCCGCCGGCATCCCCACCGAAGCGATCGCCACCGCGCGGCCCCGCTTGACTTGGAACCACTTCGCCACAGGCACGATGGTGAGGAGCGCGGCGCCGGGCCCGCCAAAACCGCCAGCTCCCGAGAGGGCGAACAGCGCATACACCATCCACAGATGATGGACCAACGAAAGGCTCATGATGGACACGCCGGCGATGAGTCCCGCCATGACGCCTAGCCATCGCGCGCCAATCTTGTCGACCAGCATGCCGAGCAGCGGCGCGATTGCGCCTCCGGTCACCAGTTGGAACGTGACCGCCCACGTGAGGGAGCTGCGGCTCCATCCAAGATCGGTGCTCATGGGTGAGATGAAGAAGGAAAACACGACGGGATTCGCGCCCGCCGCCGCCATATTCATCAACAGCGCCACAGCGACGATGACCCAACCGTAGTAAAGCCTGGCGGGCATGGGGAACCACACTGTGGGCAAGCGCTTCATAGTGCTCCACGGTATCACATGCACGCCTGGTGCGGGCCACCGGTCTGACCGTGCCCGCCGTTAGGGCGGAATGAGCCAGGTCCGCCAGTCATACAAGCGGCCAAACCTCAGGCGAAGGGCTGGCCAAAGCGCCCTCGGTGGGCCAACTGGGAAAGTGGCTTGCGTTGCTTCTTGCCGCGGCCGAGGGCTGACACGGGGTAACCGAAGGGGAGAATGGCGAGCACGTCCAGCTCGCTCGGGATGCCCAGAAGCGGCTTGACCTCTTCGCTCATCCCATGAAAGCCCACCCAGTTGGAGCCAACCCCTTCCGACCACGCGGTCAGGATCATGGATTGGATGGCGCGACTCGCGTCGGACACCGCGAACCTGGTCTGCTCAATCGCCACGACGACGGCGAAGGCCGCCTGCGCGGTGTATGGCCCCGTGCGCACTAACTCGCCAAGCTGGCGCAGCGCGTTGCGGTCCTCCACGACAATGAAATGCCAGGGCTGTCCGTTCATGCTGCTCCCCGTTAACCGCCCTGACTCCACGATCCGCCGCACGGTTGCGGAGGGCACGGACTTGTCCTGGTACTTCCGGACGGCCAGCACTGCGCGCACGGCTTCAAAGACTTCCATTGAGGGTCTCCTTTCTGGACGTAGCAGATTTGTCGGAATCTGGTCGTTTAATTATGGGTTCTCGTCCGCCTGTTTGCTACAATGGAGCATCTTTATGTTCGGTGAAACGTAAGCGTGGCTGTAGGCAATCTGGACAAACGTCTTGGCTACTCAGGCGACACGTGCGACCGGCTGGCGCAGTTCCTGCTGCCGCACGAGTTGCCCCTGAGCTACGCCGTAATCTCCAAGGAGATGGTGAACGAGCGGGACTTCCAGGACAGCGACCTGCGGCGAGACCTTGCACGGTTCACGGAGGAGGGGTGGCTTGACCGTCGCCGCTCCAAGGAGAACTCAGAGAACTTCTACCTGGTGACTACGGACGGGCGCCGGGCGCTGAAGCAGACGCTCGCGGCCAAGGAGTAAGGCTTACCCGCTGGTGTCCCTGCTGTACACCTCATCCCATGTCCCCTTCCCGGTTGCTCAAGCCGGCACCCACCTAAACCGCGTTGCGCTGAAGGGAAAAGGAAGTAACGACCCGCATGGCGATGCTGATGTTTGAGGTGGAGGAGAACCCGAACTGCGAGGGGATGCCGCAGCTCATCTTCAACACGCTGGCGGCCGCGCGGCAGGCCACGCACGTGAAGGCGTCACGGAGCGGAGCGGCGACGTTCCACAGGGTGACGGGCTGGTCCAGCGCGGGCGGCGGGACGCCTTGCCCGGCGTACGCGGTGCGCGTGGAGGAGTCGGGCTCCGGCGAGGGGGTGCTGGTGTACGGCGGGGACTGGGGGATCCGGCTGATGCCGCCCGAGACCAGTGAGGCCTGGCGCCTGGCCACCGAGCAGCAGTGGGGCGAGCCGTTCCTGCTGCTGAACGATGAGTACGAGGTGCGGTACTCGTAGGCTTGCGGCAGGGCAGTAGTGCTACGGCTGGACGAGCATCCTTAGGGAGCCGTCCGGCTCGCGGCGCTGGCTCACGATGCGGTGCGCGCCCTTCTCCGCCCAGACGATCAGGTCGTACGTGTTCAGCACGTCGGAGATGATGACCTCTACCAGGGCGCGGCTGTCTTGGGCCATCTGCTCGCTGAGCGCGGCGATGATCCCCGCGCAGCTCTTGCCCCGCCCGTCAATCACCACCCAGCCGTTGCCGTTCGCGGCGGCCGTGAACGGCCCCTCGCGGACCGCCACCTCCCCGGTCTGGCGCAGCAGGAGCTGGTGGCGGAACTCCGCCACTGCCTCCCACGCCACCGCGGTAACGCGGTCACCCTTCTGGCACACCGCGCCGCGCACGCCGACGATGTCGGGGTTGCAGCGCGCGAGCGCGTCCAGGTCCTGCAGACGGAGGTGGCCGGAGAGGGCGGTGCTCATCCCCGCCTCCTTCCCCTCCATGACCATGCCGCGCAGCTCCCGCTCCGGAATGAAGTCAAACAGGTTGCGCCCGTCCTTGGTGAGCGTGTCAACGAGGAAACCGTCGCAGCGGCCCTCCTTGCACATCGCCACCGTCTGGCGCGCGTCCAGGCCGCCGTACAGCGGATTGTCCGCGAAGAGCGAGCCGATGAGCTTGGTCTCGGAGCCTTCCAGCGCCCTCTTGCACTCCCGCAGGACAACCACGGCCAACGCGTAGTCGGTCTTCATGAAGCCCACCTTGACAGACGTGGCATGGAGTTGGGCCGCCGCGTAACACGCCATCGCCACCGTGCCGGCCTGGTTGGGAACCACGCCCAGAGTGATGCTCACGTGCTTCTCCGGCGGCGCTATCGCCCGGACCTCCTTGGCCACCATGGGGTGCGCCGAGCCGACGAGCGCCTCCTGAAGGTTCTTGATGTCCACGATGTCCGCGCCCCCGCGCAGCGCCTCAAGCGCTTCCGGAAGGTTCTGGACGCTCACCATCAGCATCATGGGTACTTCACCCCCCTAACCCCCTCTCCATCGTATGGAGAGGACGAAGAGCGCCATTCCCGAGAAGAATGGCCACCCTTCATGGAGCTATCACGAGTGAACCGTCTGGGAAGCTGTGTATCATTTGAGGCAAAGTCACCTCTGCGTGATCGGGTGCCCGACCGCCTGCAAGTCACGCCGCAGCTCCGCCTTCTCCTCTTCCGTGAACGGCCCGAGCGGCAGCCGCGGGTCGCCGTGCCGCAGCCCCATCAGCTCGCCCCAGTACTTGCAGAGCGCCACGGGCAATGCGCCGCCGAACTTCTTAACCGTCCTCCCCCACCACGCGTCCGAGACCGTCTTCACCGGGCGGATGTGCAGGTCGTACGACTCGGTGTCCAACTCGCCGCGCGACGCCTTGTCCACGAACCGCACGTAGTGGTTCCGGCCCGGCAGGTCAAAGCGCCAGTCGGACGTGTTGGCGAACATCACCTGCTGATTGAACCCTAGCTCCTTACCCTTCCAGTAGATCCACTCGTCCGGCGTACTGATGAGCTTCTGCTTGCCCAGCAGCAGGTGTGTCTCCACCGACAGGTCGCGGTTAAAGCTCGCCTCTTTCACGCCAACGACGTTGGGGATCTGGCAGAGGCGCTGGAGACCCTTGGCGCTCATCACAATGCCGAACTGAGGCGAGTTGTAGAACATGATGCCCAGGCTGGTGCTCTCGGCCACGCGCCGCGTGAACTCCACCACCTGGTCTTCCGTCTTGGTCGCCATGTACGGCGCGGCGAGGACGAGCAGGTCAAACCCGCGCTCCTCGGCGTGGCGCGCAAGCTCCTGGGCGTCTTTGTAGGAGGTGTGGGTGACGTGCGCGGCGATGAGCCACCTGCCCGCAGCTTCGTCCGCCGTAACGTCCATGACGCGCAGCCGCTCCTCGCGGGTCAGGCTCCAGAACTCGCCCATGCCCCAGGCGCAGCCGCCGCCCTGCGTGCCGAGCGAGCGGATATGGCGGATGTTATGGCGCAACGCCTGCTCGTCAACACGGTCGTCGGGTGTGAAGGGGGTCATCAGCGTGGTCCACTCGCCCCGCAGGGTCGCCGACGCCCATTCCTGTGCTTCCCGCTTGGTGTACTTTGCCATCCACGCCCCCCAGTGTACTTGGCGCCCGGCCTGGAAGCCGTGCACACGGTAACGACCGGAAAAATTGTAGGGGAACGGCTGCCCCCTGTCAACCCTACAGGGGTTGGCGTACAACGCCGTACAGCAGGACTGCACAGAGGCAAAAGACGGTTCTTGTGGGGCTGGAGAGCCGGTGCTGCTATGCCGGAAACGGACCTTGCGCGACCCGTTTTCTTCTTTTCTTCGACGACTCGTAAGAGGGAAGGAGCATGAAGGAGGGGGCATGGAGGGAAGACCAGCCTAAGCGGGTGTGGTCCGCGCCCGCGTCCTAGACGGTTTCATCTGGGTGCGCAGGCACCGGGTGCAGGCATAGGCGCGGACCCGCGCGCCGTTAACCACCATGGTGTGGCGCTGCACATTCGGCAGCCAGCGGGCGGGCGTATGCCGCTTGGAGTGGCTTACGTTGCGTCCCATGACGCCGATTTTTCCGCAGATTCCACATTTGGCCACGGCTTCACCTTTTGACGGTACTTACGGGGTGCGTTAGAATCTGAGCCAGGTTAGCATAGCCCTGCCGAAACCGCAAGGACACTATCGGAGGCCGCTCCTGGCTGCAACAACAACCAAGCAAGCCCCGGTCGTCCGGTCCACGTTTGGCGGCGAGGACCTCCGCCTCTTCTGCCGCGCGTCTGTGACGGTCTTGGAACGCAACGCGGAGGCGGTGAACGCGCTGAACGTGTACCCGGTGCCGGACGGCGACACGGGCACCAACATGCTGCTCACGATGCGCGCGGTCCACGAGGCGGTGGAGGCCTGCCCCGACGACGCGCTGGAGGGGGTCGCCGAGGCGATGGCTAAGGGGGCTCTCCTCGGCGCGCGCGGGAACAGCGGCGTCATCTCCTCCCAGTTCCTCCGAGGAATAGCCTTCGTCTTCGCCGGCAAACGCGCCGCCTCTGCTGGGGAGCTCGCCGATGCGCTTGAGGAGGGGACAGCGAGCGCGTACAAAGCGGTCGGCAACCCCGTGGAAGGGACGATGCTCACGGTCATGCGGGAGGCCGGACGCGCCGGCCTGCGGGCCGCAGACCGCCCAGCAAGCACGCCACACGCGGTGCTCCGTGCCGCCGCGCGCGCGGCCGCGCTCTCGGTCCGGAAGACCCCCGACCTGCTGGACGTGCTCAAGCAGGCAGGCGTCGTGGACGCGGGCGGCCAGGGTATCGCGCTCATGCTCCGCGCGGGCGCTCTGGCGCTGGAGGGCAAAGACCCGGCGGTGATCCGGCTCGCGATGCCGCGCAACGGCCTTGGCCTCGTGCGCGAATCGTTCCTGACCGCCACGGATGAGGAGCGCTACGGCAACTGCGTGCAGTTCACGCTGGAGGGGCTTAGGGTGAGCCTTGACACGCTGCGCACCGAGCTCGCGGGACAAGCGGGCTCGGTGGTCATCATCGGCGACGAGCGGCTGGCGAAGGTGCACCTGCACAGCGAGCAGGCAGAATCGGTGCTCACGTACGCGCGGAGCGTGGGCGCGCTGGACCGATTGAAGGTGGAGAACATTGACGCCCAGCACCGGGGGTTCGTCCTGGCCCGCCGCGCCGAGCGGCCCAGGACGCCGATGGCGGTCGTGGCCGTCGCGTCGGGCAACGGGCTTGAGCGCTTGTTCCGCCAGATGGGCGCTGTGGTGGTCCCCGGCGGGCAAACGATGAACCCCAGCTGCCAGCAGCTTCTGGACGCAGCCGCGGACGCTAACGCCGACGCGGTCGTGCTGCTCCCGAATAACCCCAACATTGTCCGGACGGCGCAGCAGGCCGTGGAGCTCTCCAAGCACTCGCTCCGCGTGGTGCCTGCGCGCTCCGTCCCACAGGGGATCGCCGCGATGCTCGCCGCGAATCCGGAGCAGGGGCTGGAAGCGAACCTGGCCGCGATGGAGCGTGCCCGCGCATCCGTCCGCTCCGGCGAGGTGGTGGCCGCCGTGCGCGCAGCGAACGTGGGCGGCCGGGACGTGCCGGCTGGCGCCTTCATGGGCCTGCTGGATGACCGGCTCGTTGCGGTGGGCGCCGAGCGCCAGGCGGTGCTCTTGGAGCTTGTGGGGCGGGCCGGCGTCGGCGAAGGCGGACTTGTCACGCTGTACTGGGGCGGCGAGCTCACCGCCGCGCAGGCGCAGGCGGACGCGAAGGCCCTTCGCCAGCGTGTCGCCGGCCTGGAGGTGGAGCTGGTCCCCGGCGGACAGCCGTACTACGCTTACCTGGTCTCGGTTGAGTGACAGCATGACCGTACGCGTTGTCACCGACAGCACCGGAGACCTGCCGCATGACGTTGCGGCCGCAGCGGGGCTTACCGTAGTGCCGCTGAACATCCACTTCGGCACCGAGACGCTGCGCGACGGCGTGGACATCACCCCGGACGCGTTCTACGCCCGCCTCGTCGCCAGCAAGAGGCTGCCGACGACGTCGCAGCCGTCCGCCGGGGCGTTCGTGGAGGCGTACCAGCGGCTGGCGCGGGACGCGGACGCGATCGTGTCCGTGCACATCTCCGCCAAGCTCAGCGGCACCTACAACTCGGCGCTCCAGGCGGTGCAGCTGTTGGATGGGGCCCGACCCGTGGACGTTCTGGATACGCAGCAGGCATCGCTGGGACTGGGGCTTATTGCGCTCGCGGCTGCGCGCGTGGCGAAGGCGGGCGGCACCGCCACGCAGGTCGTGGAGGAGGCGCGCCGCGCCATGGGGCAGGCCCGCTTCTTTGGCGTCGTGGACACGCTGGAGTACCTGGAGAAAGGCGGGCGCATCGGCAAGGCGCAGGCCTTCCTCGGCAACGTCCTCAAGATTAAGCCGGTCCTGGCCATCCAGGACGGCGTCGCTCACCCCGTGGAGCGGTGCCGCACGATGCAGAAGGCGCTGGACAGGCTGGTGGCGATGGTGGAGGAGGCGGCCCCTATCCAGGAGCTGGGCGTGCTCCACAGCACGACGCCGGAAGCGGCGCAGGCGCTGGCGGAGCGCGTACGGCGCTTCACGCCGGATGGGAAGGTGCTGATGGGGAGGATCGGGCCGGTGGTGGGCACGTACTTGGGCCCCGGCGCGCTGGGCGTGGGGCTGCTGCGCAGAGGCTAACACACCGCCAGCGAGTTCACCGGGCGACCTCGTGCGGCCCGCGACCCGCAACGGCGCCAGCTTAAAGAAGAACGCCTTATTGCTTGCGCCAGAGGTGTTGCCCGAAGAGCCATTTATGCGCTTTGGCCACGGAACTAGGCGGATTCAGCATGAGCCTGTTCTATGCGGTAAGTGATTAGGCCTCACACCCCTATCGTGTTTACATCGAACGTGGCTGGGAGCACCCCCCTCTCCATAGCATGGGGCATTGCCCAGTAATTCGTTTGCGAGGAATTCGCCGTGTTTCCTTCGGCTTGGCTGAGGGCAGGCTTTGACTATCATGGCTGAACGCGTTCCCAAGCAACGCCTCCAACGTGAGCATCTCTTCCTAGGAACGTAGTGTCCATTGACTTCAGCATTGTGAGACAAAGCCATAGCATGGAGAAGGGGACCAGGGTGAGGTTGGTAACATCCTAACTCTGTCAGAAAACGACTGATTTCCCTAGCGTGCAATGACCTCCATGCGATGGAGGCTGACTCCAGGCATCAGGTACCATACAAGCAGGGACGTTGCAAGGAGGCACGGTGGCGTCCAAGGTTGAGGCGTTTGCGCGAATCCTCCGGCTTGAGCAGCGGCGGGGGTACGACAACCGCGCGGTGCTCGGCGGGCTGGAGACGTTCACGGCGCGTTGGCGAGAAGAGCTGGCGGCCGCCACGGACACGGAGAGCGCCGCGCTCGTGACGCGACTGGAAGCCACGGGCGTTTTCACCACCGCTTATGGCCGCCTTGCTCAACGCGAACGGGAGGGGTGGGTCGCCAAGGCACTCACGGCGCTGGATACCGCCAGCGGCAGCAGCCCAACCGCGCCCTCCTTAACAAAGCTCGTCGGCCAAGCCACGGCGTCCCTGGCGCCGCACGTCCGGCGCCCCGCGCCTGGGCCTTCCGTGGACTCGCCCGTGAGCAGGGTGCGTGGTGTCGGCTCCGCGGTCGCCGAAAAGCTCAACGCACTGGGCGTAGAGAGCGTGCGCGACCTGCTGTATCATTTCCCGCGCCGCCACCTGGTCCCTGCCCGCATCGCGGAGCTGCAGGCGCCGCAGGAGCAGGCGGTGATCGGTACCGTGTGGGAGGTCCGGCCCGTACGTCTGGGCGCGCGCCAGGCGCAGTCCACGGAGGCGATCGTCGGCGACGAGAGCGGGAACATCCGCGTCCTATGGTTCAACCAGCCGTTCGTGGCGCGCAATCTGGGCGCCAACGACCGCGTCCTGGTCACCGGGTACCTCCGCCCGTTCCGCGGCCAGCCGACCCTGGAGGCCAACGGCTACGAGGTGCTTCAGTCAACCGAGGAGGTCGTGCGGCACGGGCGGCTCTTCCCAATCTATCCTTCCACAGAAGGATTGACCCAACGCACGATCCGCCGTGCGGCTCGGGAGGCGTTGACGGCCTGGCTGCCGCGCCTGCCGGAGAGCTTGCCGGACGCGCTTCTCGCCCGTCTCTCCCTGCTGCCGAGAGCGCAGGCGCTGGCCGACTACCACTACCCGCCGGGCGATGCGGCGCTGCTGGCCGCGCATCGCCGCCTGGCCTTTGACGAGCTCCTGCTGGCCCAGCTCGCCATGCTGCGCCGCAAGCAAGCGTGGCAACAGGAAGGCGCAGCCCAGGTGCTTAAGCCGCCGCGTCTTGTGGTTGAGGCCTTCCTGGCTTCGCTCCCTTTCAAGCTCACCGTTGCGCAGCGCCGGACGCTGGACGAAGTGCTGGCCGACCTGGCGAAACCGGTGCCGATGAGCCGGCTCCTCCAGGGGGAGGTTGGGAGCGGCAAGACCGTGGTGGCGCTGGCCGCCATGCTCGGCGCCGCCGTCTGCGGCCACCAGGCCGCGCTGATGGCTCCCACGGAGATCCTGGCCGAGCAGCACTTCCTCACCGTCTCGCGCCTCCTTCAAGGCCTAGCCCGTCCGGCGGAGGAGCCGTACCTCACCACCATCTACCTGGACCCGCACCCGCAACCCATCGCGGTCGGGTTGCTGCTCGGGAGCATGCCGAAGCGCGCCAAGGAGGAACAGCGAAAGCGAGCGAGCATGGGCGCCGTGGACATCCTCATCGGGACGCACGCGCTGCTCCAGGGCGAGGTGGAACTGCCGCGCCTTGCGCTGGCCGTGGTGGACGAGCAGCAGCGGTTTGGCGTGGAGCAGCGTGCGGCGCTGCGGGCCAAGGGGGAGAGGCCGCACCTGCTGGCGATGTCCGCGACACCGATCCCCCGCTCGCTGGCGCTCACGTTGTACGGCGACCTGGATCTGAGCGTGCTAGACCAACTCCCTCCCGGGCGGCAGAAGGTGCGAACGAACTGGCTGCGCCCCGACCAGCGCGACGATGCGTACGGGTTTGTCCGGCGGCAGGTGGCCCAGAGGCGTCAGGCGTTCGTGATCTGCCCGCTCATCCAGGAGTCGGAGACGCTGCAGGTGCGCGCGGCGCAGGAGGAGCAGCGGCGCCTCGCCACGGAGGTGTTTCCCGAGCTGCGCGTGGGGCTTCTCCACGGCCGCATGCCGCTACGCGAAAAGGTGGCCGCCATGGAGCAGTTCCGCAGCCACGAGATGGACATCCTCGTCTCCACGCCCGTCGTGGAGGTGGGCGTGGACGTGCCCAACGCCACGGTCATGCTGATTGAGAGCGCCAACCGCTTCGGCCTGGCGGAGCTGCACCAGTTCCGCGGACGCGTGGGCCGCGGGGAGCACGCAGGGTACTGCCTCCTGCTCGCCGACGACCCATCGCCGGAGGCCCAGGAGCGGCTGACGCTGCTGGAGCGGGAGTCCGACGGCTTCCGCGTGGCCGAGGAGGACTTGCGCCTGCGCGGCCAGGGCGAGGTGCTGGGCACCCGTCAGAGCGGCCTTCCCACGATGCGCGTGGCACGCCTTTCGGACCTGGCCCTCGTGCAGCTAGCGCGGCAGGAGGCAACCCGGCTCCTGGCGGATGACCCGCACCTTGCCAAACCGGAGCACCGCGTCCTCGGGGGAGAGCTGGAGAGAGCGCTCCGTGCGGCACCGGAAGCGACGGAGCTGAGCTGACCGAGTTGACCAGAGCACTTGACAAAACGGGCTCCTACGGAATAGATTTACCGATATTCTTTCGCTAAACAAAGAGGATAACAGATGGCTCC
This sequence comes from Dehalococcoidia bacterium, assembly GCA_009693055.1. GTDB lineage: Bacteria > Chloroflexota > Dehalococcoidia > Lucifugimonadales > SHYT01 > SHYA01. The sequence continues at coordinate 88,950 of SHYA01000002.1, read as the reverse complement.
GCGCTGGTATCACCTCGGAAAACGCACGGTCGCTATAGAAGAGACGTAGCGGCGCATCGTGGAGTCTGCGCTCGCCTTGCACGAGGAGAAGGGGGTGCTGGGCACCTCGTGGGAGGAGATCGCTCGCAAGGCCGACCACGCGATTGCGACCGTGTACCGGAACTTTCCTACGGTGGACCAACTCGTCTCCACCTACGTGAGCCTGGCCTTTTCAGCCATGCAGCTCCCGGAAGCCGAAGACGCCCCGAAGGCCTACGCCGGCGCTCAATCGCTCAACCAGCGAATGGAGCGCCTCCTTCAAGAGGTGTTCGGCTGCTACGAACGAGGGGAACCGTTCCTTACGATGGCCTACCGTGAGCAGCACCAGGTGCCGGCTCTTGCAGCCGCAGTCGCCAGGGTCAGCACGATGCGAGCGGCGTTTGTACAGGAGGCGCTGAGTGCTGGGGCCTCCAACCCGCAAACGCTGCAGGTGGTGAACGCTCTGGTTGATTTCCCCGTGTGGAAGTCGCTCAAGGACCACGGCGTTCCGAAGGAGCTCGCGAAAGCGGTCGCCACCAAGCTGGTGCTCGGCTGACGAAAGTGACCCGCCCGCCTTTGTGGGCAGGCTGGCAGAATGGTAAGATTCCGATGCCATGTTCATCAAGCAACTGCTGAACCAGCGCCTGCGTGACGCCTTTGCCGCCGCTCAGGCCCAGGGCCTGCTCCCGGAAGGCGCGGTGCCTGAGGACACGGTGGAGCGCCCGCAGAACCCGGAGCACGGCGACTTCGCCAGCACGCTCCCCATGAAAGCGGCGCGCACGCTCCGCATGGCGCCGATGAAGATCGCGCAGGCGATTGCGCCGCTCGTCGGGAAGGGCGCGGAGATCGCGGAGGTCGCCGTCGCGCCGCCCGGCTTCCTTAACATCCGCCTGCACCAGTCGTGGCTGCAGCGCCAGGTGGAGGCCGTCCGCAGGGAGGGCGAGCGCTTCGGCAACGCCCCGGCCGACTCAGGGGAAAAGGTGCAGGTGGAGTTTGTGAGCGTGAACCCGACCGGGCCTATTCACGTAGGCCACGCACGGGGTGCTGTGCTCGGCAGCACGCTTGCGAACGTCCTGGATGCGGCCGGCTACCAGGTCAGCCGCGAGTACTACGTCAACGACGCAGGCACGCAGATGGACCTGTTCTACCGCTCGCTCTACGTGCGCTACCAGCAAGCGCTCGGCCAGGCCGCGGAGCTGCCACCGGAGGGGTATCGCGGCCAGTACCTCGCCACGCTCGGCCAGCAGCTTGCCCAGCAGCATGGTGACCGCTACCTGCATCTTCCCGAACGGGAGGCCGTTGGGCAGCTCGGGGCGATCGGCTTGGAGGAGATGCTGGCGGCCATCCGCGCGGACCTGGAAGCGATCCGCGTCACGTTTGACATCTGGTTCCGCGAACGCACTCTCTTCGCGGACGGCACCTATGACAAGGCGATGGGCCTGCTGCGTGACGGCGGCCACGTGGAGCAGCGGGAGGGCGCCACGTGGTTCACCTCAACCCGGCTGGGCGACGACCGGGACAGCGTGCTGGTGCGCAGCGCCGGGACGCCTACGTACTTCGCGTCGGACGCGGCGTACCACTACAACAAGTTCAAGGCGCGCGGCTTTGAGCGCGTGATAGACATCTGGGGCGCCGACCACCAGGGGCACGTCAACCGCGTCAAGGCGGTGGTGGAGGCGCTCGGCACGGACCCGGGCCGTCTCACCATCATCATCGCGCAGCTGGTCACCCTGCGCCGCAAGGGCGAGGTCGTGCGCGCTTCCAAGCGGACCGGCGAGCTGGTCACGCTGCGGGAGCTGGTGGAGGAGGTCGGCCCGGACGCGTGCCGCTACTTCTTCCTCGCCCGCTCGCCGGAGGCGCAGATGGAGTTTGACCTGGATCTCGCGGTGCAGCAATCGCAGGAGAACCCGGTGTACTACCTGCAGTACGCGCACGCGCGTATCGCCGGCATCCTTCGCAACGCGCAGGAACGTGGCATCCAGTCTTTTGAGGACGGGGACGTGGCGCTGCTGACGGCGCCGGAGGAGCTGGACCTGATCCGGAGGCTGCTCGAGCTGCCGGAGCTCATGGCCTCCATGGCGCGCAGCCTGGAGCCCCATCACCTTCCTCACTACGCGCTGGAGCTGGCGACCGCGTTCCACTGGTTCTATGATCGGTGCCGCGTCATCACGGAGGACGAGGCACTCACCAAGGCGCGTCTGAAGCTGATGGACGCCTCCCGGGTCGGCCTTGCGCGCTGTCTGAGCCTCATGGGCATGTCCGCGCCGGAGCGGATGTAGTCCTGACTACGCACCAGCGGGGTATACCGGACGCGTCTCTTTGGAAGATGTCACCGAGAGAAGTGTACAGTGCCGCGTTATGTCATTGAGTCGGACCATGACCCCGCGCCGGACGCGTGCCTCCGCATGCTTGGCGCGTTCTTGCAGGCCGGCGCTCACTTCCTGACGAATGCCGAGTGGGGTTGCATGGCGGGGGTGCACAAAGCGTGGATCGTAGTGGAGGCGGAGAGTGACGCGGAGGCGCGCTTGATGGTGCCGCCTGTGATCCGCAACACCGTGCGTCTGGTCAAGCTGAACAAGTTCACGCCTGACATGATCCGGCAGTTGCACACCCAGCACGGTCTGAAGCCGCCCTCCTAGCTGCGACCCAGTCCCTGGTTCTTGAGGTAGCGCCGCGCTTTTTCCACGTAAATCTCGGCGGTCTGCTTGATGAGCGCGTGGTGGCGCTCAAGGGTCTGGTCTTTCACCTGGGCCGGGATACCGACAACCAGGGAGTTGGCAGGAATCTTCGCGTTCTCCAGCACCACCGCGCCCGCCGCGATGAGCGAGTACTCGCCGATCTCCACGCCGTCGTTGACGACGGCACCGTTCCCGATGAGCACGTGGCTGGCCACCTTGCGGGCGTGGCAGACCACGCCGTGCCCCACCGTGACGTAGTCGCCGTACTCAGCGTCCGCATCGCTGTGCACCACGCTGTTATCCTGGATGTTCACTCCTTTGCCGATGCGGATCTTCCCCGTGTCACCGCGGATGACGGTGCCGGGCCACACGCTGCTGTCCTCACCGATCTCTACGTCGCCGACGACGTAGGCGGCCTCGCTGACAAATGCCTTGGGGTGGACCTGCGGGTGAATCCCGTCAAGCGAACGCAGCACCGTCTTCTATCTCCTATGCCTACTTGGGCCTACTTGGGCCTACTTGGACGCGCCCGACGCCTCCAGCCGGAAGGCCCGGTGGAGCGTGCGGACCGCTTCGTGCACCTGGGCCTCGTTCACGATGCACGTGATGCGTATCTCAGAGGTGGTGATCATCTCAATGTTCACGCCGGCGTCGGCCAGCGTGCGGAACATGCGCGCCGCGTAACCGGGCGCGAACTGCATGCCGGTGCCCACGATGCTCACCTTGCCCAGCGCATCGTTGGATGTAACGCCCCTGGCGTGGATGCGCTCTGCCACAGGTTTTACTACCTCCAGCGCGCGCCGCACGTCGGTGCGAGCCACGGTGAACGAGAGGTCGGTCGTCCGGTCAATGCTGGCGTTTTGGACAATGGTGTCCACGCTGACTCCCGCGGCCGCCAGCGGCTCAAACAGCGTGGCGGCGACGCCCGGCCGGTCCGGCACGCTCTGCACCGTGATCTTGGCAACGTTCAGGTCGTAAACTACACCGCGGACACGTTCGCGGACTTCCATGCTCACCTCCCGACGGATGGCTGTGCCAGGGGTATCAGTAAACGAGGACGCCACGAGCATCGGCACGTTGTACAGCTCGGCGAGCTCTATGGAGCGCGGTTGCATCTTGGCGCCGTACGCGGCCAGCTCCAGCATCTCCTCATAGTCTAGCTCAGGCAGCTTGCGGGCCTCCGGAACCACGCGCGGGTCCGCCGTGTAGATGCCCGCGACGTCGGTGTAGATCTCGCACCGCTCCGCCTTGAGCGCGGCCGCCAGGGCTACGGCGGTCACGTCGGAGCCGCCGCGGCCCAGCGTCATCACATCCATGTCCTCGCTCACGCCCTGGAATCCAGCGACCACCACCACGCGCCCGGCTTCCAGCTCCTTCAGGACACGCTGCGGCTCGATTGCGGCGATGAGCCCCTTGCCGAAGAAGCCCCCCGCCTGGATGCCCGCTTGCTGCCCCGTCAGGCTCACCGCCGGACAGGGGACGGCGTTCAGCGCCATGGCCACGAGCGCGCACGAGACCATTTCGCCCGTGGACAGGAGCACGTCCAGCTCACGCCCCTCCGGATGCGGCATGATCTTGCGGGCCAGCGCCAACAGGTCGTCCGTGGCGTCGCCCATGGCGGAGCAGACGGCGACCACCTGGTCGCCCCTCGTCTGCGTGGCCGCGATGCGGCGCGCTACTGCCTGAATGCGCTCCGCGTCCGCCAGCGAGCTGCCCCCATACTTCTGCACAATCAGCGCCATCAACACCCTCGTGTCAGTGCTCTGGTGCCTCTCAGGATACGCGAAAGAGGAGACCTTTTGAAACCATGTCGTCTGCGGCTTAGGCCTTCATGCGCACGGCAGCAGGGTGCAGCCCCCTCGCAGGCTCGGGGCAGGCTCTTCACACCGAAGGGTCAAGACGGCCTCACCCCCAACCCCTCTGCGGCTAAAGCCCCATACGATGGAGAGGGGAAAGCGCGATGGGTGCGGGAGGCATCCCTTTGGTCGGCACGGGGCAGGCTCTTCACGCCGGTGCGCAAAAGCGGTAGCAGGTGCCTGTGCCTGACTGGCTTGGCTATTCCACGGCGGTGACGGTCGCGCCCTGCTGGACGGGCTTGGTGATGATGATCTCGCCCTCCAGACTCGCCTTCCGCGCCTCCTCCGCCAGCTCGTACGCCACCGTCATCTCGCGGCCGTTGGTGAGCGCGAGGATGGAGGAGCCGGCGCCGGACAGGAAGACGCCGAGCGCACCGGCCTGCCGCGCAGCGCGGAACAGCAGCCGCATCTGCGGGAAGATGCTCTCCCGCTGCGGCTGGTGCAGCCGGTCCTGCGTCGCGATTTCCAGCAGTTCCAGGCGGCCTGTCGCGAGCGCGTTCACGAGCAGCGCCGCGCGCCCGATGTTGAACACGGCGTCCTGACGCGTTACTGTGTCGCCGAGCACCGCGCGCGCCTTCGCCGTCGGCATCGGGAACGCCGGCACGAACAGCACGGCCCTAAGCTCGCCCGGCAGCGCCACGCGAGAGGTCACGACGACGCCGTCCTCCGCCACGACGGCGATCTGGCAGCCCCCGAGCAGCGCAGGCGTCACGTTGTCCGGGTGCGCTTCCATCTCGCAAGCGAGCTTGAGCAGCTCGTCTTGGCCCAGAGGGGTTCCGCACAGCGCATTCGCGGCCACCAGGCCACCTACGACTGCTGCCGCGCTGCTCCCCAACCCCCGCGTGAGGGGGATGGCGTTGTGGCAGCTCAGCGCCAAAGCCGGGACCTCCTGGTCCAGGTGGCGGAAGAGCCTGGCGACGGCCCGGTACACCAGGTTGCCCTCCTTCCGCCGCAGGTAGTCCGCACCCTGGCCCATGATGGTGATGCCGCCCTGCCCGCGCTCCAAGCGCACGGTGTTCCACAGGTCCAGCGCCATGCCGAGGCAATCGAAGCCGGGTCCAAGGTTCGCCGAGGTGGCCGGCACGCGGACCTCAACGGCTCTGGGGAACTCCGAAGCGCTCAATGCCGGCTCCCGCTGGCTCATTTGCCCGCGGCGCGGCGCGCGCGGAGCTCTTTCCAGACGGCCTCCGGCTTGACGCCCGTTGCCGCGAGCAGCACCAGGGCGTGGTAGAACAGGTCCGCCAGCTCCTTGGGCAACTCGTCGTTGTCCCCCCGCGCGGCAGCGAGAGCCGCCTCGCCCGCCTCCTCAATCACCTTCTGCGCCACCCGGGACGGGCCGCCTTTGAGCAGCTTGGCGGTATAGCTCCCCTCCGGCAGGTCGTGCTGGCGTTCGCGGACCACCTTGAATACCTCGTCCAGCACCATGGCGGTTGGCTGCTCGGCGCGCGTGAACTCGGGCATCTCCGACACCTCGGTGAAGAAGCAGGTCTCGTGGCCGGTGTGACAAATAGGGCCGGTGGGCTCCACCTGGAGCAGGATCGTATCGCCGTCGCAGTCGCGCCACGCCTTCTTCACCCGCATGTAGTTGCCGGAGACTTCACCCTTGTGCCACAGGTCCTCACGGCTGCGGCTGAAGAACCACACGTCGCCGCCCTCCAGCGTGCGCTTGAGGGAGCCGGGCGACATGTAACCCAGCATCAGCACCTTTCCGGTAGCGACGTCCTGCGCGATTGCGGGCACAAGCCCCTGCGCGTCCAGCTTCACCATACGCCCTACTTTCTAGGTGGGCTCAGGCGTTCCGCCAGCCACCTTGCTTGGTCCGAATTTGCTCAGTCCCGATTGGGAATCGGGACGGTTGAGGAGCGCCGACAGCTCCGTCAGCGAGCGGATCTCGGCGTCCGGTCTGTGCAGGCCGGTGTCCAAAACAGCTCCCTGCCGGTTGAGCCAGACGGCGCGCATCCCCGCGTTCTGAGCGCCTAGGACGTCGTCCAGCGGCGAGTCGCCCACGTACACCGCGTGTTCAGGGCGCACGCCCAGGCGGCTCAGGACCTCGAGGAACGGGCCAGGCACCGGCTTGTACGCCTGCGCCTCCTCAGACGAGAGCAGCGCGTCCAATCTCTCGCTGATGCTCGTGCCTTCCAGAAGCACCGTCAAGTACCCCGAGTCGGCGTTGGAGAGCACTCCCAGCTTGTAGTGGCCATAAAGCTCTGTCAGCACCGGCATCGTGTCGGGAAAGATCTGCCGGGAAGCCTGTGCTTCCAGGCAACGCCGCACGGCGCGGTCGGGGTCGCCGGGCAGGCGCATTTGCGCGAACACCTGGCCAAAGCAGCCTCGCCACGCCTGCTCGTACGACTCAAAGGGGAGGGCCTGCTCCAGCGTCTCCAGGTTCACGCGTCGCGTGCGGAAGCCGCGCTCCAGCGCCCGCCACCGCTCGTACAGCTCCCGCGGGTCAACAGCCAGCCGTTGCTCTTGGACGAGGTGCGCGAAGGTCTGCTGCCACAGTTCCGGCTCGTTGTGGACCAGCGTGGCGTACACGTCGAAGACAACCGCCTGAATAGGGGCCACGCTACGCCGCCTGCACCGGACGCACGGGGATGCCGTTGGCGGCCAGGTACTCCTTGGCCTGCCTGATCCGGTAGGCGCCGTAGTGAAAGATGCTCGCGGCCAGCACGGCGTCCGCGTGGCCCACGAGGACCGCCTGGACGAGATGCTCCAACGTCCCGGCGCCGCCGCTGGCGATAACCGGCACCGGCACCGCTTCGGCGATAGCGCGGGTCAGTTCCAAGTCGTAGCCGGACTGATGGCCGTCCGCGTCCATGCTGGTGACGAGCAGCTCGCCGGCCCCAAGCCCCACCACGTGGCGCGCCCACGCCACCGCGTCCATCCCTGTGTCTGTGCGCCCTCCATAGATCTGGACCTCCCAGCGGGACGAGGGGCCCAGCTCCAGCGGCGCGTCCGCCGAACGGGGGTGCGCTGAGGGCAGAACTCTGCGGGCGTCTATGGCGACGACGATGCACTGGTTGCCGAAATGCTCGGCTGCGTCGCGCACCAGGCTGGGGTTGAGCACCGCCGCCGTGTTCAGCGAGACTTTATCGGCACCCGCCTGGAGCATCGCCTGGATGTCCGCTACGCTGCGGAGGCCGCCGCCAACGGTCAGGGGGATGAAAAGCGTCTCGGAGACCTCTTCCACCACCGCGCGCATGATGTCGCGGCCCTCCGCGCTCGCGGTGATGTCCAGAAACACCAACTCGTCTGCGCCCTCGCAGTCATAGAACGCGGCAAGCTCCCTCGGGTCGCCGGCGTCCCGGAGCTGCACAAAGGAGACCCCCTTGACCACGCGGCCACGGTCAACGTCCAGGCAGGGGATGATACGCTTGCCGAGCACGCTAAACCCTTCACGCAGGTTCGCGCGAGGCCCTATCTGAAACGGCCCCGCAGCCTCTGTTTTAGTATAGCCCAAACCCGCTCCACGATAGAGTGTGCCGCTACCCCGGATGGATTCTAGCCCTGAGCAGAATGACCGAAGGGGGAGCCCGAGAGCCTGTCCTGAGCCCATTCGCTTCGCTCAGAGTGAACTCCGCCGCAGGAGGGCTTGCAGTCCCCTCGGCGTAATCCGGTCCACCGCTCATGGTTGGACCCGCTCGCCGCGCTCAGGGCAGGCAAGCTCACTGCGAGCAGTAGGCGCGCGCCGCTCAAGCCGTAACCCATAAAAGCCTACCCGAAAGCCTCGTCATCCGAGGTGGGAAAGGGCTACCGTTCAGGGCTTCCGACATGGTATACTGCCCTCGCTATCATGGCGGCAGAGCGTTCACCGTGCGGGCGGCTGTGCCATGGGCAAAAAGAGGCCGTAGACTTTCCCGCGGCGAGGGCTTTGCGAGAACGGGAGGATGCTGGGTTGAGGCGGATTTTGCTATGCGTCATGAGGAGTTGAGGGGGAAGCATCGTGAGCCAGACTATCCGGTGGTTCACGGACGTCTCGCTGGAGGACGTTGCCTCCGTAGGCGGGAAGGGCGCCAGCTTGGGGGAGATGACCCACGCGGGCATTCCGGTGCCGCCGGGATTCGTGGTGACCACCGACGTCTTCACCCAGTTCCTGGAAGGGAACCATCTCGCGGGCCGCGTCCGCCAGCTCCTCGCAGGCCTGGACGCGAACAACTCCGCGCTCCTGAACGAGCGGAGCCATCAGATCAAGCGGTTGCTGCTTGGCACGGCGATCCTCCCGGAAATCGCGACCGAGGTCCGGCACGCCTATCACAAGCTGGGCGCCGGCCTGGTCGCCGTCCGCTCCTCCGCCACGGCGGAGGACTCGCCCGAGGCCTCGTTCGCGGGCCAACAGAGCACCTACCTCAACGTGACCGGCGACGAGGAGGTGCTGCGCGCCATCCGCGAGTGCTGGGCCTCGCTGTACGAGCCACGCGCCATCTTCTACCGGATTGAGCAGGGCTTTGCCCACGAGGACGTGGTGATCGCCGTGGTCGTCCAGCGGATGGTCCAAGCGGACCGCTCCGGAGTTATGTTCACGGTTGAGCCGGTGAGCAACGACACCAACCGGCTGACCATTGAGGCCGCTTACGGCTTGGGCGAGGCGGTAGTGTCCGGCGCGGTGACCCCAGACCTGTTTCAGGTGGACAAGGGCAAGCTCGCGATCGTCGAGCGCAAGATCGCCCGTCAGGAGTGGAAGCTTGTCCACAACGCGAAGCCGAGCGCGAAGGACGCGGAAGCGAACATCCGCGCCACCATTCCGCCCGAGGAGCAGCGACTCCCCAAGCTGACCGACAAGCAGGTCACGGACCTGGCGCGCCTGGGCCTATACCTTGAGCAGCACTACCGGGCGCCCCAGGACATTGAGTGGGCGTACGAGGCCAGCAGCTTCTACATCCTCCAGAGCCGCCCCATCACCACGCTCCAGAACACACGGAAGACGGCGCAGACGATCAACGCGCGCGTGCTTCTGAAAGGCTCCGGCGCCAGCCCCGGCATCCGTGCCGGCCAGGTTGCCGTGGTCAAGGACGCTCGCGAGCTGGACGTGGTGAAACGCGGAGACATCTTGGTGGCGGAGATGACCACGCCCGACTTCGTGCCGGCCATGAAGCGCGCGGCGGCCATCGTGACCGACAAGGGCGGCCGCACCTGCCATGCCGCCATTGTGAGCCGGGAACTGGGCATCCCCTGTGTCGTCGGCACAGAGACCGCTACGTCCGAGCTGGCCTTGGGGGCCCTCGTCACGGTGGACGGCGGGGAGGGCGTGGTGTACGAGGGGAGGGTGGAACTCGCGGAGGCCGAAGAGGCGCCCGTAACCGGGCGCGCCATCCGCACGGCGACCCGTGTTTACGTGAACCTGGCCGACCCTGAGCGCGCCGATGAGGTGAGCAAGCGACACGTGGACGGGGTGGGCCTGCTGCGCGCCGAGTTCATCATCGCCAACAGCATCAGGGAGCACCCCCGTTACATGCTTGACCACGGGCACGGGCAGGAATGGTCCGACCAGCTGTCCAAGGGGATTGAGACGTTCGCTCGCGCCTTCCACCCCAGGCCGGTGGTGTACCGCACGACGGACTTCAAGTCCAATGAGTACCGGAACTTGAAGGGTGGCGAGCGGTACGAGACGCACGAAGAGAACCCGATGATCGGCTATCGCGGCGCTGCGCGCTATCTGCGCGAGCCGGACCTGTTCCGATTGGAGACACAGGCCATCCGCAAGGTGTGGGAGCGGTACCGAAACCTGTGCGTCATGATCCCGTTCCTGCGCTCTCCCAAAGAGCTGGCCAGCGTAAAGGCATTGCTTGAGGAGAACGGCCTGTCCCGCAGCCAGGGGCTGAAGCTGTGGATGATGTGCGAGGTGCCGACGAACGTGATCCTCCTGGACAAGTATCTGGACGTGGGCATTGACGGCGTCTCCATCGGCTCCAACGACCTGACCCAGCTGACACTGGGGATTGACCGCGACAACGAGCGGTTCACCGACGCCTTTGACGAGCGCGACGCGGCGGTCCGCTGGTGCCTCGAGCGCGTGGTCAAGACGTGCGCGGCCAGAGGGGTCACCACCTCCATCTGCGGCCAGGCTCCGTCCGACTACCCAGAACTGACGGCACAACTCGTGGAGTGGGGCATCACCTCCGTCTCCATCAGCCCCGACATGATTGACCGCGCGCGGGAGAACATCGCAAAAGTGGAGGAACGCCTGGGCAAGCTGCCACCCCAGAACGGGGTGTAGCCGGCGTTCTCGGCTCGTTCCCTCTCCTGACCGCATGGGGGCCATCGTGACGCTGCTGGACGACGTCAAGCAACGGCTGGACATTGTGGAGGTAGTCTCCCGCACTGTCCCGTTGCAACCGGCCGGGCGGAACCTCAAGGCCCGCTGTCCCTTCCACACCGAGCGCACGCCCTCCTTTTACGTCTTCCCTGAAACGCAAACATGGCGGTGCTTTGGCGCGTGCGCCACGGGCGGCGACGCCATCGGCTTTGTCATGCGGCAGGAGGCAGTCCCGTTCGGCGAGGCGCTGCGCCGGCTCGCGCGGGAGGCGGGCGTCTCGCTGCCCAGTCCAAGAGCCTCGCTCCAGGCGAGCCCGCTCCTCCAGGTGAACAAAGAGGCAGCCCAGTTTTACCACCGTTACCTCATCCAGGCACCCGAGGCCGAGCCTGTCCGCGCCTACCTTTCCAAGCGCGGCATCACCACCACGTCCACTGAGGCGTTTCTGCTGGGCCTAAGCCCTAGCCAGCCAAGCCTTCTGAGCGAGCACCTGGTGGGGATAGGATTTTCCGCCGAGCAGGGCGTTGAGGCAGGGCTCTTGCTCCGTTCCGAAGATGGCCGCATCCGTGACCGCTTCCGAGGCCGGCTGATGTTCCCCATCGCGGACGCGGGCGGGCAGGTGGTGGGTTTCAGCGGCCGCGTTCTGGACGGTTCGGAGCCGAAGTACACGAACACGCCAAGGACGCCGCTTTTTGACAAGGGGAGCCTCCTGTACGGGCTGCACCGCGCCGTGGACGGCATCCGCACCTCCGGCACGGTTGTTGTGGTAGAAGGCTACACGGACGTCATCGTGCCGCACCAGGCGGGGTTCACCAACGTGGTCGCCTCCATGGGCACCTCCCTCACGCAGCAGCAGGTCGGGCTGCTGGAGGGGCTGGCCAAGAGCTGTGTGCTGGCGCTTGACCCGGACGTTGCCGGCCAGGAGGCGACGTTCCGAAGCCTGGAGGGCTCGTGGCGCGTGTTCCAGCGTCCGCAGATGGGGTATCTCCAGCGCTCGACGGTGGTCTACACCCGCCAGAACCGCGTCGCTCTCAAGATCGCCGCGCTGCCGGAAGGGAAGGACCCGGACGAGGTAGTGTTGCAAGACCCGGACGCTTGGAAGCGGATTATCGCGGAGGCGAGGTCGCTGCCAGACTTCCTGCTTGAGGTGCTGCCGCGCCGCTATGACCTGGCGATGGCGGAAGGGCGCCGCCAGCTTGCCGAGCGGCTCGGCCCGGTCATCGTGGCCTTGGAGCCGCAAGACCAGGACCGCTATCTCACGCGCCTGGAGCAGTTGGTTGGCGTGGACCGGCACACGTTGGACCAACTTCTGGGGGTGAGCCGCCAGGCGATGCTGCGGCAGGCGGGCGTGCAAACCCGCGCTGCGTCGCGCCCCGGCGCCGCGCCGTTCCGCCGTGCCTTGGCCGACCCTCTTGAGCAATACACCCTTTCCTTGCTCTTCCAAGAACCCGCTCTCCGCGATCAAGCCGGCGCCCTCACGCCGGAGCATTTTGTGCGCGCGGAGCACCGCGAAATCTTTACCGCCTGGCAGCGGTGCGCTACACTGGAAACAGTCAGGCAGTCCGTTGATCCAGTGCTGGCCCAGCACGTTGACCGCCTCCTGGCGCTGCCCAGTCCCGTGGCAGGCCCAACCGACCGCACGGCGGAGTTCGCTGAGTGCGTCCACCGGCTGGAGGAGCGCCGCCTCCGCCTGCTGAAGCGGCACGAGGGCCTGGACGAGGAGGGGGCGCCAGTACCGGCATCCCTGGACGTCAACCGCCGGCTCCACCAACTCTTCACCGAACAGCGAGGGAAAAACCGTGGCGACTAAAACCGCAGTACGCAAGCCCGCGAAGGCGATCAGGCGCGTGAGCCCTGCCCGGCCCGTCAGGCCGCCTCGGCCTGTTAAGGGGCCTGCTAAGGTGGTCAAGGCCGCCAAGCCGGCAAAGCCGTCCAAACCCGCCGCTGCCAAGCCTTCCAGGCAGGGGCAGGCCGCGCTTGCTAAGCCGGTCAAGGTTCTTCTGCCCTTGAAAAAACCCGCCGCGCCCCAAGATCCGAAGCAGGTCGCCGCGAAGGCGGACGCCGCTAGGAAAACCCGGCGCATCCTGAGGCTGCCCGACGCGGCGCCAGCCACCAAAGGACGCGGACCCGCTATGGCGGACCTTACCCCCTCCTTTGGGCGCAACGGGGCCGACGAGCACAAAGTCGCGACCCATCGGGCTGCCGTTGGGGGACGCAAGGCCGCCGCGCTCGTTGTTGAGGAAGAGCAGGAGGAGGCCAAGCCGGAAGGGCCTACGCCAGAAGAGCTCGTGGAGGAAGAGCTCCAGGAGGAGGAAGAAGAGGAGGAGGAGTCGGCGGAGGTCATTGACGACCCGGTCCGCATGTATCTCCGGGAGATCGGACGGGTCCGGCTGCTGACCGCGCAGGACGAACGTGACCTTGCGCGCCGGATGGAGAGCAGCACGTACCTGGAGAACGCGGAGCGGGAGCTCAGCGGGCTTGAGGGCAGGCCGGTAAAATCGTCGGCGATTGTCCGAACGCTTCTGCGCGCCGTGGACTCGCAGGCCAAGGTTGCGAACGCGCTGGGCGAGTACCTGAAGCTCACCGGCAAAGTTACCCTCGGCGCGCTGACCACCGATGAAAAGCTGCGAAACGAGCTGAATGGCCCCATCAAGCTGGAGACCGTCCAGTTCCTAGCCAAGGCGCTCAAGGCGCCTCCAGAATTGGCCGCCGCGGGGCTGTTGCAGCTCTCCATCGCCGGCCGGCTTGTGCCGCCGGAAGCGGTCAAGGTTCTGGGGCCGGACGCCCGAGTGGGCGGCCTCACTCGCCGGATAAGCCGGCAGCCCAGAATTCCCCGGGCTCTCAGCGCATCCGAAAAGACGATGACCGCCGGATTCCAACGCGTCAAGGCAGAAAGCCTGCGGTCTGAGCGGCACCTGGCGGAGGCGAACCTGCGCCTTGTGGTGAGCGTCGCGAAGAAGTACATCGGCCGCGGGATGACGCTGCTGGACCTCATCCAGGAAGGGAACATCGGCCTCATCCGCGCCGTGGAGAAGTTTGACTACCGCAAGGGGTTCAAGTTCAGCACGTACGCGACCTGGTGGATCCGACAGGCGATCACCCGCGCCATTGCCGACCAGGCGCGCACCATCCGCATCCCCGTCCACATGGTGGAGACGATCAACAAGCTGTTCCGCCAGCAGCGCCGCCTGGTCCAGGAGTACGGTCGCGAGCCTACGAGCGAGGAGGTGGGAAGGGCGCTGGAGGTGCCGGCGGAGAAGGTGCGCGATATCATCCGCATCTCCCAGGAGCCGGTCTCGCTGGAGACTCCCATCGGGGAGGAGGAGGACTCGCACCTGAGCGACTTCATTGAGGACCGCACGGCCCTCGCGCCGATAGACGCCGCCTCTTACCAGCTCCTCAAGGAGCAAGTCGCCGAGGTGCTTGGCACGCTGACGGAGCGGGAGCGGAGCGTGCTGGAGCTCCGGTTCGGCCTCAAGGACGGACGCAGCCGCACGCTGGAGGAGGTTGGGCGCGCGTTCAACGTCACCCGCGAGCGGATCCGCCAGATAGAGGCGAAGGCGCTCCGGAAGCTCCGCCACCCGTCGCGGAGCCGGAAGCTCCGCGACTTTTTGGAGTAGAACGAAGGGCCCCGGCAATGCCAGAAGCCCCAGACCTCCAGGTCATCAAGGAGTTCTTGCAGTGCACCCTCACCGGCGTGACCATCACCGAGGCGAAGGTGCTCCGCCCCATCGTGTTGCGCTCTCTCGTGCCAGAGGACTTTGCGACTGACATTGCGGGCCGCGCCTTCACCGGCTTCTGGCGCCGAGGCAAGCTGCTGGGTTGCGAACTGTCCGTCCCCTCCGCTCATGCGGGAAAGGACACGGCTGGAGCGAACAAGCCCCGTCCTTCGACAAGCTCAGGACGAGCGGGCGATGGGCCGGACCGGCTCCTCGTCATCCACCCGATGCTCAGCGGCGCGCTGCAGCACTGCGCCCCAACGGAACGGATCGCCGCCAAGACCTTTCTCGTGTTCGCCCTGAGCAACGGCCAGCAGCTCCGCTACCTGGACAACGACCAGATGGGCATGGTGTACTACCTCCACCCGGACCAGCTCCCGAGTGTCCCCCGCCTGATGGAGCAGGGGCCGGACGTGCTGGACGAGCCTCTCTCCCTCGCTGAATTCAAGGCGCGTCTGCGTCCGTTCCGCGGCGAGATCAAGGGCGTGCTCACCCGCGGCGCCCTTGTCTCCAGCGTGGGCAACGCGTACACGGACGAGGTCTGTTTCGCGGCTGGGCTTTTCCCGTTCCGCAGGGCGGCTCCCTTACAGCGCCGGAGCTGGAGCGGCTGTGGCACGCCACCTATGCGGTCCCCGCCGAGGCGGTGCCGGTCCTCCGCCAACGCGTGGGAAGCAACATCCACCTGAAAGTCCGCGACTTCTTGAAGGTGCACGGCAAAGGCGGCCAGCCGTGCCCGGTGTGCGGGGGGCGCCTCTCCGAGCTGCGCGCCAACGGGCGGCTGCACAACTTCTGCCGCGCCTGCCAGCCCGGCTCGCTGCTCGGAAGCCGTTCCTTCGGCTCTCCGGCTCCACCGCCGGGGAGAGGGCCACGACGGGGCACGCTTTTCAGCAGGTCGTAGAGCGCGGACTCCAGGATGAGTGTGATGGCCTCAGCAACAGTCCGGGTGTTGATAGAGGGCACAAACCCCACCGAGGCGTTTGACGCACTGGTAGACCCCGCGCTCGTGCAGTTCTGGTTCCCGTACGAGTTCGTCCTTGAACCAGGAGTTGACGGCCACCTGAGCTTCATGCAAGCGGGTTGGGAACAGCCTGCGACTGGCATCATCGCGGCGATAGAGCCCGGCGCGCTTCTGCGACTGCGGTTTGTTGGCGCGCTGGCCGGCACCGCTACGGTGACGCTCAGTGGACAGCAGCACGGCGTCCTCGTATCCGTGCACCACGAAGGGGCTTCGGACGGGCCGGCGTGCTCTGATCTGTGGGAGCGCGTGCTGGCCCGCCTCAAAGGCTACCTTGAGGGGAAGGCGCCGTAGAGGACAGGCCACACTCAGTAATATTCCCAAAAATTCCTTAGAACAGTCTCAAAACCTCTTTACATTCGTACCACGCTCATGTACCGTAGGCGTACTTGGGCTACCCCGAGAGGTGGCTACGTATTGCTTCCGGCTGTGGGCCGGGGAGCTGGATATGGGCATCCGTTTGAGCGGCGGCAGCGCCCGTGGCGCGCGCCTTCCAACCCTCAAGAGCGCGAGCACCAGGCCAACGTCAAGCCTGGTCCGCTCCGCGGTCTTTTCCATGATTGGCGACGCCGTATCGGGCACCCAC
Organism: Dehalococcoidia bacterium; assembly: GCA_009693055.1. GTDB lineage: Bacteria > Chloroflexota > Dehalococcoidia > Lucifugimonadales > SHYT01 > SHYA01. Next base: position 72,828 of record SHYA01000002.1, on the reverse strand, counting down.
GTGTTGGACCTCTTTTCCGGCACCGGCGCTTATGGCCTGGAGGCCCTTAGCCGCAATGCCGCGTGGGTGGACTTCGTGGAGAGCCAGCCCCGCCAGTGCTCGGCGCTCCGCAGTTCGCTTGTTCAGCTTGGCTGCGCGGAAAAGGCATCCGTGTACTGCACCAAGGCGGAGCGCGCCATCGTCATCCTGGAAGGCCCCTACGACCTGATCATCCTCGACCCGCCCTACGATTACCCAGACCTAGACGCGCTGCTGGAGCGCATCGGCGCCTCACGGCTGGTCGGCCGGAAGACCCTCCTCTTCATGGAGCATTCACGCCACCAGGGGCTGCGGGACGCGTACGGGCCGATGGCGCTGGACCGGCGGCGCCGCCACGGCGACACCATCGTATCCATCTACTCGTACAGGTGATGCCATGATCGTCGCGCTCTACCCAGGCACCTTTGACCCCGTGACCAACGGGCACCTGGACCTTGTGCACCGCGCCGCCAAGGTGTTTGACCGGGTGGTGGTCGCCGTCTACGATAGGCCAGCCAAGCCGGTGCTGTTCACGACGCAGGAGCGCGCCGAGATGTTCCGCCGGTGCGTACCCGAGTTGTCCAACGTGAGCGTCGAGACGTTCAAGGGACTGGTCATCACCTACGCCCGCAAGGTGGGCGCCCAGGTGATGCTGCGTGGTCTGCGAGCCGGACAGGACTTTGAGTACGAGTGGGACATGGCGCTTATGAACAAGCACATGGCGCCCGAGATAGAGTCGCTTTACATGATGAGCAGCGTGGAGTGGCAGTTCCTCAGCGCCTCCCGCGTCAAAGAGGTAATCAAGCTCGGTGGGGCTACACTGGGCCTTGTCCCTGCGCACGTGGAGCGCGCGCTCAGGGCAAAGCTCCGGCAGACGACCCGCGTGGGCAAAGGATGAAAGAAGGAGGCGCCCCATGGAAGTCCTGAACCTGCTAGATAAACTGGAGAGCATCGTCACGACCAGTGGCCGCATTCCGGCCACCAAGAAAGCGATCGTGGACATCGACCGATTGCTGGACGTGGTGGACCAGATCAGGCTCGCGCTGCCGCAGGGGATCCAGGAGGCGGACGAGATCCTGATGAAGCGGGAGAGCGTGGTCAACCACGCGGTGCTCGAGGCCCGCCGCATCAAGTCGGAGGCCGAGAACGAGCTCCGCGGCCGCCTCACGGAGAGCAACCTTGTGAAAGAGGCCACGCAAAAGGCGGAAGAGGTCCTGGCCGACGCCAAGCGGCGCGCCGACATGCTGCTGCAAGACAGCCAGCGCAAGGCGCACCAGCTGACGCAGGAGGCTGAGGGTTTCGCGGAGGCCCGCACCGACGAGGCGAACCACTACACCCAGGAAACCCTCCTCAAGCTGGAGCAGCAGCTGTCTTCGCTGCTCAACAGCATCCGCAGGGGCCTGGATGCGCTGGATACGCCCGCGAAGACGCCGGCGAACGGCAACGGGCGCGCCAACGGCAACGGCCACTCAACCAAGACGAAGAACGAGGCAGCGGTCAGCTAGGCTAGCCCTTGGCTGTCCGTGTGCTCCTGGCCAGTCCGCTCCACCGGCCGAGCAACGCCTCCACCGCCAGCCGCTCTTCAAGCGCGAGCGCCTGGGAGAGGGGGAGGTCTGCGCCTCGCTGGAGTGCCTCCTTCGCCAGTCCCACGGTCTCTGGCGCAAGCCGCGCGAGCTGAGCAGCAACGCGCTCAGCCCTCGCGGCCAGCCGCGCCCTTGTCACAACCGCGTGCACCTGACCAAGGCGCAGCGCTTCACGGGCTGAGTAACGCCGCGCCGTGAGCAGCGCCTCCAGCCCAGCCGCAACTCCCGCCTGCCGCGGGAACGTCTGAGTGCCTCCCGCGGCGGGCATGATGCCCAGCGAAACCTCAGGCAGCCCGAAAACGGCGCCCTCCGCCGCTATCCGCACATCGCACAGGAGCGCCATCTCCAGGCCTGAGCCCAGGACGTAGCCGTGCAGCGCCGCCACAAACGGCTTGCGGATGCTAAGCCATAGCTCCCAAACGTCGCGCTCAAAGCGCACCCGTCGCGCGACCGCCTGGGACGGCGCGCTTCCGAACTCGGTGAGGTCCGCGCCTGCGCAGAACCCTCGCTCGCCTGCTCCGGCGAGCACCACCGCGCGAACGTCCGGGTCGTCGCGGACGGCTTCCAGCGCCTGCCACAGCTCGTCCCGCATGCGCAGGTTGTAGGCGTTGATCGCGTGCGGGCGGTTCAGGGTGATGAACGCCAGCGCGTCCCGTTTGGCGAACAGCAGCGTCTCAAAGCCGTTGGGCATGGCTTATCGGCCCTCAAAGCGGGGCGCCCGCCGCTGCGCGAACGACAGCAGCCCCTCCGCGCGGTCGTACGTGCTGTGCAGCAGGATGGCGAGATCGGTCTCCAGACGCAGCGCCTCCTCAAGCGGCATGTCGGCGCCTTTCAGCAGCGCCTCCTTGGCATACCGGGCCGCGATGGGGGCGCCCGCCGCGATGCGCTCCCCCAGCTCTTTCGCGGAGCGCATCAGCGTGTGGTGCGGCACAACCCGGTGGACCAGCCCCAACGCCAGGGCCTGCCGCGCCGGCACGCTTCGGCCGGTGAGCAGCAGCTCCGTCGCCCACGACCGGCCCACCACGCGCACGAGCCGCTGGACACCGCCGTCCCATGGGAGCAGCCCGTGCTGAAGGTGAGGCAGCGCAAACGTCGCGGTAGTGGACGCGAGCCTGAGGTCACACGCCAGCGCCAGCTCCAGGCCCTGGCCCGCCGCCGGGCCGTTGATAACGGCCACCACGGGCTTTTCCACCGCCGCGAGCGCCGCCGCCGCCTTCAAGCACCGCACCCGCTCAAGCAGCTCCACCGGGGTGCGAAAGCCCTCCTCGATCTCAGGGGGCGGGAACGCCCCCGCAGAGAATGTTTTGCCGGCGCCCGTCACCAGGAGCACGCGGACGGCGTTGTCGCGCCGCACGGCCCGGCACGCCTCTCCAAGCTCCTGGGCAAGCTGCTGGTCCACGCCGTTGCCCGCGCGCGGCCTGGCGAGCGTGAGCCAGGCGAGCGGGCCGTCACGCTCCAGGCGGACGCTATTCATAGGCCATGTGCCCACCCCCTTTCGTCTGCGGAGCGCGGCAAGGGCTCTTTACAGCTCCGCGTTCCTCCACTATAATAAGCCACAACTGGGGAGTCGTAATGCTCGGCGATAGCCGGGCGCGCCTCAGTTTTTTTGTATTTGTTTTCAGGTGCAGAGCATGACGCAGCGCAAAGTCCAGTACCTCACGCAAGAAGGGTACGCCAAGCTACAAGAGGAGCTTGACCACCTGCGTACTGTGCGGCGCCGCGAGGTGGCCGAGCAGCTCAAGCTGGCCGCGGAGGTCGGCGGCACCGTGGATAACGCCGAGTACGACGACGCGAAGCGCGAGCAGGCGCGCGTTGAGGGGCGCGTCCAGGACCTGGAGCAGCTCCTGCAATCGGTGGAGATCATCTCGGAGCGCGGTCACAAGAAGGGCGGCGTCCAGATGGGCGCGCGCGTCACCGTCCGCGACGCCAAGGGCGCCAAGTCCCAGTACCTCATGGTAGGCAGCGCGGAAGCGGAGCCTCTCAAAGGAAAGATCTCCAACACCTCTCCCGTGGGCATGGCGCTCATGGGCAAGAAGACCGGCGATGAGGTCAGTGTCCAGACGCCCACCGGCGTGCTTAAACTCAAGATCGTTGCCGTTGAGTAGGGTCCGCGGATGCCAGACCGTGGAGAAGATCTCGTCCAGGTCCGTCTTCGTAAGCGTGAGGAGCTCCAGGCTCGTGGGGTAAACCCTTACCCTGCGCGGTTCAACCGCACGCACACCAACCAGCAAGCGGTCGCCCTCTTCCAGGAGGTTGAGTCTGCGGGCGGCGGCCAAGTCGCTGAACCCGCCCGCCCACGTGTGGGAGTTGCGGGCCGCATCATCGCCATCCGCGGCATGGGCAAGGCAGCATTCCTCAAGCTGGTGGACGGCTCCGGCGGCGTTCAGGCCCACCTCCGCAAAGACCTGCTGGGCGACGCCTACGACCTGCTCCGCTTCTTTGACCTGGGCGACTTTCTCGGCGTTGAGGGCGACCTGTTCCGCACCAAGTCCGGCGAGGTCACCGTGCAGGCCCGTCAGGTCACACTCTTGTGCAAGGCCCTACGCGCCCCGCCGGAGAAGTGGCACGGCCTGAAGGACGTGGAGGTCCGGCTCCGCCAGCGGGAGCTTGACCTGATGGCCAGCGAGGAGACGCGCAACCGCTTTCACCTGCGCGGGCGCGTCATTCGCAGCATCCGCGCGTTCCTGGACACGCGTGGTTTTCTGGAAGTGGACACGCCTGTCCTGGTGCCGGTGCCGGCAGGCGCTATGGCGCGCCCCTTCCACACCCACCACAACGCCCTTGACCGCGACCTGTTCCTCCGCATCGCCACCGAGCTGTACCTCAAGCGGTGCATCATCGGCGGCCTAGACAAGGTGTACGAGATCGGCCGCGTCTTCCGCAACGAGGGCATAGACTTCAAGCACAACCCGGAGTTCACGACGCTGGAGAGCTACGAGGCATACGCCGACTACAACGACGTGATGGCGATGGTGGAGCAGATGGTCGCCGGCGCCGCTACGGAGGCCAATGGCTCTATGCGCGTGACCTTCGGCGACCAGGTGCTCGATTTCACGCCGCCGTGGCCGCGCCTCAGCCTGCGCCAGGCCATCCTGGACCGCACCGGCATTGACGCGGACCTGGTGCGGGACGCCCCAGCCCTCGCCGAGCGGATGAAGGAGCTGGGCGTTGACATCGGCGAGCGCGCCAGCTACGGCCTCCTGGTGGACAAGCTCGTCTCGGACAAGGTTGAGCCCGCGCTGCTTCAGCCCACCTTCCTGGTGGACTACCCCAAGGAGATGTCGCCGCTCGCCAAGGAGAAGGAGGGCGATCCGCGCTCCGTGGAGCGGTTTGAGGCGTTCGCCGGCGGCATGGAGATCGCCAACGCGTTCACGGAGCTGAACGACCCGGTGGAGCAACGCAAGCGGTTCCTGGAGCAGGAGGAGATGCGCAAGCTGTACGGCGAGGAGGACTTTGACCGGCTGGACGAGGCGTTCCTGTTCGCGGTTGAACACGGCATGCCGCCCACCGGCGGCCTGGGCGTCGGCGTTGACCGCCTCGTGATGCTCTTCTCCGGGCAGCACTCCATCCGCGAGGTGGTGCTGTTCCCGCAGTTGCGCACGTGACCATTGGGTGTCATTCTGAGGGAACGGAGTGACTGAAGAATCTCCCCGCTAGTGACGGTGAGGAATAGATGGCTGTGCTGAGGACTTTCCAAAGGCGGCCATGTCCCCTCTTTCCAAATGTCAGGGGAGCTTCTTCGCTGCGCTCAGAATGACACAGAAAAGGCGAGGTGGTGCTGTTCCCGCAGTTGCGGTCGTAGGTGTTGAACCCCCTTCCTCGTAGGAAGGGGGCAGGGGGTAGGTCAGCCCAATGCTCTCCATAGACCTCATCCGCAAGACGCCCGCCGTGGTGCGCGACGCCCTCCAGGCCCGCGGCGAGGACACGGCTATCATGGACCGTGTCCTGGAGCTGGACACCCGCCGCCGCCAGCTCGTAACCGAGCGGGACCGGCTGCGCGCCCAGCAGAACGAGGCCTCGCGGCGCGTCGGCCAGTCCATCGCCAAGGCGCGCCAGGCTGGCGGCGAAGCAGGGCCTCCCGCAGACCTGCGCCAGGAGCTGGCCCAGCTCAGCCAGCGGATTGAGTCGCTGGACACCGAAGCTCAGGCGCTGGAGACACAGCTTCAGCAGCTCCTGCTCACCATCCCCAACATACCGCGTGCAGACGTGCCCATCGGGACGGACGCCAGCGCCAACAAAGTGATCCGCGCGTGGGGCGAGCCCAGGCGGCTCGACTTCCGCCCCCGCCCGCACTGGGAGCTAGGCGAGAAGCTGAGCATCATTGACTTCCAGCGCGGCGTCAAGCTCTCCGGCTCCCGCTTCTTCGTACTGAAGGGCAAGGGCGCCAAGCTGGAGCGCGCCATCATTTCGTGGATGCTGGACGTCCACACGCGCGAGCACGGCTACACGGAAATCCGGCCCCCCTACCTGGTCAAGGGCGAGGCGCTGGTCGGCTCCGGCAACCTGCCCAAGTTCGGCGACAACCTGTACCACGACGCGGAGGAGGACCTGTGGCTCATCCCCACGGCGGAGGTGCCGCTCACCAACCTCCACCGGGACGAGATCCTGGAGCCGGGCACGCTGCCGCTGCTGTACACCGCGTACACGCCGTGCTTCCGGCGCGAGAAGGCCGCCGCAGGAAAGGACACGCGCGGCATCAAGCGCGTCCACCAGTTTGACAAGGTGGAGCTGTACAACTTCACGGAGCCGGACAAGTCGGACGCCGCACTGGAGCGGCTGGTGGCCTCCGCCGAGTCGCTCTTGCAACGCCTGGGCCTCGCGCACCGGGTCGTGCAGCTGTGCACCGCCGACCTGGGCTTCGCCGCCGCCAAGACGTACGACCTGGAGGTGTGGGCGTCCGGCAGCGACGAGTGGCTCGAGGTCAGCTCCTGCTCCAACTGTGCCGACTTCCAGGCGCGCCGCGCCAGCATCCGCTACCGACCCGCCGCGGGCGCAAAGCCGGAGTACGCCCACACGCTGAACGGCTCCGCGCTCGCCCTGCCGCGCACGCTCATCGCCATCCTGGAGAACGGCCAGCGCCCCGACGGCTCCGTCGTGATCCCCGAGGTGCTGTGGCCGTACACGGGGTTTGATCGCATAGAGGCGCCCAGCTAAACGAGACAGCAAGTGAACAGAAGGCGACTACTTCGTCGGTTGCTGACTGGGGCCTTACAGAACGTTGCATTCAACGATTGTATTGATCTGGTGGAGGGATTCGGATTCCAACTGGTCCGAGTCCGAGGCAGCCACCACATCTTTCTTCACCCGGCCGTTCCCAAACTGCTGAACCTTCAGAACGAAAAGGGCAAAGCCAAGCCTTACCAGATCCGCCAGTTGCTCCGTCTTGTTGAACGCTATAATCTAGAATCAGAGGGTCCGCAGTGAAGGACTACCACATCAACATCTTCTATAGCGAAGAGGATGGCGGATACATCGCCGACATCCCCGATCTGGGTGCTTGCTCCGCGTTCGGCGAGACGCCCGAGAAGGCGCTTGCGGAGGTCCAGCAGGCCAAGGAAGCGTGGCTGGAGGCGGCACGTGCGGCTGGCAAGCCTGTGCCCCCGCCACGGTATAGGCCCGCAATTTACTCCGCGCCACGGTAGACGCTAGAGGCACGGATTCTTCGTCCCGACCACCTCGGGACGAAGAATGACAGGGCGGGCGGACGGCTCCGTCGTGATTCCCGAGGCGCTGCGGCCGTACACGGGGTTTGAGCGGATCGAGGCGGAGGTCGGACACGTGCTGCATCCAAAAGGCCATGTTCGTGTCACGCTTCAACTCGTGCGGCTTCCCTCACCGCAATCGAAAGCTGGTTGCCAGCTTGATCCTTCCAGCCTTGCGAGACTGATTTGAAAGAAAACTCCTGAATACGCCGTGCTGACTTGTCCAAAACATTGGTTACAATACACAGCCTATAAGACTTGTCATGGCGCTTGATAGAGTGATACTCATTCGGAGTTAACTCTGCTATTGGTGTAGCACCAGATAGGCCTTTCACTTCTACTTTCAGACGGCGGCCGTTTCGTGTAACTTCCAGATCCCACCCAAAGTTATCTGCAGAGACGTCTCTTACATCGTAGCCCTGGCCACCGTACCTGTTTTCGACAGCTTGTTGTGCAACCCTCTCAACCTCCTGACGCATTTCAATATTGGATTGGCGTGGGCTGCGGCCCCTCCTATGGCGAGGGCCCGATTCTTCATTACTCCCAGGTGAACCATCTGCGGCCGCCAGTGCTGTGCGAATATCACGGAGGAGTTCATCATCGGCTCTTGTACAAGTGATCCTGCGCCGGAAAGCTTCCTGAAGGCGGCCTGACGCAACCTGCCGTCGAATGGCCTTCTTCCCGTTGAGCCAGCGCGCTTCACGCCTGAACGCTCCCTCATCTACTTTAGCTGGGTCATGGTAAGCAGGACCGGTGACTTCAGCCACATAACAATGGCCTTGCCCCTTTTGGGGCACTGCCACCAAATCTCCGGGCTCCATCTCGCGAATGAACCGCCACATGCTTCCAGCGTGCTGTTCGACTTGTTTGTCCGAATAGTCGTAGTGTTGTTGCAACAACAGCTTGAAGTCTTGCCGAATAAGCTTATCGCACAAGAGTTCTGGAGCTCGGTTCCAACCCACTATCAGTTTATTGGCTGTGACCGCATCAGGAACGCGATCCACTCGCCTGCCCGAGGGGAGGGCGTATATAGATGTGTAGTATGAATGCTTTAGGCATACTGAGTCCCATTAGTAATGGCGTGTTGTGGGTGGAGAACCTGACACTATTTTATCCTCTCACCTCAATAATCCAGTGCCACTCTATTGGCGCGCTTTGACATGGTAGTTTAGGCGCTTTGCTTATTGTTGGGTGCCCTGGGCCTCTCCCCACCCTCCAGGCCCGCCAGGCCCCGCACCAGCGCGCGGCGGTCGTCCAGGGCATACTTGCGCAAGATCTCAATCGTCTCTGCCGCGGGGGAGCCGCCGCCGTGCAGGCTGATCACCGAGTACCACCCGCCCTGGTAGGAGGCCGTCACGTCCTCCAGGAACCGCGCCAGCTTCAGCCGTTCTGAGGTGGGCACGTCCGCCCTGCCCTGCAAGTAGCGGTCCACGCGCGTCTTCACCGCCGGGTTTTCCGCGTCCTCCGGCTCCGGCGCCGTCACCACAATGCCACCCGCCATCTCGTGCGCCAGGCGGAACATGTCGTAGATGCGCTCGCCCATGATCTGCTTGCCCACGTTGCTGTAGACTTCGTCCGGCATCACGTTGCCCGCAGGCAGGGGCCTGGCGTTCACGGAGGAGGCGATGCCGCAGGCGTAGAAGCTCTCCACGATGCGGATGAGCTCTGCCATCCGCTCGCCCAGATGCCCGTACGACACGCTGAGGCCGTTGGCCTCCACCATGGACGCCGCCGCGCCGATGATCATGTCGCCCAGTCCCGCGCGGCAGCCGATGCAAGTGTGCCGGTGGAACCCCGCGAACGCGCCCGCGACGGCCCCCGCGAACTGGTGCTCGCCCGCGAGGAAGACGCGGTCCCACGGCACGAACACGTTGTCGAACATGACGAGCGCGGTGGCCTGCGCGTAGTTCTCGCTGTGCGGCGCCTTCTGCATCCGGTACGGCAGGGAGCTAGTGCGGCCGGGCACGCGCGCCACCATCTCAATCCCGCGCGCGTCCACGGGCGTGGCGAAGCACACCGCGTAGTCCTTGTCATCCGGCTGCATGCTCCGCGTGGGCATCACGATGAGGTCGTGGACGTAGGGCGCGCCGGTGACGATAGCCTTGGCGCCACGCACCACGATGCCGCTGCTGTCCCGCGACACGATGCGCACGTACAGGTCGGGGTCCTCCTGCTCGGAGGGGCGCTTGGAGCGGTCGCCCTTGCCATCGGTCATGGCCACCGCGATGGTCAGGTCCTCCCGCTGCATGTGGCGCATGTAGTCCAGCAACACGGGGTGGTAGCCGGTGCCCAGCGCCTTGTCGGTATCGTACGTGACGGAGTACAGGGCGTTGAGCGCGTCGTGGGTGAGGTAGCGTTGCGCGCAGCCGACGACGCGGCACAGGTGGCGGCTCAGCTCCAGCTTCTTGAGCAAGTCGTCCTTGCTGGTGATGACGGTGAGCAGCCGGTTGACCGTTTGTCCCGTGAGGTCGGAGTGGACGGTGGTCAGGTCGCGTAGCGCCGGGTCCTCCGCGTAGCTGTACGCGATGGACGTGGCGCGGATGCCGGACTGGAGCTGGGGGTCGTCGGGCACGCTTTCCACGAGCTTGCCGCCAAGGTACACCCTTGGGTGCATCCGTCGCAGGCTCTCGACGTACTCAGCCGACGTCTTCATGCCCTCACCCCTGCGTCGCGCGGTCTTCTTCCGCACCTGCGAGCTAGTATATGCTAGGGTGGTTTCCTGTGCTTTACTAGGGAAGCGGCTTGGAGGGATGGCCGAGCGGTTTAAGGCGGCGGTCTTGAAAACCGCTGTATCCGCAAGGATACCGGGGGTTCGAATCCCTCTCCCTCCGCCAAAGCCTTGCTGCACTGCTCGCGCAACATGAGGTAGAGCGCCGTGACGCAAGAGCGTGACTGGGTAGAGCCCTGGCAGCCGAAGGTCGGCCAGTTCGTCCGCTTCCGCATGGGCGAGCGGCGCGAGTACGTCTGCCCTTCGTGCGGCTACCAAGCGCCCCTGGACCCCTTCGCAGCCCTCAGCGGCCGCGTGTTCGTCGTCCAGGAGGTGCGTGAGCGCCTCTCCGGCGACACTCGCTGCGTCCTGTGCAACACCGTCCACCCAATGGAGCCGTGGCTCCAGCCGTACCGCTTCCTCCTTGGCGTGCAGACGTTCCGGTGGAATCGGCAGATCGTAGGCGGTTTCTGGGCGGCCGGCATCGAGCTCGTCCCCGCCGATGCCGAGCCGGACAAGACCTCAAGCTAAGGGCCACGCAACGGACGAGGGTTCCATCAAAGGAAGGGAGTTGTGTCATGTCGCGCGTGTATGACATCAGCGGCGAGTACGTTGAGCGGATGGCGGCGCTCCACCCGGTGCTGGCCACCGCTATGGGCGTGCCCGGCCACGACGCCGAGATGAGCGACTACTCCCCGGAGGGGCTGCGGGCCATCAACACGCTGGAGCGCGAAACGCTGGCCAAGCTCGCCGGCGCGCCGGTGGAGGGCGAGCGGGACCGCGTCGCCAAAGAGGCGATGGAGGAGCAGCTCAACCAGGGACTGGAGCAGTACGACGCGGGCGAGCACCTCCGCGCGCTCAACATCATCGCCAGCCCGCTCCAGGCCATGCGAATGTGCTTTGACCTGATGCCCCGCGCTACCGAGGAGGACTGGAAGAACGTCGCGGCGAGGCTCAACCTCATGCCACGAGGACTGGCATCGTACCGCGCCGGCCTGGACGAGGGTGTCCGCCGCAACCTGACCGTCGCCAAACGCCAGGCGAGGGAGTGCGCGAAGCAGGCGGAGGCTTGGAGCGGCACGAAGGGGGAGCCGTCCTACTTTGACGGCCTCGTCAAGGCGTACGACGCTTCGGGGGCCGGCAACAAGACGCTTTGGGCCGAGCTGACGAGGGGCGTGAGCAAAGCGGCGGCGGCCTACGCCGATACCGCCCGCTACCTGCGGGATACGTACCTGAACGCGGCGTTGGACCAGGACGCCGTCGGCCGCGAGCGGTACAGTCTGGCGGCGCGCGCCTTCACCGGCGAAGTGCTTGACCTGGAGGAGACGTACCGGTGGGGGTGGGAGCAGCTCCGCTGGGTGGAGAGCGAGATGGAGAAGACCGCGGAGAAGATCCTGCCGGGTGGCGGCGTGGAGAAGGCCAAGAAGCTATTGGAGACCGACCCCGCGCGCGCCATTAAAGGGGTGGATGCATTCCAGAAGTGGATGCAGGACCTCCAGGAGCGCACCATTGCGGAGCTGGACGGCGTGCACTTTGACCTGCCTGGGCCGGTGAAGCGCATTGAGGCGCTCATCGCCCCGCCGGGCGGCGCGCTGGCGATGTATTACACCGGGCCGGCGGAGGACTTCTCGCGGCCGGGGCGCACCTGGTACCCCACCGGCGGCAAGACCCGCTTCCCATTGTGGGGCGAGGTCTCCATCGCCTACCACGAGGGCGTGCCGGGCCACCATTTCCAGATCGCCACGGCCCTGCACCTGAAAGAGGCGCTCTCGCGTTTCCAGCGGCTCATGGGCGGCACGTCCGGCTACGTGGAAGGCTGGGCGCTGTACGCCGAGCGGCTGATGGGCGAGCTGGGATACCTGGACAACCCCGACTACTACCTGGGTATGCTGCGGGCGCAAGCGCTCAGGTCTGTGCGGGTCGTCATTGACCTCGGCATGCACCTGAAGCTCGCCATCCCGAAGGACCAACGGTTCCACCCCGGCGAGGTCTGGACGCCGGAGTTGGGCCTGGAGTTCATCCGCGAACGGAGCCACTTTCCGCCCGACTTCGTGGCGAGCGAGATCAACCGCTACCTGGGTTGGCCGGGCCAGGCCATCAGCTACAAGGTGGGTGAGCGAGCGTGGCTGGAGGCGCGGGAGCGGGCGAAGCGGAAGGCCGGCGGCGCTTTTGACCTGAAGGCGTGGCACAACCGTGCGCTCAACCTGGGGCCGATGGGCCTTACGCAGATGAAGCGGGAGATGGTCCGCGGCTAATAACCCAGCCAGACCGAGGCTACGATGCGCAAGGCCTGCACCTGAACCGAGATTATGCTCGCGCGGCCCGCCGGAGGAAGAACTCCAACTGCACCCGGTCAAACCCCAGCTCAAGCGCCTTCGCCGCATCCTCCTGGGCCCCCGCCTCCTGGCGCAACTCGGTCCGCGCCAGCGCTCGCACCACGTACGCCGAAGCGAGCCGCCCGTTCAGGCGCAGCGCCGCACTCGCGTCCTCGACCGCCCGCTCCACCTGGCCCAGATCGTAGTACGCGGCGGCGCGGTTGTTGTACGCGTCCTCGTGGTTGGGGTCCAGCGCCAGCGCCTGTGTGAAATCCTCCACCGCGGCGAAGTGCTGCTGCAAGTGCACCGAGGCCATCCCGCGGTTGTAGACCGCCTCGGCGTCATTCGGGTCAAGGCGGACCGCCTCGTCAAAGTCCTTGAGCGCCTTGACTGGCTCGGAGAGCTGGCCGTACAGAACGCCTCGCCTGCGGTACAGGCTGCCGTCTTCTGGCGCCGCCTGGATCTCTTGCGTCAACTGTTCAAGAGCGCGTTCCAGCCGCTCCACGTCGCTGGAAGGCGGCGCGGTCGGCATGTGCGCGGGGGGCTGCGGCGCCTGGCGGGGACGCAGCCCCTTCTTCGGCGTTGCGCCGGCGTTCTTCTCGTCCATACAATCCCGCGCGACTACTTGATCGGGTCTTCTGAGAGGAACCTGTTCAGCACATTCTGGGTGATGCGCGAAACGTTGTTGTCGTAGTTGTTGTGCGAGAGGCTCCCGCTCCAGCTGATGGAGCCCACAGAGAATACGCCCCCGCCGTTCGCCCCCTCAAAGAACACCATGTCGCCCTTCACCAGTGGGTCGACCGTCCCCCCTTGCGTGGAGGTGGACATGAGCAGCTCTTCAACGACATGCTGATAGACATCCGAGAACCCCGTTGTGGTGGCCAGCACGAGGGCGTGGGCGGGCGTTCCAAGGGCCTGGTCGGCCCGGTCTACCTCAAACCCCCCGGCACCGCCCTGCACAAGGCCAAAGTCGCCGATGGGCTTGTCAGTGTCCACGCCTTCAAAGATGAACGCCGCCCTCGGGTCCTTGCTCCCCGCCTGCAGCGTGTACGGCAAACTGAAGTCCATCCCCTGGGCCGAGAAGCCGACGCCGGTCAGCCGCTGCGGAGGCCTACCGCGGAAGCGCCACAGGCCACCCAGCTCGCCCGTCGTGCTGTGGTAGAACTCGCCGGGCGCCGCCTCCCACGCCTCCGTGCCGCGCCACCGGCGGACCTCCACAACATGCGGCCGCTCGGGCCCGCCAAACGACGTCACCCAGTAGAAGCCGTTCCCGCCCAAATACATCAAGCGCCCGCCGCCCGCCTGGTACGCCTCCATGGCGTCCAGCATCTGCCGCGACCAGTACTCGGGGTGCGATCCCGTTACGATAGTGGAGTAGCGCTTCAGCAAGTCTGCGCCTTCAAAATGCAGGTCCTCGTCCGTCGCCACGTCAAACCGATACCCCTTCTGCTCCAGCCAGTCGGCCAGGTGCAGGTCGGCAGGGAGCTGGTGTGGCGCTCCCTTGCCGTTGGCCAACAACGGGAATAGATACTTGGGACGCATATTCAGGATGGGGCGAAGCCTGGAGGAGTAACACACGCCACTCCCGTCACTGTGGCGGTCATAGAGGCTGTGGAGCGGAGTCCCCACCATGTACTTGTCTTCAGGCGTTACGGGGTATTCGAACTCCACGTCTCTCATCAAGAGTTTTATGAGTGTCTTGAAATTTGGATCGGAAGCGCCATGTGAGTTGGCGTAGGCCAGGTAGCTGCACGTAGGGATGAGGAACAGCAGCGGCGCTGTAGCACTCCCCTTCTTTGGACGCACAAAGAACGGCACGTAGTCCTCATGCTCGCCGCTCTTCAGGCGCGCCGCATAGATGCCGCTTCGAAGGTTGTCCGGCACGGTAAGCTCAAAGTCCGCCTCCCACTTAGCATCTTCCAGGTCGTCGTCGTGGAAGTAGATTGCGCCGTACTCGTGCGGCGCCAGGTTGAAGTGTACCTCGTTGGCCGACCAGTTGTAGCCCGTGTCCGCGCGCGTCGGCATGTTTACCGCGTCGCCGCGGAGCTTGTTGGGCGAGGAGTCTGTGATTGTGTCGGTGGAGAAGTCGCGGGCGAAGTCCCACGCTGCCACCAGTGCGCTCCCAAACTGGATGGGCGGCTGGCCCCGACCCAGCGATCGGACCTCCTCCTGGCCCAGCGCGCGGTTGAACAGGCGTGGGCTGTCAATCTTCCCGTTGTAGTGCCCTTGCACCACCTGCTTGCCGGAAGGTTCCTTCGCCCAGTGGCCCGCCATTAAGAGGGGCAAGTCGTTTACCCCCACGGCGGAAAGTGGCACCGTGTGCTCGTTAAACGCCCGCGAATCATCCCGAGTCCACCGGTTCAGCGGTTCCTGGTACAGCGTCACCGTCCTCCGCTGCGCGTCAAAAACCGCAGCCACGAAATACCACTCCGAGGCCCGCATCGCTGTACCGGTCTTCACCTTGTGGACCTTCCCGCTCTGGTCTGCCAGCCACAGCGCCAGGCTGCCGTCCTGGTCAACGAACAGCCCGTACCCTCCACCGCGTGCTGAAGACCACTTCGTCACCAGCCCTTGCACCCCCTTCGCGGGCGTCGTGGGCCAGACCCACGCCTGGAGCGTGAAGCTGCCAGTGCAGTGAAGCAACGGGCTGTCCGGCACGGCGACGTGCGAGCCGACATAGATCTTCTGTGGCCGGCCGGGGTACTCCCGGTTGGCCGCCGTCCGGACCAGCTCCTCTTTGAATCCTGGACCCTCCGGGTTCGTGTCCCCGTGGATGATCCGCACGATGTCCGCCCGGTAGCTTGGCAATTCGCAGCTCACCATGAAGCGGATCTTGTCTCCAGGCGCCACGCTCAACCTATCGGTGTAGCCAACCATTTTCATGCGACACCCTCCTGTCTCTGGCAGCCCATTGCGCTCTCTGTTCCTCTAGGAAAGGTGATATGCCCATATGATCGCAGCGCCGTTGCATGCATGGCGCTCATGCGGCGGAACCCCGGCCCCCGCCCGCCTATCCAGTCACTTGATGGGGTCTTCAGAGAGGAACCTGTTGAGCACGTTTTGCGTGATGCGCGAGATACTGTTGTCGTAGTTGTTGTGCGAGAGGCTTCCGCACCAGCTGATGGAGCCCACGGAGAACACCCCGCCGCCGTTCGCCCCCTCAAAGAACACCATGTCGCCCTTCACCAGCGGGTTCACGGTGCCGCCCTGCGTGGAGGTGGAGACCAGCACCTCTTCAACGACATGCTGGTAGGCATCCGAGAACCCCGTTGTGGTCGCCACCACCAGGGCATGAGCGGGTGTGCCCAGGGCCTGGTCGGCCCGATCCACTTCAAACCCTCCGGCGCCGCCCTGCACAAGGCCAAAGTCGCCGATGGGCTTGTCAGTGTCCACGCCTTCAAGGATGAACGCCGCCCTCGGGTCCTTGCTCCCCGGCTTCAGCGTGTACGGCAGGCTGAAGTCCGTCCCCTGGGCCGAGAAGCCGACGCCGGTCAGCCGCTGCGGGGGCCTGCCGCGGAATCGCCACAGGCCGCCCAGCTCGCCCGTCGTGCTGTGATAGAACTCGCCGGGCGCCGCCTCCCACGCCTCCGTGCCGCGCCATCGCCGGACCTCCACCACGTGCGGGTGCTCGGGCCCGCCAAACGACGTCACCCAGTAGAAGCCGTTCCCGCCCAGGTACATCAGGCGTCCGCCGCCCGCCATGTACGTCTCCATCGCATCCAGCATCTGCCGCGTCCAGTACTCGGGGTGCGACCCCGTCACAATCGTCGTGTACCGCTTCAGCAGCTCGGCCCCGTCAAGGTGGAGGTCCTCGTCCGTCGCCACATCAAACTGGTACCCCTTCTGCTTCAGCCAGTCGGCCAGGTGCAGGTCCGCATTGAACTGGTGCGGCGCCCCGTTGCCGTTCCCCAGCAGCGGGAACACGTACTTGGGACGCATGCTGAGAATAGGGCGCATCCGAGACGAGTAGCACACACCGCTCCCGTCGCTGTGGCGGTCGTACAGGCTACTGAGCGGCACATCCACCATGTACTTGTCCTGAGGGGTGACCGGGTATTCAAAGGTCTCTATCCGGGTAAGCAGCTTCATCAGCGCCTTCATCTCCGGGTTAGCAAGCCCGTGGAAGTTGGCGTAGGCCATGTAGCTGCAGGTGGGAATGAGGAACAGCAGCGGGGCGGTGGCGGTGCCCTTGCGGGGCCGGACGAAGAACGGCACGTAGTCCTCGTGCTCTCCGGCTTTCAGGCGCGCCGCATAGATGCCACTCCGCAGGTTGTCCGGCACCGTAAGCTCAAAGTCCACCTCCCACTTAGCGTCCTCCAGGTCATCGTCATGAAAGTGGATCGCCCCGTACTCGTGCGGCGTCAGGTTGAAGTTCACCTCATTCGCCGACCAGTTGTAGCCCGTCCCCGCGCGCATCGGCATGTTCACCGCCTCGCCGTGGAGCTTGTTGGGCGAGGAGTCTGTGATCGTGTCGGTGGAGAAGTCGCGCGCGAAGTCCCAGGCCGCCACGAGCGAGTTCCCGAACTGGATGGGGGCCTGGCCTCGCCCGAGCGCGCGGACCTCCTCCTGGCTGAGGGCGCGGTTGAAGAGGCGTGGGCTGTCAATCTTCCCGTTGTAGTGCCCCTGCACCACCTGCTTGCCGGAAGGTTCCTTCGCCCAATGGCCCGCAATGAGCAGCGGCAGGTCATTCCCCCCGACGGCGGAGCCTTGCGCCGCCTGCTCCACAAAGGCTCGTGAGTCATCCCGCGTCCACCGGTTCAGCGGTTCCTGGTACAGCATCACCGTCCTCCGCTGCGCGTCAAATACCCCCGCCACAAAGTACCAGTTGAACGCTCGGAGCGCCTTGCCGGTTTTCACCTTATGGACCTTGCCCCCCTGGTCTGCCAGCCACAACGCCAGGCTGCCGTCCTGGTCAATGAACAGCCCGTACCCTACACCGCCTGCTGAAGACCACTTCGTCACCAGGCCCTGCGCGCCCTTGGCCGGCGTGGTGGGATAGACCCACGCCTGAAGCGTGAAGCTGCCCGTGACGTGAAGCAACGGGTTGTCCGGCACGGTGACGTGCGAGCCGACATAGATCTTCTGAGGGCGGCCGGGGTACTCCCGGTTGGCCGTCGTCCTGACCAGCTCCTCTTTGAATCCTGGACCCGCCGGGTTCACGTCCCCGTGGATGAGCCGCACGATGTCCATTTGGTAGCTCGGTAGTTCGCAGCTCACCATGAAGCGGATCTTGTCTCCGGGCGCCACGCTCAGCCTGTCAGCATACCCAAGGACCTTCATCGCTCCCCCTCCTCTTTGGCGAATTGGCACGAGTATAGTTAGCCCGCGTTGTTCGCGCAAGCCGCCCTTCGGCGGCAGGCCGCGTAAGGACACACCCTGTGCTACACTATCGGGCGGTCTCTCCACGCACCTCAGCCAAGGAGGCGCAGCGCGCCGTGAAGATCCACGAGTACCAGGCCAAGGCGCTTATGGCCAAGTACGGTATCCCCGTCCCCAAGGGCGGCGTGGCCACCACGGCGGAGGAGGCTGGCCAGCTCGCGGAAAGCTTGGGCGGGCGCGCGGTCGTGAAGGCCCAGGTACACGCCGGCGGACGCGGCAAGGCGGGCGGCGTCAAAGTGGTCACGAGCGCGCAGCAGGCGCAAGAAGTGGCCGCGCAACTCCTCGGCAGGAACCTGGTCACGCACCAGACCGGCCCGGAAGGCGTCCCGGTCCGCAAGCTCCTCGTGGAGGAGGCCGCCGCCATTGACAAGGAGCTGTACCTGAGCATAACCATTGACCCGGGCGCGCAAGGCCCTGTGGTGATCGCCAGCGAGGCGGGCGGTATGGAGATTGAGGCTGTCGCCGCCGCAACGCCGGAGAAGATCACCCGCGTCGCGCCGCACCCGGTCATCGGGCTGTACCCCTTTCAGGCGCGCAAGGTCGCGTACGCGCTCAACCTCAAACCTGAGCTGGTGCGGCCTGCCGCCGACCTGCTCCTCAACCTCCAGCGGCTGTTCGTGGAGCAGGACTGCTCGCTCGTGGAGATCAACCCCCTGGTGGTCACCAAGGACGGGCGGCTCATCGCAGTGGACGGCAAGATCAACTTTGACGACGACGCGGACTTCCGCCACAAGGAGTGGGAGTCTCTGCGCGACCCCGAGCAGGAGGACCCTCTGGAGCGCGAGGCGAACACCTACGGCGTGTCCTACGTGCGGCTGGACGGCGACGTGGGCTGCCTGGTGAACGGCGCGGGGCTGGCGATGGCGACCATGGATATGGTCAGCACGGTGGGCGCGCGGCCCGCCAACTTCCTGGACGTTGGCGGCGGCGCGGACGAGGAGAAGGTGACGAAGGCCTTCACCCTCATCCTCGCCGACCCGCGCGTCAAGAAGGTGCTGGTCAACGTCTTCGGCGGCATCCTCCGCTGCGACATCGTAGCGCGCGGCGTGGTTGCCGCCTGCGTCGCGAGCCGCAAGTCCATCCCCATCATCGTGCGCATGCAGGGCACGAACCGGGAGGAGGGGCGAAAGATCATCGGCGAGTCCGGCTGCCACATGCAGCTGGTGGACACAATGCACGAGGCCGCGGCCCTGCTCAAGTGACGCCGAAGGCGTCATCCTGAGCGTAGCGAAGGATTCGTAAGCACCCTCACACAGCCCGTCCCCCTCCATCCGGATGGAGAAGGGGCATAAGGAGCATCATGGGCATCCTCGTTGACAAGGACACGCGCGTGGTCGTCCAGGGCCTCACGGGCCGCGAGGGCGGCTTCCATGCGGAGCGGTGCATGGAGTACGGCACGCAGGTGGTGGCGGGCGTCACGCCCGGCCGCGGCGGCACGCTCTGGAACGAGCGGGTGCCGGTCTTCAACACGGTGGAGCAGGCCGTCAAGCAGACCGCCGCGAATACCTCCCTCATCTTCGTCCCCTCCGCCTTCGCCGCGGACGCCATCGTGGAGGCCGCGGACGCGGGCGTGAAGCTCGTCGTGTGCATCACGGAGGGCATCCCGGTGCAGGACATGATCAAGGTGGACCAGTACCTGAAGGGCAAGCCCGTCCGGCTGGTCGGCCCCAACTGTCCGGGCGTCATCACCCCCGGCGCGCGCTGCAAGCTGGGCATCATGCCCGCCGCCATCCACAAGCCGGGCAGGATCGGCGTGGTGTCCCGCAGCGGCACACTCACCTACGAGGCCGTGGGCCAGCTCTCCGCGCTGGGCATCGGCCAGTCCACTTGCGTGGGCATCGGCGGCGACCCGATCAAAGGCACCGACTTCGTGGACGTGCTCAAGCTGTTCAACGACGACCCGGACACCGACGGCGTGGTGCTCATCGGCGAAATCGGCGGCTCCGGCGAGCAGCAGGCCGCATCGTACATCAAGCAGCACTTCAAGAAACCGGTCGCGTTCCTCATCGTGGGACAGACCGCGCCGCCGGGACGCCGCATGGGCCACGCCGGCGCCATCATCACGGGCAAGGGCGCCACCGCCGCCGCCAAGATCCAGGCGCTGACCAAGTCAGGCGCGCATCCCATCCCAACACCCGCCGACATCGGGACCACCATGCAGGCCCTGCTCAAGGAGAAGAAGCCCGCCGCCCGCTGAGCGGGCCGCCCGGTGCGCCGCAGCGGTATAATAGCAGTTGAGAGTTCTCGGTAGCTGGGAGGCATAGCATGGACAAGGCGCAACTTCGCCGGTGGGGCATCATCGGGCTTATCCTGCTCGCCGTGCTGGCGGTGGTGTACTTCTGGTCGCGCCAACAGCAGGCCAAGCGCGCCCGCGAGGTCCCGCCCGACGACCGCGGCATCCGCTAGCGTTTCAGGCAGCAAGCACACCTCTAGTAGGGGCGGCCGAGTGACCGCCCCTACGCCATCTCAATGCCGAGGGAGCGTACTGGAGTGAACTCGCCCCGCGTCTTTTCCGGCATGCGGCCCACCGGACGCCTCCACCTAGGCAACTACCTGGGCGCCCTCCAGAACTGGGTCGTCCTGCAGGAGCGGTACGAGTGCATCTACTGCGTCGTGGACGTCCACGCGCTCACCACGGTGCAGAGCAAGGAGGACGCCGGCCAGGTCCAGGGGAACATTCGCGAGATGGTGCTGGACTGGCTGGCGGCGGGGATTGACCCCAAGCGCAGCATCCTCTTCGTCCAGTCCCACGTGCCTGAGGTGCTGACGCTCCACGCGCTCCTGAGCATGGTGACGCCGCTGGGCTGGCTGATGCGCGTCCCGACGTTCAAGGAGAAGGTGCGCCAGGTGACCAAGGCCTCCGCCAACCAGTCCGAGGAGGCGCTGGCAATGGGCGACGAGCACGTCAGCTACGGGCTGCTCGGCTACCCGGTGCTGCAGACGGCGGACATCATCCTGTACAAGGCGCAGTACGTGCCTGTGGGCCAGGACCAGGTGCCGCACCTGGAGCTCGCCCGCGAGATCACGCGCCGCTTCAACCGCACGTTCGGCGAGACGTTCCCGGAGCCGCAGGCAAGGCTGACTGAGGCGCCGCTCATCCTCGGGCTGGACGGCAAGGACAAGATGAGCAAGAGCCTGAACAACCACGTGGATCTCGCCGCCACGCCCGAAGAGACCGCCGCGCGCATCCGCACCGCGTTCACCGACCCGCTGCGGCTCCGCCGCTCCGACCCCGGCAGGCCGCAGGTGTGCAACGTGTACAGCCTGCACAAGCTGTTCAGCACGGACAGCGAGGTGAAGACCGTGTATGCGGAGTGCACAACCGCGAAGCGAGGTTGCGTGGAGTGCAAAGGCCACCTTGCTCAGAACATCAACGCGGCCCTGGCGCAGTTCCGCCAACGCCGCGCCGAATACGCCGCGAACCCGGCCTACGTGGATGAGATGCTTGCGGTAGGCGCCCGCCGTGCGCACGCCATCGCGAAGGCCACCATGGCCGAGGTGCGCGAAAAGATGGGGCTTACGCCAGCGCCCGCGTAACCGCGTCCTTCACCCGAAGAACTGCGCCCCTGAGCCACAGGACTACAGCAGGTTTGCGCCGCCAAGCCGCGTGCCGTTCTCGTTGGTGCCGACGCGGTTGGCGGCCCTGAGATCCGCCCCGGTGCAGTCAGCAAAGCTCAGGTTCGCGCCACGCAGGTCGGCGCCCTGCAGGTTAGCGAGACTCAAATCGGCCATCCGCAGGTCGGCTTCCCGGAGGTCCGCGCCGTGGAGGTCTACACTCCTCAACACCGCGTTCATGAGCTGCGCGCCTCGGAGGTCTGCTCCGTGGAGGTCCGCGCGCTTCCCGTCGCTTTCCGCCTGGAGCCAGCGGGAGTGCTGCTGCAGGATCCGCTCCAGCTCACCTTGCGTTAGCTTCATCGCGTCCTCCCTTGTCCCGCTAAGTGCTTCGGCTCATTTCGTGCACGCCGTCACACCAGTATACGTCTGCGTGAAGGGCAGCAGGATTGTTCGGGGCGCTCCAGTACGACGCACGCGCTCCCGCCGTCACCGCATCAACGCGGGTTGACCACCGGCACGACGAGGCTTGTGACGCGTTCGCCGAGGTAACGGTGCGACGTGCCGGGGCCGTTGGCCTCCGCGCATTGGGTGGCAAGAATTTACAGGGGCGGCTCGCGAGCCGCCCCTGTAATCATCCCTGGCGCAAACCCGCTGTGCCTCAGCGGCGGGGCGATGCCCCCGCCTGGGCCGGTGCAGGGATGGCCCCGAGCTGCTGCATCACGCCCAGCATGTCCGCCTGAGGCCATTCCTCGACAATCTTGCCACCGGCGATCTTGTAGATATTGCACTCGGTAAGGGTAAACTGCTTCCCTGTCGCCGGGACGCCGAAGAAATCACCCTTGTGGGTGCCGCGCAAGGTGATGCGCGCCGCGACCTTGTCGCCCTCGGCGAGGGCGTCCTCAACGGTGGCGCGCAGGTCGGGCGCACCGCTGGAGAACCCGAATAGCGCTTGCTTTAGGGCGTCAAGGCCACGCAGGGTTGGCATTCCCGGCGGTGAGTGGATGACGATGTTGGCGTCCACCACCTGTCCCAGGGCGGCCATGTCCTGCTTGGTGATGGCCTCAAGGAAACGGCGGACCACCGCCTTGTTCTGCTCCGACATGCTCTTCGCCCCTTTCGTCATCGTCTGGTCTCTTTTTCAGCCGCCAGCCCCGACCAGACGTATCTCAATGGCGCCGCTTAGGCCACGCCTAGCGCACGGCGGCCCTCCGCGCGCGGCCCCGAGTCTTCGGAGGTGGACGCTTGAGGCCTCTTAAGCCTTAGCCTTCTGCTGCTCCCTTCGCCTTGGCCCACACCTCGGGCGTGATGCCGGTGCCATCGTTCGTCTCGAACGGGCTCTTCAGGTCCAGCTCCTTGGCCAGCTCCTTGACCGCCGGGATAAGTTCCTGGCCGTAGAGCCGCATGCTGCGGACCTGGTCCTCGTGGGTCATGCTTCCGTCTCCGTCCCAAAAGAAGACGGTTCCCGGCCGCAGGTACTCCAGCACGTGCTTGACCTTGGGCATCACCGCCTTGGGCGTGCCGGAGATGATGCTGTAGTGCTTTTCCGCATCCTCGTACGATGGCGTGATGGTTGACCGCCCCTGCTGGTCAACAAAGAGCTTCTGCAGCCGCGCCACCGAGGCCCGGGACGAGTAGCCGGGCGGCAGGAACAGGTGTGGCGAAATGGCCGTCTCGTTCCCCTGCGCGATAAAGGGGTTAAACACGCCGCTCAAAAAGCGCCGTCCCGCCTCCTCCGCCTGCTGCTCGGTGTCGTCTACGTGCACCTTGAACAGGTAGCCGTGGTGCTGCGTTCCGGACTTGTACCCCACCTCCGCTGCGTGCTGGTCGTACAGCTGGAACATCTCTTTGGTTGGCTCCAGCAACGTCGCCAGCATCACGTAGGGGTAGTGGTGCTCCGCGCACCATTTCACCGTTTCTGGGCTGGACAGGCCGGGCACCCAGATGGGCGGGTGGGGTTTTTGTAATGGGAGGCACCACGGGTTCACGTACCGGAACTGGAGGTGCTTCCCCTCCCAGCGGAACGGCCCCGGCGTGGTCCAGGTCTTGACGATGAAGTCGTGCGCCTCGTTGAACCGCTCCCGGTTGTAGGTCGTGTTGGCGTTGTGCGCCAGGCTCTCCGTGCCGGCGCCGCGCACGATGCCGGACACCAAACGCCCACCGGAGATCATGTCCAC
The DNA here is from genome assembly GCA_009693055.1 of Dehalococcoidia bacterium. GTDB lineage: Bacteria > Chloroflexota > Dehalococcoidia > Lucifugimonadales > SHYT01 > SHYA01. Next base: position 49,395 of record SHYA01000002.1, on the reverse strand, counting down.
CATGGCCAGGTGCTCCGCCAGCCACAGCGGGTCGTCCCAGAGCGGCAGCACGTTCCCCAGCATGATGAGCTTGGCCTTCCTGGTCTGCCGCGCCAGGATGGTGAGCGCCACGTTGGTCACACTTTGCATGCAGGCCGGGAGGTCGTGGTGCTCATTCATCATGAGCCCCTCGAACCCCACCTCTTCGGCGTAGATCTTTTCGTCCAGGTACCGGTTATAGAGTTGCGCCCCAATCGCAGGCTTGTAGAACGCGTTGCTGGTGCCAATCATGTTGCTTGGATTCATCTTCAAGTCCGCGTCTTGATACGGCTGTTCGGTAAAGTGTCCTATAAGCATGGCTCCCTCCTCCTCGCTGTGCTGTCGCGTCTTTCGGTTAGACCTTGTCTTCGGCCTGCGCCTTGGCCCGCACCGCGGGTGAAATTCCCGTTCCGTCGTTCGTCTCAAACGAGCTCTTCAGGTCCAACTCCTTGGCCATCTCCTTGATGGCAGGGATGATTTCCTGGCCGTGAAGCCTGAGGCTCCGTGTCTGGTCATCGTGCGTCATGGCGCCATCACCGTCCCACAGGAACACGGTGCCGGGGCGCAGGTACTCAAGGACGTAACGGACCTTTGGGATCACGGTCTTGGGCGTGCCGGCGACGATCCCAAACTTCCGGACCTCCTCCTCATACGTCTGCGCAAATGAGGCCTTCCCAGTCTGCCGGTCAACAAAGAACTTCTGCAGTCGTGCTACGGATGCCCGGGAGGAATACCCAGGCGGCGAAAAGATGTGAGGGGCTACGAAGGACTCGTTCCCCTGTTGGATAAAGGGATTGAACACGCCACTCAGGTATTTTCTGCCTGCCTCCTCCGCCAGCTCTTCCGTCTCATCCGGGTGGACCTTGAACATGTAGCCAACATTCGCTGTGCTGGATTTGTATCCCACTTCGGCCGCGTGCTGCCGGTACAGCTCAAAACTTTCCTTGGTCGGCTCCAGTTGCGTCGCGAGCAACACGTATGGGTAATGATGCTCTGCACACCACTTGACCGTCTCCGGACTGGAGATCCCAGGCACCCAGATCTGCGGGTGGGGCCTCTGAAGCGGCAAGCACCAGGGGTTTACGTAGCGGAACTGGTAGTGTTTCCCTTCCCACCGGAACGGCCCCGGCGTCGTCCACGTCTTCACAATGAAGTCGTGTGCCTCGTTGAATCGCTCCCGGTTATACACCGTGGCGGTGTTATGGGCAATGCTCTCTGAGCCGGCCCCGCGAACAATCCCTGACACCAGCCGCCCGCCGGAGATCATGTCCACCATCGCCAGGTGCTCTGCAAGCCACAGGGGGTCGTCCCATATCGGTAGCGGGTTCCCGAGCGGAATCAGCTTGGCCGTCCTGCTCTGGCGAGCCAGGATGGTCAAGAGCACATTGGTGACGCTTTGCATGCAGAAGGGGGTGCCATGGTGCTCGTTCATCATGAGCCCCTCAAACCCCACCTCCTCCGCGTACAACTTCTCGTCAATGTACCGGTTATAAAGGTGCGCCCCTATCTCCGGGTCGTAAATCTTATTGCTGATGGTCTCCCCACCGATGAACGCGCTCGTTCCCATTACCCCGGTCTTTGGGTCTTGCCAGGGCAGCTCTGTGAAATGCCCGATAAGCATACCTTCCCTCCCTCAGTGAACTACCGCCGTTATAGCACCTTGCGGTAAACACTTCAAGCCTGGTCCGCGTTCACGATGGTTGCAATAGTCTATGAGACTTGGGTCCACGACGAATCTCCACAACGAGCGCGAATTCAAGTGCGATCTGGACGACGTGGCCTTCCGCAGACGGGTACTCGGGGACTTCGTGGACTGGTCGCGGTGGCGCTCAATTGCCTCCGCAGCTCAACCTCACCGGCCTGGAACGCCCCTGGCGCGCTGAGCGGGCGCGCTTCGTGCGGCATGACGCGGTGGGGAGCACGTGAAGGCTACGGCGGCGTGCCGGGCGTCGGCCGGTGCGTCCTCGGCTCGCGTGAGGTCGCTATCAAACACCCGGATGAGTGAGTTGCCCGCGAGGTCTTCCAAGCGAGGGTCCACCGTCAGCGCGTACTCGCCTTCTTTCCATGGTGACTGCGGCTCGAACCGCCGTGACCGCTCACCCGCGCCAATGGAACCTCGTCCCGCCAACGGCGCGCCGGCCGCATCGCTGACCCAGAGGCAGTGCTCAAGGAGCGCGTGGTCCAGGGGCCGGTCGAACTCCACGGTCAGCGGGTCCGACGACCCGGCGGCGGGAGGGCGGCAGCGCCAACTGGACGGGACGACTCGCGCACGCACCGGCGGCCCGACCGCGTAACGCCGTTCCGCGCCGGCTCGCAGCGGCCGGCCGGCGGCATCTCGGCACTCCGCGCCGATGGTGACGACAATCGGCACGCCCTCGATCAAAGGGTAGCCTACCTCCTGATTCGGAAGGAGTCCGCGCTTGATCCGGCCAGGCTCCAGCAAGAGCGCGAGCCGCCGGCGCGCTGAATCCCACAGCTCCGGTTCCATCGCAAGGAATACGCCGTCGAGCGGCTGGGCGTTGTCCGCACGACGCACGTGGACGGCGCGGGCGGCCCACCCGTCGCCCATGGGACTTGAGAAGTGAACGTACAGCTTCAACTGGTTGACGGGCAACTCGTCCGCGCTGGGGTGGACCGCGAGGACATCCGTTGCCGGCGCGCCCGCCTGCTTCGGCCGGTGAATCGTCCAGACCTCGGGGGCATCCGCCGCGTTGACAAGCAGCGAGTAGCGCGTGCCGTCGAGAAACGGGAATCGCGGGATGAAGCAGACCGAGTCGCCCTCGATCGCGAAACGACCGGCCAGGGGCTGAAGGGAGCGCAGAGCAGCGTTCACGAGCTCGCTCGGTAGGACGGCAAGCCGCTGCCCCAACTGAGGGGCGGCAAGCACGCTCATCTCGCGAAGCTCAGCCTCGCTCCAACCGCGAATGCGGACGCAGCCACGCCCCTGTTATTCAGCCCATGCCAGATCGAGTGGGCGTCCTCGGGTCACAGCGCCGCGGTGCTGTACGAACGGAGGTGGACGTTCCCCGCGTCATCCTGCTGCATCATCAGCACGTGGCTGCCGTTCAGGTTGGCCATCCGGCCCACACCCTGCTGCGGCAGCGTCTCGTGGGGAGCGCCGCCCGGCTCTTGCGGCTGCGTCAGCGGCCCGTACTTACACGCAAGTGGCCGTGCATCCGGAAAAAGGCCCCCAGCAAGCGCTCCGACAGGTGCCCAGCAGGCGCTTGGTATACTGGACGCGCGATGCGCATCCTCCTCACGAACGACGATGGTATCCACGCTCCCGGCATCCTCGCCGCCGCCAAGGCGCTGCGCGAGGTGGCGGACGTCGTCGTTTGCGCCCCAGACCAGGAGCGGAGCGGGACGGGGACGTCAGTCTCACTCCAGCACCCTGTCCAAGTAAACCGGATTGCACCCATCGCGCAAGGCGTTCCTAGCTACACCGTGGACGGAACTCCGTGCGACGCGGTCCTTGTCGCGCTGGATGCGCTCTTTCCCGGCCAGGTAGACCTAGTGGTCGCCGGCATCAATGCCGGGTCCAACTTGGGCGAGGACGTGCTGGTCTCCGGCACCGTGGGCGCGGCGCTCCAGGGCTACTTTCGAGGCGTGCCCGCCATCGCCGTCTCCGTCGCCGCCGTCACCAGGGTCCTCTACGGGCCGGCCGGCGGCGTGCTCAAGCTCCTCGTCCGGCAGTTGGAGCACGCGGGACTGGAGAACGCTGGGCACACCACCGATCGGCCGCTTCTGCTCAACGTCAACGTGCCCAACGTGCCGCTTAACCAGCTCGGGAGCGTGCGGATCACACGGCCAGGCCGACGCGCGTGGGCCGACGTGGTCAGCGAGGCGGGAAAAGGCCGACAGATGCGGTTCAGGGTGACCCGGAGCAATCCCGTCGGCACCCTGGTTGAAGGCACCGACATCTGGGCCATTCACCACAACCACGTCTCCATCACGCCCCTCCAGATAGACTTGACGCACTCCACCGTGCCGCGACTGCTCGGCCCTATCGCCCGCAAAGTGGACAAGGCTCTGAAGGCTACGCCGCGCTCCCCCAGCACACCCGCAACCGCGTAGCGTTTCGGTGCTGCCAGCCTCTTCTGTCGCCCGCCGCGCCTCGGATGCTACACTGCGGGACGGCGCGCAACGGCCAGGAGGCGAAGAGACGTGAGCACATCCCACCACGCGGGCATCTCGGAGCGCGAGGTGCGCCTGGGCGTGGCCCTTTACGGCGGTGTCTCGCTCGCCGTCTACATCTACGGGACGTGCGTGGAACTGCTGCGGCTGGTGCGCGCCTCGCAGGACTTGGAGCGCGGTGCAGGCGGCGACAGCGCGTACACCGATCTTCTGCGCAGCACCAATGCGCGGGTCGGGGTGGACATCGTTGCAGGCACGTCCGCAGGAGGGCTGAACGGCGTCAGCCTCGCAAAGGCCCTGGCCCAGGGCGGTTCCCTGGACGCGCTGCGCCGGTTGTGGGTGGAGGAAGGCGACCTGTTCCAACTGCTCAACCCGCCTGGCCGCAAGGACGTCCGCTCACTTCTGGACACCGACAAGTACCACCGCATGATCCTGGAGGCGTTGACGGGAATTGACCAGAGCGCCCGCCCCGAGCGCGCACAGGTGAAGGTGCTGGACCTCTTTGTCCCCACCACCGACTTGTACGGACGGCGCGTGGAGCAGCAAGACTTCCTGGGTGAGCAGCTCCAGACGCGGGAGCACCGCAAGGTGTTCCACCAGCGGTTGCGCACGCGCGGCTACAACCGGTACGACCCGCTGCTGGGGTACAGCCATAACGACTTCGGCCCGGGCCAGAACGCGGCGCTCGCGACCATCTGTCATGCTACCTCCGCGTTCCCGGTCGCCATTGCGCCCGCGCGGCTGGACGCAGACCCCTCCGGCAACACGCTGCTCGAGCAGGGCGATGCCCCGCCGCTCTATCTGTCGGACGGCGGCATCTTGGACAACAAGCCGTTCACCGAAATGCTCCACACCGTCTTCACGCGCAGCGCAGACCCGCCGGTGGACCGCGTGGTGCTGTTCGTGGAGCCTGACCCCGCGCCACGCGAGCTGCCCCCAAGCGCGCCCCGCCCAGAATCAGACTTCGTTTCTCGCGCTCTGAAGGCGATGCTCAGCATCCCGCGCTACGAAAGCCTGGCCGGCGACCTTCGCGCGCTCAACGAGCACAAAGAGCGCGTGCGCCGTTTTCAGGAGGCACTGGAGCCTCACAGAGCGGGCGTTGCAGCAGGGCGCCGCAGCGTTGCCCTGGAGCCGTTCCCCGGCGGAGTACCGCGCTTTCCTGGAAGCCCAGCTCACCTACCAGGCGTACGTAGCCATGAAGGCCAGGGAGGTGAAGGAGCGGCTGACCGGCCTGTTCCGCCAGGCGGTTGGGCGCGTCAATCCGGTAGCGCAGCAAGCGTTTGAGGTGGAGCTGGAGCTTCGCGCCAGCGAGCCGAGCGCGTTCCTGAAGGCCTTTGACATCCCGTACCGGGTGCGCAAGTACACCCGCCTGCTTGAGGTGCTCGCCCCGCTGTACCGCCAGCCCGCGCTCAGACCTTTGTGGGGAGAGCTTGACGACCTGGAGCTCCGCCTGTGGGCCGCGCTGGACCGGGCGCGCCACGCCGAACGGCAGGCGTGGAACCCCGGCACCATTCAGGGCCTCGGCGCCTTCCCGGAGCTAGTCAAGCGCCTCCAGTCCCCCTCCGCGGAGCGGGACGCGGTGCAGGAGCTGGTGAGCAAGGCGCAGGACTTCCTCTCGCAAGAGCTGGACACGGTGCGCAGCTGTGGTCTCGAGGCGTGCCAGCGGCTGGACACGCTCCTGACGGATTTCAACGCCCGCGACGGCCAGGCCGAATACCCTGCCGACACCTTCGTGCAGATGTTCCAGCGCTTTGAGCTGCGAGACCTGTTCTTCTACCTTGCCGCCGAGCTGGGGTCACTGGGCAAGCACGACTCCGTGGAGCTGGTCCGCATCAGCCCGGACGGCGCCCGCTTCATCCGCCGCGCCCCTGAGGAGAAACTGGCCGGAGACTCCCTGCTCCACTTCGGCGGGTCCCTCAAACGGGAGTGGCGGCAGAATGACATCCTGTGGGGCCGCCTGGACGCCGCGGAACTTCTGGTGCGCACGCTTGCGCGCGGCCCCGACCTGGCCACCGCAGAGCAGGAACGGCTCATCAGGTCCGTGCAGCAGGAGATCGCCACGGAGGAGCACGACGCGCTCGGCGGGATGCGGGCAGGTGAGGACTACCGGACGTTCCTTGAGGACGCGCAGCGCTACCGTGGCGGGGCGGAAGGCCCCTCGGCGCTGGGGTTCGGCCGGTGGGCTTCCCTCAGCGGAAGGGCCCTCCAGGTAGCCGCCCACATGATGACCACGGTGCAGCGGCACCCGACAGCCCACGCAGGCGTCCGGTGGATGGCAGGCCGTGCGAGCGCGCCGCTTTGGTGGCTCGGCGCCATCGCCAGGTGGGTGCTGACGCCGGCGGCGGTGGTCCTATCCACCACCCTGAGGCCTCTCAACTCCGTACGCACCGCGCTGGCAGCCCTACGCGGACGCCAGGGACGCGGGTAGCCGCCGCCCTGCCACACGCACTCCTCCCGTGACAGTATGGGAGGCAGCCGCAAGCAATTCTCTCGCCTACTGCGCGATGTACCCGCCGTCCACCACCAGCTCCGCGCCGGTGACAAACGAGGCCTCGTCGGAAGCGAGGTAGCACACCGCGTTCGCAATGTCCTCCGGCTTCCCTATGCGGCCGATCGGGTGCTCTTTCAACATCCGCTCCCGCATCACGGGGTCCTTGAGGAATTCGGCGGTCATGGGCGTCTCAATGACGCCCGGATGGACCGAGTTGACCCGTATCTTGTTCCGCGCCAACTGGATGGCGTTCGCCTTGGTGAGGGTGCGGACAGCCCCCTTGGATGCGGAGTACGCGCCCGTCAACCCCTTCTCCACCGGCTGGTCCAGGCCCATCCCCACTATGCCCGCGATGGAGGAGATGTTGACGATGGAGCCGCCTCCCGCCTTGATCATCGGCTGCACGGCGACTTTGGTGCCCAGGAACACGCCCGTGGAGTTCACGTCCATGATGCGGTTCCAGTTCTCCAGGGAGCCCTGGGGGGCGATGCCCATGCCGCTGATCCCCGCGTTGTTGACCATGATGTCCAGCTTCCCAAACGCCCTAACCGTCTCGCCGACCGCCTTTTCCCAGCTCTGCTCGCTTGTCACATCCAGGTGGACATAGATGGCGTCCGCGCCGCCTTCCCGCAGGTCGCGGACGAACTGCTCGCCCAACTTGTCCTGCACGTCGGCCACCGCCACCTTCGCCCCCTCTTTGGCCAGTTTCCTAGCGATGCCCTGCCCCATGCCGCCCGCCCCGCCGCTGATGAACGCGACCCTTCCTTGCAACCGCATGCTGTCACCCCCTCGCTGACTTGCGCTCCATGTTGTGCGCGAAGAAAGGACCTGTCAAGCCGCCACGTCACCCATCCCCGCAGCGTCGTAGCCGCCCAGGGCTTCAACCTGCCCGCGGACTTGCGGGCGCCGCAACGACTCCAAGAGGATCTGCACTGCCGGGAGGTCCAAAAACCGGTTGGGGACGACCAGATCGTACCGTTCCTCTTGCAACGGCACGAAGTCGAGGCCTAACGCGCGGGCCGCCGCCTCCACGGCGATGCCGGCGTCCGCCAGCCCGGAGGCGACCACCTCGGCGAGAGCGAGGTGGCCGTGGACCTGGCGCTCGTAGCCACGCAGTGCGCTCTGGGGGATGCCTTCCCTCTTGAGCAGCCGGTCCAACAGGACGCGGCTACCGGAGCCCTCTTGGCGGTTGACCAGTCGCACGCCAGGCCTCGCAAGGCCTTCTATTCCCGCGATGCGCAGCGGATTTCCGCGCGCCACGATCAGCCCCTGGCGCCACTGGGCGAAGCGCACCACGGTGCAGGGGAAGGGAACCAGCCGCTTGACCCACGGGGCGTTGTAGCGGCCGCTGCATTCGTCGTACAGGTGGCATCCCGCCACATGGGCCTCGCCGCTGGCGAGCGTCACCAGGGCCTCGCGGCTGCCCTCTTCGGCCCACACCAGCCGGGTGCCTCGCTCACGCATGCCCGGTATGAGGAGTGACACCGCAGGGTCGCAGCCCGCCATGACCAGGATAGGAGTCCTGAGTGTCTCAGCGTCCATCAGGCGGACCGTGGCACGGCGCTTATCGCCTTTGATGCCCCCTTTGACGCCAAGGAGCACGCCCTCAGCGGAGGTGAGTGTGTGAGGCACAGCAGCGGCCCCAACCAGCGGACGGGCGAACAACCGGCGTCCCACTCTGGTGAGCTGCACACGAGACGCCGCCGCTATGGGGGCGTCGCCCACCAGCTCCGCCTGCACCGTCACGGCGGGCTCGTCCGGCAACGAGAAGAGGGCCTCCACGGTGGTCTCCAGCGCCCGCGCCAGCCGGAGCGCCACCTCGGTAGACGGGACCGAACGCCCGGATTCCACCGCCGCGTACGCCTGGCGGCTGATGCCGGCCCGTCCGGCGAGCGCCTCCTGAGAAAACGCCGCAACGACCCTGGCTTGCCGGAGGTTGCTCTTGACGACCATGATGCGGGATTATACACTCCACTTGTCTGAGAGTAAAGTATACTTTACAGATCGGAGAGCCCTATGCGCATCGGTCCACGGCTGCTCGCCCTGGCACTCGCACCGGTTGCCCTCGCCTCGCTCGTGGGGTGCGGCGGCTCCAGACCGGCGGAAACCCCTCCGTCTGCTCCAACGCCGGCGCCAAGCTTCTCGGGAAAGCTGACTATCTTCGCGGCTTCGTCGTTGACCGAAGCGTTCAACGAGGTCAAGGCCGCCCTTGAGGCGCAGCACGTCGGCCTGTCCGTCACCTACAACTTCGCGGGCACGCCCACCTTGCGCACGCAGCTTGAGCACGGCGCGAAGGCTGACCTGTTCGCAGCGGCCAACGAAGAGCAGATGGACCTGGCCATCCGGGCCGGCGTGGTGAGCGGTGCGCCGGTCGTGTTCGCCGAAAACCGGCTGGTGGTCGTGACCCCATCGGACAGCTCGGCCGTGCTCACCCTCCAGGACCTGGCCAAGCCGGGCGTCAAGCTGGTGCTAACACTCAGGGACGTGCCGGTGGGCGCTTACGCCCGCGCCGCACTCGCCAGGATGGCCGGAGCGCCCGAATTCGCCGGCAACTTCGCGGGCAGCGCGCTGGCGAACCTGGTATCCGAGGAGACCAACGTGCGGCAGGCGCTGGCCAAGGTGGTGCTGGGCGAGGCAGACGCCAGCATGGTGTACGCCACCGATGTGACACCGGACGCATCTCCCAAGCTGCGGCGGATCGCCATCCCGGATGCGTTCAATGTGCTGGCGCTCTACCCCGTTGCCGTAGTCAAGGACAGCCCTCATCCCGCAGCCGCCCAGGCGTTCATCGCATTTCTCCGCTCACCAGCGGGGCGCGCCATTCTTGCGAAGCACGGCTTTTTGGAGGCGCCGGAGTGATGCGGCCGTTGCGAAGGGCGCGACAGGTCAACCCGCTCCTGCCGACGGGGACGGCCACCACGCTGCTCTACGTTGCGTTCATCGGGCTGCCGCTGGTGGCGCTTGTGGCCAAGGCGGCGGGCGAAGAGCGGTTCTGGGACAGCCTCACCAGCCCCTTTGCGCGGGAGGCGCTGAAGCTCTCGCTCATCACCAGCAGCATCAGCCTCGCCATCATCGTGCTGCTCGGGACGCCGTTCGCGTACCTGCTGGCGCGCAGCGCCTCCTGGCCGCTGCGCATCGTTGACAGCCTGGTCGAACTACCCATCGTGCTGCCGCCCGTTGTTGCGGGCGTGGCGATGCTGATGGCGTTCGGCCGAAAGGGGGTCCTGGGGCCCGCGCTGGACAACCTGGGCGTCAACCTCCCCTTCACCACCACCGCCGTGCTGTTCGCTCAGGTCTTCATCTCGGCGCCGTTCTATATCCGCGCGGCCAAGATCGGGTTTGAGTCCGTGGAACGCGACGACGAGGACGTCTCGCAGACACTGGGGGTCTCACCGTGGCGCACGTTCTGGCGGCTCACCCTGCCGCTGGCGCTCCCCGGCCTGCTCGGCGGCGCGGCCCTCGCGTGGGCCAGAGCCCTCTCCGAGTTCGGCGCCACCATCATGTTCGCGGGCAACTTCATCGGCGAGACACAGACGATGCCGCTCGCCATCCTGAGCGCCATGGAGAGCGACATCCCGGCCGCGCTGGCCCTCTCGGTGCTGCTCCTGGTGCTCTCGGGCGTGCTGCTGGTCGCCATCGGCTTGCTCGGCAGGCGGACCGCCCGGAGGCGGGCATGACGCGCGGCTGGGTGCGCTACCAGGCCGGTGATTTCCGCCTGGACACCGCCTGGGCGGTGGAGCCTGGGAGCATCCTGGTACTCTACGGGCCGTCGGGTTCGGGCAAGAGCATGACGCTCCGCGCCATCGCCGGACTAGTGCGGCCGCACGAGGGCCACATTGAGGTCGGCGGCCGCGCCGTCTACGACAGCGCAGCGAGGGTGTGGGCGCCACCCCACCAGCGGCGCGTCGGCTACCTGCCGCAGGAGTACCATCTGTTCCCGCACCTGGACGTGGCCGGCAACATCGGGTACGGGCTGCAGGGGCCGGCGGCCGCCGTCCGGCGGCGTGTTGCCGGACTGGTGCAAGCGTTCCGCCTTGACGGGCTAGAGGGACGCAAGGTCTGGGAGCTGTCTGGCGGGCAGCGTCAACGCGTCGCCCTCGCCCGCGCGCTCGCTCCGGACCCGGTGGCGCTCCTACTGGACGAGCCGTTCGCCGCGTTAGACGTGGAGCTGCGCCGCGCTATCCGCCGGGAGCTGCTACCCGTCCTGAAGAGCGCAGGTGTTCCCATCGTGCTGGTCACGCACGACCGGGAGGAGGCGCTCGCGCTCGGCGACGAGGTGCTGGTGATGGAGGCAGGCTGTCCCATCGCGAAGGGCGACCCGCTCCGTGTGCTGGAACACCCCAAACAGGCGGGCGTGGCGCGGCTGGTCGGCGTGGAGAACTTGCTGCGCCTCACCGTCACCCGCGTGGACTCGCACGCAGGCGTGACCACCTGCACCGCGAACAGGACGGAGCTTGAGGTGCCGCTCGCCGACGCACAGGTGGGGCAGGCGATCACGGTGGGCGTCCGCGCCGACGACGTAATCCTGGCTTCAGAAGAGCCGCGCGGGCTGTCGGCGCGCAACCGACTGCCCGGGCGCGTGCAGGCCGTGGAGCCGCGCGGCCCCGCTTATGAGGTGCTACTGGACTGCGGCATCCCGCTCCGGTGTCACGTCACCCAGGGCGCGCTTGACGAGCTTCGCATCGCGCCAGGAGTCCCCATCTGGGCGGTCATCAAGGCGTCGTCCTGCTTCGTGGTGGAGGAAGATAGCGGCGGGCAGCCTGGCAGAGAGCGACGGTGAGCTCTGTGCTAACGAGAGCGTGAAGGCTTGCGGACTGCCGCCGCGAGCTCCGCTCCGGCCCTGAAGCCGACGCGCTTGTGGGCTGGAACTACCACCAACCCTCCGCCTCCAATGGAGCGCACGCTGCGCTGCTTCACTTGGCGCACTTGAAACGCCCCGAAGCCGGTAACCACAACCCTGTCGCCCCTCTTCAGTCCTGACTGCACCGCGTCCAAGACGGCGTTGAGCGACTCTTCCCCTGCTGCGGGGCTGCCCTTCAGCTGCTTGCCAACGAGTTGCGCGATGTCGGTCTTGTGTAGGTCTGCCATATCCTCTATTCCTCCTCATAAGAACGGGTTCTCCCGCACTCATGGACACCATGAACGCGCTGTACGCGTTTGTGTGATTCCTAAACTATTCTAATACTTTGACAAAGAATGTCAATAGGCTGCTACGCTCGGTGCGCGAACTGCGTTACTTGTTGTTGGCCACTACGGTTCGGCGGACTAGACACACCAACCTGCGGAGCGAATGCACACGGGCCGGGCGGCAACACGCCCTCGCCCAGGGAAGGCGCTCGGGCGGACCCTCAGGTAGCAAGGACAGGAAGACTAGAGCAGCCGTGGCCGCATCTGCTCCGCTGCTGGGAGTGCGGAGCGCCGCCGGGCCAAGCGCCGGTTCCTGGAGTCATCTCAAAAAGCCGAAGCGGCCAAGCCAGAGACGGCAGGAGCTACTATCCAAGTTGCTGGCAAGGAAATTAAGCTTCCGCAGGACGCGTACATAGACGAAGTGCTTAATGAATGGATGGGGCCCTGCGACCCAACTCCGTGCCTCCCACCACCCATCTATGTAATCCGACGTGGCAGCTCGTTGGCCGCTGTCACCAGCGACGGGCAAATTGACGACATGTTCGGCGTTAAGCCTGGGGAGGAGCATCTGTTTGACTTCCTGCGAGAGGCCTTGCGATGAGCCGGAAGGGCGTTGGCTGCCAGCGGGGCTGTCGCCTACAGCAGCCGTGGCCGCGCCTGCTCCGCCACAGGAAGCGCGGAGCGTCGCCTAGCCAGCCGCCGCACGCGCCGTAGCTCCGGTTGCACCCGCTTCCAGACCGCCGCGCTCACCTCGTCCACGGGCCGGGTCGCGTCCAGCACGCACCACCGCTCCGGCTCCTGCGCCGCCAGCCGACGGTAGCCGTCCAGCACCCGCTGGTGAAACGCGAGGGAGCGCTGCTCAAACCGCTCCAGCCCTTCTTCCGACTCCCTGCCCTCGCCCGCCATAGCAGAGCCCAGGCTCGCCTGCGAACGGGTCCGCTTGAGTCCCTGTTGGGCGGGAAGCGCCAGCAGAAACGTCACGTCCGGCTTCAGGCCGCCCGTCGCAATCCCGTTCAGCCCCTCAATCGTCACCAGGCTCATCCGGTGGCCGTAGCCCTGGTACGCGAGCGTGGAGTCGGCGTACCGGTCCGCGATGACGTGGATGCCGCGCTCCAGCGTGGGCCACAGCACCGCGCTGACCAGCTCGGCGCGTGCCGCGACGAACAGCAGCAGCTCGGTCGTCGGCGACATGGGCAAGTTCCCCTTCAACAGCTCCCGCAGCCGGTCGCCCAGGGGCGTGCTGCCCGGCTCCTTCACCGACGCGGCCTTCTCGCCCGCCTCGCGCAACCGGCGGAGGAGCCGCTCCGCCTGGGTGGTCTTGCCGGACCCCTCGCCGCCCTCAAGGCTGATGAAGAGGCCGCGGCTGCCCATTATGCGCCGCCTGGTCACGTGCTGCTCCTCCCCGCCCGGTGCTGGCGTTGACGTGAGAACGTTGACCGGAACTGCCGGAACGCTCTACGGCTTGTAGATGATAACGCGCCGGTACGGCTCGCGTCCCGTGCTGGCAGAGGCCAGGTTGTACCGCTCGGCGAGCTGGTGCTGCAAGCGCCGGATGTACGCGTCCTGGGGCGCCAGCTCCACGGAGGCGGCGCCGCCCATCACCTGCATGGCGGCCGTCTCCGCGTCCGCAAGCCCCTCGTTCATCACCCGCTGCGTCCCGTCGATGTTGCTGGGCGACAGGCTGCGCGCAAATTGCTCCACCTGGCTCTCCGAGTTGCGGCGCAGCACGTAGATGGACTTGCCCGCCTGCTCCGCGTTCTTGAGCACCTCCGACTTGCGCCGGTAGTGCGTCTTCGTCGTGAGGATGATGTCCGCCTGCTGCGGCGTCTCCACAACCTCTAAGACTCCACCCGCCGCGCGGACCCCCTGGAATAACCGGTCACGCGCCACCCCGAACGGGTACACGCGCACCGTCTTGCCGGACGGGGCAGGCGGCGGCGCAGCGAGCTCGGCGGCTTCCGCCCTCGCACGGACCCCCGAAAGCGGCTCCCGGCCCGGTCTGGACGGTTCCGGACCGCGCCGACGCCAGGTGCGGCGCTCCGGCGGGAACGGCCCAAGGTCGTCAAGGCCCGTCCCAACGGCGCTCTCCAGCACCACCGGCTCCCCCTCGGTCTTCCGCACCCCCCCGTCCTCGTCCACCTCGCGGACCTCGGGGATTACGGCAAAGCCCCGGAGCAAACGGTCCACCGCGGCGGCCACGTCGTCATAGACCACCACGCGGTCCCACGTCTGAATCTCCACCAGGATGGTGAACGTGGGCGGAGACTTCCGCTCCAACACCGTCTTCTGCGTGCCCCGCCGCCTCGCCTCTTCGTCGCTCAGCGTGACCGGCTGGATGCCCCCCACCAGGTCTGCAAGCGTGGGGTTGAGTATCAGGTTCTCCAGCGTGTTCCCGTGCGCCGTGGCGATGAGCTGCACCCCCCGCTCCGCAATCGTGCGGGCTGCGGCGGCCTCCAACTCCGTCCCCATCTCGTCAATGACGATCACCTGCGGCATGTGGTTCTCCACCGCCTCAATCATCACATCGTGCTGCAGCACGGGGCTCTTGACCTGCATCCTCCGCGCCCTCCCGATGCCCGAATGCGGGATGTCCCCGTCGCCCGCGATCTCGTTGGAGGTGTCCACGACCACCACGCGCTTGTGGGCGCTGTCCGCCAGTATCCGGGCCACCTCGCGCAGCATCGTCGTTTTGCCGACGCCGGGCCGGCCGAGCAACAGGATGCTCTTTCCGCTGAAGACCAGGTCGTCAATAATGTCAATCGTTCCGAACACCGCGCGGCCAACGCGCAGCGTGAGCCCGACCACCCGCCCCTTCCGGTTGCGGATGCACGAAATCCGGTGCAGCGTGCGCTCAATGCCCGCGCGGTTGTCCTCGCCAAAGGCGCCAATACGCGAGACAACGTAGTCCATGTCCTCAGTGGAGGTCTCCTGCGAACCAAGGTCCCGCTCCTGATCGCGAAAGCGCGCCTGCGGGACGCGTCCGAGGTCCGTCACCACCTCCAGCAACCCCTGCAGGTCGCCCTCCCGGGCAAGCTCGTTCCTGATGTGCGGCGGCAGCGCCTGGAGCAGACCCTCCAGGTCGTCCACGACCACCCGCTGCCGAGGCGAGGGGCGATTGGCTGCTGCTTGCTCGCTATCAGAGGCCGGCTGCGGCAAACGTCACCTCCTCACGTCCAAGCTTAGGCAACCCCCTTCGCGATGTCCAGGAAGTAGCGATGGAAACGGTCATCGTCGGTCAGCTCAGGGTGGAACGCCGTGGCCAACAGCTTCCCCTGCCGCGCCGCCACGGGGGTCCCGTCCTGCAGACGCGCCAGCACCTCAACGCGCGGCCCAGCCTGGACGATAACAGGCGCCCTGATAAAGATGGCGTGAAAC
The DNA here is from genome assembly GCA_009693055.1 of Dehalococcoidia bacterium. Lineage (GTDB taxonomy): Bacteria > Chloroflexota > Dehalococcoidia > Lucifugimonadales > SHYT01 > SHYA01. Next base: position 34,250 of record SHYA01000002.1, on the reverse strand, counting down.
GCCTTCGGACCGAGCGCGGGGACCGCCAGATCCGCCGCAAAGCTGTCCACCTGGCGCCCAAAAGCGTTGCGCGCCACCGTGATATCCATCAGTCCCAGAGGCTTCGGGCGGTCGTCTTGCAGGCGGGAGGCGATGAGGATCATCCCCGCGCAGCTTCCCCAGATGGCCATCCCCTGAGCGGCGCGGCGGCAGATGGCGTCCCGCAGGCCCCACGCATCCATCAAGGTAGCGATCGTCGTGCTCTCGCCGCCCGGGATGATCAGCCCCTGGAGCCCGGCCAGGTGTTCCTCCTTGCGAACCTCGGCGGGAGCAGCGCCCAGGTGCTTCAGCACCAGAAGGTGCTCCAGAAAATCGCCCTGGAGGGACAGGACGCCCACCTTGGCCGTCTCAGTCTTGGGCGCTTCTTCAGCGGCTAGCGCCCACGTAGTGGGAGTGGGCGGCCTGACGGTGAGCTTGCGACCGTTGGTCGTGGACGCCCTGGCCATCGCTGGGCGCCTGTCCGTTACCAGCCGCGCACCGCCAAGAGCTGCTCGGGTTTGAGGGAACGCACATCCAGCCCAGGCATCGGTTCGCCGAGGCCCTTGGAGACCTCCGCGACGATGCCCCAGTCCTTGTAATGGGTAACGGCTTTGACGATGGCCTTGGCCCGCCGCTCCGGGTCGGCGGACTTGAAGATGCCCGACCCGACAAAGACCCCGTCGCACCCCAGCCACATCATGAGCGCCGCGTCCGCCGGCGTGGCAAGGCCGCCCGCGGCGAAGTTGACCACGGGCAGACGCCCAAGCCGTTTGACTTCCATCAGCAGCTCCAGGGAGGCCCCCATCGTCTTGGCCTCCCCCACCAGTTCCTCATTCGACAGCCCTTCCAGTTTGCGAATGGCGCTCGTCACCGTGCGGATGTGCCGGACGGCCTCCACCACGTTGCCCGTCCCTGCCTCGCCCTTGGTTCGGATCATCGCGGCGCCCTCAGAGATACGGCGCAGCGCCTCCCCCAGGTCGCGGCATCCGCACACAAAAGGCACAGTAAAGTCGTGCTTCCACACGTGGTTGTTCTCATCGGCCGGCGTCAGGACCTCAGACTCGTCAATGTAGTCCACGCCGATCGTCTCCAGCACCTTGGCCTCGGCGAAGTGCCCGATGCGGCACTTGGCCATGACCGGTATAGTCGCCACGTCCATGATGGCCAGGATGCGCTCCGGGTCCGCCATGCGCGCGACGCCGCCCGCCGCACGGATGTCCGCCGGCACCCGCTCCAGCGCCATCACGGCGCAGGCGCCGGCGTCCTCGGCAAGCTTCGCCTGTTCCGCCGTCACCACGTCCATGATGACGCCGCCCTTAAGCATCTGCGCCAGCCCAACCTTCACCTCCCAGGTGCCGGTGCTGGCGCCGTTCACTCCTTGAGGCATCAGCTTCCTCCCCTCGTCACAGGTTTCTGGGGCTTCTGGACTACCAGGTTTATTATAGGACGCCGCGGACAGGGCCGCAAAGCAGCCCGCCGACCCCGGTGCGGTCTTCGTAGGGGCAATTCATGAATTGCCCCCTACCACCTGGGTTGGTTTTGTGCTCGTCCTGCTCCAACAAAAAGAGCGGCGTCCCGATTCATCGGGGCGCCGCTCTTCCTTACCCGGCAGGTTAGGCCTTCGCGGCCACCTTCTTCGTAGCGTCGTGCTTGTGGATCTCCGGCAGCACGCCCTCCGCAAACAGTCGCATGCTCCGCTCCGCCTTCTCCACCGGCATCGCGCCGTACTTGAACACGCCGACGAACTCGCTCGCATCCACCGTCTTCTGGATGGCGCGCAGCCGCTCCAGGCACTGCTCCGGCGTCCCCCACACCTGCGTGGTGTGAAAGAGGTCCCGGAAGGCGTTGGGGTTCAGCTTCAGCGCCTCGGACTGCTTGGCGTAGTACTCGTACCCCTTGGCGGCCTTAAAGTGCTCAGGGTCGTCGAACTCGTAATGGCGGCGCGCGCTGTCCCCGTAGTTGCCCATGTACTGCTTGGCGCCTTCCCTCGCCTTCTCCTCCGTCTCGTCGCAGTACACCCAGCAGACTGCAATCGGCGGGCGGCTCTTCAGGCCCTTCTGCTTGCGGATGGCGTTGTACTGGGCCATTTCGGGTAGGTAGTCCTCCCACGGCTTCTGCGGGATGATGAGCAGCCCCAGACCGGCGTCCGCGGCCAGCGGGAGCGTCTCGGGGCTTCCCCACGCGCAGTACATCCGCTCGGTCAGGTCTTTCGACAGAGGCTGCGGGCGGATACTCATCTCAGGAATCTGGTAGTACTGCCCCTCAAAGAAGAACCGTTCGCTGGAGAGGGCCCGCTTCACGATCTCGAAGCTCTCCACGAACCTCCCGCGAGACTCGCTCATAGGGATGCGCAGCCCCTTGAACTCTATCTGACCGGCGCCCCTCCCAAAGCCAATGGTGATCTTCCGCCCCTTGAGCATGATGTCCAGCATGGCGATCTGCTCCGCCACCTGGACCGGGTCGTGCCACGGCAGCACCACCACCATCGTCCCAAGGTCAACCCGCTCCGTCTTTGCGGCGAAGTAGGTAAGGAACTGGAGCACATTCGGCACCATGGTGTACGGTGTGAAGTGGTGCTCTACCGACCAGACGGAGTCAAAGCCAAGCGGCTCCGCAAGCTCCCCGATCTTCAGGTCCTCGTAGTACGCCTGGTGGTCCGGCACCTTGGGTTTCCTGGTGAACGCCCCCGACTGGAAGCGGTCCCAGTCCGTGTAGTTCTGTGCGAACAGGGTGACACCGACCTTCATGAACCCTCCTCTGCGCTGCGAGCCATATAAGCGTTAGGGAGCCTAGCATAAGGAAGGCGAACCTGTAAAGCAAAGCGCGCGATCTCTCGCGTAGGTGTCGAATTGGCTCCGGTGTCCGACGAAGCGGGGGCTTCAGCCGATCTATGACGACACCGGGGACGTGTGCGTCATCAACAGCCAACACGTTGGCAAGACCACGATCGAACTGGAGGACTCCCGAAGGACAACTCGCGCCTTCGTGGGTGGTGCTGGTGGGCGGGGTACGGTACTAGAGGGAGATGTTTTGTTGAATTCGACTGGCTACATCACGATTGGACGCGCTCAAACAATGATGGAATCCGTCGAAGCAGTTGTCGATAGCCACGTCACCATCCTTCGGACAAAGCCCGAACTCGATCCGGTCTTTCTCAGTGTATTCCTCAATGCCGTCTGGGGGTTCCTCCAGACCGAACGAGGCTGGACGGGATCATCGGGACAAAACGAATTGAGGAAAGAAGTGGTCGCGAACTTCACCATCTGGCTGGCCCCGGCTTCGATTCAGAAAAAGGTCCGGGATTCCATCGAGTCGGCCCATCATGCCCGACCTGAATCCAGACGACTGCTGGACGAAGCGAAAGCGATGGTCGAGAAGGCCATCCTGGGAAACGGCTGCAGCTAACAATCGGTTGGGTTCTTGTGCGATAGAAGGTACCAAAAAATGCATCAACTCAAATGCACGAGAACCCAAAGCGCGATATCCCTCCCCGCCGCGCCACGCGTTAGGTGCAACGCACTCCCCACAAGACGTTCTCAAGCGAATCCCTAACCCGTCTCGCAAGAGGACTGGCCTTTTGGCGAAAAATAGAGCCACCAGCCTCTTGACGCCCCTCGCTAACCGGGCATACTGGCATGCTGAGGTTGGTGAGAGGCCGCGACGACTGCCTCTCTTCCAGATCTTCGGACAGGTGACGCCATGAGAACGCCGGCGCAGATCCTCAAAGAGAGCAAGGTCATCGCCGTGGTGGGCCTCTCCCCCAATCCGGAGCGGGAGAGCCACGCCGTCGCCCGTTACCTCCAGCAGCAGGGGTACCGCATCATCCCCGTCAACCCCAACGCGCAGGAGGTCCTCGGCGAACGGTGCTACCTCTCGCTGGACAAGGTGCCTGAGCCGGTGGACGTCGTGGACATCTTCCGGCGCGCCGAGGACGTGCCGCCGATCGTTGACCAGGCGATCGCCATCCACGCTAAGGCCGTGTGGATGCAGCTGGGCATCGTGAACCAGGGGGCTGCCGACAAGGCCGCCCAAGCTGGACTGGACGTCGTCATGGACCGGTGCACAGCCGTGGAACACCGCCTGCTCCGCGCTCAAGGGCGGGGCTGAACACGCAGAGAGCACGATGACGACGAAAGAGACCTCCGAAAAAACTCCAAAAAGTGTCACGAAAAACGTTAAGGAACGCGAACGGGAAGCCATCGCGCTCGCGAACCAGGGCCGGTGGGAGGCCGCGGCTCAAGCAAATGCCGATGTTCTGGACGCCAACCCCAACGACCTTGAGGCCCTCAACCGTCTTGGCAGGTCCCTCTCGGAGCTGGGCCGGTATACCGAGGCACGCCGTGCTTTTCAGAAAGCAATGGCCCTCTCGCCATCAAACCCCATCGCCAAGAAAAATCTGGACCGTATCGCCGGCCTGAAAGATGTGAAGAAACAGCGGAAGACCGCCCCCGGCCTGGCGCCTAAGCTGTTCTTGGAGGAAAGCGGCAAGACCTGTCTGACCGAGCTTATCGTTGGAGCCAGCCCACAACAGCTCGCCAAGCTCGCTGTGGGAGACGCGGTACAGCTCCGCCAGGAACAGCGCGCCGTGGTGGTGCATACGGCGAGCGGCGAGCTACTCGGCAGGCTGCCTCCCAGGTTGACCTTACGACTCACCCGCCTCATGAACGGAGGCAACCGGTACGTTGCGGCAATTGCCTCCGTGGCGGGCAAACGGCTCTCCCTGCTCATCCGCGAAGAGTACCAGCACCCCTCCCTTGCCAACGTCGTCTCGTTCCCTTCCAGCGCGGAGGGGATCGATTACCTGCAGGAGGCCGCAGGGCTTGAGGAGGAGGGCGAGGAGACCCTGGAGGAACAAGCCCCGGAGGAGGAAGCGAGCGAAGCTGCGGAGGAGGAAGCAGACGAAGAGCGGCCAAGGCGCAAGGGCGCAGCTCCGAGAGTGAGCGATGAGCCCGAAGAGGAGTAGCCACACCTGATCCTTGACACGTCGGCGGGCCGCTGCTACCGTGAAGAGGGAAAGTCGGTATCGGGCGTCAACAATCCCCTGACGGTATCGCCAAGCGAGGGCTGAAATGACAACGGATGCGCCCGCTGTTCCAGCAAACACCATCCGCATCACCGAGAAGGCGGCCGAGAAGGCTAGGCACTTCGCCGTGAGGGATAGTCTGGGCGATGACTTCGTGCTGCGGGTCGCGGTGAAGGGTGGCGGCTGCTCCGGCCTTGTGTACCAGTTGGCGCTGGCCGCCCACCCCGAGGCGGACGACAAGGTGATTGAGCAGCTCGGAGTCCGTCTGGCTATCAACAAGAAGAGTTATGTCTTCCTTGCCGGCACCGTGCTGGACTTCTCCGACGGGCTCAACGGCAAGGGGTTCGTGTTTTCCAACCCCAACGCCAAGTCCACCTGCGGGTGCGGCAACTCCTTCTCCGTTTAGTTCCACGCCGCTCTTCGGGCAACTTTGCCGCCCGCCCCAAGCGGGCGGTTCGCTTCTCGGAGCGCTGTGAGCACCACGCTCTCAGAAACACATGGGGAGCACATGGTCAACACCAGCGCCGGCCTGGCAGCACAGTACCGCGCAGCGAGCGAGTCAAGCATCATCGCCAACCGCAGCGCCTTTGGGCGAATCGAGGCGCGCGGCGCGGACGTCCTGGACCTGCTCAACCGCTTGGGCACCAACCGCACGGACACCCTCGCCCCCGGGCAAGGTGAGGCCACCATGCTCACCACGAACAAGGGCCGCATCCTTGACCTGCTCACCGTGCTGCGCCTCCCGAAGCGGGTCTTGCTCCTCACCTCGGCGGGCGCGGCCGGAACGGTCGCGGCCTGGCTGGAAAAGTACACGATCACCGAAGACGCCGCCTTTGCCGACGTCTCCGCCGAAACCACCCAGCTCACGCTTAGCGGCCCTCGCGCCCCCGAGCTGCTGGGCCGGGCGTTTGACCGCCGGCTGGCCGGGCTCGCGGCGTGGACCTGCGCGCTCACCGACTGGCAGGGCGCCCAGCTCCTGATAGCCCGCACAGACCCGCTCGGCGTGCCCGGTTACGACGTCGTCGGGCCGGCCTCCGCCGCGGCGTCGTTGCGGGCGCACCTGGTGGAGACCGGCAGAGGCCTGGGCGCGCTTGAGGTCGGCCCGGAGGTGTGGGAAATGCTCCGCGTCCAGGCAGGCGTCCCGCTGTACGGGCGCGAGCTCACCCAGGACTACAACCCGTTGGAGGCCAACCTGGAGCGCGCGGTGTCCTGGACCAAGGGGTGCTACGTGGGGCAGGAGGTCGTGGCGCGGCTGCACACCTACCACAAGGTGCAGCGCCACCTCGTGCGCCTGGCCCTCTCGGCCGAGACGCCACCGCCGCCCGGCTCCAGGCTCCGCATCGAGGACGTGGACGTCGGCGTGCTCACCAGCGCCGCCCGCGCACCGGACGCCGTGGGGGTTGCCGCGCTCGGTTACCTCCGCACGCCGTTCGTCAGACAGGGATTGGAGCTGGAAGCCGTCTCTCCAGACGGGACCGTCGCGCCGGGTTACGTGGCTTGGGCGCCGGAGCTCCCCGCCGAGGCGCTCACCCCCGCGCGGCTGCTCACCCTAGCGGAGGAAGCTCAAGAGTGAGCGGTCCCCGCACCACAGGATGCGCCTGCCCGGGCGGCTTCTGAGTCTGAGACCTTCTCCGACGCGGGCAGAGCGCATGCGGCCCCCTCCTGACACGCCTTCGCGTCCCGGAAGCAATCACATCGCTAATTGCTCATCGCGTTGAGGCAGCGGAGCTGGCGGGTCAGCACCTGGATACGGGTCTCAACCTCGGCCGTCCGTTTCCGCAGCACGCCGCTGAGGGTTGGGAGTGCGCTCTGACCCCTCTTCCAGGCGAGGAGCGCGGGCTTCATATCCTCCAGCCACAAACCGCAGGCCACTCCGGTACGGATGAGCCGTACCTCGTCAACCGCTCTTGGCGAGTACCGCCTCCGGCCGGCATACGTGCGCCCCGGCGTGGTGAGAAGCCCGCGCTCCTCGTAGAGGCGCAGGGCCTGCCTGGTGGCGCCTGTTCGCCGTCGCACCTCTTGTGCGGAAAGCCCTGCGTTCTCCACGATGCGCCTCCTTGTTGGTCTTGCCTCTCGTTCGGTGTTCAGCAGCAGTCGGGCGGGCACGGGCAGTCGCACTCCGCCCCGCAGCAGGACTGCGCCTGACGCGCGCTCTCCTCCTGCTGCCGGACGGGCTGCACGAGTAGGACGAGGCTCAGGGAACTGGGATCGCCGTATTGCTCGCTGGGATGTGCCTGGTGTTGTACCGTCATCACGAACCTCCTTTGTGTAACGTAGCCCCACCGTAGACCTGTCCCCTGGGGCCGATGTCAAGGGGGGCAGATCTCGGAGGTGCCGTGTGCATGGGCGAGCCCCGCGCACTTGGCGCGCGAGTCTGTTCCCCCCTAGGTGGCCGCATCTCTTCGCGTTGAAGGGTGCAGGGCTCGCCCTGCCTCGTCGGCGTGGTAAGAGCTGCGGACCAGCGGCCCGGCCGCCACATGGCGGAACCCCATCCGCAACCCTTCCTCGCGCAGCGCCGCGAACTCGTCCGGGTGGTAGTACCGCTGCATCGCGACGTGAACGGCCGAGGGCCGCAAGTACTGTCCGATGGTGAGAAGCTGGCAGCCGACAGACCGGAGGTCGCTCATCGTCTGGAGCACCTCGTCAACCTCCTCCCCCAGGCCGACCATCAGGCCCGACTTCGTCGGGACGTCCGGCGCCACCTCGGCGGCGCGGCGCAGCAGCTCCAGTGAGCGGCGGTACTCCCCCTTGGGGCGCACCCTTCTGAAGATGCGCTCCACCGTTTCAATGTTGTGGTTCAGCACGGCGGGCCCAGCGTCAAGCACCATCTCCAGCGCCCCTGGTTTGACGAACAGGTCAGGAATCAGCACCTCCACCTGGCAGGACGGTAGACGCTCGCGCACCCTGACGATGCACCGAGCGAACAGCGCGGCTCCCCCATCCGGCAGGTCGTCGCGCGTCACCGACGTGATGACGCAGTACCGGAGTCCAAGGCGCTCCACCGTTTGCGCAAGCCGCTCCGGCTCCTCCGCATCAAGCCCCAGCGGACGGCCCGTCTTGACGGCGCAGTAGTGGCAGCGCCAGGTGCACAGGTCTCCGAGGATCATGAACGTGGCGCTCCGGCGCTCCCAGCACTCGCCGATGTTGGGGCAGTGGGCCTCCTCACACACGGTGTGCAGCGCGCCCTCGCGCAGCACGGCCCTCAGCTCCAGGTAGTTGGGCCCGCCGGGCATCCTCACCTTGAGCCATTCCGGGTGGCGTCGCGCGATTACCATGCTTCCCTCCCCCTCGGATGATACCAGACGGCAGCGCCAGTTTCAGGCATGGCGTGTGTCCCACCACCCGCCCTCGTATGTTTTTCCGACGGGACGAGTCCCCTCGGGCTCCCCGGTCGGGCTGACGATAGTGAGCGAGGCTTGAACGGCAAGGTGACACCTCAATCAGCCATTTCGGACCTAGAGGCGCCCAGCCGCCTGATGCCGGGTCCCGGCTGAGCGCCGCCCAATCCTGCTACAATAGACCCGCTGTGACCACACCCGTGCGCGTCCGCTACGCCCCCAGCCCCACGGGGGAGCCCCACCTCGGCAACATCCGCACCGCCCTGTTCAACTGGCTCTTTGCGCGGCGGAACGACGGTGTTTTCATCGTGCGGATTGAGGACACTGACCAGGAACGCCTCGTCCACGGCGCCATGGAGGCGATCCTGGACGCGCTCCGCTGGCTCGGCCTGGACTGGGACGAGGGACCGACGGGCGCCGGCACGGAGTGCAAGGGCGGGTATGGCTCCTACTTCCAGTCACAGCGCCTGCCGTTGTACCACAGCCACGTGGAGCAGCTTATCCGGAGCGGCCACGCCTACCGCTGCTACTGCTCCCCCGCGCGGCTTGAGGCCGTCCGGCTCGCGCAGCAACAGCAAAAACTCCCCCCAGGCTACGACGGGCACTGCCGTGACCTGCCCGCGGAGGAGCGGCGCCGGAGGGAGGAGGGCGGCGAGCCGTGCGTGGTCCGCTTCCGCATCCCGCTGGACGGCGCGACCACCGTCCACGACCTGGTGCGCAGCGAGGTCACGTGGGAAAACCGCCTGCTGGGCGACATGGTCATCCTGAAGTCGGACGGCTTCCCCACCTATCACCTCGCGAGCGTGGTGGACGACCACCACATGCACGTGTCCCACGTGTTGCGGGCTGAGGAGTGGCTGCCGAGCACGCCGCGCCACCTGCTCCTCTACCAGGCGTTCGGGTGGGAACCGCCACGCTTCGCGCACCTGCCCATGATCCTGGGCGCCGACCGGGCCAAGCTGTCCAAGCGGCACGGCGCCACCTCTGTCCTCGCCTACCGGGACGACGGCTACCTGCCGGACGCCATGCTCAACTTCATGGCGCTGCTCGGCTGGTCACTGGACGACAAAACCACCGTCATCTCGCGCCCGGAGCTGATGCAGCACTTCAGCCTGGAGCGCATCACCAAGGCGCCGGCCATCTTTGACAAGGAGAAGCTTGCCTGGATGAACGGCCACTACATCCGCGCCCTGAGCGATGAGGCGCTTGGGCCGAAACTCCTACCGTTCCTTGAGCGCCCTGCCGAGTCCGGCGGCCTGCCCGCCGACGTACGTAGGCCCCTGGACCGCGGCTACGTCCTGCGCGTGGTGCCGCTGGTCAAGGACCGGCTCAAGCTCCTCTCGGAGGCGCCCGCGCTCACCGCGTTCCTCTTCCAGGAACGTCTCGCGTACGAGCCTGCGCTGCTCGTGCAAAAGGGCATGACGGCTGAGTCTGCCGTGGACGCGCTGCGGCAGGCCCGGCTTCGCCTTTCCCCACTCGCCTCCGACGGCCGCTGGACCGCGCCTTACCTGGAGGAGGCGCTGCGCCCCCTGGCTGCCGAGCTGAAGCTCACGACCGGCCAACTGTTTGGCGCGCTTCGCGTCGCCGTGACCGGCCAGACGGCGGCGCCTCCCCTGTTCCAGACCATGGAGGTGCTCGGCAGGGACCGATGCTTGGCCCGCCTGGAGCAGGCCGTCGCCGCCCTGCTCGGCTGAGCGCCCACGTGCCACACATCCCAACGCGCAGTAAAGCGACCTAGATGGAATGGTACGAGCCTCTTGCCCTGATCGCCCTCAGCCTGGTGGCAGGCGCGTACGGGGTCATCATCGGGGCGGGCGGAGGGTTCATTCTCGGCCCGCTCTTCATCCTCATCTGGGACAAGGAACCGGCCATCGCCGTGGCGACCAGCCTCACCGCCGTCACGCTCACCGCCATATCCGGCTCGCTTGGCTACAGGCACGCCAAGACGATTGACTACCGGAGCGGCGTCCTGTTCGCCCTCGCCTCGGTGCCGGGGTACGTGCTGGGCGCGCTGGCCCTTGCTAAGGCGCCGGGCGGGCTGGTGCAGCTCGCCTTCGGGTCGTTGCTCCTCGCGGCCAGCGCCTTCCTGTTCGCCCGGCCAATGATGCGCCATCCCAACACGGCGGCGCAAACGCAAACACGGAGGCATGCAAGCCTCGCCTCCCGCACCATCGTCACTGCGAAGGGCGAGACCCTCTCCTACACGTTCAATGAGCCCGCCGCTGTCTCTTGGAACCTGCTCTTTGGCGTCTTCGCCAGCTTCTTCGGCATCGGCGGCGGCCTCATGCGCGTGCCCCTCCTGGTGTACGCCTTCCGCTTTCCCATTGCAGTCGCCGTAGCTACGTCGGTGTTCACTATGGCGCTCGCCAGCGGCGCCGGCGTCGTCACCTACGCCGCCCTGGGCAAGATAGACGGCCTCATCCTGTTGTACGCCGGCATCGGCGTCATCCTCGGCGCGCAGGCGGGCGTTGCCCTCGCCCCGCGCTTGCGCCAGAGCGGCCTCATACGCCTCATGGCTATGGGCATGGGCGTCACCGGCCTCTGGCTCGTCTTGCGCGGCGCAGAAGTGCTCTAGTACTCACTCAACCCCGCTCACCCCGAGCACGCCTGCCCTGAATGAGCCGAAGGGGAGCTTCTTCAGTCCGCACTCCCCCTCTCCATCGGATGGAGAGGGGTTAGGGGTGAGGTCTCTCCCGCTCGTGGTGGGAGGTTCAGTAATCGCTCGTGGTGAGCTTGTCGAACCATGAGCGCAGCGAGTGGGTCAAGCCGAGGGGACTGCAAGCCCTCCTTCGGCTTCGCTCAGGACAGGCTCTCGGGCTCCCCCCTGCCCTTCTGTCATTCTGAGGGAGCGCAGCGACCCTTCGCTACGCTCAAGGGCAAGCCGAGAAATTTCTCTCTCTGTGCGTACCGGCTGAGCATGACAGGATGGCAGCGGCAACAACCACGCTGGTACACGGATTTCCGAAAGCAGGTACCAGGTGCAGCACTATGGTCAGCAAGGTTGCCTATAATAGGCTGCACGGAGACGCATCGTTCACACCGTCGCGTGCGACATTCTACGGAGGCGTGATGCTATGAGGCTGTTCTGGCGAGAGCACCGGTTGGGCCAAAGACTGATTCTGCAGGGCGACGACAGCTCCGAAGAGGAAGCTGGGGCGGTGCGGAAAACGCCGCGCGGCTTTGACGCGCTCGCGAAGACGATGGGCTACGACCCTGGTCGCGCGGCCAAAGGACTCGCTTCACTGGAGGAGGCGAAGGCCTTCGTGGAGTCGTTTCACCCTTGGGACCTGTTCGAGGGCACCGGCAAGCTCGCCGTGGAGCAGGCGGTGCAGCCCGCCAAGGAGGGCTAGCCGCGCCCGGCGCTCCGCGAAGGCGCACCCTTCCGTGACACGGTGCGCCGCCGTCCCTCGACGCGGCCCGCCACGCTCCCGCTGCGCAGGAACGCGTTCCGCGCCTCAACCGCCCTGGGATGCAGCAGCAGCCCCCTCTGCAACTGAACGGCAAGCTCCTCCGTCAGGTACTCGGCGATGGCGCGCTCCGGGTCGCGCGCCGCGAGGTCCAGCAGCCCGTCAAGCGCAGGGCGCCCCGCTGTTTTCTGCGGCTCCAGCTTGTCCGCCAGGAACACCACCTGCCCCACCAGACCCAGACCAGGATGCGCCGTGGTGTGACAACGGACCGCCTGCAGCACCTGCGCGTCGCGCACACCGAACTCGCGCCGCAGCCTCTCAGCGGCGACCGGCCCGTGGAGCAGGATGGGCGCCGCTGCCTCAACCGCGTCCGGCACGATGCCCAGCCGCTCCGCCTCACGCAGCAGTTCGTCTGGAGCCACGGCGCGCGCCAGGTCGTGGCCGGCCGCCGCCAGCTCAACCCGCGCGGCGTCCGCTCCAAGCGCCCCCGCCAGCTCCCGCGCCAGCACACGGACCCGCTGCACGTGCTCCCGCAGCCCCTTCGGCAGCCTGGCAAGCTCCCGTTCAACTCCGGCAGGCGCGGCCGTTCGCTGAGCCATCGGGCGCGTTACGCCATCGCCTTGAGCCGGCGCCCGCCGAGCACGTGGACGTGGAGGTGCGCGACTTCCTGCCCCGCGTGCTCGCCCTGGTTCACGATCAGCCGGTAGCCGCTCTCCGCCACGCCTTCCTTCTTGGCGGCCTCCCCCGCAACCGCCACCAGGTGCCCCAGGAGCGCTTCGTCCTCCTCGCTGGAGCCCATCAGTACGGTAACGTGGCGCTGCGGGATGACCAGTAGGTGCACCGGCGCCATCGGGTGGAGGTCCCGGATGACAAAGCACCGGTCATCCCGGTGAAGAAACGTGCTGGGGATCTCGCCTTTACCGATGCGGCAGAAGATGCACTGCTGGGCCATACGCGCCTCCTGCGTCGGGCTGGCCGGTCCCAGAAAAGTCGCCCGTTGCGAAGCTCTAGCCAAGTCTCTGAACTACGAACACGTTACTGAGGGCCAGAGAGAGTTGGGGTTGACTCAATTCAAGTCCCGCTGCTTGCGCCCTGCTAATCATCTGGTCGATTTGGGGCGTGGTGTTAAGGGCAACAATCAACATTTCGGGATGCTCGCTTTTGAACACGCGGAATATTTCATCCGCAAACGGCTGACCTATGCTCTCGACGCCCTTGAAGTCCAGCATGATTTCTTTGAATCGTTCAAGTCTTTGTAACAACCTTCGGGCCTGCGACCTCGAAACTAATTCGTCCCCTTCATACCGTGCCAAAGCCAGTGGAATATGGGTCCTGTTGAACGCAAAGGTACGCGGGTCACTGAACTTGTCAAAAACCGCTTGGAGAGTCCTCGTTGAATCTTTGCGGATTTTCATGAGTATTAGCGTACCTGGCGCTTTGTTTTCCCCCTCTGCCTTTTCCTCTAAGAACCAGTCGTCGTTTTCGTCCTCTCTCGTATAGAACAGACCGGCCGACAAGATTGAGAAAATGTCGAAAGCTTGTGAGCTGAAGAAAATCCCTTCACCAGTGTGTTTTTGTTGATCGGTCGTGAATTTGCCTTTTGACAGTTCTATGACTGCCTCTCTGGGGTCTGCTAATCCCAAAGCCTTTTGAATTTTGTCGAATATTCCAACCCCCTGGTCATGGACCCTTAGATTCACCCTCAGAGCGTCTATTTCCACACGAACCGACATATCCGTTGATTCCGAATGTTCTATTACGTTGTTGACCATCTCGGTAAAACCGTATCGACAAATGGCAACAACATTCTCTGCCAGCCCAGTCAAGAGGGGCGCGACATTCTCCCGCCAAATGACGTCTTCCTGGAGATGAGAGGCGTCATGAAAAACGTAATCCTTCTCGACCAGCGTTACCAACTCATAGCGTCGGCTTCGCGTTGCGCCCGACGGCGTGATGACTCCATCATTCACGAGCTTCCTTAGATGCCTGGACACTGCTTGACGGGTGATGCCAAAGCGCTTCGCCGTCTCTCTCGAAACGTTTGCAGAGTCTATTTCGACACAGTTGAGGATCGACTCCTCAATCTGTCTGGTACGTCCTTCGATTGGCATTGTAAACATAGCTCCATTGTATTGACAATATAACTGAGGAGATTGTAAACCAACTTCAGATTGATTGTCAACCACCATGTTGACAATCAAGAGAGGAACCGGCCTCGACGTCGTAATCTTGGCCGCTCCCGGCATGATGCCCCCCGCCGAAAGGCGGGGTCCTTTGGGATGATTTCCCGAACTGCCCCTAACCGCGCCGCCTGACCCCCAGCACCACGTCGTGGCCGTCCAGTTTCAGCCGCTCCACGCACGCGTCGGGGGCAGGCTCACCGTAACGCACCTCAAGTGACAGGGTCTCCGCCCGCACGTACTCCTCGAACCGCTCCACCGCCTCTTGCACGGGCCTGGCGCCCTGGCACCACGTGACGATCCGGTCCGCGACCTCAAACCCCGCTGCCTTGCGGAGATTCTGGATCCGGTGAACCAGCTCGCGGGCCATCCCTTCCTGCGCCAGCTCGGGCGTCACCTCCGTGCGGACAGCGACGGTGTACCCGCCGTCGCTCGCCACGGCGTAGCCGGGCTTATCCACCTGCCGGACGGTGATCTCTTCCGGCAGCAGCTCCACATCCTCCACCGCGACCAGCCGCCCTGCGGCAACAGACGTGGCGACGGTCCTGGGGTCCAGCCGCTTGAGTGCGCCCGCGATCTTCTGGGCCTGCTGGCCGTACTTCGGCCCCAGGAACGCCATGTTGGCCTGCACCAGGTACTCAACAACCGCGGACTCGTCGGTAAGCGGCTCCAGCGCCTTCACGTTCAGCTCGTCCTTGATCTGGTTTTCCACGCGCCGGAGGAGTTGCGCCTCCTCGGGTGTCTTCGTCCGCACCAGGGCCGCGCCGAGCGGCTGGCGCACCTTGAGCTTGGCGCGGCTGCGCGCGGCGCGCCCCACGCTCGCTACTGCCATCGCAAGCTGCGTTGCCCGCGAGAGCTCGCTGTCCACCAGCGAGGAGTCCGCCACCGGCCAGTCGCACAGATGCACGCTCTCCGGCGCGTCCCCGTCCACAGAGCAGACCAGGTTCTGGTACATCTCCTCCGCAAGGAACGGGATCATGGGCGCCACCACCTTGGTGAGCGTGACCAGGCAGGTGTACAGCGTGTGGTACGCCGCCAGCTTGTCCTGGTCGTTCTCGCTCTTCCAAAAGCGGCGGCGGCTGCGGCGCACGTACCAGTTGGACAACGCCTCCACAAACCCCTCAACGCGCTGGGCCGCCTCCGCGGGATTGAACGCCTCCAGAGCGCGCGTTACGTCCGCGACGAGCGTGTGCAGCTCGGAGCAGATCCATCGGTCCAGCTCAGCCGTCGCCGTCCCGACAAGTCGGGGCTGGCGAGTCGGGTCAAAGTCGTCCAGGCGGGCGTAGGTGACGAAGAAGTTGTACACGTTCCACAGCGGGATAATGAAGCGCCGCCGGACATCCTCCGCCGTGTTGAGGCCGAAGTTCAGGTTGGCAGCCGGGTTGTGCGCGACGAAGAGCCAGCGCATGGTGTCCACGCCAATCTCCTCGGCGGCCTCGTCAAACCAGATGGCGTTCCCCTTGCTCTTGTGCATCTCCGCGCCCTTCTCATCGCGCATCAGGGCGTAGCTGAAGACCGCCTTGAACGGCTCACGCTCCTCCAGCACGGTGGACATGGTGAGGAGCGAGTAGAACCAGTTGCGGAACTGGCCGGGGAAGCTCTCGGAGATCCAGTCGGCGGGGAACCACTCGCGCCAGTGGTCCCGGTTGTGGCGGTAGTCCAGCGTGGAGAACGGCACGATGCCCGCGTCCAGCCACGGGTTTCCCACGTCCGCGATTCGCGAGACCTTCGCGCCGCAGTTGGCGCACGCAATCTTGACGGCGTCTATCCATGGCCGGTGCGGCGAGTGGCCGGCGAAGTGGGCCCACCCCTCCACCGCGCGCTCCTTCAGCTCGTGCTCGCTGCCGATCACCTCAAAGCGGCCGCAAGCCCCGCACTGATAGATGGGCAGCGCCAGCCCCCAGTACCGCTTCTTGGAGATCATCCAGTCGTCCATGTGCTGCAGCCAGTCCAGCTCCCGCTTCAGGCCGAACTCCGGCACCCAGCGGATCTTGCGCGTCACGTCGGCGATCTTGTGCCGCAGCTCGTCCATGGAGATGAACCACTCGCTCACCAGGCGGAAGACCAGCTCCGTGTCGCAGCGCCAGCACACCGGATACCGGTGGGAATACTGCTCCACGTGGTACAGCGCCCCTTTCTGTCGCAGGTCCTTGAAGACGGGCTCGTTCACCTGCGAGACGCTCATCCCCGTGAGCCAGCCAAAGCCATTCATGAACGTGCCCGACTCGTCCAGCGGGGCGATGACCGCCAGGCCGTGCTCCTTGCCCAGCGCGAAGTCCTCCTTGCCCGCGCCCGGAGCGATGTGCACGATGCCCGTGCCCTCGTCCGCGCTCACCTCCTCCCACGGCACCACGCGGTGCTCCACCCCCTGCTGCGCGGGCAGCTCGTCGTACGGGCCGCGGTACCGCAGCCCAACCAGCTCCGCGCCGGGGAGCTCCCGTTCCACGGTGTAGTCGCCGCGCAGCACGCCCAGCCGCGACTTGGCCAGGTACAGCACCTCGCCCCCGTGCCGCGCCTTCACGTAGGTTAGCTCCGGGTGGACCGCCGCCGCCACGTTGGAGCTGAGCGTCCACGGCGTCGTCGTCCAGACCAGCAGCGACTCGTGCTCGCGCCCCACCAGCGGGAAGCGGAGGTACGGCGCCGGGTGCACAATCTCCTTGTACCCCTCCGTCACAATCTCGTGCTCGGACAGTCCCGTGCCGCAGCGTGGGCACCACGGCATCACGTCCGTCCCCTCGTACAGCCAGCCCTTCTGGTGGCACACCTTCAGGAAATGCCAGATGGTGTAGTTGTTCTCGTCCGACATCGTGTGGTACGAGTTGTCCCAGTCCATCCAGTACCCCAGCCGGATGGATTGCTCCGTCTGGATAGCGGAGAACTTGCGCACGCGCGCCTTGCACGCCTCCACGAACCTGTCTATGCCGAACGCCTCAATGTCCTTCTTGGACTTGAAGCCCATTTCCTTCTCAACCTCCACCTCCACCCACAGCCCCTGCCCGTCAAAGCCATTCTGGTAGCGCTGCTTGTACCCTTGCATCGTCCTAAAGCGCAGGAACAGGTCCTTGTACGTGCGGCCCCACGCGTGGTGGACGCCCATCCGGTTGTTCGCGGTGATAGGCCCGTCAATGAACGAGTGCCGCTTGTCCGAGGCGTCGTTGCGGTGCAGGTACTTCTGCATGACGCCAGACGAGCGCCACCCTGCGAGGACGGCGCGCTCCATCGCGGGGAAGTCCACCTTCGGGTCAACCGGCTTGAACATGCGGTATCCTTCCACAGTTGGTGTTGTACTTTTGCTCCTGCCAACCACCCACCACTGTCATGCTGAGTCCCGATCCAATCGGGACTCAGCATCTCCCCTACGGTGGTTTACCCAGCCTGGCCGCCAAGGGAGATTCTTCGGTCGTCTTCCGTCCTCCCTCAGAATGACAACGCACTATGCCATCACCGCCGCGATCTAGACCAGCCAAAAGTGAAGGGTGCAGGGCCTGCCCTGCCCCAACAAAAAGCCCGCCCCCAAAGGGACGGGCGCTTGCACAGCCCGTGGTACCACCCTTGTTTTCCGCCAGAGGCGGAACACTCTTTTGGACGCCGTCACGTCCCGCCCGGGTAACGGTGGGCACCCGTCACAGCCTACTTCGTGGGCCTCAAGCCCCCAGCCCCAGGAAAGGGCCTGGGCCTTCGTCCCAGTTCGGTGTGAGGCTCGGGAGGGATCTTCGGGCCCGCGCTCCGCAGCCGCTCGCACTCTCCGGCCTCGCTGGGCGGTCGCCTGACCCTACTCGTCTCCGTCTACGCCGTTCGTACGATAACCGTAGCGTAAGGGCGCAGGCCCTGTCAAGGAACAGGACGCCGCTCCCTAGCAGGGGCACTTGAGGAAACGGGGGCCGGGCGAGGTCTTTTAGACGCGGACGCGCGGCAGGTGGTTCGCGCCGTTGTTGATCGGCTCGTTGAAGAACACCTCACCGTTGCGGATCTTGATGTTAAAGCCGCAATCGGGCGTGGTGCACACCCAGGCTTTGTAATGGATCGCCGCACCCTGGCTGCCAAAGTCGGACAGCGGCACCAGGACTCCGCGGGCGCACTTCATGCACTTGGGTAGTGATTCGGTTGTCACAAGCTCCTCCTCCATCATCTCCAGGCCACCCTATTGGCTTTGAGGAGCATATCACAAACTCTTGCACGCGGCAATGTCCCCGTAGAATGCGGCGCCCTCGTTGGCTGCGAGATGGGCCAGTTGACAGCCCGCACTGTCCTAAGGTAGGCTAAGAACATCCGTTTTACTCGCCGGATTTCGTGAGGGATACCGCCTTAGCGGAGGGAGAGCAGACGATGGCAACCAAGCGACTCTCTGAGAAGCAGCAGAACGTGCTGGAGTTCATCAACGACTTCCTGGACGAGCACGGCTTTCCCCCCACCGTTCGCGACATCCAGCACGGCTGCCGCATCAGCTCCACCTCCGTGGTGGACTACAACCTGCAAATCCTCCAGCGCGACGGCCACATCCGCCGCTCTCCCGACATCTCCCGCGGGATTGAGATCGTCGGCCGCGAGCGCGGGACCGTCCGCCAGCTGGAGCCTTTGCTCGTGCCCCTCCTCGGCGCCATCGCGGCCGGACAGCCGCTCCCCGCGCTCAACGACATCCCTGCGGAAGCCGCCGAGATGATAGAACTGCCCCGCGCGCTCGGTTCAGGCAGCCGCCGCCTCTTCGCGCTGCGCGTCCGCGGCCAGTCCATGATTGACGCGCTCATTGATGACGGCGACATCGTGGTGCTGGAGCCCGTCCGCAACGTGCGCAACGGCGAGATGGTCGCCGCCTGGCTCAAGAATGAGCAGGAGGCAACGCTCAAACGCGTGTACCGCGAGGGAGACCGCATCCGCCTCCAGCCCGCCAATAGCCAGATGCAGCCCATATACACCACTGCGGACAACGTGGAAGTGCGCGGCCGCGTGGTGAGCGTCATCCGCCACCTGGAAGGATAGCTTCCGCCCGCCACGCGTTCCTCCACGGAGGAACCTGATAATCCCCTCGCCTCTGGGGGCCAGCCGTGCACTTCGGCGTCAGCATCCCGCACTACGGTCAGCCGTTCAGCGTGGACGCCCTGCGCGAGACGGTCCAGCGCGCCGAGGCGCTGGGGTTCGGCTCGGCCTGGGTGGGCGACCACGTCATCACGCCGCAGCACTTTGTGGACGCCGTCGGCCCCAACTTCTACGACGCCATCATCGTGCTCAGCCACGCGGCCGCGTTCACCACCCGCCTGCGGCTGGGCACCAGCGTCATCGTGGTCCCATACCGCAGCCCGCTCGTCGTGGCCAAGATGGTTGCAACGCTGGACGCGCTCTCCGGCGGCAGGGTGATCTTTGGCGTCGGAGCGGGCAACGCGCCGGACGAGTTCCAGGCCCTCGGCGTGCCGCCTTCCACGCGCGGCCGCCGCACCAACGAGTACCTGGAGGCCATGGTGACGCTCTGGACGCAGGAACCGACAACGTTCCACGGCAAGTTCGTGGACTTCCAGGATGTCCACTTCCAGCCCAAGCCGGTGCAGCAGCCGCACCCGCCCATCTGGGTCGGAGGGCACAGCCAAGCCGCGCTGCGCCGCGCGGTGGCGTTTGGCGAAGCGTGGCACTCCGGCGGCATGGCCCCGGAACGCATGACAACCACCGTCCAGGAGCTCAGGCGCCTGGCTCTGGAAGCCGGGCGCGCCAACGGCCCCGCCGTCACCACACGCATCAGCATACGCATCACCGATGCGACCAATCCGCACGGCCAAGCGCACCGCCCTGGCGCGGGAACGGTCCAGCAGGTGCGTGCAGACCTGGCCCGCTACCAGGAGATCGGGGTCTCCGCCATGGTGTGCGACTTCGGCCTGGCCATGGGGCCAGAGTTGTTCACCGCAATGGAGCGGTTCGCGCAGAAGGTAGCCCCGCACTTCCCTGACAGATGACTGAGTCGACGGCAGCCCGCCGCCCGTTAGTGGGAGTGCGCTGGCACGGTCGCCTGTGGCGCGGGAATGCCACGCAGGTACATGTTGCGCAGAACCCCGCCCCCAAGGCTGAACACCATGACGGCCGCGAAGGCGAGCCCGCTTACAAACACGATGCCCGATGGGTTTACCACGTCAGCCAGGTAGCCGTTGGTCAGGCTGATGAGCGCCATCATACCGCCGATGTTGATGACAAAGAAGCTGGTGACGCGTCCTCGGAAGGCGTCCTCGGTTGATGCCTGAATGATCGCTTGCACGAGCGTCATAAAGGCGCCCTGCGCCGCGCCCGCTATGCCGATGGCGAGCAGCGCCACGCCCATGTTCGGCGCGGTGGCCAGGCCAAGAAGCCCTACGCCGCTCAGGACGCCTGTCGCGAGCAGCACCTTGCCTCGGGCGGACGCACTTTGTACACCGCCGACCCATAAGGCGGCCACCAGCGCGCCGGCCGCCATCGCCATCACCAGGTCGTTGTAGCCCGTCCGACCCGACCCAAGGTCCTGCCGCGCCATCGCCGGCAGGAGGGAGTCATAGGCCATGGTCAAGGCGCAATGCAACGCAGCGAGGATGATGATCGCCCGCAGCACCGGTCGCCCAAGGGCATAGGCGAGCCCAGCGCGGAACGCCTCCATGGGCTTCTGCCCTGCCGTAACTCCCCCGGTGGAGCGGACGCGCACCATCAGCACAAGGACCAGTCCCACGCCGTACAAGCCGGCGCACGTGAGAAACGCGGCCTCCACACCCACGGTGGCGATAAGCGGCGTGGTGATGGCAACGCCGATGAGCCTGGAGCCGTGCCGGGTCGCGGCGTTGAGCGAGAGGGCGTTCAGCAACTGCTCCCGCGGCACCAGGTTCGCGACGAGGGCGTCGGCTGGCGGCATCTGTGCCGCAAACGCTGCACCGTTCACAAACGCCAGCACGTTCAGGTGCCACAACGTCAACGTGCCGGTCATCACCAGCACGCCCATGAGCACGGCTTGGAGGATGTTGACGACAAACGTCCACGCCACCAGGGTGCGGCGGTCCATCCGGTCGGCCAAGACGCCAATGAAGAGTGGCACAATGAAGAACGGCACCATGCCGAGGAAGATGGTCAGACCGGCCTGGCCAGACGAGTGGCCAGACATGTCGTAGGCCATCTGTGCGCGGACGACGAGGAGGGCAAGCGCCGCCGCTCCCGCGGTTACGTTCGCCAGCCAGAGGAACCGGAAGTCGCGGTACCGGAGCGCGACAAAGTACCGGTCAAACACCGCACGCCCAAGCGTCTCGCGCTCCGCCACCGTGGACCTCCCGTCACGTTGGCCAAACTATAGGTCTGCCAACGGGACGTGTCAAATCAGCGCGCTGAAACGAAAAGGCCCCCGCAGATGGTCGGCTGCGGGGGGGGCTTTATGGAGAGAAAGGAAAGATGCTGCTACGCGCCTTCCCCTTTCGCCAGATACCCGGCGGCGACCAGCGCCTCCTCAAGCTTCTTCTGATTGAAACCGGTAAACGTCTGACCCTTGATAACCGTCACGGGCGTGCCTGAAAAACCCAGTTCCTGCAATTCTTGTAGCGCCTTCTGGTCGTGTGAGACGTTGAACACCGTAAAGGGCACACCCTTCCGCTGAAGGTACTTTTTCACCCACTCGCACGGCACGCAGTTATCAGAGCTGTACACGATCACGCTTTCGCTCACTGCCGTCACCCGTTTCTCTGCCTAGGTTCCATTCCTAAGTATTGCACACCTGCCCCTGTCAATGCGCCTGCCCGCCCGCCCTCGTACGCTTTTCCGAGGGGCCTCGTCCCCTCGGGCTTCCCCGGTCGGGCTAACGATCGTGAGCGACACTACGTGCCAGACGAATGTCGGCGCTTCCCACCGTTGAGGAGAGGGCATCAATTCCTCAAGCGCCTGCTGAAACGCCCTCATGGTGCCGCTGCTGAAGAGCACCATGCGCACCTCCTCAACACCGCCCTCCTCTCGAAGAAAGCGTGCGGCCTCTTGCAAACAAACCCTTGCAGCCAATTCCACAGGGTACCCGTAAACGCCCGTGCTGATGGAGGAAAAGGCCACGGTTTTGAGTCCGCGTGAGACCGCCAGTCGCAGGCTCTCCCGGTAAGCGCTTGCCAGTGTCTCCGGCTCGCCCTGGTCGCCGCCGCGCCAGACCGGGCCAACCGTGTGAATGATGTAGCGCGCCGGCAGACGCCCGCCCGTGGTGAGCACCGCTTGGCCCGCGGGAAGACTCCCCTGCCTGGCAACAATCGCCTTGCACTCCTCCAAAATCGCCGGCCCCCCGGCCGCGTGGATCGCCCCGTCCACGCCGCCACCACCCATGAGGCCGGGGTTGGCCGCGTTCACGATCACATCAACCTTCTGACGCGTGATGTCCCCTTGGACCAGCGTCAGCCTAGCTTTCCCGACCACGCGCTCCATCCCGCCTTCACCCCTCACTACTCGAGACGTTTCTGCGGGATCCATGCTCCTCCCCGGACTGGCGGAACTCCACGCGCAGACCCCTCCGGCTCTTGGGCGTGAGGCGCGCCCAGTGAGCGATGCGCCAGCCCACCACCCACACAACGCCCTGCTCCCCGACGACGAGCGGCACCCGTGCGCGCCACGCCCTCGGCACCTTAGCGTCCACAAAGAAATCCTTGAGCCTCTTGCGGCTGGCATTCTCCACGCCCAGCGGCCAAAAGCAGTCCCCCTCCTTTCGTGCCTGCACCGCAAGACGCAGGCCGGCGGCGTCTCCATCAACGACTGCCACGTAGGGGCCCTCGTTGACGGCCATCGGCTCAACAAAGCGTGTTGTGACCGTCCAGCCTGCCACGGCGGTCTCGCCGGGGCAAGCGAGCTGCGAGACCCCCTCCAGCGCAGGAAACGGCGCGCGCTGCAGATCCTCGCGCTTCCGCAACGTCGCGGTTTTGTACCCCACTGCCCAGCGAACGCCGTTCGGCAGGTCCAGAACCCGACCGGTGGCGCCGGCTAATACCCGCTCCATCGCGTCCACGTGCACCTCTTCCAGCCCCTGAAGGTCGCCGTGGACGTGCGCGTAAGCCCGCCGGAGCAGCGCGCGCCGGACGGCCGGGTGCTGGGCCAACAGAGCTTTACGCTCAAGCTCAACACCGGTCGCGTTCTCCGCCGCCACGGAAGGCCAGAGTGTTGCCGCCTGCGCCTCAAGATAAGCGTCGTCAAGGGCGGCGGCGCGCCCCAGGCGGAGAAGGGCGTCCCGCACCTTTGGATTGACCTGTTGCAGCAGCGGGACAATCTGGTTTCTGATCAGGTTCCGAGTGTAAGCAACGTCCAGGTTGCTCACGTCATGGCGCGGCGCCAGCCCGAGGGCGCGACAGAACCCCTCACTCTCCTCCCGCGTGAACGCCAAAAGCGGCCGGAAGAGCGACACCTTGCCTCCGTACTGGCTCAGCGTGACCATCCCCTGCAGGCCCCGCAGCCCGCTGCCGCGGAGGATGTGGAGCAGAATGGTCTCCGCCTGGTCATCGGCGGTGTGGCCGAGAGCGACCGCCGCGGCCCCCGTCTCGCGGCACAGCTCACCCAGAAACGCGTACCGCAGCTCCCGAGCGGCGTGCTCCGGCGACAGGCGGCGCCTCCGCCGGTGCGCCTGCACATCCACGCGGCGACCGGTAAACGGCACCCCCAGCCGCTCCGACTCACGCGCAACGAATCGCGCGTCTTCGGCGGAGTCCGCTCGCAAGCCGTGGTCCACGTGCCCAACGTGCAAGTCGAGCCGGCACGAACGTTGGAGCCGCGCCAGCAGATGGAGCAACGCCAGCGAGTCCGGACCGCCGGACACCGCCACCACCAGCCGCTTACCGCACAGCCCAGCCTCTTCCAGCTCAGCGCGGACCCTGCGCGTAAGCCGGCTCACCAGCGTTGAAGCGCGTTTCGGAGCCTGCATCACGTCCTTACCCAAGCGAGAACCCAGACGTGTCGGGAGCGGTCTAGACCACCGAGCGATCAACAATGGCCGTTTGAGCTTCCCCAGGCCGGTGGACCTGCACCCGCGTGATGCGCCGGCCTTTCATGCGCGCTACCCGCAGCACCAGGTTTCCTACCCGCACAGACTCCCCTTCGGAGGGGATGCGTCCCAGCCGGTCCAGCACCAACCCGGCCACGGTCAGGTACAGGCCTTCCGGAAGCGCCAAGTCCACCCGCGCATTCACCTCGTCAACAGTAAGGTCTCCGCTCAGCTCTACTGTTTCTTCGTTCAGGAACACCACGTCTTTTGCGCCGTCGGTCGCACCGGCACCCACCAGGCCAACGAGCGGCTCCAAGATCTGTTCCTTGTCCACCGTGCCCGCAACCCCTCCATGCTCATCAATGGCGATCGCAAGCTCCGCTCCCGCCGCACGCATTTCGTCCAACAGCTCAATCAATAGCTTCGTGTCCGGCGTGAAAAAAGGAGGCAAGGCTATGCTGGTGACGGGCGCGTTCCCGCTCAGCTGTCCGGAAGCGATAACCTTCAAGACGTCGCGGGCGGCGAGCACTCCCGTCACCTGGTCCACCCGCCCCTTGAAGACCGGGTACCGGGCTTGGGGGCGGCTGTGGTAGAACGCCAGGAACTCGGTCGCCGTCATCCCGTCCCTCACCCAGGCGACCTGCGTGCGTGCCGTCATCACCTCACGCGCTTTCCGATCCCCGAAGCGGAAGACGTTCGCAACAAGCTCGGCCTCCCGCCGGACGATGGTGCCCGCCTCCTGCCCAGCCGAGACCATCACGCGGATCTCCTCTTCCGTCACGTCGCCGGGCGCGGCGGCGCGGCCCGAAAAGCGCAGCGCCAGGTGCGCCACGCCCTGAAGCACCAGAACACCCGGCAGCAGCGCCCGCTCAAGCCACAGCAGCGGGTAGATGAACGTCCCGGTAACCGCCTCAGGGTGCCGGACGCCCAAGGCTTTGGGGATCACCTCGCCAAGGACCAGCAGCAAGGCCGTGGCGCCAAAAGTCGCCACAATGAGACCGGTCCGCTCTGAGAGGTACGTGAGCACAACAGCGGTGGCCAAGGCCGCAGCCGTCGTGTTGACGAGGGTGTTCCCAAGCAGGATGAGCGGAAGCAGCCTGCGCTCCGGCCGCTCCGCCAGTCGCACCACGTGGTGCGCCCCGCGCGTTTGCTGGCGGAGCATCCTGTACAGCATCACCCGGCGGAGCGAAAGAAATGCCGCCTCGGATGACGAGAAGAAGGCGGAGGCAACAACCATAAGGGCTAAGAGGACTAAGTACAGGGTCACCATGTCTGTTTGTTCCGTGGCGCGTTCATGCGGAGAAGAGATACTACCGCCATCTTAGCATCGGAGCCGTGGTGCGTCAAAACGGCCAGGTACGGCGGGTGAACCTCCGCTTCGAGGCCTCGCCGCCTTGACTTAAAGGCTACGCGCCGTGCTGCTCAGGTATAGCGAAGGGAGAATGGTACATTTCCCCCCCCTCCATTCGATGGAGAGGGGGATTAAGGGGGTGAGGTCTCCGGCAATGCACCCTTGACACGCTCCTATCAGGCTTGGATAGTGAAGTGACGACAGGAGCAGGCCGTGGAAACCAAGCCTTCGAGAAAAGGTGCGCCGAACGAAGGCGCCGCAGCGAGTCCCGCAGCAACGCCTCAGCGCGCAGGAGGCATCGGCGGGACGAGCCAAGAGGCTGTGCTTGGGCTGCTTCAGGAAGGCCAGATCACCTCGTGCTCGGCCATCCCGCGCGGCACCAACTACACCTTCCGCGTCTCCCTGCGCGCGCAGGACGGGGCCTCTTGCGAAGCGATCTACAAGCCACGGGACGGAGAGAACCCCCTCTGGGACTTCCCTCAGGGGACCCTTCACCTCAGGGAACGGGCCACCTACCTGCTCGCCGAGGCGTTGGGCTGGTGCTTCGTGCCCCCTACCGTCGTGCGCGAAGGGCCGTACGGCCCAGGCTCAGTCCAGCTCCACATCAAGCACGAGCCGGACTGCCACTACTTCACCATCCGAGAACAGCACATCCCTGACTTCCAGCGCATGGCCCTCTTTGACTGGCTGGCGAACAACGCAGACCGGAAAGCGGGCCACTGCCTCCTCTCGCCGGACGGGAAGGTGTGGGGCATAGACCACGGCCTCACCTTTAACGTGGCGCCCAAGCTACGGACGGTCATCTGGGATGTCGCCGGGCAGCCGGTCCCCGCCCTGCTTCTGGCGGACGTGGAGCGCCTCGGAGACGTCCTCAGCCCGCTCCAAGGGCCGCTCGTGGAGCTGAGCAAGCTGCTTTCCAACCATGAGCTTTCCGCCCTCAGGAAACGGCGCGAGACCATCCTCTCCCGCCGCTGCTACCCGGAGACACACGAGGGCGGCGTCCCGTGGCCGTGGCTCTAAAGCGCGCTTCCCACCACAGACGCCGCTCGGCCGTCCTTCGGCTGAAGGACTCCCTCAGAATGACAGTAGGGGGGGCCCGAGAGCCTGTCCTGAGCGAAGCCGAAGGAGGGCTAAGAGTCCCCTCGGCGTGACCCTTTTCCGCAAGCGCGAACTAGCCGCCCTGGCGCGGAGTCGGCTTTGGCGTTTCTGGTGCGCCCCTTCCTGTGCCGGCAGCGCCGCGCAGCAGCCGCGCAAGGGCGGGGAGCAGCGGGCGGTACGGCGTGATATCGCGTGCTACCCGCTCCACGGCCGACCGGGAGCCGGCGAGCACCGGCCTCGACCACTCGCGCAGCTCATCTTGCCCCAGCGCTCCAGGGACGGCGTCCTTCGCGTCGCTCTTACGCTCCGCAAGCGCGTCGGAAGCGGTCCACGCCTTGCCTCCCTGATATGTCATAACTGCGCCGCCCGCCTCTCGGACGAGCAGCGCGCCCGCGCCCACATCCCAAATCCTGGGCGAGGCGAAGAGCACGTATTGATAGATCCCCAGCGCCGTCGCGGCGAGCTCGTAGGCGATGCTCCCGACGCTGCGCCGTTCCACGCCGGCGCGCCGCGACTCCCCCCTCAATCGGAAGGCCCCGCGCGGCAGCACCACCAGCCGTCCCGCAAGCGTGGCGTCCTGCTGAAGCGTCAACCGCTCTGTGCCCGCCCAGGTCCCTCCACCTTTGCTGGCGTGGAGCACCATGCCCCCCTCGGCAACCGGCCACGGGACAAACACCACGGCCGCAACCGGCGCGCCGTGCTCAAGCAGCCCTATGGAGCACGCAAACGCGGGCAGCCCATTGAAGAAATTCGTGGTGCCGTCCAGCGCATCAACCACCCACGTGCAGGGCGCGGCGGCGCTCCCCTTCCCCGCCCCCTCTTCCCCTACGATGGCGTGCGACGGGAACCGCTTCGTCAGCTCCTCCGCGATGTAGCTCTCCACCTGGCGGTCCACGTCGGTCACGGGATCGCGGCCCGCTCGCTTTCCCTTCCATTCCACCGTCATGGGCTGCTGGAACCGGCCAAGAAGCAGGCGCCCAGCGCCCCAGGCCACCTCAGCGGCCTGCTGCTCTATCTCCTTCAGCTCTTGCGCTTCCACCGGCGACCTCCCGCACCCATCCTATGGCGGACGGGCCGATTCCGCCAGCGTGCTGGGCAGAGAAGCAAGCTATCCCCCTCTCCATGCGATGGGGCTTTGCCTCAAACTTACGCACGACTTCGCAAACGACTCGCTGGTTATAACGCCGTGGGGTGGTCACGTCCTAGAGAGGGAGGCTTCGCCCCCCTCTCTAGAGCTGTTTGTCCCCTTCTCCTGCAGGAGAAGGGGATTGAGGGGATGAGGTATCACTTGAAAACCACCGAGTAGTACCTAGACCCCACGCAGGTGGTCATGGCCGCCCGCAAACTTTCGAGGCAAAGCCATGCGATGGAGAGGGGGATAGGCCTGTCCTGAGAGAAGACAAAGGAGGGTGAGGTCTGTCACGCACCCGCTCGCCCTTCGACAGGCTCAGGGTGAGCGGAGTTGAGTCCGGCTTTGTGCAAGCAGGTTACGAAATGTGGTGCTAGCGCCTCTTCCGCCGGAGCACCTTGCGCACCGCTTCGGCCACGTCCGCCGCGGTGAGCCCGTACTTCTGTAACAGCTCATCGCCCTTTCCGGACTCCGCGTAGCGTTGCAGCGCCACAAACTCCATAGGCGTCGGCGCGCACCGCGCAAGCACGGTAGCCACCAGGCTCCCAAGCCCGCCGTGAATCAAGTGCTCCTCCGCCGTCACCACAGCGCCCGTCTCCCTCGCAGCCTGCTCAATCGCCTGCTCGTCCAGCGGCTGGAGCGTGTGCATGTTCAGGACGCGACAGCGTATCCCCTCTCCAGCCAGCGTTTCCGCCGCCTCCAGCGCGGCAGCCACCATCACGCCGCAGGCGATAACAGTCGCGTCGCCGCCGTCGCGGAGCAGCTCCGCTTTCCCCAGCTTGAACTCGCAGCCCTTCGAGTGCACCACCGGGGTAGCAGGGCGGTACAGCCGTATGTACACCGGGCCCGCGTGATTCAGCGCCGCCCGGACCGCCTGCTCCGTCTCAACAGCGTCCGCGGGCGCAATCACCGTCATGGTCGGCAGCGAGGTCATCAACGCCAGGTCCTCAATCGCCTGAGCCGACGTACCGTCCTCGCCCACGGAGAGGCCCGCGTGCGTAGCCACGATCTTGACGTTGAGGTTTGGCTGCGCGATGCTCGTGCGGATCTGGTCAAAGGGCCGCCCCGTCGCGAACACCGCAAAGGTGTTGCAGACCGGTACCTTCCCGGCGCAGGCCAGCCCCGCAGCCAGACTCATCATGTTCTGCTCAGCGGCGCCAAGGTCAAAGAACCGCTCCGGAAACGCCGCCCCAAACAGGTTCGCAAACGTGGATTTGTTCAGGTCGCCGCCCACCACCACGATGTTCGGGTTCTCCTTCCCCAGCTCCAGGAGCACCTTCCCAAACGTCTCACGGGTTGAGGCCAGTGGGAACCGCTGCGTCGTCGTCATGTGCACTGTCTCCAGGGGGCATCCGCTGCCCAGGACTCAGGATGAGGCCCCATCCAACTCCTTAAGCGCAATGCCCAACTGCTCCTTCGTGGCTGCTTTGCCGTGGTACTCCGGGTTGTTCTCCATGAAGCTGACGCCCTTCCCCTTGACCGTATGCGCGATGATGACGGACGGCTTGCCCGCGACCGCCTTGGCTGCAGCCACCGCGCTCAGGACCTGAGCGTGGTCGTGGCCGTCAACCTCCGCCACGTTCCAGCCAAAGGCCCGCCACTTCTCCGCCAACGGCTCCAGCTCCATCACCTGCGAGACAAATCGGTCGTTTTGTATCCGGTTCCTGTCCACAAACGCGATGAGCGTATCCAGCTTGTAGTGCGCCGCCGCCATCGCGGCCTCCCACACCTGCCCCTCGTCACACTCCCCGTCGCCAAGGAGCACGTACGTGCGGTACGCCTTCCGGTCCAGCCGCCCAGCCAGCGCGGTGCCGATTCCGAATGAGAGCCCCTGGCCCAGCGAGCCGGAGGCCATCTCCACGCCCGGCGCCTTCAGGTTGGCGTGCCCCTGCAGGCGGCTGCCCAGCTTGCGGAACGTGTTGAGCTCCTCAACGGGGAAATAGCCGAAGCGGGCCAGCGTGGCGTACAGGACGGGACAGGCGTGCCCCTTGCTGAGGATGAAGTGGTCGCGGTCGAGCCACCGTGGGTTCTTGGGGTCATGGCGCAGCACACAGCCGTACAGCGCCGTCACAATCTCAACTGCCGAGAGGGAGCCGCCGGGGTGGCCGCTCTTCGCCTCGGTGGTCATTAGGAGGATGTCTCGCCGGACCTGCATGGCAAGCGCCCGGAGCTGCTCCAGGCTCATGCCGTGATGAGCATCGTCACGGCCCGCTAAAGACGGCGCCGTGGCCCTCGCGCCTCCTGGCGTCCCCTGGCTCGCTGCCATGTCTCCTCCCTTGCCCTGGAGTATGCCAGGAGACTAGCGTCATTGTCTAGGCTAAAGGCCTGCGGACGGGCTTCGCCGCCTCCGCCTGGCCGTGTCGCCCCGCGTTTGACCCAAAGGCCGCGCCCGCCTAGAATAAGGGTATGTTCCAGAAGAGCATCCTTGAAAATGGCATCCGCATCGTCACGGCCACGCTGCCGCAGTACTACTCCGTGAACCTGGCGGTCTTCCTGGGCGCCGGGTCCAGGTATGAGACAGAGGCAGACGGTGGCGCCTTCCACTTCCTCGAACACCTGTGCTTCAAGGGGACGCAGCGCTACCCCGTCCCAGGCCAGGTCAGCGAGGCCATTGAGCGCGTCGGCGGCGTCATGAACGCCTCAACCCAGAAAGAGATGACCACCTACTGGGCAAAGGTCGCGCGGCCACACTTCGCCCTGGCCAGAGACCTCCTCGTGGATATGCTCCTGCGCTCCATCCTTGAACCCGCCGAGCTGGAGAAGGAGCGCAACGTCATCCTTGAGGAGCTGGCCAGCACCAACGACCACCCGGACAGCCGGCTGGAGCTGCTCATTGATGAGGTGCTGTGGCCCAACCAGCCCCTTGGCCGCGACGTCGGCGGCACGCCCGACTCCGTCCGGGGCATCAGCCGCGACCGCCTGCTCACCCTGTTGCGCCAGCAGTACATCCCTTCAAACGCCGTGATCAGCGTCGTGAGCGACATGCCCCACCAGACGGTGGTGGAGCAGATGGCGCCGCTCCTCTCAGCGTGGCCGACCGCCATGCCCCTGGACTGGTTCCCAGCGGTCAACGGCCAGAAAGACCCCCAGGTGCGGCTGGAGTACCGGAAGACCGACCAGGCGCACATCGCGCTCGCCTTGCACGGCTTCCCATCCATCCATCCGGACCGCTACGCCCTGGATCTGCTCAGCGTCGTCCTGGGCGAGGGAATGAGCAGCCGCCTCTTCGTGGAGCTCCGGGAGCGCCGCGCCCTCGTCTACGACGTCCACAGCTACACCAGCCACTTCCAGGACGCCGGCTGCATGGTCACCTACGCAGCCACTGACCCCAAGAACGCCATCCACGCCCTGGAAGTGACCCTCCAGGAGCTGGCGAAGATGAAGGAGCTTGTCCCGGAAGACGAGCTCCAGAAAGCCAAGGAGATGGCCAAGGGACGGCTCATGCTCCGCATGGAGGACACCCGCGTCCTCGGTTACTGGGCCGGGAGCTACGAGCTGCTGGAGGGCCGCATCCCAACGGTGGAGCAGGTCTGCGCGCGCCTGGACGCGGTGACGGCCCAGGACGTGCAACGCGTGGCCCAGCAGGTCCTCGTCAACAAGGCGCTCAACCTTGCGGTTGTCGGACCGTTCCGCAGCGAGGCCCGTTTTGCGCGGGCGCTCCGGCTCTAGCAATCCCCGGTTTCACCAAGACCTGCCAAGATCTGAGGGAAGGAACAACGATGGTAAAGAGCAAAAAACGCGAGAAGAAGCCGGAGAGCGCCGAGGAGTTTGCCGCGAAGATCAATAAAGGCACCGGGAAACGCAATGGCACCCGGGTCGCTTTCGGCTGGAAGCGCTAGCCGCTTCTCCGGCGAGCTGTCACCTACTCCATCTCTATCAGCAAATCGCCCGCTACCACGCTCTGGCCTGGAAGGATGGGGACAGCCTTGACCACCCCCGCCGTGGGCGTGCGAATGATCTGCTCCATCTTCATCGCCTCCAGCACGCACACCTCCTGCCCCTCCACGACCGCCTGCCCAGGCTTGACCGACACGGCTACGATACGTCCCGGCATCGCGGCGGTGATCCGCTTTTCCAGCGCGTCGCCCTCCGGCGTGCCAGCCTGCGCTTGAGGTACCTTGGGTACAGCAGGGGCGCCCCGAGCCTGTCCAGCCGGCCTCATCTCCATGTCCAGCAGCTGACCATCCACCAGCAGCCGAGCGTTTCCCGCCCGCCCGGCGCCCACCTCCACCTTGAGCCAGCGTCCGCCAACCTGGACCCGAAACATCTTGGTCCTAGGGCCGGTGAACTCCGCAATGTCCTTGCCCAGCGGCGCAAGCTGGGCGTCCACCGGCCTGCCGTTCACAACAACCTGGTACACCATCCCGTCCCGCTTGCTTACGTGCACGTCATAGCGCCTGCCCCGCAGGAGGAGTGTGAACTTCCGACCCCTGGCGCGGCTCAGTCCTCGCGCCGCCAGCTCCCACAGGACCGGGTCAGACGTCACCACGGCGCCCTGCCGCCAAGCCGCGTCCGCATTTGCTCAAGCCTTCCCACCTGCCTCCATTGCGGCGTTTTCGCTGCCACCGGGTTCCTGCCCGAGAGTGCGAGGGCCAGGCCAACGGCCGCCGCCAGCTCCCTCTGCGCCTCGTCCTCGTCCTCGTGCTCATCCCCCTCCGCGCTTCCGGCACCGGGCGGCAACTGGGCCAAGCTCCGATGGTGCCGCCGCTTTCCCGTGAGCCGCGTCAGGAGATTGCAGTCGTAGCTGCCCACGCGGAACGTGGGGTCTCCAAGCACCGCCCGCAACACCGGGACGTTCACCGTCAGCCCCGAGAGCCGCATCTCCCGCAGCGCGTTCTCCAGCCGCTCAATCGCCTCCTGCCGGTCTTTGCCCCACGCCATCAGCTTGCCGAGCATCGGCTCGTAGAACGGCGTCACCTCGTAGCCGACAAAGAGCGCGCTGTCCAGGCGGACCCCCTCGCCCTGCGGCGCCTCAAAGCTCCGCAGCGTGCCCAGCGACGGGAGGAACGTCTCAGGCTCCTCCGGGTAGAGACGCCCCTCAATCGCGTGGCCCTTCCTCTGGATGTCTTCCTGCCGGAAGGGAAGCCGTTCGCCCGCGGCGACGCGGAGCTGAAGCCCCACCAGGTCCAGGCCCGTGACCATCTCGGTGATGCCGTGCTCCACCTGGAGGCGCGTGTTCATCTCCAGAAAGTAGAAGCGGTGCTGCCGGTCTACCAGAAACTCCACCGTCCCCGCGTTGGTGTACTTGATATGGCGCACCAGCGACAGCGCGGCATCGTACAGCGCCTGTCGCAGCCCGTCGTCCAGCTTGGGACAGGGCGTCTCTTCCACAATCTTCTGGTTCCGGCGCTGGACCGAGCAGTCCCGCTCAAACAGGTGCACCGCGTTGCCGTGCTCGTCCGCCAGCACCTGCACCTCAACGTGGCTGGCGTCCTCCACAAACCGCTCCAGGTACATGCGACGGCTGCCAAACGCCCCCTCGGCCAGCGTGCGCGAGCGGGCCAGCACCCGTTGCAGCGAGTTGGGCCGCCGCACCACGCGGATACCGATCCCTCCCCCGCCCTCCGCCGCCTTCACCATCACGGGGAAACCCAGCACCTCCGCGATGTCCATCGCCTCCTCGTCGCTCACCTCCCGCTCCACGCCCGGCACGAGCGGCAGCTTGGCCTCCTGCGCCAGGCGGCGCGCAAGCACCTTATCCCCCATCGCCTGCATCACCTCGGGCTTCGGCCCCACGAACGTGACGCCCGCCTCGGCGCACGCCTTGGCGAACGCGGAGTTTTGCGAGAGGAACCCGTACCCGGGATGAATCGCATCCGCACCGGCGCGGCGAGCCACGCCAAGGATACGGTCAATGCTCAGGTAGCTCTGCGCGGCGCTGGAAGGCCCCAGCCGGTGGGCTTCGTCCGCCTGCTGCACGTGGAGCGCCTTCGCGTCTGCGTCCGAGTACACCGCCACCGTCCGGATACCCATGGCCCGCGCCGTTCGTATCACCCGGCACGCAATCTCGCCTCGGTTCGCTATCAGCAGCTTCTTGAACATAAGTCCCTTAGCTCGACCGTACCACGGGGTGTTTCGCGCGGCAAGGGGGAGACCGGCGGATACCCCCTAAAACGGTTCCGCCTCCGCTAGCACTTGCTTCGCGGAGGCGGAACACGTTTCCTGTACAGGAGAGGAAACGCTAAGCCTTGACCTTCTGCTGCTCTTTGACCTTGGCCCATGTCTCGGGCATGATGCCCGTGCCGTCGTTCGTCTCAAACGGGCTCTTCAGGCCCAGCTCCCTGCCCAACTCCTTGACGGCCGGAATAACCTCCTGACCGTGGAGCCTTAGGCTCCTCGTCTGGTCGTCGTGGGTCATGCCGCCGTCGCCGTCCCAGAGGAACACTGTCCCCGGCCGCAGCATCTCAAGGATGTGCCGCACCTTGGGCATCACCGCCTTCGGAGTGCCGGAGATGATGGCGTACTTGCGCACGTTGTCCTCGTAGCTCCCACCGAACAGGTTCGTCTGGCCCGTCTGGGTGTCCGTGTTGAGCTTGACCATGCGCTGCACCGACGCACGGGAAGAGTATCCCGGCGGCAGGAACAGATGCGCCGGGATTGCCGCCTCGTTGCCCGGGTTGATGAACGGATTGAACACGCCGCCCAGGTACTGCCGGCCGGCTTTCTCCGCCAGCTCCTCCGTCTCATCCACGTGCACCTTAAACAGGTACGCGTGGTGCTGCGGGCCGGACTTGTACCCCAGCTCCGCCGCGTGCGTGTCGTACAGGTCAAACATCTC
>SHYA01000009.1 GCA_009693055.1 Dehalococcoidia bacterium | reverse complement strand
CACAGGCCATGCAGTTTCACCGAGTCCCCCGCTGAGACAGTTCTCCGGTCGTTCCGCCTTTCATGCGGGTCGGAACTTACCCGACAAGGGATTTCGCTACCTTAGGACCGTTAGAGTTACGGCCGCCGTTCACCGGGGCTTCAGATCAAAGCTGCTTCCCGACTTGCGTCGGGATCTCACCTCTCCCTTTAACCTTCCGGCACTGGGCAGGCGTCAGCCCCTATACCTCGGGTTTCCCCTTCGCAGGGGCTTGTGTTTTAGTTAAACAGTCGCCAGAGACGCTGCGCTGCGACCCTCTACGGCTACCGGGGTAAACCCGTTGACCGCGGAGGGCACGCCTTCTACCGAAGGTACGGCGCATATTTGCCTAGTTCCTTAGCGGGGGTTAGCTCGAACGCCTTGGGGTACTTACCCCTGCCCACCAGTGGCGGTTTGCGGTACGGGCACAGCATGCCCTCCCCACGCGGCTTTTCTTGGAGATCCCGCCCGGCGGAGTTCATCCCGACGAATCGGGACTTCCCCTCCCTCCTGGTCCCGCTCTCGCGGAATTACAAGGGAGGACCGACCATGTCCAATGGGCCGGCACCGCCTGCTAGACCCCGTCCCCGGTGGTTCAACGAACGTGCTGTGGTGTCGGAATCTTGACCGAACTGTCCTTCGGCATCGCCTTGCGGCTTATCCTTAGGCCCCGACTAACCCTACGCCGTTTAACGTTCCGTAGGAATCCTTGGGCTTTCGGCGCCCCGAGTTTGCATCGGGGTTGGCGCTACTCGTTCCGGGATTCTCACTCGCCAGCGCTCCACCATGCCTTACGACACAGCTTCACTGCACTGGCGACGCTCCTCTACCACTCTCGCCCTTCCGAAGAAGAGCGGGAGTCCGCGGCTTCGGCGGCAGGCTTAGCCCCGCGTATTTTCGGCGCAGGACCCCTCGACTGGTGAGCTGTTACGCACTCTTTAAAGGATGGCTGCTTCTAAGCCAACCTCCCAGCTGTCTGAGGAATCCCACTTCCTTTCACACTGAGCCCGCCTTAGGGACCTTAGCCGGCGGTCTGGGCTGTTACCCTCTCGACGATGGAGCTTATCCCTCACCGTCTCACTCCAAGGGATAGGTGACCGGTATTGGGGGTTTGGTTGAGTTTGGTAAGCTCACGCCCCCTAGCTCATCCAGAGCCCTACCTCCGGCACCCTAACCCTCAGGCTGCCCCTGAAGGCATTTCGAGGAGAACCAGCTATTTCCGGGCTCGATTGGCATTATACCGCTACCCCCAACTCATCTCACAGAATTGCCCTTCTGACGAGTTCGGCCCTCCAGCCCGTTTTAGCAGGCCTTCAGCCTGGCCAGGGGTAGATCGCCCGGTTTCGGGTCTTCTTACAGCGACTGGTCGCCCTATTCAGACTCGGTTTCCCTTCGGCTCCGGGTGTCCACACCCTTAGCCTTGCCGCTGCAAAAAACTCCCCGGATCATTCTTCAATAGGCACGCCATCATCCCGCCCTTGCGAGCAGGACTCTGACTGTCTATAGGCTTACGGTTTCAGGATCTTTTCATCCCCCTTTCGGGGTGCTTTTCACCTTTCCCTCACGGTACTGGTTCACTATCGGTCGCCAGGGGTAGTTAGCCTTGGAGGGTGGTCCCCCCAGATTCCCGCAGGATTCCACGTGTCCCGCGGTACTTAGGAAGACGTTGGGCGCCCCTACTCCTTTCGCCTACTGGACTATCACCGTCTATGGTGGTCCGTTCCAGGACCTTCGGCTAGGAAAGTGGGCCTCCCTGCCTCCTCTGGGAAGGAAGCGGACGTCCCCTGCAACCCCGTCTCCACATAGGTCCCCAGACCACTCAGAGGAAACGGTTTAGGCTGAGCCCCGTTCGCTCGCCGCTACTAGGGGCCTCTCTTTAGATTTCTCTTCCTCGGGGTACTGAGATGTTTCAGTTCCCCCGGTTCCCTTCCCAACTTGCGTCGGGATATCCCGAATTGCTTCGGGATGGGTTTCCCCATTCGGGCATCTCCGGTTATGCGCGCGGAACCGCTCACCGAAGTGTTTCGCCGTCTGGCCGCGCCCTTCATCGGCCCCTGGCGCCAAGGCATCCACCGTAAGCCCGTAGCACCTTCTCCACTACAGGACCCGGTTTTGCTCTCTCTTCATCTGTTAAGGTGCAAAACAAAACGGCGGGGGTACTTCCCCACCGCCGTTTGGTGGAGTCAACCCTGTCTGGTTAGCCTGTGCGAGTACCTACCATCTGGTTACTCACCTCTTGCACGAGTATAGGGATACCGGCTTGGAGTGTCAAGGGGCCGGAAGGCGGATTGCAAGCCTGCCCACCCCTTTGCGAAGGGAAGCGCGGCCTCCGTTGCTAGGGGACTCGCCGATCGTGAAGATGGTCTTCCGGGGGGGGTACTGGGCTTGCGGCAGCTCCTGATAAACCAGGTCAATGGGCGCCTTGAGGTCAGCCGCTCACGCCCGCCTTGAGACGTAGCCTCGCTGTCGCAGCAGCTCGACAAGCGCGGCGGCGTGAGCGGCGTCGCGGGTCTCCACGGTGGTCTCAATCTGGACTTCGCCCACGCGGGTGACCGCCTCGTACCGGTGGTGCTCCACGTCGATCACGTTCCCGCCGGCCTCCGCTATGGCGTCGGCGAGGCGTGCCAGGCCGCCCGGCCGGTCGGGTACGGTGACGCGCAGGGAGAGGTAGCGGTCGGCGTGGACCAGCCCGTGCTGGACGGTGCGCGCAACGTCGGTGGCGTCAATGTTCCCGCCGGAGAGCAGCACGGCCACCCGCTGTCCTTTCGCCGCGCC
Source organism: Dehalococcoidia bacterium (assembly GCA_009693055.1). GTDB lineage: Bacteria > Chloroflexota > Dehalococcoidia > Lucifugimonadales > SHYT01 > SHYA01. The sequence goes on along the minus strand of SHYA01000009.1, from coordinate 39,166 downwards.
CGCGCCCTCCACCAGCAGCTTGGCGCGTTCCAGCAGCAGCAGGATGGCGTGCGCGGTCTCCTCCTCGCTCACGGTGACCACGTCGGCGACGAGGCGCTGAATGACGGGGAAGGTGAGCGCGCCCGGCTGGCCGATGGCGATGCCGTCCGCGAGCGTGGCGCGAGGAGGCACGCTCACGATGCGGCCCGCCCGGAGGGAGGTCGCGCACGCGGGCGCCGATTCTACCTGCACGCCCACCACTTTGCAGCGCGGCGCCCGCTCATGCAACGCGATGGCCACCCCCGCGGCCAGGCCGCCTCCGCCAATGGGCATTACCACCAGTTCCACGTCCGGCAGGTCCTGCGCCAGCTCCAGGCCTACGGTGCCCTGGCCCGCGATGACCGCCTCATCGTCCAACGAGTGGACGAACGTCTGCTGCCGCTCCTGCGCAAGCCGGAGCGCTTCGGCAGGGCCTGGTCGTACGTCTCCCCGTGCAACAGCACCTGCGCGCCATACCCTCGCGTGGTCTGGGCCTTCGGCATGGATGCCCCGCGGGGCATCACGATGGTGCACGGCACGCCATTGGGAAACCCCAGGCTTGAGCCCAGCAGGCGCGCCGCGAGGGCGATGCCCTGGGCGTGATTGCCCGCACTAGCGGCTACGACGCCGCGCGCGAGCCGCTCTTTGGTCAGTGTGGCCAGGCGGTTCACGGCGCCGCGGATTGTGAAGGAACCCGCCCGCTGCAGATTCTCCGCCTTGAGATGCACCTGCGCTCCCACCCGCTCGCTCAGGCTGCGGGAGTGCAGCAGTGGCGTGTGGTGCGCGATGCCGCGTACGTGCTCCGCCGCGCTCTTGATGGCCGCCAGGGTGATGGTGTCCGCCACTCGCCCGCTCCTTGCCTGCCGCGTGAAGGTATCGTAGCAGAAGCCTGGCGGGACGAAACCGCCGGGTGATTCGCGCACCTGCTCTTTTGATTGATGTGTTCCTGGCGGCGTTCTCCTACGCTGAGGAGCAAAGAGGAGGTGCTGCCATGACAGCAAACAGGCAAGAGACGGTGGCGGCTTTTTCTGAAGGGCTTGCTGACCTGGTGGAGAAGGCGGCTGCCTCGGTAGTCCGGGTAGCGGCCCGGCCGCGCGTTGCGGGCACGGGCGTGGCCTGGTCGGCGGAGGGGCTGGTGCTCACCGCGGAGCACCTGCTTGAGCAGGACGAGGTGACCTTGGGCCTGCCGGACGGGCAGCAGGTGGGCGCCACTGTGCTGGGCCGTGACCCCGCCACGGACCTGGCGCTGCTGCGTGCGGGTAGCTCGGGTTTGGCGGTGTTGCCGCACGGCCCCGCGCCTCGCGTCGGCAACATGGTCGTGGCGCTGGCCCGCCCCTTCGCCGAGGCCTCGGCCAATGTCGGCATCGTAATGGATGGCAGCCACGCCGCGCGCAGACCTTCGGCGTTTCCGGAGGGGGTCATCTCCACGAATATCACCATGTATCCCGGGTTCTCCGGCGGCCCGCTCGTGGACGCCCAGGGGCGGATGGTGGGGCTGCTCACCTCCCGCTTCGGCTCTCAGGCGGGGGTGGCGCTCCCGCTGGCGACGGTGCAGCGCGTGGCCGCCGATCTGCTGGACTACGGGTGGGTGCGCCGGGGATACCTTGGCGTGCGCACGCAGCCGGTCCCGCTCTCTGCCGCGCTCAGAGCGACCCTGGGCGCCGAACAAGGAGGGGGACTTCTGGTCATGGGGGTTGAGCAGGGCAGCGCGGCGGAGCGCGGAGGGATCATCCTGGGGGACATCCTCGTGGCGCTGGACGGGCAGGCGGTCCAGGGCCCGGAGGACCTGCGCGTGTTCCTGAGCCAGGAGCGGATTGGGCGCCCGGTCTCGCTGCGCGTCCTACGGGGCGTGGCCGCGCGCGATGTCACCGTGACCGTAGGTGAGCGACAATAGGGGTACGACCCGTCCAGGTGATAGGCGCTTATGAAGGTCTACCGTGTTGTTCTCGTCTCACCGCTCTCAGGGGTGCGCGGAGGGCTGCGCGCGCGGCTTGAGGGCGAACGGGACTGCCTGGTGGTCGGCGAGGCTGACCGGCTGGACCTCCGCGCGGAGCCGCCCGGCGGGCCACTCGTCGACGCGGTTGTGGTGGACGGACTGCGGCCCGAAGAGCTTGGCGCGGGACGGGAGCGGAGACCCGCGCTGGTGATTCTGGGCCCGCTGCCGAGCGACGCCCGGTTGCCCGCCATGCTCTCCGGCCGTGCGTGGGCCTATCTCCCAAGGGACGTCTCTGGGAGCGAGCTCTTGGCGGCGGTGCGTGCCGTGTGCGCCGGGCTTGTCGTGATTGACCCCAGGGTCGGCGCCCGCCTCCTGGTCACGCCCGCGTCGAGCGATGGTGCGCCTGGCGGCATTGGCGGCGAGGAGCTGACGGCGCGGGAGCGCCAGGTGTTGCAGCTGGTGGCGCTGGGGTTCGCCAATAAGGAGATTGCGGCGCAGCTCGCAATCAGCGACCACACAGTTAAGTTTCACGTGGCCGCTATTCTGGGCAAGCTGGGGGCCGCCAGCCGGACGGAGGCCATCCACCTGAGCGTCCGGAGCGGCCTGGTCGCGCTGTAAGGGCCCGCAGGCCCGCTCACCCTGAGCCGAGGGGACTCTTAGCCCTCTCTCGGCTTCGCTCAGGACAGGCTCTCGGGCTCCCCTTGTGTCATTCTAAGGAAGCGCCCTCCTGAGCGTCATCTGGCTTCAGCAGTGGCAGCGTGGCTGCTACAATGAGGCCACGTTCGCCGGGCCGGAGACAGACCATGACGCAGACGGCACGCCTAGGGGAGGTCCGCTGGGACCCCAGGGCGCTGGACCAGAAGTGGCAGGAGCGCTGGGAGCGGGACGGCCTCTACCGCTGGGATGCGGACGCGCCGCCAGACAAGAAGTGGTACGAGCTGACGATGTACCCGTACCCGTCCGGCGACCTGCACATCGGTCACTGGTACGCGATGGCGCCCTACGACGCCAACGTGCGCTACCAGCGGATGCGCGGCAAGAAGGTGCTGGCGCCCATCGGTTTTGACGCGTTCGGCCTGCCCGCCGAGAACGCGGCCATCCGCCGGCAGGTGCACCCTCACGCGTGGACGATGGACAACATCCAGAACATGCGGCGCCAGCTCCGCTCCATGGGCGCCGCCTTTGACTGGTCGCGCGAGGTGGTCTGCTGCCTGCCGGAGTATTACAAATGGAATCAGTGGCTTTTCCTTCAGTTCTTGAAAAACGGCCTGGCGTACCGGACGCACGCGCCCGCCGTGTGGTGCCCTTCCTGCCAGACGGTGCTCGCCAATGAGCAGGTGGTCAGCGGCCGCTGCGAGCGGTGCGACACGCCCATCACGCGCCGCGAAATGGACCAGTGGTTCCTCCGCATCACTCGTTATGCTGACCAGCTCCTGGACTTTTCCGGCCTGATTGAGTGGCCGGAGAAAATCCTCACCATGCAGCGTAACTGGATTGGCCGCAGCACCGGCGTGGAGGTGGCGTTTGACATTAGCCACCAGGGCCTGGAAGAGAAGGATCTGCGCGTCTTCACCACGCGGGTGGACACGCTGTACGGTGTGACGTTCCTGGTGCTGGCGCCGGAGCACCCGATGGTGGCCAAGCTCACTGCGCCGGAGCGTCTCGCCCCGGTGGAGGCGTACGTTGCCGAGGCGCGCCGCAAGTCAGACATCGAGCGCCTCTCCACTGAGCGGGAGAAGACGGGCGAGCCGCTTGGGACGTATTGCATCAATCCGGTGAACGGCGAGCGTGTCCAGCTCTTCATCGCGGACTACGCCGTCGCGTGGTACGCAACGGGCGCCGTCATGGGAGTCCCGGCGCACGACCAGCGGGACTTTGCGTTCGCGCAGCAGTTCAACCTCCCTGTGCGGGTCGTCATCGCGCCGCCAACCTACGACGGCGCGCCGCTCACGAAGGCGTACGTGGAAGAGGGCGCGCAGGTCAACTCCGGCCAGTTCAACGGCTTGCCGAACACGCAAGGCATCCAGGCGATCGCGGACCACCTGGAGCGGAACGGCTGGGGCAAACGCGTCGTCACCTACCGGATGAGGGACTGGCTCATCTCCCGCCAGCGGTACTGGGGCACGCCCATCCCGGTCATCTACTGCAAGAAATGCGGCGCGCTGCCTGTGCCTGACGACCAGCTCCCGGTGTTGCTCCCGGAGGACGTGGAGTTCCGCCCTACGGGCGAGTCGCCGCTCAAGCGGCACAAGGGGTTCATGTCGGCGCGCTGCCCTCGGTGCGGCGGCCCGGCTGAGCGCGAGAGCGACACGATGGACACGTTCTTTGACTCGTCCTGGTACTTCTTCCGCTACCTGAGCCCGCGTGATGAGCACCGGCCCTGGGACCCGGAGCTGGCGCGGCGGTGGATGCCGGTGGACCAGTACACGGGCGGCGCGGAGCACGCCGTGATGCATCTGCTCTACGCGCGGTTCTTCACCAAGGCGCTGCGGGATATGGGCCTGGTGGAGTTCAGCGAGCCGTTCTTGCGCTTGTACAACCAGGGCGTCGTCACCGCTTCCGGCACCAAGATGAGCAAGTCGCGCGGCAACGTGGTGGCGCCGGACGCGTACGTGCGGGCGCTGGGAGCGGATGTGGTGCGCTGCTACCTGATGTTCGTGGGTCCGTGGGAGCGCGGCGGCGACTGGAGCGACGCCGGCATCAACGGCGTGGCGCGTTGGCTCAACCGCGCCTGGGAGCTGCTGCTCCGCGACGGGGACCGCAACGCGCGGACCCCGTCGGCCGCGGAAGCGGACCTGGAGGCACGCCGCTTGGTGCACCGGACGCTCAAGCGCGTCTCCGGCGACCTGGGCGCGTTCCAGTTCAACACCGCCATCGCGGCGCTCATGGAGCTGTCCAACGCGCTCCAAGACGCGTGGGAGAAGAACGGTGTGGGAGAGGCGGCATGGCGGGAGGTCCAGGAGAAGTTCCTGCTGATGCTCGCCCCGCTGGCGCCCCATTTGGCGGAGGAGCTGTGGGAGCGGACTGGCCGACCCTACTCCATCCACCAGCAGGCATGGCCGTCGTGGGACGAGTCGCTGGTGGTCTCGGAGACGATCACGCTCGTGGTGCAGGTGGACGGGAAGGTGCGCGACCGGCTGACCGCCTCCGCCAACATCGGCGAGGAGCAGGCGCGGGAGCTGGCGCTCGCCAGCGCCAACGTACAGCGCCACACAGCGGGTAAACAGGTGCGGCAGGTGGTGTACGTGCCCGGCCGGCTAGTGAACATCGTCACGGGCGGCTAGTGCTTGGTCGCAATACGTCCCGCGCACGAGGCTGTTCCAGGCCGCTCACCCTGAGCGGTCTCATCCGGTAGGGGGAGCCCGAGGGCCTGTCCTGAGCCCATTCGCTTCGCTCAGGGTGAACTCCGCCGAAGGAGGGCTAAGAGTCCCCTCGGCGTTCGTTTGTACACCCCGCTACGCTTTTGTCGCCCGTCCCCTCAACGCCGCCAGCGCCAGGCTGATGCTGACGGCGCCCACACCAGCGATAGCCAGGACGCCTTCGAGCAGAACACGGGGCTCCCAGCCTGTGCTGATGAGCGAACGCAACGCGGCGAGGACGTACGTGACCGGGTTGTAGTCCGCCAGGGTAGCCATCCATCCGGTCATCGCCTCCTGCGGCAAGAAGAGGGTGGTCATGAAGAGGAAGGGGAAGAAGAGGAGGAAGCTGAGGTTGACGGCCGCGGGGTTTCCGGTCTTGAGCGCTATGGCGTAGGTGAAACCCGCGAAGACGAGGCCCCACGCGCCGCCGATGAGCATGAACAGGAGGATGCCGAGCGGCCCCGTCTCGAAGCTCACCCCGACGATGAAGCCCATGATGATGACCGGCACCGTGAGGGCGACGACCAGGGCGAAGTCGGCCACCATGAGGCCCAGCAGGAGCGCCACGCGGTTGACCGGGGTAATGGCGAGCCGGTCGAAGTAGCCGCTCTGGATGTCGGTGACCACCGTGATGGCCCGGGATACGCCGGTGACGGCGAACATCACCGCTGCGGGCAATTGAAAGGCCCGGTAGTCCAGGCCGGGGATCCCTTCGGCGAAGTTCTCGAGCGCTCCCACGGTCATGATGAACATGAAGACCGGGATGAACACCGCCGGGATGGTGACCTCCAGGTCACGGGTGGTTAAACGGAGCGCCCGCTCGGCCACAGAGACGATGTCCGCGGGGAAGCCCGCTCTGCGGGCCTGGACTGTGGATGCTCGGGCCATGCCTCTCTCCTTCTTCAAGGACACGTGCCGAGGGAGGGCCGCCTGTGAACGGGGTTGGGGTCCGGTTATGAGCCGGACGCGGGGCTCTTGCTGGGAGCCTGCTGCTGGGTGCCGGCGCCGTCCTGCAAGCGTGCCCCCGTCACCTGGAGAAAAACGTCGTCCAGCGTGGGAGTCCGCAGGGTCAGCTCTCGGACGACGATCCCATGCTGGTTCAGCGCGAGCGCCACGGCGCTGATAAGCGCCGCGCCGTTGGCGACGCTCACCGTCAGCTCCTGGCCGTGGGCCTCCACCCCCTCTATCGCCGCGATGCCCTTGAGGGCCTCCGCCGCGATGGCGGCATCGCCCTCCAACCGGGCAATAATCAGGTCGGAGCCCAAAGCGTGCTTCAGATCCGTGGGCGTCCCCTGCGCGACCAGCGTTCCGTGGTTGATGATGCCGACGCGGTCGGTCAGGGCATCAGCCTCCTCCAGGTACTGCGTAGTCAGGAAAATCGTCACGCCCAGCTCCCGGTTGATGCCGCGCACCTCCTCCCAGATACGGGCGCGGCTGATCGGGTCCAGGCCGGAGGTCGGCTCGTCCAGGAACAGGACCTGCGGGCTGTGCACCAGGGCGGCCGCCAGGTCCAGACGGCGCTTCATGCCGCCGGAGTAGGTCCCGATGAGGCGGTCCATCGCCTCACCGATGTCCACGAGGTCTGTGAGGTCGGCAATGCGTCGGTCAGCCTGCTTCCGCGAGAGGCCGTAGAGTTTCCCCTGGAGGCGCAGCAGCTCCCGGCCCGTCTGCTTGTTGTCCAGGGCGGCCGCCTGCAAGGCCGCGCCGATCCGGAGCCGCACCTCGTGAGGCTGGCGTACGGCATCGTACCCGGCCACTGTGATCGTGCCGGCCGTGGGGGCCAGCAAGGTGACGAGCATCCGGATGACGGTGGTCTTCCCCGCGCCGTTGGGGCCAAGGAACCCGAAGATCTCGCCTTTGCGCACGTGCAGGTCAACGCCGTCCACGGCCTTCACCGGGCCGAAGTGGCGGACAAGCCCCTGGGCGGCAATAGCGTAGGAACCGTTCGTCGCGTGCGTCATACAGGCCTAACCCCCACGATATGCTAGCACAGGCCTGGGGATTGACACGCGTCCGTTAGAGAACCAGCGGCTTCCCCGTCTCAAGCACGCTCTTCAGGCTGGAGAGGATCATCGGCCAGCCGCGGCGTCCGCCTTCCATGCCGGCCTTTTGGAGCTTCCGGTTGGCGGGCTTCTGGTGGGACTCGGTCATCGTGAGCCGCACGGCCTTGCCCGCAGGCTCCAGCAGGAACGTGACAAGGGTGTCGGGGAGCTTCCTGGACTCCACAATTCTGTCAACGCGCCAGGTGACCGTGAGCAAGCGCGGAGGGTCGCAGGCTACCACCTTGCCCTCCACGTCTACACTGCCGTCCTCCATCCTGAGGATGAATGGCGAACCGACCTTCCAGTTCGACTCAACACTCCGTCCGAAGAAGTATTGGCGGGTGAACTCCACGCTGGTCAGCGCCTCCCAAACCCTCTCCGGCTTCGCCGCGACGTCAATGACGTACACAGTGGGCTTGCAGGTGAACTCGGGCTTAGGCATCGGGTTTTCCCTCCCGTTTCACTTCAAGGATTCTCTTCAAACCGTCAACACCCTGCTGTGGATGAGGACGTGGTGCCCTAAGGTCGCAGACTTCTGAGGCAAGGCTGCTACGGGGAGGGGCGCTCGCCCAGGGTCACCTCGGTGGTGCTCTTCGTGTTCCCGCGGTAGTAGTCCACGGTGACCGTTGTGCCCGGCGGCTTCGTCAGGAGGAAGCGGAGCAAGGCGGAGGAGTTGCGGATGTCCTGGCCGTCCATGCTGACGATGATGTCGCCGTCTTGCAGGCCCGCCCGAGACGCGGGCGTCCCTGGCTCCACGGAGCGGACCAGCACGCCGCGCTCCATGGGCAGGTCGTTGGCTCGAGCGATGCCGGGCGTGACCGTCGCCAGCAGGATGCCCAGGTAGCTGCGGTGCACCGATCCGTCCTGGAGTAGCTGTGCCACGATGGCCTTCGCGTCGTTGATCGGGATCGCGAAGCCGATGCCTTGCGCGCCGCCACCCGCCACAGCGGTGTTGACCCCGATCACCTCGCCGCGCGCGTTCACCAGCGGACCGCCGCTGTTGCCCGGGTTGATAGACGCGTCCGTCTGGATCAGGTTGTCCAGGGTAAGGAAGCCGCTCTCCTCCAACGACCGGCCGAGCGCGCTCACCACGCCCTTCGTCACCGTCGGCCCGCCCTCCAGGTCCAGTGCGAAGCCGATGGCCACCACGTCTTCGCCCACCTGCAGCGCGTCGGAGTCCCCCAGCCTGGCGGGCGTGATGCCGTCCGCGTCAATCTTGATCACCGCCAGGTCCGTGAGCCGGTCTGTCCCCAGCACCGTGGCCTGGAACGTCCGGCCGTCATCCAGCGCAACGGTGACCTTCTGGGCGCCTTCAACTACGTGGTTGTTGGTGAGGATGTGGCCCTCCGTGTCCACGATGGAGCCGGTCCCCACGCCAGTTGCAGGCATGAGCATGGTAAAGAGCCCTTCGGATGCGAGCTCCGTCTGGATGTGCACCACCGAGGGGCGCAGGGTTTGGACGATCCCCACCGTGTTCAGTGCGGCGGGCGTCTCCGCAGCCGTCAGCTCTCGCGCGCCGCCTAGCGCCTTGACGATGCTCACGTTCTCAACGACCGCTGCGCCTTCGGTAACCGAGGATGCTGGGACCGCAGAGGCGGACGTACCGGGCGGCGAGGCCGTGCTCTCGTTATCGTTGCCGCAGGCAGCGGCCAAAAACGCAACGGCGAGCGCCGCCGCGACGAGCAGTGGGAGGAGCACCCGTGTCTTCATAAGGCAGCCCCTTTCTCTTTAGCGGGCCGGGATTGCCCGTGCCGTTTCGTCACTCGGACTGGCCCCTCAGGAGATACTACGTCAGAAGCTGAAACGGTGGGGCAGGTGGGAGGTTAGGGGTTGGCCTTGCCGTTCGGCGCCCTGCTATTGCCATAACGCGGGAGGGGCTGCGGAAGCAGCCCCTCCCGTCGCTCAGAGCCATGAGTGATGCCTGTGTGGAGCGTTACTTCACCTTGAGCGAGGCGATCATGCCCAGCGCCACGTGAGGCGCGCCCTGGTTAGCCGGGGACGGGATGAAGCAGAACAGCGCGTAGTCGCCGCGTGTCAGGTTGAGCTCGGCCCAGCCGGTCCCGTTGGGCCCGATGGCCTGGAAGCCGCCCGCGTCCTCAAACGGCGGCGGGCCGGAAGGCGCCTCACCGCCGGGAGGCGCGGTGACGATTTGCCTGAACTGCTCCAAGGTGACGCCGGTCAGCCGCACGATCCCCATCTTGTGGGTCTCTGTACCTCGGTTGACCACCCGCACGGTTCGGACGTCCTTTGCCTCCACCTCTTTCTGGAGCGCCGATGGCAATGCAAAGGAGAAGTCTTGAAGCGTGATGGTCTGATCGGTCTCGGGTTCCGCCGCCTGCTCCTGTGGAGGCGCGCTTACGGTGAGCGGCTTGATCCTGCCTTTCGCCACATGCGGGCCCCCCTGTGCGTCCGCAACAAAGCACGCCATCACGTACTGGCCTTGCTGGAGGTTGAGCACAACACCTGTTGATTTGCCAGGCGGAGTTGTGCCCGGACCGCCCTGGAACGTCACCATGGCGAAGAGCTGGCCAACCGCCGGCCCCTCAAAGTTGGCCTGCCCCGCTGCTAGGAGCGCCTCTTGGAACTGGGGCAAGGTCACGCCGTCGTTGAGGCGGATGAGTTGGGCGTGGTGAGGCTCCTGGCCGCTGTTGGCAAGGGACACGTGGACAAGCCCGCCCGCGATGCCCTCAGGCGCGGAGAAAGGAGTAGTCCGCTGCGGTTAGCGAGACGGTGGGAGGCGGCTTTGCATCGTCCCCGCTCGCCGCGACCGCCAGTAACCCCGCCGCGGCTACGGCTCCAAGGATAAGGCCATGGAGAAGCCGAACGCTCATGGGCATCTCCTTATGAAGTATCGTGCAGTACCGTGAGAACACGGCCCTCGGATTGTACGAGAACCGTAACAATGTCGGCGAGAGGAAAATCGGTGAATTCGCCCAAGGAGCGACTAGAATGACGGTGCCCCAGTGAGATGACCGCTCTTCAGGGGGGAGTTTGAGCAACAAATCAGGGAACGCCTTCGGGTTCACCGTGCAGGCCAGGGACAGCGGCGCCCGCGCGGGGCTGCTGACGACGGGTCGCGGAACGATGCCCACGCCTGCCTTCATGCCGGTGGCCACGCAGGCGTCCGTGAAGGCGCTCACGCCGCAGGAGGCCAGGGCGGCCGGCACGCACATCCTCCTGGTCAACGCGTACCACCTGGCGCTCAGGCCGGGCGTGGATGTGGTGCGAGAGATGGGCGGCCTCCACCGGTTCATGGGCTGGGACGGCCCCGTCCTGACCGACTCCGGCGGCTTCCAGGTGTACTCACTCGGCGCGCTGCGGAGCGTCACCGAGGAGGGGGCCCACTTCACCTCGCATCTGGACGGGGCGCGGCTGCTGCTGACGCCGGAGGGCGCCGTGGCGCAGCAGGAGGCGCTGGGCGCGGACATCATCATGTGCCTGGACGAGTGCATCCCCCACGGGCCGGATGAGGACGCGTCCCGCGCCGCCATGGAGCGCACGCACCGCTGGGCTGTCCGGTGCAGGGACGCGCGCCGCCAGGTTGACCAGGCGCTCTTTGGCATCGTGCAGGGAGGCATGTTTCCCAAGCTGCGGGAGGAGTCGGCGCGTGCCATCGTGGCGATGGGGTTTGACGGGTACGCCGTCGGTGGCCTCTCGGTGGGGGAGCCGAAGGCGCTGTTCTACGAGCTGGCGCGATTTACGGCGCCGTTGCTCCCCGAAGACCAGCCCCGGTACCTGATGGGCGTGGGCTCGCCGGAGGACCTGGTGGAGGCGGTGGCAGCCGGCTACGACCTGTTTGACTGCGCGCTCCCCACGCGGGTGGCGCGCAACGGCGGCGTGTACACCGCCTCCGGCAGAGTGGACATCACCAGCGCGGCGTTCCGCGGCAGCAGTGGGCCGCTGGAAGAGGGGTGCGACTGTCTCGCGTGCGCTCAATTTACCGCCGCCTACGTGCACCACCTGTTCCGCGCCCGCGAGCTTCTGGCATACCGTCTCACGACGCTCCACAACCTCCGCTTTTACCACCGGCTGATGGAGCAGTTGCGTCAGGCGATTCAAAAGGGGGAGCTCCAGGCGTACCGGCAAGCGTTCCACGCGCGGTACGTTCCAGCCAAAGAGGAGGCGCGGCTGGAGCAACGGAAGCGGTGGGGCCAGCGGCGTCCAGGGTTGGCTGGACCGCGTGCGCCTTCGGCCGAAGACGCCTGAGAAGGGTAGTGCCTCGTTCGCTCCGCTAAAGGCAGGCTCTTCACCCCGATCCACGGTCCTGGCGACCGCATTCCTGATTGTAGACTTTGTCGGGGACTGGCGGAAGGTCTTTTTCGCTCTTGGGGCCTTGATGGCCCTGGAGATGATTATCTGGCGCGCGTTTGCCATTGAGGAGAAGGCGCCGGTCCAGAGCCTTGGGTGGAGCCTGGGAGCGAAGGGGGGCCAGCCCATTTCTGGCCCTGCGGCGTTACCCCCAGATCATCCCCCTCGCGGCCTTTGGGTTCGGCCTGGGCATCACCTGGGCGAGCATCATCACGTTCGTCCCAACGCTGGTGCTCCAGAAGGGGATGGTCGAACCGAAGCTCGTGGGGCTCATCATCGCATGCCTCTATTGTGGACTGACCTCCGCCTCCTTTCTGGCTACCTAGGTCGGGCGCGTAGTGCCCAACCGGAAGGTGCTGCTGACGGGTCTGGCGGTCCTGGACACCGGCGCGGGCATCGGCGCTGCGATGACGGGAAACCTGGGCCTGTTGGTGTTGTTCCTGTTCCTCCTCGGGGTGGCCTGGGGTCCGTTCCCGCTCATTCAGGTGTTTCCCTTTGAGTGGCCCGGCATGACCCCGCGTGAGGTCGTCGTGGTCACCACCGTACTGTTCACCCTCATGGGCGTGGGCTTTGCCATAGGCCCGCCCATCGTTGGGTATATTGACGACTACACCGGCTCGCTGCAGAGGGCGCTGGTCATCCTGTGCGCCATCGTGGGTGTCGGCATCCTCGGGGGCCTGCTCTACCCCGCCAAGCCGGGGAAGAGCCTCACCGAAGAGGCGAAGCCCGCGCCGGCCCCCTCTTAGCTGGTGTTTATCGTCCGGGTTCTGATATACTTCCGCCAGCCTTCTCCTGGAGTTCCCTGTGGATGAGAAAACGATCGGCCAGGCAACTGCGTCTCCCGTAGCCCCTGCCACCGCAGAGGCGCTTGCTGCCGAGGTGACGACGACCTCGGTGCGAGGGTGGGCGGTCATCGTCCTGTACCGCGTGCAGGGCAGCTTCAGCGCCCTCCCCTCACTCGCGTTCGGCATGTTTCTCCCCTTCATACGAGAAGACCTCAATATGACCTCTGGCCAGGAGGGGCTGCTCCAGTCGGTCATCTTTGGCGTGAGCCTGGGAACGGGCCTGTTCCTGTCCAGTTTCTTCTCACGCTTCCGCCCGATCCCCATCATCTTTGCTAGTTTTCTGCTGGTAGTGCCCTTTGCGTTTCTACAAGGATTGGCGAACACCTTTGTCGTCTTGCTGGTGATTCGGGTGTTCTTCTCCGCCGTGAGCGCTCCGCAACAGGTTGCGGGCACGCTGTTGCTGCAGCAGTGGGCAGCCCGAAAAGACTATACGTCCGTGAACGCCGTCGCGTTTTTCATTCACGGCGCCATTCTGGCTACCGTGCTGGCGACAGCAACGCAAATTGTGGACCTTGTTGGGAGCTGGCGCGCAGCCTTCTACGCCCTTGCTGGCCTGATAGCCCTTGAAGGGATTATCTGGCGGGTTCTTGCGGTTGAGAAGAAGGCGCCGGTCCAGCGTCTCCAGCAGAGCCTGCAAGCGGCGAATATGCCCAGCCCATTCCTGGCGGTCCGGAGATACCCTCAGATCTTCACCCTTGCCGCTTTTGGATTCAGCCTTGGCCTGGTCTGGGCGGGCATCATCACCTTCGTCCCGACACTAATGCTTCAGAAGGGCATGGTTTCGGTCAAGTGGGTTGGCGTCATGATTGCCTGCCTCTACTTCGGGCTGACCGCAGCTTCGCTCCTGGCGGGCTGGATCGGGCGCCTCGTGCCGAACAGAAAGGTGCTGCTAACGGGTCTAGCGGTGCTCAACGTCGGGGCGGGCATCGGCGCTTCCATGACGGGGAACCTGGGCCTGATGATAGTCTTCCTTCTCATCCTTGGGGCCGTCTGGGGCCCGTTCCCCCTCATTCAGGTGTTCCCGTTCGAGTGGCCCGGCATGACCCCTCGGGAAGTCACCGTTGTCACCGCCGTGCTGTTCACCCTCATGGGTGTCGGCTTCGCCGTCGGCCCGCCCATCGTGGGGTACATTGACGACTACACCGGCTCGCTGGAGAAGGCGCTGGTCATCCTGTGCGCTATCTCAGGCATCGGCATCCTCGGCGGCCTGCTCTACCCCGCCAGGACGGGGACGAGCCTTACGGAAAAGGCGAAGCCCACCCCGGCGTCTTAGCTATAGCGTCCTGAGAAGGGGGGCGTGCATGTACAGGCTCTCCGTGCTCATCGCAATCGTTGCCAGCTTCGTGATGGTGGTCGCGTGCCAAAGCTCCGCGCCGCCACCGGCGGCTACGCCTGCCCCGCTCCAGCGCCCCCGCTGGCAGCGCCCTCCCCCACGCCGGCGCCGTCCGACGCCACAGTAGCGCCTTCGCCGGTCTCCCCGTCGCCTTCGGTCCAGCCGGAGAAAATCTCCGGAAGACATCGCCAGGGAAGAGCTTGCGACGTTTATCCGCGTCAGTGTCGCGCTGCCCGAGGCGGACAACGCTGCCCTCACCGCCTGGCTGGCGGAGCTTGATGCCATCGTACGGCACGTGGACGCCAACCCGCAGGTGCGTGATGCGTGCATCAAACCCTTTAGGAACGCGGCGCAACGCCGCCAGAGCGCCGTCATAGACAACCTGGAGCAACGCTTTGTCTCCGCACGCCCGCCACCTCTCCCGGCGCCGGCTGTTGCCCAGCGGCAGCAAGCGCCACCCAGTGAGCCGAAGCCGTACACCACGCAGTCCTCGCTGTGAGAAGCCATTAAGGAGACGTTGAAGACCCTCTTCCAGGAACTGATGCCTGGGGGCGGTGCGCTACAAGTAGCCGACCCGGAGCTGGTGAGTGGCGTCTTGAAGACCTACACCACTGCAGAAGCCAACCGCCAATGCCTGGAGAACGTCAACGCGTGCGTGAATGGAGAACTTGAAGCGTTCAACAAAGTCCATCAGGGAGGCTTTGCTGGGGCCTTCCAGACCTTACGCAACCCCTCCACCGTGGCGCCCCCTACGCCGGAGCCCGACCCCCACACCTGTCCCACAGGCCGCTGCCACCATCAACCTGGCGGGCAGGTGGATAGGTGTCTATGACGAAGTTTATAGATCCGCTGACCCTCCCCGCATCCTGAACTACGGGGGGCGAGGTTACCTATAGCCTCACGCACACGGGCGCGACGGTCAGCGGCAGTGCCACGTTTGTGGGAGGGGCGCCCACATATGGAGACGAGACAGACCCGTGCAGGATAACCTCGCGGGCCGACTGGGTGGAAACGTTCAGCAACGTTCCAGTGGGCGGCGTTCTTAGCGTGGGCAGCAGCTTCGTGATAACGACGTCTGACCAGGTTGAAGGGTGGTCAGAGACCACCACGCTTAGGGTTGTACCCTCGGACCCGGCGCCGACGATAGACGTTCGGTACGAAGGTGGACGTGAAGGCTCTCAGTGGAGCGGCAGTTTCAACCTTCGCCGGCAGCAGTAGCAGCACACCTCCCCGCCAGTTCCGTTTACCGTGCGCGTCGCGGCGGGTGTACAACTCGTTCGGCACAGCCGGTTGTCTTTCTTGCGTGCCATTGTGCTTCTTGACACGGCTCCCTATAAGAGAACATAAGTTCTATATGGATGCACTCCATGTTAGTCCGCGTAGCGCCAGACCAGTACGATAAGCTCCGCCACCTGGGCGGCATGGCCACCGACGACGTCCTCACGTCCAACCAGGAAGAGCGGTTTGCCGCGCCGTCGCAATCGCCGATGCCTCGGCGGAACCGCGACCTTCCTGCGGGGGTGTATCGCGCCGTCATGCCCAACGGCAAGTCCATCAGCCTGATGCGCGTCATGTTCACCGACTTCTGCAAGATGGACTGCCACTACTGCCCCAACAGCCACTGGGTGCCGCGCAAGCGCTACGGCTTCACCGTGGACGAGCTGGCCGCGACGTTCATGGAGCTGTACGAGCGGCAGACGGTGGCGGGCCTTTTCCTCAGCTCGGGCATCGCCGGCAGCCCGGACAAGACGATTAACAAGCTGGTCAAGGTGGTGGAGGTGCTCCGTAAAAAGCACGGGTTCCGCGGCTACGTCCACCTGAAGGTGATGCCGGGCCGCCGCGCCGAATACGTGGAAGCGGCTGCGCGCCTGTGCACACGGCTCTCCGTCAACATTGAGACGTCCACCCAGGAGATGATGCAACGCCTGAGCAAGATGAAGGACTTCCGGAAGGGCATCCTGGAGCCGATGAGCTGGGTTCACCGCCACATCCAGGAAGGCGGCATTGCCGCGGTAGGCCAGGTGACGCAGATGGTGGTGGGCGCCGCGGATGAGACCGACGTGTGGACATCCACCGGCGCGTGCGGCAGCTCTATTCGGACTGGAGGCTCAACGGGTGTACTATCAGGCGTTTCGTCCTGCGCGCTACACGCCGCTTGAGGAGCACCCGCCGACGCCGGACTGGCGGGAAACCGGCTGTACCAGCTTGACTGGCTGGGCCGCGTTTACGGCTTTTCCGACGAGGAGTTTGCACCGACGTTTGACCGCGCGGGCTTCCTGGACCGGGACCTGGGCCCAAAACTCGCCATCGCGCTGGACCACCTGCACGATGCGGTGGACGTGAACGCCGCGGACAAACAGGCGCTGCTGCGGGTCCCCGGCATCGGCCCGACGGCCGCGTCGCGCATCATTGCCAATCGGCGGGGCCACGCCATAGACACCTGGCGCGACCTGGAGGCGATGGGCGTGGTGGGCAAGCGGGCGAGAGCGTTTGTGACCTTCAACGGCTACAAGCCCGTGCGCGCCAAGCAGCTCAAGATGGAGCTGCGAGAAGAGGGTAAACGGGACCCGGCGTTGACACTCAAGCCTGGGGCATCACACGGCGGCTGATCGTCGTGCACGTCCGGCGCCTGGTGGGCCCTGGCGCCGCTACTTCCTGTCGCTACTTTCTGGGGATGATGGGCAGTGTGATATGCGAGGGGTGCTCCGCGGTGTGGAACACCATCTGCGTGGCGGTGCGCAGCTCCGCCGCCTTCCAAGGCTCCTCGCCGGTGTTGGGGTTGCGGTCAAAGCGCGGGAAGTTGCTGCTGGAAATCTCCACCCGGATGCTGTGGCCCTTCTTGAAGAGGTTGCTGGTCGCCCCCAGCTCGATGACGTACTTTTCCACCTGGCCTGACTTGAGCGGCGGCGCCGCTCTGCCCGTCCCGTTGCGGTAGCGGGCGCGGATGATGCCGTCCACCAGGCTGTGCACGCAGTGGTCTGGAGCAGGGCAGACATCCACCAGCTTGGCCGTGAAGTCGGTGTCCGGCGCGGAGGTGGCCGCGTAGAGCGTTACGGTCATGGGGCCGGTCACCTCCGTGTCCTCGGCCAGGGGGGGCGTGGTGTAGCACAGCACGTCGGGCCTGGCCTCAATGGCCCGCTGGTCGTACGAGCCGCCCGGGAAGAACAGCAGGTCGCAGCACAGCTCGCCGCCCTTGGTGGGCACCGGGTTGCGCGGGTCGTAGAGGAACGCGTCCGGGGACTCAGATGCCCCGTTCGCGTCGCGGGAAAGCATGCCGTCTCCGTTCAGTGTGTTGGCCCGCCCGCTGCTGTGCAAGAAGAACTTGGTTTCCTGTGCGCGGGCCAACGGCCACTCGTTCTCCGTCCGCCAGACGTTCTCTCCCATGATGAAGATTTTGACGGGCGGCTCCTTGTCAATTCCGTTTTGTTCGCCCTTGAGCCAGTAGTCAAACCAGCGCATCTGCTGGCCGAGCAGGTCAACGGTGGCGGCGGCGCCCGCGCTGCCGAAGTAGTAGTCGCCCGTCAGGCCGCTCAGCTGCCCGGTGTGCGCCCACGGCCCCATGAGCAGCCTGCCCTGCCGCGCCTTTGGCGTGGCCCCCTTGGCGCGCACGCCGCTGAAGTTGCTTAGCGTGCCGCGGGCAAAGATGTCAAACCACCCGCCGACGTTGTAGGCGGGCACCGTGATCTGGTTATGCCGGTCAACGATGGAGATCTTCTTCCAGTAGTCGTCGTAGGTGGGGTGCTCCAGCCACTCGTGGAAGTAAGGGGCTATCTCCCGGCTCATCCCCGGGACGTCCTTTGGAGGAGTTGACGAGTACGATTTTTGCAGCTGCTCCAGCGCCTGCACGAGCTTGCTCACCATCGCCTGGGGGATCTCCTTGTTGCGGAGCGTGTGCTCCAGGTTTTGCGCGGCGATGAGCCCGCCCCACGACAGCGCCATCAACCACCCGAGCGCGCCGCCCTGGTAGGTCCAGTTGTCGTAGTAGCCGTCCGATGTGATGCTGGGGAAGAGGGCCACGAGGGATGGAGGCTTGGCGATGGCCGCCAGCCACTGCGTTGCTCCGAGGTACGACCCGCCGTACATCCCCACCTTGCCGGTGCTCCACGGCTGGGCGGCGCACCACTCTACGGTGTCGTACCCGTCGTCCACCTCTGAGAAGAAGGGACGCCAATCTCCCTCAGACTCAAAGCGGCCCCGGCAGTCCTGGATGACCACCGCGTAGCCGTGCGTGGCCATGTTGATCATGTCGCCCATGAGGGCGCTGGAGCGTCCCACCAGCGATCCGGCGCGGTCGTAGGGCGTGCGCTGCAACAAGACGGGGTATTTCCCAGAGCCTTCAGGGCGGATTATATCGGCGTAGAGTGTGACGCCGTCTCGCATCTTGGTGGGCACCGAGGTCTCTACTTTGATGGCGTGGGTCTTTCCCATGCTTGGATAACGCTGCGTTGTCATAAAACACCTCCCCCTTGCGTTGACGGGATAGTAGCAGAGCGCGGAGAGTGGGTCAATCCACGAGCGCGCCTTCCGCGGCTACCAGGTGGCGGTGCCGCGGGAGGGGCTTTCTCCAAAGAGAGGGACGGCTCGCGAGCCGCCCCTACCGCACGCGGGTTGTGAGGGCGAGAAGCTACGCGCCGCCCGCCACGGCCCAAACGCCGAGAAGGGTGCAGAGCTTGCCCTGAGCGAAGCGAATGGGGCCTTAGGCCCTGCCGCCAGCCACCGCGGGCACGATGCTCACCTCATCCCCCGCCTTGATCTCCGTATCCAGGCCATTGAGGAAGCGCACGTCCTCGCCATTGACGTAGATGTTCACGAAGTGGCGCAGCTCGCCGACATCGTCCACGAGCCGCTCCTTGATGCCCGGGTACTGCCGCTCCAGCGCCGCAATGGTCTGGCTCAGGTTGCTGGTGGACTCTACGGTGACGCGGTCTTTGCCGTTGGTCACGCGGCGCAAAGGCGATGGAATTCGGACAACCACGCTCATGGACCCTCCCTGGTCGCCCCGCCCTCTCGGCGGGTGCGGCTGTTGCTTAGCCCTCCACCACGTCTCCGCTGGCGGGGTCAACGCGCACCCCTTTGGAGCGTACCCATTCCAGGCTTCGCTCAATATCGGCCTCTTCCCCTGTCAGCTCCAGGATGACCCATCCGAATTTCTCCCGCACGTCGGCGCGCCGGATGTTCGTGACGACGGGGAACTTCTTCCCAAGCTCATAGATGACCGGCTCCGTGACCAGCGGGTGCGGGAACGTGAACTTGATCCTTCGGTTCGGCATCGGTTTTCCTTACTCGCTGTCGCCCGCGGATACGGCTTGCATCACCGGCCGCCCATGGCTTCCTGGAAGGCGCTTACCGTGGGCTCAATGACCAGCGGCCGCACCAGGTCCAGCACGGCCTCCTGCGTCTTGAGGCCGTTGCCGGTGATGTAGGCCACCGTCACGTCGTCGCGCTTGACGGCGCCGGTGCGCACCAGCTCCTGGAGCGCGCTTATGACGACGCCGCCCGCAGTCTCCGTGAAGATGCCCTCGGTCTCCGCCAGCAGCTTGATCCCCTCCACGACCTGGTGTTCGGGCACCGACACGCCGACGCCCTCGGTCTCCCTGGTCGCCTTGAGCGCGTAGAAGCCGTCCGCCGGGTTGCCGATGGCGAGCGACTTGGCGATCGTCTTGGGCCGCACGGGGCGCACGACGTCCCAGCCGTTCTTCCAGGCCGTGACGATGGGCGAGCACCCCTCCGCCTGCGCCAGGTGCATGTGCGTGCGCGCCTCGCCGATCAGCCCGAGCATCGCGAACTCGGTAAGGCCCTTCCAGATCTTGGTGAGGAGCGCGCCGGACGCCGCGGGCACCACGCAGTGGTCGGGGGCGCGCCAGCCGAGCTGCTCCGCCACCTCGTAGCCGAGCGTCTTGCTCCCCTCCGTGTAGTATGGGCGCATGTTGATGTTGACGAAGGCCCAGTGGTACGTGTCCGCCAGCTCGCTGCACAGGCGGTTCACTTCGTCGTAGTTCCCCTTAACCGCCACGAGCGTGGGGCCGTACACCGAGGTGCCCACCATCTTGCCCTGCTCCAGGTCGGCGGGGACAAAGATGAACGCTTTCATGCCCGCGCGGGCCGCGTGCGCCGCGACTGCGCCTGCGAGGTTGCCGGTTGACGCGCACGCCAGCGTGTCAAACCCAAACTCCAGCGCCTTGGTGGAGGCCACGGCTACCACCCGGTCCTTGAACGAATACGAGGGGTTGACCGCGTCGTTCTTCAGGTACAGGTGGTTGAGGCCGAGCATGCGGCCCAGGCGGTCCGCCTTGAGCAGCGGTGTGAACCCGGTGTTCAGGTCCACGAGATTCTGGCCCTCCACGGGCAGCAGGTCCTTGTACCGCCACAGGTTGAGCGGCCCTTTCTGGATGCGCTCGCGGCTCATCACGCGCTTGAGCGCGTCGTAGTCGTAGCGCACCTCCAGCGGGCCGAAGCAAAAGTCGCACGCGTTCAGCGGCTCGATCGGGTATTCGCGGCCACACTCGCGGCACAGCAGGCTCTTAACGAAGCTCAACGCGCGTTCCTCCGCGACCTTGCGCTGCCTCCGGCGGGACGGCTCCCCCCTTGCTGGCCGGTTCCGGCAGCGACACGCCGCAAAGATTGAGGCTAGCAGAGGCGGAAAAGGGTGTCAACCGCAAGGGCGCGGCAGGGCGGCGTGCTTCGCCCCTTGCGTGCGGCGATTTCTCGTCCCGATACGTCGGATTCGGAATGACATGGGAGGAGGCGTAGCACGTTGGCTAGGCCCACCAGCGCATGCTCTCCCGGAACGGCGTCGTCGTCCCCCCCTCAGCGGGCTTGCGGAACACGAACAGGTGCTCGTGCATGATCAGCAGGAAGTTCTTTTGCCTGGACAGGTTGGCCCACAGGCCCTCGGTCATCGTATTCCACTGCGCCTTGATGATGTCCTCTTTGAGCACGAAGCCCGCCTCTAGGAACGCCTGCATGACACGGAACGCGATGGTAACGTAGTGCTTGTTCCGGCGGGTGTCGCCCATGAGGATGGCGCAGTAGTGGTCGGGCTTGAGCACGCGGTACGACTCCTCTGCCACACGCTGCATCTGCCGGACGTACTCGCCGATGTCTCGCACGTGGGAGAGGGGGCTTGCGCGCAGAGTAGCGGATGATGTTGGCGTACGGTGGGTGGCAATCGGGTCAACGGTGCTGTCTCCGATGGCGTCCAGGTTGCGCGCGTCGCCCTCCAAAGCGGTGAGGCGGCCTGGCTTCCTCTCCGGTGAGACGGTGCTTGACCTGTTCAATCCCGGCATCTTCATGACCGTCAGCCGCTGGACCAGCCTGGACGCGTGGGAGTGGTGGGAAAAAGACGCCGAGCGGCAGAAGATCGTGCGGCGCATCAACGCGCTGCTCCAGAGTGACCCAGTCGTCCGGCTGTGGCAGGACGAGGGAGAGGAGCTCCCCGCCGCGATGTAGGAGCCCCGTCCCTTGTTCGCCTCTAGCGGGTGCAAGGGTGGGTCACTTGGCGGGACTCCCTCAGCATGACATGAAAGGGCCGCGTTGCGGGCCGCCGTTGCCTTGACGGTGGCGGCGCTGCGCCGTTACACTAATGCCGCTCTCCACCTCGTGGGCGGTTAGCTCAGTGGCCTAGAGCACTGCGTTGACATCGCAGGGGTCAGAGGTTCAAATCCTCTACTGCCCACCACTTCTTTCCATGCTATGACGAGCAAGAGATCAGCAGGGGGCCGTGTTTCCCCCTTCACGGCCCCCTGCGTTAATGTCCCGGCACGTCTCAAGGAAGCCAAAAGGGTCAGCGGATGCCGTCCCAGGCAAGCCGCTCCTCGCGCCAGGGGTCGTTCTCCACCCCGCACTCGTAGTCAAGCAGCATCGTCGCCCGCTTGTCCAGCGTGTACTGAGGCCACTTGGGGATGCTGGTGTGGTTGGGGTCGCCGGTGCGGGCGAAGCTCGCCCACGTTGAGCCCATCTGCCCGGCCAGCGCCCGTGTTGCGCCCCAAGCCAGGAGGGGCACCTGGGCGTTATCAAACACCACCAGAGTCGGGTCGACCACGCCGGCGGGGGTGTAGTAGTACATGAACGGGGGCTTGCCACCCCCCCGCAGCTTGGCTTCGGCCAGCCGGATCGCGGGGACGCGCCAGTCGCCGTCCGCCAAAATCGTGGGCAGCAGCGCCGAGGGGGACTCGCCCGGTCTGGTCCGGCGGTACACATCCACAACCCTGTCGGCGCGGTCACCCAGGTAGGTGCGCACGTGACGGCGGAGACCGGTCTCGTCCATCCAGCCGTAGTCTTTGCTCGCGCCCAGGGGGAAGAAGTGGTCGTAGCGAGTGGTACCGAGCATGACCGCGACGTTCGCCGCAGAGCCACCCGCGATTGTGGAGATTGGATAATCGGGCAGCGCGGTCCCGTCAATGACGGGGGCTAGCAGGTCGTAGTTGACCCACCCAGGGAGCCCGGCACTCGGGTCCGGCTTCGTTTTGAGCGTCGCGGCGTTGAGCGCTTGTAGCAGGTCTTTGGTGGACACGGCGGCCAGCTTCGCTACGTCGCCCCGCTTCACGCCCAGCTCGGCGAGTACCGCCTGGGATGCGCGGGTCGCCACCTCCACGCTCGTGTGCTTCCACAGGTCGTGGCCGCTCTGGACGATGGCGCGGTGGAACAGGCCGCGGAAGTCCGGCATGGCCAGGGACGCGGTGACCTTGGCGCCGCCGCCCGACACGCCGAACACCGTGACGTTGCCCGGGTCCCCACCGAAGGCTGTGATGTTGTCGCGGACCCATTGGAGGGACGACGCCAGGTCAAGCATCCCAACGTTTCCGGAGGTCGCATACTCCTCCCCAAAACCGTCGCCGAGGTACAAGTGTCCAAAGACGCTCAGCCGGTGGTTGACCGAGACGACCACCACGTCGCCGCGCTGGGCGAGGGCGGTGCCGTCCGTCATGGGCCAGCCGCCTGAACCCCCTCGGAACGCGCCGCCATGCCACCAGACCATCACGGGCCGGCGGGCGCCGTCTCCCAGGGCCGGCGTCCAGACGTTCAGCACCAGGCAGTCCTCGCTCTGCGTCTCATCATCGGAGAAAGCGCCGAGCATCTTCATCATGACCGACGACGCCATGGCTGGAGTTTCCTGAGGACACGCGGGGCCATACCCTTTGGCCTCGCGCACGCCAGCCCAGGGCTGCGGTGGTGACGCAGGCAAAAAGCGATGGCGCCCGCCTGTCGGCCCCCCGTACGGGATGCCCTTGAAGACCTGGACCCCGTTGTCAGCCGTGTAACCCCGGACCTTTCCAGCGCTTGTCGCAACAACCGGCTCAGCCATTGCACCCTCCTCCCTCTCGCTGTGTAGCTTGAGATTGCCCCCTGAGTTAGGGACAGACGACAAGCGACTTATACCACATCTCAGGCAGTTCCCGCACCAGGCTTCGACTTGAATGGTGGGCTTTGGTAAGCCCCGAATGGCTGATGCGCCATTGCCGTCGTATGCTTGATTGTTCTTACCCGTGTCTCGTTACGTCGTGGGCAGCGGGTGGCGGCTCGCGAGTTTGAGGACGGGCCTCTTGCACAGCAGCATCGCCGCCGCGCCGACAAGGCTCAAGCCTGCAAAGACGGTGAAGGGGATGGCGTAGCTGCCCCGCAAGTCGAACAGGAAACCCGCGAACAGCGGGCCGGCCACAATGCCCAGGTTGGTGGGGACGAACGACCAGGCGTAGATGGAGGCGAAGCGCGAGCGCCCGAAGTAGTCGGCCCAGATGGCGGTGGACATTCCGAGCCTGGTGCCGAAGGCGACGCCATAGAGCGCCGCGAACAGCCAGGCCGAGAAGGAGCCGTCGCTCAGTGCCAGGAGAAGGATCGCCAGACACTGGAGCACCAGGAACCCGGCGATCAACGGCTCTTTGCGGAAGCGGTCGCCCAGGAACCCGCCGATGAGGTTGGCGGGGAGCGCGACGGCGGTGAACACCAGGATCACCAGTCCGGCCGTCCCGTCGGAAAGGCCCATGTCGGTGAGCTTGGGGAAGAGGTGGACTCCCAATGCCATGAGTGGCACACCCGAGGCGATGCCGGCGATGGTGAGTATCCAAAAGGCCTTCGTGCGCAGCGCCGCGCCTACCGTGAACTCCACCTCCGCCTCATGAACAGGGGTCTTCGATACGGAGGCTGTGGTGGACGCCGGAGCGACCGCGCCGCCGTCACGCTCCAAGCCGTAGTCCTCCGGCCGGTTCCTGATAAAGATATAAGCAGGGGCGGCGATGAGCAGCAGAAACGCGCCGATGCCCGCGGTAGTCCACCGGAAGCCGTGGGAGTCCAGGCCCAACACCAGCAGCGGGACCAGGATGCCACCGAAGTTGATGCTCGACATGGTGATGGACATGGCAAGCGTGCGGTGCCGCTGGAACCAGTTGTTGACGGCTGCGATGAGCGGCAGCCAACCGCCGACCTCGGCGCCGAGGTTGATGACGAGGAAGGCCAGGTAGAACTGCCACAGACTGTGGACCTGGGAGAACAGGAAGAAGCCGCCCGCCATGCACAGGTACCCCACCAGGACCAGGCGGCGCGGGCCAAAGCGGTCTACGAGATGGCCGACGATGGGGGACAGGAACGCGCTCTCCACGTAGGTGATGGCAAAGGCGCCGGAGATGACCCCGCGGCTCCAGCCAAACTGCTCCTCCATGGAGACGAGAAACGCGCCGAGGCCCTGGAAGATGGCGAGGGACATGAGGGTCATCAAAAAGAACGACTCGCCAACCAGCCACCAGCCGTAGAAGACCGCCTGGACTCGCGGAATGGGAAAGACACCTTTTGTGACCGTAATCCCGCGCATGGCAGTACTATACCAAAGCGCGCCCAAAGACCGCTAGGAATATGGTCAAGGAGCGCCCGGCTGGCGCGCCAGCCTTGTCCCGCTCCGCCGCTTCGCCTAGACTGGACGCATGGAAAACCTCATCCTGACCGGCTTTTCCGGCACGGGCAAAAGCGCCGTCGGCAAGGCGGCAGCCCGCCTGCTGGGATGGGAGTTCGTGGACACGGACGAGCTGGTCGTCCAGCGTGCGGGGAAGAGCGTTGAGGATATCTTTGCGCAGGATGGCGAGAAGACCTTTCGCAGCCTGGAGCGTGAAGCGATACGGCAAGCTCTCGCCAAGCAGGGCGCCGTCATCGCCACGGGAGGCGGCGCGTTTGCGCAGGACGACAACCGCGAGCTGATGTTGCGCTCAGGGGTCGTCGTGTGTCTGGAGGCGGACGCCGGCGTCATCGTGCGGCGTCTGTTCGGCGCAAGCGCTGAGCAGGAGGCTGAGGTCCGGCCGCTGCTGGCGGGCAATCCAGCGGAGCGTGAGGAGCGAGTGCGTGCCCTCAAGGCGCAGCGGCAGGCGGCATACGCCAAGGCGCAATGGACCGTCCACACCGACCGCCTCTCCGTGGAGGAAGCGGCCCGTGAAGTTGTCCGCGCGTGGGACGTGCTGCGCCGCAAGCTGCCGGCTAGCGCCGGACCGGGACGGGACGGTGACCTGGCCGCCGTCGTCCACTCCTCCGCGGGTGTCTGCCCCATCTACCTCGGGTGGGGGCTGCTCGGGAGCCTGGGCGAGCGGTGCAGAGCCGCGGGCCTGACCACGACGGCGTACCTGTTCACGGACTCACGGGTTGGGGCGTACCACGCCGCGCAGGCCCGTGCGGCTCTTGAGGAGGCGGGCATTCGGGTCCGCGTGTACACGGTCCCGGCGGGTGAGGCGTCCAAGTCACTGGAACAAGCGGGCCGCTGTTACGCCTGGCTTGCTGAGCTGCGTGCGGAGCGCGGGCACTTTGTCGTGGCGCTTGGCGGGGGCGTCGTCGGTGACCTGGCCGGCTTTGTGGCCGCCACGTTCGCGCGGGGCCTCCCCTTCGTGCAGGTGCCCACCTCCTTGGCCGCGATGGTGGACGCCTCCATCGGCGGGAAGACCGCGGTGGACCTGCCCGCGGGCAAGAACCTGGTCGGCGCGTTCCACCAGCCCCGCCTGGTCCTGGCCGACCTCCAGACCCTCACGACGCTGCCGGCCCGCGAACTGGCCTCCGGCTGGGCCGAGGCGCTCAAGCACGGCCTCATCCTGGACGAGGGGCTGGTCAGGACGTTTGAGGAGGATGCCCAGGCGATCCAGCGGCTGGAGCCCGCGGCGTTGAGCTCTGCGCTCAAGCGCAGCGCGGCTATCAAGGCGGACATCGTCTCCCAAGACGAGCGGGAAACGCTGGGCGTCCGCACGGTGCTGAACTACGGGCACACGCTGGGCCACGCGCTGGAGGCGGCCACCGGCTATCAGCGGCTGCTCCACGGCGAGGCGGTCGCCATCGGGATGCACGCGGCGGGGCTCATCAGCCGCAGGATGGGGTTGCTGTCGGAGGAGGGGCTGGCCCGCCAGGACCGGCTGTTGCAACGGTACGGGTTGCCGCTGGATTGGCCGGCGGGAGTGGACACGGAGGCGGTGCTGTCCGCCACGCAGGTGGACAAGAAGACGGCGGAGGGCAAGCTCCACTGGGTGCTTCTGGAGGGGATCGGGCGCGCCGTGGTGAGGGAAGATGTCCCGCCCGACCTGGTTCGGCAGGTGGTGCGGGAGCTGGCGCACACGGGGGCTTAGACCGCTTGAGGGGCGAACCGGGTTACGCCGAGGGGACTGCAAGCCCTCCTTTGTACCGGCACGTCGGGATCAAGACAGGTCTCAGCTCCCCGTCAGCGCTGCACAACGCCATGCTTGTTATTCTGACCGCACCCGCACTGTCATTCTGAATGAAGTGAAGAATCCGTCCGGCTTTGCGTACGCGGACTTATGAAACGAGGCACCAGTTCCAGGACTGGGAGCAACCAGGGCAAAAACCACCACGGATTCACCGCAAACTCGCTTGCTCACGCTGGGCCGTCCGGGTATCATCAGAAGTCCGAACAGTGCATCGCGATGGGAGCGAGCGTGTTTACCCACCTCCACACCCACACCGAGTACAGCCTGCTGGATGGCCTGTGCAAAATTCCGCAGCTCGTCCAGCAGTGCAAAGAGCTTGGCATGCACGCGCTCGCCATCACGGACCACGGTTCCCTGTACGGCGCGGTGGAGTTCTACCGGGCGTGCCGTGAGGCGGGCATCAAGCCCATCATAGGCTGCGAGCTGTACGTCGCAAAGGACACCCGGCACAGCCGCGCCGCCGGCGACAAGCAGCCGTACCACCTGACCGTACTCGCCAAGAACAACACCGGCTACCACAACCTCGTGCAGCTCGTCACCAAGGCGCACCTGGAGGGGTTCTACTACCGTCCGCGCGTGGACAGGGAGCTTTTGGCCCAGCACTCCGAGGGGCTTATCGTCCTCTCCGGCTGCTTGAACGGTGAGGTCGCCCAGTTGCTGAGCGGGGGTCTGCGGGACGAGGCACGTGAGTCGGCGCGCTGGTACGCGCAGACCTTCCCCAGGGACTTCTATCTGGAGCTCCAGCGCCACGACGGCGTGCAAGGCCTGGAGGAGGTCAACCAGCAGCTCATCATCTTGGGCCGCGAGGTGAGCTTGCCGTTGGTCGCCACCAACGACTTCCACTACATCCACCGGGACGACGCGCCGTTGCAGGACATCCTCATTTGCATCCACACCAACACCACGGTGAACGACAAAGCCCGCCTCCAAATGGACGGCGATTCCTACTACCTCAAGAGCGCTCAGGAGATGGCCGAGCTCTTTGCGGACGTTCCCGAGGCGCTGGCGAATACGGAGCGGATCGCCGAGCAGTGCAATGTGCAGCTGCGGTTCGGGACCCCACGCCTGCCGCACTATCCGACCCCGAATGGCGAGGACCCGGACGCCTACCTCCGCCGCCTGTGCGAGGAGGGGCTGGTGCGCCGCATCCCGAACGCGCCGCCGCAGTACCGGGAACGCCTGGATTACGAGTTGGAGGTGGTTGAGAAGACCCGGTTTGCCCCGTACTTCCTCGTGGTCTGGGATATCGCCAGCTTTACGCGGCGGAGCGGCATCCTGTTTGGGGTGCGCGGGAGCGCAGCCGCCAGCCTGGCCCTTTTCTGTATGGGCGTCACGGACGTGGACCCGGTGCCGTACCGGCTGGTCTTTGAGCGCTTTCTGAACATCGAGCGCAAGGAGATGCCGGACATCGACATGGACTTCCAGGACGACCGCCGCGATGAGGTGCTCCAGTACATCGTGCAAAAGTATGGGCGGGAGCACGTGGCGCAGATCGTGAGTTTCGGCACCATGGGGCCAAAGGCGGCGCTCCGGGACACGGGGCGCGCGCTCGGCTTCACCTACGCCGACGTGGACCGGGTGGCCCGGATGGTGCCGTTCCGCGCCCGCAGCCTGGACGAGGCGCTCGAAATGGTGGCTGAGCTCCGGGAAGTGATTTCCATGGACCCGCAGCTCCAGCGCCTCGTCGCCACGGCCCGAAAGCTTGAGGGCGTGGTCCACCACGTGAGCACCCACGCGGCGGGTGTCGTCATCTCCAAGGAGCCGCTTGCCGATCTGGTTCCGCTCCAGCGTCCGGTCAGGACGCCGGTGGCGGACCTGGCGATGACCCAGTACGCCATGGACCCGATCGCGCAGCTCGGCCTGCTCAAGATGGATATCCTGGGCCTCGCCAACCTGACCATTCTCAAGCGGGCCATAGACGCCGTGCAGCAGGCGCGGGGTGTTCGGCTCGACCTGCAGCAAATCCCTCTGGACGACGCGAGGACGTTTGAGATGCTCTCCCGCGGGGAGACCGGCGACCTGTTCCAGTTGGAGAGCGGGGGTATGCGCCGCTCCATTAAGCAGCTCAAGCCAACGCAGTTCACCGACCTGGTCGCGATGGTGGCCCTCTATCGCCCTGGGCCTATGGAGCATATCCTGCAGTACATCGGCGCGAGGCACGGCACGATTGAGGTGACCCATCCGCACCCCGTCCTGAAGGAGATACTGGAGGACACCTACGGGGTCATCGTGTACCAGGACCAGGTGCTGTTCATCGTGCAGGCGTTCGCGGGTTACTCGCTGGGCCAGGCGGACATTGTGCGGAAGGCGATGGGGAAGAAGATCCCGGAGGTGATGCGGCAAGAGCGGGAGCGGTTTGTGCGCGGCGCGATGGCCAAGGGGTTCACCCAGGCGGACGCGGACGCGGTGTTCAACCTGATCCTGCCGTTCGCGGGCTACGCCTTCAACAAGGCGCACAGCGTGAGCTACGCGCTCATCGCGTACTGGACCGCCTACTTTAAGGCGAACTACCCGGCGGAGTACATGCTGGCCGTGTTGAACACGCGGGCAGGGAACCTGGAGCGCGTGGCACTCGCCGTCGCCGAGTGCCACCGCATGGGTATCCACGTCCTGCCGCCGGACATGAACCGGAGCGGCGTTGGCTTTTCTATGGAGGTGCACGAAGCGGAGCCTGCGGTGCGGTTTGGCCTGGCCGTGGTGAAGAACGTTGGCGAGGCGTGGGCGCGTGCGCTGGTGGAGACGCGGCGCGAACGGCCCTTCCTGTCCGTGGGCGACTTCTTCCGCCGCATTGACCGCGCTTCGGTCAACCGCCGCGCGCTTGAGAGCCTGGTCAGGGTTGGCGCGTTTGACGCTCTAGGTGTGGAGCGGGGCGCGCTGCTGGCGTCGTTGGACCGCTACCTGAGCCTCATGCAACGGGAGAGCAGAGTGCGTAAAAGCGGGCAGACGAGCCTGTTCGGAGCGCTTGACGTGGACGATATGCAGGCCGAGCCGGAAGGGCCCGCGCCGCTGGAACCCGCTTCCGCGGAGGAGCGGCGGGGCTGGGAGCGGGAGCACCTGGGGGTGGCCATGTCGGATAACCCCTTCAACAGGGCCTTGCCGCTTATGGCAGCGGAGGGGGCGCTCACGTCTGTCGCCGACATGGACCCGGAGCAGAACGGGAAGCGGCTCACGCTGGGCGGCCAGGTGAACTCGGTGCGGCAGAGCTACACGCGCGAGCGGAAGCCGTTCCTGGTGGCGCAGATTGCGCTCGCCGACGGCGAGGTGGAGGTGGTGGCGTGGCCTGGCGGGTACCAGGCCGCGCGGCAGGTGCTGACCGAAGGCGCGCTGGTGTACGTGACGGGCCGGCTGCGGAACCGCGACGAACGCCTCTCCCTGGTCTGTGAAGAGGCGCGCGCCTACGTGGAAGGACTGGAGCCGGCTGAACTGTCCGCCAAGGTGCGAGGAGAAGCGGTAGCCGGCGCGATGCTCCAGAGCCAGGCACAGCACGCCCCGCCAGCGATGATCGGCTTTGCCGCGCTAGGCATGCCAAAGAGTGGGAACGGCTTGGCCCTACCGGCACCCGCCGAAGCGCCCACTGTGGCCACGCGGCGGTACGCCATCGTGCTGTGCCTGCAGGAGACGGGCAGTCAGTCGGAGGATGAGTCGCGGATGCGTGAAGCGTTGAAGCTTATCCTGGACCACACAGGGTCAGACCGGGTCCTGCTGGAAGTGATGCAGGAAGGGAAGCGCGTGCGGCTGGAAACGCCCTTCTCTACCGGGTACTCCGCCGAGCTGCATGCCATGCTGGAACGGGTGCTTGGGTCCGCCGCTTTCCGCGTGGAGGCCGAGGGTTAGGTCGTCCCGCGTTCCATTGCGAGCAACGCCGCCTTCATCGGAATGCCGCCGCCGAAACCGGTCAGCTTGCCGTTGCGCCCGATCACCCTGTGGCACGGGATGATGAGCGGGATGGGGTTGCGGGCCATGGCTTGTCCTGCGGCGCGCACTGCCCTTGGGTTGCCCGCCTTGGCGGCCAGCCACCCGTAGGTGCGGGTCTCGCCGCGAGGGATCGTCGCGCAGGCCTGCCACACGGCGCGGAAGAAGGGCGGGCTTTCCCCAAGGTCCAGCGGAACGGTGAAGGTCACCGGCTTGCCACTCAGGAACGTCCGTACCTGACGTGCGAGCGGTGCGAGCTGGTCCGCTCCCCGGCGCCGTGCAGGTATTCCCGCCGCGCCCACCGCTGAGAGGGCCTGCCCGCCGCTTGGGATGGGGAGGGAGAGGCGCAGCAATCCCTGCGGAGAGGCTGCGGCCGCTACCCAGCCCATCGGCGTGCGGAAGGCGGCCACGCTCAAGGGAGGTTGCTTTGCCACTCGCGTAGCCGTTGACGCGCTGTGAGAGGAGTGGCGCTTCATAGTGCTTTGCCCCCCTGCGCCCTGAGTGCGGGCCATTTTGGCACGGGTCATCTGGCCTAACGCCGACGGAAGAGGCGCCGGAATAGGCGTCTCCGGATCTGGGGCCACGCCTGGAAGATACGCTGTGACTCTTCCGGCGAGGCGTCATGGGTACTATAGCGGCTTCTTGCGTAGACGGAAGTGACGAACGTGAACTCGTCCTGGAGCGCGGGATAGTGCTGGCTCAGCGACTGGGCGTACTCGGTGGCCGTCTGACCGGGCGCAGGCGCGAGCCCCGACCACGAGCCCAGGCGCGCCATCCGTTCGTACACCAACGCGGCGGCGGGCACTTGGACAAAGGTGCGCCGGTACCAGAGCCAGAGCGCGGCGCACACTGCGGCCAGCGCCGCTCCCAGCGCCAACACCGAGATGAACCAGTAGCTGCCTGAGATGGTCTGCTGGCTAGCCAGGGCCTCCTGAATCGGCTGCGCGGAGGAGGCGAAAGGTGTCACCACGGTCATCCCCGGGATGAACGGCACGTTGACGCCGGACGATGGCGTCACTTCTGCATCAGCGGGCGTTGGCAGTCCACGCGCAATCGTTCCCTTCCCCGGGGTCGGCTCAAACTCAACCCAGCCGTAGCCGGGGAAGTAGAGCTCCGGCCACGTGTGGCTGTCCTTGTCCCGCACCACGAAGCGGTTGGCCTCCTGGTCGTAGCTGCCGGGCGCATAGCCGCCGACGAGGCGCGCCGGGAGGTCCAGCGTGCGCGCCATCATCACCATGGCGGACGCGAAGTAGTCGCTGTAGCCGCGCTGGCTCTCGAACAGGAAGTGGTCCACGCCGTCGGCTGTGGGCGGCGGCGCCGCCACCTGGGTGTCGTAGGTCATCGTGGAGCGGAGATACTCCTCAATGGCGAAGGCCTTTTCAAAGGGAGTCACGGCGTTCCCGGTCACCTGCCGGGCCAGCAGGCGCACCCGGAACGGCAGGCTCTCCGGCACCTGCAAGTACCGGTCGAGCACCCAGCCTGGGTAGGCGGTGTTGGCGCTATTCAGCTCCGCGAGGGAGGCCACGGAGACTAAGGAAACGACGGTGTACGCCTCGCCGCGCTCAATCTGGGACTTGCTCACCACCGCCACAACGTCGGCCGGGTACGGGTTCCTGCGTTGCACCTCCACCGCGCTCACCTGATACGCGCCTTCGCGGGGGAGGGCACGGCGCAGGGCCGTCAGGTACTGCTCGTCCGACTCCGCCTTGACGGTGACCCGCCGTTCGTTGCCGCTGGACGCGTCTCGCAGCGTCAGTTTGGTGACCACCACGCTGTTGGGCAGGGACTGGAGGAGCGTTTGCGCCAGCTGGTCCCGTCCCATCGGGCTGGACTGCGCGCGGAGCGCGTTCAGCGAGCCGCGGAGGTCGCGCGGCAGGTTGGAGCCGGCCTCATCTTCCCGGACGCGCAGGAGGTGCTTCTTGGCCGGCAGCACCTCGATCTCCGTGGGCTGGCCCGCCTCCAGCAGTGTGCTCCCCAGCGCCAGTTGCCGCAGCGGGAAGAGCGCCTCCACCGACTGCGTGAGCTCCAAGCGGGAGTTGTTCTCGGCCGGCTGCGCAAGGTCCGGCACCCAGGGAAGGTCATGGCGCTCCGTTTTATCGTTGAGCCATCCCCGCGATCCGTAGGTGCTGTACACGCGCATCCGCCAGTACGTGGGGAACGCGGACTGGACGGAGAGGACGACCTCCTCGCTGGTGTTGAGAGGCCCGCTGAACGGTAACAGCGGGGCCAGCTCTAAGGTGGAGGCGGGTTTGCGGGACGGTAGCTGGGAGAAGAGGCGGCCAAAGTCGTCCTCCACCTGGTCCACCGGCGCCCGGGTGTGGCTCCAGACCCCGCGCACCGCGTCGGAGACGCCGAGCCGCGAAGGGAGCAGCGCCGCGATGGCGAACACCAGGAGCGCGAACCACACGCCGTCGGACATGGCGATGATTCCGTGGGAGGTCGGATATTCGGTCTGCCTCTTCTCCCACCGCCTCTGGCGCTCTATGGAGTACAGGCGCACCATCAGCAACGCGGTAAAGAAGAGGTAGAGGAACAGGTATCCAAGGTACCGGTCGGGGAGGTAGCTCAGGTTGGCGAGCATGCCGATGGCGCTGGGAAGCATGGCGCCCCATACGTTGCGGAAGCGGAAGACCGACCAGGCGGCGGCGAAGCCCACAATCCAGGTGATGCCCGCCAGGATAAGCCCGAACGGCAGCTCGTCGGTGCTGATGCCGCCGGAGGTCGCGGCGCTCCACCAGGCAGCCATGCGCTGGTTGAGCTCCTGGAACCGGCCAAGGAAGGAGCCGGCCTCCGCGAGCGTGGACGCCTGCCAGTACACGAACAGCCCGCCGAAGACGGACGCCAACAGCAGCAGCCACGGGCCTCGCAGCCGCACCTTGGCCAGCGTCATCCCTGTGAAGGTGGAAAGGGCCATGATGCCGGCCAGGGAAGGGGTCTCCACCCAGTCCGCATCGTTGACGGACCAGGTCACGCTGAGCAGTGAGAGGAGCAGCACCCCGTACGTGAGCCACCCTTCGCTGGGGGTGACTCTGCGGACCAGCGCCATGAGCGGCGAGTCCGGGCCGCCCTCGTCCGAGCGGGGCGTCCCGGCCAGGATCTCCGAGGCGCGGTCCAGCATCATACAAGGCTCTCCCGTGGTTGTTGACGAGAATCGGTGAGGTCGGTCCGCGCGTGAGAGAGCGCGAGTGTTTTGGTCAACTCGTCGCCCTTGTGGACCACGTAGGTCAGGACGCCGGCCTTGGCGACCGCCTCGCGGACGCGGGTGGCGGTGCCGCCACCGCCGAACGAGGCGCCGTCCAGGAGCACCGCGGCCGTGCGCACGCGCCTTCGCGTCAGCTCTTCCATCAGCGGGACCCACGCGGGATCCTGTGAGGGCGTGATGACGACTACCGTGTCGTTCCGGTCGAACCGGCCCGCCTCGGCCGCGAGGATCTCATGGAATGGGATTCGCCCCTCGGCGCGGAGGCGCGCCAGGTTCTCCAGCATCTGATTGAACTGGGCCTCCCCTCGCTGTGCGGGGAGAAGGCAGCGCCGGTCCCCGTCCGCGATTAGGCCCACCGGGATGTTGGAGTAGAGGTAGCGCTGGCCGATGGATGCCGCGATGGTGGCGGCGTACTCGTCTGTGGTCTGCGCCCCTTCCCCGCGCTGCGCCTCCCCGTAGAAGTCCACGATGACCCAGAGGCCGCCGCCGGTGCCCTGGTCGAACTCCTTGAGCATGAGACGTCCGCTCCGGGCGCTGCTGGGCCAGTGGATACGGTTCAGTGGGTCGCCGGGATGATAGTCGCGGACGGAGGCGGCGTGGGGCGTCGCCTGGTAAGAGCGCAGCCGCACGGGACCTTCGCCGGCCAGCTCCGCCGCGAGCAGCCTGATGTGCGGGAGCGGCACGGTTGCCGGATAGACCACGAGCTCCTCAGGCTGGAGGAAGTAGCGGTTCAGGGTGAACAGGCCCAGCGGGTCGCCGCTGGTGACGCGGACCGGCCCAATGGAGTACACGCCCCTCCGCTGCGCCTTGAACGTCTCCTTCCAGGTGCGGAACCCTCTTCCGCCCATGCTGATCACGCGCACAGCCGAGCCGCCCCCCGGCATGGTGGTCTGGTCTTCCACCTCAAGCCACGCCTTGGGAACAGGCACCCGGTTCCAGATGCTGATGCGCTCGGCTATCTCGTCGCCCACCCGGGCGCGGTGGACGTTACGCTCTACGTGCACGCGCAGGCCGGAGACGTTCAGCCTCGCCCACAGCCAGCTCCCCAGCATGGTCAGGACGAGGGCGTACAGCGCGCGGTAGTACAGCGAGTGGCCTGTGCCTAAGGCAGAGAGGAGCGTGAGGACGCTGAGGATGCCGAAGATCAGTGCGCGTTTCATGCTCCGCCCGCCTGTCGCCTGGGAGTGTGCTACCTGGTGGGGACCCAGCCTTTGGCCCGCGTCCCCGGCACCGGCACCCCCGCGAGCACGTTGACCAACACCTGGCGGGCATCGCCGCCCCGGATGCGGGCCTGCGGCGACACGAGCAGCCGATGGGACAGGACCGCCGGGGCCAGCTCCTTGACGTCGTCGGGGAGCACGTAGTCGCGTCCTCGGACCAGCGCGAGTGCTTGGGCCGCGCGGAACAGGTGCAGCGACGCGCGGGGAGAGACGCCGAGGCTCACATCCTCCGCCTTTCGCGTCGCGTCCGCGATGCTCACCACGTACTGCTTGATCAGCTGGTCCACGTACACCTGCCGGGCCGCCTCCTGGGCCTCGATGACCTCTTGGGGGGTTGTCACCGGCTGGAGCGAATCGATGGGATGGGCAAGCTGCTGCTGGTCCAGGATGGCGACCTCCTGCTCCGGCGAGGGGTAGCCGAGCGTGATGCGCAGCGTGAAGCGGTCGAGCTGCGCCTCCGGCAGCGGGAAGGTGCCTTCGTACTCAATCGGGTTTTCGGTCGCCATCACCATGAAGGGTTGCGGCGTCGGATGCGTGACGCCCTCCACCGTGACCTGGCGCTCCTCCATGCTCTCCAGCAGGGCGGACTGCGTCTTGGACGTCGCGCGGTTGATCTCGTCGGCCAGGACGATCTGCGCGAGGACGGGGCCGGGGCGGAACTCAAACGCGCCGGTCCGCTGGTTGTAGATGAATACGCCGGTGATGTCGGATGGGAGCAGGTCGGGCGTGAACTGGATTCGCTTGAAGCTGCAGCCGGTTGAGCGCGCCAGGCTGCGGGCGAGCATCGTCTTACCGACGCCGGGCACGTCCTCGATGAGGGCGTGCCCCCCAGCCAGGAGCGCCACCGCAGCCAACTCCACGGCGCCGTCCTTCCCGATGATGACCTTCTTGATATTGGCGATGATGCGCTGGCTGACGGCTTCTGCCTGCTTAAGGCCTGGCACTCCCCCTCCCACGGCACGGATGGTGTTAGTGTAGCACGCTGCAAGTCACTACGATTTTCTGCTGAGGAGAGATTGCCACCCTTCGACCCTTCGCGGAGTTTGCCCTGAGCAAAGCGAAGGGCTCAAGGACAGGCAAACTCAAGGTAAACGGAGGTGCTGCCGGCTTTTTCTGGGAAGCGCGGAACAGGGATAGTCGCCGGACGCGGGTTCACGGTTCTGCCCTGTGTATGCGGGGGCGATGGGCCAGGCTGGGACGCCCGGGCCAGGCGAGGGCGCGAGGGAGGGAGGAGGTGGTGGGCGGTGGAGGTCTCGAACCTCCGACCTCCTGCGTGTGAAGCAGGCGCTCTAACCACTGAGCTAACCGCCCGTTGCGCCCTGTCATTCTGAGGGAACGAAGTGACTGAAGAATCCGCTCTCTCGCGGTTTCCCAGAGTAAGCGAAGGTTACGGATTCTTCGTCCCGACGCATCGGGACGAAGAATGACAGTGGTGCGAAAGGTGGTGCGCTCGGTGGGACTCGAACCCACAGCCTCAGCCTTCGCAGGGCTGCGCTCTATCCGTTGAGCTACGAGCGCGTGAAACAAAGTGCCGAGGGAGGGATTTGAACCCACACGAGCTTACGCTCACTACGCCCTGAACGTAGCGCGTCTACCGTTCCGCCACCTCGGCGCATGGTGGGCGGTGGAGGTCTCGAACCTCCGACCCCCTGCGTGTAAAGCAGGTGCTCTGACCACTGAGCTAACCGCCCCGGACGTGTGGTGGCAAGGACGGGAATCGAACCCGTGACCTAACGCTTATGAAGCGCCCGCTCTACCGCTGAGCTACCTTGCCGGCGCGTTGGGTCGCGGTTCTCAGCGACTCCCCTGAGAACTATACCAGCGGCGTCGTTTCGGTGTCAACGCGCGCGACGCCCCTCTGACGCCGGCGATGGGTGCCGTACTCAGGACCTTGAGGGACTTTGCCGTCCCTCAAGACCGAGTGCGGTTGTGCACGAGCTGTTGCCAAGCGGGCCGGGATAGCAATGGTGAATTTGGGCACATAGTGCAAGGCGTTTGAAGTCTTTGCAGTTTGCCGCGCCTGGTATTGCAACCGTATAGTACGCAGTTAGCGGGTGCGGGGGGCAATGTGCAGACGCCCGATTATTTGTGCAGGAGGCATTTCTTGTGCAAAGCCGGCTAAGGTGAAAAAGGCGGGGCGAAAAAGCCCCGCCTTTTTCGTCCGTCGCGTCCTGGGATGTTGCATTGACGCTCTTTCAGGCGATGGGGTACGCTGCGCTGAGCACCCCCGCGCGTCCCAGTAGCTCAGCGGACAGAGCGGCTGTCTTCTAAACAGCGGGTCGGGGGTTCGAATCCCCCCTGGGACGCCACAAGCCCGGCGCGGGCTGCCATTCTGGACGCGATGCTGGGCAGCCTCACAACATGTCGCCCTTAGTGTTCGGCCTTCTTCCTTCATGGGTGCAGGTGCAGCACGACGAAACGTGCGGTTCGTGATATGCTTCTCAATCAAACGAGGCGGCTTGTCTCGCTGTAAATTATGGCAAGGAAGCTGGCAGCGGTGCTGGCGGTGAGGTATAATCGATAGGTTCGCGTCTCATGAGCGAGGCCTTGAAATCAGTTTGAGAGGGGACACTATGCCAAGGGCACGGCGACCAGTGGTCGCCATCGTTGTTTCCGGCATCCTGGCGCTCACCCTGCTAGCCGCCTGCGGTGGCGGAGGCGACAAAGAGCCTACTACGGCGCCGCCCCCTCCGGCCGCGGCCCCGCTCCCTCCGGCGGCGACGCCTCTTCCGGCCCCCGCCGAAGCGCCCACGCCGGCCGCGGCCCCTACCCCGGTCGTGGAGCCTGGGGTCACGCTCTACGATGACTACGGCTTCAAGCTCCGCCTGGAGGGCGACGTAGCCATTGAGGCCTCCGGGTGGACCGCGGCGGAGCCTGACACAAGCCAGGGCGCGCTACGCTTCTCCTTCCGGACTGCGAACGTGGTCCTGATCTGGGTCCCAAGCGAAGGGGCCACGCCCCAGACTCGGCTGGCACAGGCCTACAACACCGTGCAGGCCGCGCAGCCGGGCGTCACCTTTGCCGCCGTGAGCGAGGGCGAAACGATCGTGAGCGGTCAGCCTGGCGTGTATGGAGGCTTCACCGCCTCCGGCGCGGCGGACACCACGCTCGGCGGTCTGATTGGCGCCTGGAACTGCCCTGCCTCCGACCGCTCGTTTTCGGTAATCGTGACCGCGCCGGACGCTGCCACGGCGCAGCTCCGGTTCCAGTACCTGCTCTCCAACTTTGAGTGCGCTTCCTAAAGTGGGCGATTGAGGTGATGTCATGAGGCACTTGTTCACTCTCCTCGCAGTCCTGGTTGTAGCGACCACGCTTTTTGCGAACGTGCTTCCCGTACTGGCTGATCCGCTCCGCCAAGAGCCGCCGCCGGTGGGTGTGGGCATGCCGCCGCCGTCGGGTATGGGCATGCCGCCGCCGTCGGGTATGGGCATGCCGCCGCCGTCGTCGGGTATGGGCATGCCGCCGCCGTCGTCGGGTATGGGCATGCCGCCGCCGTCGTCGGGTATGGGCATGCCGCCGCCGTCGGATTCGGGCATGCCGCCGCCGTCGGATTCGGGCATGCGGCAGTCGTCGGATTCGGGCATGCGGCAGTCGTCGGATTCGGGCATGCGGCAGTCGTCGGGTATGGGCATGCCGCCGCCGTCGGATTCGGGCATGCGGCAGTCGTCGGGCGGGTTCCAGTTTGGGCCTGTAGAGGGCGGAGTCCAGCCCGGCTCCCCTCAGTCGCAGCAGGCGTTCCAGCAGGCACAGAATTTGGCTCAGCAGGGCTTCCAGAACGCGGACTCGGGCCAGCTTCGT
Source organism: Dehalococcoidia bacterium (assembly GCA_009693055.1). Classification (GTDB taxonomy): domain Bacteria; phylum Chloroflexota; class Dehalococcoidia; order Lucifugimonadales; family SHYT01; genus SHYA01. The sequence continues at coordinate 510 of SHYA01000009.1, read as the reverse complement.
GGCCTTGCCGGAAGCTTGGACTTCCAGGGGTTCCAGGACCTGGGCGCCCAGGGCAACCTTGGGGCGTTTGCCGGCCAGCTTGACCAGCAGGCGTTCCAGGACCTGCGGCAAGGGGGGAACCTTGCGAACTTTGCTGCCGCGGGAGACCGGCAGACGTTCCAGGCCATGCAGCAGTCGGGGAACTTTGGCGACTTTGTGCAGGCCGCAGACCCGAGCGCGTTCAGCGCCATGCGAGAGACCGGGAGCATCCGGGGCTTCGCCCAAGTGGCGGACCGGGGCACCTTCCAGCAGATGCAGACGGCGGGGAACTTCGGCGACTTTGCCGCCGCCGGAGACCGGCAGACTTTCCAGGCCATGCAAGAGGGCGGGAGCTTTGGCGACTTTATGCAGTTGGCGGACACGGGCACCTTCCAACAGATGCGCCAGTCGGGGAACATCGGCGACTTCGCCGGGGCGCTGGATCCATCCTCCTTTAGCACGATGCGGGCGGCGGGCAACTTCCAGGACTTC
>SHYA01000005.1 GCA_009693055.1 Dehalococcoidia bacterium | reverse complement strand
GTTCTACAAGCCGGAGATCGGCGCGCAGCTGTACAACCGGTACCTGGACGAGAAGCTGTACGCGGAAGAGGTTGGGTTTGAGGGGCTCATGATGAACGAGCACCACAACACGCCGTTCTGCATGCAGAGCGTCACCAACGTGGACCTGACCATCCTGGCGCGGCAGACCAGGAAGGCCAAGCTCATCATGCTGGGGAACGTGCTGCCCATCTGGGACGACCCGCTCTGGCTGGCGGAGCACCTGGCGATGGTAGACATGATTTCCGGCGGCCGGCTGGTTTCCGGCATCGTGCGCGGCGGCGGCACGGAGAGCCTGGCGCACAATGCCAACACGACGTACAACCGGGAGCGGTTCAACGAGGCGCACGACTTCATCATCAAGACGTGGACGACGCCTGGGCCGTTCCGCTGGGAGGGGAAGCACTACCAGTTCCGGTACGTGAACCCGTGGTGCCTGCCGCTGCAGAAGCCACACCCACAGATCTGGGTGCCGGGCATCTCCAGCCCGGAGACGATCAAGTGGTGCGCGGAGCACCACTACCCGCACGTGATGCTGGCGACGCAGCTTGAGCCGACCAAGGAGATGTTTGACCTGTACGACACGCACGCGGCGGAGCTGGGGTACAAGTCCGGCCCGCAGCACCACGCGTACCTGTTTAAGGTGCACGTGGGCGACACCGAGGAGCAGGCAGAGCAGGCAGGCGCTACCTGAGCGGCGTGTTCAACCCCTTCATTCAGCAGGGCAACGAGTCTATCCTTAAGCCCCATCTGTTCCTGCCGCCCGGCTACTCGTCCCGGGCTTCCGTGGCGCGGCTGCAGAAGCTCTTCGTTGATCGGGAGACCGGGCGGAACACCGTCTTACCGACCTACTAAGACGGACTGAAGAACTACAGCATCATCTCCGGCACACCCAAGGCGGTGCTGCCCAAGGTCAAGCACGTGCTGGAGTACCTGCGGCCAGGAACAGCCTTCTTCTGGGATGGTGACGGCGATATGACCCACGAGGACCAGGTCCGCAGCATGCGGCTGTACGGGCAGGAGCTTATCCCAGCGGTTAAGGAGATGGCCAAGGAGCTGGACCTCAAGAGCTCGTTCGAGACGAACGACGGCACGGGAGTCTCGCCAGTGGCCTGGGCCAAGACTAAGGAGCGCCAGAAGGCCAAGGCATAGTTCTCATTCGGCGCTGCGAGCACGTTCCGCCTCCGACGCCTGGGCTATCGGAGGCGGAACGCTTTCTGGCCCACGGGACTATGTACTTCGTCATCCTCAACAGCCCGACCTGGCTGGATATGCACAACACAAGCCCCTACCCAGGCTCGCGTAAATAGCAAAAGTGGGGGCTATCCCTTTAAGGGAGTTTGCGGCAAAGGGATAGCCCCCAAGATCATTCCTCCCCCCAGCCTCCCGCGCTCGCTCAAATTGACTCCGTTTTCTTCTCCCGGTACACTATCTGTGAGAGACGCACAGACACGGTCGAAAAGCCTCAAGCCGCGCAGCGGAACGTGGTGCGAGATTTCGTGGTGACAGCAGCACAATGAACCTCAAGAACGCCCTGGCGGCCATCGCCCCTACGGTGTACAGCCGCAGCGCCGGCGACCAGTTCGTCCTCCTCAACATCCAGAACCTGCGCACCCTCGCGCTGGACGACGTGGCCAGCCACTTCTGGAAGCGGCTTCAAGATCAACCGAACCAGCAGTGCGGCGTCCAGGAACTCATCAACGACTGCGCGCCACGAGGCGGCGCGGCGGCGGAAATAGTCGCGCAGCGCATCCAGCAGTTGGCTCAACAGCAATTCCTGGCGCTGACGGAGTAGCCGATGGCTTCGCTAGACAGACCGGACCTCACCACCGACGTCATCGTTATCGGTGGCGGGCCAGGCGGCAGCACGGCGGCCACCATGATGGCGCGCAAAGGCCTCAAGGTGGTCGTGCTGGAGCAGGACCACTTCCCCCGCGAGCACATCGGCGAGTCCCTTTTGCCGGCCAGCATGCCGGTGCTCCAGGAGCTTGGCGTGCTGCAGACCATCGAGCGCGAGGGCTTCCTCAAGAAGTGGGGCGCCACGATGGTCTGGGGCAACGAGCCGACGGCGTGGACGTGGCGGTTTGAGGAGACCAACAAGAGCAACCCTCACGCCTACCAGGTGTGGCGGCCCCGTTTTGACACCATCCTTCTGGAAAACAGCCGCGCCAACGGGGTGGACGTCCGAGAGGGCCACCGGGTGTTGGAGGTGCTGTTCGAGAACGGCAAAGCCGTGGGCGTCCGGTACCAGCCCGAAAACTCCACAGAAAAAGTCGCCCGGGCCTCGTTTGTTGTGGACGCCAGCGGCCAGAACGCGCTCCTGGGACGCAAGTTCGACCTCAGGAAGTGGGACTCCTGGTTCCAGAACCTGGCGGTGTACGCCTACTTTGAGGGCTCCCGCCGGCTTTCACCGCCCAACGAGAACGGTATCTTCATTGAGGCCTACCCACACGGGTGGTTCTGGAACATCCCCCTCCACACCGGCTGGATGAGCGTGGGCGCCGTCGTGGACAAGACCGTCGGCGCGGAGGGCATTCGCACCAAGGGCCCCCTGGCGTTCCTTATGGAGCAGCTCGCGGAGGCTCCTCACTCCGCCAAAATGCACACGAACGCCAAGCTGGTCCACGGCCCCATCGTGCTGCGGGACTGGTCATACGTCTCCGACGAGGTAGTCGGCAACGGCTACATCCTTGTCGGCGACGCGGCCTGCTTTATTGACCCACTCTTTTCGTCCGGCGTCCACCTGGCCCTCATGGGGGGCGTGCTCGCCGCCGCGTACGTGGTCTCCGCCCTCAAGGACCCGTCCATGCAAGAAGCCGCCGCCCGCGTGTACAAGGAGCTCTACTACCAGGAGTATCAGCACTTCCGCCAGATGGCCAAGCTGTTCTACTCCAGCAACCGCACCACGGAGTCCTACTTCTGGGAGGCCCGGCGCATTCTGGATTCCGAGCCTGAGCTTTCGCCGCGCCACGCCTTCATCCGTCTGGTGGCGGGCCAGCCCGCGAGGGGATATGAGCGGGTCGTCCTTGAGCACGGAGAGGCGCCGGCCCAGTTCCTTGAAGGCGTGCGCGCGGTGCAGCAGGAGCAGGTGCAACGCCGCGAACGACTCGCCTTGCTTCGCCGGCACCCGGACATCACCCGCAACCCGCTGTACCGCGCGGTCCCCTGCCTTGCGGAAGGCGTCCAGCTTCAGCGGAAGCCCGTGGTGGCCGAGGGCGAGTTCGCCTGGGGCGATGTCCTGGTCACGGCGGGCCACCCGGAAGGGACGCCGGCCAGCGCGCTGGTCGCCAAGCTTGTGTCCCTCATTGACGGCAAAACCCCGTTCAACGAGATCGCTGCGAAGATGCAGATGAAGAGGGACCCGCTCCAAGACGCACAGATTGAACTGATGGCCCTCGGCGCGCTCCACGTCCTCTACGTGGACGGCACCGTCGCCGAGATCAAGGGGATCGAACCGGGCTAACGCGCCTGCGCCAGCTCCACGTCCATGCTCAGGTCCAGCGCGTGGACCGAGTGGCTGAGCGCACCCACCGAGATCAGGTCCACGCCCGTCTCGGCAACGGCTCGCACCGTTTCCAGGGTGATGCCCCCAGAGGCCTCCACCACCGCACGCCCTCGGGCCAACTCCATGGCGCGGCGCATCTCGTCAAGCGGCATGTTGTCCAGCAACAGAACGTGCGCGCCTGCTGCAAGCGCCTCCGTCACCTCGTCCAGCGTCGTCACCTCCACCTCTACGGTGACGGTATGCGGGGCGTTCCGCAGCGCCCTGCGCACCACGTCCTTCAGCGTCAGGCCCTGCGCGCGGAGCACCGCCAGGTGGTTGTCCTTGATGAGGATGCCGTCGCCCAGGCTCCGCCGGTGGTTCACGCCACCCCCCACAACCACGGCGTATTTCTGGAGCGAGCGCAGCCCGGGCAGTGTCTTGCGTGTGTCCGCGATGCGCGCAGACAACCCGCGCACCCGCTCCACGTAACGCGCCGTCTCGGTCGCGACGCTGCTCAGGTGCTGCAGAAAGTTCAGCGCCACGCGTTCCGCGCGGAGCATGGACGCCGCAGGCCCGCTCAAGTGCAGGATGGTGGATCCCGGCTCCAGCCGGTCCCCGTCCCGCCGGACTTGCTCTACCTCCAGCAGCGGGTCAACACGCTGGAACACCAGGGTGGCGACGGGAACGCCGCACAGGACCCCGGCGGCTTTCGAGAATACCGTTCCCTTTCCCGGCGCATCAGACGGGACAAGCGCCTCGGTCGTCACGTCGCCAAGAGCGAGGTCCTCGGCCAGCGCCCGGTCAACGACGGCCTGGAGTTCAGCTTGAAGAGGTAGCGTCGTTCCTGCTCGCGGCTCCTTCCCACTGGTCACGAATGCTCCTCCCCCACGAACACCGTGTGCAGCTCCCACTCCGGCGAAGGCTCCGGGTAGTCCGTCCGGTAATGCGCGCCGCGGCTCTCCGTGCGGAGCAACGCCCCCTCTACCATCAGCCTAGCCGCCGTCACCATGTTCGCCAACTCGTGGGAGGCGCGGTCGTCTCCTTTGCGCGGCATCCGCGCCCACACGCCCAGCACCCGCGCCGCCCAAAGCAGGTCCTGGCCATTGCGCACCAGGCCGGCATTGCGCCACAGGAGGTCTTGCAGGTTCTCCCCGGTCAAAGGCGGGATCGCGGCGCAGGGCACGTGCCGCCTGGGTAGGTGAAAAACGCGCTCCTTGAGCTGCCCTTGCGCGCCGCTCTTGTCCTTACCCAGCGTCCGCTCCACCAGGCGCTTACCGAACACCACCGTCTCCAAGAGGGAGTTGCTCGCGAGGCGGTTGGCCCCGTGCGCGCCCGTCGCAGCGACCTCACCGCAAGCGTACAGCCCGCGCACCGAGGTCTCGCCCCAGGTCGTGGCCTTGATGCCGCCGATCATGTAGTGAGCGGCCGGAGCGACCGGTATCGGCTCCTTCGTTATGTCCAGCCCGTAGCCCAGGCAAAAGCGGTAGATCGTGGGGAAGCGCGTGGTAATGCGCGCCGGAGGAAGGTGCGTCACGTCCAGAACGACGTGCTCCGCGGCGCCCTCCCGCATCTCCTCCCCGATGGCGCGCGCAACCACGTCGCGCGGCGCCAGCTCAGCCAGCGTATGGTACCCCTTCATGAACGCCTCGCCGCGCCCGTTGCGCAAGATGCCTCCTTCGCCGCGCACCGCCTCCGAGATGAGAAAGGTCGGCGCGCCCTTCAGATGCAGCGCCGTCGGGTGGAACTGGTAGAACTCCATGTCCATGATGGACGCGCCGGAACGGAACGCCAGAGCCACGCCGTCGCCGGTCGCCACTTCCGGGTTGGTCGTGGAGCGGAACAGACGTCCCGCACCACCCGTCGCCAGCACCACAACCCTGGCTTTGAACTCCGTCTCCTCACCCGTCCGCACGTTGAGGACCCGTGTCCCTTCGATGCTTCCCGCATCGTCCGTGTTGATGCGCGTAACGAGGGTGTTCTCCATCACCTTGACGCGGGACACCTCTACCCGCTCCACCAGCGCGGTCTCAATGTTCGCGCCAGTGGCATCGCCGCCGGCGTGCAGCACGCGGGGCGCGCTGTGGGCGCCCTCCCTCGCCAGGAGCACCTCGCCCTGCTGCGTGTCAAACGCGACGCCGAGCTTCACAAGCTCTTGAATCGCCTCACGCCCTTCCGAGGTGAGCACCCGGACGGCCTCAGGCAGACAGAGTCCGGCGCCCGCCTCTATCGTGTCCTGGCCGTGGAGCTCGGGCGAGTCGGACACGCCGACGGCCGCCGCAATGCCGCCCTGCGCGTATCGCGTGTTGCAGTCTTCAAGACTGCCCTTCGTCAGCAGCAGCACGGAGCCGTGCGCCTGCGCGAGCAGCGCCGTGTACAGCCCGCCAATCCCGGAGCCGACGATGATGTAGTCGTATCGCTGTGCTAACGTCATCCCAGTCTTCTATAGCTCCAGCTACGTCGCCAGCTTTCTCACCGTGTCCGTCGCCATCGCGACCTCCTCCTCCGTGTTGAAGAAGTGGAACGAGAAGCGCACCCCGTTCAGCGGCTCAACGCTCCGCGTCACCACCCGCCGCTGCTCCCACAGGCCATCCACCACATCCTTCGCGTTCTTTCCCTCCACGCTGAACGTCACAATTCCTGTCGCCTCCGGAGACTCCCCCGGCGAGTGTACGGTGACGCCAGGGATGGCGCTCAGCGCCTGCTTCGCCACGCCCGCAAGGTCAACATTGCGCTGCTCAATGGCTTTCACGCCCATGCCGGCGAAGAACTCCAGCGCCGCTACCAGGCCCGCCCGCAAGGGTGCACTGGACGTGGTCAACTGAAACTTGTTCATGGTCTCAACGTTCTCTTCGTACCCGCCCACCGCGTCCCAGCGCTTCGCCACCCCGAACGCCACAAAGTGTGGCTTGATCTCCTGTATCAGCTCTTTCTTGATGTACAGCGCGCCGATGCCGTCCGGCCCGCACAGCCACTTCTGTCCAGGCATGGCGTAGTAGTCCACGTCCATGCCGCGCATGTCCAGGTCAATATGGCCCAGGCATTGCGCGCCGTCCAGCAGCATCCTGACGCCGCGCTGCCTGGTCACGCGCCGCAGCTCGGCCACCGGCATGCGCATGCCGTTGAGGTAATGGACATGGCTGAGGAACACCATGCGCGTCCTGGGCGTCATGGCGTCGGTAATCTTGCGGACGATGCTGGCGGGCGGCTCGGTGGGCGTAATGTCGACAACACGCACGTTGACACCGTAGCGCTCTCGCACGTGGTAAGCCAAAATCATCACGGCGGGGTATTCAATGTTGACGGTGATCATCTCGTCGCCTGGCCGCCAGTCAAACCCGTTGAGGACGATGTTCAGCCCCTCGGTGGTGTTCTGAGTGAGGTGCAGCTCCTCCGGCGTGGCGCGCACCGTCTGCGCCAGGAGCAGCTTGGCTCGGTCGGTCAGCGCGCGGCCGCTCTCCAGCACGTGTCGCGTCGTCGGGCCTTCCTCGTTTTCGTACGCGATGCGGTCCTGCACCGCTTTCACCACCGCCCTGGGCGACGGTCCCAGAAATCCGGTGTTCAGGTACACCGTGCGTTCGCAGGCGGGGAACTCAGCCCGGACCTTGGCTATGTCCATCGTACCCTCCGCACCGCTGGCACTCGGGCGGAACCCATTCCGCCGTAGGGCGGCCACGTTGCAAACGCCGGCTGGCGTGCGCTCGAGCACTAGCCCACTTGCAGCATCCGTTGAAGGGCGATGCGGGCGTAGCGACCCGTCTCATCGTCCACCGAAATGCTATTGACCACGCGCCCCTCCACAAGCTCTTCAAGCACCCAGGCAAGGTACGCCGGATGAATGCGGTACATCGTGGCGCACGGGCACACGATGGGGTCCAGGCAGAACACCGTCTTGTCCGGATTCTCCTTCGCGATGCGGCTCACCAGGTTGATCTCCGTTCCCACGCCCCAGACGCTCCCCGCGGGCGCCGCCGCGATGGTCCTGACGATGCCCTCGGTGGAGCCGACGTGGTCCGCGGCCTTCACCACCTCGTTGATGCACTCCGGGTGCACCATGATGTTGATGCTTGGATACGTCTCCCTCGCCTGGCGTATCTGGCCCACGGTGAAGCGGGTGTGGACAGAGCAGTGGCCCTTCCAGAGGATGAGCTTCGCGTTTCGGAGCTGTTCCGGCGTGTTCCCGCCCATCGGCTTGAACGGGTTCCAGACCACCATGTCCTCCAGCGACAGCCCCAGCTTGAGGCCGGTGTTGCGGCCCAGGTGCTGGTCGGGAAAGAAAACGACGCGCGGCGTCCGCTCATACGCCCAGCGCACGGCCTTGTCCGCGCTTGAGGAGGTGCAGATGATGCCGCCGTTCCGGCCGCACAGCGCCTTAAGCGCCGCCGTGCAGTTCATGTACGCCACCGGCAGCACGCCGCCTGGGCCAAGTACCCGTTGCAGGTCGTCCCAGCAGTCCTCCACGTCCCCCGTGGGCGCCATGTCCGACATGGAGCATCCCGCCTGGAGGTTGGGTAGCACCACCTGCTGGCCTGGCCTCGCCAGCACAAAGGCGGTCTCCGCCATGAAGTGCACGCCGCAGAAGATGATGAACTCCGCGTCCGCCTGCTGCGCCGCCAGTTGCGACAGCTTGAACGAGTCGCCACGGAAGTCCGCGAACGCGATGATGTCCTCCCGCTGATAGTGGTGCCCGAGGATGACCGCGCGCTTGCCGAGCTTCCGCCTCGCTGCGCCGACGCGCTCCCTCAGTGTCGTCGAGTCCATGCGCATGTACGCAATGGGCAGCTTCTGCCAGCGCACGCCGGCCTTGAACTCCTCCTCAAGCGGCTTGACCACCAGCGGCTCCGTCGTACAGAACGCGGACTGCTCCAGCTCCGTCAGCGGCACTCGCGTGCCGTGCGGCTCCCTTCGCTCCCGTACCTCAACCATACGTCACCTCTGGTCCCGCCTTACCGTGCGCCCACGGAGCGACCACGGGCTGGTGTGCGTGACCTCCACGCTCACCGTCCGGCCCGTCAGATCCGTCTTTCCGGCGGTTTCCCCTTCCCTACGAGGGAAGGGGGCAGGGGTTAGGTCCTCAACGAACACCAGCTTGTCGGTGCGCGTGCGCCCTCTCCACTTCCCATCGTCCCGAGCCTCAACAAGCACCTCCACTACCGTCCCCTTCAGCCGCGCGTTGTTCCTCGTCGCAATCCCCGTCTGCAGCTCCTCCAGCGCCTTCAGCCGCTGCTCCTTCACGGTCTCCGGCACGTCGTCCTCCATTTTCCGCGCCGCGATGGTGCCGGGCCGCGTGGAGTAGCGCGCCAGGTGGACCTTGTCAAAGGCCACCTCCTGCAGCAACGAGGCGGTCTGCCGGAACTGCTCGTCGGTCTCACCGCAGAAGCCAACAATGACGTCCGTGCTCAGCGCCACATCCGGTATGCCCCGCCTGATGCGCTCTATGAGCCGCAGATATTCGCCACGAGTGTACCCTCGGTGCATGGCATCCAGCACCGCGTCGTTGCCCGCCTGCACCGGCAGGTTGATGTGCTCGCACACCTTGTCCAGTTCGGCTACCGCCTGGATGATCCGCTCGCTCATGAAGATGGGGTGCGACGTGAGGAACCGGATGCGTTCCAGGTCCGCGACCGGGTGCAGCGCGCGCAGCAGATCCGCCAGGTCCGGCCCGTCCGGCAGGTCAGCCCCGTAAGCGTCCACCGTCTGTCCGAGGAGCGTCACCTCCCTGACCCCGCGCGCGACCAGGCGCTCCACCTCCCGGACCAACTCGTCAACCGGGCGGCTCGCCTGCCGTCCCCGCCGGTACGGGATGATGCAAAAAGTGCAGAACAGGTCGCACCCGTGGATGACGGGTACGTACGCCGTGACCCCAGGATGGCTCGGTGCCAGTGAGCCGACACAGCCCTCCCAGTCCACGCCAAGCCGCTCGCCGATCACGTCCAGCAGCGGCCGGTACTCCTGGGGGCGCATGAACAGGTCAACGTAGGGGAAGCGGCGCGCTAGCTCGCGGGTCTGCGGGCCGACCATGCACCCCATAAGGGCCACAACCGTCTCCGGGCGCTCCCGTTTGAGCGGCTTCACCGTGCCCAGCGCGCTCGCCACCTTGTCCTCGGCGCTCTGCCGGACGACGCACGAGTTGAACACGACCACGTCCGCTTCGCCGGGCGTGCCCACCGGCGTCAGGCCCAACTGCTCCAGCGCGCTGCCCAGCCGCTCCGAGTCGGCCTTGTTCATCTGGCAGCCAACCGTCCAGATGAAGAAGCTGCGCGGCTTCTTTGAGACATGGTTGTCAGCCCCGTCGCCCTGAACGGGTTGCGCCCGCCGGCTGAGACCGAGTTGCTGTACCACGTCGGTTGGTCCTTCCTTTATGGCTGCGGGGGGAGAGGGATTCGAACCCTCGAGAGGCTTTTAGGGCCCCCAACCGCTTAGCAGGCGGCCGCACTAGACCACTATGCGATCCCCCCGAGGGGTGCTCAAATGGTTACGTTTATCGTACTGAACGGCTGGCAAGGCGGCAAGCCACTTTTCGCCGACATTTCCAAGCTACGATTGTGACATTTTTCACTACTTGTTCTCCAGAGCGTTTCTGAGCAATGTTCTATGGCATCGCTCCTCGTCCTGGCAGCCACACAGCAGCGTCACGGTCTTGGACGAAGCAAGCCGCCTCACGGAGTCCAGCAATTCCGGCTTCTGCGCCATCTCGTTCAGGTACGCCGGGGCGTACTCGTCCCAGGCCAGCTCCCCGCTGCGGAACGCCTTGAGCAGCGGTCTGCTCGGTCCCAGCTCCGGCTCCCACCGGCTGACGGACTCCTTCCGGATGCCCCTGGGCCACAGCCGCATCACCAGCAGCCGCTCTCCGTCTTCAGGAGCGGGCCGCTCGTACACCCGCTTGGTGCGAATCCTCAAGGCCACGACGCTCCGCCCCACCGCGACGTTCCGTGTGTGCAAAAGCCCCGGCGCCACCGCGAGCAGCACCGGGGCCAGGCTCCGCTCCGAAAGACACCCAAAAGCGCTACGGGGCGGGACGGCCCGCCTCGGCCTGCTCCTCGCTCCCAACCCAGACGTAGCCGCCCTCAAACACCTCTCGCTTCCAGATGGGCACCGTCTGCTTGATCCGGTCAACCGCGTGCTGGCATGCGGCGAACGCCGCCTCGCGGTGAGGCGACGCGACCGAGACCACCAGGCTCACCTCGCCGATCTCCAGCCGGCCCAGGCGGTGCGCCACGACGATGTCCACGGGCCAGCGCGCTTTTATCTCGTCGAGGACTCGCTGGATCTCCTGAAGCGCCATCTCCTCGTACGCCTCATACTCTAAATAAAGCACGCGGCGGCCTTCGTTGTGATCGCGCGTGACGCCAAGGAAAGTCACCGTCGCGCCGTTCGACGGCTTCTGGACCAGCGCCGCCAACTGCTCCGGCTCTAGAGGCGCCCTCGTCAGCAAGATTGTCATGCCGCCCCTCCGTAGCGTGGCGCCGCCTTGTACCCTGCCTGCCGCAAGCAAGGGTTGCATTGGATGGGCGCGTTCCTTCGGCGTGTTGGGTGCAGGGCCGCGCCCTGCCCTGAGCTTGCCGAACGGCCTGCCTCGCGTGACACGTTGTTTCCTGTTATCCGGTTGCTTCGCGGTGAAAGGTGCAGGACTACGTCCTGCCCTCCGCTTACGGGCGGGATCACCGCCATCTCGTCCCCGTCCTTCAGCCGGTGGGACCGTTGCACGTACTCCCGGTTCACCGCAATCATCGCCCGCATGAGCACAGGAGGCAGCTTCGGAAAGCACCGCCCTAGCTCCTCAAGCGCCTCATCCACGGTGGCGTCCAGCGGCAGGTCCACCCACCCCTCTTTTGTACCCGCACGCTCCCGCGCGATGGCAAAGAGCCTCACCCGCACCCTCATCATGAGCGCATTATAACCCGCGCAGCTGCTAGCCTGAACAGAACTACAAAAACAAGCGCAGGATGTCCGGCCAGATAGATGGGGATGAGTTCTTGGTTAAACGCGCGCCACTCCACCGGCGGCCTGTCGGTCAGGTCTTGGGTGCTGCCGACGGCGACCCTTCCGGCAAGTCGCCCCTCCAATCCGTGGTCGAAACCGAGCTGCACCCGCCTCAGGGCTGCCGCTCCTGTTCGCGGCTGAGCCGGTAACGCTCCCGGCTTTCAATCGAGTGGATGACCTCCTCCACCGCCATGCGGCCGACCGGGCCAGAGGCATACATGGAGCCCAGCACCGTGCCCCCTCTCCCTAGCAGAAACTCCGCTGGCTGCATGTACTCCCCATCAGGCGGGAGCTTCCCCCACCACGCCCCGATGGCGTCCCCCTCCGCCCTGGTGCAACCGTAGGCCACAGCGTAGGTCAGGCCCTGGGTCTGCACAACTTTTCGCGTTTGCTCCTCGGTGTCCACACTGGCGCTCAGGATCGAGCATCCCATCTTTTCCAGCTCGGCCTTCTGGTTTTGGTATGCGGCCAACTGTCGCATGCAGTACGGTCACCAGTGGCCGCGGTAGAAGAGGAGCACCAGGTAGCGCGACGGCATCTCTTCCGGGAGCGTGATCGTCCCACCCGACAACAGCTTCAGGGTCATGGGAGGAAAGTGGTCCCCCTGCTGCAGCATCTGTCCCATACTTCAACTCCGGTTCCTCGCCACTCGCCACCGCCCCTTACAAGGGCGGGCCACCCCAGTTAGTGCCCCGCCCATCTTCCGCTCTCAGCCATTGGTCTTACGCCAGCGCCTTCTGCCGCTTCTCCCGTACCGCCTCGCGGATGAACTTCTCAATGTCCGCCGTTGACGTGCCGGGGCCAAACACTCCGGTCACGCCCATCCCCCTGAGCAGCGGCCGGTCCTCCTCCGGGATGATGCCGCCCAGCAGCACAATGACGTCGTCCATGCCCTGCTGCTTGAGCATCTCCATCACCGGCGGCACCAGCTCCATATGCGCGCCGGAGAGGATGGAGAGGCCCACCACGTCCACGTCCTCCTGCACCGCGGCGGCGGCGATCATCTGCGGCGTCTGCCGGATGCCGGTGTAGATCACCTCCATGCCGGCGTCACGGAGCGCCCGCGCCACCACCTTGGCGCCACGGTCGTGGCCGTCCAGGCCGGGCTTCGCCACGAGAACGCGAATAGACTCTCGCTGCTCTGCCACGGTCATTCACCTCCTCTGGAGTGCCAAACTGCCAGCGCCTTATTGTAGCGCATCCCCACTGCCGAGCCACCTTGAGCCCGAAGCAAGCGCGTCCCTTCGGCATGATGGGTGAAGGGCACTGCCCTTCCGTGTTAGGGTGAAGAGCGTTGCCCTTCCACCAGCTCTATGAGCACGCCGCGCGTCGCCGCCGGGTGCAGAAACGCAATCATCCCCGCGAGGCCCTTGCGCGGCGTCTTGTCTATGAGCCGCACGCCCTTCGCCTCCAGCCGCTTCAGCGTGTCCGCCAGGCCGTCCACCTCAAAGCAGATGTGATGCATCCCCTCGCCGCGCTGCTCCAGAAACTTCGCCACGCCGGTGTTCGGGTCGGTAGGCTGGATGAACTCCAGCTCCGTCCCCCCGATTTTCACCAGCGCGGCCTTCACCTTCTGGTCCGCCACCTCCTGGATGTTGACGGGGCCGATGCCAAGCACGTCCTGGTAGAACCTCACCGTTTCTCCAATGTCCTTCACGGCGATGCACACGTGGTGCAAATGCTTCGCGGTGCAGACTGGGTCTGAGACTGGGTCCGGCATCAGCCCCTCCTACGGCGACTCGCGCAGCATCTGCCGCGCGATGGTCACCCGCTGAACCTCCGAGGTCCCTTCGTAGATCGTGGTCACCCGCGCGTCGCGGTAGTACCGTTCCGCCGGCCCCCGCAGGTAGCCGTACCCGCCGTGGATCTGCACGGCCCGGTCGGAGCAGAACACGGCCGACTCCGAGGTGTACGCCTTCGCCATGGACGCCTCTTTCACAAACGGCTTGCCCGCGTCCCGCAGCATCGCCGCGTGGTACGTCATCAGTCGCGACGCCTCCACCCGCATCCCCATCTCCGCCAGGTAGAACTGGATCGCCTGCAGGTCCGCTATCGGCTTGCCGTACGCCTGCCGTTCCTTCGCGTACTTGAGCGACACGTCCAGCGAGGCCTGTGCGATCCCCAGCGCCTGCGCCGCGATGTTGATGCGGCTGCCGTTCAGTGTCTCCAGCATCACGGTAAACCCCTGGTTGTCTTCCGCCAGGCGGTTCTCCTCCGGCACCTCCACGCTGTCAAAGAACAGCGCCGCCGTGTCCGAGCCGCGAATGCCCAGCTTGTGGCTCAGCTTTTGCGTGGAGTACCCCCTCATCCCCTTCTCCAGCACCAGCGCCACCAGGCCCTTGTGCCGTTGCGTCCTGTCCAGCGACGCGAACACCAGGCAAATGTCCGCCACCGACCCGTTCGTGATGAACGTCTTGCTCCCGTTCAGCACGTAGTGGCCGTTCTTCTTCACCGCGGTTGACTGCATCGCCACGGCATCGCTGCCGCCGCTCGGCTCTGTGAGGCCGAACGCGCCCACCAGCTCACCGGAGGCTAGCTTGGGCAACCACTTCGCCTTCTGCCGCTCGTTGCCGAACCGGTCAATCGGGTGCGCCGCCAGCGACACCTGGACCAGGTAAGACACACTGGTGGACGCGCACGCCCGCGCAAGCTCCTCAACGACGAGAGCGCTCTGCTTGGCGGTGCCGCCGCTCCCGCCGAACCGCGCGTCCAGACCGATGCCGAAAAGCCCCAGCTTCGCTATGGCCTTCCAGTTTTCCCAAGAGAAGTGCTCCGTCGCGTCAAGCCCCTCAGCTCGCGGCGCAAGCTCCTTCTCCGCGAACGCACGCACCGCGCTCCGGAGCATCAGCTCCTCTTCGTTCAGCAGGATGTCAGCCATCAAGAAACCCCCTAGCTGATGGTCACCGCTTGCTCCTGTTCAAACCCAGCAGGCGCAAGGCGTGTGTCCTTCCGCCCACAGTCCAAACGCCATGAAGGGCGTGGGCCTGCGGACACTACATGGACCGCCATCGTCTGCTCCAACCGCCCCTTAGTACCTTGCTGGCGGAGCGCGTTTGCCTTGCCGCCCACAGTCCAAACGCCGGGAAGGGTGCAGGGTCTAGGCCCTGCCCTACACCGTCACCTGGTGCCTCGCCTCGCCGAACACCTTGCGGAACGTGCCCGCGATCTCCCCTACGGTGCAGTACGCCTCCACGCACTCCATGACGGCGGGAACCGTGTTCTCCGTGGAGCGCGCCACCGCCTCCAGGCCCCTTAGCGCCTGTTGCGCGCGGTGGCTGTCCCGCTTGCGCCGGACCTCCTGGAGATTGGCGACCTGCTGCTCCTGGTGCTGCTTGTTCACGCGAAGGATCTCCTTGACCGACAGTTCCTCGGTGCGGTACCGGTTCACGCCCACGATAACCCGCTTCTCCTGCTCCACCAGCCGCTGGTGCTTGTACGCCGCGTCGCCGATCTCCCGTTGCTGGAACCCCTGCTCCAGCGCGGCGAGCGCGCCACCCAGGTCGTCAATGCGGCGGATGTACTGGAGCGCCGCCTCCTCAAGCTGATTCGTCAGCGCCTCCACGTAGTAGGAGCCAGCGAGCGGGTCCACCACGTCGGCCACGCCGCTCTCATGGGCCAGCACCTGCTGCGTCCGCAGCGAGATCTGCACCGACTCCTCCGTTGGCAGCGCCAGCGCCTCGTCCCGCGAGTTCACGTGCAGCGACTGCGTCCCCCCAAGCACCGCGGCCAGCGCCTGCACCGTGCACCGGATGACGTTGTTGTCGGGCTGCTGCGCCGTCAGCGTCACGCCCGCCGTCTGCGTGTGGAACCGCAGCGTCAAGGAGCGGGGGTTCTTCGCCTTGAACCGCTCCCGCATGATCTTCGCCCACATCCGCCGGGCCGCGCGGAACTTGGCCACCTCTTCCAGCAGGCTGTTGTGCGACGCGAAGAAGAACGACAGTCGCGGCCCGAACTCGTCCACGTCCAGGCCCGCGTTCACCGCCTGCTGCACGTACTCGATCCCGTCCGCCAGCGTGAACGCCAGCTCCTGCGCCGCCGTGCATCCGGCCTCGCGCATGTGGTACCCGCTGATGCTGATGGTGTTCCACTTCGGCATGCTCTTGGTGCAGA
Source organism: Dehalococcoidia bacterium (assembly GCA_009693055.1). Taxonomy (GTDB): domain Bacteria; phylum Chloroflexota; class Dehalococcoidia; order Lucifugimonadales; family SHYT01; genus SHYA01. Next base: position 106,397 of record SHYA01000005.1, on the reverse strand, counting down.
ACTTGAACACGTCCACCACCAGCCGCATGGATGGGCGCGGCGGGTAGATGTACGTCCCGCGCGCGATGTACTCCTTGAGTATGTCGTTCTGGAGCGTCCCCTCCAGTTTGTCCAGCGGCACGCCCTGCTTCTTCCCCACCGCCGCGTACAGGCACATCAGGATGGACGCGGTGGCGTTGATCGTCATGGACGTGCTCACCTTGTCGAGCGGGATGCCGTCCAGCAGCACCTCCATGTCCCGCAACGACGCGATGGGCACGCCCACCTTGCCAACCTCGCCCAGCGCCATCGGGTCGTCCGAGTCGTAGCCGGTCTGCGTCGGCAGGTCAAACGCCACGGAGAGACCGGTCTGCCCCTGCTCCAGCAAGAAGCGATAGCGCCGGTTCGACTCCTCCGCGGTGGCGAATCCGGCATACTGCCGCATCGTCCAGGTGCGGCCGCGATACATCGTGGGTTGCACGCCCCGCGTGTACGGGTATTCCCCAGGGAAGCCAAGGTCCCGCTCGTAGTCAAAACCAAGCCGCTCCAGGTCGTCCGGCGCGTACACCGTCTCCTGGGGGATGCCGGACTCCGTCTCAAAGCCGGGCTGCCGCTCCGGAGCGCGCTGGACAGCCGGCTTCAGCGTCTGCTCCCGCCACTGTTCTTTCGTCCTGCGTTGCGCCATGATGGCCTCCTTGCAGCCCGCCAAACACGGTCTGCCCAGAGTGTAGCCCTAGCGGGTGAGCGCCGTCAATTTACGACTCGCCACTGGCACAGCACCCTGTCATTCTGAGCACCTCCGTGTCATTCTGAGCGAAGCGAGGAATCTCCCCGCACGTCGTTGCCGCACCGCAAGGCCGCCGGAGGAGCGCATCCCTCGACAGGCTCAGGATGAGCGGCCTCGTGTCACCCCGAGCCATTTGCGACCCGCCACTAGCAACACGGAACGCTTGCGGGTATTCTTACGTGCACCAGCGCTCCGAACCGGTGAACGGTGCCACGTGGAGAGCAAGCCAGGGCCAACCCGTCTACTGAGCCGCGCCCTCTTCACCGACCTGCTCTTCCTGGTGCAGGCCGGCGCCGCGGGCGTCTTCGGCGTCAGCCAGGCCGTGCGGCTCGTCTCCAGCCAGGAGGGCGTCAACGTCACCTGGTTCCTCTACTGGCTCGTCTTCCTGCTGCTCAACGTCGTCCTCACGGCGCGCGCCCATGCCGCGCAGCCAAGCCGCATCACCATCCAGAGCCTGCTCGGCTACGTCTGGTGGAGCCTCTTTGCCGCCGCAGGCCTGGTCACCTTCCTGGTGCAAAGCTCGTCGCGGTGGGACAGCCGCGACAGCATCACGACGGCGGGCGTCGCCGTCACCGTCGCCGCGCTTGCACTTGCGTACCGTGGCCTGCCGCTGCGTGACCCGATCCTCCGCGGCTCGCTCGCCCTGGCGTTCAAGAGCGTCCCCCAGGTAGTCCTCGCCGTCAAGATCGCTATGGAAGGCGGCTCCGGCATCGCGGGACTCGCCATTCTCACCGGCCACGTCACCATCTGTGCCCGCATCCTCCAGCTCGCCTTCTCCATCCGCGAGGCCGGCTGGGACCGCAACCGCCGCGGCTCGCTCCTCAGCGAGCTAGGCAACGAGGCGAGCTGGCTCCTCGTCACTGTGCTGTGGCTGACGGCGTAAACGCGTCATCGCCACCCCCGTTGTCATTCTGAGGGAATCCTTCCGTGGAAAGGACGACCGAGGAATCTCCGCCACGTCGCGGCCGCAACACATGGCCGCCGGAGGAGCGCCACCACCCTGTCATCCTCAGCGAAGCGAAGAATCTCCCCGCACGACCCGCCTGTAACACGTGGCCGCAGTGGAATACCCTCAGAATGGCAAGCCGAGACGCCTCGCCTTGACGCTCACGTGTTCTACTCGTACCATGAACGGCAAGCGCCGCCTCCAAACGCGCAAAGGAGCACAATGGCCCGCAGGCTGGTGGCCAGCACCCCCACCCCTGAAGACCTCTCTCTGGATCGCACCCTCCGCCCGCGCCTGCTGGACGAGTATGTCGGCCAGGCCCAGGTCAAGGAAAACCTGCGCATCGCCATCCAGGCGGCCAAGCTGCGCAAGGAGCCGCTGGAGCACGTCCTCATCTACGGCCCTCCCGGCCTCGGCAAGACTACGCTCGCGCACATCATCGCGCAGGAGATGGGCGTCAACATCCGCATCACCTCCGGCCCCGCGATCGAGAAGCCCGGCGAGATGGCCTCGCTGCTCACCATCCTGGAGTCGCACGATGTCTTCTTCGTGGACGAGGTGCACCGGCTGGGCCGCATCGTTGAGGAGGTCCTCTACCCCGCGATGGAAGAGCAGCGCGTGGACGTGGTGGTGCCCGGCAAAGGCCCCGGCGGCGCGCGCATGCTCCGCATCCCGCTCAAGCCGTTCACGCTCGTGGGCGCTACCACCCGCTACGCCCTCGTCAGCGCGCCGCTGCGCAACCGCTTCGGCTCCACCTACCGGCTGGACTACTACTCAACCGACGAGATGGTGACGATCGTGAACCGCTCCGCCAAGGCGCTCGGCGTGGGCATTGAACCTGGCGGCGCCGACGAGATCGCACAACGGGCGCGCGGCACCCCACGCATCGCAAACCGGTTGCTCCGCCGCGTCCGCGATTACGCCCAGGTCAAGGGCAACGGCGTCGTTACCAAGGCCACCGCGCAGAAGGCGCTGTCAGGCCTCCAGATTGACCCCGTCGGCCTGGACAGCGTGGACGTCAAGCTGTTGAGCGCACTCGTGGAGAAGTACGGCGGCGGCCCCGTCGGCCTCGAGACCATCGCAGCCGCCATCGGCGAGGAGCCCGACACCGTCATGGAGGTGTACGAGCCGTACCTGCTCCAGCTCGGCTTCCTGGAGCGCACCCCCCGAGGCCGCGCTGCCACCCGCCTCGCCTACGAGCACCTGGGCGTCCCCCTCCCCCGCCACCTCGCCCCCGACCGCGAGCAGGGGAAACTGGTGTAGTGAAGCCTCACCGAAGACAGCGTTTTACAAGATCTTGGGGATCGGCTGACACCCGAGGACAACGAACAACTAAGGGAATACCGACGACATCTAGTAGATGCTCGTCAGGCTGCTCAGACACAATGGGACAGAACTCTGTTGGTGTTGGCAGTTGGTGCGATAGGGATCTCCTTTACCTTCGCCGATAGTTTTGTCGGAGAAGCCCATGTCACAACATCCTGGATACTCATCTCTGCCTGGTGTTTGTGGGCGGGAACCCCCTCGACAGTATTAGGCTCCTTTTTCTTCAGCTATCAGACCCTCGGTGCCCAGATACGGGCTGTGGACAACGCGTTGAGCGCTAAGCATTCCGACGTTAACGAACAGATTGGGCAGTGTTGGAAGAAAGCTACTATAGGAGCAAACATATTGGCTGGTGTCTTCTTTGTCGTTGGAGTTGTCATGCTCATAGTCTTTGTGCGGCTAAACTGGCCAGGAGGTGGATAAAGGTGCCAAAAGGACAACAAGCAGACCCCGAGTCCCCAAAAGATCCAGAACAACTTAAAGGAGGTTAAGTGCCCCCACCACCTCCCCCCAAGGACAAGCTCTCAACAACAACCGAAGGAGGAGACGGTGTCGAAGGTCTTAAAGAAGATTACGTGCCGCCCCCTCCTCCACCACCAAAGAAATAAGCAGTCACCGGAAACTTTCAGATTCTACCCGCAACACTGCGCCGAGGCGCCGACCTTCGCCAGCACCACAACTAAGTCCACCCGGGACACCGCGGACACAAAATCCGCTCGTAGTGAGCTGAAGACCCTGAGCGAAGCGAACGGGCTTGTCGAATCATGAGCGGGGTCGTGCAACTCAAACACCGCTCACCCTGAGCTTGTCAAAGGGCGAGCCGCTTATCCCTCAGACCCGTGGCTTACCCCTTCGCCTCCACCGCCTCCGCCTGCGTGAAGTACGTCTTGTACAGGTGCGCGTACAGCCCGTCCCGCGCCAGCAGCTCCTGGTGCGTCCCCTGCTCCACAATCCGCCCGCCGTCCACCACCACAATCATGTCCGCGGAGCGCACCGTGGACAGCCGGTGCGCAATCACTACCGCCGTCCGGCCCTGGAGCACCCGCGCCAGCGCCTCCTGGATGAGCTGCTCCGTGTGCGTGTCAATGTTCGCCGTCGCCTCGTCCAGGATCAGGATGCGCGGGTCCGCCAGCACTGCGCGCGCAAAGCTGACCATCTGCCGCTGCCCCAGGCTCAGGTTTTGACCGCGCTCCTCGAGCACCGCGTCATACCCCAGCGGCAGCCGCGTGATGAACTCGTGCGCGTTCGCCACGCGCGCCGCCGCCTCCACTTGCTCCTGCGTGGCCTCCGTACGGTTGTACCGGATGTTGTCGCGCACCGTGGCGGAGAACAGGAACGGCTCCTGTGTCACCATCGCCCGCTGACGCGCCAGAGAGGCGCCCGTCACCTGACGCACGTCGTACCCGTCCAGCAGGATGCGCCCGCCCGTCACGTCATAGAAACGCGCCAGCAGCGCCACCAGCGTCGTCTTGCCCGCGCCGGAGGGGCCCACCAGCGCCACCGTCTGCCCCGCCTTGATGTGCAGGTCAATCCCCTTCAGCACCTCCTGGTCCGGCCGGTACGCGAAGCGCACCCCCTCCAGGCGGATGTCGCCCTTGAGCGGCGGCAGCTCCACCGCGTCGGGCGCGTCCTGCACCTGCGGCTCCGTCTCCAACAGCTCCATAATGCGCACGCCCGAGGTCATCGCCCGCTGGAGCTGCGTGTACTGCATCGTCAGGTTGCGCACCGGGTCAAAGAACCGCTGGATGTACAGCACGAACGCCACGAGCGTGCCCACCGCCAGCGTGCCGTTGAGCACCGCCCGTCCCCCAAAGATGACCACCAGGCCGATGGACACCGCCGTAAGAATCTCCACCACCGGCATGAGCGCGGCAGAGAGGCGCGTGGCCTGCAGGTTCGCCTGAAGGTTCTCGCGGTTCAGGCTGTCGAACCGCTGCAGGTTCCTCCCCTCGCGGCTCATCGCCTGCACCACGCGCACCCCAGTGATGTTCTCCTGCAGCCCCGCGTTCACCACCGAAATGGCGCGCCGCACCCGCATGAAGGAGCGCCACGCCGCCCGCTGCCACGCCGCCATGATCAGGAACAGCACCGGCACCACCGACAGCGTCAGCAGCGCCAGCTTGGTATCCATCACGAACATCGCCGCCACGATGCCCCCAAGGCTCAGCACGTCGCCCAGCGACAGCACCATAACCGAGAGGAACTCTTGGAGCTGCGTCACGTCGTTTTGCACGCGGGACATGATGCGCCCCGTCTCGTTCCGGTCCATGAACGAGATGGAGAGCCGCTGCAGGTGCGCGAACAGCGCGGTCCGCAGCGCGTAGAGCACGCCCTGGCTGACGCGCGTGAGCGCGGCGAGGTGGAGGTAGCTGGCGCCGTACCCCACCAGCGCGACGACCGCGAACAGCGCCAACGGGAGCCAGACGGCGCCCACCTCGCGCCGCTCCAGGATGCGGTCAATCCCAAATTTGATGATCCACGGGCTGGCTACGGTGGCGCCGGTATTCACCAGCATCCAAAACACGCTGACCGTAAGCGGGCGCGGGTAAGGGCGTAGGAACGTGAGCATCCGCGAGACCACACGGTGGTTGTACGGTCTGCCCAGGACATCCTCGTCCAGGTATTCGCCCTTGCCTCCCATCCCGTGGTGGTGCCAGGTCATTGCGCCCCCGTCCTCGGCCCGCCCGGCGTCCGGCGTTCGGGGAGCGCGCGGCCGTCACCAGTCTGGTGGCCATCAACGCCGCCCGCCGTCGCCAGCTCCCGTTCCGGCAGGAGCTGCAGCTCGTAGATCTCGCGGTACAGGCCGCCATGTTCCAGCAGCTCCCGGTGCGTGCCGCGCTCCGCGATGCGGCCTTTGTCCAGCACGAGGATCAGGTCCGCGGCGAGCACGGTGCTCAGCCGGTGCGCGATTACGAACGTCGTGCGGCCCCGCATCACCTCGGCCAACGCTTGCTTCAGCCGCGCTTCCGTCTCCGCGTCCACGCTGGACATCGTGTCGTCCAGAATGAGGACCGGCGGGTCCAGCAGCACGCTGCGCGCAATGGCGAGGCGCTGCTGCTGCCCACCTGAGAGCGTCACCCCGCGCTCCCCCACCAGGCTGTCGTACCGCTCCGGAAGCGACGCGATAAACTCGTGGAGCTGGGCGATGCGGGCGGCGCGCTCCACGTCCCCGTCCGAAGCGTCCGGGTGGCCGTACGCGACGTTCTCCCGCACCGTGGCGGAGAACACAAACACGTCCTGCATCACGATGCCAACGCTGCGCCGGAGCGAGGCCAGCGTCGCGTCCCGCACGTCAATCCCGTCAAGCGTCACCGCGCCCCCCGTCACGTCGTAGAAGCGCGGAATGAGGTTCACGATAGAGGTCTTGCCGCTCCCGGGCGCACCCAGCAGGGCCACCACCTGGCCCGGCTTCGCCTCAAAGGAGATCCCCTCCAGCACCGGCGCGCCGTCCCGGTACGAAAAGTTCACGCGGTCAAAGCGCACGTACCCGCGCACCCGGCCAAGCTCTTGCGCCTCCGGCTTCTCCTGGACTGGCGAGGCCGCGTCCAGCACCTCAAAGATGCGCAGCCCGGCGGAATACGCCCGCGAGATGACGTTGACCACGAACCCCATCATTCGCATCGGCATGGCGATAAGGGTGTGGTAGAAGATGAACTGCGTCAGCTCGCCCGCGGTCAGGCGGTCGTTCGCGACCTCAGCGGCGCCGACCAGCAGAATGATGCCCAGCGCGAAAGCAAACGTCAGCCCCATCTGGGCGCTGTTCGTCGCCTGCAGCATGCTCGCCTCCAGGGAGGCGTCGGCTATCGCCTGCGCCTTGGCGTTGAACTTGGCTTGTTCAAACTCCTCGGCGCCAAACGCGCGGACGACCCGCGTTCCCGTCAGGTTCTCCTGGAGCACCGTCGTCATCTCGCCGAGCAGCCGTTGGATCCGCTGCCACGCCTGCATTAAGGACAGTCGCAGCGCGCCAAACCGCCAGAGCGCGAAGGGCAGCACAACCAGGCTCGCCAGCGCCAGCCGCCAGTTGACCACGAGCATCAGGCCGGCGGCGCCGCCCAGCAGCACCACAAGCTGCACCGTTCGGAGCAGGCCCAACTGGATAAACCACCGGACTGCGTCTACGTCCGCGGTGGCTTTGGACATCAGGTCACCCGTCTTTTGCCGGTCGTGGTAGGCAAAGCTCAGGTGCTGCAGCTTGTCGTACAACTCGTTCCGCAGGGCGTAAGCAACCCGCTGGGCCACCGCTTCGCTCAAGTAGGTCAGGCCGTAGGAGAGGACTCCTCGCAGGGCGCTTACCCCCACGATGGCCAGGGCCAAGGCCACCAGGGCGGACATCTTCTCCTCGCTCAGCGCATGGTCAACGGCTGAACCAAGGAGTCTGGGGACGGCCAGCGTGGCAACACTCGCGCCAATCAGGCACAGATACGCGCCCAACAACTGCCAGGGGTACCGCCAAGCTAAAGCGGCAAGACGAATGATGACTCGCATGCACGCTCCCTCAGCTTCGATTATAGCCGCCTGGGGCGTTGCAGCGCGAGAACTACAGACTCTGCTCCGCTATCCACCGTTGGCGCGGAATGGGTCAGCCGGAAAGAAACGGGGCAACAGGCCAGGGAGCTCTTCTAGCGAGATGTCCCCGCTCTCCAGCATCTGGAGGAAGGTGCGCCACTCCTCAAGTCTTTGCTGGAAGGCGTCCTCAAGCCGCTTGATCTCCTGGGGGGTGAGCCCCTCCGGTAGCCGGTCCCGAGCCTCCTGTGCAGAGCCAGCGCGCGGAGGAGCCGTGCCTGGACCTTTTGGTGGAGCGCGATTTCCCAAGGCTCCAACGTGGCGATCGGGGCAGGGGCCGCTCCTGCGTCCGCCTGGAGCTGAGCGGTATCGCTTCCGAACGATTGCGCCTCGGGGGCTGCGGCGCCCTCCACCGTAATCGTGACCTCCGTTTCACGGGCCCGCATCGCCGTCGCGGGGGCCGCCGCCGGAGCGGGCGCGGCCGCGCTCGGCGCCCCGGATGCGCGCCCAGATGGAAGCAAAGTCTCCCGCCTCTCCCCCGGCGGTGCTGGCGTTTTCGTGCGGGCCACGAACACCATCGCGCGGCGCGCGTCCGGTGGACTTCCGCGACACGGACATGAGCCGCGCCTCGCTGGCCCCCCGTCTCGTCAGCTTCTCCAGCTCCTTGCTCCGCTCCTCCGCCTGCCACACGTACCGCAACGCCTTCTCCTCGTCGCTCCGGGCGAAGAAGGAGAAGGCGACACGCTCGCGCGCCATTTTGACCTGGTAGAGGGGTTCTCCTGGCGCGCTGTCCGAGGAGGCGCTCACCGTCGCCCAGCCTCCCAGCGAGAGGGCAGCCGCCACCACCAGCCCAGCTAGGGCGAGCCTGGGCACCATCCAGAGGAATCGTCCAATTCCTGAATGATAGGAACGCCCGGGCCACCGCTCCAACAGCCGGCTCAGGACCGCCCGCTTCACCTCTGGGGCAGGCTGGACCGCCAAAGCCGTCCGCGTGGTAGCCCTGGCAAGCTGAAGAAGAGGCGCTAGCTCCAGCGCCAGGTCTGGGTATCGGCCCAGGCACTCCGCCATTGAGGCGCCCTGGCCCAGGCGCTCCAGGCGTCGTTTAGAGTCTCGTCAAGCCGCTGCTCGTTCATGGGTCCCCCTGGCGGGTGGGAAGAGACTGCCGCTCCACGGCGCGCCTCAGCGCGTTCAGCGCGGAGTGTTGAAGGGCTTTAACGGCATTCACGTCCCGGTTCATGGACTGGGCCGTCTCCGCCAACGACAGCTCGGCGACAAAACGGCAGAGCACCACCTCCGCTGAAGCTCCGTGAGCTGCTCCATAGCGCGCATAACCTGGGCCAGATCAATGGCGCGCAGTGCCTCCTTCGCCACGTCCTCAGACGACGAGATCGGCTCCACATCGTCCAGCGGGAGCTCTGGACCCGTCTTGTGCTGCCGGTGGCGGTCAATAACGACGTTGTGGGCGATGCGGAACAGCCAGGCCGCGAACGGCTTGCCCTGGAACCGGTACTCCTTGATGCCCCTTAGCGCCTTAACAAAGACCTTCTGCGTAAGGTCCTCGGCCTCCTGCGCTGACCCAACGCGCACGAGCATGTACCGGTAGAGCCGGTCAAAAAAGCCTCGTACAGTTGGGCGAACGCCCCCTGGCTCCCCTGCTGTGCTCCCCGTACAAGGGCATCGAGATCCTGCACCATCGCCTCCGGGCGCTGGTCGGCACGCCGCCAACGCCTGTGGCGTTTACTATAACGGCAGCGCGCCGGAAAGGGTACAAGGACTAGCCCCGCTCCCCGCGAACCCCTACAATGGGCCTGCCGCGTATGACAGCACCATCGTCTCCCCAACCACGCCAGCAGTCAGATTTCGCGCTCCGCCCGCTGGAGCTCCGAGACGTCCAGCAGCTCGCCGCACTGGAGCGTGACGCCTTCCCAGAGCTGTGGCCGCCAACCGCCTTCGGGCGTGAGGCAAAGAGCGCCTCAGCCAGATACCTCGTAGCGTGGGAGCCCGCGCCTCCCCCGGCGGATGCGCTCCCGCCCACGCCCACGAAACGCCTTCCCCTGTGGAAGCGCGGGCTTTACTGGCTCCTTGGCGTGGCTGACCAGCAGACGGCGCCGGCGAACGTTGCCGCTCACGGCCAGCACGTCGTCGGGTACGTGGGCACCTGGTCCATGACGGATGAGGCGCACATCATCTCCGTAGGCGTCTTAAGCACGCACCGCCGGCGCGGTGTTGGAGAGTTGCTGCTCCTTGGCGCGCTGGAGCTGGCCCTGCGGCACGGCTCAAGAGTAGCGACCCTGGAGGTCCGGGAGAGTAACCGTGCCGCCCAAAACCTGTACGCTAAGTACGGATTTGCTGTGGCGGGGCAACGCAAGCGGTACTACGCAGACAACGGGGAAGACGCCCTGATCATGACCACGGGAAGCCTGTCCACACCCGAGTACCAGCAGCGTCTCAGGGCGCTGGCGCATGCGCACGACGAACGCTGGGGAGCGCGGCCCAGGGTCCTGACCTCTCCATCAGGGGCGGCATAGCTGACCCACCTTATGTCAACACCCTGGTTTCCGTTCAAGATGCGGAGCTTTTCGTATTGAGAGGCCGTTCCTATTACGATGCTTGACACACACCGGTCGTCTACATATAATCCCTTGAGGAACCGAATCATGCGATTTAACGTTGCGCAGCTCCTACAAGACCCGGAGGGGTCAAAGCGGACCTATATCCTTAAAGAGAACATCGAACCGGGTGAGTCTGGCAGGGCCAAGGGCAAAGTCGATCTCACCCGCACCGATAAGGGGATATGGGCCCACGGCGAGCTCCAGGTAGCCACTACCCTCCTGTGTGGCCGCTGCCTTGAGTCGGTTCATCTCTCGCTGGGTTTCACCTTTGATGAAGAGTACGTCCCGGAGGAAGAGATCGCGAGTGAACTTGCTGCCGACTCGGAGGCCGATATCTCGGACCTGTTTATCATTGACGGTTCCCATACGTTGGACCTCTCGGAAGCGGTCCGGCAGTACACCGTGGCCGGCCTACCAATGAAACCGCTCTGCCGGGAGGACTGCCGCGGCCTATGCCCTCAATGCGGAATCAATCTGAATGACGCCGCCTGCTCGTGCCCCAAGCGCCCCATTGGCCCCCGCACCAACGCCCTCGGGGACATGCTCGCTAAGAACGCCTGAGCTCCCAAGAGAAAAGGATACGGATGCCACCGCTACCGAAGCGAAAAATGTCCGCGTCAAAACAGCGTTCCCGCGCCGCCCACTACAAGGCTGCCGTCCAGGGTGTCGGCGAGTGCCCTCATTGCCACCAGCCTAAGCTGCTCCACCGAGTTTGCCCCAGCTGCCACTACTACCGTGGCCGTGCCGTTATCCCCGAGGGGCCTGAGGCTACTTCGTAGTGAGACAGCCTCACACCCGCGTCACAGCGACGCCTCATGCCGACGTAAAACCTGAGAGGATGGACTACGTGAACGATAAGAACAGCACGCCAGGGGACGGGACGCCAAAGATAGCGTTCCTGTTCCCAGGCCAGGGGACCCAGCAGGTCAGCATGGGCCGCGACCTGGCTGCGGCTTCCCCCGCCGCCCGAAGAGTTTTTGAAGAGGTGGACGACGCCCTTGGCCTCCATTTGAGCAGGCTGGTCTTTGAAGGCCCCGAGCAGAACCTGCGCCTGACCTCCAACGCACAGCCCGCTATTCTGGCAACCAGTGTGGCCGCGCTGCGCGCGCTGGAGGAGACCGTCCCCCCTCACAGCCGCCTCAAGCCGTCCGCCCTGGCTGGACACAGCCTAGGTGAGTTCACCGCCCTCGTAGCGGCCGGCGCGCTGAAACTGGGAGACGCCGCAAGGCTGGTCCGGGCGCGGGGCGAAGCCATGCAGCACGCCTCCGGGATCCGCCCAGGGGGCATGGCGGCCATCCTTGGCCTTGACGAGCTCACCGTGGAAGAGGTCTGCCAAGAGACCGGGGTGCAAATCGCTAACATCAACGCCAGCGACCAGATCGTCATCGCCGGCGACCGGCTTGCCCTGGCAAGAACGCTCGACCTCCTCACCGCTCGCGGCGCTACTCGCACCATCACGTTGCCGGTCAGCGGCGCCTTCCACTCTAGGCTCATGGGACCTGCCCTCGGCGAGTTCCTTTCCGCGCTTGATGCGGCGGATATCCGGACTCCTTCCGCGCCGGTCATCGCCAACGTGTCCGCCAGACCCATCAGCACGCCCCAGGAGATCCGCGACGCGCTCCGCAAGCAGTTGGTGGGCTGTGTGCAGTGGCACCAGTCAATGCTCTGCCTCCAGAAGATGGGAATCGCCCAAGCCTACGAGTTCGGCCCTGGACGAGTGCTCACTAATCTGCTAAAACGTATTGTTCCAGACGTTCGCACCTTCAACATCAGTGATGTCCAAACACTCCAAGCCACAGCAGGCTAGCGACCAGGTCTCTCTTGATCCACTCCCGCAGGTGGAGGATGATGACCAAGAAGACGACCTGGAGTTCATCTTTGGGGAGTTTTCTCCCCGGCGGAAGTCCCGCGCCATAGCGCTGGCCGTCCTTTACGAGGTGGACGTGGCGCAACATCCCGTTCCACGGTGCCTGGCATGGGAACGGTATGAGAGGTATCTCACCTCAGAGGTGTTGGGCCTCGCCCACGACTTGATCGAAGGTGTTGTCGCCAAGAAAGAGGAGCTTGACCAGCAGATCCAAGAATTGGCCCCTGCGTGGCCGGTTTCCCAGCTCAGCCCCATTGACCGGAACCTGTTGAGGATGGCAATCTTTGAGGTGACGGCTACCAAGACCCCTCCCAAGGCAGCGATCAACGAGGCTGTGGAGCTGGCCAAGCTCTACGGGAGCGAAAGCTCTCCTCGTTTCATCAACGGGGTGCTGGGGTCGGTCATGGACAAAGAACACCACCGCGCGCGCCAAGACACGAAAACATAGGCCCGGAGGACGATACCATGCCAACGGTTTACGAGCGCGTCAAAAAGATCACCATGGAGCGACTTGGCGTTGAAGAGTCCAAGATAACGCCGAAGGCCTCATTCGCGGAAGACCTGAACGCAGACTCTCTTGACCTCGTGGAGCTGATCATGGCGCTTGAAGAGGAGTTCTCCTCTGATGGCGTACCCATTGAAATCTCCGATGAAGAGGCCGAGAAGATCCTCACCATTCAGGAGACCGTGGACTTCATCAAGACAAAAGGCGCTAAGGATTCGTAGCTCGTCATCACCACTCCGCAGAGCTTCCAGACGGGCCAGGCGAATCGCTTGGCTCGTCGTGCTTGTACCGAGCTTATCCCCTTAGGGTGGTGGCCCCATGGTGGCTAGGCAGCAGACTGAAAGCACAGGCAGGCGTATGGGCTGGCAGCGCATAGAAGACCGTCTCCGCGCTCGGATCCAACAACGCCAAGTAGGCTTCATCCCTTACCTTACCGTGGGGTACCCAGACCTGGAAACGACCCTGGGCCTGGTCATGGCGATGGAAGAGCTTGGCGCCGACGTCGTGGAGCTGGGCGTACCGTTCAGCGACCCGCTGGCCGACGGGCCGACGATCCAGCAGGCCGGCTTTCACGCGCTTCGCCAGGGCGTGACCTTCAACCACTGCCTGGAACTCGCGGCCGCCGTGCGGCGCCAGAAGGGGCAGGTCCCGTTGGTTTTCATGAGCTACTACAACCCCCTTCTCGCGCACGGCCTTCCCGCCACGGCCAGAGACGCCGCCAAGGCGGGAGCGGACGGGTTCATCGTCCCCGACCTACCTCCTGAGGAGGCGGCCCCCTTCCGCAGCCTGTGCGAGGACGCCGGCCTGGCCCTCATCCCGCTGCTGGCCCCAACGAGCAGCCAGACGCGTATCGCCGCCGGGTGCTCCCAAGCGCACGGCTTCATCTACTGCATCAGCCTGACCGGCGTCACCGGCGCCCGCGAGAGCCTGGCGCAGGACATATGGGAGCTGGCAGGGCAGGTGCGCCGCGCCACCTCGCTGCCCGTTGTTGTCGGCTTCGGCATCTCGCGACGGGAACACGTGGCGGCCGTGGGCGCCTTCGCGGACGCCGCCGTCGTCGGCAGCGCCCTGCTGGACGTCATTGGGCGAGCCCCCACCGGACAGGCTATTCCCCAAGCGCGCCAGTTTGTGGCACAATTGATGGGCGTAACGAGAGACGCGCCAAGGAGTGGTCTGTGACGGTGGTATGCCGTGGCGTTCGCGGCGCCACAACAGCAGACGCCAACACCAAGGAGGCCATCGTAGCCGCTACTCGGGAATTGTTGGAGGCGTTGGTAGACGCCAACCACTTGTTGCCCGACCAGATCGCCGCCGCGTGGCTGACCACCTCACCGGACTTGAACGCCGAGTTCCCAGCGGTGAGCGCGCGGCAAATTGGATGGGAGCACGTCGCCCTCCTGTGCGGGCACGAGATGAACGTGCCAGACGCCGTCAAGAAGTGCATCAGGGTGATGCTCCTCGTCAACACGGACCGTAAACCTGAGGAGATCAACAACGTGTACCTGAGGGGTGCAAAGGGCCTCCGCGAGAGGGGCGTAACAGGCGGGCCGCGCCCATAGCGGGTAATTGAGCAGCTACGCACGACAGCAAAGCCGGCCGGATGGGGGAACAAGGCTTCGCTGGAGAGCCAGCCAGGTGGAGGAAGACTCCGTGATCATCGTGATGCGAAGTGGTTGTACAGACCAGGAGATTGAGGGCGTTCGCCGGCAGGTGGAGGCGCGCGCCGGTCTCACCACGCACCTCTCGCGAGGTGTCGAGCGTACCATCATCGGCGTCATCGGGCGCATCTACCCGGAGCTTCAGTCCGAGCTTGAGCTGCTCGGCGGCGTCACGGAGGTCATTCGCGTCTCCAAGCCGTACAAGCTGGCCAGCCGCGACTTTCACCCTGACGACACGCTGATCCGTGTGGGCAACACCACCATCGGCGGCAAAGAGCTCACCGTCATGGCAGGACCTTGTTCCGTGGAAACTGAACAGCAGGTGCTCGCCACGGCGCACGCGGTCAAAGAGGCCGGCGCCGCCATTCTGCGGGGCGGCGCATTTAAGCCGCGCTCCTCCCCGTACACCTTCCGCGGCCTGGGCGTCCAGGGCTTGCGCCTCCTGGCCAAGGCGAGGGAGGAAACGGGTTTGCCCATCGTCACCGAGGTCATGACCCCGGAAGACGTGGACGTTGTCGCCAGCTACGCGGACATCCTCCAGGTCGGCGCGCGCAACATCCAGAACTTCAACCTGCTGGACGCCGTCGCCCGCATCTCCAAGCCCGTGCTGCTGAAACGCGGCTTCGCGACCACGTACGAGGAGCTGCTGCTCGCCGCCGAGTACGTCATGGCCGGCGGGAACCACCAGGTTATTCTGTGCGAGCGCGGCATCCGCACCTTTGAGCAGTTTGTCCGCAACACCATGGACCTTGCGGCTATCCCGGTCCTCAAGCGGTTGAGCCACCTGCCCGTCATCGCCGACCCCAGCCACGGCACGGGCAAGTGGTACCTCGTCCAGCCAATGGCGATGGCCTCCGTTGCCGCCGGGGCTCACGGCCTTATCATCGAAGTCCACCCCAACCCGGACCAGGCGCTCTCCGACGGCGCCCAGTCATTGACCTTTGAAAACTTCCAGAAGCTCATGGACAACGTGCGCGCGGTCCATGCGGCGATAGAACAGGTCAACCCTGCCCCTAAAAGCCAGATGCCCCTCAAGACCTCCTAGGCGGCCGGCCGCCTATCGGGCGCAGAGCAGCCTCCTTTCCCAAGGCGGCGTTGCGTTGACCCAGCACAGTGTGAGTGCTACCATCCTCCCAACCCGTCTGAGGCGACGCGACCGACGTGCCCTCCCCAGAACCACCGCTGCCCAAGGCGCTTCAGGAGCTGGACGCCGTCCGGCCTCCGCGTGACACGTTTGCCACCATCGGCGTCTTTGACGGCGTCCACCTCGGCCACCAGGCGCTCCTCATAGAGCTCAAGCGCAAGGCAGCCCAGGCCAACGCCCTGAGCCTGGTGATCACCTTCCTGAACCACCCCCGCTCGGTACTCCGCCCGGACGTGGAGACCTCCTACCTCTGTACGGCCAGCAGGCGGCTTGCGCTGCTCCGCACTCAAGGAGTTGACCTGCTTGCGCCAATCACCTTTGACCTGCCCCTCTCATGCTTGCGCGCGAGCGAGTTCCTGGCGCTCCTCCAAGAGAAAGTCCGCGTGCGCGGCCTGGTGATCGGCCCCGACTTCGCCATGGGGCACGGTCGGGAGGGGACCGCGGACGCGCTCTTGGGCATCGGCCGCCAGTCCGGCTTCGCCGTCGCGGTCGTCAGACCGTTCGTCGTGGGCAACCTGGTCGCAAGCAGCACCGCCATCAGGCAGAGCCTTAAGGACGGCGACGTCCTCACCGTAGCGAAGATGCTGGGCCGGCCGTTCCGCCTCGACGGCACCATCGGGCACGGCGACCACCGTGGAAAAACGCTTGGCTTCCCAACCGCCAACCTGGTGGTGGAGCCCCGGATGGCGCTCCCTAAGGACGGCATCTACGCCACGTGGACCTACTTGGGCGGCAAGCGCTACCCTTCCGCCACCAGCATCGGCGTGCGCCCCACCTTTGGGATGGGGCTGGCGCGCACGGTTGAGACGTTCATCATGGACTTCCAGGGCGATGTCTACGCCCAGCCCATGAGCTTGGAGTTTGCCGAGCGCTTGCGGGACGAGCAACGCTATGAGTCCGCCGACGCGCTGGTAGCTCAAATGGAACGCGACGTGGCACAAGCCCGCCGCGCTCACCGAGAGACCGGGTGGATGCTAGCCGGCTCGCCCATACCATGAAGGAGACAGCTATGGCGACGGGTCCCGCTGGGACGTTTCGTGGCACGCCACGTGCAGGCGGGACGGGCGCGCTGACGAAAAGGCTGGACCTGAATCCCGGGCACACAGCGCTGGTCCTGAACGCCCGGCAGGCTACCGCAAAGCCATTGACGCTTTGCCGGAAGGCGCCACACTCGTGACCTCTGCTGGTGGACCAAAGGCGGACTTTGTCCAGGTGTTTGTTCAGAGCAAAGCGGACGTTGACCAATACGCCCCCGTGGCGGGCCAGGCCGCTAAGCCAAACGGCCTGCTCTGGTTCGCGTATCCTAAGAAGACCTCGGCGATCAAGATGGACATCTCGCGCGACACCGGCTGGGAAGGCCTGGCGAGGCTGGGATTGCGCGGCGTGTCCCTCGTCGCCATTGACGACACCTGGTCATGCTTGCGGTTCCGCCTTGAGCGCGACGTGAAGTCCCGAAGAAAGCAGTAAGGGAGACAACAGTGCCGCTTGACCAGGCCACCGTCCACCGCATCACGAAGCGCGCCGTCGCTGAGATCGTGTCCGAGGCTGAGTTCGTTCGCCTCCTGCAAGAGGGCAAACCCCTTCGGCTCAAAATGGGGTTTGACCCCTCCAGGCCGGACCTCACGCTGGGCCACGTGGTAGGGCTCCGCAAGCTGCGCCAACTCCAGGAGCTTGGCCACCAGCTCATCCTGATCGTCGGCGACTGGACCGCCCAGATCGGCGACCCGAGCGGCCAGTCCGCTACCCGCCCCATGCTCACCGCCGAGGAGGTCCGCCAGAACGCCCAGACATACCTCCGCCAGTTCTTCCACATCGTGGACAAGGAACGCACGCAAGTAGTGTGGCAGAGCGAGTGGTTCGGCAAGTTCACGCTCGCAGACGTCATCCGCTTGACGTCCCGCTTCACCGTCGCGCAGTTCCTGCAGCGGGAGGACTTTCGCAAGCGATTCGAGGCCAACCGGCCCATCGCCATCACTGAGCTCCTCTACCCCCTCCTGCAGGCCTACGACTCCGTGGCCATCCGCGCTGACGTGGAGTTCGGCGGCACGGACCAGAAGTTCAACCTCCTGGTCGGGCGCGAGCTCCAGGCGATGATGGGCCAGCGCCAGCAACAGTGCTTCCTCGTCCCCCTGCTGGTCGGGACGGACGGCGCGGTCAAGATGAGCAAGAGCCTGGGGAACTACATCGCCATGGAGGAGCCGCCGGAGGACCAGTACGGCAAGGTGATGTCTTTGCCCGACTCTGCCATCCTGACCTACTTTGAGCTGGTTACGGACGTGCCGGACGAGGAGATCGTAGAGATGGCGCGCGCCCTGGAGCACGGTACAATCAACCCCATGACGCTCAAGAAGCAGCTGGCTGTTGAGGTGGTCGCGCTCCTCAACTCGCAGGAGGCCGCCCGCGAAGCACAAGCCCACTTCGAGCGCGTCATCCAGCAAAAGGTGCTCCCGGAAGATGTGCCCACGTACAAGCTACCGCCGGGCGAAGTGCCGCGGCTCAGCCGCCTGCTGGTGGACGCCGGCCTCGCTCCGAGCATCAGCGAGGCGCGCCGCCTCATCACGCAGCGGGCCGTGGAGGTGGACGGAACGCCCGTCACGTCCGACGAGGCGCCCAGATCCTTCGCAGGCGGCGAGGTGATCCGCGTCGGCAAGCGCCGGTTCGTCAGAGTGGTGCGCTAACGGCCTCCACACGTTGGCCCTTCCATCACCATCGCGTGAGTTCCCGCCCTCACCGACCTGTAGTACAATAGCTGTCGTGCGCGCCGTGACGCCGCGCTGAACGCCGCCGGAAGGAGCCATCGTGCCGATCAACCTGCGCATCCCCGGCCCCACGCCGGTGCCTGCCGACGTGCTCCAGGCAGGCGCGCGCCAGATGGTCAACCACCGCGGCCCGGAGTTCAAGGACCTCCTCAACCGCGTGAACCTGCGCCTCAAGACCGTCTTCCAGACGTCCAACGACGTGCTGATGCTCACCACCTCCGGCACCGGCGGCTTGGAAGCGGCGATCGTCAACACACTCTCCCCCGGAGATAAGGTGCTGGCGGTCACCGTCGGCTCGTTCGGCGACCGCTTCGCCGACGTGGCGCAGGCGTACGGCGCGGAGGTGGTCCGCCAGGCGTACCCGTGGGGCGCCGCCGCCGACCCGGACAAGGTCCGCAAGGCGCTGGACGCCGACCCAGCTATCAAGGCCGTGGCCGTGACGCACAACGAAACCTCCACCGGCGTCACGAACGACCTGGAGGCGATCGCGCGCGTGGTCCGGGAGCGCGAGCGGCTGCTCCTGCTGGACGCCGTGAGCAGCCTAGGGTGCTTGCCCCTGCCCGTGGACGCCTGGGGCTGCGACGTCGTCGTGGGCGCGTCCCAAAAGGGGTTCATGGTCCCCCCGGGCCTCGCCTTTGTGAGCGTGAGTCCGCACGCCTGGGAGGCCTCGCAAAAGGCCCGGATGCCACGCTTCTACTTTGACCTGGCGCGCCACAAGAAGAACTTTGAGAAGGGCGAGACGCCGTGGACTCCCGCCGTCTCCGTCTTCTTTGCGCTTGACCTCGCGCTGGACAAGATGCTGTCGGAAGGGATGGAAAACATCTTCAAGCGCCACGCCCGCCTGGGCGAGCTGACCCGCAGGCAGGTCAAGACGATGGGCCTGTCCCTCGTCTGTCAGGACGAGCGCCGCGCCTCCAACGCGGTCACCGCGGTCCACCTCCCCCCTGGCGTGGAAGACCGCGCGCTCCGCACGCTCCTCCGCACCGAGGAGGGCGTGGTGATCGCCGGCGGCCAGGGCCCGTTGGCTGGCAAGATCTTCCGCATCGGCCACATGGGATTCGTCTCCGAGCAGAACATCCTCCAAGCAACGCAGGCGCTCAAGCGCGTCCTGGACAAGCTCGGAGCGCCGCTGGCGACGGGCAGGACTTCAGCGCAACCGTGAGCACCAGCAGCGCCGAGCGCACAAAAATCCTCGTCGCGGACCCGATGCACGAAGCCGGCCTCAAGCTTCTGCGCCAGTCGCCCGGCGTGGAAGTGGACGCTAGGTCACGCCTTCCGCTGGACGAGATCCTGCGCATCATCGGGCAGTACGACGCGCTCATCGTCCGCAGCGAGACCAACGTGACCGCACCCGTGCTTGAAGCGGGCCTTCGCCTGCGCGTGGTGGGCCGTGCGGGCGTCGGCGTGGACAACATTGACCTGGACGCCGCCACGCGACGAGGGATCGCGGTGGTGAACGCCCCCACGGGCAACACCGTGGCGGCGGCCGAGCACACCATCGCGCTCCTCATGGCGATGGCGCGCAACATCCCGCAAGCCGACGCCTCCGTCAAGCGAGCGGAGTGGAAGCGCGCCGAGTTCATCGGCGTAGAGGTCCGCAACAAGACGCTCGGGATCGTGGGCATGGGGCGCGTCGGCTCCGAGGTTGCCAAACGCGCCATCGGCCTGCTGATGAAGGTGCTCGCCTACGACCCCTTCATCAGCGCGGAGCTCGCCGCCCGCCAGGGTGTGGAGCTGGTCCCGCTGGAGCAGGTCATCGCGCGCGCCGACTTTCTCACGCTCCACACGCCCCTGACCGCCGGCACCAAAGGCATGCTGGGCAGCAAAGAATTTTCCGCCATGAAAAAAGGCGCCCGGGTTATCAACGCGGCCCGCGGGGAGCTGATTGACGAGGCTGCGCTGCTGGCCGCCGTGGAGAGCGGCCACCTGGCGGGCGCGGCGCTGGACGTCTACGCGTCGGAGCCTCCACCTGCAGGTCCGCTCTTGCGACACCCCCGAATCATCACCACCCCTCACCTTGGCGCCTCAACCGCGGAGGCGCAGGCCACGGTCGCGGAGGAGGTAGCGGAACAAGTCCTCGCCGTCCTGCACGGCCAGGCCGCCCGCTTCACCGTCAACGTCCCGTTCGTGCCGGCGGAGGACCAGCAGGCCCTCGCGCCGTACATGCAGGTGGCCACGCTGCTGGGCCGCATCGCCATCCAGCTGGTAGAGGGGCAGCTCCGCGCCGTCACGCTCCGCTACGAAGGCGAGATCGCCGACCACAACACCGCCATCCTGAAGGCATCCGCCGTCGTCGGACTCCTCCAGCCGGTCAGCGCCGACCGGGTCAACCTGGTCAACGCCATCCTCACCGCCCAACAGCACGGCCTACACATCGAAGAGCAGAAGGGCCCGGCCGTGGAGCTCTACCCCAGCCTGTTCACGCTGGAGGTCGTGGGTTCGGGCGGCACCGTTCTGCTGGCGGGCACGTACGCGCGCGGCGGGCCTCACATCGTCCGCGTGAGCCGCTCGTGGCTGGACGTGGTGCCGGACAGCCCCCACATGCTCTTCATTGAGCACCGCGACCGGCCCGGCCTCATCGGCGCCGTCGGCACCATCACCGGCCAGCATGACGTGAACATCAGCTTCATGGAGGTCGGCCGCCTGGAGCCGCGCGGCCACGCGATCATGATCGTCGGCCTAGACAACGACGTCCCTCCGCAGGTGCTGGAGAAGCTCAGGGCTATCTCCGGCATCTCCAGCGTCAAGCTGGTCCACTTGTAGTATCATGCCCTTAGTGTCCTCTAGTGGAGGTGGCCATGCCAACGTCCAAAGACCCCAACGGGCATGACGACCCTTCTGTTGACGACTCTGGGGCGGACGATCCGGCGGTACCGCTTCGTACTTCCACGGGAATCGGCCGCTCTGTTGTCCGGCTGCGTTTGCTTCTGGCCAGCGTAGAGCGCCGCCACCACGAGACACAGCGCCACCTAGCCGCCCTCCGCCAGCAGCTCCGCAGGGTCCCAACGCGCTCGGTCAACGGCAACCTGGCCGTAGACGCATACCTGGCCGTGATGGCCGAGACCCGCACCCGCCTCGCGAAATCCGAACAGGACCTCCAGGACCTGGAGCTCCTCAAGCGCCGCGCCCTCCAGGAGATAGAAGCGCTGGAGCTCATGGGCCGGATCCAGCAGACCCAGCAGGAGCTCGCCGAGTTGCGAGAGCAAGCGCGCTGGGACTCGCGCTCTGAGGTGCTTGAGGAGATCCGCAGGCTGGAGGCCGTGGTGCAGGACTACACCACCCAGGCGACCCAGAACATCATGTCCGGCGGCCAGCAGCCCCCTGCACCCGAGCCTCCCGCAAAGTCCACCTAACCCCGACGTTTCGCCCCGCCAGCGTGTCCTCAACAGACCCACTTCTTCCATTCGAGGCATGCACCTTTAGAGGTGTAAGGATATGTCGGATGGGGGATTATATACTTGATGAATATTCATCAAGTATATAATCCCCGTCTTTGATAACGGTGGAGGAACCACATGCTCGCGGGGGTATCGTATGCCGCAAGGTGATAAGTGGTTTTTGTCGGGTTTGCAGTAACTTACATAGTCCTTACCGTGTTGCCGTTAGTGTGGTTCTCCATTAAGCGCAAGGATGTCAGCAAGACTCTAGTTCCGTACTTAACTTTGTCCATATTTGTTGCGCTTGCGGTGGGCACATTACTTACGTCCTGGGCTTACAAGTATCACATAGTGGGACTTTTCGCAGGAACTACAGTGCTTGGTGCACTAGCCTCTCTGCCATTGAGCAAGTTTTTCAGGGTGCGTTTTTAGAGGATGGGGCGCCCTTAGCGTGATGTAACGCTTTGTTTCACCGTGTCAGTACACGCGGCCCGAGCTTCGCCTTCTGGACTATGAGGACTTGGCCACACACGGCAGCAAGCCGCACGCGGTCACGGCGGCGGGAAGCGCCAGGTACGCGTACGACTCCAACGGCAGCATGACGACGCGGGGCTACAACGAATCACCTGGAATACTCAAAACCGCTAGCCTTTTGCTTTCCGCTCACCCAGGCGGGCGTCCAGCATCAAAAGCCCTGCCCCGTCGTTGCCGATCAGCTTCAGGTGGCCAAGGATGTCGGCTGCGGTCTTCTCCTCTTCCACCTGCTCGTCAATAAACCACTGGAGCATCACCTGCGTCGGGTAGTCCTGCTCCTTCGCCGCAAGCTCGTAGATCGCGTGGATCATGCCGGTCACTGCTCGCTCGTGGGCCAGCGTCTGCTCCATCACACCAACCGGCGAAGTGAACTCAACGGGCGGCTGCTTGATCGCCTGCAGGTGGACGCGGCCGCCTCGTTCCGTCACGTAGTCAAACAGCTTCAGCGCGTGGGAATGCTCCTCCTCGTGCTGGGCACGCATCCAGTGGGCAAAACCCGAAAGGTTCGCCGACTCAAAGTAGGCCGCCATGGAGAGGTAGAGGTACGCTGAATACAGCTCGGCGTTGACCTGCCGGTTCAGCTCGTCTTGAAGCTTTTCACGGAGCATCCCTATCACCTTTCTCTGACCAGTCTCACATTTTCACCGGCCAAGTCCGCCACGCTTCTTCGCGTGTACCTGGCGGACGTGTCTATTATACGTGCTGGCCCTTGTGGTCATCCCGGTCAGGCGCCAGAATCCCCGACGAGGTGCCCGCTTGCAGCGTGCCTATCGCGGAGGGCCTACTCCTCCAGGCTCCGCAGCACCAGGCCGGTGGGCAGCTTGGGATAGAAGTAGGTGGTCTTGGGAGGCAGCCGCTGGCCCTTGGCCACTATTCGTCTGAACAACCCGAGCGGGATGGCTCGCACCAGAAACGCCATCTGGGCTTGGCCACCCGCGAGCGCGTCCGTCACCTCGTCCAACCCGTGCTGAAAGGCGAGGTAGCGCAGGGCGTCTCTCCCGAGAACCGGGTCGAGCATCGCCCTGTGCAGCACCCACGGCTCGCACGCCCTGAACTCGGTGACCGGCGCCTCCGGCAGCACGGCGTCTGGCTTTAACCGGAGCAGCGCGGCGCTGCGGCCGCTCTCGTCAAGCAGACCGAACGAGCACGGCGTCTCGCCTTGCGCCTTCAGCGCCGCGAGCAGCCTCTCAGCCGTTTCGCGCAGCGTCCCGCTCGTGGGGAACGGCTCCAGTTCACAGGTCTCCCGCAATCGCCGACGCAGCGAGGCCGCCTGGTCGTTCGTGAGGCCGGCCAGCGTCCGGTGGAACGCCTGGACCTCCAGGCCGGGGTCACCCAGGCTCACAAGGCCCATGAGCACCTGCTTCGCGCCTGGCAGCGGCGCGCCCGCCTCCCCTTCATACGCGAGCGCGGTCTCGTAGCGGTGGTGGCCATCCGCTACGTACAGCCGCTCATCCCGCAACGCCTGCTGCACCAGGCCGTTCAGCAGCGGATCGTGCACGACCCAAGTGCGATACGTGACTCCCTCGACGGTGAAGGGGCCTGCAGCGGGAGGCTCGGTCTGGACATGGTGCGTCAGGAACGCGTGCAAACCCCCGCGCTCCTCGTAAAGGCCCATGACGGGGCTGATGTTCATCGTACACGCCCGCAACAGGCTCAGCCGGTCTTGCTTGGGCCCTGGCGTCGTCTCCTCGTGCGGGAGGACCACCCCGCGCTCCCACGGCTCCAGCGTCACCGCCGCGTAAACCACAAGGCGGGTCTTCGGCTTTCCCGCCAGCGGGAACTCCTCCTCGGCAAGGTACAGGGCCGGTTGGGCATCGCGGACGAGCACGCCTTGGGCCTGCCAGGTGCGCAGCGCCTCCGCGGCACGCTGATAGACGTTGTCTCCACCGTCATCGCCTGGCTTCGGCAGGCCAAGCTCCAGACGCACGGCGTTATAGGGGCTCCGTTCATGCAGCGCCTGTTGGAGGGATGGGCCGATGATGTCATAGGGTGGGGCGACAACGCGCGAGAGGTCCGGGACGAGGGCCGGACTGTAACGCCAGCCCCGAAACGGGCTAACGGCGGCCATCCCTTCTCCTTGCGCCGAGTGGCAGCGGCAAGTATAGTCGGATGCGCCGGAAACGTCCAGGAAATGAGGCCCCAAAGTGGCAGTGGACCCCAGGGTCGTCAAGCGCGTCGCCGAGCTCCGGAAGGACCTAGCGTACCACAACCATCAGTACTACGTGCTGGACGCGCCCGTCATCTCCGACGAGGCGTACGACTCCATGCTGCGCGAGCTGCGTGCGCTGGAGGCCCGGCACCCCGAGCTGGTTACGCCGGACTCACCCACGCAGCGAACGGGCTCCTCACCGGCGGCGGCCTTCGCCGAAGTAGTCCATGGCGCCCCCATGCTCAGCCTGGCTAACGCCTTCAACCACGACGAGCTCCGCGCCTGGTACGAGCGCACCAGAAAGCTCCTGCAAGGCCGCGACTTTGCCATGACCTGCGAGCTCAAGATTGATGGCCTGGCCGTCTCCCTTCTCTATCGCGACGGCCTTTACGTTCAGGGGGCAACCCGCGGTGACGGCCTGCGCGGGGAAGAGGTCACCAACAATCTTCGTACCGTCCGCAGCATCCCGCTGCGGATGCTCGGCAAGCCCCCTTCGTTGATTGAGGTGCGCGGAGAGGTGTACCTCTCGCTCAAGGCGTTCCAGCAGATTAACGAGCAGCGCGCCGCAGAAGGCCATCCCCTCTTCGCCAACCCGCGCAACTGCGCCGCCGGCTCGGTCCGCCTGCTTGACCCCTCAGTGACCGCCTCCCGGCCCTTGGACATCTTTGTGTACGGCGTCGGAAGCGTTGAGGGCGCCGCACTCCCCTCCACCCAGTGGGAACTGCTAGCCTGGCTCCGCGAGCGCGGCTTCCGCACCAACCCCCACACGCGTCTCTGCAACGCCATCACCGACGCCAAGGACTACTATCACAAGTGGCTTGAAGCGCGCGAGCCGCTCGGGTACGAGACCGACGGCGCCGTGATCAAAGCAAACGACCTCTCGCTGTGGGACGACCTTGGCGTGGTAGGCCGCGAGCCCCGATGGGCCATCGCGTACAAGTGGCCGGCGCGCCAGGCGGTTACCAGGCTCCTGGACATCGGCATCAACATCGGGCGCACGGGTTCCCTCAACCCTTACGCAATCCTGGAGCCGGTCTCCGTCGGCGGCGTCACCGTCAAGCAGGCAACCCTGCACAACGAGGACGACATCCGGCGCAAAGACCTCCGCATCGGCGACTGGGTCGTGGTGGAGCGCGCGGGCGAGGTGATCCCGCAGGTAGTGGCCCCTCTCACCGAGCGCCGCACCGGCAGCGAGCGAGCGTTCACGATGCCCGCCCTCTGCCCCGTCTGCGGCGGCACGGTCGTCCGCGACCCGGACGAGGCGATGAGCCGCTGCATCAACGTCTCGTGCCGCGCCCGCATCTTTCAAGCCCTCAAGCACTTCGCCAGCGTCATGGACATCGAAGGGCTTGGCGCGCAATGGTGCGCCCAGCTCTTGGAGGCCCGCCTGGTCGCGGACGTGGCCGACCTGTACGGCGTGACGAAAGAGCAGCTCCTCGGCATGGAGCGCATGGGCGACGTTCTCGCCACCAAGATCGTGAACAACATCGCGGCCAGCAAAGACCGCTCCATGCCGCGCCTCCTCTTCGCCCTGGGCATCTTCCACGTCGGAGCGGAGATTGCGGAGCTTCTGGCCTCCCACTTCCCCACGATGGTCAAGCTCACGAGCGCCTCAGAGGAAGACCTGATGCAAGTTCCCGGCATCGGCCCGGAGATTGCGCGCAGCGTCGCGTCCTTCTTCCGCGACGAAGCCAACCGGAAGCTCGTTGAGCGTCTGCGCCAGGCCAGCGTGCGCATGGAAGCGGACGAGGCGGCAGCGCAAGGAGGCCTCCCGTTCATCGGCAAGGACTTCTGCTTCACCGGCGCCATGGCCTCCCTACTGCGTTCCCAGGCGGAGGAGGCCGTCAAGGCGCTCGGCGGGACTACCTTATCATCGGTCACGCGCAAGACGCAGTTCCTCGTGGTCGGCGCGGAGCCGGGGGAGAACAAGGTCGCCCAGGCGCGCAAGTTCGGCACCCGCCAGCTCACGGAGGACGAGTTCGTCACGATGCTCCGTGAAGCGCAGCGTGCGGTAGGCCAGCCGCGATGACGCAACAGCTCGGCATCCTGAGACCAGGGACGTCACCCTGGCACGTTGTCCGGGGCGGCGTGCAGTTCAGAGGAGAGGTGGTCGTCGCCAGCGCATGGAGTTCCTCCGCTCCTTCATCCAGAAGCAGCCCCCTCAGCAACCGTCCACAAAGGAGTAACGCGTGAAGCTCATCGTCGGGCTGGGTAACCCGGGGAAGGCGTACGCCAACACGCGCCACAACGTCGGCGCGATGTGCATGCAAGCACTCGCGCAGCGGCTTGACCTCACCCTTCAGCCGAAATCGCGGCTGGCGATGCTTGCCCAGGGGTCGATTGGCGGGCACGAGGTCGTGCTTGCGGTGCCAAGGTCGTACGTGAACACCAGCGGCGATGCGGTCTCCGGCCTGCTGGACCGGCACGACCTGTCGCCGAAGGAGCTGGTGCTAGTGTACGACGAGCTCGCCCTGCCGCTGGGGAGCGTCCGCATCCGTCCCTTCGGGAGCGCGGGCGGCCACAACGGCGTCAAGTCCGTCATCGCCACCCTGGGAACAGAATCGTTCGCCCGCGTGCGCGTCGGTATCGGCAGGCCGCCGGAAGGCTCCGTGGACCAGGTCGCCTATGTCCTCGGTCAGTTCAAGCCGGCCGAGCACGCCATCCTGAAGGGCGCCATTGACGAGGCGGCGGACGCTATCACCTGCCTGCTCACCGACGGCATCATGTCCGCAATGAACCGGTTCAACCGGCGGCAGCCCATCGAAGAGAAGGGCAAGTAGCGTGTCTCTCGGCGGGCCAACCGGCGCGTGTCTGGACCGTCAGAGCATCCTCGCCCTGCTCCGCGCCTCGCCGCCGCTGGTAGAGGGCTACCTGGACCTGGAGGCCCAGCTCCAGCCCAACGGGTTTGACCTGTCCCTCGCCAGCATCGCGGCCTTCACCAGTCCAGGGTCGCTCGGCGCCACGAACGCCGAACGCGTCCTCGCGGAGACCACCGAGCTGCCATTCGGCCCCGACGGCTACGTGATGCTGACGCCCGGCCCGTACCTGCTGCGCTTCAACGAGGTGGTGAACCTGCCGCTGGGCCTGATGGCGCTCGCCAGGCCGCGCTCCAGCCTGCTCCGCAGCGGCGTGGCCGTCCACAACGCCGTCTGGGACGCCGGGTACTCGGGCCGCTCCCAGGCGCTCCTGACGGTGTATCACCCGCAGGGGTTCCGCGTGGCGCGCAACGCCCGCATCGTCCAGATGGTCTTCTTCCGCCTAGAACAGCCTGCCTCGCAGGGGTACGGTGGAAGGTTCCAGGGGGAGGGAAGATAAAGTACCTCCAGAGGGGTTGGTAACCCCTCTGGACTCCCGCTTGTCAGCTACTTTGAGTGGGCCACTTTGCCGTTTCAAGCCTCTCTCACTATCGGGGAGCCCGAGGGGACTCGTCCCCTCGGAAAACGTACGAGGGCGGGTGGGCCATCCCCTTAATGCTTCCCCCGCCCTTCCAATTGTTCGGCCAGCCACTCCGCCAGGTGCTGCGGGCGCGCGCCGGGCACGCCGTGCTCCACCTGCTGGCGGCACGACACGCCCGTGACGACAACCGTTGCATCCGGGTTGCCGCGCACTGCAGGAAACAGCCGCCGCTCCCCAATCTTCATAGAGACCTCGTAGTGCTCCTTCTCGTACCCAAACGCGCCCGCCATGCCGCAGCAGCCCGCGTCCAGCACCTCCACCTCGGCCCCCGGCGCCATCCGCAGCGCCGCCATCGAGGCGTCCGTGCCCGCAAGTGCCCGCTGGTGGCAGTGCGGTTGCAGCAGCACCTTTGCGTTCGCATGGCGGAACACGAGCCGCGCTCGAGCCTGGTCCGGCAGCCGCGCCAGGAACTCGTCCAGCATCATCACGTTGCGCGCGACGGCGCGCGCCCGCTCGTCGCCCGGCAGCAGGTCAAGATACTCGTCGCGGAACATCAGCAAGCACGAAGGCTCACAGCCCACCACCTGAACGCCCGCTTGCGCCAGCGGGTAGAGCGCGTCCACGTTGCGCCGCGCGTGCTCCCGCGCCCGCTCCAGCATCCCGCTCGCCAGGAAGGGGCGTCCGCAGCAGACCACGCGAGGCACCGTGAGCTGGTAGCCCGCCCGCTCAATCAGCGCCGTCGCCGCCTTGCCAATGGACGGGTAGTTGTAGTTCATGAACGTGTCCACGAACAGGGCCGCCGCGCCCGTCGAAGGCCGTCCCCCCTCTCCGTTGCACGGAGAGGGGGCTAGGGGGTGAGGTTTACGATTCCTGTGGAACCACTCCCTAAACGTCTGCCTGGCGAAGGGCGGCAGCTTTCTGCCCGGATGCACGCCCAGCCCAGCGAGCGCCAGCCGGCCAGGCCACGAGCGGAGCACCCACGTGGACACGGGCGCGGTCGCGCTCCCCAGCCTGCCGGCTCCCGCCACGTTCGCGAAGAGGCGCGCGCGGAGTGAGCGCCCGTGCGCGCGGTAGTAGTGGTCCAGCAGCTCGTACTTCAGCTTGGCCATGTCCACGTTGGAAGGGCATTCGGCCTTGCACGCCTTGCACTCCAGGCACAGGTCCAGCACCTGGTGCAACCGCTTGCTGGTGAGCTCGGACGGCGGCAGAACGCCAGAGAGCACGGCCCGCAGCGCGTTGGCGCGTCCCCGCGTTGAGTGCTCCTCCTCCCGCGTGACCATGTAGGAGGGGCACATGACCCCCTCGACCGTCTTGCGGCACGCCCCCTGGCCGTTGCACTGCTCCACCGCGCTCACGAAGCCGCCGTCAGCGGCAAAATCCAGGCCGGTCGCCAAGTGACGCGCCCTCGCGGCGAACCCGGCGCGCAGGTTCTCCGTGAGCGGGGGGCAGTCCACGATCTTGCCCGGGTTCATGATCCCCTTGGGGTCAAAGGCCCGCTTCAGGTCCCGGAAGGCCTGCGTCAGCTGCGCGCCAAACATCCGCTCGGTGAAGCCGCCCCGCACAATGCCATCGCCGTGCTCCCCGCTAAGCGAGCCGCCGTACTCCAGCACTAAGTCAGCCACGCCGTCCGCAATGGCGGCCATGCGCTGGACGCCCTCGTCCAGCTTCAGGTTGATGAGCGGGCGAATGTGCAGACACCCCACGCTGGCGTGGCCGTAGTAGGCCGCCGTCGTCCCGTGGGCGCGCACCAGCTCGTCAAAGCGACGCACGTACTCGGGCAACCGCGCCGGGGGCACCGCGGTGTCCTCCACGAACGGGATGGGCTTGGTATCCCCCTTGGCGCCCATCAGCAGGCCCACGCCGGCGCGGCGCACGGCCCAGACGTCCTGCTGGTCCGCCTCCCTGGTCAGCTTCACGCACGTGGAGCCGATGCGTGCGCGGGCCGCTCGTCCTGCCAGCGAGTCCAGCCGCGCCTCCAGCTCCGCGGGGTCGTCCCCGACCAGCTCCACGACTAGCAACGCGCCCGGGTCGCCGTCAAGAAAGCCCATCCGTCGGGACAGCGCCAGTTGCGTCCTGGCGGGCAGCAGCACATTCCTGTCTATGAGTTCCATCGCCGCGACCGGCTCTCCATCGCGCAGCAACCAGACGGCGCCATCCAGCGCTTCCAGCAGCGAACGGAAGTGGAGCACCGCCAGCACCGTGTTCGTGGGACGGCGCACCAGGCGCACCTTCGCCTCCAGCATCGTCGCCAGCGTCCCCTCGGAGCCCACCAGGAGGCCGGGGACGTTGATCGGCGACTTCAGCAGCTCGTCCAGGTTGTAGCCGGACACGCGCCGAAGGATCTTGGGGTACCGCCGATCCACCTCCTCACGACACGATTCGGCAAGCGGCATAATGCGCCGATAGATGTCGCCCTCCAGGCCGGGCGCGCGCTGTTTCTCGACCAGCGCCTCCTGGTCCAGCGGCGACACCGTAGTAACGGTGCCGTCCGAGAGCACCACGCTCATCTGCAGCACGTGATCAACGGCCTTGCCGTAGAGGGCCGAGTGGGAGCCGCAGGAGTTGTTGCCCAGCACACCGCCCACCGTGGCGCGATTGCTGGATGCGGGGTCCGGCGCAAACATCAGGCCGGAAGACGCCAGTGCTGCGTTCAGCTCGTCCAAGTTCACGCCGGGCTGCACCCGCGCCCATTGCTCTTCCGCGTTGACCTCAAGCACACCCGCCATCGCCTTGGAGAAGTCCAGCACGATGGCGTGGTTCACGCACTGCCCGGCCAGACTAGTGCCACCGCCTCGCGGCAAAATGGGGGTGCCCGTCTCGTAAGCCAGGCACACCGTGGCGGCCACGTCCTCCGCGTCTCTCGGCACCACCAGGCCAACCGGCTCCATCTGGTAGATGGAGGCGTCCGTGCTATACAGCGCGCGGCTGTACGCGTCAAAGCGCACCTCGCCCTTCACCACGCTGCGCAGTGCCTTGGCGAGCTCCAGGGCTTTCCGGTCCACCGTCACTTCGGCCACTCCAAGGGAACGTTCCACTCAGCATAGCGCAGAGGAACCCATGAGTGTGCACGGCGCAGCTTCCCCCTCTCCATCGTATGGAGAGGGGGAAGGGGTGAGGTATTCCACAGAACGAGCTTCAGCGCAGGATGGTCCGGCCTGTCCTGATCCCAACGCGTCAGGACGGCCCGGAAATGCGGTGGATCCCTTACAAATGGCCTTTGAGGCGAAGCCGGAAACAGGAGCCATTACAGCGGTGCGAAGGGACGGGCGAGGACTACCGCAGCTCCCTGGGGAGAACAAAGGTCACGTCCTCCTTCACGACCGGGACCGTTCGCACCGTCGCAGGCGCCAGCTTGCGCACCACCTCCTGGACAAGGTGCTCGGGCGTGGAGGCGCCGGAAACAATGCCGATCCGTTGACCGTTGTTGATCTGCTCGGGGGTCAGCTCCTCCGGGCCGTTCACCAAGTACGCCGTTACCCCCGCGGCCTCGGCGACCTCGCGCAGGCGGTTGCAGTTTGAGCTATTCTTGGCCCCGATGACGAAGATGACGTCCACCTGCCGCGCCAGCTCCTTGACGGCGGCCTGGCGGTTGGTCGTGGCGTAGCAGATGTCGTTTCGCACGACGAGGTTGGGAAACCGCTGGCGCAGCACCGCCACAGCCTCCCGCGTGTCGTCCACGCTGAGCGTGGTCTGGGTCAACACCACTACCTTGTTGGGGTCAGGCACCTGCACCACCCGGGCCTCCCCCGGAGTCTCCACGACGATCGTCCGCTCCGGTACCTCGCCGGACGTGCCCACCGTCTCGGCGTGGTTGCGGTGCCCGACGAGGATGATGGTATGGCCCTGCCCTCCGAACCGCAGCGCCTCCACGTGCACTTTGGTGACCAGAGGGCACGTGGCGTCAATGACTCGAAGGCCCCGCCGGCCTGCCTCGTCCCGCACCTGCGGGGAAACGCCGTGCGCGCTGAAGATGACGAGCTGCGCGTCCGGCACCTCGTCCAGTTCGTCCACGAATATGGCGCCTTTCCGCCTGAGATCGTCCACAACTACCGGGTTGTGGACGATCTCGTGCCGGACGTACACCGGCTTGCCAAATCGCTGCAGCGCCAGCTCCACGATATCAATAGCCCGCACGACGCCGGCGCAAAAGCCGCGAGGAGAACCCAGCGTTACCTCTATGCTCACAATCAGCCTCGCAATGAATTATAGCTGGATCGGTAGAGGCTGCACAGGTGCAGCGGACGTTCACGCACCCGGGGCAGGAGGCGTGCGCCGCCGGGAGACCGCGCGCAACGCCACTCCAGCCCCAACACCAGCCACGCCTGCGACCAGGAACAGCCCGGCCCGGACGCGCACCCCGCCAACCAGGTCCGACGCAATGTTGTCCACCACCTCGGCCAGCTTCCGCTGAATGGGCTCCAAGGCCGGGCCGTTGTTGTCCGCAAACGCCTCCTCCACCCTACCGCGCGGGTCCCCGACGCTGTAGGCCGGCCAGGTCGCGACAAGCAACACGAGGGATGCGATAACCAGCGCCACAGACGCCCACACGAGCCGGCTCCACCACGCGCATCCTCCCAAGAACCCGACCGCCAGCAGGAAGAGAGGGACCAGCAGCCACGCCAGCCACGCAAACCTCCGAACGTTGTGCAACGCGTCTCGACCGTCATCCAGGTTGCTCAAGCTCTCCTGGCCGTCCTCAGTGCGGCCCAACTCGCCGCGAAAGTCAGCGTGCGTCAACGTGTACCCGGCACGGATGTAGCCGCGCACCCGGTCCACGGTCGCCGCGTCGTCGGGGTCAAGGTCGTCGTGGAGGTCCGCGTCGGTGTAGGTGTATCCTCTCCTCACCCATCCACGGGCGTCTTGAAACCCTTGCCAGGCCTGCGGCCCAAGCAGCCCTTCCAACTGTGCCTCGTCGAATGTCCACGTGGCCGGGATCTGGTCCGCAAAAACAGCGCGCACCGCCGGCTCCAGGCCAACGCCCAGCATCGCCTTGACGTGGGCGTAGTCAACGCCCGCAGGCCGGCAGGATGGCAGCTCGCCTGCGCTCAGCCTTTGGCTGGTGAACTGCTGAAGGGTGCATTCAGGAAGCGCCGTGCCCAGCGCGTCCAGTTTCCGGTCGGCGAGCCCGGTGAGCACCTGAAAGGCGACGTCCCTCCGGTCGGCAAGCGGCACCGCGAGGCTGAACCGTTCAGTATCACCCGTAAGGTAATCCACAGCCACGTTCACAAGGTCATCCGAGCGCGCATCCAGCCATTCCGGTGTGATGACCTCCCTGACCGCGCTGCGCGCCTCCTCGCGGGTAAGCGTGATCCCGTACGCCAGGAGCGACTGCTGCCTCACCGTCTCGTCCACCAGGGGATCAATCACCTTATCCAGCAACAACGCCGCCACATCCCCCTCGTGCGCGATCCGTTTCGCCTCCTCTCCCATCACCGCAACCCGGCCTTGCAGCGCGAGCGTGACCGTCAAATGGTCGGTCGCCCCCTGAAGGTACGGGACCAGTTCCGCTACTGCAGCGTCCGTCTGGGCAGCCAGGTATTCCTTAGACACAACGGCCCGCAGCGCCATCGTCAAGCCCTCCTCGATCAGTGTCACCCCGGCAGGAAGCCCGCTCAAGTCTTCTACAATCTTCTCCGCAAGCTTCTCCGCGGCCTTGTCGTACAGCACATCAAACGTGGCGCTGCCTCGGACAATCCGTTTGATCTCCTCGCCTGCCAGTGGCACGCGGTCCGCTACCTTCAGCTCCACCGCAAACTCGTCCGTCTCCCCCGTGAAGTACGGCACGACCTCAGCCAGCAGCTCCTCCACCCTCGGCTGCAGCCACTCAGGGGGGAAGACCGCGCGGACGGCCGCCGTGGTCTCCTGGGTGAAGACAGCGGGATCAACCTCAGGGACTTCTGCGTCTCTGGCTGCGTCCTCTAACGCCACTGGGAGCGCCTCGCCATACAGGAAGGTGTACGCGTCCGCCTTCGCAAGCTGGTCTGTATAGAAAGAATGGCTGAAGAGGGCGCCGTCGAGGCGGAGCACGACCACAAGGGCAAAGAGCACCATCAGCAGGGCCGCCAGCGCACGTCGCACCAAGATCATCTCTTCTCCTGCTCGTTCTCATTCCGCCAGGCGCCGGGCAACGAGTGCTATTCTCTCCGCCGTGGTCAAAGTATTCAATCCGAAGGGCGCCCCGCGCTTTGACATCACCCAGGGGCTGTGCTAGGGTGAGCAAAAGCCGCGCGCGCCATCGCGACCAGGGAGACGCCTTGTTCATCGGTCACTTTACCGAGCGCCCGTACCAGGACCCCAAGACCGGCCTGTTTGGCGGCGCCGGCCGGCCCATCCACGACCTCAACCTCAGCAACGCCATGTACGACCCAACCGTCGGGGCCGCGCTCTACAACCGCTACCTAGACGAAAGGCTCTACGCGGAGGAGGTTGGCTTTGACGGCCTGATGCTCAATGAGCACCACAGCACCCCCTTCTGCATGAGCGCCACCATCAACGCGGAAGCCGCCATCCTCGCCCGCATCACCCGCAGGGCGAAAATCGTCCTCCTTGGCAACATCATCCCCATCTGGGACGACCCCCTCTGGCTCGCCGAGACGCTGGCGATGATCGACATGATCTCCAACGGCCGCCTGGTCTGCGGCTGGGTGCGCGGCACCGGCCGGGAGAGCCTGGCGCACAACACACCGCCCACGTACAACTGGGAGCGCTTTGTGGAAGCCCACGAGCTGGTCATCAAGGCCTGGACGACACCTGGCCCATTCCGATGGGAGGGCAAGCACTACCAGTTCCGGTACATCAACCCCTGGTGCCTCCCGCTTCAAAAGCCCCATCCGCCGATCTGGCTGCCCGGTGTGGCGAGCAAGGAATCGCTCACCTGGGCCGCCAAGCGCCAGATCCCGTACGTCATGCTGGCGACCCAACTTGAGCCAACGCGTCAGGCATTCCAGCTCTACCACCAGATCGCCAGCGACGAGGGGCACCACTCCGGGCCGCAGAACCTGGCGTACCTCTTCCGCGTTCACGCGGACGATTCGGACGACCTCGCGGAAGAAACGGCGAGGAAGTACACCCAGGGTCCTGTCAACCCCTTCCTTCAGGAGGAGGACTCCCAGGCGCCCCCACAGGAGCTCACCCTGCCCGGGCTGGCTCCTCGCTCGGGTGTCTTGCCCACGGGGCAAGCCGCCCGAGCGGCTTTCAGGACCCCGCCTCTGATGGACGAGCGGATGGTGGAAAACTACGGCACCATCGCGGGCACGCCCAAGAGCATCCTTCCACAAATCCACCACGTGCTGGAGTACCTTCGGCCTGGAAGCATCTTTTTCTGGGATGGGGACGGAGCAATGACCCATGAGGACCAGATGCGCAGCCTGCGCCTCATGGGAGCGGAGGTGATCCCCACCGTGAAACAAATGGGGCAGGAGCTGGGCCTGCTCAGCCCGTTTGAGGTGGGCTAAGCCCCACCCAACCGTCCGCATATGCTTTTCCGAAAGAACGAGTCCCCTCGAGCTCCAAAATTCCCGGTCGGGCTGGCAAAGTGACCCGCTACGCACGCCTTGACAAAGAGGAATTCCTGGGAACGCTTCCGTTGACAACGACTCTCGTAGCAGCTACACTAAATCCCGCAAGGAGTAGAGGAAGCAACGCCTCTTTTGAGACGTACAGAGCATGCCGGAAGGTGCTTACATTAGGCAGTTTGTGAGCCGGGACGGCAGCAATCAACCACCATCCCAGCAGGGTAGCGTGTTCCCTTTCCACTCCTCCCGGACACTCCGGCCTTCAGCCTCCAGAAACGCTCCACGGTCACCGCTAGCGGGTCAGCCCACCGACTCTCCAGGCTACTCTACGGACGGGAGGGGGTAGTGCAGCAGAAGCAGCATCAGGACTTCGTTGTCCGATTCGCGGGCGAAGGCGGCCAAGGCGTTGTCACAGCCGCTGAAATGCTCGCGCAGGCCGCATCCCAGTTTGGCTACCACATCCAGACCTTCGCGACGTTCCCTTCGCAGATCCTCGGCGGTCCCACGTGGACCCAGGCGCGCGTGTCAACCACCCGGGTGCTGAGCCCGGGCGACGAGCTGGACATCCTGGTGGCGTTCAACAAGGAGGCCTACGACAACCACCGCGCGGCGGTAGGCCCTCTGGGCGTCGTCGTCTACGACTCCGCCCAGTTCACCCCCACGAGCGACGGCCAGGCGATCGGCCTTGCTTTTGACGAGCTCGCCCGCAAGACCGGGAACACCCGCGCCGCCAACATGGTGGTCCTGGGCGCCCTGACCCGCCTCGTTGGGTGGGACACCAGCTTCCTGGAGCAGTTCATCACCAAGCGGTTCAGCCGCGGCAGGGCCGGCGACGAGGAGATCATCAAGGCCAACATCCAGGCGCTCCACCTCGGTCGGGGAGGCACCTCGGTCTCAAAGCTCCAGATAGGCAAGCTGGCGCCGCCCCAGAAGCCCCCCTACCCCCAGATCCTGCTCAAGGGAAACGAAGCCATCTCGCTGGGCGCGATGCACGCCGGCGTTGAGGTGTACGTGGGATACCCCATCTCCCCCGCCACACCAATCCTCATCTTCATGGAGCGCAACCTGATTGGGCCAGGCAAGTTCGCCTACCAGTCCAGCTCCGAGATTGAGTCCATCAACGCGTTGGTGGGAGCCGGCTACGCCGGCAAGAAGGCGATGACCGGCACCGCCGGCCCAGGCTTCTCCCTCATGCATGAGGGGATCGGCCTGGCGTGGATGGCGGAGATCCCACTCGTCATTGCGAACGTGCAGCGCGGCGGACCCGCCACGGGCCTGCCCACCAAGACCGAGCAGTCCGACCTCCTCTCCGCCATGCACCCCGCCCACGGCGACGTCAGCCTCCCCGTTCTCGCTCCCGGGAGCGTCGAGGAGTGCTTCTACGCCACGGTGCAGGCCTTCAACTGGGCGGAGCGCTACCAGGGCCCGGTCGTCATCCTCAGCGAGATGATGCTCGCCGAGCGCTCAGAGAACATCCGCAAGCCGGATCTGGACAAACTTCTTGTGGAAAACCGTAAGGTCTATCAGGGCGACAATGGCTACCAGCGATACGCCGACAATAAGCTTTCTCCCA
Organism: Dehalococcoidia bacterium; assembly: GCA_009693055.1. GTDB lineage: Bacteria > Chloroflexota > Dehalococcoidia > Lucifugimonadales > SHYT01 > SHYA01. The sequence goes on along the minus strand of SHYA01000005.1, from coordinate 69,768 downwards.
TGCCACTCCCCGGCGGGCCCGGCGCCTACGTGGCCAACGCCAGCGAGCACGACTCCATCGGCGACACCACGCACCTGGCCGAACGCCACGTGCAGATGACCGAGCGGCGTTTCTCCAAGCTCAAGCTGCTGGAGAGCGCCAACTACGAAAGCAAGCACCCAGAGCACGCCATTGCGGTCATGCCGTGGGGCGGCTCCAAAGGCCCCGCTGCCGAGGCGTACCAGCGCCTGGAGGCCTCCGGGCTCCCCGTGGGCTGGTATTACACTATGGAGTTGAACCCGCTCCCCCCCAAGCTGATTGAAGAGCTTCGGACCAAAGAGCTCGTGCTCGTCCCGGAACTGAACTACCTGGGCCAATTCGCCAGTGTGCTTCGTTCCAATGGGATAAGGGCCGAAGCCATCACGCAGTACACCGGCCTGCCGTTCAAGGTGCGGGATCTTGTCCGGCGCATCACTGAACGAATTGAAACCGTTCAGAACAAGAAGGTGAAAGCATGAGCGCCAAGAACCAAGAGTACGACTTCAAGTGGTGCCCCGGCTGCGGCGACTTCGGCGTCCGCCGCGCTATCGAGTTCGCGCTCAAAGAGTTCTCCGCGACCAAGTCCATCCCTATTGAGAAGACCGTGGTGGTCGCCGGGATCGGCTGCTCAGGCAACCTGGTGCACCTGATCGAAGGACCCCAGCCGTTTGGTATCCACGGGATCCACGGCCGCACCCTGCCCATCGCCCTCGGCGTCAAGATGGCGCGCCCCGAGCTGAACGTGCTCGTCGTCGCGGGCGACGGCGACTTCCTCAGCATCGGCGCCGAGCATATCGGTCCGCAGGCGCAGCGCAATCTGAACGTCTGCGTCGTGATCATGGACAACGGCGTGTACGGCCTAACCAAGGGGCAGAGCTCGCCGACCGCGGTGACGGGGCAGATCACCACCAGCACGCCCTACGGCAAAGTTGAGGCGAAGCTCAACCCACTCGCGCTCTACCTCTCCCTGGGCGTCTCCTTCGTCGCCTCCGGCTTCTCCGGCAAGCCGCGAGAGCTCGCCAAGCTCATCGTCACGGGGATGGAGCACAAGGGCTTCGCCATCGTCCACGTCCAGTCGCCGTGCACCACCTACAACGACTCCTACGAATTCCTGAAGGGCGACCCCAAGAAGAACATTGAGCCGGCGCTGTACGACATCCCTGCGGCGCACGATACGAGCGATATCGCTTCCGCGTTGAAGCTCGCTCAGGCGCCCGGGATGCCTATCGGTATTCTGTACCATGCTCAAGACTCAGAGCCCCTGGAGACGCGCCTGGAAACGATGAAGAAAAAGGCCAAGGCGCGCAACACCCAGGAGTTGGTAAACGCCTTCAACATCTAGCTCAGGCTTGCAAAGATGCACAGAAGAGGCCCTTCTCCGATACGGAGAAGGGCCTCTTCTTTCATGCGGCGCGCCCTGCCCGCGAAGCCTGGCGCCCGTCTTCCCGCTTCAGGGCTTCAGAACTTTGAGGAAAAGCCCCGATTCAGAGGGGGTACTACTCGGAAGGCGCGAGCGTCAACAGAAACGGTACGAGCGACGATTACCGGCTCAACGGCTTCTTCGGCAACGCCACGGAGTGCGGAAAGGCGCCCTACCCGCTAGGGGCGGCGACGTACTTGGACGGGCATTTCACAATGACGTTGTCCGCGTGAAACACACCGTCAGACTTATACGTCCCCTGCAGCACAATGTCCGAGTGCTCGTTGAAGAACAGCTCCGGCACCACGCCGATGTACGTGGCGGGAAGCACCTCGTCCCCCTGGGCGAGAGAAAATGAGGCGAACGTGCTCCCCCCATCCCTCTGAAAGCTCGTGGCAACCAGCTTCCCGGCAACGCGGACGGACTTGCCCTCCAGCTCCGCATGCTTCACCTGCAGCTCGCTAACCGTGTAGTAGTACACCGTGGAGCCGCTGAAGGCTGTGAAGGCAAAGTACGCGATGGCCCCCGCGACAAGACCGATGCCAAGAAGCAGGCGCCACGGCACGCGGGCGCCCGCTTGCCGATGGACGCCGGGGGGCAGGTGCTGTGCATCCGGAGTGTTGGCGCTCATCTCATCAGGCCTCACAACCCACGGACTCGGTAACTGCCACGTTCGGATAGTATATTCCACGCTGGCAAGCGCGGCAAGCACATGGGGCGAACCGGGTCACGCCGAGGGGGCCCTTAGCCCTCCTTCGGCGGAGTTCACCCTGAGCGAAGCGAACGGGATCAGCATGACAGGGAAGGAGGACAAGGGCGTGGCGGTCACGCTGCTCAAGGCCCTGCTAGGGATGCGCAATAAAACCGCTCACCCTGAGCCTGTCGAAGGGCGAGCAACGGACCAACCGAGGCCGAGGGGACCCTTAGCCCTCGGTCTCCCCCGTCAGCACTGCAGCACAACCCCATGCTTGTTATTCTGACCGCACCGCACTATCATTCTGAATGAAGTGAGGAATCAGCATCCCTTGCCGGGAAGGGATGCTTCGCGGAGTTTATCCTGAGCTAGCTTGAGTGAGTCCCGTTGGCGCCCGCAGGCACCGCAACAAAAGCATTCTTAGGGAGGCGCGCCAGGAAGGACTTGAGCACCTTCCCCCGCTCGTCCGCCGTGGAAGAAGTCTGTACTTCAAAGACGCCGTGCACCACCAGACGGTCCCCCCTCTGGTAAATGCGCACCTCTTTTGTCTTGTGCTTATGCTCCTCAATAGCCTGCCGCATCGCAGCGATCGCGTCATCCACCTGCGGCCCGTCCAACCTCACTTCGGCGATCACCTCGTCCACAATGGTGTCCCCATAAATCATAATGGCGTTTCCCACCAGCATGGTGTTCGGGACCTTGATGAGCCGCCCGGTCAGCATGCTCGGCAGGTGCTCGCCGTCACCGACCTCCAGCAGCGTGGTGCGGAGCGGCCCCACCCTTACGACGTCGCCTTTAAGCACCTGGGGTTGCGCCAAAATCTTTACCCGCGTGCCTGGGCGTACACCCTTAGCAACGCGGACAATGAGGCCCGAAATCAAATTCTCCGTGAAGGTCCTGAAAAGGAACGTTACGCCGACGGCGCTAAGAGCAATGACAAGCGTGGAGATAAGGAGAGGAGTGCTGTTCATCTATCTACTTCCTTACGGGCCGGGAAACCCGGCGCAACTCTATAGCAGGATTATACACGATGGAGGGAATGACCTAAACCTTTTACGAAAGGGGTATCCCCCACAACGCGTGCCACCGCTCCAACTGTCCCTCTATCGGCAGCACCTTCTCCGCAACGCCCGCCATGTTGAGTTCCAGTGGGCCATCGCGCTTCGGCTCCTCTAGCGGCGCAAACGGGTAGAACCGCTTCCTGGCGAAGCTGTACATCCAAAACACCTCGCGCTGACCCTGGCGGAACGGGAAGACGGCCAGCGCCAAGCGCTCGCCATGCCCTTTCTCTTGCAGCACCCTGGCCACCCTGCCGACGGCCGCCGCCATGGAAGAAAGCTCCAGGCCGCGCAGCACCACCCAGAGATAGCCGTAGCTGTCCTGGCTGGTCTTGAACGAGACGGTGGATGTCTCAGTCCCTCCCATGAGTGCGTCGCTCAAGAGGGAGTTGATGTCTGATTGAAAGGACATGTCAGCGCCCACTTCCGGCTGGCCCTTGTTCGGCTTCTTGACGCGCTTTCCCCGTCCCCCGGGCCGTGCGGAGTCAGGCCTGAGACACACAGCGGCCCTGCCGGTAGGGGTCATCTCCAGCTTTTCCTGGAGGAGCGGCAGCGCCTCAACGATGGCAGAGAGATGGTCTGCAGCCTGGGCCGGCGCCGCCTTGTTCTGGCGGCGCCCAAAAAGCCCCACTTAAAACCCCTCCAGCTCCCGCTCAAGCGCGTGCAGTCGCTCGATGCGCTTGTGGACCGGCGGGTGCGACGAGAACAAACCCGCGATGGAGTCCCCCTTCAACGCCGAGACGATGAAAAAGGCGTTGGCGGTCTCCACCTTCCTCAGGTCTTCCGTGGGAATCCGCGCAATCGCACCGCTGATCTTGCCGAGCGCGGACGCCAGCCGGGACGGCATTCCCGTCAGAAGGGCGCCGCCGCGGTCAGCCGCGTATTCGCGGTAGCGCGACAGGGCCAAGATGAGCAGGGTCGCCACAAAGTACACGGCTACCGAGGCAAGGTACGCCAGCATCAGGTAGGAGCCGCTGCCCCCCTCGCGGTTCCTGCTGCGGCCCATCCCTCCAAAGAGCCCCATCCAGAAAAGCCACTGCATGAGCATCGCGGCCACCGTGGCGAAGAAGCTCGCCAGCGTGATGACCATCACGTCCCGGTTTCGGACGTGCGTGAGCTCGTGGCCAAGGACCCCCTCCAGCTCCTCGCTGGTCAGGCGCCGCACGATCCCCGTCGTGACGCAGACCACGGAGTTCCTGGGGTTCCGCCCGGTGGCAAAGGCGTTGGGCACGTCGCTCTCCGCGACGGCAACCTTCGGCTTCGGCATGCCCGCCTGGCTGACCAGCCGGTCCACTATCGCGTGGAGCTCCGGCTCCTCCTCAGGAGTCTTCACCTTCGCCCGCATGCTCATGAGCACCAGCTTGTCCGAGAAGAAGAACTGGACCAACAGTATGATGCCCGCAATGACCGCGACAAAGACCCACGGCACGCCCAGCGCGTTCAGGATTGCAACAAACGCCAGGTACACAACCGCCAGGGAGCCCAGAACGAAGTACATGCGCCACGTAAGTCCCCAGTCCCGGCCGGGGACCCTGCTCCGCATCACCATAAAGCTTACTTCCCTCTCTTTACCGACCCTTCACGGATCCTACACACTCTAGTATACCGGAAGGCACATTGTGGCGCGCCGCTTGGATTCTCAACGGGGCCTCCGCTTCACAGCTCGCACCTAAGGCACGGCGCGCGGAACGCTATCGCCACGCAGGTCATCGCCTCGCGGCGGGCGGCACGACCGAACGGAGCATGGAGAGCAGCACCGGCAGGCCATCGGTGCTCCCAAGCACCTCCTCCACGGCGCGCTCCGGATGGGGCATCATGCCCAGCACGTTGCCCTGCCGGTTCACAATTCCGGCGATGTTGTTCAGCGAGCCGTTTGGGTTGTGCTCCGGCGCCATCCGGCCCTGCGGGTCGCAGTAGCGAAAGACGACCTGCCGGTTCATCTCCAGGCCCATGAGCACCTCAGGCGAGGCGTAGTACCGCCCCTCGCCGTGCGAGATGGGGATGCGAAGCACCTGCCCCGGCTTGCACGCGTTGGTGAGCGGCGTCTGAGCGTTCTCCACGCGCAGGTGCGTCCATTGGCAGCGAAACTCCAGGTGCTCGTTGCGGAGCAGCGCGCCAGGCAGCAGCCCAGCCTCGCACAGGATCTGAAAACCGTTGCAGATGCCGAGAACAAGGCGCCCTGCCGCGGCAAACTCCTTGAGCGCGTCGGTCACCGGCGAGAACCGGGCGATGGCTCCTGCCCGGAGGTAGTCGCCGTACGAGAACCCGCCGGGAACGACGACGCAATCAAACCGGGAGAGGTCGCGCTTCTTGTGCCAGACGATCTCCACATCCTGCTCAATCGCGTCACGGAGCGCATGAAGACAGTCCTGGTCGCTCCAGGTGCCCGGATACACGATGACGCCAAAGCGCACAGCCTACCTCACATCAGGAGGACGACCGGCAACGAGGAGAAGCAGGGTTACTCCTTCGCAAGCGAAGCCAACAACTCGTCCACCGCTGCGCTTACCACTGCGCCGTCGGCCTTGCCGCGGACCTGCGGCATGAGCTTGCCCATCACCCGCCCCTTATCGGCGGGCCCGCGGGCCGCCACGTCTTGAATCGCCTGTTTGGCCAGCTGGCGGACGGCCTCCCTGTCCATCTGCTGGGGAAGATAGGCGGTGAGAATGGCGAGCTCACGCTCTTCCTTCTCAACGAGGTCGGCGCGGTTCCCCTTGCGGAACTCCACAATGCTTTCCCGGCGCTGCTTGGCCTGACGCTGCACAACCGCCAGGACCTCGTCCTCGGTCAGCGGTTTCATCTTCGCAAGCTCGTCGTAGCGGAGGGCGTTTCGCAGGAGCCTCAGGGTTTCACGGCGCACGATATCCTGCGCGCGCATAGCCTGTTGAAGGTCTCGCTCTAGCTGTTCCGCCAATGCCATCGTTTACCGCACTGTCTCAGAGTCCCGCTGGCTCTTTCGGCGCTTGGCGGCTTCCTTCTTCTTACGCCGCACGCTCGGCGGCTCAAAATGCTCATGGCGGCGGACCTCTTTCATGACCCTCTCCAGCTGCACCTTTCGGTTGAACCGCTTCAGGAGGCTCTCAAAAGTCTCGCCCGCCATAAAGCTGACTTCGGGCACGCTGTTCACCCTCGCGTGTTGTTGGCCCACGCCCGCCGTTGCTGCGCAGGCACCGCCAGTGTATCCCGCCTAAAACGCCGCTGTCAAGCCACAGAAGCCCCACAGAAGCCACCGGCGCTCGGCGGTGAAACTCGTGAACAAACGATGTCCTACGAGCAGCTCCTTCCAGGTGTCGACGGCCTCATTCTGAACTCGTTCTTTTCACTCAGAGCCTGCTCTGAGCCTGTCGAAGGGGTAAACTTCGTGAAGAATCTCTAAGGCAAGCCCGCCCGCCGGTTCTCCATCAAGGTCGTGGCAATTATGTAAATCCCCTGGGAGGGAGAAAAGGAGAGGGAGGAACGTAAGCTCCTCCCTCTCCTTTATGGTTGCCGGAACACGCGGCTCCGTGAATGTGGCCAAGGATGATCGGCTACTCTTTCCAGAACCGCTCCTCCGTCAGCTTAAACCCCTTGGGCAAAAGCCGCGCTTTGACGTCTTCGATCATGCCGGGGTGGCCGCAGGCGTACACGAGCGTGCTCGCAGTATCAAGCTTGTACTGCTCAATATACTTCTCCGCCAGCATGTTGACCCGCCCCTTCTCGCCCTTCCACTCCCTGTTCTTCTCCTCATTCGGGCGGCTGACTGAGGCGACAAACGAGAAGTGTGTCGGAAACTCGCGGGCCACCGCGCTCAGCTCCTTGTCGTACGCGAACTCATCCCAGTAGCTTGCGCCCTCAATGATGTAGAGGCGGTGCCCCTCATATCCCTTGAGTCCCTTATGCAGCGCGTCGCGCACAATGCTCACAAACGGCACCACGCCCGTCACGGTGGAGGCCATGAAGTGGTTGGTGAACTTTGAGTTGAACACGAACACACCCTTTGCGGACGGACGAAACGTGACCTTGTCTCCAACCTTCAGCTCGTAGAGTCGCGGCGTGAGCTCGCCCTGCGGCACCAGCTCAATAAACAGCTCTATCAGCGGTTCGTGCGGGGCTGACACGATGGAGTACGCCCGCTCCACGGTGTCCACGCCAATCGTGCAGTACTGGCCCGCCTTGAACGTGAACGGGTGCGGCAGGTCCGGCTTGAGCCAGATGCTCCACAGGTCGTGCGTGTAGTCAACGCGTTTAACAATCTCTGCGGTAGGTAACGGCTTCCGAACAACAGCAGGCCGAGCAGCAGCCTGTCCTTGGGGTGTGGAACCGGTTGGGCTCTCAGACTGGACCATTACGCGTCCTCCTCTCCTGTAAGGGCCTAACAGCGGCCCAGATCAGTTCGGCTCCGCGCAGCGCCGCACGCTACGCTCAAACTTTCCGCACCCGCGCAGGCAAGACATCGAGCGACGGCACACGGAGCATCGGATCCAGCGCCTCGCTCTCCTGAAGCGCGGTTGCCAGTTGACCAAACCGCATTGTAACCGATACGACCCCCTTCAAGCGAGACGTCAGCGCAGCGGTGCCGACTACACGCTCCCCAGGGGTCTGGACCTCCACCCTGTCCCCATTCGCCAAGTACTGCGACAGGTCGGCCGGTTCCACGGCGCCGCACAGCCGCGTGGCGATCCGCGTCTGCAACGCCCACACCGGCTGCTCTTCCATCCTGGGCACGCCATCTACCACCCCCTCGCCCAGCGTCCCAAGCGCCAGGTCCGGCCGGTGTTCGCCCCTGACGAGGCAGGCCTCCACCAGCTCAGGGACGACGTCTGGCGTGACGTTCCGGTAGAGCACGCGAGGCCCGCCTGGCAGCTTGATGTCCACCAGCGGCTCCGCAAAGCACAGGCCGGCGCAGCCGACTTCCGACAGCGTGGTGTCCAAATCCCGTGTCGCCAACGCGCTCCGAAAGGATTCAAGGACGTCACGCGCGCCCGCCGCGAGGCCCGTGATGTCCGTGCCCACCCTAATCCACGGCTTACCCTCCAGGGCCGCCCAGTGGTGCCTGTCCTCTTGGCGCAGCGCCTCAAACCCACTTGGAGTGGTCAAGCCCCCCTCTTGTACCAAGCACTCAGGCTTGTCGCCACTACGCGCGTTGGCCGCGGAGCTCCTCGCTCGCGCGATCGGGTGTGCAGCGCCCAACCGGCTTGTGGTCCACCATGATGACCGGCGCCTGGGAGCATGCCCCCCAGACATGTGCTGTACTTGAGGCTCGCCTTCCGGTCCGAGGTGGTCCCCCTCGTCGCCGATCCCAAGGACCTCCTGGACCCGCTTCAGCACCGCCTGGGTGCCCATCAGGTGGCAGGTCGGCCCCCAGCACACCTCAACAATGTGCTCGCAAGGGGGCTCAAAACGGAAGTTGGTGTAGAAGGAGGCGACCGCCCAGACCTCGTTGATACTGGCGTGCGTCAACCCCGCCACCTCGTCCACGGCCTCCGGGTGGATGTACCCCAGCTCGTCCTCAACCGCCAGGAGCGCAGAGAGCATCGTCGCCGGCTGCGGCTGGGAAACGATGAGCTTGCGAATGTGCTCCCGGAGCACCGCATCACCCGTCGCTTGTGAATTTCGGAACTTCCCGGCGATACTACCACAGCCCTCCGGCGCGTTCAACCGGAGCCGATGCGCTCAAGGCCTCGCAACACGGTCCGGTTCTTTTCATTGTCATGCTGAGCCCGTTCCTTGCACTCAGGGCCTGCCCTGAGCCTGCCTGCCCTCGAGCGAAGCGAAGGGTCGAAGGGGTAAACTCCGCGCAGCGTCTCCCTTCTGCTTTCCTCAGGACTAGCTGGCTTCCCGTCCAGTGGGACGCGGTGCACCGGGCGCCTGTCCGGCGGCTACCTCACCTCCCGCTTGACCGGGTGCCGCCTCCTTCACCTGCTGGCGCACCAGGCTCAGCACGGCTCCCAGAGAGCGGATGCCCACGTAGGGGAAGTAGCAGACGGCTATCAGCAGCGGCGGCAGGAAAAACAGGACATGCAGCAGAATCGCAAACCCCAGCGCCGCGCTGCGGTCGACGCCCCAGAGCCCCAACAGGTAGAGCGCTACCCACTCAAACGTGCCTATCGCCCCCGGCAACCCCGGGATCCAGTCCGTGAACGAGATGACAGCGAGGCTCAGAATGATCATCGCCAGCATGCCCAGCTCTATGTCAAAGGCCAGGCCGAGCATCCAGCCCCCCAAGCCGATCACAATGGCGTACCCACCCGTCAGCAGGAACGCCGCCGCTGTGCGAAGCGGCGCGCGCAGCATCACGTGGACCCCTTGGCTGAACTCGTGCGCGATGGACAGGCGGGCCAGGAGCGGGATGTGCCGAAGCAGCGGGCCAATCGAGAACAGCGCGATGAGCGCCAGCAGCGCGACGCCCGCCGCCGCCGCGATATACGGGGTCAGGCTGCGGAGCTCCGGCAGAAGCACCAGCCCGATCGCTCCGATGGTCGCCTGCGCCGCCAGCTCAAAGACGCGCATGGCGGAGGTCGTGGCCAGCACGGTACCCGCCGGCAGCCCCTGCAGCATCAGCAACCCCACTCTGGTAGGCTCGTCCAGCACCGGAATCGGCGTAAGGCTGTTGACCCCCACGGCGGTGTTCTCCACGAGGACGAGCCGCCACGTGCTAATAGAAACCCCATGGAAAAGAAGCCGCCAGCGCAGCCCGCGGAGCCAAATCGCTGCGAGAACAAAGCCGAGAGCCGCAAACAGGTACGGCACATCCGCCCTGGCAAGGGCGTGGTTCACCGCACCCCAGTCGATCTTCCGGAACGCGAACCAGACGAAAGCACCGCCCATGGCTGAGGCGCCAAGCGCGGCGCCCACCCAGATAAGCAGCCGTTGAGGCCGTTTGGGCCGGCTCATGCCCCTCCCCGCTCCGCTAGTTCACGTGGCCTGGATACCTCGCTTCGCTAGGTAGCATAGGGCAACCAGCCTCGCAAGAAAAGTGCCGGAGATGCCGCTCAGCCTGCGACCGGCCGCGCTGAGCCGAACAGCCCTTCCACAAACTCCTCGGGGTCAAACGGCGCCAGGTCATCAATCCCCTCGCCCGTTCCGATGAACAGCACCGGCAGCTTGGTCTGCTCCGCGATGCTGAAGACGATGCCCCCCTTGGCCGTCCCGTCCAGCTTCGCGAGGACAATGCCGGTGCACTTCACCGCCTCGGTGAACGCCTTGGCTTGCGCCAGTCCGTTCTGCCCCGTCGTGGCGTCCAGCACCAGGAGCGTCTGGTGCGGGGCGGTGGGGTCAAGCCGCGCCAGGACGCGCCACACCTTCTTCAGCTCCTCCATCAGGTTGTGTTTTGTGTGCAGCCGCCCCGCCGTGTCCACGATGAGCACGTCCGATCCGCGGGCCTGGGCCGCCTTGTAGGCGTCAAACACCACCGCCCCCGGGTCAGCGCCCGGACGGTGCGCGACAACCTCCACGCCAGCGCGCTGTCCCCAGACCTGGAGCTGCTCGGTGGCCGCCGCGCGGAACGTGTCCGCCGCCGCGAGGATGGGCTTGTAACCATCCTCCTTCAGCAGGTGTGCCAGCTTGGCGATTGTCGTCGTCTTTCCGGCCCCGTTCACTCCCACCACGAGAATGACGCGGACGCCGGCGGCTGGCGCCTCGCCCGGAAATGGCGGGGCCTGTCCGGACTCCTGGAGCACCTTGAGCATGCTCTTCTTCAGAAGGTTGAGACGCTCCTCCGGTGCGCGGCTGTCCTGGGCCTGGAGGAGCGTCATCAGCTTCTGCGTCGTCCCCACGCCAACGTCGGCGGCCAGCAGCAGCTCCTCCACCTGCTCCATCTCAGTCGCGGAAAGCTGCCGGCCCCCAAACGCCTGGCGCAAGCGCGAAAAGATGCCTTCCCGGCTCTTCTTTAGCCCTTCCTCGGTCTTTTGTTTCCGGCGCAAGAAGTTCAGCGGCATCGCTCTGCCGACCTACTCATCGTGTGCTGTCTGCCCTGGTTCTCCACGCTTCCTCAGCGTCGCCATGGCCTGCTCCGCGGCCTCCCGTTCAGCCTCGGCCTTCCTTCGCCCGCGCCCCGTGCCAACCACCTCCCCGCCAAACAGCGCCTCCACCTCAAACTGCTTCTGGTGCTCGGGGCCCTCCTCCCGGACAATCCGGTACACGAGCTGTTGCGAACGGCGCTGGGCCATCTCCTGGAGCTGCGATTTGGAGTCGAGCGCGCGGTCCAGGGACAGGGCCCGCAGCTCTTCAGCCAAAAGGCCCAAGAGAACACGGCGCGCCGCATCGTACCCCTGATCCACAAAGAGCGCCCCCACGAGCGCCTCAAACACGTCGGCCAGGTTGGAGGAGCGCGCGCGGCCCCCCGTGGCCTCCTCCCCTTGTCCCAGCAGCAAGAGGCGCCCCAGCCCGAGCCGCTCCCCGACCCGAGCCGCGCACTCGTCGGACACCACCGCGGCGCGCAGCACCGTGAGCTGCCCCTCCGCCGCCGAAGGGAACCGCTGACACACCTCCTCCGCCACGACCAGGTCCACCACCGCGTCGCCTAAAAACTCCAATCGCTGGTTGGACTGCACGCCGGCCTCAGGATGCTCGTTGACGTAGGAGGGGTGCACCAACGCCTGAGTGAGCAACTCAGGGTCGTGGAACACCACGCCAAGCCGCTCCTGGAGCCGCGCGGCCTCGTTCCGTATCTCTTTGCTCGGTCGTGAAGGCATTCAAGCGGATTGTAGGGGACGCACAAGGTGAAGTAAAGGCCGTCTCCACGCAGGGCCACATCCACAACCGGCCCGGCGGACCTCACGTATAATCCTGCCATGCTTGAGCGGCTTGAACACCATCTCTCCAAGAGCCAGCTTGCCCTGTTGCGCTCCGCGGGCGGCCTGGCTGAGCGCGCCGGCACGCCAGCCTACCTGGTGGGAGGCTCGGTGCGCGACCTGCTGCTGGACCGTCCGGTGCTTGACCTGGACCTGGTCGTGGAGGGAGACGCCGCCGCGCTGGCGTCCCGGTTCGCCGCCGAGCTGGGCGGAAGCATCACCGCTCGCTCTCAGTTTGGGACGGTCAAGCTCAAGACCGCTGCCGACGTCCTGGACATCGCCACCGCGCGCACGGAGAGCTACGCTCATCCGGGAGCCTTGCCCACGGTGCGGCCCGGCGCGTTCAACGACGACCTGGCGAGGCGGGATTTCACCATCAATACGCTCGCCATCCACCTCTCGCCCGCGCAATTCGGCGTTCTGGTTGACCCCTTTGGCGGCGCTCAAGACCTGCGGGACGGCCTGCTCCGCGTGCTGCACGAGCGCAGCTTCCAGGACGACGCCACGCGCATGCTCCGCGGCGTCCGGTACGAGGCCAGGCTCGGGTTCCGCATGGACGCCGCCACGGAAAAGCTGGCGCAACGCGACGCACGTTTCCTGGGAACGATCAGCCCGGACCGCCTCCGCCGTGAGCTTCAACGGATGCTGGGGGAGTCGCACCCGGAGCGGTGCCTCTCCCGAGCGCAGGGGCTAGGCTTGCTGGACGCCATGCTTCCCGGACTGGCCTGGCCGCCTTCGCCCCTCAACGCAGTGACCCTCCACGGCCAGGCGCCTGCGCCAACTGTGTTCCTGGCGCTGATGACGTGGCCGTTGAGCGAAGAGCAGGCCGAGATCTTTGTACGGCGCCTCAACCTCAGCGGCCGCGCGCGCGGCCTTGTCTGGGACACCGCACGGCTCAGGAGGGGGCTCCCCCTCCTCAACCAGCGCGAGCTGAGGCCCAGCGCCGCTTACCAGCTTCTGCGCGCCCTGGAGCCGGACGCGATCCAGGCCGCCCTTGTGCTTCTGGAAGGCCAGCCGGACCTCGCCGTAGCCCGCGAGCGGCTCACCAGCTATCTTGAACTCTGGCGCGAAGTCAGGCCCCGCCTTACGCCACCCATGCTGCTCGCGCTTGGCGTGCCACCCGGCCCGCTGGTGGGACGGTATCTGGAACGGCTCCTCGCCAACCGATTGGACGACCCCAGCATTACCGCAGACGGGGAAAAAGACCTTGTGCAACAATGGCTCCGTGAAGAGCCACCGGCCGAGAAAGGGAGGGCGCCATGAAAGCCGTGTACTTGCAGTCCCAGGGAGGCGTTGAAGTCCTGCAGTACGGCGACCTGCCTGAACCCGTCATCGGGCCGCAGGAGGTGAAGGTGCGCGTCCGCGCCTGCGCCCTCAACCGCCTGGACATCTTCACCCGCATGGGCGTGCGCGGCACCAAGCGCGAGTTCAAGCAGCCCTTCATCCTCGGCGTGGACGTCGCGGGCGATGTTGCGGAGGTCGGGAGTGAGGTGCGCAACGTGAAGGTCGGCGATCGGGTGGTGCTCAATCCGGTCCTCGCCTGCTTGCAGTGCTGGTCATGCCTGTCCGGACGACAAGGGCTGTGCGAGCGCCGGGGCATGCTGGGCGCCTCCGCCAACGGCGGCTACGCCGAGTACGTCAAGGCGCCCGCCGCCAACGCCCTGCGCATCCCGGAACCCCTCACCTACGAGCAGGCCGCGGCCATGCCCACCACCTTCATGCCCGCTTGGAACATGGTGGTGCGACGGGCGCAGCTCAAGCCCTGGGAAACGATTCTTGCCCTGTCAGCCTCCAGCGGCGTCGGCAGCGCCACGGTACAGATCGCCAAGAACGTGGTAGGCGCAAGGGTGATCGCCACCACCAGCACCGAAGAGAAGGCCCGCAAGGCCAAGGAGATCGGCGCTGACCACGTCATCGTGTACACCAAAGAGGACATCGTGGAGCGGGTGATGGAGCTGACCAACAAGCGCGGCGTGGACATGGTGGTGGACCACGTGGGCGCCGAGTTCTGGGAGAAAGCCAGCGGCAGCCTGGCCTACGGCGGGCGCTACGGCGTCTGCGGCGTCACTACGGGCTACCAGGTCCAGTTCCATATGGGGCTGCTCTTCAGCAAGCAGCTCACCTTCTTCGGCGTGATGATGGGCTCCATGAACGACCTGCGCGAGGTCGTCGCCGCGGCGGGGCGCGGGCTGATACGCCCCGTGATCCACCAGACGTTCCCGCTCCAGCAGGCGCAGGAAGCCCACAAGGCGATGGAGGAGCGCGGCTACTTCGGCAAGCTGCTGCTCACCGTGCCGTAGCTCGCTCCGCAGCGGCAACACGCTCAGGAATCTTCCGCCGGGGAGCGCTGTGTTTTGGGGGAATGAACACTCTACGAAGTCCCAATCAGCGCGGTACAGAACCGGCACCGGCGCGCCCCACGAGGTATTTCACTCAGACATTCGGGGCACTTTCGCGTAGTCGGGTCCGCTGGAGGCTGCATGCGCGTTCGTGAGACCAGGACGTTGATGGGCTTCACAATGAGGAAGAAGACGACTGCAGCGACCATCAGAAATGAAATCAAGTCATTGACAAATGCCCCGTAGCGAAAGGTGCTGCCTTGTACAGTAAAAGAAAAGTCTGAGAAGTCTTTGTTCCCCGCTATTCCGATAAGCGGCGTAATCAGGTCTTCCACAGCCGCTTTAACCAGCGCGCTAAAGGCGGCGCCAACGACCACGGCCACGGCAAGGTCAACAACATTTCCCCGCAGCAGGAACATTTTAAACTCACGGGGCAAACCAGCGACCATCGTTGTCCTCCGAACCTTCTTCCCCCTACACCTTGCTGCCGTCCATCCGCACCTTCAGGTATTCCTGGAAGCGGGTCTCCAACTCCGAATTGGTGAGGAACACGCCGCGCCGCGCCGTGGTCGTCGTCGTGCTCCCCCGCTGCTCCACGCCCCGTTGGACCATGCAGTAGTGCACCGCCTGCGCCACCACAATGACCCCCAGCGGACTGAGGTGCTCGTCTATGGCGCGCGCGATCTGCTGCGTCATCCGCTCCTGGACCTGGAACCGGCGGGCGAAGACCTCAACGACGCGGGAGAGCTTGGACAAGCCCGTGATGATCCGGGTTTCCGGGCTGGGGATATACGCGATGTGCACCAGGCCACGGAACGGCGCAATGTGGTGCTCGCACGTGGACGTGAACGCGATGCTGTCCACGATCACCATGTCGTCCGAACCCATCGGGTAATCGTCCTCGTCAAGCTGGAAGATGACCTTCAGGTGGTTCTCCGGGTCGTCCTGGTACCCTCTGGTATACGTGACGAGGGCGCGCGCCCACCGCTCCGGCGTGCGGCGGAGCCCTTCCCGCTCCGGGTCTTCCCCCAGGATTTCAAGCACCTCGCGCAGCAGCGGCTTGAGCTTGTTGACGCGCTCTTCCGTATCCACGTGACCCCCGTCCCTTCTGCGCGGCGTACGCGGTCTTGTCCGGCACGCCCGCCTCGGCAAATGCCCTCCTGCGCTCCTCGCACTTCTGGCACCGTCCGCAGTGGCGTCCTCCCTGCGGCGCCATGCACGTCAGGGTAAGCTCCAACGGGAGGTGTTGGAACCGGCGAATCAGCTCCGCCTTGCGGCGCCTCCGATACGGCGCTTCAATGGTGAGGTGATGCCCCAAGCCGGTTGAGAGGACGCGCCCCAGATCCCTGAAGAACTCGGGCGAGGCATCAGGGAACGGATTGCCTTCCAGCGACCCGATAGCGATTCGGTGCACGGCGTGCAGCACGCACCAGGTGCCGGACAGCGTGAGGAGGAACACGTTCCGCCCAGGGAGGTACACAGCGTCGTCCGCGTCGTCAGGCTTGGGCACGCCTTTGCCCGTGACGCTCCAGTGCCCGCTGTACAGGCGCTTGACCGGGAGCGTCAGCACCTCAATTGGTTGCACATTGGGGTTCGCAAGCGCCCGGAGAAACGCCCGCAAGGCCCGCTGCTCGGCGCCCTCCCAGGTCAGCCCCTGCCGCACGTAAAGCGGGAACACCGTCGCCCTCTGGGCCAGGTCGGCTAGCAGGATGCAGCTGTCCAGGCCGCCGCTGGCGAGCACAGCAGTCTTTTCCACGTCCCGGCTCCCCTATGGCTCCCGATAGACCGCGTAGCTGTTCGGTGTCTCCCACAAGCGGATTTCAGACACCTTCACCCCCTGCTTCCTCACCGCCTGGAAGATGTGCTTCGCAACGTTCTCCGCCGTCGGGTTCTCGTCCATCAGGTACATCGGCTCCCCCAGCCCTTGTAGGAGCGGGACCGTCGGGTCGCGGCGGCAGAGGAGCATCCGGTGATCCAGGTTGGCGTCCACCCAGCTCTTCACGGCGTCGCGGACGTCCCCAAAGTCCAGCACCATCCCCTGATCATTCAGCGCGTCCGCCGCGATGTCCACCTCCAGCAGACCGTTGTGGCCGTGGAGATAGCGGCATTTGCCCTTATGCTCAAGCAGGCGGTGGCCGTAGCAGAAGTCAATGAGCTTGGTGACCTGATAGCGCGGCACGCAACCCCTCCGGACCTCGCTCAGCCCTCAACGCCGGGGCCGGCCAGATGTCGTCCCGAGTCTATGCGGAAGGTTTCCCCCGTGATCGTCTCGCTCTTGAGCAACGTCACCACCACCTCGGCAATCTCCTCCGCAGAGGACTCCCGCTTGAGCGGCGCCCTGGCGATAACTGCTCGCTCCCACGTCTTTTGCCCAAGCTCGGGAGGGCGCACCGTTGGCCCGGGGGCGACCGCGTTCACCAGGATACCGTGGGGCGCAAACTCCACGGCAAAAGCGCGCGTCATGAAGTCGATGGCCGCCTTTGCCGTAAGGTAGGGCAGGTAATGCCGATAGGGCGCGTCCAGCGCCGCCCAGTCCGAGAACATGATGATGTGCCCGCGCGTGGGGCCGGCGTTCCGCATGATGCGACGCCCCGCGTGCAGCGCCAGCAGGTAGCTCCCCCTCGCGGCCTTCATCGCCTCGTCCCACGCGTTGGCGTCCAGCGCCTCAAGCGGCACGCGCGGATAGCCCGACGCCAGGTTGACCACAAACGAGAGGTCGCCGAGCTCTTCCGCCGACGCGCTGACCATCCGGCGCGCGTCCTCCTCGACCGCCAAGTCCCCCTGCAGCAGCACCGCCCGTCCCCCCTCTGACGCTATGCTCTGACACAGCGCCTCCGCCTCCCGCTTGGAGCTCCGGTAGCCAATCGCGATGCGCAGGCCCTCTTTCGCGAGCCGGTGCGCGATCACCGCGCCGATGCGCCGTGTGCCCACCAGCAGTACGCCCCTACCGGATAGTGCGAGCACTTCCTCTCCCGTATCACCCGCGACTGGGGTCCCGCCAGCGCGTTATGACAACCAGCAACGTCGTTACCATACGCTTCCCGCCTCGTGGTGCGCCTATTGTAGCACGGCGTTTTCTTCTTATCCTCCCTCAGGCGGGCCATCCCTCGCACTGCCCGCCGCCCTCTGGTAGCATGGCCTGGCCACCTCGCGTCCGTCGCACGTTCCCCCTCTCCCCAAGGTGGAGAGGGGTTAGGGGTGAGGCAAAGGAGCGCCATGACAACGCCGCCGCAAGGCTCCCAGTGGTACGTGGACTTCTTCAAACAGGACTACCTGGACATCTACACGGACGCGCCCAACCGCTCGTTCACCCCGGAGCGGGCGATCCAGGAGTCGGCCTTTGTGGAGAAGGCGCTGGGTCTCCGGCCCGGCGCCGACGTGCTGGACCTGTGCTGCGGCCAGGGGCGCCACTCCGTGCTGCTAGCCAAGCGCGGCTTCCGCGTGACGGGGCTGGACCTGAGCCAGGAGCTGCTTGACCTCGCCCGCCGCGCCGCCGCCGCCGAGCGGGTGTCCCTGGAATTGGTCCGCGCCGACATGCGCGAGATCCCGTTCTCCGGCCGCTTTGACAACGTCATCAACATGTTCACCGCGTTCGGCTACCTGGAGTCGGAGGACGAGGACAAGAAGGTGCTCGCCGCCGTGCACAAGACGCTCAAGCCGGGCGGCCGCCTGCTCATGGACATGATCAACCGCGAGTGGGTGGTCGCCAACTACGCCGAGCACGACTGGCACCGTGGCGACGACGGCACGCTCTACGTGGAGCGCCGCGACCTGGACCTGGCCACCAGCCGCAACCGCGTCACATTCACCATCGTGCCGCCGCAGGGCCCGCAGCGGCAGAGCGGCCACGACATCCGCCTCTACACCCTCACCGAGATGACCAGGCTGCTGCGCGAGGCGGGCCTGCGGCTGACCGCCACCTACGGCGGCTTTGACGGCGCGCCGTACTCCGTCTTCACCCGCCGCATGATCCTCGTGGCGGAGAAGGCGTAGGCGTAACGGCAACCCGCATTTCCCCCTTCCCTTCAGGGAAGGGGCTAGGGGTTAGGTCTCCACCCGCCGCATGCCGCCAACCTCCCGCTCCTCCGTGCGGCGCCCCTGGAACAGGTACTGGTTCGCGTAGCCCGCGTCCCGCCCGAACCGCGCCCGAGCCCATGCGCAGATCTCCTCGTGCGTCGCCTCTTTGCGCGGCTTCCCGTTCCTCCCCATCCCCGGCTTCACCCCGTACCACTCCTCCACCGCGCGGCGCACCCACCGGTCCACCGGGAACGCCTCCGGTTTCTCCAGCGAGCACAGCAGCACGCAGTCCGCGATCTTCTCCCCCACGCCCGGCAGCTCCACCAGCGCCGCCTTCGCCCGTTCGTACGGCCACTCGCGTAGCGCCGCCAGTGGGAACGAGCCGACGGCCACCGCCTGTGCTGCGTGCGCCACGGCCGCCGCCCGGAACCCCAGCCGCAGGCCCCTCAGAGCGCGTTCGCCCGCCTTGGTCAGACGCTCCGGCGTCGGAAACGCGTTGCGCGCAACACCGTAGAGCGGCGCGGGCGTGCCGTACGCGTCCGCCATCCGCTCCATCATCAGCATGATGCGCTTCACGTTGTTGTGCCCCGAGCACAGGAACCCCACCAGGCACTCCCACGGCTCCTGCCGCAGCAGCCGCATCCCGTGCAGTCGCGCCACCGCATCGGCCAGG
Source organism: Dehalococcoidia bacterium (assembly GCA_009693055.1). Taxonomy (GTDB): domain Bacteria; phylum Chloroflexota; class Dehalococcoidia; order Lucifugimonadales; family SHYT01; genus SHYA01. The sequence continues at coordinate 50,778 of SHYA01000005.1, read as the reverse complement.
TGCGGGTCACGCCGCAACCGCCGATAGGTCGCCGGCAGGTCATCGCCCAGGCGAAAGTATGAGCGCAGCCGTCTTACTACCTCGTCCTCGGCCCCGCTGCGGCACCGCACGTCCAGCGCCACGTCCTTTGAGGCGCGTTGCGCCCGCTGCTGGAGCAGCACAGGCTCGTCTCCCAAGAAGCCGTGCCACCACTCGCCGCCGTCCACCGCCACGGGCCGCCAGCGAAACGCCTGCCCGCTCTGCAGCGTGCGCGCCAGGTCCAGCGGCTGCCCCACCAGAAGCGTCGTCATCAACGCCCTCGCAACCAGGCCCGCACCACCCCGCCCAGCTCCGCCAGGGGCGGCGTGACGATGCGGGCCGGAGGAAGCGACGCCCGGAACGCCTGCCCGTACGCACGCGACAGGAACCGGCTGTCCAGCACCGCCACGGCGCCACGGTCACTGCTGCTCCGGATCAGCCGCCCAAACCCCTGCCGGAAACGCAAGATGGCCTGGGGCAGCGCGTACTCGCTAAACGGGTCGTCAAACGTCTCGGAGCGCGCGGCAAAGACGGGGTCGGTCGGCACGGCAAACGGCAGGCGCACCAGCACCAGCACCTGAAGCTGGTCGCCCACAAGGTCCACGCCCTCCCAGAAGCTCGCCGCGCCAAGCAACAGCGCCTTGGGGTCCGCCTGAAAGCGCTCCAGGAGCTGCGCAGCCGACCCGTCCACGCTCTGGGCGAGCACCCGTATCCCCTCAGCCTCCAAGGGGCCGCGCACCTGCGTCGCAACGGCCCGCAAGGAGGCGTATGACGTGAAGAGGGCCATGGTCCTGCCCTGCGCCGCTCTCGCCAGCTCAGCCAGCGCCTGCACCAGCGCCTGCTCGTACCTCGGCGACGACGGCTCCGGCATGTCCGGGGGCGCGCACACGAGCGCCAGGCGTGGATAGTCGAACGGAGATCCCAGCACAAGCTCTTCGGCGTCCGGCACGCCAAGCAGCGCCTTCATCGGGGCCAAGCTGCCCGCCGCGCTCAGGGTCGCGCTCGTCAGCACCACCGAACGCTTCTTGTCAAACAGGTGCTGTTTGAGAAGCGCCTCAACCCGCAGAGGGGCGCGGTTCAGCCGGAGGTTCCCCGCCGCGTCCTCCTCCAGCCAGTAGACGGCCTCCCTGGACGGCTGGAGGATGAACTCTTCCAGGCGGGACACCAGCTCGCCGCTCATCTCCACCTGCGCGGCCAGCTCAGAGCGCACCTGGGCGACCTCGCCACCCTCCAACCCCTCAAGCGCAATCCCCAGCTCGCCGGCGGCGGTGGCAGCGCTGCGCAACGTGCGTCCGACCGTCTCCTGGGCCACCTCCAGCTTGCCCCAGTCCGGCTGAGCGCGGGTCCCATGGCTCAGACGGAGGCTGCTCCTCCCTTGCAGAGTGCCCTCGCTCTGCGTGTGCAAAAAGTCCACCATGCGCGCAAACAGCTCGCCCGCCTTCTGGCGCGCCTGAGCGACCTGCTCGCTGAGGCGCTGCGCGGCCCGCTCGGCCACCTGGCGCCGCGCAGTCAGCTCCGGGGCGGCGCGCGCCATGGAGCCTACGGCCACGGTCGCCAGGCCACGCGGCCCCCCAAGCGTGTCCAGGTGCGCCTCAACGTCGTCCTGCGTCACGGCGAAGCCGAACTGCCTCGTGGCCTCCGCCTCTATGTGATGCGCCTCGTCCACAATGACGTGGTCGTACTCAGGAATCAGCCCGCCGCCGAGCGCGAGGTCCGCCAGCAGCAACGCGTGGTTGACGACCACAATGTCCGCCTGCTCCGCCTTGGAGCGCGCCGACTCCAGGAAACACGGGACGCCCGTCGCGGGACACCCCTTCGCCCCCTGGGCCGAAAGGCGCTCCCACACCGGGGCCTCGCCCCTCGGCAGCCTCAGCTCGTTCCGATCGCCCGACGCCGTCCCCTGTAACCACACGGCCAGCTTCCCCAGCACCTTGGCCTCGTCCCCTGAAAGGGTCATGGAGGAGCGCAAAGCGCCCCAGCGGCGCATGCACAGGTAGTTGCTGCGTCCCTTGAGCTGCGCAAAACGCAGGCCTGTGGAGCCTGGCATGTCACGCGAAGCGGCCGCCATAATCCGGACGACGGCGGGCAGGTCCTTCGTGATGAGCTGCTCCTGGAGCCCGATGGTGTTGGTGGAGATCACCACGCGCTTCCCCTCGCGGGCCGCGAAGAACGCGGCGGGCAGCAGATACGCCAGGCTCTTCCCAACGCCCGTGCCTGCCTCCACCATGAGCTGGCCGCCGTGCTCTAGGGTCCGCGCCACAGCCTGCAGCATCCGCCCCTGTTCTGCGCGCTCCTCGTACCCGGAGAGCACCGCCGAAGCCGCGCCGCCCGGGTTCAGAAGCGCCGCCATCTCCGCCTCATCAAACGCCGCTTTTCGCGGAGCCGTGCTCACGGCCTCGTCGGCTTCGGCCCTGTCCATCCGGCGTTGGAGAGCCGCGAGGTCCAGCCCACCCGGCGGCAGCGTGCTCACCCGAGGTGCTGACCGACTCTGCTCCGCGGCGACGCCACGCCATAAGTGGCGCACCGGCGTGCCCGCCACACTCGCCAGCCGGTGCAGCTCCTCCACGACCGCCGGGTCCAAGGCCAGCGCCACCTCCACCAAGCCCATGAGCAACAGGTGCGCCGTGCCGGCGTCCGCCAGCCCGCGGTGCGGCCTGGGGTTGACCACCCCGAACTCCCGCGCCAGGGCCGCCAGCGCGTACTCGCCCTTCGGCTTAAGGATGCCAGCCAGCTCCAGCGTATCGTAGGAAGGGGCGCGGAACCTGAGGCCGTTCCGCTCCAGGAAGGCCAGGTCAAACTGCACGCTGTGCCCGACGATGGGCAGTTCGCCGACGAAGTCGGCCAGCTCCCCCGCCACCGTGGAAAAGGGCGGCGCGTTGGCGACGTCCTGCGACGCGATGCCCGTCAGCCGCTCCACGAAGGGCGGGATGGGACGGTACGGGTTGACCAGCGAGGCGTAGGTTCCCAGCACCCGGCGTCCCTGGAACTTGACCGCCCCCACCTCAATGATGGCGTCCCGTTGCGGGTCAAGGCCGGTGGTCTCCAGGTCCAGCGCCACCATGGGCTGTTGGAACGGAGTGTGTCCTACCTCTGGATCGCCCAGCGCCACGACAAGGGCCCTTCTACCGCAGGAGCCTCACGGCTTCCTGGCGCCAACAATCACGCGAAACACGATTCCCGACGCGTCGGGATCAGGGTTGGACCGGCCACTTCGCCAGGCCCGGCAGCACGCTGGGGGCGAACGCCTTTGCGCGCAGCGCCTCCAGGAACTCCCCCGCGCTGCGCACCGGCTCCTGGAATGCCGTCACGCGGCGCCCCAACTGCTCGGCGGCGTGCGCGTCGCTACCACCAGTCCCCTTCAAGCCCAACCGCCGCACCACAGCAAGGGCGAACTCGTTCTCCTGCTCCGTGTTGCCACCGTTCAGCCCCTCAATCTCATCTACCATCTCAAACGCGGGGTGCTTGGCCGCTTCAGCCGGAGTCTTGGGGTAGGCTTCCGGACGCCCGCCATACAGGATGTTCTGGTTGTCCGGCGGCGGGTTGAACATCCGGCGGAACGGGTGCGCCAGGACCATAAGACCGCCGGCGCGCTGGACCGCGCGGCGCAGGTCCCCGAGGTCAGGCCTGCCCGGTTGGTACTCGTCAACGCCAAAGACCAGCACGTGCCCCTGAGGCGTAGTGACCTCCTGGGCGCGCACCACAACAATGCCGCTCCCCCGCGCAAAGCGCTCAAACTCGTCGCGTTCCATCCAGCTATCGTGCTCGGCGAGACAGACCCCGTCGAGGCCGATCCGCCGGGCCTGCGCCACCAGCTCCTCAGGCGTGAGGGCGCTGTCGCCGCTGCCCTTGCTGGTATGCACGTGCAAGTCAAAGTAGAACGGCAAGTTCTCTCCTTGTTTATCTCACATTGTATTGTGTATCGGCGCGCGCGAGCATGGTCAACGAGCGGCGGAAGCCCAGAACGGCAGCATCAGGCCAAAAATCAGGAAGAACGCCAGCGCAAAGCTCAGAAGCCAGGCGGCGTGGTCGCGCGCCATCTGCAAGACTCTCGCAGCGCCAAGAGCCGCGATACCGCCCATGATGCCAACGAAGGCGAGGCTGATCCCGCCGTCGCTATCCTTCGCCATCGCCCAGTACGCGAATCCAAGGAAGAGCCCCGCCAGCGTCCAGAGCGAGTGGAACAGCACGATCGGCGCGACGAGAATCATGGCGCCGTGCCCCTCGACGAAGGAGGCCGCCCGCGAGCCGGGCACGAGCGCCATGCGCCGGACGACCACCGTCGCCACCACGTCAAACCACACGCCCGCGATGGCGCCGCAAGCCGCCCCCAGCCCAGGTTCAATCACGCTCGCCCACCTCTCTGCCGTTCTGCACGTCCCAGGCAAACCCAACCAGGCTTTCCAGTCTAGCGGAACTCCACGCCGCTGGCGACCGTCCTGACGCACCAGGCCGCTAGGCCGCTAGCGTGAAGCCTCTCCACCAGAGCGCGGCCCTCTTGCTGGCTGCGGACCAGGAAGAACAGCGATGGCCCGCTGCCGGCCACGTGCACCCGCTCCGCCCCCGCGTCGCGGAACAGACGGGCGTAATGCTGCAGACGGGGGAACACGCCGTACACCACCCGCTCAAACGTGTTCACCAGGCTGGCGGACGTGATGGGCTCGCCGGCCGCCAACTGCCGCTTGACCCGTTCTGTGGCGCCGCCGTCCCCAAAGTCCTCAGGCGCGAGGGCCGCATAGAGGGTAGCGGTTTTCCTGGGCAGCGCAATTGGCGGTGAGACCAGCACAAGCCACGCCGGCGTCACCGCCGGAAGCGGCGCGACCCGCTCGCCGCGGCCCGTCGCCAGCGCGGTTCCCCCCGTGAGAAAGAAGGCTACGTCAGAGCCAAGCTCCACCGCCAGCGCGTGCAGCCGCTCGTGAGAACACCCAAGCCCCCACATCTGGTCCAACCCAACCAGCGCGGCCGCCGCGTCCGCGCTCCCGCCGCCAAGCCCGGCGGCTACCGGAATGCCCTTCTGCAGATGCATCGCCGCGCCCTTCGTAACACCACACGAGGCCGCCAGCAGCCGCGCGGCCCGCTCCACCAGGTTGTCGGGGCCTTCCAGCTCCGGAAGGCTGCACTGGAGCGAAACCGTTGGCGCCTCGTTCAGCGCTAGCTCGTCCCATAAATCAATCGCCTGCAGGATGGTCGCTACCTCGTGATAGCCGTCCGCCCTCCGGTGGAGCACCTCCAGCGTAAGGTTGATCTTCCCCGGCACGCGCACCTTAATCACGGCCACGGTACGCCCGGTACAGCGCCAGCCATTCCGCGATGGACAGGGTCGCGGGCCGCCTGGTGGAATCTATCTTGGCCTGCTCCAGCATCACACCCACCTGGCGCGGCGCAAGGCCGAGCGCGTGGCTCAGCGCCCCCTGGAGCTGCTTCCTCGGCGCGCTGAACCCGGCCCGCGCCAGCCCGAAGAACCCCACCACATCTTGCTCAGGCACGAGCGGTTGCGCGTACGGCGCCAGTCGCACAATCGCCGACGTCACCTCCGGCGCCGGCCGGAACGCGCCCGGCGGCACCGTCGCAACGATTTTTGCCTGCGCGTACACCTGAATGGCCAGGCTCACCAGCGACATCTCCCCAGGTTTTGCTACCATGCGCTGCGCCACCTCTCGCTGGACCGTGACCACCATGAGGACTGGCCTGTGGGGGGCCTCCAGGAACCGCCGGATGATCGGTGTGGCCGCGTAGTACGGCAGGTTGGCCACAACCTTGTACGGTCGTCCAGGGGAGGCAAGCTCGTCCAATCCGATTGTGCGAGCATCTGCCTGGATGACCTTGACCTTGTCCCCCTCGCCGTACCGTTTCCGAAGCGCCTCCGCCAGCGCGGCGTCCAGCTCGACCGCCACTACCTGCCGCGCCCTCGGCGCCAGCGCATCGGTGAGGGCGCCCCTGCCAGGGCCTACCTCAACCACCCAGTCCCCCTCCGTCAGCTCAGCGGCACTCAGGATCCGCTGGAGGACTCCCGACGCAACCAGGAAGTGCTGGGCAAGCGCCTTGCGTGGCCGTACCGTGCTCGTGGCTTCACCTCTGGACGCGCGGAGGGAGATTCGCTCCAAGGCCTTCCGGGCGCAGCCGCCGGAGAGGGCCACCACCCGGCTCGCCTGCGGCACCCGGAGGTATCTGCTTACCGTTGCTCCCTTCCGGGCCTAGCGGGATTCACAGGCCTCCGCCGCGCAGGGCCAGGCGTACGCCCTCCCCAGCGGCCATCGCTCGGAAAGGAGCGCCCGCAAGGTTTGAAGTGCTTGGCCGTTCCATCGTAGGGTGGGCGCCAATCACTGTCAACGACGCGGGATCAGCGCCTCCACGTACCGCATATCCACAACGTCAAGGTACGGCGGTGGCGTCTCGCCAAGGACCCTGAACACCTTGCTGTAGGAAAGTGGGGTCAGCAGCGGGTTGTTCGGCACCGCTGGGAAGTAGATGCTCACCGCCTTCTCGTACTCCTCCTGGCTCAGTGCGGGAAAGTCCGGTGCGAGCAGCTCCTGGGAGCGCTCTACCTGCGTGCGTATCTGCCGCGCGGCGTTCCAGACCGCGTACACAGCGGCAACGAGCGTGTCCTGGGTCAGGCTCTGGAACACCTCAGTCGTGGCCAGCACCAGCCAGGGGAACGGTTCCAGTGCATTCACTTCCCCACGGCTCAGGTTCACCAGCATCGCCGCCCCCTCCGTCAGGATCGCCCGCTCCAGCACCGGATGCGTCGCCAGCAGGGCGTCCACCTGGCCGGTGCGCAGCGCGGTCAACAGCTCCTCAGAGGAGAGCGAAACCAGGCTCACGTCCTGCTCCGAAAGCCCGGCCGCCTTCACCAGCTCCGACGTCGTAGCCTGGGCGAGGCGCTCCTTCGGCACGCCAATCCTGAGTCCTCTCATCATCGCCAGCCGTTCGCTGAGGATGGAGGTGGAGGTCAGCCCCTTCTCCCGGGCCACTGGCGCGGCCACCACCAGGTTGTACGGGTGGCTGCCCAGCACACTCCCGATGGCCTGCACCGGCCTTGAAGAGGCTGCGCCGCGTGCGGCTTCCGGCAGGCTCAGGATGGCCAGGTGCACATCCCCCGCCTGCAGGGCGGCAAGCGCCGTCTCGAAGTCCGGGACCTCCACGAGCGTCACGTCCAGGCCTATGCTCTCAAAGAACCCTCCCCGCTTTGCCATGTAGATGGACGCGGCGGGCACACCCACCTTGGGCACCGCAATGCGCAAGAAAGGAAACTCAATACGGAGCAGTTCCTTGGATAACCCCTCCTCGTCCTCTGGCTCGGTAGGCGCAGGCGTTTCCGTGGCCCCCTCGCCGGGCGGTTGCTGAGTCTCCGGCTGCGCCTGCGGGGCCGCCTGCTCTGGCTGGGCCGCCGCCGCGCTGGGCCCAGGCTCCTGCGCGGCCGGAGTCTGTGCAGCGGGGGACGGCGGGGACGCTGTGCTACCCTCCTCGCCTCCACACGCGAGAACGAGGGCGAGCGCTAAGGCAACGAGAACAGCTCCAACGCGCACGATGGCGTCTCCTTCGCTCAGGCTCAGCTAAGACGTCTACGCGACTCGTCCATGCTTTCTTTACGAGCCGCTAGGCCTTTCGGATGCCAGGCCAAGTATACACACCCGGCCGTGTGGTAGCCTTAAACGACGCGGCGCACGCACATCCCCAGCCGCTCAGCGAGAGGAGAGCCAATGTCCCTAACGCGCGACGAAGCGCTCCAGGCAGCGGAGAAGGGCTGGCGGGAGTTCCGCCACCAGCTCCGGGACTTGGACTACAGCCTTGACTGGAAACGCAACCCCAACGACGACGCCGAGTGGTCGGTGCGGGACATCTTGACCCACGTCCTGGGGACGGCGGAGCAGTTCACGCTGCCCACGATGCGGAGGATGCTCGCCGAGGAAACGCCCACGGTAGAGCACGGCCCTGGCAGCCCGTATCGCGCCCATGAAACGCGCGCCATGTCGCTGACCCAGCTACGCGACCGGCTGGATGCGTTCTACCAGGAGGTCGTGTCGCTCCTCCGTTCCTCCACGAGCGAGCAACTCCAGCGGAAGGTCCGCATCACCTGGCTGGACGGCAGGCCCCAAACCGAGCGGAACGTCTTGGAGATGGCCAATCGCGGCTTGGGCGTCCACTGGCCCGAGCACGCGCTGCAGCTTTACGCTCTCCGCGAAGAGCTTGGCGTCGCGGAGCTCTGATTGCTCAACGCCCCCGTCCCCTACTCCCCATCCCGCAGCTCCTGCAGCGCCTCCTGCATTCGCGTGCGGCTTACCCCCATCTTCGCAGCTCGGTCAAAGTCCGCCTGCGCCTCCGTTTCCCTCCCCATCAGGCTATAGGCCAGCCCGCGGTTGGCGTAGGCGTACGGGAAGTCGTTCTTGTGCCGGATCGCCTCGTCAAAGTCCGACAGCGCCAAGTCGTAGCCGCCTAACTTCAGGTAGGTGTAGCCACGGTTGTTGTACGCTAGCCCGTCCTTCGGCTTGATACGGATCGCCTCCGTGTAGTCCGCAATGGCCTGCTCATTGTTTCCGAGGTTAGCGTAGGCGCTGCCCCTGTTGACGAACGCCTCCGCCAGGCCGGGGTCCTTCGCCAACGCCTCGTTGTACTTCGCGATCGCCTCCTCAAGGCGCCCGCCCTGCTGGGCATCCACGCCCTGCCGGAACGTGCGCTGAAGCTCGGTCTGGCACGCCAGGGCGACCAGCGCCAAAAGCGGGAGCAGAACGAGAACCGCAGCGCGGCGCCGGGGCCGGGACCCGCCCCCACTCTCCACGTCCAACAGGGGCATACCCGTCCCGCCTAGGCGTCTCGGTCCCTGGCGCGCCCCTGCGGGACCCGTACCGCCGTCACGCTTCACAAGGACCTCCCAATTCGGCCAACTCGAATTGAAGCAGCCATGCCGCTACTGCCCCTCGTCCAGCTTCATGAGGGCAAGGAACGCCTCCTGCGGGACCTCCACTCGGCCCACTCGCTTCAAGCGCTTCTTCCCCTCGGCCTGCTTCTCCAGCAGCTTTCGCTTCCGGGTCACGTCGCCGCCGTAGCACTTCGCCAGCACGTTCTTCCGCATCGGTGCGATGCTCTCGCGGGCGATGACGCGGCTTCCGATTGCGGCCTGGACCGCAACCTCAAAGAGCTGGCGCGGAATGAGCTTGCGAAGCTGCTCCACCAACGCGCGGCCCCGCTCATACGCCCTGTCCTTATGCACGATGAAGCTCAAGGCGTCCACCGGCTGGTTGTTCAGCATGATGTCCAGCTTCACCAGATCGCCGCGCCGGTAGCCGAGCAACGAGTAGTCCATGGACCCGTAACCCTGCGTCCGGGACTTGAGATGGCTATAGAAATCCACCAGGATCTCCGCCAGCGGCAGCTCGTACTCCAGCAACACCTGGGCGTCATGGGCGGGGCTGGTACCGTCCGTTCCCGCCAACGCTGCGGCAAGGTACTCCATGCGGAGGAACGTGCCTCGGCGGGCGCTGGCCAGGTCCATCGCGGCCCCAATGAAGCGCGAGGGAACGATGACGCTGACCTTGAGCCAGGGCTCTCGGATCTCGTTGTATTGCCCCGCCGCCGGCAGCTCCGCCGGGTTCGCCACCGCCGCTTCTGAGCCGTCCAGCATCACCACCTGGTACGCCACGCCCGGCGCGGTGGCGACCAGCGCGAGGTTATACTCCCGCTCAAGCCGCTCCTGCACGATCTCCATGTGCAGAAGTCCAAGGAACCCGCAGCGGTAGCCGTGGCCCAGCGCCGGGCTCCCTTCCGGCTCGTAGCTCAGCGCGGCGTCGTTGAGCCTCAGCTTCTCCAGCGCGTCCCGCAGCGCCTCAAACGACTCACCCTCCGCGGGGTAAAGCCCGGCAAACACCATCGGCTTCATGGGCACGTAGGCGATAAGAGGCTCGCCCGCCGGCTGGGAGCGCAGCGTGATGGTGTCTCCAACCCGGCAGTCCGCGACGTTCTTCAGGCCCGTCGCAATGTAACCCACCCCACCCGCCTCAAGCACCGCAGCCGGCCTCAGGTCCGGGCCGAACACGCCCACCTCCAGCACTTCCGCGGAAGTGCGCGTGCCCATCATCAGGATGCCGTCCCCTCCGCGCACCTTCCCATCCACCACGCGGACATACGCCAGCACGCCCTTGAACACGTCGTAGTTGGAGTCAAAGATCAGGGCACGCAACGGCGACTCCGGCGAGCCCTTGGGAGGCGGCACCCGCTCCACCAGCGCGGTGAGCACCTCGGGAATGCCGGTCCCCGCCTTGGCGGAGATGAACAGGATCTCATCCCGACGGAACCCAAAGACCTGCTCCAGCTCCTCAGCCACACGCTCCGGCTGCGCGCCGGGCAGGTCAATCTTGTTCACCACCGGGATAAGCGTGAGGTTGTGATCCAGGGCAACCAGGCCATGGGCCATCGTCTGGGCCTGCACGCCCTGGGTGGCGTCCACTACCAGGAGAGCGCCCTCACAGGCCGCCAGCGCGCGGGAAACCTCGTAGCTGAAGTCCACGTGTCCCGGCGTGTCTATCAGGTTGAGCTGGTACTCCTGCCCGTCCGTATGACCGTAGCGCATCCAGACCGCCTTGCCCTTGATGGTGATGCCCCGCTCCCGCTCCAGGTCCATCCGGTCAAGGAACTGAGCGGTCATCTGGCGTGCGCTTACCGTACCCGTGAGTTCCAGCAGCCGGTCTGCCAGCGTAGACTTGCCGTGGTCAATGTGGGCGATGATACAGAAGTTGCGGATGCGCTCTCCGTGCGTCACCGACCCATCGTAACAGAAGGCGTCCCGCACCGCTCAAGGCCGCGGCAGCCGCCCACAAAAACACTCAGGGGCCTTGTGGGGGGCCCCTGAGTGGAACTGGTCCTCAGCGAAACTTCCCTAGACGCGAATGCAGGCCGCCCAGTGGTCGGGCGCCTTCTCTATGAGCGGCGGGAGGGCGTCCTTGCACTGCTCCACCATGATCGGGCACCGCGTGTGGAACACACACCCGGAGGGTGGACGGAGCGGGCTTGGGACGTCGCCCGTCAGAATAATGCGCTCCCGCTGGGCTTCCACCACCGGGTCAGGGATAGGCACCGCGGACAGCAGCGCCTTGGTGTACGGGTGGAGCGGGTTGTTGTACAGGGTAACCCGGTCGGCTATCTCGGCTATGTGCCCCAGGTACATCACCGCGATCCGGTCGCTGATGTGGCGGACCACCGAAAGGTCGTGGGCAATGAACAGGTAGGTGATCCCAAACTGCCCCTGGAGGTCCTCCAGCAGGTTGATCACCTGCGCCTGGATGGACACGTCCAGCGCGGAGACCGGCTCGTCGGCCATGATGAAGTCCGGCCGCGTAGCCAACGCCCGGGCCACACCGATGCGCTGGCGCTGGCCGCCGCTGAACTCGTGGGGAAACCGGTCGGCCATGTAAGGGTTCAATCCCACGGTGGAGAGCAGGTCCGCCACCCGCTCCCGGTACTCCTGTTTACTCTTCACCAGCTTGTGGACAATGAGCGGCTCACCCACGATGGAGCCGCAGGTCATGCGGGGGTTAAGCGAGCTGTACGGGTCCTGAAAGATGACCTGCATCCGCCGGCGCATAGTCCGGATCTCCCGGGCGTTCATCTTGCACAGGTCTCGCCCGTCAAAGAGCACCGCGCCGGCGGTGGGCTTGTAGAGCTGGAGGATGCAGCGGCCCGTTGTGGTCTTTCCACAGCCGCTCTCTCCTACCAGCCCAAGGGTCTCTCCCTTCCGAATGACAAAACTGACGTCGTCAACGGCTTTAACATCGGCGACCTTCCGCTGGACGACGATCCCCTGCGTAACAGGGAAGTACATCTTCAGGTGCTGGACATCAACCAGAACGTTGTCCCCGTTCCGCTTCGCCTCCATGGTTCGCTGTGCTTGTGTCATACGATCCCTCGACTCCTCTGCAATTCCAGGAAGGAAGCGTTAACGTCCTTGGCCTGGAAGCATGCAGCCGTATGGTTCGGCCCTACCGTCATTAGTTCCGGCATCTCCGCTGCGCACCGCTCCACGGCGAACCGGCACCGTGGGCGGAAGGGACACCCCTGAGGCAGGTTGATCAGGTCGGGAGGGAACCCCTCAATAACCTCTAGCTTTTCCTTCTTTGGCAGGTCCAGTCGGGGGACCGAGCGCAGAAGGCCAAGCGTGTACGGATGGTACGGATTCCGATAGATGTCCTTTGCGCTCCCCCGCTCAACGATTCGTCCCGCATACATGACGTTGACCCGGTCGGCGTAGCGGGCCACGACGCCCAGGTTGTGGGTGATCACGATGATCGCAGCGCCAATCTCGGTGGCGATCCTCTTCATGACCTCCAGCACCTGCGCCTGAATCGTCACGTCCAGGGCCGTCGTCGGCTCGTCGGCAATCAGCAGCTTCGGATTACAGCTCATCGCCATCGCGATCATGACACGCTGGCGCATACCGCCGCTGAACTGGTGCGGGTAGTCGTTGAGGCGTCGCTCGGCGTCCGGGATTCCCACCATTTGGAGCAGTTCCGCCGCCCGCTTCATAGCAGCCTGTTTACCAAGCTTCTGGTGGAGCTCCAGCGTTTCGCTCATCTGCACGCCGATAGTAAGGACGGGGTTCAGCGAGGTCATCGGCTCCTGGAAGACCATGCCGATGCGGTTGCCGCGGATCTTCCGCATCTGCGAGTCATCCATCTTGAGCAGATCTTCCCCGTTCATCAGCACCTCGCCCCGCACCGTCTTACCCGGCGGGCTGGCGATGAGCCTGATGATGGAGAGGGCGCCTACGCTCTTCCCGCAGCCGCTCTCTCCGACGATGGCCAGCGTCTCTCCCTCCATGACGTCATAGGTGATACCGTCAACCGCCTTGACGATGCCCTCAGGGGTGAAGAAATAGGTCGCTAGGTCTTTGACCTCTAGCAGCACTCCCAAGTACCCCTCCTTTGCCCGAGCTCCCGCCAATAGCAGGTACCACGTGAGTCCACCCTACCCACCCCGAGCTTGGTGGGGATGAGGAGACTCGAACTCCTACGCCTTCCGGCACATGATCCTAAGTCATGCTCGTCTGCCAGTTCCGACACATCCCCTGAGCGACCGCCCCTACCTCTGGAGCATGACCCGCCCAGGACTCGAACCTGGAACCCGCTGATTAAGAGTCAGCTGCTCTGCCAATTGAGCTAGCGGGCCGCGTTCCACCACAAAAGCGTTAGGAGAGTACCAAAACACCTTGCCCCTGTCAACTCCTCGCACGGCTATTGTGAACACCTCGGTGCGAACTGTCAAGAATGCGGCGGAATACGCCCGTTCCGCACCCAACCTGCCCCGCTCTCCAACACTGGAGTCCCGCTTTCCCTCGTTCGTGGTACAAGTTCTCGTGGATGTCCGCCACCAAGAGCGCCCGCAGAGCAGCCACACACCACTCAGCTCTAGACTTCTTGTACTATGTTCCCATGGTGCTGGAAGACATCGGTGAGTTCGGGCTCATCCGCCGTCTCCAAACGATGGCGGGCGCCGCTCGTCTTCCCCAACCGTCGGCGGACGAGCTGCGTCTGCCGCTGCGCATCGGCATCGGCGATGACACGGCGGCATGGGACGCCCCAGGCTTCACCGAGCTGTTCACTACCGACACGATGGTGGACGGCGTCCACTTCACTCAAGCAACCTCGTCCTGGCAGGACGTGGGTTGGAAAGCGATGGTCGCCAACCTCAGCGATATCGCCGCAATGGGCGGCTCACCGTTCTACGCTCTCGTCACCCTCGGCCTGCCGGAGGGGTCGTCCATAGCAAGCGTTGAGCACCTGTACGAAGGTCTGCTGGACGCCTGCGCCCAGTACGGCAGCGCCATCGTGGGCGGGGACATCGTCCGGTCGCCGGTCTTTTTCATCACCATCGCCCTCACGGGGGCCACCCGCACGCAACCCCTGCTGCGCAGCGCCGCGCGGCCGCGAGACCATATCGCCGTCACCGGCGCATTAGGAGGCTCCGCGGGCGGGCTCCGCATGCTCCTGGAAAAGCTGCGCCTTGACCCCGCAACCGCGTCGGCGCTCAGGCAGGCCCACCTGCGCCCAAGTCCCCGGCTGGCCGAGGGCCGCCTGCTCGCCGCCAATGGCGTGCGCTGCGCGATGGACATCAGCGACGGACTGGTGGACGACCTCGGCAAGCTCTGCCTGGCCAGCGGCGTGGCGGCGCGCCTCAGGGCGGACGATGTCCCCCGACACCCAGCTTTGCGCGCCGCCTTTCCCGGCCAAGAGCTCAGCCTCGCGCTGAACAGCGGCGAGGAGTACGAGCTGGTTTTTGCGGCCCCGCCGGACGTTATGTCCTCGGTATGCCGCGTCCTGCCCGCCGGCGCGACGGTTGTCGGCGAGGTCGTTTCCGCTACGCCTGGTCAGGTTACGGTGGAAGACCGCCAAGGGCGCCACATCCCCGTGACGGACGGCGGCTGGGACCATTTCCGCCACAGCACCGGAGGACAGCGACGCTCATGAAACGCTTGGAAGTCGCCAGCCACAGCCCGCAAGAGACCCACCGCATTGGTCGCGCGTTGGGTGAGAACGCCCAGGCGGGGGATGTCATACTCCTCATTGGCGACCTCGGGACGGGCAAGACGACGCTCACCCAGGGGATCGCGGCCGGCCTGGGCATCACCACCCCCGTGCGGAGCCCTACGTTTGTCCTCGTCACCCAGCACCAGGGACGGCTCACCCTCTACCACGCGGACCTGTACCGGGTGGACAGGCCGCTGGAAGCGCTTGAGCTCGGCCTGGAGGACTACTTCCAGGACTCAGGCGTTTGTGTGATCGAGTGGGCTGAAAAGGCCCCCGAGGCCTTCCCCGACCAGCACTTGACAGTCCACCTGGCCCACACCGGAGAGGAGACCCGCGGCTTGGTCTTTGAGTCCCACGGCCACCGCTATGAGCAGATGCTGTCCGCCCTCGCCGCCGAGCTCCGTCCAATACCAGGTGGACCAGGGGAGGCATAGGTGGAACTCTCCATAGATACCTCGACCCGCTACGCCAGTGTGGGGCTCAGCCGTGACGGCGCGCTGGCTGCGGAGCTCTCCTGGCGCTCCGAGCAGAACCACACCGTTGAGCTGGCCCCAGCCGTCCAGCGGCTCCTGGCGCAAGCCGGCGCGCGGGCCTCCGACCTCAACGCCGTGATCATCGCCTTAGGACCCGGCGGGTTTAGCGCCCTTCGAGTCGGGCTGGGATACGCCAAGGGCCTCGCGGAGGGGCTTGGCGTTCCCCTCATTGGCGTCGGCACGCTTAAGGTGGAGGCCTCCCCATACCTCGCCACCGGCCTCCCCGTTTACCCCGTGCTTGACGCCGGGCGCGGGCAGGTGGCTTGGGCCGCCTACCAGTCCGTCGCCGAGGGCTGGAAGCGCCTGCGGGAGGAATGCATCACCACTCCTCAGGAGCTTGCTGAAGCCCTAGAGGGCACTGCCATCCTCTGCGGGGAAGGGCTTGAGGCCCACCGCAACGCGCTCTCCCCGTACCTCAAGCCCAACGCTATCGTGGCCTATATCCCGCCTCCCACGCGCCGGGCCGCAACCCTGGCGCGCCTCGGCGCCCTCCGGCTGCACCGAAAGGAGTACGGAGACCCTGCCGCGCTTCAGCCGCTCTATCTCCGCCTTCCAAGCGTCACCCTCCCGGGCGGCAAGCCAACGTAGCGGCCTCAGGCGGCCCGAGTACCTGCTTTCGGAAAAGCTTGCGGACAAGCCCCTTCGATCTTTCGTGGAGTTTACCCTGAGCGAAGCGAATGGGCTCGGGACAGGCTCTCGGGCTCCCCCTTGTGTCATTCACAGGGAGCGCAGCGACCCTTCGCTACGCTCAAGGGCGAGCCGAAGCCTGCCCGTGAGTGAAGCGAAGGGAATCTCCCTCGGAAGTCTGCTATGCTAAACAACCGCTGAGAACAAGCAAGGCCGCTTAGGGCCTTGGATCCGGAGAGAGGAGGTCACTCTTGGCAAAACCGTCCCGCACCCTCGTGCTCCTGAAGCCGGACGCGCTCCAGCGCGGCCTGGCCGGCACGCTTATCGCCCGCATGGAGCAGCGCGGCCTCAAGATTATCGGCATGAAGCTCGTCCAGATAGACCGCGCCCTGGCCGCCCGCCACTACACCGCCCACGTGGGAAAGCCCTTCTATCCGGGCCTGGTGGAGTTCATCACCGCCAGCCCGGTCATCGCCATCGCGCTGCAGGGGGAGAACGCGGTAGACGCCGCCCGTCAGCTCATGGGCGCCACCGACCCGCTCAAGGCCGCGCCGGGAACCGTACGCGGCGACTTTGGCCTCGCGATTGGACGGAACCTCATCCACGGCTCCGACTCGCCGGAGGCCGCGGAGCGGGAGCTCGCCCTCTACTTCAAGCCTGAGGAGCTGGTGGACTGGCCGCGAGACACCGAGCGCTGGATCACTGAATCCTGACCAGCGCCGGCGCATCACGCCACACGTGGTCAAGCCGGTAGAACTCCCGGCGCTCCGGATCAAACAGGTGCACCACCACGGCCCCGTAGTCCAGCACCACCCAGCCTGAGTCGGGCACACCCTCCCGGTGGCGCGGCTCCAGTCCGCGCTTGCTCAGCCCCTCGTCAATGGCGTCTGCGACTGCGCCGAGCTGGCGGGAGCTCCCCGCATTCATCAGGACGAAGAACTCCGCAAACGTCGACAGGGGGCGCAGGTCCAGCAACACAATGTCTTCCGCCTGCTTGTCTGAAGCGATGGTAACCATCTCGCGGGCAAGCTGAAGCGGCTCAATCGGCATAGCCCCAGTCTAGCGGCGCTGCGCTGGACGGTCAACGGCTGGACCGGCTTCCCGCCCCCAGCAAGCCAGGATTGCTCTTGGAGCAGGCAGCACCCTGCTCCACACGGGCCGTGCATCCACATGCGGATATCCCGTGCTCGCTGCCGCGCGTGTCTCGGCTGGCATGCCGCTCGCATGTTCGGCGCCCCTTGACACTCGCGACGGATTGTGACACCATCCCCCTCGTGATTCATAGGTTCTCGGTGTCGTTGATCCCCTCTGCCGGGGTCCGCTCAACTCCACGCGCGGCCCTGTCCTGCTGCGTCTGTTGCTGTATCTGTACGAATGCTGTGGTTTCGTAGCGCGTTCTAGAGCAGCACCAACTCCCCTCGCAAGCGGCCCTCCAAGTCCACGCTAGAAGCCACAGCCCACGAGACACGTTTATCCGTGTCTTTTTACCCCTGCGACGTGGACGCACGGCTTTTCATAGACCAAGCGGGCGAGGGACTCAAAAGAGGAGCAACAACTTAGTGTCATTCGGTTTGTGGATACTCGTAGGAACGGCCGGGGCCTTTGGCGGGCTGGTAGACGCCGTGGCCGGCATGGGGTTTGGCGCACTCTCCAGCACCGCCATGCTGGCAGGCGGCATCACTCCCGCCGTCGTCATCGCCACGGTCAGCCTCGCCAAGATTGGGAGCGGCCTCTTTTCCGGCATGGCCCATTGGGGATTTGGAAACGTGAACTGGCGTTGGGCTGTGCCGCTCATCCTTTCGGGGATTCTCGGCGCCATTGGCGGCGCCACTCTCCTGACCAACCTCCCGGACGATGCGGTCCGAATCGGCATGCCCTGCCTGCTCATCCTCCTGGGCGTGCCAATCCTCCAGCGTTTCCTCCTCGCCCCTCCCACGGTCCGCCGGCCGATCGCCGGTGGTAGCCAGACGCTGGAGGCGCTCCTGGAGGAAGCGCGGCCCGCGCTTGGGGTTCCCCTGCTCAAGCGGCTGCTCAGCAGGTTCCAAATCCACATCATCGGTTTCTGGGCCGGCGTTGTGAACGCCCTCAGCGGCACGTACGGTCCGTTTGCTACCTCCGCCCTCTTGGCCACCAGGGACACGCATCCGCGCTACGTGGTAGGCACCGCAAACTTCGCTGAGATCTTTGTGGCTGCCGCCACAACCGTCACCCTCTTCGCCCATATGGGCGCCGGCGAGTTCCGGTGGGGCCTCTCCATCGCCCTGATGATTGGCGGTGCGATAACCGCGCCGGTGGGCGCCTACCTCACCCGCAGACTTCCCGCCCGCACCCTTGGCATCATCGTCGGCGTCGCCGTCATCAGCATCAACATCTACAGCCTCGCCAAAGCGCTCGCCTAACCCCCCCCCACCTCGCGAGACCACCCCTACTCCCAAAGCCGCGCGGTGTGCTATCGTGGCTGCTATGGACAGTTCACTTGCAGGCAAGCGCGTCGTCGTCGCCATGAGCGGCGGCGTGGACTCCGCCGTCGCCGCGCTTCTGCTCCACCAGGCGGGCTGCGAGGTGCTCGGCGTCACGCTGCGCCTGTGGACCGCTGAGCGGCCGGACGCGCCTCCAAGCTCCCGCCGCTGCTGCGGCGTTGAAGACGTGGACGACGCGCGCCGCGTCTGCCAGACGCTCGGCATCCGCCACTACGTGATCAACGCGGAACGCGAGTTCAACACGTTCGTCGTGGATTACTTCATCCGCGAGTACCAGCAGGGGAGCACGCCGCACCCGTGCATCGCGTGCAACGACCGGATCAAGTTTGACTTCCTGCTCCAACGCGCGCTCGCCTGGGACGCGCCGCTCATCGCCACCGGCCACTACGCCCGCCGCAGCGTGGACGCCGCCGGAACGGCCCACCTGCTCAAGGCCGTTGATGCCCGCAAAGACCAGTCCTACGTGCTCTTCGGCCTGACCCAGCAGCAGCTCAGCCACATCCTTCTGCCGGTCGGCGAGCACACCAAAGAGGAGGTCCGTGCGCTGGCGCGCGCCCACGGCCTGCCTGTGGCCGACAAGCCGGACAGCCAGGAGATCTGTTTCATTCCACAAGGAGACTACCGGCAGTTCATCGCCGAGCGGAGCAAGCTTCAGCCAGGGCTGATCGTGGATGCCGAAGGCCGTGTCCTTGGCGAGCACCAAGGGATAGAAAGGTTCACGATCGGGCAGCGGCGCGGCTTGGGCATCCCGCCCTCAGCAACTTATGCCGCGCCCCTCTTCGTCACCGCCATTGACGCTCAGAACGCGCTCGTTGTGGTCGGTCCTGAGGAGGCGCTGGCCCAGCGCGTCCTGCGCGCGACGCGCGTCAACTGGTTGAGCGGCATACCTCCCGCGAAGCCGATACACGGCACGGTCAAGATCCGCTACAAGTCCGTCGAGGCGCCCGCGACCATCGTCCCGCAAGGCGACTCCGCAGAGGTCCACTTCGCGGAGCCGCAGCGCGCGGTGACGCCGGGGCAGGCCGCGGTCTTCTACCAGGGTGATGAGCTTCTGGGGGGCGGCTTCATCGAGGCGCCGCGCCTGGCTGTCAAACCCCAGGTTGGCTCGCCGCTGGGCGTCACGGCCGCCTCGTAGAAGGAGCCCGCACATGCAGCTCCGCGCGCTGGTGGTCGACTGCATCACGCTCGCCTACCAGCGCGTGGTGAACGAGAGCAAAGACCTCACGCCAACCCAGCTCAGGTGGCAGCCAACACCGGAGACGAACCACGCGGGCTTCCTCCTCTTCCACGTTTTCCGCGGGCTGGACCTACACTTTCACCAGTGGCTGTCTCCTCAAGGTGAACTGTGGGTACGAAACAAATGGGGCCGTCACTTTGTCCTGCCCACCGCACCGGCAAACGTTTCTCCGTCCTGGTCAACCGGCAACAGTTGGACTCCGGCGGAAGTGGCGGCGTTCCAGGTGCCTCCAGTTGACCAGCTCCTGGCATACGGCGAGTCTGTTTATCAGAGCGCCATGCGCAAGCTCTCGGCGCTGGACCTCGCCGACCTCGCGCGCAAGGCCGCCGACCCCTCCATGACGATGTCCATGGGCTCCGCACTCACTATCGCGGCGATCCACGTCCCGCAGCACGGCGGTCAGATCGAGTACCTGGTCGGCCTGATGCGCGAGCGTGGCATTACATAGCGTAGACCTGGAGACGTGACGATGGGCGCAGCCGCTTTTGCCCTGGATGCTCTTACCAAGGAACGCCAGGCCACCGTTAGCGCCGTAACTGGCTTAACGCCGGAACAACTCCGCTGGGCGCCCGCAAGCGGCACGAACCCCATCGGCTTCCTGTTGTTCCACGTGTTCCGCACCGAAGACCTGTTGACGCACACCCACCTGGCCTCAATACCGCAGGTGTGGGAGCGCGACGGTTGGGCATCGCGATGGAAGCTGCCGCCGGCGCCGGCCGGGGCTACCGGCAACGGCTGGACCGCGCAACAGGTCACAGCGTTCCAGGTTTCGCCGCTTGACGAACTACTTGCCTATGGCCGGGCCGTCCGTGACGCCAGCGCGCACGTCATCAGGTCGCTTGACCCAACCGAGCTGGATGGTTCGGCCGCTCCGAGCAATCCGCAAATGACACGCGGCCGCGTCCTCAGCATGCTCATCACTCATGAGGCGGAGCACCACGGCCAGATAGAGCTAATCGTTGGTCTGCTGAAAACGGGGCCAGCCGCCGGCCGCACGCCTTAGGGGACACCGGTGCTTCAAGTCCGCGTGTCCGTTGACATCAACGCGCCCCCCGAGACCGTCTGGCACGTCCTCACCGACTTTCCCGCCCACAATGCCCGGAACCCACACATCCGCCACTTGAGTGGCGCGCTCGCTCCGGGACGCCGCGTACGCGTCGTGTCGCGAGTGCTGCCGGGCGTCTGGCTCGTGTTCCACCCCAAGCTGACTGTCGTGGCACCCCCTCGCGAGCTGTGCTGGACAGGTGGTGCGTATCTCATCCCAGGCCTGTTCGACACGCAGCACCGCTTTCTCGTGGAGCTCCTTGACGACGTTCGCACCCGCTTCACGCAACAGGAGCAATTTACCGGCCTGCTCTCACCCGTTCTCGGCCCTATCGCCGTCGCGGTGGCGCGCCGTGGGTTCAAGACGATGAACGCGGCGCTGAAGGCGAGAATCGAGGCCCTTAAAGAAAGGCGCTAACACGCCTGCGCGCGGCCGCTCCGCGCCAGGTGCAGCAGCTCCTCCAGCGGCAGATCCGCAAGCGAGCTCAGCCGCACGTCGGCGGCCTCCAGCGGCAGGTGTCTGGTCAAGGGGTTCGGCACCGCGACGCAGAAGACGCCCGCGCGCTTTGCCGCCAGCAGCCCGTTCTGCGAGTCCTCAAACGCAATCGCCTCGTCGGGCTCTACGCTCAGCGCACCGAGCGCGGCATCGTACAGGTCCGGCTCCGGTTTGCCACGCGCTACGTCATCGCCGCACTGCACCGTATCAAAATGGCCGCGCAGCCCCAGCCGCGTCAGGTGGCCGGTCACCCACGCGCGCGGAGAGCTTGACGCGATCCCGAGCTTCAACCTCAGCTGCTTCGCATCGCCGATGTAACCCTCCACGCCCGGCAGCACCGCGTTCCGAGCGATCAGCGCGTCGCACTGCCGGCGGTACCCGCGCACGAGCGCGTCCCGGTCCAGCGAGCGTCCAAGCTGCTCCTCCAGATAGGCCATGGGGTTGAACGGCGCGGACATGTTACCGATGCGCGTCACCCACACGTCACGCGGAAGGTGGCACCCGTGCTCCTGGTAGATCGCCTGCCACGTCACGTACGCGGGCAGCTCCGTGTCCAGGATCAGGCCGTCAAAGTCAAAGATGAGCGCTTTCACACCGACACCACGTTACGCCTTCTTCGAGGGGGCAGGAGGTTGGGAATCGCGTTCTCAATCGGGTACTCCTGGCCGCATGCGACGCAGCGAAGCGTGCCGGTGATGACCTCGCCCGCCTCCTCCTTGTCCGCCCTGAGCGCGAGCGTCCCCTTGCACACCGGGCACGCCAGGATGTCCAGCAAGTCGCGTCGCATCACATGCTCCTTCGTGCATTGTACCCTGACTCGCGGCGCCGCGACTGGACCATGACCATCACAGCGCGTCCTTCAGCGCGCCCTCGTACAGCGCCCGCAGCAGGTCCGACAGCAGGAACACGATGATGCCCAGGATGGCGATCAGGTTGGCCCAGGCCATCGCCGCCAGGAAACGCTGAAGGGACCCGGGAGCCTGCGCGTCACCGCCGATAGCTCTCCCTTCGGCGCGCTGCAAGAGCGCGTGGCGGCCGCGCAGCCGGCTGTGCGCGAGGATGAACATCCACGCGCTCAACGCAATCTTGATCCCCAGCACTGAGAAGTACGCGGCGCCCACGTACTTGGAGGTGAGTTTGTCAAACGCCAGCACGCCGCCCGTGATCACCAGCACGAAGATGGCCGTGTCCACCACGGCCTGGAACTCCAGCCCTACCCGCCGCTGAAGCGTGCCCGCTCCCGGCTCCTTGCGGGCCGCCGGCCGCAGCACCAGCAGGTAGAAGATGCTGCCGCCCACCCACACGACAGCGGCCACGTGGTGCAGCCAGCGCACCACCATCAGGAACACATCGCCAGCACTCATTAAGTCCTAGCATACCCGAAATTCCACGAAAAACCGCTCGCCCATCGTGTACGTGGCGAGCGGCCCCTTGGTAGGGGCGGTTCGCGAACCGCCCCCTTCCTGTCATTCCGAACGCAGTGAGGAATCTCCGCACCTGGCCGGTATCTCCACTCGGCCACTACTGTCAGTCCCCTGCTCCCCCGCCTTCCCCCTCAGTCGCCGCCTGCTCCTCCCGGATAAGCTGCCGGCCTGCCTCCAGCGTGCGGGCCTTCACCGCATCGCTCACGTTCTGGCGCGTGCCCAGGTATCGGCGCAGCGCCTCCTCCGGCGTCAGCCCGCTCGCCGGCACGCCCAGCCGCGAACGCCGCTCCCGTGCCACGTCGCGCGAAATGAGCGTGGCGTGCGCCGGCGCCAGCGCAGTCCGTATGTCGCGTTCGTTCAACCGGCGCATCGCCTCCTCCGGCCCGCCGATGCGCACCCGCACTACTGCGTCGCGGATGTGCTTGCTCGCGATCGCCTGCACCACGCGCTGCGTGGCATCCTCCACCTCCGCGTTCAGCGTCACGTCCACCGTCACGAACGCCCGCGCGCGCACCGGCACGAACTCCCACCGCGCGGTGTATTCCGCTCGTCCTGAGCCTGTCGAAGGATAAGCGGATGGGTCGGGCGAGGGTGAAAGCTCCACCACGCAGAACCCCTTCTCCTCCGCCTCCTCACCAAAGTCCACCCGCTGCAGGCTGCCCGAGTACACCACCGGCGGCGCGCCGCTCCCGATTACCTGGTGCCGGTGCAGATGCCCCAGCGCCACGTACGCGAACTGCGGCAGCGCCAGCGCGCTCGCGTTCAGCACGTGGTCGCGCCCCAGCGCCATGCTCTGCTCCGACCCGCCCACTCCCCCCATCACCGTCACGTGACCCGCCAGCACCGCGGGCACGGCGGGGTCCAGCCTCGCCACCTCCTCCGCCACGCGCGCCGTCATCTCCTGCTCCACGTATCGCGTCAGCTCCTCCTGCGACTTCCCCCGGTGCTCCTCCCGCGCCAGGAACGCGCCCCGCCGCACCCACGGCACCGCCACGATTTGCAGTGGCCCGCTCCGCGTCTCCATCCGGTACGTCGCCACCCGGTCTCCCACAACCACCTGCGGCACCCCCAGCGTGGGGAAGATCTCCAGCGCGCTCGCCCGCCCCAAGCTGTGCGGCTGGTCGTGGTTGCCCACCAGCAGGAACACCGGAATGCCCGCGCCCGCAAGCCGCGCCACGCGCCGCGCGAACTCCCGCTGCTGCGTCTGCGACGGGTCCCGGCTCTTGTACGCGTCCCCGCAGAACAACGCCACGTCCGCCCGCCGCGCAATCGCCCCCTCCACCACCTCATCCAACGCCGCCAAAAAGTCCAGCAGCCGCGTGGACAGCCCCGCATACGTCCGCTTCAGCGCCTCCAGCCTTCCGCTTACCCGCTCATCCTGAGCCTGTCGAAGGAGGGCGGAATGAGACCCTGAACCATCTTTCCGGGGAAGGACCAAGCACTCCCCGAACACCGGCACCCGCTCCACCAACGCCTCCACGTCCGACTCCGTCGCCGGACGCCCATAGCTTTCCACCCCGATGTGCACGTCCGCAAAGTGGATAATCCGCATGGCAAATCCGCCTATCCTGGATGGGGTCATTGTAGCGGAGGCGTGAGGTACGCGAGAAGAACAAAGCCGCTGGTCTCTTCGGTAAACTCAGGGCGAAGCCTGAGCCGGGCCGAAGGATGAGCGCGCACGCCAGCGGGGCCAGAGGCCCCTCTGGACTCCCCTTCATAGTTGAAGTACAGTTCTATGAGGCCGCCGCGCTCGTCATTCGGCCCCCAGTCCCTTCCCTAGCAGGGAAGGGACTGGGGGTTAGGTCGCCATCCTCTCCTCCACCACCCGCGCCACATCCCCAATCGGCACCCGCACCTGCTCCATGCTGTCCCGCTCCCGCACCGTCACCTGCCCATCCTCTAGCGACTGGAAGTCCACCGTGACGCACAGCGGCGTCCCAAGCTCGTCAAACCGCCGGTACCGTCGCCCGATGCTCTGCGCGTCGTCGTACTCCACCGGCCAGTCCCGACTCGCCAGTTGGGACTTCAGCCCCAGGTACACCTCACGCGCCAGCGGCGTCAGCTTCTCGTTGCGGCTTAGCGGCAGCACCGCCGCCTTGATCGGCGCCAGCGCCGGGTGCAGCCGCAGCACCGTCCGCTTCTCGCCCTTAACCTCTTCCTCGTCGTACGCGTCCGCCAGGAACGCCAGCGTCGCCCGGTCCACGCCCCCCGACGGCTCAATCACGTACGGCGTCACGTGCGTCTGCGTCTCCTCGTCAAAGTAGTCCAGCTTCTGCCCGCTGAACTCCGAGTGCCGCTTCAGGTCGTAGTCTGTCCGGTTCGCGATCCCCTCCAGCTCCGCCCATCCCCACGGGAACCGGTACTCAATGTCCGTCGTGCCCTTGGAGTAGTGCGAAAGCTCCTCCGCGCCGTGCTTGCGCAGCCGCAGGTTCTCCGCGCGTAGCCCGTACCGCAGATACCACACGTGCCGCTCCTGGATCCACCGCTCGTGCCACTCCTCGTCCGTCCCCGGCTTCACGAAGAACTCCAGCTCCATCTGCTCGAACTCGCGCGTGCGGAACGTGAAGTTCCCCGGCGTGATCTCGTTCCGGAACGACTTGCCCACCTGCGCGATGCCGAACGGCAGCTTCTTGCGCGTCGCCGTCAGCACATTCGCGAAGTTCACAAAGATGCCCTGCGCCGTCTCGGGCCGAAGGTACACCTCCTGCGCCGTCGCGCGGATCGGCCCCAGGAATGTGGTGAGCATCAGGTTCGCCGGCTGCGGCGCCGACAGCTCCGCCCCGCACGTCGGGCACGGCATCTGCTTCGCCTCCGGCCCGTTCAGCAGCAGCGCAAACGCCAGGTACTCCGCGTCCTCCGGCCCGCCGAACCGCGCGATGGACTGGGCCGCCTGCCCCGCTAAGGCCGGCTTCTGCGCCACGCCCAGGTTCGGCGCCTTCTTCTTGCCGTCCCCCTCAGCCCATCGCTGGAACGCCCGCGCCACCTCCTCCGGCTTGCCGCCGCTCGTCATGGGACCGCGCACCGCCTTCCACAGTGACTCCCACCAAGCGCACTCCCACAGAAACTGCGGCACGTGGTCCGCCCGCCACGTCCGATCGCAGCCGGGGCACGACGCGAACGGGTCACTAAAGCTCGCCGTGTGCCCGCTCGCCTCCCACGTACGTGGGTGCATCACGATCGCCGCGTCCAGCCCCACCACATCGTCCCGCTTCAGCACCACGTGCCGCCACCACGCCTCCTTCACGTTCCGCTTCAGCTCCACCCCTGCGGGCCCGTAGTCCCACGCGTTGGCCAGGCCGCCGTAGATCTCGCTCCCCTGGAAAATGATGCCGCGCCGCTTGCACAGCGACACCAGCGTCTCCAACGTGACGCGCTCTATGCCCCTGGCCACAAAACCGCCTCCTGTTTCCCGTCGTCATTCTGAGTCCCGAAGCATCGGGACGAGGAATCTCCCCGCACGTCAGGTTACAGCAACCCGGCCTCTCGACTGCACACGGAACACCGTCCCACAGCGTATCGCGCCCTCCGTCGCCGCGCAACTGCCCACTGTACCACCCCACCGCCATATCGTGCCAGGCCAATGTTGAGGGTGCAGGGCCGCGCCCTGCTGCCATCCGCCCCTTCCCCGGACTCGCGCCTCTCTGCCACTCTCGCCACATGTCAACGCGTTCGTCCGCTTCCTTGGCGCCGCAGCCTCAGAGAACAAGGGTTGACGAAACTCGGATTCGTTTCTCCCAATGTTTTTCTGCGGCGTAGCATCCGCGCAAAACAATTCCAAAGCAGCACCCCCGGCATAGGGGAAGCGGAGGATTTTGCGAGAAGTCAGCCGCTATACTCGCAGCGAACGCAGGAACGGGTTCCAGCGCCGCTCGTCGCCAATCGTAGTGGCTGGTCCGTGGCCCGGAAAAACGCGCGTCTCGTCCGGCAGCACCAGCAGCCTGCTCGCGATGCTCGCTAGCTCCTGCCGCTGGTCGCCGCCAGCAAAGTCGGTGCGGCCAATGCTCATCTGGAACAGCGTGTCGCCCGTGAACACCAAACTCCCGCTCGCGGAGGCCAAGTACAAGCAGATGCTTCCAGGCGTGTGACCCGGCGTCTCGAGCACCTGCACCTGCAGCTCTCCCACCTCAAGCACGTCATCGGCGCTCAGCAGCCGATCCGGCTTGGGCGGCTCCTGATAGCCTGGGTACGCAAGCTGGAGCGCGGAGCCGCGAGAGAGCGCGGGCGCGTCCGCCTCGTGGATGGCGAACGCAGGGGGCGTCTCCGCCTGCTCGCTGATCCTCGCCTGCACCGCGCCAACCGCGCCGGTGTGGTCAAAGTGGCCGTGCGTGCTCACCAGCACCGTGGCGCGCAAGCCAAGCGCGGCAAGCTCCTGCACAATCCGCTCGCCCTCTGCGCCCGGGTCCACCACCAGCGCCTCTTTCGCGCGCTGGGAAGCCAGCAGGTAGCAGTTGGTGCTCAGCGGGCCGACCACCAGTGTCTTCAGCAACATGGCGGCAGTATAGCAGGGCCTTTCTTGCCTCTCATCATGCAATGCTTTACCATCCTGGACACGCCATCCCCGTAGGAGGCCGCATGATCAAGTTCGGTATTCAACAACCCTCGCACACGTTCCCGCAGATGCCGCCTCGGGGCGAGCGTCCAGCGGACGGCCACGCGGTGTTTCGGAACGTACAGCGCATCGCGCAGGAAGCTGAACGCGTTGGTTTTGACTCGTTCTGGGTCATGGACCACTTTATCCAGATCCCGTTTGTCGGGGCTGCCGAAGAACCAATCCTGGAGCCGTACACCGCCCTCGCTGCCCTGGCAGCCGCGACCTCGCGCATCCGCCTGGGCACCATGGTCACCGGCACGCCGTACCGGAACCCGGCGCACCTCGCCAAGATCGGCGCCACGCTGGACGTGATCAGCAACGGCAGGCTGTTCATGGGCATTGGCGCGGGGTGGTTCGAGCGCGAATTCAACGCCTACGGTTGGGAGTTTCCTCCCCTGAAAGACCGCATGGGTCGGCTGCGCGAGGCGCTCCAGATCATCATCAAGATGTGGACGGAGGAACGCCCTTCCTTCCAGGGGAAGTACTACACCATCGCAGACGTCATCTGCGAGCCACGCCCGGTCCAAAGGCCCCGGCCACCCATCCTGATTGGTGGCGGCGGTGAACAGGTCACACTCAGGCTCGTGGCGCAATACGCGGAGGCGAGCAACCTCTTCGGCAACCCGGAGTCCCTCAAGAGGAAGTACGACATTTTGGCGAAGCACTGCGCTGACGTTGGCCGCGACCCGGCCAGCATCCTGAAGACGCGCCTGGGTCAGATGGTCATCGCACGCAACGAGGCCGAGCTGACGCGGAAGCTTGCCAGGTACTACCCCGGCGGCTTGGGCAATAACCAGGAGACGTGGGGCGTGGTCGCAGGCACGCCGGAGCAGTGCATTGAGCAGTGCCAGCAGCTTGTTGACGCCGGCGCTGAGTACCCGATATTCAGCTTCCCCGACGCGGAAACGCTGGAGCCGCTTCACCTGTTCGCTGAAGAGGTCGCTCCGAAGCTCAACGCCTAGCGCGCACGTTCAGAACTTTAGGGAGTCTACCCCCGCCGCTCCGCCTGCGGCCATACCGGAACGCGGCCAGCACCGCCAGAATGCCCGCAGCCACCGACGGCACCACGATCGCCGCGATGAGCCCGGCGTTGGACTCCTCCGCCCGCGCAAGCGAGAGCTGCACGTACGCGTTGGGCTTCTCCGGCGGCTTCGCGTCCGCGGAAGGTGGCGTCCCCTCGGTCACCTCTTTGCTGCGCACGTCGCCCATTCGCTCCATCGCGGCGAGCACCCTCGTAAAGTCAGTGGCGAACACGCGCAGCGATACCTCGGCGCGCTCGTCGTCACCCCGCTTGGAGAAGAAGACCCCGTCCACAACGCCGTTGAGGCTGCTCACCAGGGCCTTGACCTCGTCCACGCTCCGGTCAACAGCCGGGACGCCCAACGTCAAAGAGGCTGATGGTGGCGTCCCCGCGTCCTCAAACTCCTCCGCGAGGGACACGCTGATGGTCGCCAGGTCCAGGCGGCGCTCCAGGAAGTTGATCTGCCCCTGCAGCCGCTCGATCTCAGAACGGAGGCGCGTCAACTCCCGCTCGATGACCAGGATATCGCTCACCGTGTCCGCCTTTTCAAGCAGCGACAGGAGGCTAAGCTCTTCACGCTGGGCGCTCTGAAGCCGCGCCTTCAGGTCAATGAACTGCTCCGTCACGTCCTCAGACCCCAGGTTCTGGTTCTGCACCTCGCCAAGCACACTGATGCGCTCCACGGCGGTGAAGAACTGGTCCTGCGGCACGCGCACCGTGACGGTTGCGTATTGCGGCTGTCCCTCGCCGCCGGAGCTGTTCAGGTTCTCCACGAATCCGCCCAGACCCTCGGCGACGGCACGCACCTGTGAGAGGGCCTGCGGAACGTCCGCTACCTGAACAGACATGGACGCCGTAGAAATGACCTGCCGGTCGGCCGTCTGAAGATTTCCGGTAGAACCAGATCCAGTCGCACCCGATTGGGTGTCTAACTCCACGCCACGCCTAGAAGGAGCAGGAGCAGCTATGGGTGACGGCTCGTCGGCCTCTGGGAAGAACTCCGCGGGTGAGTGCGCCGGGCTGGCAAATATAAACTCTGGAGACGGAGACGACACACTCGCCTCTTCCTCTCCATTCCCTCCACACGCAAGAGCTAGAGCGACTGTGAGTGCGACCACAATGCTGAGACCAACTTTTTCCAACGCAACCTCCCAGTGGCAGCCTTCTAAGGACTGTAACGCATTTCCCCAAAAGTAGTGAGCAGTGACAAGAAGACTCAGAGAGCGCCTGTCCTACAAAAAACTACGGCCCCCAAAACCTGGGGGCCGTAGTTTGCGCGCTCTAAGGGGGTCCTTGAGCTTAGTTAGGCTTTAGCTGTTTGCTGCTGCTTGACCTTGGCCCAGACCTCCGCCGAGATGCCCGTACCGTCCTTGGTGTCAAACGAGCCCTTCAGGTCCAGTTCTTTGGCCATCTCCTTGATCGCCGGGATAACCTCTTGGCCATGCAGCCGCAGGCTGCGTATCTGATCTTCGTGCGACATGGAGCCGTCGCCGTCCCACAGGAACGCGGTGCCTGGACGCAGGTACTCCAATACGTGCCTGACTTTGGGCATGACCTGTTTCGGTGTACCGGAGATGATGCTGTACTTCCGCACGTTGTCCTCGTAGCTGCCACCCAAGAGCGAGGTACGGCCAGTCACCTGGTCGGTATTCAGCTTGAGCATTCTCTGGACCGAAGCACGGGACGTATAGCCTGGCGGCAAGAACAAGTGGGCTGGAATGGCAGCCTCATTCCCCTGCTGGATGAACGGGTTGTAGACACCTCCCAGAAACTTGCGCCCCACCTCGTCCGCCAGCTCTTCCGTCTCCTCCACGTGCACCTTAAACAGGTAGCCGAGATTCTGCGTTCCCGACTTATACCCTAGCTCCGCAGAATGCTGATGGTAGAGGTCAAACATCTCTTTGGTCGGCTCAAGCTGCGTGGCCAGCATCACGTACGGGTACCGATGCTCGGCGCACCACTTGATCGTCTCAGGGCTGGACACGCCAGGCACCCAGATCTGTGGATGTGGCTTCTGGAGAGGCAGGCACCACGGGTTCACGTACCGAAACTGGTAGTGCTTCCCCTCCCACCGGAATGGCCCAGGCGTCGTCCACGTCTTGATGATGAAGTCGTGGGCCTCATTGAACCGCTCCCGGTTGTACGTCGTGTTCGCATTGTGCGCCAGGCTCTCCGTCCCGCCGCCGCGCACGATGCCGGAGACGAGCCGGCCGCCCGAGATCATATCCACCATCGCCAGGTGCTCGGCCAGCCACAGAGGGTCATCCCAGGCAGGCAGAATATTGCCCAGCATAATGAGCTTGGCCGTCCTGGTCTGCCGCGCCAAGATGGTCAGGTCTACGTTGGTGACGCTCTGCATGCAGAACGGCGTGTTGTGGTGCTCATTCATCATGAGCGCCTCAAACCCCACCTCCTCCGCGTACATCTTCTCGTCAATGTACCGGTTGTACAGTTGCGCCCCAATTTCAGGGTCGTAGTACTTGTTGCTGGTGCTGGTTATATTCCCTATCCCTCCCACTTCCAGCTTGGGGTCCTGCCAAGGTTGCTCCGTGAAGTGTCCTACTAGCATGTGCCCACCTCCCTAACCCTCTCGTCTTCCCCACTGTACAGTAGAGAAGAGCCGATGGTCGCAATCTATCACCGATTTCCGAGCGCTGTCAACGCCACGCCTGAGGGCGCCACCTACTCGACACGAATGGACTCTGTGCTCCGGGCGTTGGAGTGCCGGTCCTACAAAAAGCTACGGCCCCCACAACGTGGGGGCCGTAGCTTAAGCGCTCTGAGGAGGTCTTTGAGCCTAGGCTTTCGCCGTTTGGTCCTTCTTGACCTTGGCCCAGACCTCTGGCGAGATGCCCGTCCCGTCGTTGCTCTCGAACGAACTGAGCAGCCCCATCGCCTTGCCCAGCTCCTTCGTGGCGGGAATGACCTCCTGCCCGTGGAGCCTGATGCTCCGGGTCTGGTCTTCGTGGCTCATGTTGCCGTCGCCGTCCCAGAAGAAGACGCTGCCGGGCCGCAGTGTCTCCAGCACGTGCTTGATCCGCGGCATGACGGTCTTGGGTGTGCCGGCGATGATGCTGTAGTTCTTTATCTGCTCCTCGTACGGCGAGAAGACGGTTGCTATCGTGCTGGCCGCAATGCCAGTTTCAGCGACCCTCCCGACCGTCTTTCGCAACGCGTCCAGCGTGGCCCTCGTGCTGATGCCTGGGAGCTGCTGGAAGGCGGCAAGCGCCCGTTCCTGGCCCTGGCTTCCGGCGATGAACGGGTTGTCCACCCCCTCCAGGTACCTGCGGCCCGCCTGCTCAGCAAGCTCTTCGGTTTCATCGGGGTGCACCTTGAACAGGTACGCGTGGTGCTGCGGGCCGGCCTTGTACCCCAGCTCCGCCGCGTGCGTGTCGTACAACTGGAACATCTCTTTGGTCGGCTCCAGCAATGTCGCCAGCATCACGTGCGGGTAGCGATGCTCCGCGCACCATTTCACCGTCTCGGGGCTCGCCACGCCCGGAATCCACATCTGGGGGTGCGGCTTCTGCAACGGCATGCACCAGGGGTTCACATACCTGAACTGGAAGTGCTTGCCCTCCCAGCGGAAAGGCCCAGGGGTCGTCCAGGTCTTCACGATGAAGTCGTGGGCCTCCTGGAACCGTTCGCGGTTGTAGGTGGGCTGCGCGTTGTGCGACAGGCTCTCCGTGCCGCCGCCGCGCACCCAGCCGGTGACCATCCGGCCGTGCGAGATCATGTCCAGCATCGCGAGCTGCTCGGCAAGCCAGAGCGGGTCCTCCCAGATGGGAAGGATGTTGCCCAGGATGACGATCTTCGCCTTCCGCGTCTGCCGTGTGAGGATGGTGGCGGCCACGTTGGTCACGCCCTGCATGCAGAAGGCCGTATTGTGATGCTCGTTGAGCATCAGCCCATCAAAGCCCGCCTCTTCCGCGTACAGCTTCTCGTCCAGGAACCGGTTGTACAGGTGCGAGCCAGTTTGTGGGTTGTACTTCTCATTGGTCAGGCCCAGTCCAAACCCCTTGTACCCCTGTACAGGGTCCTGCCATGGCCACTCCGTGAAATGCCCGACGAACATGTGCTCCGCCTCCTCTTTCTCCGAGCAGAGTTGCCACCCTCTGCCCGTACAGATGCCGAATTACCCGCAAGCTATCACAAGGCGCGTTCGCCGTCAATGGCGCTGCAAGGGGGGCGGAACCCCTCCGAAAAACAGCGTAGGGCGCCAAGAACAACGGTGAGGATTTCACGGTTTCCCAGAGCCGCGGCCGCGCGCCCTGCCCTCCTCAATCCCCCCCCACATCTGCACGCCACTCCGGTCCAGCGCACGCGCCATCTCACCAACCGTCTTGCCCAGGAGCGGGTGCCGGGCACCCGGCGCGATATCTACCAGCGGCACGAGAACAAACGCTCTCCGGGCCATTCTGGGATGGGGCACCTCAACTTCAGCCCCTTTGAGCACCGCGTCGTCATACAGCAGCAGGTCAAGGTCTATCGTGCGGGGACCGTTCTGGACCGGGTCTGCGCGGCCCAGCTGTTTCTCAATCCTCTTGAGAAGCCTCAGCAGGTCTCGCGGAGCAAGGGAGGTCTCCACCTGGCAGGCAGCGTTGAGGAACCTAGGCTGCTCCGTGTACTCCTCCGGTTCCGTCTCATAGATCGGCGAAATAGCGACAACCCGCACCCCATTCTCCTCCACCAGGGCCAGCGCGCGAGCCAGGTAGTCCCCGCGGTCGCCAAGGTTGGACCCAAGGCCAAGGAAGGCAGTAGCCATCAGAAAGCCGGCTCGCCTTCCGTTGTGCGTCGTGGCCAGCCGCGGACGATGGCATCGGCAACGCGCGCAACGCGAGCCATCGCCCTCACATCGTGCACGCGCACGATGTCCGCCCCCCTGGCGATTGCCAGCGCCACCGTCGCGGCTGTGCCTTCCAGCCGTTCGCTCGGCGGAAGCCCGCCAAGCACCTCGCCGATGTGGGACTTGCGGGAAGTGCCGACAAGGACCGGCTTCCCAAGCGCGCGTTTGAACTCGTCCAAGCGCCGCAGCAGCTCCAGGCTCTGGGCGGCCTGCTTCCCAAAGCCAATGCCGGGATCCACGATGATGTGCTGGGGCGGCACGCCCGCCTCCTCGGCCTTCTGAACGCTTTGCTGGACGCCGGCGATAACGTCCGGCACCAGGTCGCGGTAGCCGTACCCCGCCTGGTTGTGCATGAGGACAACAGGGACGTTGCTCTGCGCTATGACGCGCGCCAGCGCGGGGTCGCGCGTTAGTGCCCAGACGTCGTTTACCAGGGCCGCGCCTGCGTCAATGGCCTGGCGCGCCACGTCGGAGCGAAACGTGTCAACGCTGATCGGTAGTCTCAGCACTTTCGCGAGCCGCCGGATGAGCGGCACAACCCGCCGGGCCTCCTCTTCCACGGAGACCTGCGCTGCACCCTCGCCATAGGCCTGTCCTGGCGGACGCGTAGACTGGCCTCCAACGTCAATCAGGTCAGCACCCTCATCCTGAAAGGCCAAGGCGCGTTCAACCGCCCGCTCAACATCGTCGCCAAGTCCATCGCCAAAGAACGAGTCGGGAGTCATGTTGATGACTCCCATGAGGTACGTGCGCTCCCCCCAACGGAACTCACAAGGACCGATGCGGAGCATGTGGTGGACTCTCCGCTGGTCACTCATGGCGATACCTCATCCTGACAGGCTCAACCTCAGCGTCCTATTCTATCCCGTTGAAGCCGTCCAGGGCGATGCTGGAAGACACGATGCGCCTCCGGCGGGTGCTCCACCGGAGGCGCACGTTGTCCGAGAGCCGAACCGAAGCTAGGCTTTGGCCGTTTGCTTCGCTTGGTACTTGGCCCAGACGTCCCTCTGGATGCCTGTCCCATCGTTCGTATCAAACGGGCTCTTCAGGTCTAGCGCCTTGCCCATCTCCTTGACGGCTGGAATGATCTCCTGGCCCATAAGTCGGAAGCTGCACATCTGGTCCTCATGCGTCATAGCACCGTCGCCATCCCACAAGAAGACGCTGCCGGGCCGCAGGTATTCCAGCACATGCCTCATCTTTGGTATCACTGTCTTGGGTGTGCCGGAGATGATGCTGTACTCCTTCACCTGGTCCTCGTACGAGTTAAAGAGCTGGGAGATGGTGCTAGCTGCAAGGCCGCTCTGGCTCACCGCGCCAAGCGTCTGCTTGAGGTTCTGCCTCACCGCCTTGGAGGTGAGTCCGGGAGGTGACTGGAAGGCGAGGGCGGCCAGCACCCACTGTTGGCCCTCGCTTCCGGCGATGAACGGGTTGTCCACACCGCTCAGGTACTTGCGTCCCGCCTCTGTGGCCACTTCCTCAGACTCGTCCGCGTGCACCTTGAACAGGTACGCGATGTTCTGCGTTCCCGCTTTGTAGCCCGACTCCGCGGCGCACTGGTAGTAGTAGTCAAACATCTCCTTGGTGGGCCCGAGCAGCATCGCCAGCATCACGTACGGGTAGCGGTGCTCCGCTGCCCACTTCACGGTGGTGGGGCTTGCCACACCGGGGATCCACATCTGGGGGTGGGGCCTCTAGCGGCAGGCACCACGGGTTCACGTACCGGAAGTGGTAGTGTTTGCCTTCCCACCGGAACGGCCCAGGCGTCGTCCACGTCTTCACGATGAAGTCGTGGACCTCCTCAAACCGCTCCCGGTTGTACATGGTGTTTGCCGAGTGGGACTGGCTCTCCATCCCGCCGCCGCCGACCCATCCGGTGATGAGGCGGCCCCGCGAGATCATGTCCGTCATGGCCAGTTGTTCCGCCAGCCACAGCGGGTCATCCCAGATGGGGAGAATGTTTCCCAGGACGACAATCTTGGCCTTCGAGGTCTGCCGCGCAAGAATGAACGCCTCAACGTTGGTGACGCCTGCATGCAGAACGCGGTAGCGTGGTGTTCGTTGAGCATCAGCCCTTCAAACCCCACCTCTTCCGCATCCAGCTTCTCGTCCAGGAACCGGTTGTAGAGCTTTGCACCATGAACGGGGTCGTACTTGCTGTCGCTGAGGCCGATATTGAAAACACCCGGGTAGCCTTCCTGCACGTCTTGCCACGGCTGCTCGTTGAAGTGCCCTATGAACATCCCGCTCCTTCTTGACTTGAGCAGTGCGTGTAGGACGACAACAACCGCGCACCGCCCGCTCCTGGTGCTCCATACTATGCGGGCATAGCGTCCCCGCGCGCCTGATGCATTTACACTATTTTTGACCATGCCGTGCCGGATCCGCCAAAAGCACAAGCCGTTCCTCAAGTAACCCCTTGTTGTGCTGGACGTTTCCCGCAGGAGAGGCGGGAGCAAGGCACGCCCGCGCCTTGCAGCGCTAAGGGACGGTGTGCTAGCATACCAGGAGTCCCCCGAAAGCCACCCGGAAAGTGACGTATGACCACGAGAGACCAATCGGCAACCGCAAGGCTCATTGAGCAGCTCCGCAAGCTCCGCGAGCAGTCCCGCCTGGGGGGCGGGCAAGCCCGCATTGAGCAGCAGCACAAACGCGGGAAGCTGACCGCTCGCGAACGCGTCGCCAAGCTCCTGGACGAAGGCACCTTTGAGGAGCTGGACCCCTTCGTGACGCACCGGGCCACCGAGTTCGGCCTGGAGAGCCAGAAGTACCTGGGCGACGCGGTGGTCACCGGCTACGGCAAGATTGACGGGCGGCTGGTCTTCGTCTTCGCCCAGGACTTCACCGTCTTTGGCGGCTCCGTGTCGGAAGTCGTCTCCCAGAAGATGTGCAAGGTGATGGACCTTTCCATGAAAGTGGGCGCGCCCATCATCGGCCTCAACGACTCCGGCGGCGCCCGAATTCAGGAGGGCGTGGACAGCCTTGCGGGCTATGGGGAGATCTTCAAACGCAACACCCTCGCCTCCGGCGTGGTGCCCCAGATCTCCGTCATCATGGGGCCGGCGGCCGGCGGCGCCGTGTACTCTCCCGCCCTCACCGACTTCATCTTTATGGTCAAAGGCATCGGGCAGATGTATATCACCGGCCCCGACGTGGTCAAGGCGGTCACCGGTGAAGAGGTGACGCATGAGCAGCTGGGCGGTGTTCAGACCCACACCACCAAGAGCGGCGTGGCTCACTTCGCGTACGACACCGAGGAAGACTGCCTGAACGCGGTGCGGCGCCTGCTCTCCTTCTTTCCGTCCAACAACACGGAAGACCCCCCGGTCTACGAAACGGACGACCCACCCGACCGGATGGACGAAAAGCTCCAGACCATCGTGCCGGACGACCCTGTGAAGGCGTACAACATGAAAGACGTCATCCTCAGCCTGATGGACGACGACGACT
The DNA here is from genome assembly GCA_009693055.1 of Dehalococcoidia bacterium. GTDB lineage: Bacteria > Chloroflexota > Dehalococcoidia > Lucifugimonadales > SHYT01 > SHYA01. The sequence goes on along the minus strand of SHYA01000005.1, from coordinate 14,501 downwards.
TCATGGAGGTCCAAGACCGGTTCGCCGGCAACATCATCGTGGGGTTCGGCCGCATGAACGGGCGGACCGTCGGCGTCGTCGCGCAGCAGCCCGAGTACCTCGCGGGCGTCTTAGACATCGACGCTTCCACCAAGGCGGCGCGCTTTGTCCGGTTCTGTGACTGCTTCAACATCCCTATCCTGACCCTTATTGACGTACCAGGCTTCCTGCCCGGCACAAGCCAGGAGTACGGCGGTATCATCCGGCACGGGGCCAAGCTGCTCTTCGCGTACGCTGAGGCAACCGTGCCCAAGGTGAGCGTCCTGACGCGGAAGGACTACGGCGGCGCCTATCTCGTCATGAGCAGCAAGCACCTCCGCGGGGACATCAACTACGCCTGGCCGACCGCCGAGATTGCCGTGATGGGCTCTGACGGCGCGGTCAACATCATCTACCGGGACGCGATCCAGCAGTCGGAGAACCCGGCGGCAACCAGGGCCCAGCTTATCAAGGAGTACAAGGAGAAGTTCGCCAACCCGTACGTGGCCGCCAGCCGCGGCTTTATTGACGATGTGATTGAGCCCGCGGAGACGAGAAAAAAAGTCATTCAGGCCTTCTCCATGCTTCAGAACAAGCGAGACACGTTGCCTCCCAAAAAGCACGGCAATATCCCGCTGTAGTCCGACACTTATCGGCACCGATTGAGCACTGGGGGCATAACACTTCCTTGGCGCGACGACGATGACCTCACCTGACGGGCACAACCCCGCGCTGCTGGCCGCCGTTTTTGCAGCGGTTGAACTGTTCTTGGCCGAAGAGGTGGCTACACCTGCGCCAGAGGCCGCACCACGTCGGTGGCGCTCCGCCCTGAGGCCTCGCCTTGCGCAGCCCACCCTCTGGAGGACGTTCTCCTGGACACCCACCAGGTTTGCCAAGGCGTAGCATGACGACACCTGAAAGCCAGCGCTCCGGAGCACCCAGGCCCGCTCAGGCCTCCCACCCGCACCCGCTACGCATCACCGATACGACCCTGCGCGACGGCCACCAGAGCCTTGCCGCCACGCGCATGCGGACCAAAGACATGGAGCCCATTGCCCCCAAGATGGACGCCGTGGGCTTTCATTCCGCGGAGGTCTGGGGCGGCGCCACGTTTGACGTCGCCACCCGCTTCCTTTTTGAGGACCCCTGGGACCGACTGCGCACGCTCAAGCGCCTCATGCCCAACACGCCACTTCAAATGCTGCTGCGCGGCCAGAACCTTGTCGGGTACCGCAACTACGCTGATGACGTCGTGGACGCCTTTGTGGCCCATACGGCGAGCTGCGGCATGGACATCTTCCGCATCTTTGACGCGCTCAACGACGAGCGCAACTTGCTGCGGGCCCACCAGGCCGTCAAGCGCGCCGGCAAGCACTCCCAGCTCTGCCTCTGCTACTCCGTCACCGAAGAGGGCCGCATGGGTGGGCGCGTGTACAACCTGGAGTACTTCCTGGAAAAGGCGCGCATCCTTGAGAAGATGGGGTGCGACAGCATCTGCATCAAGGACATGGCCGGACTGCTTGCCCCGCCCGACGCGTACACCCTCATCAGCGCGCTGAAAAAACAGGTCAAGGTCCCTATTCAACTCCACACCCACTACACCAGCGGCATGGCCTCCATGACGGTCCTCAAGGCGGTGGAGGCCGGCGTGGACGTCGTTGACACGTGCCTGGCGCCGTTCGCGCTCAGGACAGCCCAGCCCGCCGTGGAGCCGCTGGTGGTCTCGCTCAGGGGTACGCCGCGAGACACGGGGCTTGACCTGAACCAGCTCATTGCGCTGGGCGAGCACCTTGAGACGCTGGCTTCCTACCTCCGACCACACATGGTGGACGGGCGGCTGGCCGTGGTGGATCCCCGCGTGCTTACTCACCAGGTGCCGGGCGGCATGGTCAGCAACCTCATCTCGCAGCTGCGAGAGGTTGACGCCCTGGACAGGCTCCCGGAAGTCTTGGAAGACCTGCCGCGGACACGGCGGGAGCTGGGCTATCCGCCTCTGGTGACGCCCACGAGTCAAATCGTGGGGGTGCAGGCGGTCAACAACGTCCTGTTCGGCCGGTGGAAGGTGGTCTCCTCCCAGGTCAAGGACTACTGCTACGGGCTCTACGGGAAGCCCCCGGCTCCCATAGACCTGAACGTCCAGGAGCTGGCGCTCAAGGCGTACGACAAGGGCAGCACCCCCATAACGGGGCGTGCCGCTGACACCCTGTCCCCGGAGATGGAGAAGGCGAAAGAGGCCACAAAGGACCTCGCCAAGGACATTGGCGACGTGCTGACGTACGCGCTGTACCCCACCACGGGCCTGCAGTTCCTCCGGGTCAAGTACAACCTGGCGCCCAAGCCGCCCGAACCGCCTGCCCACCCCAAGCCCGCACCGGCACAGGCGGGACAGGCCCCTTCGCCGCGGGCACGCCGCTTCAACGTCCACGTGGACGGCAACATGTTCCAGGTCACGGTGGACCCGGCGGATGAGGCGGGAGCGACCGCCGGCGGGCCGCGCAGGCCAGCGTACCGCTCACCAACCCCCTCTGGGGGCGGTAGCCCTTCGCCAAGCGTCGCGCGAGCTGAACAGCGGCCCGGCGCCGGCGGCGCTCCGCTTGTCGAGGGGGAGTCGCCGATCTCCGCGCCGATGCCCGGCATCGTCGTGCGCTTTGTCGCCGAACCCGGCGCGCAAATCAAGGCCGGAGACACCGTCGTGATTCTGGAAGCCATGAAGATGGAGAACGCGCTCCCATCTCCCATCAACGGCGTGGTCAAAGAGCACCGCTGCCAGCCCGGCGCCAAGGTGACAAGGGGGGAAGTGCTTGCTATCATTGCCCCGCAGAGCTAGTGGCCGCTCCGCGAGCAACGGGCAAGCCCCAGGGAACAACGCATAAGGAGGAACCATGGCTTACCGCGTGACGCTCATCCGAGGCGATGGCACCGGCCCGGATGTGGTGGATGCCACCGTGCGGGTGCTAGAAGCCACCGGTGTGAAGTTCGAGTGGGACCCGCAGCCCGCCGGCGAGGACATCATGGCGCAGTACGGGACACCGCTCCCGCAACAGACGCTGGACTCGCTTCGGAAAACCAGGGTCGGCCTCAAGGGTCCGCTTACTACACCCATCGGCACCGGCTTCCGCTCCATCAACGTCGCCATCCGCAAGGAGCTTGACCTGTACGCCTGCCTGCGCCCCTGCAAGAGCTTTGAAGGAGTGCGCAGCCTCTACCGGAACATCAACATCGTGGTCGTCCGCGAGAACACGGAAGACCTCTACGCGGGCGTTGAGTTCCAGGTGGGGAGCACGGGGGCCAAGGACCTGACAAGCCTCATCCGGCGCGAAGGGATGAATGTCCTGGACGCCGAACACGCGGGCTTCTCCATCAAATCCATCTCGGAGCTTGGGACGCGGCGCATCGTCAAGTTCGCGTTTGACTACGCGCGCCAGTACAAACGCAAGAAGGTCACCGCGGTCACCAAGGCGAACATCATGAAGTTCACCGACGGCTACTTCTACGAGATCGCACGAGGCGTGGCCAAGCAGTACCCGGACATCCAGTACGACGAGTTCCTGGTGGACGCCACCTGCATGCGCCTGGTGATGCGGCCTGAGGAGTTTGACGTGCTGGTGCTGCCGAACCTGTACGGCGACATCCTGTCCGACCTGTGCGCCGGCCTCACGGGCGGGCTGGGCATCGCGCCCGGCGCCAACATCGGTGAGCACTGCGCGGTCTTTGAGGCGGTCCACGGCAGCGCGCCCCGCTACCGCGGTCAGAACAAGGTAAACCCCACGGCCATGATCCTCTCCGGCGTGCTCATGCTGCGCCACCTGGGCGAGACCAAGGCGGCGGACATCGCCGAGCGCGCCGTCGTCGAGGTCGTCAAGGAGGGCACGCACGTCACCTATGACTTCAAGCCGCGCCGGGACGACCCGACCGCGGTGGGCACCAAGGAGATGGCGGAAGCCATCGCCAAGAAAGTGGAGGCGCTCAAGGTCCATGCGTAAAAAGATCAGCGTCATCGGAGCGGGGAACGTCGGCGCGACGGTCGCGCAGCGCATTTTTGACCGCGGTTACGCCGACGTGGCCCTGGTGGACATCATTGAAGGCCTGCCGCAGGGCAAGGCGCTGGACATGCTGGAGTCCGGGCCGGTCCTTGGCTCGGACGCCACCGTGGTGGGGTCCAACGGCTACGAGGTGACCGCCAACTCGGACATCGTGGTCATCACGTCCGGCATAGCGCGCAAGCCCGGCATGAGCCGCGACGACCTGCTGTTCACCAACATGAAGATCATCGGAGACGTCACTCGCAAGGTGGTGGAGCAGTCCCCCAACTGCATTCTCATCGTGGTGACCAACCCGCTCGACGCGATGGCGCAGCACGCCTACCAGGTGAGCGGCTTCCCGCGAGAGCGGGTCATCGGCATGGCGGGTGTGCTGGACACGGCGCGGTTCCGCACCTTCATTGCGCAAGAGCTGAAGGTCTCGGTGGAAGATGTCCACGCCTACGTCCTCGGCGGCCACGGAGACCAGATGGTGCCGCTGACGGGCTACACCAACGTGGCGGGCACCCCCTTGTCTCAGCTTCTCCCAGCGGACAAGCTGAACGCCCTGGTGCAGCGGACGCGCGACGGCGGCATTGAAATTGTCAACCTCCTCAAGACGGGCAGCGCCTTCTACGCCCCGTCCGCGGCCGTCGCCGCGATGGTGGAGGCGGTCCTCCTGGACAAGAAGCAGATCCTGCCCTGCTGCGTCATGCTCAAGGGCGAGTACAACGTGCGTGACCTCTTCGTCGGCGTGCCCGTCAAGCTCGGCGCCAAGGGGGCGGAAGAGGTTATCCAGCTTGTGCTCAGCCCTGAGGAGTACATGGAGCTCCGCAAGTCTGTGGAAGCCGTGCGTGAGCTGGTCGGGAAAATGCATGAGAAAGCCAAGACGGGATAGGGAGCGGCTATGAACAACCGGCGCCCCCTCGTGGTGATGTTCGGCCACCCTGACGACGAGTCGTTCAGCTGCGGCGGCAGCATGGCCGCGTACGCCACCCGCGGGGTGCCGGTCCACATCGTCTGCGGCACGAGGGGCGAGGTGGGCGAGATCAGCGACCCCGCTCTGGCGACACCCGCTACCCTGGGCGAGGTGCGCGAGCAGGAGCTGCGCCGCGCGGCGCGCACGATGGGCGCCGCCGAGCCCATCTTCCTCGGCTTCCGCGATTCCGGCATGCACGGGACAACGGAGAACGCCGACCCGCGCTGCCTGCACCAGGCCCCGCCGGCCGTCGTCGTGGAAAAGCTGGTCGCGCTCATCCGGCGGCTGCGCCCCGGCGTCATCGTCACTTTTGACGAGACCGGCGGCTACGGGCATCCAGACCACATCGCCATCCACCGGCACGCGACGGCCGCGTTTTGGGCAGCCGCGCGCAAGGACTGCTTCCCGCACCACTTTGACCAGGGGCTGGAGCCGTGGCAGACGCCAAAGCTCTACTACACCGCGGCGCCGCGCGCCTTTTGGCAGCGGATCCGCGACGCGGCGCAGCAGGCGGGCATTGAGCTGCCGCGCTTCCTGAGCCGCCGGAACCGCTTGGGCACGCCGGACGACCTGGTGAGCGCTGAGATTGACGTGGCCGAGTTCGCGGACGTGAAGCTGCAGGCCATCCGCTCCCACGCCACGCAGATGCAGCCGAACAACCCCTTCACCCGCATGCCGCCCAGCGTGTCAGCCCAGTTCCAGTCCACGGAGTACTTTCAACGCGTTTGGCCGCCGCACAACGGCCCGCACGAGACCGACCTGTACACCGGCATAGACGGGGCAAGCCGCTAGCAGCGCACGCTACGCCTGCAGCGTGACCTCGCCCGCCACAAGCTTTACAAACGTCCCATCGTCACGCGTGAGGAACAAGTTGCCTTCCGCGTCCACGTCCGTAGCCACCCCCTCCTCCATCGTCTCCTGCCAGCGGACCTGCACCCGTTTCCCTAGCGTTTCCAGGCTCGCGCGCCAGTCCGCGAAGGGGGACATGCCGCGCTGCATCCCAACGTAGAGGCGGTCAAGTTCCTGGAGCACCGCCCGCAGCACGGTGAGCCTGGAGAACCTGCGTCCCGTCGCCATGGCGAGGCTGGTGGCGATGCTCGCGATCTCCGGGTAGCGGGAAGCGTCCATGTTGACATTGAGGCCGATGCCAACCACCGCGTGCTTGAGCTCCCCCGCCTCAATGACGTCTTCGAGCAGGATACCGCACAGCTTCTTCCCGTCCACGCGCACGTCGTTGGGCCACTTCACCGCCGGATGGAGGCCGGCAAGCGTAGAAGCCGCGTGGGCGATGGCGAGGGTGGCTGCCATGTTCAGCAGCGGCAACTGCGTAAGACGAGGGCGAAAGATGACCGAGAACAGCAGGTCCTGCCCGCGCGGAGAGAGCCATGCTCGTTGAAAGCGCCCGCGTCCCGCCGTCTGCTCCTCCGCCACAATGACCGTGCCGTCCGGCGCACCTGCTTCAGCTTCGGCGCGAGCCACATCCATGGTGGAGCCCACCTTGTCCAGGCACACCACCCGGCGCCCCACCACCTCGGTGCCGAGGTTGAGCTGGACCTGGGCGGCATCCAGCAGGCCTTCACTCTGGGCCACGCGCATCACCTCTTTCCGGCCTCGCGGGGCGTGCGCACTACCATAGCGTAACGCCTCCCGAGGAACAGAGCAGCTATGACCAGATTCCGGTGTACAGCCGTCAGGCTATCTCTTCGATTCGCGCTCCGGTTCACGGCCGGGGATAGACCCCGCGGTGGCCAGCACTGGCGCGGTTTTCACGTCCCCGTAAGCACTCTCCGCTTGGACCTCCGGCAGCCAGCGAAGGAACCCGGGCAGATACCAGTTCCAGTTGCCCAGCAGCTTCATGGAAGCCGGCACCAACACGATACGGACAACCGTGGCGTCAAGCAAGACCGCGACGCCAAGGCCGAAGCCCACCTGCTGGAACATGACCAACTCGCCACTGGCGAACCCCGCGAAGACTGCAACCATGATAAGGGCCGCGCCGGTGATAATGCCCGCAGTCGTCCTCACACCAAACGCCACCGCCTCGTCGTTGTTCCGGCTCTGAACATACCGCTCCCGGATGCGGCTCAAAAGGAAGACATGGTAGTCCATAGACAGGCCAAAGAGCACCGAGAAGAGAAAGAGCGGGATCCAGGCTTCAATAACGCTGGTCTGCTGGAACCCAAAGAAGCCGGCGCCTACCCCGTGCTGGAAGACAAGCACGACAAGCCCGTACGATGCGCCGACTGACAGCAGGTTCATCACAACGGCTTTCAGCGGCACCACGATGGACCGGAAGACCAGGGTGAGCAGCACGAAGCTTAGTCCCAGGACGAACGCGAACACGATTGGGAGGTAGTCGCTGGTCAGGTCAAGGAAGTCAATGCTGAACGCCGTGTTGCCCGTGACGAACACTTCGGCGGGGACGCCGGAAAAGGCCTGCGGAACGTAGTCGGCGCGAAGCCGGCGCACCGCCTGGATGGCCTGCTTCTCGTAAGGATCTCCGGCCACAGGGACCAAGAGCCGAGACAGGTCTCCCTGCGCATTCGCCAGGAGCCGCGGAGCGCCCACGAACGCCGGGTCCGTCGCCAGTGCGGTCTCAAGCCGGCCTATCGCCGCCTGCACCTCAGGGGAAGCAACCTCGCCGTCAATCACGACCTCCGCAGGCGTCACGAGTCCAAAGGAGAACTCGTCTTCTAGTATCCGGAACGCCTGCTTGGTCTCCAACCGGTCCGGCAGCGTGCTGATGCCGGTGGCCCCCGTGTTCAGATCAAAGGCGGGAATGGACGCCGCCACGAGCAGTCCCCCGAACACCACCAGGCTGCCGGCAGGGTGCCGCATGACGACCCGAACGATCCAGTCCAGCAGACCCCCTCTCACTTCCCTGCGCTGGCCCGTCAACCGGCGCCCAACGAAGGGAATGCGCCAGGCGTTCACCCGGTCACCAAGGAGGCTGAGAATGGCCGGCGTCAACGTCAGTGCCGCGAGGACCGAGACGATGACCACCAGCATCGCGCCGCCGGCCAGGCTGCGGAACACGGTCGTTGGGATAAGGAGCATCCCTGCCAGCGCAAGCACGACGGTCAGACCGCTGAAGAAGACCGCCCGGTTTGCGGTGGCCCCCGCGGCGACGATAGCCTCCAGCTTCTCCAGGCCACGCGCCCGTTCCTCCCGATAGCGGGACAGGACGAAGAGCGAGTAGTCAATGCCCACAGCCAGGCCCATCATCGTGATCATGTTGATCACAAAAAAGGAGAAGGGAAACAGTTGGCCCAAAAGCGCAACTGTGCCGAGAGCTATGACGATGGACACGCTGGCTAGGACTAACGGGATAGCTGTCGCAACAAATGCCGCAAGGATGATCGCCAGCACCACGACCGCCATCGCAAGGCCCCAGATCTCTCTTCTTAGGTCACGTTCGGCAACCTCTTTGTAGCTGTTGCTGATGCTCGCTTCTCCTGCAACCAGAGCGCGGAAGCCACTCTGACTATTGGCGTCCTGGACGACGGAAAGCACCTCCTTAACGTTGTCCCCGGCCTCGTCAAAGTTACCCGCCAGGACAAACGGCATGATGGTCGTCCGCCGGTCCTGGGAGACCAGCGACTCGTCGCGGGCCGAGTAGTAATTGGTGCCCCCTACGACAACTTCACTGCCGAGACTGGTCAATTGGGCATAAAGCGCCTGGACACGGCTGGCAAACGCTGCGTCGTCCACCGTTAGTCCGTTTGTGGACCGCACGATAACGATCTCGGTCACCCTCTGGGGCCCGGTAAGGCGCTCCTCCAGGAGGAGGTCCCCCCTCTTAGACTCCGGGGTGTTGCTAAACCCGGCTTCTGACGTCAACGCGCTGGAGAGCAGGCCCGCGATGGCACCCCCGGCCGCGAGCAAGATCGCCACCCACAGACCAATAGTGAGCTTTGGGTGCTTAGCGCTTGCACGTGCCAGGGCTTCCGTGGAGACCAACGCGCTGAGCTTCATGGGAATCCCCCTTCTCGCGGTCTTGTCACCTTGTCCGCAGAAAAGCGGCTGGCTGCGGTCTCTTTGCCGGTCTCCCCGCACGAACGCCGCCGCTGAGACCGTTGATGGCCGCGACACGGGCCTTCCCCTGACGGGACACCGGACGCGTTCTCTTCGGGTCTCCTCCCGGGTGTGGCGTCGCGACCCAGAAGTGCCCCACGAACAAGGCGCGTATGGCCGCAGCGTAGCTGGCGACGTCAACATGGCGTTGAGAAGCGAGCTGGAGGAAGAACCCGCTGTACAGCGAGACCATCACCCGTGCTACGCCCTCCGGGTCCAGGGCCGGGTTGACCTCGTTACGCGCTTGCGCCCGGCGCACGAACTCCGAAAGAGCCTTGAGGGCGAGGTTGTGGTCCTCAGGCCACGCGTGTCCCAGGCTGACCTGCCGCGCCTCCTCCGCCCAAATGTGGGCCCACATGCTGGCGATGCTTCTCGCTTTTCGCCCCTGCAGCGGGCCGAAGAACTGGGAGATGAGCTCGTTCAGCCCACTCATCGTGTCGCTGTGCGCCAGCGCCGCCTGGAACGCCTGCGCTTCCCGCCTCTGCGCGTCGTCGCAGAGCGCCGCGATGATGTCATCCTTGCTCGCAAAGTACCGATAGAGAGCGCCGGGGCTAAGCCCGCACTCGCGGTAGATGTCCTGCATGGTGGTCTTGTGGAAGCCATTCTTGGAGAAGCAGATAATCGCCGCGTCAAGGATCTGCTGCCTGCGCGTGTCGAGGTACTGCTGGGTGACCTTCGGCATCCCCCGCTCCGCAATACAAACCGACTAACCCTTCTCTTATGTTACGCCTGCCGACGATTCTGTCAAGCCCTCTTGGCCCTCGCGGGCAAGCGCCCATTACCCGTGCTGAACGCGCACCGGAAAGACAGGGGTCGTGAGGAGACGATGCGGAAAAACAAGGAAGCCGGTGGGCCTGTAAGCCGAATTCTGTGTCCCGACACGGTCGGGACGGTGGCCATCCCTCTTGTCCCGACGTTACCGCCGGGATCGTGCGGCCAACCCGGGGATTGGTCGGGCGCCTTGTCCCCCTATTTGGCCTTGCTCCGGGTGGGGTTTAGCCGTCCCTCCGGTTACCCGGAAGGACCGGGAGCTCTTGCCTCCCGTTTTCACCCTTACCCCGATTACTCGGGGCGGTTCGGTCTCTGTGCCACTTTCCGTCGGGTTACCCCGCCTGGGCGTTACCCAGCACCCTGCCCAATGGAGTTCGGACTTTCCTCCCCGATTCGCATCGGGGCGGCCACCCGGCCCACCGGCCTCCTTTCTATTGTACCGCAAAAGTGTTGGGCTTCATCCATACGCCGCGCGTGAGACGGGCGCCAGAGCATCGCCGATGTCTGTCCCGACCGGATCGGGATGCCCTGCTACCTGGCCCGAGTGGTACCGCGCCCGCTCACTTTCCGGTCGTCCCAGGACGGAACGGACTCTCCGACGGTGTAGGGAAAGACAAAGATACTGGAGTCTAACAGGGGAAAGCCGCCAGGACAGACCCATTAGCGGGTAACCGCTCTGAACCCAGAGGCTCCCTAGGCCACGTACAGGATGCGCCCGCAACTGTTGCACCGCACCAGCCCTGGATTGGAGCGCGCCCGCTGCGCGTCGTGAGAGGGGACCGCAATCCCGCATACGCGGCAGATACCGCGCTCCACCTTTGCCACCGCCACACCGCCCCGCACCTTTTTGAGGCTCTGGTAGAGCGCCAGCTCCTGCCCCTGGAACGTCGCAAGAGCCGAGGTTTCCTGCTGCTGCAAAAGCCTCAACTCTTCCTCCACGACGGACTGCTCTTTGAGCAGCTGTTGGCGCTGCTCCTCCCAGGAGGCCTCAGCCTGCCGCGCAAGCCCCTGCGCCCGAGTCGCGGCGTTTTCAGCCGCTTCCGCCTGTGTCATCAGCTCCAAGGCCCTCGTCTCAGACTCGCCGCGCTGACGCTGGACCATCTTGAGGTCCTCTTGCAAGCTGACCAGCTCCTTTGGATTGGTGTTGCGCCCGCTGTACAGCCGCTGTTCTATCTCCTTGACATGCTGAGCAAGCTGCTGGCCCGCAAGCTCCGTGTCCCGCAGGTCGGCGCGGAGTTTCTCGTAGTCGCGGCGCGTCGCGTCCGCCTGCGCGCGGGCCTTGTCGCGTTCGCCCGTGTCCTGCAGCCGCGCCCTCACGTCCTTCAACGCCTGTTGGTGGCGCTGGACGCCCAGCTCCGTTTGCTGGAGCTCGTAGAGCCGCCGTGCCATGACCACCGTGCTTCGCTCCATCCAGGATTACCCGCCCAGGATGCCCGATTGTAGGCGGGCGCCAGATCCGGTGTCAACGGAACGCTTGCGGCAGGTCAGGCCCTTCTCCCGTTCTTTTCCAAGCAGGAGAAGAACCGCTTGAGCATCGCGTCCGCAGCGGGGGCAAGCGCACGCTGGCCCACCCTCGCCAGCGTGCCGCCCACTTGCACGTCGCCGTCCACGCGGATCAGCGTCGCGTCTCCGCGCGGAGCCAGCGTCAGAGTCCCGGTCCCTTGAACAAACCCAACGGTGCTTTTTCCTTCAACGACGAGCTTGAGGGACTGGGGCGGCTTCTGCTCCTTCAGCATGACCGTCCCGGTGAAGCGCCCCTTGAAGACCGAGAGCGAGGCCGTGAGCACCATTCGGTAGGTGTCCGCCGAGCTGGATTCCAAAAGCTCGCAGCCAGGGATGCAGGCCTTAAGGACGACGGGGTTGACGAGCCTCTCCCATGCCTCCTCTGGTGACGCTTGGATGGTAAACTCCCCTTGAAGCTTCACAAACGCCTCCGCTACGACGCCCCGCGCTAAAGTGCCATCAACCCCTCGTGGACTCTGATTCCGCTTCTGATTAGAATCCCCTCAACGCGTCGGAATCCGGCTTCATGGCTCCTCGTTCGTTTGGTCTCCCGCTATTTCGAGGGCGGTCTCGCAAGTTCCGGTAAGAGGGGAGGGGCCATGCCACAGAACATCACCGTCACGGCCAACAAGAGCAAGCTCAAGCACACGGTGGACGACCGGCTGCTGCTGGTCCACTACCTGCGTAACGTCCTCGGCCTCACTGGAACGAAGGTGGGCTGTGATACCAGCCAGTGCGGCGCATGCACTGTGCTGCTTGACGGCGTGGCTGTCAAGTCATGCACCGTGCTTGCCGCCCAGGCCGACGGCGCGTCCATCACCACCATTGAAGGCCTCTCCCAGAACGACGAGCTGCACCGCGTCCAAGTCACGGTCCCTGAGCTTGGGATGTTCCAGGCTGCAGCACCGCCTGCCGTGGTCATCACGTCCAACCGCAAGCGCGAGGTGCACGACGCGTTGAAGCGCCGGTGCCTCTGCTTTTGGATTGACTACCCGGACTTTCAAAAGGAGCTGCAGATCATCACGGCCAAGCTGCCGGACGCGCCACGATGCCTCACCGAGCAGGTGACCGCCTTTGTGCAGGAGCTGCGGCAGGCAGAGTTGTTCAAAGTGCCCGGCGTCGCGGAGACGCTGGACTGGGTCGCTGCGCTCGTCGCCCTCAACCAAAAGGAGCTGGACGCCAAGGTTGTGGAAGAGACCCTTGGCGCGTTGCTGAAGTACCGGGAAGACCTGCAGACCGTCCGCGGCGAGGTTGTTCAAGGGCTGCTCAACCGCGCTGGCGCCCGCGGCGTCCGCAGAGGCGGCGAAGGGAGGCCCCAGTGACCTCGCTTGCCCCGGCGCGAAGCCCTCTGCTCCACAACCTGGTGCTGTTTGGCCGCGCGCTCCGCGGCGCGGGCCTGGCCGTTGACCCGACCAGCATGCTGGCGCTCGTGCGCGCGCTGGAGCACGTGGACATCCGCAGGCGGAACGACCTGTACATGGCTGCCCGCTGCACCCTGGTGCGCCGTCGCCAAGACTTGCCCATCTTCGACGAGGTGTTTCGCATCTTCTGGAGACAGCCCAAGGACAGCACCAGCACGCTTGACCTGCGCTCCCTCGGAGAGCAGCGCCGCTACCGCAAGCCGCAGGTGGATGTCCCCCGTTCGGACGACGAGGGACCGGAGGACGAGGCTGGCGCCAAGCGGCGTCCTGTCCACCGTGTTGCGCTCACCGGGGTGTATAACGCCCAGGAGGTGCTCCAGCAAAAAACTTTTCCAGTACACGCCTGAGGAGGTAATCGAGGCCCGGCGGATGCTTTCAGAGCTGCGTTGGGCCATCGGGCACCGCAGGGTGCACCGCTGGCTGCCCGGCGCTCAGGAGCGGCTGGACCTGCGGAGGACGCTCCAAAGTGGGGTGCGCCACGGCGGGGTTTTCGTTGAGCTGGCCTGGCTGCACCCAAAGCGCAAGATGCGCCCTCTAGTGCTCATCTGCGACATCAGCGGCTCCATGGAGCCTTACACCCGGATGCTCCTCCACTTCATCCACTCCCTGGCCGCCAAGTACCACCGGGTTGGGGTGTTCCTCTTCGCCACCCAGTTGACGCGGGTGACCCGGCAGTTCGCCCACCGTGGCGTTGACCACGCCGTCGCTGAGGTCTCGCGAGCGATCCCTGACCGGGCTGGGGGGACGCGCATTGGAGAGGTGCTGCGCACGTTCAACGTTCAGGGGTCGCGCAGGGTGCCCTGCTCAAGCGCCGTCGTGCTGGTCATCTCCGACGGCTTGGACAGGGGAGACCCCGCGGTGCTCCGGGAGGAGACCGCCCGCCTCCAGCGGACCTGCCACCGCCTCGCGTGGCTGAACCCGCTGCTCGGCCGTTCGGGGTACGAGCCGGTGACCAGAGGGATGCAGGCCGCGTTGCCCTTTGTGGACAATTTCTTGCCGGTGCACAACCTCGCGAGCCTCAAGCAGCTCACCAAGAGCAGCGCCGTGGCCCCAGTAGGCCAGTTGGCCGCGAACCCGACGTACCGCCACCCCCTCTGGGGCAAACCGGCAGCTTCGTAAGCGGCTCGCCGCCGGCCAAAAAGAAAGCAGCCCCGGCACTTTCGTACCGGGGCTGCTTCGCCTATTCCGCGCTCTTAGCGCGAGACTCGGCCCGGCTGCTGGCTAAAGCAGTCGCTGCAGTACACTGGGCGATCGCCACGCGGTTGGAACGGCACTTGTGTTGCCTTGCCGCACTGGGCGCAGACCGCGGGGTACATCTGGCGAGACCCTTGCTCACTGCGACCGGTGCTGCGCCGGGCTTGCCGGCACGACGGACAGCGGCGAGGCTCGTTGGTGTAGGCCTTCTGCTGGAAGAACTCTTGCTCGCCTGCCGTGAATGTGAACGTTTGCGCACACTCCTGGCAAGTAAGCGTCTTGTCCTGAAAAGCCATCGGTGACCTCCTTTCCTTTAGTATTGGCGGGTTCGGTCACCGATGCGTTAGAGGGTAGCCTTTATGGGCTTCACTCGAGGCGTTACGGGATCCGTTTACCACGTCTGAAGAACAGTGTATCACAACAGATAAGTTCATGCGTGTCCGGTGGGCCTGCCGGTCCAAAAGCTTGCAAAGTAGTGGTGCCGAGGACAAGAGTCGAACTTGTGACACGCGGATTTTCAGT
>SHYA01000011.1 GCA_009693055.1 Dehalococcoidia bacterium | reverse complement strand
CGGGGAACTTTGGCGACTTTGCCGCGGTGGGCGACCGGCAGACGTTCGGCGACATGCGGCAGCAGGGGAACTTCGGCGACTTCGCCACGATGGGAGACCGGCAGTCGTTCCAGACGATGCGGACGGCGGGGAACCTAGCGGACTTCGCCCAAGTGGCGGACCGGGGCACCTTCCAGCAGATGCAGACGGCGGGGAACTTCGGCGACTTTGCCGCCGCCGGAGACCAGCAGATGTTCCAGCAGATGCGGCAGCAAGGGTCCTTTGATGTGTTCGTGGAGTTTGGTGACCAGCAGATGTTCCAGGGGATGCGTGAAGGCGGGAGCCTGCCGGAGTTTGTAAAGGCGGCGGACCGGCAGACGTTCCAGGATATGCAGCAGCAGGGGAACTTTGACGACTTTGCCGCCGCGGGCGACCGGAAGACCTTTGGACAGATGCGCGACTCGTTCCCTGACGTGCTTGTTGAGATGGGTACCGACCCGCAGCTCCTTCAGACGATGGGGGAGAGCGGGAGCCTGGGAGAGTTTGCCGGGGCGGGCAACCGGGAAATGTTTGACCAGATGCGGGCGAGTGACAGTTTTGACACCTTCCTGCAGCTCAGCGACCAGCAGGTATTCCGGGGGATGCGCGATGGCGGCAGCATGCCGGAGTTCATGCAAGGGGCGGACACGCAGATGTTCGACCAGATGCAGCAGCTCGGGAACTTTGACGACTTTGCCGCCGCGGGCGACCAGCAGACCTTTGGACAGATGCGCGACTCGTTCTTTGACGTCTTTGTGGAGCTGAGCGACCCGCAGAATCTCCAGGCGATGCGTGGGCCGGACGGCAGCCTGCCCGACTTCGCAGCGATGAACGACCAGCAATCGTTCCAGGGGATGCAGGGAGCGGGGAACTTCGACGACTTTGCGGGGTTCCTGGAGCCGGAGGCGTTCGAGGGGATGCAGGGAGCGGGGAACTTCGACGACTTTGCGGGGTTCCTGAACACGGAGGCGATTGATCAGATGCAAAGCCTTGGGAACTTCATAGAGTTTGCGACTGTCAGCTCCCAGGGGACCTTTGACGCGATGCTGACAGCGGGCAACTTCTTGGACTTTGTGGTCGCCCAGGACATGAGCGTGTCCCTGGCGATGGCGGAGTCCGGCAACCTGGGGACCTACGGCACTAACCTTGACCAAGCGGCATTTGACTCGATGGTGGACGTAGGCAACCTGGACTCCTTCACTCTTGCCGGCGACAGCGCGGTGTTCCAACAGATGGAGGCGGCGGGCAACCTGGACGAGCTGCTGAACGCGGCGGGAGCCAACTTCTTCCCAACGGCATCAGCGAGCTTTGACCAGGTGGTGGAGCTGTCTGGTGTTTCCTCCGTCAACGGCGATGGTGCTGATGGCATCGTTGGGGTGCCCGCGGCAGCGCCTGTCAACTTTGGACAAGGCCAAGACCTGGGTGGCCTTGCAGATGACGGCGGGAGCGTTGACAACGACGATTCCACCCCCAGCACCCAGGCGCGGACCGGCAGACGTTCGCTGGACCTGCTCGGCGGCAGTATCTTCTCGTACGTGACCAAGTAGGAGCACGTCAAACCGTCTGCCGCGCGTGAGTAATTACCCATCTCTCCGTAAGAGGAGATAGGGTCTGCATCTTGGACTCCAGGGCGCATGATCAGGGGGAGGCCTGCCGAAGGAAGGCGGCCTCCCCCTGATGTTCGGTGAACTTGGCCAGGACGCGGATTGAGAGTCCTTCGGCCGAAGGACTCTGCTGTAGTGCACTCCACAGCTAGTTCTGAAGGGCAAACAAGATGGCGAGAAAAAGGCGATCGCTGCCCAGGCTTCACCCGTCAAGATAGAGATCACGCTGCGGCACGTTGACCCGATGGCCCGAGCGGATGAGTACGTGACAAAGAAACTGCAGCGGGTTGTTGGGATCCTTCCCAACCTGCGCTCGGTGGTCGTGGAGATTACGTTTGAGCATACGCGGCCTGCCGCAAAGCGGTACGTGGTGCAGGCGACCCTGGCCGCCAACGGCACTCTGCTGAGGGTGGAGGACCGTGGCGAAGACGTGCATGCCACGGTGGATAAGGTCCACGACCTGCTGGAGCGGCGCATCCGCGACTGGAAGGGCCACGTGTACGTTAAGGGCCGCAGCAGGACGGCCGCCCGCAAGGCCGCGGAGCAGGAGGGGGAGCTTACCCGGATGCCCCCGGAAGACCAGACGGGGCGCATCGTGCGCCAGAAGAGCCATGACATCAAACCCCTGGCTGCGGAAGACGCTGTTACCGAAATGGAGCTGCTGGGCCACGACTTCTATTTCTTCCTTAACGCGGCCACAGAGCAGTACAACGTGCTGTACCGGCGGAAGGCCGGCGGGTACGGCCTCATAGGGCCGTCGCTGACGTAGGGCCCTGCGCGACTCCGGGCGTCGGCTGGTCTCCCCGCAGATACGGGCCTTAGACGCTCCCGATCACACGCCGTGTTGTGCGAGCGCGAAGTGCAATTCCGGGGCTAGGGAAAAACCAGTGGGGATCCAATCCCGCACGGTATGACGGTCGATGGCGGCGAAGGGTTCAAAACAGCTATGGGCCGCTCCACCGGAACAGAGCGTAATGCGCGTTCTTGCCCGTGTTGTCCCACCGGAAGTTGTAGTCCTTGTACGTGGTCTTCGTCCCGCGCGCCACTGCCAACGTGGTGTTGGCTGGGTGTCCAACGTTGCTCAGTTGCATGACCTGGCCGGGGATTCCCTCCAGGCCCTCCGCGTTCATGTCCATGATTCCGGGCACCTCAAGGCTTCGCCGTTTCCCGGTCACCTTGAAGGTGCTGGGTACGTATTTGATGCCGAGCACCTCCTTGACGGGAATGAGGTTCGGCAGGACGGCGGGCGCGCCGCCAGCCTTGCCTCCTACAATGGCGCCCAGCGCCTCCCGCTGACGGGCATCGGCCTTTTCGTCCATATAGATGGCGAGCCTGCCGTTGCCCTTCCCCATTGGCCCGGGCGTTTGCAGGGCCATGATGAAGCTTAGACCGCTCAGTGAAACAGTACCGTAGCTCCCCTCCTGGATGTTGAAGGCCAGGATGACATCGCAGTGCTGCTGAGTCGGCGTCGCTTGCAGGCCGGAATGAAGACAAGGGCATATCACGTCGCAATTGCAATTCTCAAAGTACTCGCCCCTCATGCGCCACCGCTGGGCTGTGGTCACAGGGCACCTCCTGGCCTCTGAAGGCTGCCGCACCGTACTCCGGAACCGATGCACTGTCAATGTGAGGAGGCAGGTATAGGCCAATGCCCCTCACTATCGTTGTCTCAGTTTGCTAGACTCATGACAAGGGCTTGCTAGGGTGCTACCCGGTGACAGAAGGAGATGCGAGCTTGGTGCAGGGAAGCGATGGGAGCGTGGCGAAGAACGAGAGGGCCGAGCGGAGGGTCCGGCAGTTCTACCGTACCTCGTCCTTTGCCACCTTGGTGGGCCTTGGGGCGACCATCACTGGCGTTGTGCTGGGCATCGCCTACGGCCAATGGGGCGTCCTGTGGATTGGGCTTGGCACCATGGGTGTGGGGGGAGTAGGCGTCACGATTGCGCTGCTGGCCGCCATGGGCCTCGCAAGGCTTCGCGTCGAAGAGGACGCCAGGGCGGCGGAAGCGGGCCAGGGGCCTCCCGGCTCGCCGGGTCGCCAGCCGGATAGCGACCTATCCGAGTAACGACAGATTCCCTGAGAGCCTTTCCCCAGGTCACTTCCGCGCTACGGCCCAAAAGAGGATGAGGAAGGGTCGTTGGTCGGGGCGAGAGGATTTGAACCTCTGACCCCCTGCACCCCATGCAGGTGCCCTACCGGACTGGGCCACGCCCCGACGCAAGCAGCAGTATAGCAGGCGGCGGAGCGAAGACCAACCTGTGCTATCCTGGCGCTATCGGAGTCTGCGCCGCTGGGGCCGCTGTGAAACGCCGGATAGACCTCCTGCTGGTGGAACGGGGCCTGGCCCCAACCCGTGAAAGGGCGCTGGCGCTCCTTATGGCAGGGCAGGTGCTTGTCGGGGAGCGCCTGGTCACCAAGCCCGGGGCGTTGGTGCCGGAGGACGCTACCCTTTTCCTCAAGCAGCAACTCCCGTACGTCGGCCGTGGAGGGCTTAAGCTCGCCCACGCGCTTGAGCATTTCCACCTGGACGTGCGCGGCGCGGTGGCGCTGGACGTCGGCGCCTCCACTGGCGGCTTCACGGACTGTCTCCTCAAGCACGGCGCCGCGCGGGTGTACGCCGTGGACGTCGGCTACGGGCAGCTTGACCTGAGCCTCCGCACCGATCCGCGCGTGCGAGTCCTTGAGCGGGTGAACGCGCGATACCCGTTCCCCCTGCCGGAGCGGGTGTCCCTGGCGACGGTGGACGTCTCGTTCATCTCGCTCACGAAAGTGCTCGCGGCCGTTGCGGAGCACGTCATTCCTGGCGGGTTCCTCCTGCCGCTCCTCAAGCCGCAGTTTGAGGCCGAGCGCGAGGAGGTGAGCAAGGGCGGCGTCATCCGCGACCCTGCCCTCCACGCTCGCGTCTTGGGACGCTTCCTACTCTGGGTCGTGGGGCGGGGCTGGCGGCTGCGCGGCCTCACCGCCTCGCCGATCCTGGGCGACGCAATCAACCGCGAGTTCTTCTTTCTCCTCCAGACGCCCGCGCCCGATTAGCAGGCTATCCGTGGCCGCGATGCTATACTGGCCGCGAGGTGCTCATGGAGCTCGTAGTCATCGGCGGCGGGTGCTATGGCGCATACCACGCGCGCCAGCTTTTGAAGGCCGTGCGCGCGGGCAAGCTGGATGCGGAGCACGTGATGGTGGTGGACCGGAACGCGGACTGCCGCGCCCGCCGAGAGCTTGGGCATGACCCGCTCTTCTCCCACGCGGTCAGTGACTGGCACGAGTTCCTTGCGGGCTACCTGGGTGCAACGCACGCGGACGGCTACGTGGTCCCCGCGCCCTTCACGCCGCACCTGTTTTACCGTTGGCTCGCCCGATCGCTGGAGTCCGCGCTGGGCTCGGGTACGGTGGGCGTGGAGCCGGTCGCCGGCGCCATGGGCCTGCCGGTGGAGCACCAGTTGCCGGACGGGCAACGCGCCATCAGCTACGCCCCCTGGCTCTGCCCGGTCAACTGCGTAGAGCCGGAGATCTGCCCGCACACGAAGGGACCGAAGGACTGGAGCCTGGAGCGCGCCGTGGAGCGCTTTTCCACCGAACCCGCTGCGGGCCTGAGCAGCTCGGTCGTCTTCCCCTCCTACCATCTGGCCTACGGAATCGCGGCCGTCCCCGTCCGGAAGCTGCTCCAGGCCAGGGAGAGTGTGCTGGCGGCAGCCTGCAAGAGCCCGCAGCGCGTGGCCGTGGCGACCGTCTCGCACTGCCATGGCATCGTTGGGGTGCTCAGCGTTGCCCAGGTGAGCCTGGCGGAACAAAGGGGTCTGCAACAGCACCGAGCCAGGGCGTAGTCTTGAGGAGGGCTTTGGACTGTCCTTCTGGTCCTAACCGGGCGCGCCACCAAAGCATGTCCCCCGAGAGCTCATCCTTTCCATAAGTGCCTGAGCCTTGTCTATTGGCCGCGTGAGGATTATATACTTGACTAGCTACGGGCACGGCGGTGCTGCAATCCGTTCAGCACCTCCGGTGGGGAGATGATGATGGACTCGATTTTGCTGGATGGGATGGTCTTCTACGGCTTCCACGGCGTCTCTGCCGAGGAGCAGGCGCTGGGCCAGCGTTTTGTCGTTGACCTGCGGGTGGAGACGGACCTCCGGCACGCCGGTGCCACCGATCAGATTCAGCACACCGTGAGTTACTCGCTCCTTTACCAGCTCGTCAAAGAGGTGGTGGAGGGGCCGAGGAAGCGGCTGCTGGAGGCGGTCGCCGAGTCCATTGCGTCCAGGGTGCTGGCGAAAACGCCGGTGAGCGGCGTGCACGTGAGCGTGCGCAAGCCTTCGCCGCCCATTCGCGGCGCCATGCTCGACTCCGCCAGCGTCACCATCAGCCGCGCCAGGGAGCACGAGCCGCCGATGGAGGAGCTGTAGCACTTGCGGGCCATGCGTTCCACGCCTATACTACGCGGGATTTAGGGGGCGATTCGGGTCTGTCAGAGTTGAGGGAGCAATGCCAAGGGGAGACATCGTTCTCGCCAGGACTGCGCTGGGCCAGCCCATCGTGCGCCGCGTGTGGCAGGTGAGCGACACCGAGGTGCACGTGGCCCACGAGGACTACTATGTGCGCTGGGAGCAGTACAAGGTTGACCCGTGGACGTTCGCGCTGGAGCGGAGCAACGTCTTCCAGCACGACGAGGCGCTGTTCCAGGCGTTGGAGCGGGCGTATGCGCGCGTGCGCCAGAAGGCCGGCGGCGCGGAGGCTGAGATGGAACGGCTCTGGAAGACCGCCAGACCCTACGGAGGCTGACCCCGTTTCGCTGTGAGGCGCCCAAGCGTCCGCTACAATTGACATACCAACTTGAGGACAGAGGGCAAAAGCATCGCATCGGAGGGGACGATGGTTCAGGTGCGGGAGGCAAGAACGGTCGGGGAGCTGCGGGCCAAGGGCTACAAGGTGCTGCCGGTCCGCGAAGAGATGCGGAAGAACCTCATCGCCAAGATGAGCAAGGGGGAACAGCTCTTCCCTGGCATCGTGGGCTACGAGGAGACGGTCATCCCGCAGCTGGAGAACGCTCTGCTGGCGGGACAGGACATCATCCTGCTCGGGGAGCGCGGCCAAGCCAAGTCGCGCGTGATCCGCCTGCTCACCAACCTGCTGGACGAGGAGATACCCGTCATCCTGGGCAGCGAGGTGAACGACAACCCGTTTGCGCCGATCAGCGCGTACGCCCGCGAAAAGCTCGCGCAGACCGGGGACGACACGGAGATTGAGTGGATTCCCCGCGAGCGCCGGTACGCCGAGAAACTGGCAACGCCGGACGTCTCCATGGCGGACATCATCGGCGAAGTTGACCCGATCAAGGTGGCGGAAGGCCGCTACCTCGCGGACGAGCTCACAATCCACTACGGCCTCATCCCGCGCGTGAATCGCGGCATCTTCTGCATCAACGAGCTTCCCGACCTCGCCGAGCGGATCCAGGTGGGCCTGTTCAACCTGCTTGAGGAGCGGGACATCCAGATCCGGGGCTACCTTATCCGGATGCCGCTGGACGTGTTTGTGGTAGCCACGGCAAACCCGGAGGACTACACCAACCGGGGCCGCATCATCACGCCGCTCAAGGACCGGTACGGCGCCCAGATCCGCACCCATTACCCCAAGGACATTGACCAGGAGCTCCAGGTCGTTGACCAGGAACGCTCCCGCTTTGACGACGCCGAGAAACTGGTCGCCGTGCCGCAGTACATGAGGGAGATTGTGGCGGAGTTCACCTCGCTGGCCCGCCATAGCGCGGACATCAACCAGCGCTCCGGCGTTTCCCTCCGGGTGACCATCGCGAACTACGAGACGCTGGTGGCCGCCGCCATGCGCCGCGCGATACGTTACCGCGAGAAGTCTGCAGCCCCGCGCGTGAGCGACCTGCCCTTTCTGCACGCCTCCGCCGCGGGCAAGCTTGAGATGGAGACGGTGGAGGAGGGACGGGAGACCCGCATCATCGACGAGCTGCTCAAGAAGGCGGTGCTCAACGTCTTTGGACGCTACTTCACGGTCCGCGACTTTGACGCCCTCATCCAGCGGTTTGACGAGGGGCTCACCGTGGAGATCGGCACCGACGTCCCCTCCTTCGTCTACGTTGAGAAGCTGGCGGGTGAGGGCGCCTTCAGCGCCGTGGCGCAAAAGCTGAAGGCCGCTCCGGCCAAGCAGGAGGCCCTCTTTGCCGCCGCCGTGGAGTTTGTCCTGGAGGGGCTGCACCTCAGCCGGCGCTTGAACCGGGACAAGGTGGAAGGAAAGTTCCGCTACCGCGGCTAACGCTCCGCCCAAAGCAGCCAAGCGAGGCGAGAGGGATGCATCTGTACCGGTACTCTCGCTGGGACGGCACCCAGGAGAGCTTCCCACTTGATGCCCAGGACGTTCTGGGCCAGCTCTCCGAGCATTTTATGGCTAACGGCGACGTGGCCGCGGCTCTTCGCACCCTCGCCCAACAAGGCGTCCAGGGCCGGAACGGGGAGCGCCTGGGGGGCCTGCAGGACCTCCAACACAAGCTCCGGCAGCTCCGCCGCGAGCTGCTGGACCGCTACAACCTCAACGGCGCGCTGCAGGATGTGCGCGCCCGCCTTGCCGAGGTCAAGCGCTTGGAGCAGCAGGGCCTGGCGCGCCGGGAGCAGGATGCGGCGGAAAAGCTCCAGCGCCTGCACCAGGAAGGCGAAGAGCAGGGCCTGAAGGCCGACCTGCTCCGTAAGCTGGACCAGCTCATCCAGAAGAGCCACGCTTTCCTTGAGCGACTGCCTCAAGAACCTGCGCCCGCCATCCAACAGCTCCGCGCCTACGAGTTCATGGAGCCGGCGGCGAAGGAGCAGTTCGACCGGCTCCTGCAAGACCTCCAGCGGCGGGTGCTCAACGCCGCCGCTGAGGAGCTGAGCGAGCGGCTGAGCAGCATCTCCCCGGACGACCTGCGTCTCGCCAGGGAGATGCTCCAGGACCTCAATCAGCTCCTTGAGCAGCGTGCCCACGGGGAGCAGCCCGATTTCCAGTCATTCATGCGGAAGCATGGCGGTCTCTTCGGGAAGGCGGGGCCCTCCAGCCTTGACGGGCTTCTGGACCAACTGCTCCAAAGCGGCGCGCGGATGGACGCCTTGCTCAACAGCCTGGCGCCGGAGCAGCGCCGCCAGCTCAGAGAGGCGCTGGCGGCCTCCTTGCAAGACCCGGAGCTGCTCTCCGAGCTTACGCGCCTCTCGCGTAACCTCGCGGCGTTCCAGGCGGACAGGCCGGGCGGACGCGACTATCCGTTCCAAGGCGCGGAGTCTCTGGGGTTTGACCACGGCCTTGAGGTGATTGAGCAGCTTCAGCGCCTGGACGAAGCTGAACGCCAGCTCAAACGGGGCCAGCAGAGCGGGAGCCTGGCGGAGGTGGACCAGACGTTGCTGCGTGAGATGCTCGGCGAGGAGGCGCTGCGAGAGTTCCAGCACTTGCAGCAGCTCGCCAGCGTGCTGGAGGATGCGGGCTACCTGGTGCGGGAGGGCAACCGCTTCCAGCTCACCCCTAAGGGGGTCCGCAAGGTAGGCCAGAAGGCGCTGGAGGAGATATTCAACTACATCCGGCGAGACAGCGTGGGGCAGCACCAGGCCCGCACCAACGGGCTGGGGCCGGAGCTGGGCGATGGCACTAAACGCCACGTTTTCGGTGAGCCGTTCTCGCTTGACGTCCAGAAGACGGTCTTCAACGCGGTTCGTCGCGGCGAGCAGGGCGCGCCCATCAGGTTGCGCACGGAGGACTTTGAGGTGCACCGGACTGACCAGCAGCACCGCTCCGCCTCAGTCCTGATGCTTGACCTGAGCCTCTCCATGGCGATGCGCGGCAACTTCCTGGCCGCCAAGAAGGTGGCGCTGGCGCTGGACAACCTTATCCGCACGCAGTTCCCGCGCGACACGCTGTACATCGTGGGTTTCTCCACGTACGCGCGGGAGATCACGGCGGACCGGCTCGCCTACCTGAGCTGGGACGAGTTTGACCCGTACACCAACATCCAGCACGGGCTGGCGCTGGCCCAGAAGCTGCTGGACAAACTCCCTGGCGGCACCAAGCAGATTATCATGGTCTCCGACGGGGAGCCGACGGCCCACCTGGAGGAGGGGCACCTATTCCTGCAGTACCCGCCCAGCCCGCGCACGCTCCGGGAGACCCTGCGCGAGGTGAAGCGTTGCACCAGCCGCGGCATCACCATCAACACGTTCATGCTGGACCGGAACACGCAGCTGGTGGAGTTTGTGGCGCAGATGACGCGCATCAACCGCGGGCGGGTGTTCTACACCAGCCCGGACCGGCTGGGCCAGTACGTGCTGGTGGACTACGTCACGAGCAGGCGCCGGGTGCTCTCCGCATAGCGCGCTGTCCTGATTGGGCTACCGAGTGCGTGCTGCGACCCACGCGATGCGCTCAGGGCAGGCAAGCTCAGCGTGAGCGGGCGACATGTCCCCGCCGTTTCCTGTCATTCCGAGGGAGCCTTGTCGGCTTGAGCTTATCGCTTGGCCAGCTCCATGTCCTCTTCGCCACGCCGAGGTGGTGAAGAGGACATCTGGCGCTGCTGCGCTCTCGCCCCGCTGTGCTCATAGCGGTGTCGTTCGCCTTCCTCAAGGATTTTCTTGCGCACGCGAAAGCTCAGTGGCGTAACCTCCAGCAGCTCGTCCTTCGCAATGAAGTCCAGGAACTCCTCAAGGCTCAGCTTGACCGGCGGCGTGAGCTTGATGGCGATATCGGACGTGGAGGAGCGTATGTTGGTCTTCTTCTTTTCTTTGCAGACGTTCACCGCGATGTCGTTGTCACGGGCGTGCACGCCTACCACCATGCCCTCGTAGACCGCGGTGCCCGGATCAATGAAGAGCGCTCCGCGTACCTGGGCGTTGCTGAGGCCGTAGCTCACCGCAGTCCCCATCTCGGAGGCCAGCAGGGCGCCGCTCCGCGTCGTGCCGATCTCGGCGCTGTGGGGCTCGTAGGCGAGGAACAGGGTGTTCATGACGCCGTTCCCGCGGGTAGCTCTCAAGAAAAAACTGCGGAAGCCGATCAGGCCGCGCGTCGGCACCTTGTACTCCAGGTACAGGTTGCCGGAGCTATCGTTCCGCATGTCCAGCATCTGGGCCCTGCGCACCGAAAGCTCCTTGGAGATGGCGCCCAGGTACTCCTCCTTCGTATTCAAGACGAGCAGCTCGTACGGTTCGTGGAGTTTGCCTTCGATCACCTTCGTAATCGCTTCCGGCTTGGACACCTGGAACTCGTACGATTCGCGCCGCATCATCTCAATCAGGATAGACAGGTGGAGCTCGCCGCGACCGGCCACCAGGAACTCGTCCGGGTTCCCCGTATCCTCCACCCGCAGGCTGACGTTGGTGCGCAGCTCCCGCAATAGGCGCGTCCGGAGCTGCGGCGTCGTGCAGAACTTGCCCTCTCTCCCCGCGAACGGGCTGCTGTTGACGCCGAACGTTATCTTGACCGTGGGCTCCTGTATCGCGATGGCCGGCAAGATGTCCAGCGCATCGGGATGGGCGATCGTATTGCCGATGGACACCTGCTCGGCGCCCGTCACGGCCGCGATGTCGCCCGCTGAGGCCACCTCAGCCTCGCTGCGCTGGAGCCCCTCAAAGAGGAGCACCCTGGTCACGGTGAAGGGGAGCTTCTCATCGTTTCCACGGATGCAGACCAGCCGGTCGCCCAGGGACACCTTGCCGCGCGCTATGCGGCCGATGGCAATGGGCCCCATGTGCAGGTCATAGTCCAGCGCGGCCACCTGGAACTGGAACGGCTTTTCAGGGTCTCCCTGCGGCGGCGGGATGTGGCGGACAATCGCCTCGAACAGCGGCTCGATGCTCTTGATCTTGGGCTGGTCGGCGAGGTCCGTAACGGCGTACCCCTCCTTCGCCGCGGCGTAGAGCACGGGAAAATCAAGCTGGTCCGCGTCCACCGCCAGCTCCAGGAACAGGTCCTGCACCATGCTCAGCACCTTGTCCGCGCGCGCCGTAGGCCGGTCGATCTTGTTGATGACGACGACGGGCTTCAGCCCCCGCTGCAAGGCCTGCTTGAGCACGAACCCGGTTTGCGGCATGGGGCCGTCCACGGCATCGACGACCAGCAGCACGCCGTCGGCCATGTTGATGACGCGCTCCACCTCGCCGCTGAAATCGGCGTGGCCGGGCGTGTCGATGATGTTGATCTTGGTGCCCCGGTAGAGGATTGCCGTGTTCTTGGCCAGGATCGTGATGCCGCGCTCCCGCTCCAGCTCGTTGCTGTCCATGATCAACTCACCCACCTTCTGATTTTCGCGGAAGATGTGGCTCTGCTTCAGCATGGCGTCCACGAGCGTGGTCTTGCCGTGGTCCACGTGCGCGACCACTGCGACGTTTCGGATGTTCTGTTGCTCAGGCGACCTCATGCGACTCCCACTAGGCGGCGCGGCCCGCCACGGCGGTGAATGAACTCATAATAGATAGTGTACCAGCTACGGGGCCCCTTTGGAGGACGGCCAACACCCGGTAGGGCACGCCGAGAGGACTCTTAGCCCGCTCGGACCCCCCCACTGTCATTCT
>SHYA01000004.1 GCA_009693055.1 Dehalococcoidia bacterium | reverse complement strand
CGTAGGCGCTGCCCCGGTTGTAGTAGGCCTTGGCAAGCTGGGGGTCGAGGCGGATGGCCTCGTCGTAGTCCTGGATGGCGCGCTGGTGCTGGCCGAGGTAACCGTAGGCGCTGCCCCGGTTGTTGTAGGCCAGGGCAAGCTGGGGGTCGAGGCGGATGGCCTCGTCATAGTCCTGGATGGCCTGCTGGTGCTGGCCAAGGCCGCCGTAGGCGCTGCCCCGGTTGTTGTAGGCCAGGGCAAGCTGGGGGTCGAGGCGGATGGCCTCGTCATAGTCCTGGATGGCCTGCTGGTGCTGGCCAAGGCCGACGTAGGCGCTGCCCCGGTTGTAGTAGGCCTTGGCAAGCTGGGGGTCGAGGCGGATGGCCTCGTCGTAGTCCTGGATGGCGCGCTGGTGCTGGCCGAGGTAACCGTAGGCGACGCCCCGGTTGTTGTAGGCCTCGGCATCCTGGGGGTTGAGGCGGATGGCCTCGTCGTACTTGGCTATCGCTTCTTCCGGGTGTTCCTGTTGCTGAAGCTCGTTACCGGTGTTGTAACCCTTTTCGGACTCGCTCAAGCCGCCACAGGCTGATAGCGCCAGGACCGCAGCGAGGGCTAGCGCCGCACCCAATGCGGATGTTCTCATCGCACCCCCCTTGAAACGGATATGCTTCGGGCACCTCATGTCAGATGTGCCCCTGTCGTTGGCAATGTATCACAGCGGCGGCATCCGCTTGTGCCAGTCGGCGGCCTGCTCGTAGGCGAAGGCGGTGCGGAGGAGGGTCGGTTCCTGGTAGGGGGCGGCGGCCATCTGCAGGCCGATGGGCAAGCCCCGCGCCGTGAAGCCGCAGGGAACAGAGAGGGCGGGGAAGCCTACCAGGTTGAAGAGGGGCGTGAAGCGGGCGATGGCAGCGCGCACGGCGCGATGCTCAGCGCCGTGGCGCTCGCCCTGCTCGCTGATGAGCGGGGCCGGCACCGGAACCACAGGCCACAGGAGGACGTCCACCTGCCGGAAGAGGTCAAGAAGCTGGCCTCGGACCAGGCTGCGGACGCGCTGGGCGGTCACGAGGAGCGATGCGGGAAGCAAGCGCCCGGCGGCGAGGCGGATGAGCACGTCGTCGCCGTACCGGTCGGGGTGCTGGTCCAGCCAACGCTGGTGGAACGCGGCCGCCTCAGCCATGAGGATGACGGTGTTGGCGGCTGCGGCGTAATCAAGAGCGGGGAACGTGACCTCCTCCAGCGTTCCTCCAAGCCCCTCCACGACGCGGTGCGCTTGAGCGAGGAGCGCGGCGGCCTCGTGGTCGACGGCTGAGGCAGGCCGGGCGAGCACGCCGAATCGCATCCCCTTGACGCCCTTGCGGAGGGCACGCGTGTAGCTCGGTACGTGGATGTCGGCGGAGCCAGGATCTAACGAGTCGTGGCCGGCGATGGCGGTGAGCAGTAGCGCGGCGTCCTCAACGGTCCTGGCGAGCGGGCCGACATGGTCAAGCGACCAAGCGAGGGGAACGGCGCCACGCCTGCTCACGAGGCCGTAGGTGGGCTTGAGGCCCACGACGCCGCACATGGCGGCGGGGATGCGGATGGAGCCGCCGGTGTCGGTGCCGAGGGCGGCCACGGCCATGCCGGCGGCCACGGCAGCCGCGGAGCCGCCGCTTGAACCGCCGGTCATCCGCTGCGGGTCCCACGGGTTGCGCGCGGGGCCGTAGTGCTGGTTGACGTTGGTGACGCCGAACGCGAACTCGTGCATGTGGGTCTTGCCGAGCATGACGGCGCCCGCGGCGTAGAGGCGCTCCACGACGGCGGCGTTGTGGTCCGGCACCCAGTCCTTGAGCACGAGCGATGCTGCGGTGGTGCGGATGCCTTTGGTGGCGAAGAGGTCCTTGAGGCCGATAGGGATGCCGTCCAGGGGACCGAGCAGATCGCCCTTCATCATGCGCGCCTCGGCCTGCGCGGCCTGGCGGAGGGCGAGCTCCGGGGTGAGCGTAAGGTAGGCGTTGAGGCGCGGGTTGAGGGAGCTGGCGCGGTCCAGCACCGCGACGGTTAGCTCGCGCGGGGAGAGCTGGCGGCGGCGAATCAGGCGCGCGGCTTGCGCGAGGGTGAGACGGTGGAGGTCTTGGGTTTCGCGTGGCATGGGGATATTGTACCCGCGCTGCATTGACTGCGTTTGGCGAGGCAGGCCGGGCGGCTCACGAGCCGCCCCTACGTACCGGAGGACGGCCACGTGGCGATTTAGAGACGTGCGGAGATTCCCTTCGCTTCGCTCGGGGGCAGGCCTCGTCCCGAACCATCGGGACTCGGAATGACAGGCGGCTTGGTGGCGTGGATGACGGCGAGGTAGCCGTGCCAGCGGCGCTGCGTGAAGTGGACGGCGAAGCCTACTTCTTGCACCGTGCGGACGGTGTCGCGGGTGAGGCTGCACCCCGCCGTGAAGCGGCCCCAGAGCGGGTTAATGGCGCACTGGAACGCTGCCATCACGCGGTTGGGCATGATGACGTGCTCGGCGAGGAGGAGGCGGCCGCCCGGCTTGAGGACGCGCGCCGCTTCACGCAGGCCCAGGGCGGCGTCCGGTACGGTGCAGAGGACGAAGGTGGCGAGCACGGTGTCAAAGGTGGCGTCCGGGAACGGCAGCGCCTGGGCGTCGGCGGCGACGAGCGGGTAACGGAGCCCAAGGCGGCGGAGCCGTTTGGTCGCGCGGCGTTGCATGGCGGGTGAGCACTCAAGGAGGATGGGCGTGACGCTTGCCGGATAGTAGGAGGCGTTGAGGGCGGTGCCTGCGCCGACCTCAAGTGTGAAGCCGCGCGCTTTTGCGAGGAGCCCCTGCCGCAATCTGCGCAGGCCGAGGGCGCTTTGCGGCGCCATTACGGCGTCGTACAGGATGCTGCCGAGACGTCCCCAGGTGGGCAAAGACTACCCCCGCCGTCGCTGACCTGCGCGTTACTCTTCCAGCGTGCTCGTATCGCCGAGGGGGAGGCCGAGCTCCTGGGCCTTGAGGAGGCGGCGCATGATCTTCCCGCTGCGCGTCTTGGGCAGGGACGGGCGGAACTCCAGCTCCCTCGGCGCGAGGGACTGCAGGCGCGCGCGGGCGTGCTGCATGATGGAGTGGCGCAGCTCGTCGCTGGGCTGGTAGCCGTCCTTTAGGGCGACGAACGCCTTGACGATCTCCATGGCGAGGGGGTCTGGCTTGCCGATGACGGCGGCCTCGGCGACGGCGGGGTGCTCAACCAGCACGCTCTCCACCTCAAAGGGGCCGATGAGGTGGCCTGCCGAGTTGATGACGTCGTCGGCGCGGCCCACGAACCAGAAGTAGCCGTCCTTGTCCACGCGCGCGCGGTCGCCGGTGATGTACCAGCCGTTCTGAAAGCGTGAGGCGTACCGCTCCGGGTTGTTCCAGTACGCCTGGAACATGGAGGGCCAGCCGGGGCGGATGGCGAGGTCGCCCTCGGCACCGGGCGGAAGGGGCTTGCCGTTCTGGTCTATCACGGCGGCCTCTACGCCAGGGGTGGGCTTGCCCATGGAGCCTGGGCGGACGGGCATGGAGGCGTAGTTGGCGATCATGATGGCGCCGGTCTCGGTCTGCCACCAGTTGTCGTGGATGGGCTGCTTGAAAACTTTCACGCCCCACATGACGGCCTCCGGGTTGAGGGGCTCGCCGACGCTGTTGATGTGGCGCAGGGAGGATAGGTCGTAGCGCGCGGCCAGCTCGTCGCCCGACTTCATGAGCATGCGGACGGCGGTGGGCGCGGTGTACCAGACGGTGACCTTGTGCTTCTGGATGGCGGCGTACCAGGCGCGCGGGCTGAACCCGCCCTGGAGGATGACCTGGGTGACGCCGAGAGACCACGGGGCGAGCATGCCGTAGGAGGTGCCGGTGACCCAGCCGGGGTCGGCGGTGCACCAGTAGATGTCGTCGGGGTGGAGGTCGAGCACCCACTTGCCGGTGGCGTGCTGCTGGACGATGGCGAAGTGGCGGTGAACGGCGCCCTTGGGCTTGCCGGTGGTGCCGGAGGTGTAGTGCATGACCGCGTAGTCGTCCTTGGACGTTCGCGTGGTCTGGAAGGTGGTGACGGCCGCCTTCGCCAGCTGCTCGTAGTGCAGCTCGCGGGGGTCTGGCTGCGGGCGAGGCGGCCTGGCGGCCCCCGGCGAGCGGTCAACCACGATGATGTGCTTGAGGTCGGGCAGGTCGCCGAGGATGCCCTGGATGCGCTGCAGTAGGTCCGGCTGGGAGACGAGGACGGCGGCACCGCTGTCCAGGAGGCGGTCCTTGACGGGGTCCGGCCCGAAGGCGGAGAAGAGCGGCCCGACGATGCCGCCCATCTTGAGGGCACCGAAGAAGGCGAAGTACAGCTCCGGCACGCGCTCCAGGAAGAGAAAAACGCGGTCGCCCTTCTTGACGCCCAGTCCGGTGAGAATGTCGGCGAAGCGGTCCGTCTCGGCCTTGAGCTGGGCGAAGGTGTAGCGCTCCTCTTCACCGCTCTTTCCTTCCCAGATGAGGGCGAGCTTGTCCTTCCCCGGAAGAACGTGGCGGTCAATGCACTCGTGGGCCATGTTGAGGGCGCCGCCGGGGAGCCAGGCGAGCTCGCGGGCGACGGAGTCCCAGGAGAAGGCGCGGCGCGCTTCGTCAACATTCGGGAGGTGAGGATGGACACGCATCTGCGTGACGGGTGGCTTTCCCTGCACGGGATAGACCATGCGCCTCCTGTGTGTGGCTGCGGGAATGGTTGCGCAACCGTGGACAGGATAGCAGCTTGCTCAGTGAGAAGGGAAGGCACGGGCGGTTGAGCCGTCCTTGATTGACATGCCCTGGAGTGAGGACTAGCCTGCCCTTGCGTTCTCTGTCAACCGGATGCGAAGGGGAGGATGAACAGGGAGCGAAAGGAGGGAGCCATGCCGAGCTATCTGGTGATGGGGACCTATACGGACCAGGGGGTCCGGACTATCAAGGAAAGCCCCAAGCGGTTCGAGATGGTCAAGCACGTGGTGCAGCAGGCGGGCGGGCGGGTTATCTTCTTCTACCTCACGTTCGGGCAGTACGACTTTGCGACCCTGTTTGAGCTGCCGAACGACGAGGCTGCGGCCAAGCTGGCCCTCACCATTGCGAGCCAGGGGAACGTGCGGACGACGACGATGAAGGCGTTCACCGAGGACGAGTACAAGAAGATTGTCGGGGGCTTGCCCTAGGGCGCCTTCACGCGCCAAGCCGCGCCCTAGTGGGAGCGGGGGCGCCGCTAGTCCACGTGGCAGGTGATGTGGCAGGGGACGCCGCCGGATAAGCCCATGGGCGAGCTCGCCGTAGGCGCCTGGGGCGCGGACGGTCGCGCGGATGACCCCCAGCCCCTTCCCTGAGAGGGAAGGGGCTGGGGGTCATCCGGCTGCAAGAGCGCAGGAATACCCAAGGTCTTGAGGTCGAGGGCCAGACCCGCGACAACGAGCAACGCCTTCGTTGTTCTTGCAGCGACGAGTTGGTTGACTCTGCCCAGCGCGTCGCGGAAGGCTCTGCCGGACTCGTATGGCGGCACGACGCCCATGCCCACCTCGTTGCTGACGACAAACCAGGGCTTGTCCTGGCGCTCCCACGCGTCGCGAAGGCACTGCTCCTCCGCCGCGATGGGGCTGGCCGCGGCGGCGTAGTCCTCGCTCCGCAGCAGCAAGTTGGCGTCCCACACGGTGAGGCAGTCCAGCAGCACGGCGCTGCATCCCGACGCGTTGCGCTCTATGACCTGCACGATGTCATAAGGCTCCTCCACAAGCCGCCAGTGTTTTGGGCGTGCAGCCTGGTGGCGACGGACGCGCTCCCGCATCTCGTCGTCGTATTGCTGCGCGGTCGCGACGACGACCACGATGCCGGTTGGCCCCGCGGCGGCAAGCGCCATGCGCTGCGCGAGCGTGCTCTTGCCGGCGCCCGCGCCGCCGAGGAGCAGGACGAGCTCTTTACCCGGCATAGGCGAGCTCCAAGCCCATCGCACGATAGACGAGGCGCATGTCCAGGTGGGCGCGGACGAGATCGGCGAGCTTGTCGTACTCGGCGTCGCGCGCGGCGTCCTGTCTCGGCGGCGGTGGCGTTACTCCCCGTCGTGCCACCAGCGCTTGCACGATGGAGCGGCGCACCTCGGCGTTATGGAAGAGGCCGTGGATGTACGTGCCGAGCACCAGGCCGTCGTTGTTGATGGCGCCATCCGGTTGCGAGACGGGCGAGCCGGACCGCTCCGTGATGAGGAACGGGGCTGTGAGGTCATCGCCGATGGTGCGGCCCATGTGGATCTCGTAGTCCGAGAGCGCAGAAACGCCGACGTGCGCGAGCAGGCCGCTGTGGGTCAGGACGCTGGCGCGCACCCGGTGGGTCTCCTTGGTGGGAGCGAACGTGGTGACAACGTCCAGGAGACCGAGGCCAAGCGCCGCCGTGCCCCCTGAAGTCTCCACGCCAAGCGGGTCGCGAATGGAGCGGCCGAGCATCTGGTAGCCGCCACAGATGCCAAGAACCGGCACGCCAGACTGATGGAGCGTAGAGAGCTTGCCCGCAACGCGCGTGGAGCGGAGCCAGGCGAGGTCAGCCAGCGTGCTCTTTGTGCCGGGAAGGATGAGGAGGTCGGGCGCTCCGAGCTCCGCGAGTGAAGCGACGTAGCGGACTGAGATGCCGGGCTCGCGGGCGAGCGGGTCAAAATCGTCAAAGTTGGCGATGTGCGGCAGGCGGATGACGGCTATGTCCAGTTGGGTGGCAGCCGGC
This sequence comes from Dehalococcoidia bacterium, assembly GCA_009693055.1. Taxonomy (GTDB): domain Bacteria; phylum Chloroflexota; class Dehalococcoidia; order Lucifugimonadales; family SHYT01; genus SHYA01. The sequence goes on along the minus strand of SHYA01000004.1, from coordinate 164,268 downwards.
GCGCGCCGCCAATCGTCCAGTACACCCGCGTCCTCCTGTGGAATGTGGATGTCGTGGAAATAGGGGAGCACGCCGGCCACAGGGACGCCGGTACGCTGCTCCAAGAACGCAACGCCGGCGTGAAACAGCGTGGCGTCGCCGCGGAACTTGTTGATGACCAAGCCCTTGACAAGAGCGCGCTCCTCCGGCGGCAGCAGGTCCAGTGTGCCGATTAGCGAGGCGAAAACGCCGCCACGGTCAATGTCGGCGACGAGTAGCACGGGCGCGTTGGCATAGAGGGCGACGCGCATGTTGACGATGTCGTCTTGTTTCAGGTTTACCTCGGCTGGGCTACCCGCCCCCTCGACATCGTACTGAGCGCGCAGGGCGTCAAGGGAGCGTGCTACGGCGTCCCACAGGAGTGCTTTCATGGCGTAGTACTCGCGGGACGAGCTGGTGGTGAAGGGCCTGCCGAGCAGGACCACCTGCGAGCGGTTGTCCGCCTCGGGCTTGAGGAGGACGGGGTTCATCTGGACGGTTGGCGTCACGCCCGCGGCCTCCGCCTGCGTGGTCTGGGCGCGCCCAATCTCACCTCCGTCGGGAGTGACGGCGGCGTTGTTGGACATGTTCTGCGCTTTGAAGGGGGCGACGCGGAGGCTGTCCTGGCGGAAGAAGCGGCAGAGAGCGGTGACGAGCACGCTCTTGCCTACGTGCGAGGCGGTGCCCTGGACCATGAGAGGCCTGGCGGTCACGGCGCGCCCCGGTAATGGGAGGTGTCGTTCCAGCGGATGAGCCACGAACCAGAGGTATGGACCTCCACGACGGAGAGGCTGGCCGGGTCCAGGATAAAGCGAGGCGAGCTTTCCAGCGGCAGGCCGAGGAGGGTTACGAGGAGCATGCGGAGGGAGCCGCCGTGCGCCACGACCAGGAGGTTGCGGTCCTGGTGCTGGGAGCGGGTGCGCTCCACAAAGCGCCTGACGCGGGCGCCAACGTCCGCTGCGCTCTCGCCGCCGGGTGCTACGAAGGACGGGTCTTGGCGAAGGAGGCGGGCGTACAAGGCCGGGTCGGCTTTCTCGGCCTCCGCCAGCGTAAGCCCTTCCCACTTACCGTAGGAGAACTCGCGGAGCTCGGCGGTCGCGACGGCCTTGAGGCTGCGGTGACCGACGAGGAGGTGCGCGGTCTCTGTTGCGCGGGAGAGGTCGCTGGAGACCGCCAGGTCAAGGCGGACCTCCGTGAGGACCTTGGCGAGGGCGATCGTCTGCTGGCGCCCCACCTCGTTGAGCGGGACATCGGTGTGGCCCTGCGCGCGTTCGTTGCGGTTCCAGTCGGTTTCTCCGTGGCGGACCAGCAGCCATCTAGCCATACGGACCCCCCCCGTGAACGCTTGACCGGGGAGAGTTTCTCCGGTCGTCCTTCTGCTGAAGGACTTCCCTCAGAATGACAGGAGGGAAGCGGCGGACCAGGAGCCATCTAACCATGCTGATGCTCACGTCATGCCACATTGTTGCATTTCATAGTTGCGTTACCGGGCGAAGCCAGTCAAGCGGCCGCAGACCCAGGGCCACCACAAGGACCGCCATCTGGGTTATCTCGTTGACGGCGCCGTAGGTGTCGCCGGTGAGGCCGCCGAGGATGCGTGTGAGCACGAGGCCGAGCGCGGCGGCGCACGCGGAAGCTGCGCCAAGTAGCAGCAGCCCGCCCCAGCCGGCCAGGAGGAAGGAGGCGGCCAGCGTGGTGCCGAGCGCGAAGAGGGAGGACGCCAGGCGCGGGCCGCCGGCGAACGGGGAGCCAAGGCCCTGGGTGCGGGCGTAGGGGAACGCCGAGAGGCTCATGATCATCGCCCAGCGGGAGAGCGCCGGGAAGACCGCGATGGTCCACACGCGGGCGGGCGGGGCCAGCGCGGTGAGCGCGGACCACGTGACGAGGAAGACGCAGAGCGCGCCCGCGACGGCGAAGGCGCCCACCTTCGGGTCGCACATGATGGCGAGCTTCCGCTCGCGCGTGTGGCCGCCGAGGACGCCGTCCAGCGTGTCCAGGAGGCCGTCAATGTGGAGGACCCGCGTGAGCAGGAACAGCGCGGCAAGTAGGAGGGCGCTGGTGACGGCGGTGGGGAGGAAGTGGCGGAGGCCCGCGTCGGCGAGGGCGAGAGGAACGCCAAGCGCGAGGCCGACGAGCGGGAAGAAGGCACGCGAAGCACTGAGAGACGATGAGGAGATCACGCGCCCCGGCAAGGGCAGGATGGTCAGGAAGCTGATGGCGGCGCGGAGTGTGGTCATGGCACCGGCTCCTGGACACGGTTGGAGACGCTGGCCTCGGCGAAGGTGGCCATGCCCGCTAGCGTGCGCCACGCCGCGTCCACGATAGGCATGGCGAGCACGGCGCCGGTGCCCTCGCCGAGCCGCATCTGGAGATCGAGGAGTGGCCTGAGGCGGAGGTGGCGCAGGGCGACCCGGTGGCCAGGCTCCACGGAACGGTGCGAGGCGATCAGGTAGGGGCGCACGAGCGGCGAGAACCCGCAGGCCAGCAGCGCGGAGGCGCCGCTGATGAAGCCGTCCAGCACGACCGGCTTGCGGGCCGCAGCGACGCCGAGGATGATGCCGGCCAGCACGCCGATCTCAACGCCACCGACCTTTGCGAGCACGTCCATGGAATCATCAGGGTCCGGACGGTTAACGCGCAGCGCCTTGCGGACGATGGAGACGTTGCGGCGGAGGCCCGCGTCGTCCAGGCTGGTGCCGCGACCCGTGGTGAGCGAGGGCGCTGCTTCGGTCATCGCGGCGGTGACGGCGCTGGCCGCGGTGGTGTTGCCGATCCCCATGTCGCCGGTGGCGAACAGGTCAACGCCCGCTGAGGCCCGGCTCGCCGCGAGCCGGATGCCCTCCTCCAAACAGCGGACGGCCTGGCGTCTGGACATGGCGGGGCCGCGGGCCATGTTGGCCGTGCCGTTCCCAATGTGCAGGCGGCGGAGGGCGATGTGGTCTGGAAGCGTTGAGGCGACGCCCGCGTCCACGACCAGCATCTCGCACCCGATGCTGCGGGCGAGCACGCTAATGGTGGCGCCGCCGCGCAGGAAGTTGAGCACCATCTGGGCGGTGACGGAGGAGGGGTACGGGCTGACCCCCTCGGCGGTGACGCCGTGGTCGCCGGCGGCCACGACGACCAGCTTGCTGGTGATGCGCGGCAACGGCGTGCGGAAGATGCCTGCGAGCTGGGCCGAAAGCTCCTCCAGGCGGCCAAGGCTGCCGGGAGGCTTGGTGAGCGAGTCCTGGCGTTTTCTGGCCGCGGCCATTGCGGAGGTGTCAAGGGGCGCAAGCTGGGCGACCGTCTGGGCCAAGAGGTCTTTGCGCATGCTAAAACTCCAGGCCGGGCTGCGCTTTGATGCCTTTCTGGTACGGGTGCTTCACCTCGCGCATCTCGGTGACCAGGTCGGCGAAGTCCACCAGCTCCTGCGGCGCGTCGCGGCCGGTGATGATGACGTGCATGTGTGGTGGCCGCTCCCGCAGCGTTGCGATGACCTCCTGCACCGGCACCCAGCCGAAGGTGATGGCGTAGGTGAGTTCATCCAGGACCACGATGTCGTACTGGCCGGAGCGGATCACGTCCTGGCACGCGCGCCACTGCTGCTGGGCTATCTTTCCGGTCTGGTTCAGGTCTTTGGAGCGCCACGTGAAGCCGTCGCCGAGGCTGCGCATTTCCACGCCCATCTTCTGAGCGGCGCGCTGCTCGCCGAAACGTGCGCCCGTGTGCTTGAGGAACTGGAGGACGATGACGCGCATGTCCCTTCCCCAGGCGCGCATGACGACGCCGAGGGCGGCGGTGGTCTTGCCCTTCCCGTTGCCGGTGTTGACGACGACCAGGCCGTGCTGGACTCGCGAGCCTTTAACCGGCTGTGGGTCTGTTATTAGCTGCTGGGACATCTGGCGCCTCCTGCGAGGACTGTTCCACTGCGGCGAGGAGACCCTCACGGGACGTGACGCGGGCGTGCGCCCGAAGGGAGTTGTACATCGCGGCGGCTTTACCGTCGGTGAAGTCAGGTGAGGAGAGGGGTGTGCCTTCAATGATCAACAGGCGGCGCGCCTCTTGCGCGGCCTCTAGGTTGCGGATGTTGGCGAGGCCGAAGGGGACGTCGGCGAGCACGACGAGATCGGCGGAGCGCACGGCGGCGAGGTGTTGCTGGTGCTGGCGGTCGCTAATCGGCGCGAAGGGCGGCGCCACGATCGCCTTGATGCCAAGGGCGCGCGTGGTGGCCAGGTCGGTGTCGCCCTCGTTAAGGACGCCCGCGGTGACGCGGTGGCCCGCGTGGCAGAGCGCGGCCATGAGGTGGGCGCCGGTCCCGCCGCCCGCGATCACGTGCACGTGCGCGCTCCTGGTAGCCCTCGCTGCGCGCCGGCTGGGCATGATGACCAGCCGCTCCGAGACAGGGTCGCGGTGGACGTTCACTTCGACGTTGAATACGCGCTGAATGTTGTCCGGCGTGAGGACTTGCTCCGGCGTGCCGCTGGCGGCCACGTGGCCCCGGGAGAGGAGCACGATGCGCGTGCAGTAGTTGGCGGCAAGCGAGAGGTCATGGAGGGCGGCGATGGCCGTGAGGCCCTGGCGAACCAATCCGGAAACCAGGTCCATGACCTGGAGCTGGTGCGCCAAGTCCAGGTTGGCGGTGGGCTCGTCAAGGAGGAGCAGGCGCGGCCCCTGGGCGAGCGCTCGCGCGACGAAGACGAGCTGCCGCTCGCCGCCGGAGAGCGTGTCCACGGAGCGGTCCGAAAAGGCCGCCATGCCTACGGTCTCTAAGGCTTGCTGTGCTATGGCCTCGTCCTGCTGCCCCTCAAGGGAGAACCGCCCGAGGTGCGGGTGGCGTCCCATGAGCACCGCCTCGCGGACGGTGAAGTTGAACTCCAGCGCGGTGCTCTGTGGGATGCGCGCGATGAGCTGGGCGGTCCTACGCGGGGACATGCGGCGCACCTCGTCCCCGGAGAAGACGACGGTGCCGTTGACGGGTTGCAGAAAGCCGTTGATGGCGCGCAGCAGGGTGGTTTTACCGGAGCCGTTTGGCCCCAGCAGGCCGACGAACTGGCCCGCGCCCGCCTGCAGCGAGACATCCTGAAGGATGCGGCGCGCCTCAAGTTCCACGTCCACGGACTGGACGAGAAGGCCGTCCTGCCGCGTGACCGGCTCGCTGCGCGGGGTCCCCTCTTGAGGGTGAGGATTACGGGAACGACTCAAAGTCCACTCCTGCAAAGCTGTCCGGCCAGAGGGCTTTGGCCAGCTCCTCCACGCCGCGCACGTTCCAGTGGGAGAGGGTGGTCATGTACCGGTCAGGGATGCCGACGATGCGCCCGTCGCGGACGATTGGCGTGTCCGCCATGGCGGGGTTAGCGAGGAGGTCCTCCGTCCCCGGGTAGTCCGCGGAGTACACCAGGAAATCAGGGTGCATCTGCAGCACCGATTCCACGCCCACCTCCTTCCAGCCGCTGATGCCGGTGTCCGCAGCGGCATTGACGCCGCCGGCCGTGCGGATGATCCAGTCAACATTGGTGTCGATGCCGGGCGACCACCCGCCACCATAGTAGAGCACGCGTGGAGCGGGGTGATCTTTGAGCGCCGTCCGGAGCACTTGATGCACCTTATCCAGGCGCGCTTTGATGCGCGCTGCAAGGAGGAGGCCGCTTTCTTCTTCTCCGTACAGGTAGCTGAGCAGCAGGACTTGGTTGACATAACCGCTTTGTGGGTCAAGGGTGGTCTCGCCGCCTTCTACTTGTACCACCGTGACTCCGGCGTCCCGCAGGTGCTTGATGACCTCCGGCTCTGTGAAGTGGTAAGCAATGACCAGGTCCGGGTGCGCGGCCAGAACGGTCTCAGGGTCGCCGCTGATCTTGGTCGGGACCTGGTCTGCCAGGTCAGCGACGTTGGAGTACACCTCGGAGGCGTAGGGGGTGATGCCGGCGACGCGCTCCACGGGGACCAGCGCAAGGGTGATTTCCTCGAAGCCCAGGGAGAGCGTGACGATGCGCTGGGGCTTTTCCTTGATCTCCACCACCGTACCTGAGATGTCCTTCACTGCGCGCGGCCAGCCGAAGTTGGCGGGATCAACGATGGCGGGTATGGCCGCCCAAGCGGCGGGGTCTCGCGAGGGCATGGCAGGCGCTGTCGCCTCGGAGGCGGAGGGCGGGACCACCTCAGCAACGAGTGCTGGCTGCGCGGTGACGGCCTCCTGCCGAGGGGCCGCTTGCTGCGTTGCATTCGTCGCGGGATCGGAGGAGCAGGCGAAGGCGAGGAGAGCGACGACGGGGAGGAGAAGAGCGCCTAGCGTACGAAGGGCACGCATGTGAACAGCCTCCTTAGCTTCTGGGCTACACGCTGTAACGCCGGCGCCGGTTCCAGTAGAGAAGGAAGAGGAAGAATGGCGCCCCCACGAGTGCGGTGATGACGCCTACGCGCAGTTCGGCTGGCTGGATAACTACGCGGGCGATGGTGTCCGCGCCGACGAGGAAAACGGCGCCGCCGAGCGCGCTGGCTGGCAGGAGCAGCCGGTGGTCCGGCCCGACGATCAACCGGAGCATGTGCGGGACCATGAGGCCGACGAAGCCGATGACCCCGCTGACCGAGACTGCCACGCCGGTGATAAGGGCGGTCGTGACGAGCAGCACGCGCCGAACGGAGGACGTGGGAACGCCGAGGGCGTGGGCGCTCTCCTCTCCAGTGACCAGCACGTTCAGGTCACGCGCGAAGACCAAGAGGACGGCGCTCCCCACGAGGATGGGGCCCGCCGAGACCCAGACGTGTTCCCAGTTGCGGGCGTCCAGGCCACCGGCCAGCCAGTGCAGTACCTGGCGGACCGCTTCCAGCTCGTACACGTTGATGAGGATGACGGCGGTGAGGATGGCTCCAAGCAGGGAGGATACCGCCATGCCGGTGAGGAGGAGCGAAGCGGTGGAGAGCCGTCCGGTGAGCGAGGCGATGAGGTACACGACGAAGGCGGTAGCCACCGCGCCGACGAAGGCCATGCCGGGCAGGAACAGGAGGTGGATGGTCTGAAGACCGCTGACGATGGCGATGACGGCGCCGAGCGCGCCTCCGGCGGAAACGCCCAGTACGCCTGCGTCCGCCATTGGGTTACGGAAGAGGGCCTGCAGCGCCGTGCCGCTGAGGGCGAGGGCCATGCCCACCAGCGCCGCCACGACCACACGCGGGAGGCGGATGTGCTCAATGATCCGCTTCTGTGTGATGTCCACGTGCGCCGAAGAGCGGATGCCGATGCGCTGGAGGAGCACGGTGGCCGTGGTGGAGTACCCGATACGAGAGGGGCCGGTGGAAACGGCGAGCCAGGAGACGGCGAGCAGGCCGAGCGTCAATACCGCCAGCGTGAGGGTGAGCCGGGCCCACAAGGAGCGCCGCCGGGTGCGCCGCCCTGCCTGGGCCGCCTGGGTAGTAACGTTGCTTTCTACCAAACAAAACCCCCTGGCCCTCCAGAGCCAGGGGGCAAAAGGCTACGCGGACGGTTGCGGAACGACCGCCAGCGGCACCCTCTGTCCTGCGCAGAGTAGGGCCTTCAAGGTGCCGGGTAGGTCTCCTGGCTTGCAGCTCGTTGCTGGACTGCGCCTTCCCATCCTTAGGCTGAAGGACAGTGGCATGATGTAGTCCAGCTCCCTGCTTACAGTGGCGCGGCCGCGGCGGATTCACACCGCCTTCCCTGTTACCTCGCTGGTCGCGAGACCCGGCGCCGATATGCGATTGGTAAGCGTACTGGTATGCGGGCTCAGTCTATGCGGCGGATGCGGGCGCGTCAAGCGCCTAACGCTTCACCTGCGGGCCGTGTTCCTGGATCTGCATCACCGGCAAGTGAAAGAGCGCCTCAACCGTCGTGGGCGCGTTGAACACCTTGACGCTCTTGCTCCACTCGTCGTCCTTGACGGCGTCCATGGCGGCGAGCAAGGTCTGATGAGCGGCGTCGTACTTTTGGGACATGGTCCGCTTGATCTGCTTGCGGGCATAGCTCCGGGTCATGCGGGTGTTCATGGTGTTGGTGAGAAAACGGGACATGAGGAAGCTGGGGTAGTTATACGCGCCCTTTCCCCGGAGCGCATTCGCGACGAAGCGGTTGGTGAGTTCCATGCTCATGGCGATGTGGCCAAGGACGTCGGCGTTGGTCCAGGGGCCGTTATCGCTACGGCTGCGTCACGCGGAGTCGGACACGGAGTTCACCAGCTCGTTGAACGTCTTCCGGTTTGCCTCCAATTCCGTGCGGAGCGCCTGGCGTGTGTCGGACCGGTTTCCCTGTGGTTTCTGTGTGGTTATACTTTCCTCCCATCCTCACGTACGAGTAAGCCTGCGGAGTTGAGCAAGTCTAGGCGCTTGGCCTGCGCGGGTCAGGGTTAATTTGCGACAACGGGCCGGGAACAGTAGGCTTGCGAGAGAGCCTTTACAGGCGGCTGCCCACCTGGGCCAGCAGCTTGACGGTGCGGCGCCATGAGGCGTCATGGTCTTTGCCCGCGGTAACGGGCTGCGCGATGACCTCGCCTGCGCCCCAGGCGAACAGCTCGCGGAGGCGCTTCGCGACCGCGCCCTCGTTGCCGATGAAGGCGACGTCGTCCAGCATCTTGTCGCTCCAGGTGCCGTTGCGCGCCTCGGGGTAGCCGGCGTCCACGAACATCTGCTGGTAGAACGGGATCGAGGGGTAGAACTTGACCTGCTCCAGGGTGGCGGCGCACGCCTCCGCCACGTCGTCGTGGACGCACACCGGCGCGTGGACGACGAGAGGAGGCGTTTCGCGCCCAGCCGCCTTTGCGCCCTTGCGCATGGCGGGCAGAGCGACGTCGCGCAGATAACGCCCAGGGCAGACCCAGCTAATGGCGCCGTCCGCAACCTCACCGCACAGCTCAAAGGACTTCTGCCGCAGCGCGGAGGCCATGATGGGCATGTCGGTGATCGGCTTGTCGAAGAGGCGCGTGTGCGCGTGGTACTCCCGCCCGTCAAACTCCACCGAGCCCTCGCGCAGCAACGTTTTCACGATGTGGATGTACTCGCGGAGGTTGGTGAGGGGGGCGTTGAAGCCGAAGCCGTATGTGGGTTCAATAAACGGCTTGTGGCTGGGGCCCACGCCGAGGCGGAAACGCCCTGGGGCAAGCTGGGCCACGACCTGCACCTGCTGCACGGCCGTGATGGGATGACGTGGGTACGTGGGCGTGATGCACGTGCCAAGGAGGATGCGTTTGGTCTGCGGCGCGGCGGCAGCGAACAGCGTGATGCCGTCCAACCCGGCGCCGCCTGTGGTGAGCCACGCGGCGGAGACGCCCAGCTGCTCCGCCTCGACGATGCGGGCGACCACGGCCTTGCTGTCGCCGCCCATGACGGTGATGCCAATGTGTTGGTTCGCCATCTGTGTCCCCCTTCGCTGGGCCGTATACCTGCGACCGAATGCCTGCGCCCGTGCGTGGAGTGTAGCAGGGGACGGGAGGGCGTTCAACTGGGGCGCTTACTGGTAGGATGAGGCCGTGAGGAGAGCGGGTCCAGAGAAGGGCACCTGGCTGCGCCCGTGGGCCATCGCGGCCCTGGCGGCAGCGACGGTGTTTCTTGGCGTGGCGTGCGGCGGGTCTGACTCGCCCAGGGCTTCTGCGCCGCCCGCCGTTGTTAGCGTAGCCGAGCCTGTTCCCCAGGCAGTCCCGCCGCTGGTCAGCCTCCCTGCGGACGACGCGCCGCATGCGGACGCCACGACGGAGTGGTGGTACTACAACGGCCACCTTCGCGCTGAGGACGGGACAAGGTACGGGTTCCACTACGTGGTGTTCCAGGTGCGCATGGGTGAGCTCATTGCGAACCTGGCGCACGTGGCGGTTACCGATTCGCAGGAACACGTCTATGCCACGGGCCAGCGTTCCGCCTTTGCCCGTGCCACACCGACGGAACAGCCGGGCTTTGCCTTTGACCTCTCCGGGTGGCGCATGGAGGGCTACGATGGGAGCGACCGACTTGCCGCCGGTGCGCAAGGATACGCATTTAATCTGGAGCTGAGCGCGGTGAAGCCGCCGGTGCTCCACACCGGCGCCGGCGTGGTGGGCTTCGGCGCGGGCACCAACTCGTATTACTACTCGCGCACCAGGATGCAGGCCCAGGGCACCCTGGGTGTGGCGGGACGCGAACTTCCGGTTGAGGGAACGGCCTGGTTTGACCACCAGTGGGGGGTGTTCACCACGCAGGTGCTGGGGTGGGACTGGTTCGCGCTGCAGCTACACGATGGGAGCGACGTGATGCTGACGCGCGTGCGGGGTGGCGATGGGAGCCCGCTGGGAGCGTACGGCACCTGGGTGGGCGCGGACGGCGTGGCCCGTTTCTTGACGGCGCAGGAGTTTGAGGTCTCGCCGGGCGGCGCGTGGCGCAGCGAAGCGAGCGGAGCGGCCTATCCGGTGGAGTGGAGCGTGCGGATACCTGGGTACGGTGTGGACGTGGCGATCACGCCTGTGGTGGAGGCGTCCGAGTTTGACGCGACGCCTACGACGCGGAACCGGTACTGGGAGGGTGAGGTGGGCGTGACCGGGAGCCACGGCGGCGAAGGCTTTGTGGAGCTTGTGGGGTATGCGCCTCCGGCGACGGGGCGCTAGCGCGACGAGTGTGCTTGCTGCTGGCGGCGGGGGCGAAGCGCGCGGGCGACCCCGAAGGGGGCACCGCCCCTTCGGGCTTCCCCTATACAGGGAAGGCGATAGAGAACGGAAAAAAGCGCGCTGCGGGGCTTGCTCGCTAGCTCGTCACCGCGCCGTGGGCAGCGGAGCCGACCAGCTTGGCGTACTTGGCGAGCGCGCCGGTGGTGTAGACGGGCTTGGGAGCCGTCCAGGAGCGCAGCCGCTCGCGGAACTGGGCTTCGGTGAGCTGCACGTCCAGCTTCCGATTGGGCACGTCCAGTGTGACCAGGTCACCGTCGCGCAGGGCCGCGATGGGGCCGCCCACGGCGGCCTCCGGGGCCACGTGGCCGACCATGGGGCCATGCGTGGCGCCGGAGAAGCGCCCGTCCGTGATGAGCACCACGCTCTCGCCGAGCCCCTGGCCGACGAGCGCGGCGGTGACGGCGAGCATCTCGCGCATGCCGGGGCCGCCCTTCGGTCCCTCGTAGCGGATGACGACGACGTCGCCCGCCTTGATCTGCTGGCGCTCAATGGCCTGGAACGCGGCGGTCTCTGAATCAAAGACGCGCGCGGGGCCGGTGTGGAGGATGGGTTTGTGCCCCGCCACCTTGGTGACCGCGCCCTCCGGCGCGAGGTTGCCCTTGAGGATGACCAGGCCGCCGGTTGGGCTGAGCGGCTTCTCTACGGGGTGCACGATGGGCTGGTTTTCCACCGTGTCGACGGCCGCGAGGGTTTCCGCGAGCGTTTTGCCGGTGACGGTGAGGACGTCGCCATGGAGGAGGCCGGCCTTGAGCAGGCGCTTCATGACGAGCGGGACGCCGCCGTACCGGTCAAGGTCGGCCATGACGTACCGTCCGGCCGGGCGCATGTCGGCGATGTAGGGCGTGCGGCTGCTGATACGGTCAAAATCGTCGAGCGACAACGCGACGCTCGCCTCGTGGGCCATGGCGATGAGGTGGAGGACCGCGTTGGTGGAGCCGCCCATGGCGCACACGACCGTGATGGCGTTCTCAAACGCCGGTTTGGTCATGACGTCGCGCGGGCGGATGCCCTGGCGCAGGGCTTGGACCGCGGCCATCCCGGCGCGGCGGGCGCTCTCGCGCTTGCGCGGGTCAATCGCGGGGATGGAGGCGTCCTGCGGCAGGGACATGCCCATCGCCTCGATGGCGGATGACATGGTGTTGGCGGTGAAGAGGCCCGCGCAGGAGCCTTCGCCCGGGCATGCCACACGCTCCAACTCGGCGAGGTCCTGGTCGGACATGCTCCCCTTGGCGTGCGCGCCGACGGCCTCAAAGACGTCCTGGATGTTCACGTCGCGGCCGCGGAACTTGCCCGGCATGATGGTGCCGCCGTACAGAAAGACCATGGGGACGTTGAGGCGCGCCGCGGCCATCATGGCGCCCGGCATGTTCTTGTCGCAGCCGGCGATGGTCACCAGGCCGTCCAGCCGCTCGCCAAAGGTGACCAGCTCAATGGAGTCGGCGATCACCTCGCGGCTGACGAGGGAGGCCTTCATCCCCTCGGTGCCCATGCTGATGCCGTCGCTAACCGTGATGGTGCCAAACTCAAACGGGACGCCGCCCGCCTCGCGGATGCCGCGCTTGACCTCTCTGGCCAGCACGTCCAGGTGGACGTTGCAGGGGGTGATGTCGCTGGCCATGTTGGCGATGCCGATGAACGGGCTGGCGAGGTCGGAATCGGTAAGGCCCATGGCGCGGAGCATAGCGCGGGCCGGGGCGCGCTCCGGCCCCTCCGTGACGTCGCGGCTGCGGTGCTTGGGAGCGATCGGTTGGCGGCTGGTCATGGGACCTCCTGCTGCGCTGGTTTGTTGCACGCCGGGGCGAGCACTCCCCATGATGCCGGATTTTCGGCGCGCGCGCCACCAAGGAGCGTGGGGGCGGTCTGAGTCGGTTGCCGAACGGATGGTCTAGTGGTATACTGCAAGGCGTATGGGGACGCGTGGTTTCGACAGTGGGCGTTCTCACCAGACTGCAGGCCGAGGCGCCGTCACACCTCGTTAAACCGGCGGCACAAAAGTAACAGACGAGCGCGAATTCGCTCTAGCCGCCTAACAGGCGGCTCGTCCAGCCTCCGCTACCCCGAAGCGGGGAACTGGGCGCAAAAAAGTCGGGGTGCGGCCTAAGCGGACGCCGATTGGCGAGGGCCAAAGAAAACATCGGCTGGCCGTTGCCGACCCCGCCTGTGGGGGCGGCGAGGGCGAGGAAACAAATCGCAGGCTAAGCTTGTAGCATGTCTCGTGGGGTGTTCATTGGACGGGGGGTTCGACTCCCCCCCGTCTCCACCAGGAACACAGATGACCGGCCTCCAGGTGCGCCTGGGGGCTGGTTTGTTGAGCGAAAGAGAGGGAGCGATGGTCTGGACCCTGCTTGGGAGCATAGCCGCGGTGATCACCACCCTGGGGTTCGTCCCGCAGATCCTGAAGATGTGGCGAACCCAGTCCGTCGGCGACGTGAGCGCGCTGACCTTCTACCAGTTCCTGGTGGGGTCCATGCTGTGGACGGCCTACTCGATCCACCTGGGGGACCCGGTGCTGATCATTCCCAACGGCTTCATGCTGGCGCTCCTGGGGGTGGCCATCGGGCTCCACCGGCGCCTCAGCCGGATGGCACGGTCCGTAGTCAGCCTGTCGAATGAGGACGACGCCGGCCCCGTCCCGAGTGTTCGCAATCTCCAATAGCGGGCGGAAGGCTGGCTTGGGCTTGATCGCGACCACCCGATGCTCCTCCTTTGGACTCGACATAGACGCTCTCCAACATCGGAGGGAACGGCTTCACGGAGGCAAGGGGATTGACGAGCTCACGGCGCCCAATGAGCTGCGCCTATGGTGAAGCGGATTGAATTCCCGATGTTCTTGAGATCTGTCTACGTTCCGCTGATGCTTGCGTGCATAACCACTGTCCTCTTCATTGCATGCACCCAAGCGCAAAGGGCGCAAAAATTGGTATGCGATACCCAGCCTGTACCCACCGATTTACGCTTCACGACGTTCCAGAGTGACCCGCTTGACGTTCGATTCAAGTTTCCGCGAAGCTGGCGACTCCTCCGCGCTACCAGCGTCAGTTTCAAAGGAGAATTCTTTGGGCGTCCTGAACTGTGCATCGAGCGGTTCCAAAGCGCGGCAGATGGCGTAGGTGTGCCGGGGGCATGGCTGAGCATCAGCGAGACCGTGATCGAACTTCAGGCCAGAGGGACCTACACCAACGATGCCACGCACGTAGTGGAACAGGTGGCAAAGAGCAACATCGCCTTGGAGCATCGGCCGGCGAAACTGGACGGCCAATCCGCCGTTTGGCTTGTCACCAAGCCACTCATCGCCGGCGATTCGGCCAGTCCCGCCAGGACTGTTTTCAGCGTCTTTGCCGACCACAAGGGGTCGTTGTTCTACATAATGCTCACTACGCCGGACCCGATTCGAGAGAACAGCCGTGCGATCTTCGAGGAAATGGTGCGCAGCTTGGAGTTCTTGGACTAACCAAACCCTAGGCCGTGGAGTTCAACTTCCCCCGTCTCCACCAGGGGCTATTGACGCGGACTGCAGACTTCGGCTACCATAAGGGCGTTGAAGGACTTGCAGTTCACAAGACGGGTGCGCGGCCAGATACGCGTGCCCGTTTCGCTTTGTAAGCACCTCAAGAGCGAACGTGGTACGACACCGTACCGATGAAAGGAATTCCCGTTACGAACACCACAGCATCCGATACAAGGCCATCAGTGCAGCCCTGGAGACCCACGGTACCCTGGCGACCAGCACCCCAAGCACCCGGGCGCGACGTATCCCCAACACCTGAAGCTCCTCCTGACTCGCTTCCCGCGGGGACATCCGTGAGGGACCAGCTATTCGGCGAGTTGTCCCTGTCAGGCCCGGTTGCCCGCGCCTTGAGCGACATGGGCTATACCGCACCCACTCCTATCCAGTCAAAGGTCGTCCCCATCATACTGAATGGCCGCGACCTGATTGGCCAAGCGCAGACCGGGACCGGCAAGACCGCCGCCTTCGGCATACCGCTCGTGGAGATGATGGAACGGCGCGGTGTCGGGGTGCAGGCGCTCATCCTTGTGCCCACCCGAGAGCTTTGCGTGCAGGTTGCCGGTGAGATCCGCAAGATAAGCGCGCACCGGGGCCTCAGGGTCGCAACGCTCTTCGGAGGCGAACCAATAGCCAAGCAATTCCAAGCGCTGAGGCAGGGCGCCGATGTCGTAGTCGGCACACCTGGGCGTATTCAGGACCATCTGAGCCGCGGGACGGTGCGCTTTAACCAGGTGCGGACCGTTGTGCTGGACGAGGCGGACCGGATGCTGGACATAGGCTTTGAACCGGAGATTAGGAAGATCCTGGGGCACACCCCGTCAGGACGCCAGACGGTGCTGTTTTCGGCGACCATGCCGGCGCCCATTCGCAGCCTTGTCAGCCGCTATCTCACGAGTCCCGAATGGGTCATCGTGGGCGCGGAGTCCACGCCTGTTTCAGAGGTCGAGCAAATCTACTACGAAGTGGCCTCCGATGACAAGGTGGGGAGCGTTCACAGGCTCTTGCAGACCTACAGCGATGGACAGACGCTGATATTCTGCCGCACGCGCAGGCGGGTGGAACGGCTGGTGGACGCGCTCCAGAGGCGTGGACTTCAGGTACAAGCCATCCACGGCGGCCTGAGTCAGAATCAGCGCACCGCCGCGATGGAGGCGTTTCGGGGAGGCAAGCTCAGGCTGCTGGTAGCCACCGACGTAGCCGCCCGCGGCATTGACATACCGGACATCACGCACATCATCAACTTTGACGTCCCGAACAATCTGGAGGAGTACGTGCACCGTGTCGGCCGGACCGGCCGCATGGGCAGGCACGGCACCGCCGCCACCTTTGTCAGCGAATGGGAGCTTGAGGCCTTTGACACGATCCGCCGCCGGCTCGGCAACAAGCTTCAGCACCGCAACCTCGTCAACCTCGCAGCTTCCGCGTAACCTCTCGCGCCTGGTGGCGTTGTCCGTGCATCGTTGGGGGGAGTTGGCCAGGGTGGCTTGAAAGGACGCTGGTATGACGTACAGCAGGCGCAGGAGGAGATCAGCATTGCTTCGCCCGGAAGACCAACCGCCGAGGGCTGACAAGCTCGCGAAGTGCCCGCCCCATTTCTGGATACTGGAGCCTGAGCTGCAGTCGTGCAAGAAATGCGGAGAACAGATCAAGAAGGCGTGACCGGATTCGGACATGTCAAGCCTGGTGCAGGTCACACCTGTTTCCAAATGCTAGGGGACGGCAGGGTGCGAGGGGTTTCCAGCGGGCGGCGGATCGCTTGCTGTGACACCGAGAACACGAGCCAAATGCGGTTGACAGTGTCCCGCGTCCCTTGCACCACGAATAGCTAAACTCTCCCCCTTTCAGCCCAAGCCACGGAAGCCAGTCCACACGTGTCGCCTCTGCGGTGTTCAATTGTCTGTCCGTCCTTGGACGTTGCCCGATGCTTTGCCTTGCAAGCCTCTCTCACTATCGTTAGCCCGACCGGGAATTGGTAAAAGGAGGACCCCCTTGCCGGGGAGCCCGAGCGGACTCGTCCACTCGGAAAGGCGTGCATAGGGCGGGCCTTGCTTCGCTAGGCAGGTCGCTTCGAGCCTGGTAGAATGCGCCATGCTTCGATGGCGTTGCGCCAGGGGGCGCGCTTCAACACCGGGAGAAGGAGGGGGACATGAGGCTTAAGGGCAGGGTGGCACTCGTCAGCGGGGCGGCTCGCGGCCAGGGGGCTGCGGAGGCGAGGCTCTTCGCCAAGGAGGGCGCCAAGGTGGTGGTCGCCGACGTGCTAGAGACGGAGGGCACACGAACGGCAGCCCAGATAGCCGAAGAGGGCGGTGAAGCAGTTTTTGTCCGGCTGGACGTCACTAAGGAAGCGGATTGGAAGAAGGCCGTGGACACCGCCGTGAGACGGTTTGGGAAGCTGGACATCCTGGTGAACAACGCCGGTATTCTGCGGAACGGCACGGTGGAGGAAACGAGCGTCAAGACGTGGGACGACGTGATGGACGTCAACGCGAAGGGGGTCTTCCTCGGCACCAAGTTCGTTATCCCGGCAATGCGGAAAGCCGGCGGCGGGTCCATCGTGAACATCTCGTCTGTCGCCGGGATAACGGGCGCCGGCAGTATCGCGGCGTACACCGCTTCCAAGGGGGCGGTGAGGCTGCTCACCAAGGCGACGGCTGTCCAGTACGGCAAGGAGAAGATCCGCTGCAACTCTGTCCATCCGGGATTCATTGAGACGGACATGACCGCCGGCATCCTGACGGGGCCCGGAGAGCGCAAGCAGTTTGAGGAGACGGTCCCGCTCAGGCGCACTGCAAAGCCGGAAGAGGTGGCTGCTTGTGTCCTGTTCCTCGCTTCCGATGACTCGTCGTACGTCACCGGCGCGGAGCTGGTCGTAGACGGCGGTATCGTGGCGCAGTAGCCGCTGACGAGCAACTGAGTCCAGGCCGGTCGAGAAAGCGAAGACGGCGTTGCCCATCGTGGGAGTGCCCGTGTGTCAGTTGTAGCCCAGCCAGGCCGCAAGCGGGTGTTTTACGGGTGGTGGGTGGCTTCGGCTTTTTGGCCATCAATATCTTCTGGGGCGGCGTGATCCAGCAGGGCTTCACAGTGTTCTTCAACCCCATCAAGGAATCCCTGGGCCTCCCCGCTTTGCTGGTGACGCTGGCCTTCCAGTTGCGCGCGGTGACGGCCATCCTGGGCTCGCCGCTTATCGGCGTCTGGTTTGACCGGTTTGGCCCCCGCGGCCTAATGATCGGCTCTGGAGTCGTGACCGCCGGCGGGATGCTTTTCCTGTCCTTCGCTTCCAACTACGCCACCTTCTTCCTCGCGCTGCTGCTGACCAGCGTGGGCTCCACCGTCTGGATGGCCGGCGTTGGGCCTGCGACCATTGCGAACTGGTTCGTTCGGCGCCGTGGGATTGCTATCGGCCTCGTTCTCGGCGGTATCAGCCTTGGCGGCATGTCCCTGTTGATGGGAGAGCGCAAGCTCCAGGGGAGCATCATGGGGTCTAACCGGTTTCGCGTGGACATGCCCCGATACATTGAGTTCTACCAGCAGGGCCGGCTAAAGCTGGACGAGATGATCACGCGCCGGGGCCGTTTGGAGGACGTGAACAAGGCGTTCCAGGCGATGAAGAACCGCGAGGTGGCCCGTACCGTCCTTACTTTTGAATAGAAAGGCCATCCACAACCACGGAAGACAGCATGGCTGGGAAGAAGGTCCTGGTGCTTGGGGGTGGCTTTGCAGGCGCGGCTGCGGCGCGCACGGCGAGCGCTCTGCTGGGCGCCGCGCACCGGGTGACGCTGGTTGACCGCACCCGGCTGAGTCACCTCTGCGGCTCCTTTCCGCTCCTCATCGTCGGTGAGCGCGCCGCGCTCCAGGCCCGCTGCTCGATCGCAGACGCGGAATGACGCTAGCATTTATGGGCCCTGCGAACGAGGGACAGTATGCGGATAGCGCCGAGCGGCCCGTGGATCCGCTCTCCGGACGCATCGAGACCAGGGCAGGCTCTAAGCCAGCGCGACCTCGTACATGACGAGTGCGCCAATGACGATGCTGGAGCTTCCCGCGAGTGCGGCGGCCAGTTCCTTTAGCCGCTCCGTGCGACTTGCAAGGGCGAACGGGAAGCCGATGAGCACGGTGAGCACGCCCATTGAGATCATCGTGCCGATCCCGAAGAGGAGCAGATAGACCAGCCCGCTGGAGAAGGAGGAGAAACCGTCTGCCAGCATGACAAGCATTACTGCGGCGCTGCCAGCCATTCCGTGGACCGTCCCCACCACAAAGGACTTTGGCCGAAAGAACGGCTTGCCGAAGGGCAGCGCGCGGTGGTGTCCTCCGTGGGCCTGCGTCAATTCATGGCTGTGAACGTGCGTGTGCCGGACAGGCTGGTGGGCATGGCCGTGGAGGTGGAGTCGTCGTCGCCAGAGGTTCCAGCAGACCTGAAGGCCGAGCAGCACCAGCATGGCTCCAACGGCGAGCTCCAGGTAGTGGGCATTGGTGTCATAGAGGCGCAGGAAGGACCCTCTGAACACCAGGATGGCAATCCCTGCGATGAGGAGGGGTGTGGTGTGTCCAAGGCCCCAGGAAAGGCCTACCCAGACGGCGCGCCACGGGTTGCGGTACTCGCTGACGATGGTGGAGACCGCAGCGACGTGGTCAGCTTCCGTGGCGTGCTTCAGGCCAAGCAGCAGCCCCAGGACCAGGGCCGTTAGGAAGCCCCCGTCTCCCCCCATAACTATCTCCTCCCCAGGGTCCTCTAAGGATCCAAACTAAGTCTGGTAGTTGTTGCAACTGTTCGCAACTAGCATTGTACCCTGCCAAGGTATCGTGTCAATCGCTCGCACGCGGCAAAAGAGGGCCCTCAGTGGGTCATTCTGAGCCGGAGCCCCCGGAGGCGGACGTAGGCGAAGAATTTCCCTCGGCGGCCACGCCGGGTCCAAGCCACACGGCGGGGGGATGCTGAGTCCCGAAGCCTCGGGACTCAGCATGACAATGAAAAGAGCCGCTCGGATAGCGAAATGACTCTGCGCGGCACGAACGCTGCGCTTTGGGCGTGCTAAGCTCCGCGTCAAGAATCCTCGAGAAAAAGGTGCGGGTCTATGGACAAGTGGGATGTTGGACCCCTGAGCGAGCAGATCGTGCACGAGATGCCGGATGGCGTAGTAGTGGCGGACCGGGACGGCATTGTACGGTTCTGGAACGTGGGGGCGCAGACAATCTTTGGCTACATGCCGCATGAGGCGGTGGGCAAAAGCCTGGACCTGATCATCCCGGAGCGCCACCGCGGCCGCCATTGGGAGGGCTACCGGCGAGTCATGCAGACTGGAGTGACCCGGTATAGCAAGGGGGAGCTCCTGGCGGTGCCCGCGCTCCGGAAGGACGGCACGCGCATCTCCGTTGAGTTCAGTCTGGCGCTGCTGCACGATGCAGCCGGCGCCAATGCGGGCGCGGTGGCGGTCGTCCGGGACGTGACGGCACGCTGGGAGCGGGACAAGGCGCTGAAGGAACGGCTCGCCGCGCTGGAGGCGAAGGAGCCCTGGACATAATCGCCATAAGTTCGGCAGGTCAGTCTGAACGCTCAGGCTTCCAAGATACCAGCGCAGGATGCACTGGCCCGCTGTCACGGATGGCGAAGCGCCCGTCTACCCGTTCAAGCAGCTCGGACATCGCCCGCTGCAGCCGCGTGTGCTGCGGACTGTCTGGGGTGACGAACAGCCGCTGGCGAAGCTGCTGGTGCGCTTCCTCCCAGGTGTCCCATCCCCGGCGCGGCAGGAGCGGCATCATCTCCACGTCAGGGTAGAGGCCCATCTCCCACAGGAGAGGCACCAGGTCAACGAGTGCCGGCAGGAACAGGCGTTCCTCGCCATGCACCGGCTTCCAGAGGGGCGCGAGCGTACTCAGCGGCGCTTCTGTGTGCACGATGATAAGGACGCGCCTCCGCGCGTGGGCTTCCAGCTTGCGGATGAACCCCGTGATGTCGCGGACGGTGTAGAGGACGTTGGCGCACAGGACGACGTCCGCTTGTGGGGCCTGCGCATCCTCCCAGGTTGCCTTGATGACGGTGACGTTGGCGACGCCCGCCTGTGCGGCTTCGGCTTGCAGGTCTTCCACCATGCTGTCAGAGGGCTCCACCGCCATAACGCTGCGGCAGCGGAGAGCCAGCGGAAGGGCGTGGCGGCCCGCGCCCACGTGCAGGAGCGTGTCCTGTGGGCTGAGCTCGCGGGCAAGCCGCTCCAACTGGTCGTCGCCGATCCGCCGTGGGTCCTGCCGGAAGGAACGAGGCAGGCCGGCCCAATGGTCTGCCGGGGGAGGGACGCCTGCGCGGGCGCGTTCCGACTGGGCGTGCTCCCTCTCCACGGCAGCACGCCACCGCCGAGCGAGCGGCCCTTGGGCTTCTTCCCGGTTGTGCTTCATGGCGAGACCTCCACAGACATCGATGCGCGTCAGCGCGCAGACGAAACGGCACCGTCCTCCACCTGTTGCCCCGGCGCCAGCGTCACGCCTTGCTTTAGGCGGCTATTCTTGCCTACCACCACGCCGTCGGCGAGCACGCATCCCGGTCCAACAGACGACCCGCGGCCAATGCGGACGTTCCTGCCCAGGATAGCCCCCTCGACGACCGCATCTCGCCCTATCCTGGCGCCCGGCCAGATTACACAATCGGCCACACGGGCGTTTGCGCCTACGAGCACGCCATCACCGAGCACGAGCGGGCCTACGAGCACCGCGTTGCCTTCTACACGGCATCCGCTGCCGAGCAACGCGGGCCCTTCCACACGCGCGGAGCCGTGCACGACGCAGCCACTCTGCTCCCAAACCCCCGGCTTGAGCTGGTGCCCGCGTATCCAGCTCTGCGGGACGCGCCGGTGAAGCAGGTCGCGGTGGAGCTGGTGGTAGCGCTCCGGCGTGCCGAGGTCAGACCAGAAGGCGTCGCTCCGGTACGCGAAGACTCGCGCGCCTTTCTGGAGCAGCGCGGGGAACACGTCGCGCTCAAACGAGCACCGCCGGCCTTGTGGGATAAGCCTCAGCACGGACGGCTCCAGGACGTAGGTGCCGGCGTTAATCCAGGTTGAGGTGACCTGGTCCAAAGGGGGCTTCTCCACGAAGCGTGTGACGCGGCCGGACGGCCTCGCCTCCACCAGCCCGTACGCGGAAGGGTCTTCCACCGAGGTGAGGGCGATGGTTGCGACGGCGCCTTGTTTCTTGTGGAACGCCACGAGGCCGGTGAGGTCAAGGTCGGTGAAGATGTCGCCGTTCAGGACCAGGAAAGTGTCCTCCAGAAAGGTGGCCAGCGCTCCGACGCCGCCCGCAGTGCCCAGGGGCGTCTCCTCGCGTGCGAAGCGCAACCTCATCCGGTTGAAGCGCGCCGTGGGGAAATGCGCCACGATCTCGTCGGCGCGATGGCCGAGCGTGAACAACGCTTGCGTGACACCGTGGCGGCCCAGGTGCGCCAGCATGTGCTCTATGAAGGGGCGATTGAGCACCGGCACAAGCGCCTTCGGGACCGTGAGCGTGAGCGGGTGCAGCCGCGTGGCTTCCCCGCCCGCCAAGATGACCGCGCGCATGGTGCTCCTCTGCCCCTGGCGTGAGCCTTGGGGCGAGTCTGTTGACGGCGTTCCGACTTTGCACGATGCTACAACCTGGATGTCCCAACGTAAAGCGCAACGCCAACGCGCCGGACGGCATCACCGCCATGAAGACCCAGCAGCTTGGACAACGCTCTTCTACGGCACAACCTTCCGCAGCCGTCGCGGCTCTGGGGAAGGCACGTGCTTATCTGGAGACCGTCCGCCCGGAGCACACCGTCTTTGCGCTGCCGCTGGCGTACATGGCCCTGTTCCTAGCAGAAGAGGGCGCGCCGCGAGCGCACGTGTGGGTCTGGATAACGGTCGCGTTCATAGGGGCGCGGTTCGCCGGCATGGCGGCGAACCGCCTAGCGGACGCGAGCCTGGACGCACACATACCCCGCAACGCCGGACGCGCCATCCCTTCCGGCCGGCTGGGCCGGCACGAAGCGGCCATCTTCATCGCGGCGGCTCTGGGCCTTCTGGCAGGAGCGTCGTTCCAGCTAGGCCACTGGCCCAAGCTCCTCTGGCCCGCGGTGGTGTTGGCGCTGCTCGTCTCGCCCTATGCCAAGCGGTACACATGGGCGAGCAGCTTCTCCATCGGGATGGTGTACCTGCTGATCCCGTCGGGCGTTTGGGTGGCCGCTACCGGCGAGTTTGGCTGGGCGCCGCTGCTGCTGGGACTCGCCTCCGCCATGTGGAACACCGGCTTTGACGCCATCTACCGGTGCCAGGACAGAGAGGTGGACCAGCGCCTTGGCCTGCATTCCCTGGCGGCTGACTTTGGCGTTGGCCCGGCCTTGCTCGCCGCCAGGCTGCTCCACGCCGGCGTGCTCGTGTGCCTGCTGGCGCTGGGTGTCGTGCTGGACGTCGGGCCGTGGTACTACGCCGGCCTGGGTGTCACCGCGCTCCTCTTTGCGTACGAGCATTCTCTGATCTCCCCTCGGGACCTCTCGCGGCTCAACCGCGCTTTCTTCACCATGAACGGCATCATCGGCATTACGCTGTTCCTCTTTGTGGCGATAGACACGCTGGTGAGGTGACGAATGGGTACATACGTGATCGGTGTGACTGGCGGGAGCGGCGGGCCGTACGCCCGGAGGCTGTTGCAACTCCTGCTCGCGCTCGGCCACAGCGTCAAGCTCGTGGCCTCCCACGCGGGTGAAAAGGTGATGGAGGTGGAAGCGGGCCTTCAACTTGCAGGCAGCGTAGGAGAGAAGGAAGGGAGCTGGGAAGCGTTCTTACAACCTAACCCCCTGTCCCTCTTCCCTGCGAGGGAAGGGGCTCGGGGAGAGCTGGAGCTGTTTGCCAACGACGATGTCGGCGCTTCCATTGCCAGCGGCTCCTCCCGCACCAGCGGGATGGTAATCGTCCCCTGCTCCATGGGGACGCTGGCGCGCATTGCGAACGGCGTCTCCTCGTCTCTGATAGAACGCGCGGCGGACGTGATGCTCAAGGAGCACCGCCAACTCATCCTGGTGCCTCGGGAGACGCCGCTGAGCCGCATCCACCTGCGGAACATGCTGATGGTCACGGAGGCGGGCGCGGAAGTGCTGCCCGCGATGCCGGGTTTCTACCACAATCCGCAGAGCGTGGATGACCTGGTGGACATGGTTGTGGGGCGCATCCTGGACCGGCTTGGGCTTGAGCACGCCGGGGCCAAACGCTGGCGGGGTGAAGCGCGGTCACTCCCTGAGCAGCTTGACGAGTGAACGGTAACCGACTACCCGTCGCCTGTTGCCTGGCCAGGGCCGAAAGAATGTTCGGATAGCGGCCAGAGAACGAAGGAGGGCGTGTCCATGCGGTTTTTGCTCAAGGTGTCTATGTCTGCCGAGGCGGGGAATGCAGCAGTAAAGAGTGGGAAGCTCGGGGAAACCATGGCCCACATCCTGAAGGAGCAGACGCCTGAAGCGGTCTACTTTGCCGCGGTTGATGGACTGAGGACAGGCTTTCTCGTTGTCAACATGACGGATGCGTCCCAGCTTCCCGCCATCGCTGAGCCGTGATTCCTGGCATTCAACGCCACAAGAGAAGCCTACATCATTATGAGTCCGGAAGACCTGCAGAAGGCGGGACCCTCCATTGGGAAGGCAGCCAAGGCCTACGGATAGCCGGCAATCATCTCGGAATCTACACTGGTTTGCAACCGTTCCTTGTGATCTGGAGCGGTAGGGGCGATTCGCGAATCGCCCCTACTTTTTACGGTGGCTGGCAACGCGTGCCGTACAATAGGTAGCATGGCTTACTCCGACCTGCAATCGTTCCTCGCTGCTTTGGAGCGGCAGGGAGAACTGCGGCGCATCAGAGTGCCTGTGGACCCCGAGCTGGAGATCACCGAGATCTACTCTCGGGTCGTCCGCGAGCAGGGGGCTGCGCTGCTGTTTGAACGTGTGCAAGGCTCCCCTTACTCTCTCGTCATCAACCTGTTCGGCAGTCCGCGCCGCGTAGAGCTTGCGCTGGGCGCTGAGCCCGGCGCGTTCGGCGAGTCGGTCGTCAAGAGCATCGAGCAGCTCAACCCGCCATCCCTGAAAGCGCTCTGGCGCAACCGCAAGCTCCTGCTGCGCCTCCGGGCCGGGCGGACTACGCTGTCGAGGCGGCCGCTCAGCCAGCAGGTAGTTGAACGCCCGGGCGACCTCACGCAGTTCCCGGCGCTCAAGTGCTGGCCGCACGACGGCGGGCGTTTTCTCACCTGGCCGCTGGTGCTGACCCGCAGTCCCGCAACAGGCCGCAGCAACCTGGGCGTTTACCGGATGCAGGTGTACTCGCCGCAAACCACGGGCATGCATTGGCAGCTTGGCAGAGGCGGAGGTTTCCACTACGCCGAGGCGGAGGAATGTGGGGAGCCGCTGGAGGCTGCGGTGGTGCTCGGCGGCGACCCGGCGCTCATGCTCGCCTCGGTGCTGCCGCTACCTGAGGGGCTTGAGGAGCTGATGGCGAGCGGCCTGCTACGCGGCAAGCCAACGCCGATGGCACCGGGCAAAACCATCCACGGCCTGGTGCCGGCGAGCGCCGAGTTCGTGCTGGAAGGCGCGGTGCCGCCGCACGAGCGAGCGACCGAGGGGCCGTTTGGCGACCACTTCGGCCACTACTCAGAGGCTGCTCCCTTCCCCGTCTTTCACCTGCGCGCCATCACCCGCCGCCGCAAGCCAGTGTTCCCCGCCGCAGTGGTCGGGAGGCCGCCGCAAGAGGAGCGCTTCTGGGGCGAAATGGCGCAGCAGCTCCTCCGTCCCTTTGTGCGATTGCTCCATCCCGAGGTCACCGACCTCTGGGCCTACGAGCAGGCGGGCTTCACGAACCTCCTGGTGGTATCGGTCAGGAAGCGCTACGGCAAGGAGCCGTTCAAGACGGCGCTCTCGCTGTTGGGGGAGGGACAGCTTTCGCTCACCAAGTGCCTCGTGCTGGTTGACCCGGATGTCGCCGTGCGCGACTTTCGAGCGGTGCTGAGGGCCGTCCGTCGGAACTTCAATCCAGAGAGCGACTTCATGCTGCTCTCGCGCGTGGCGTTGGATACGCTGGATTTCACCAGCTTCACCATGCCCCAGGGCAGCCGCATGGTGCTGGATGCGACGACGAAGGAGCGCGCACAGCCCGTGGAGGCGTCTGGAACTCAGGTGCTGCGCGCCGACCCGCAAGCACTGTGCCCGGAGATCCGCCGCTGGCGGCTGCTGGAGGACACGCTGCTCGCCGTGCAGGTGGAGCATTCCAGCAGCAGGGAGGTGCTGTCGCGGCTGGTGAACGCCGAAGAGCTGCGGGACGTGAAGCTAGTGGCCGCGGTCAGTCCGGACGTGGACCTGGACGACGACAACGCGCTGCTGTGGGGCATCTTCTTGCGCTTTGACCCGGCCCGCGATCTGCTCTTCACCCAGGCGACGATGACCGGCGTGCAGCCCGCGTACCGCGGCGTGATGGGCATTGACGCGACCTGGAAGCCCAGCTATCCAAAGGTGCTCACCATGGACCCGGAGGTAGTGCGTACCGTTGACCGGCGCTGGAAGGCGTACTGGGAGTAGACGCTGCCGAGAAATCGCAACATTCAGGGAACATTCAGAAATGACTCCTCCTTATTCAGGCGCTATCCAGTCACGTGGTGCGACCGTATGAGCGTGAATGCCATGCCCAAGCAAACAGGCAGCGCATGTGTGCGGCACAGGGTGACATGTCAATAAGGGGGATGTATGCCGAACGTGTACCCACTTCCCGGTTACGCGACCGTTATGCTCACAGAGGACGGCGAGCAGATAGCGGTTCGCCCGCTTGGCCACGAGGATGCACGGGTGCTTCTGGCGTTCTTCCGGCGCGTTCCCCCAGAAGACAGGTTCTACCTAAGGGAGGACGTTACCACTACCGCCGTAATAGACCGGTGGGTCGAAGAGATGGATGTTCAGCGCGCCATCCCCCTGGTTGCGCTAAGCAAGGACCGGATTGTTGAGGGTGCGACGCTCCACCGACGGCGTGCCGGGGCACGCCGACATATCGGCGAAGTGCGCGTCGTTGTTGACCCGGAACACCGCAACCGCGGCATTGCCAGAGGCCTCCTCCGGCACATCATAGACATTGCGAGAGACCAGAAGCCGGAAGAGTTGATTATGGAGGTGGTATCAGACCGGGAGGAGGCAGCACTGCGGACTTCCGGCTCGCTGGAGTTTGTTCCTATTGCCCGCTTGCCCGGCCATGCGCGCGACAAAAAGGTACACCGCATGACCTTATCATCATGGAGCTTGACCTGAAGAAAACAGCCCCGCACAAAGAGGCAGTCCTGTAGCTGACAAGTTTGAGGGCCGACCAAGAGCATTCGCGACAGGCCGGAGAAAGCGCCGGCCCTAGCAGGCTGTGTATACTTGCACGTATACGCGGGGTCGCGAATCGCCCAAGAGCGGATGAGGGATTGGATGAAGAACGTGGAAATGTCGGTCGCCGACGATATTCTCACCATAAAGGTGGACCTCACGAAGGACTTCGGCCCGTCATCGTCGGGGAAAACAATCATCATTGCTTCCACGGAAGGGAATGCCACGCTACCAGGCCGCATTGAGGTCGTCGGCCTCAACGTGTACCGGAAGAAGTGAGCGGTTCCAAAAGGGCAGCGTCAGCGGTAGGTTGAAACTCGATTGGGGTCATCCTGGCTCGCAAAGGACTAGCGCACAACGGGCCAAGCGGCGAGGAGCTGAGCATGCCTTCATTTGACGTGGTCTCCCGCACCAACCTGGCGGAGGTGGACAACGCGCTGAACAACGTCACGCGCGAGATACGCACCCGGTACGACTTCAAGAACAGCAAGGCCAGCATTGAGCGCAGCGAAGAGACGATCACCGTCCTGGCGGACGACGACTACAAGCTGCGCGCCATGCGGGAGCTGCTCCTTCAACACCTGGTGCGCCGGTCGGTGGACTCCGCCGCACTAGAGTTCAACCAGCCGGAGCGGGCCTCCGGTGACACGCTGCGCCAGACCGTGGTGGTGCGGCAGGGCATCCAGGCGGAACTGTCCAAGAAGATCGTCAAGACGGTGAAGGACAGCAAGCTCAAGGTCCAGGCGTCGATCCATGGCGACGAGTTGCGCATCACCGGCAAGAAGCGCGACGACCTCCAAGACGCCATCGCACTCATTAAGGAAATGAAGCCGGACCAACCGCTCCAGTACGTGAACTTTCGTGACTAGCGCGCCACCGGCCGGCGAGGATGGGCTGGCGGCCCATAGCAACGTGGTGCTCAGTGTTGTTGACCAGTCGCCGCTGCGCCGCGGCGGGACTGCCGCCCAAGCGCTTCGAGAGTCGGTGGAATTGGCCCAAGTGGCCGAGCGGTCGGGCTACTCGCGGTACTGGGTGGCCGAACACCACAACATCGGGTCCTTTGCCGGAACGAGCCCGGAGATCCTCGTTGGGCAAATCGCAGCCCGCACCTCATCCATTCGCGTGGGAAGCGGGGGCGTCATGCTGTCCCACTATTCGGCGCTCAAAGTGGCCGAGCAGTTCAGTATCTTGAACAGCTTCTACCCTGGACGGATCGATCTTGGGATTGGCCGGGCTCCGGGGAGCGACCAACTGACCGCCCAGGCGCTGTCCGATCCGCGCCCCAAGGCAGATGTCCAGGCGTTTCCGGCGCAGGTAATCGACTTGTTAGGCTACCTTCATGGCTTCCGCGGGCCAGCGCACGCGTTTGCCGCCATCCGGCCACAACCAGGGCCCGACACCGAAGCCAAGCCGGTGGTTTGGCTCCTAGGCTCCAGCGAATACAGCGCCAGGCTTGCGGCGCTTCTCGGTCTTCCGTTCTCCTTCGCGGAGTTTTTCGGCATCACGGGGGGCACAGGCCCGATGGTGGCTGAGATGTACCGACGCGAGTTCCAGCCGTCACAGTTCCTGTCCGAGCCGAAAGTGAACGTGACCATTCAGGTTACCTGCGCGCCCACTGCGGAAGAGGCCACGTTCATCGCTTCGAGCCGCGAACTCATGGTGGCCGACTATTTTCTGAAACTGGGCCTTGGGCCGGGTATGATGCCTCCAGAAGAGGCGGCTGCCTACCCGTTGACTGTTGAGCAGCGTCGCTACATTGAGAGATTCAGCCGCGGGCATATAGACGGCGACCCCGAAAAGGTACGCAGGGGAATGCTCCAGGCTGCCCAGGAATTCGGCACCTCGGATATCGGCGTTGTGACCAACTGCTATCGCTTTGAGGACAGGGTCCGATCCTACCAGCTGGTGGCGAAGGCCTTCGGTATCGAGTCCGCCTTTCCTAGTCCATCCCGCCACCTGTCACAGGCCCAGTGACGACGCGACCTTTAAGAATGGCGAAACCAACTGAGGTGTTGCCAAAGTGGTGGCCGAAGTGCGGCATGCTGGTCCTTCGGCTTGGCCATTGCACGCTGGCGAGCTGCGCAAAACCGCTGACCGGCAGACAGACCAAGTGGTGTAGTCGTCGATGCACCGAGATGTTTCTTGAGAATCATCAATGGACACCGGCCCAGAAAGCTGCGCTCAAAAGGGACAGATACACGTGCCAGCGGTGCGGCCATTGTCCAGGGAAGCGGCCCGATAGCCTCGGCCGAATGATTTGGCGGCGGCGGCGGCATGGTATGGAAGTGAACCACATCGCGCCACTCAACGGTCGCGGCTATCACGGCGGTTGTGTTCACCACCAGAACAACCTGCAGGTCCTTTGTCATGATTGCCACGTCGACGTTACGAAGCGGCAGCGCACGAGTCCCATGGCTCGCTAGCTGGCGTGATGCCGCTGCCAGGTGGGGCTTCCTATACGCTCTGCGTAGACACCGGAGAGCTGCTTCCGAGGAGACCGGTGAGGCGGCAGCGTCCAGGGGGCCGACTTGATTGCGGGCGAGTCCACTGAGGAAAGCGATTCCACTAAGGGAAGGTGGCGGTCTCAAGCAGGGGAAAGGTTACCGGATGGCGCCGTTGCCCAGATGGACCCGCGGTCGCTGGGGGGGCGGCGGAAGCGGGGGGTTCGAGCCCTGTGAGGGCGTCGGCAACTGGGGGTTGTTCCACGCCTTCCGAGGCAGTCTGCGTCCCAACTCCCGCTCGATCTGACGCCATTTCTGGCTATCCTCTGGCGTGATGAAGGTGATGGCATTGCCCTGCCGGCCCATGCGTCCCGTGCGCCCGACCCGATGGGTGAAGAGTTTCGCCGATTCGGGTAACTCGTAGTTGATAACCTGCTCGATCCCTTCGATGTCCAGTCCACGAGCAGCGACGTTTGTAGCCAGCAAAATGGGGACACGTCCAGAGCGAAATTCCACCATGACGCGCTCGCGAGCGTTCTGGCTGAGGTTCCCCTGTAGCGCAGCCACTGGGTATCCCAGGTTCGCGAGGCGCAAGGCCAATTGGGCAACGCCACGTTTGGTCCGGCCAAACACGAGGGTAGCGCCGTGGCCCCGGTCGTCGAGGAGTTTTCGCAGGGCGCTGAGCTTCGTGCTGATCTCCATTTCATAGACGACATGGACGATCTCCGGCGGCGCTTGTGTCTCGTGGTGCACCCGAAAGATGACGGGATTGCGAAGATAGCGGGCCGCCACGGTCATCACCCAGGGCGGAACGGTTGCAGAGAAGATGGCGGTCTGTCGCTGCGGCGGTGTTTGCGCCAGAATCCGCTCGACGTCCCGCGCGAACCCCTGGTCAAGCATTTCATCGCCCTCGTCCAGGATAAAGAGGCGAAGGCCTTTTAGGGAGAGGTTGCCTTGCTGCAGATGGTCCAGAGTGCGTCCAGGCGTGCCCACCACGATGTGGGCGCCTCGCACCAGCGCCTGCTTTTCGGGGACCAGAGATCGGCCACCGTATAACAGGGTCAGCTTGAGGCGGCGCGCACCGGCCAGGGCGCCTAGCACCCCACCGACCTGGATAGCAAGCTCGCGTGTAGGTACAAGGACAAGCGCTTGGACACCGCGCACAGCGGCGTCACAGCGCTCCACGATAGGGACTCCGAACGCCAGGGTCTTTCCCGACCCAGTCCACGCCTGGCCGACCACGTCCCGGCCGTCGAGAAGGGCTGGAATAGCCTGGGCTTGAATGGGGGTGGGGACCGAAATCCCCATCTTGGCCACTGCGGCACGCGTGTCTGGGTGTAGCTGGAACGCGGAGAACGAATCCGGTTGGGTCGAAACGCTAGAAGGCATCCGCTGACTCCTTGAGTCGCCAAATTGGGACCCGTCGGTCAGCGCGGATCGTGAGAAGGGGGGAACAGGAGACGGTTCTGAATCCCGTGTCGCACCCGGCCAAGATAGCTAACTGCCGATTCATTCCACGGAAACGATGATAACAGAACTTGGACTTGCCCGCCATAGTTCTGATGAGCATCACCAAGCAGATTCCCCATACTGTAACTTTCCGACCAATGGTAAGCTTGGGAGTGGAATGCACGACTTCCTTCCAGTGCCGCACCATGTTGTTGCAGTCACATCACCCTCACGTCATCGCGACCCTAGCGTTGAGCGGTATGACGTGGTCGTTATTGGCGCGGGGGCGGCAGGCCTCATGTGCGCCATTGAAGCCGGAAAGCGGGGGCGCCGTGTCCTGGTGCTGGAGCACGCCGACAGGGCTGGCAAGAAGGTCCTCATCTCCGGCGGCGGGCGCTGCAACTTCACCAACCTGTACGCTACCCCCGACTGCTTTCAGTCTCAAAACAAGTCGTTCTGTGTCTCAGCGCTGACGCGGTACACGCCGCAGGACTTCATCGCCCTCGTGGAAAAGCACCGAATTGCCTACCACGAAAAGAAGCTGGGACAGCTCTTCTGCGACGGTTCTGCCAAGGAGATTGTCCGCATGTTGCTGGACGAAGCCGAAGCGGCCAAGGTGACGATCCGGTTGCAGTGCAAGGTCGGCGGCATCCGGAGCATCAACGGTTTCCTGATAGAGACGGACCTAGCGGCAATTGCCACCGACTCCCTCGTGGTGGCTACTGGGGGGCTCTCCATTCCTCAAATGGGCGCGACCGGCTTCGCCTATGCGGTCGCTCAGCAATTTGGGCTGAAGGTTACACCGACTCGGCCTGGCTTGGTCCCTTTCACCCGTAGCGGCCAGGCCCTCGCATTCTGTAAAAGCCTCGCCGGAGTCTCTATCCCCTGCATCGCGAGCTGCGGTGGCTCCAGCTTTTGGGAGAATCTGCTCTTCACCCACCGAGGTATCAGCGGCCCGGCTATTCTGCAAGTCTCCTCCTACTGGCACGAGGCCGAGCAGGTCCATATTGATCTGCTGCCAGACCTTGATTTGCTTGCCTACCTGAAAGAGCAACAGGACGCCAGACCCAAAGCGGAGCTGCAGACGATCCTCTCGATGCTGCTTCCCAGGAGCTTTGCGGAGGCGATGTGCGCCACATCGCTCCCCAATCGAGCCATGGCTCAGCTTTCGATCAAGGACCTTGGCGTCGTTGCTCACACATTAAAGGATTGGAGCATCTTGCCAGATGGGACGGAGGGCTACCGTACGGCGGAGGTCACACTGGGCGGCGTGCACACCATCGGCCTCTCGTCAAAGACCATGGAGGCCGCAGGTGTACCCGGCCTCTTTTTCATTGGCGAAGCGTTGGACGTGACGGGGCCTCTCGGCGGCTACAACTTCCAGTGGGCCTGGGCCTCCGGCTACGCCGCCGGACAATACGTGTGAAATGAAAGCCGTTTCTCCAAGCGGTTGTGATGCTGGTGCACGACTGAAGAGTCTGTGCACTTGTCAAGCCGGAGGGGTAACGGTTGTTACTGGCTTCGCGATGGGCTTGGAGCGGGAGATGGGAATTGAACCCACGACAACCTGCTTGGAAGGCAGGCGCTCTACCACTGAGCTACTCCCGCTCGGCCGTGACGGGCTTCTGGCCCAGGCGCGGTTCATGAGTCCAGTATAGCACGCGGTGTCGCCGCGCCCGGTGAGCGAGGAGCTAGTCCAGGCGGTACACAAAGGCCAGGTCGCCAAGCGTTCGCTGCATCAGGGCGCTGCGCGCGTCAACCTCAGGGATCATGTTGTTCGCCTGAACACGGGTAGTATCCACCCCCGTCTGAAAATATTCTAGCTCCCGTTGCAGCCACGTCACGGTGCGGTCACAGAAGGCGGTAAGGCCGCTTTGCACGGTTTCATATCCGTCGGGTGTCCGAAGCTGGGCGGCCCGCCGCTGCAGGTCCGCAGCCCGTGCGACATATTGCGTCCAGGGAGGGATTCCCGCGTCAAGCCGTCCGCCTGCGTCAAGTTGCACTTGGGTTGCCCGATCAGTGCCTATCATAGACAACTCATCCACCAGCCCATTGGCAGCCTGGTTGTACTGGCGTACCAACTCACGTTCAGGGTCCTGCCACGTGCGCAGCCAAGCGCGGAACGCTTGCTCAAAGGCGGCGTAGTTCTGGCCGGTCGTGTCCAGCACGGCCTCTCCCAGCGGCTGGTCGGATGCCAGGCTGGTGATTAGCGCAGCGAGCGCGGTCTCGCCGTGCTCCTGGATGAAGAAACGCACGGCCATGTACGCGTGTGCGTAGTTCTGGTCGGCCTGTGTTGCTGAGACGTTGTTCCACGCCACCCGGTCCTCCAGGCTCGGCAGCGAGGGGAGTAGGCCATCGGTGAGCGCTGACCTCGCCTCGTCCGCTTGATCATAGATGGCGGTGCGCGCATGGTCGGGGCGCGCCGACTCCAGCCCGAGGTGGAGTTCATAGTATCGCGCCGTTCCCTCGTTGAGCCACGCAGGAATGCGCACGGACGAGATCTCGCCCACGATCAGGTGCACGTATTCGTGCGTGAGGATCTCCTTTACTGTGCTCAAGAACTTGTCCGCTTGAACGTAGATGCCGGGGTAGGAGCCTCCAGTGAGATGGAACCCTGCTTCCCACGTCACGTTAACCTCGATGGTGCGTCCTGCAGCCTCAAAGAGGCCTCGGTCGCCAAACAGGTAAAGGTCGGGAATGACGCGGCTCTGGAAACCGAATCGCTCTCTGAGCACTGACCGGAGGTTATATAGGTGAGCCTGAAGCTCTAGCACCAGTGCGGAGGGCACGCCGGAAGAGTAGTACATGTCCGAGGCCAAGCCCTGGTAGCGACGGAGGTCCAGGCCGAACCGCTGGACCCTGTTGGTCGTGAGCTGGAGCTCCGAGACCTGATACGGCACGGCGTACGAGGCGCCGTCCACGGCGAGCTGCACTCGCCACGTGCCCTCGCCGTCTTGCGTGCCAACGCGCGTCCAGCCCACACGACCGGCGGCGTCCGCATACAAGTCCTCCTGAGCCTGCGAAGAGCTATAGGTGGCCTCCAGGTTGGGGATGATCCACGGAGCCGGCGCGCCGGTAGGGCGAAGGTGGCTGACCGATACCGACTGCCAGGGCTGGAGTCCCGCCACCACGAAAGCCGTGTCCTGCCCGCTCAGGGAAGCGCTCGGAGTGACCTGAACGCTGAGCGGTCCGATCGTGAACGTCCGGGTAGCCGCGATTACTCCGGAACCGCCGGCGCTGGCAGAGCCGATTGCCACCTGGGTTGTGAGCGTCGCCACGTTTTGCTGGAGCCGGGTCATGCCTTCCGTCAGAAGGCCCAGATCTGTCTGCACATCGCCGACCCTGGTGTCCAGGACGCGGTCTTCCGCCTTGAGCGCCGTCACATCGTCGTCAAGGTCGTCAGCCTGCGCCGCCGCCGCCTCAAGCGCTCCAGTCAGCGTTGCGGTGGAAGAGGCCAATTCGTCGCGGGTGCGCCCAACGTCCGCCTGAACCGAGGATATGGCCTGGCCGAGGTCGTCCAGCTTGCTGTTGGCGGTCGCCAGATTGGTCTCCAGAAGCTGCATGGTCTGCGTCGCGAGTCCAGTCTCCTGCCGGAGCACAGTCAGCTCGCTCGTGAGCTGCGCTTGCGTCTTGTCGTTCTCCGAAGAGAGCGAGCTCCAACCCCAGACCACGACCCCGGCGAGTGCCGCGGCTGCTAGAACGCCAAGGAGCCCCCGCAATGGCCCTTTATTCATGGTTTCCTCCTTTTAGTCAAATCTTTTCGTTATAAAAGGGGAGGCTGAGCAGATACGATTGGCCGATGCCAGGCCGGCAGCGGGGCCGCCCGGCTTCCGACGCTAGCGCGGCAGGCGGATGGAACCATCGTCCGCGATGGGGGAGTGCGGGTTCCACGCCACCTCCCAAACGTGGCCGTCCGGGTCGGCGAAGTAGCCGGAATAGCCTCCCCAGGGGGCTTTCATCCCTGGCTTGAGCAGACGAGCTCCCGCGCTTGCCGCTTGTTTCAGCACGTGGTCGACCTCCGCCTGGCTGCGCACGTTGTGGGCGAGGGTGATGCCGCGGAAATAGCCGCTCTTGGCACCGGTAGCCACGTTGGCGTCTTGCGCCAGCGCCTGCCACCCAAAGAGGCCGACCACCAGGGAGCCCGCTTGGAAGAAGACGATCTCCTCGTTGCTGAGCGCCGAGGCCTTCCAGTCAAGACCGTCTTCGTAGAAGCGGCGTGCTTGCCCTAAGTCGGATACCCCGAAGGTGACCACGCTGATGCGGGGCTCCATGCCAGACCCCCATCTCTAGAGCTACGCGCCGGGAAGCGACTCCAGGTAGCGTTTGAGCAGGTCGAACGCCGCGTCCGCGGTGCGGCGCTGGTTGGCCACCCGGTCGTTGCTGGGAAATTGGTGCCGCTCCCACAGCTCGGTGGCGGGCGCGGAGAGCGCGATAAAGACGAGGCCTGGGGGTTTCTCCGGTGTGCCGGTCGGCCCCGCCATCCCGGTGTCTGCCAGCCCAATGTCGGTCCCGACGAGCTGCCGGATGCGGCGCGCCATCGCCTGCGCAGCCTCGTGACTGACCGAGCCTTGCGCCAGGTCAGTATCGCTCAGGCCGAGCATTTTCTGCTTCGCCGGATAGGAGTACGCGACGACGCCGCCGTCCAGGTACCGCGATGCGCCGGGGATGGTAGCCAGGCGGTGCATCACCAGTCCGCATCCGGTGGCCTCGACAACGGCGATGCGCTTCCTCTTCTGTTGCAGCAGCTTCGCCACCAATTCCACGATTTCGTCCATGCGGCCTCCCTACAGCCGGCGTTGCCCTGCGTTTCCAGTACGCTTCAGGGGGTGAAGGTGGTGGTGATGTCCACGCCGAACTCGATGAGGTGGTAATGCTCTGAACGACGGTGGACGTCACCTCCAGGGCTTACCTCCGGCATCAGCACGCGCCTCTTCAGCTCAGCGCCGTCCTGCGGTCGGTAGGTCACCTCAAAGACGGCCTGCTGGCTTGGGCCCTGACCGAGGAAGGTGACCGCCTCGATGGTGAGCGGTTTTCCGCTCAGGAACTTGCGGAGCCAGCGTTCCGAGCAGATTGCCCTATCGGTGCAGCCAAGGATGCGGGCCTCCACAATGCCGGTGCTGGTGGCGTCTCTGGGGACCCAGTTGAGGCCGCAAAGGGGGCACCCGCCTGCGCCGAAGATCTGCCGCCGTTCCCAGTTGCTAAGAATCACGTGGCACTCCAACCAGCAAGGGTCCCGACGCGCCCTTCGCCTGAGCAAGCGAACTGCCGCCGATGGCTACGGCGCAAAGGTGTCCCTCACGTCCGCGCCGAACTCAAGAAGATGGAAGTGCTCCGAGCGGCGGTGAAAGTCGCCGCCGGAATATACCTCCGGCATCAGGACGCGGCGCTTCACCGCTGCCTGCCCGTTCACCTGGTACGCCACCTCAAACACCCCTTGCCGCTGCGGACCGCTTCCCAGGAGTATCACAGAATCTAGCACAATAGGGAACCCGCTCAGGAATTTTCTGAGCCACCGCTCGGCACAAGCTGCGGTCTCCGGGCACCAGAAGGGCGTGTCTTGGGTATCTCCTCCCCTGGTGTTGCTGTCCCGCACCAAGCGGGAAAACCCGCACAGGAAACAGTATTCAGCGCGGTACGTCATCAGCTTTCCGGCTAAGGGACAAAGCTCTTCCTGACCTCGTTCCCGTTTTCAAGGAGGTGGTAATGGAGCATTCTGGCGTGGATGTCCTCCTCCTCGCAGACCTCCAGACGGAACCGGCGCTTACGGCTCTCCCGGTCCTGAACGCGGTAGCCCACTTCAAACTCGGGCTGTGCCTTGGGGTCGTTGCTGACGAGGGTCACGGAGTCGAGCTGCATCGGGTGACTGGCAAGAAACTTGACCAGCCAGCGCTCCGCGCAGGAAAAGGTGTCCAGGCACTTGAAGAAACGGAGGTAGTCATCGCCCACGTCCAGGGCGGTGTCGTTGGTGACATAGCTCAGCCCGCAGAGGATGCACTGTTCCACGTGCCCAGCCACGCTTCCTCCTCTGGCTCGGGAGCCTCAGCATTACGATGCCTCGGGCGGCATAATCAAGCCGTCGCCCAGCGCAGAGAGCACCACCGCGCCACTTGTCCGCTGCTATAATACAAGAAATCGCTGACCGAGGGATGAACGCGGATGCTGACGTTTGAACGGGGCGATGGGGCGAGGCCGAAGGGCCATGCGCTCCTCTACGTCCGCGACGCCGGCGACTCTGGCAAGCTGCTGGCTACGTACGTCATTGTGCTGCCCGTGGCGGTGGACTTGGTTAAGTACATGCCGCCGTTCCTGGCCTCTCAGGCAGCGGAGCTGGCGGGCCGGGGCATCTCGGCGTTCGCCTTTCCGCCCGTGCCGGAGCCGGTGGAGAGCGTGGAGCGCCTCCGGCAGCTCGCGCAATTGCGGGACGAAGACCTGCTCTTTGGCGGCGCGGCGGACTCCAAGCAATTCCAGCGCCTCCTGGAGCTGGTGAACGACCGGGTCCAGGAGTACGCGGAGGCGTACCACGCGTACGAGGTCACACTGCCGTCCCTGAAACCCGCGTCGGCGTCCTCGCCGGCCCTTGCGGAGAAGGGACAGTTCGACGTCAACGAGGTCTTGCAACAGCTCATGAGCGACCGGGACCGGCTGGCGGAGATGACGAAGCTCATCGGGAAGCTCCGCTTTGCGCTGGGCGGCACGGACCGGAATCTCCTCCAGGAGACCGTTGCCAAGCTCCAGTCGCTGGCGAAGCTGCTTCCCCCAAACTGGCGCGGGGACAGCCTGATAAAGGCGGCGCTTGACGCCTCGCAGGCGGGCGCGGTGGTGGCGCAGCTCTACCTGGACCGGTGCTACAAGCTGCTGGCCGACGACGCACCAGGTGTGCGGGAGCTGGACGAGCGGATCCGCGCCACACAGGGCTCCCCGCCGTAGTTGTGCTCAGACGTCGGGAGGCGTGTAGGCATGTGGGTTTAGGGGCAGTGCATGAATTGCCCCTATGTAGCCCCCAGGGAAACGGCAGCCATCATCGAGGTCGCGGGCCCGTAGCTCAGTGGTCAGAGCGGGCGGCTCATAACCGCTTGGTCCCAGGTTCGAGTCCTGGCGGGCCCACCAGTTTGGCGCAATGGCAACAAGTTTGCCAAAGAGGCATTCTTACGGGGTGACGGAGTTTGAAAGAGTCAGTCGCGCCAAGTTGCCCGAACTTAAGGTGATCCCATTTGGGGCGCGGTGGAAGAAGGGTAGCACCGAAACATGCCTCTCAGCGACCAGGAACAGAGTTGCGTTGAAAAAGCCTGTGCTTTCCTTGCCACCCAGAAGGAGGGACCTGGGAAGTAGAGAGTTACCCAACGGAACTGTTTCCTCAGGAAAAGACCCCCGAAGTGGTCGTCACGAATGGAACGCAGAAGGCGGCCATTGAGGTCAAGCGGCTGACTGGCGATGCGATATCCCAGGCGTACCATGGAAGCTTATTCTCGAACAAGAAGTATCTAACCCCGCCCTGCGGCGGCTACTACTACCGAGCTCCCCCTGTTGACTTGCGATTGCCCTTGCCTGCACAGCTGCGTAAGCACTTGAGGAACCAAATAGTGCAGGTGGCACCCGTTCTAAAACTGGGAGAGTCTGGGGTCGTGCTGGTCCCCCGGCAAGGCCACATCGCACTCGCTTCAGAAAAGGAACCGTCAATGTTCTCTTGTTGGTATTCCAACCAGTACAGTGAACTTCTTTGCCCCGTAGTGAGCAGGATCCGGGGCCGATACATGCTAATTGACGAGGGGTTGGAACATTCTTTTTCACCGATGTTGGCCGAAAGGCAATTCAAAATGCAGTAGTTGAAGCCTGTGAAAGGCGTCTGAACAACGGAGACGCCTCTCCTTTCACATGGCAGGAAGAATGGCGCTTGAGCCGCGTGAAGGATGCCGAAACCCCTGAGGACAAGGAGGACGGCGTTTGGATCATGGCTGCGACTGAGGCTCGCGATGTATGGGATTCAGTAAATGAGTGTGTGGATGCGGTCTTAGAGGGTGCCTTAGCCGAGTTCTCCTCCAAGAAATGGGGGGACGTCCAGATTATCGTCCTTGAGTCCTCCACGTATGCGCCAGCGGGTATCGTTATCCAGGCAGTGAACTCTGCTGAGCCAGGGGATCTCGCAACTGTCGACTACGTACTCCTCGTTGACAAAGGCAAGTTGATCAAGTGCTATCCAAAAACATGAAGCCCCAGGTGCAGTTGATGTCCAAACACGAGCGGAGTTCTGGTTTCTGTCCGTTTAGGCCCACTAACTCTGCACTGTCTTTCCCGGTGCTCCGCTACCTTGGCGGCAGCAACGGCTTGGTGCGTCTCGCGGCGCGGATGGCGGCAAAGTCCTCACGCCGCCATCGGTAGGTGGACTACACCAGCGCCGGTGCCCTAGGCGAGGTCTTACGGGTCCAACGGCACAACGTACCCCCCCAAGTGTGCGCTCTTTACGCAGAACACGTGAAGCTACGCTGTCTAGGTTACCTAGGCGGCAAAAGTTCGTCGTGCGACGCCAGCTTCTTCGCAAGCTCCGCGTCAGAAGGCTCCACCAGCACGGAGCCGTCGGGGAACACGAGCGTCGGCACGCGGCGCATCCCGCGGTTCAGGCGGATGACCAGTTCCTGCCCCTCCTGGTCGTTGCCGATGTCAATCCACTCGTAGGGCACGCGGCGCCGCTCAAGAAACTCCTTGGAACGGACACAATCGCCGCACCACTTGGTGCCGTACATCCGCAGCCTGGCCTTTTGTGATCCGTCTGCCACTCGCATCTCCTTTACGATATTATCCGACTGCGACTTGATTTTGAATACAAAGCCTGGGCGATCGCTACCGTTGCATCACGAGTTAGTCGCCAACAAGCACTCCGTTCTCACGCATCTTACGTAGAAGTAAGGAGGAAAGGGCACTTTCGGCAAGGGGCGCAACGGGAGGGCTGGAAGCGCGGGATGTTCAAGAAACTCGTCAGACCCCGGCGCAAGGCCGTTTCAGCGAAGGGCAGTATGCCAGATACCGCCGCGCCCTTGAGTTTTGCGCAGAACGAGGTCTTGGCAACGCTCAACGCGGCGCCAATTAACAGGACGAGGCGCGCTGTTCGAAACGACATGACGCAGATTATACCCGCCAACGCAATGGGACTTGCCTGGCACCTCTATAATTTGGCGCGGGAGACTGTTGAGTCCCTAATGACGACTGAAGGTGAGCAGGCATGATTAATCGGCAGCGGCTGGTCAACACCTTTTGCGAGCTGGTCAAGATTGACAGCCCCTCGGGGGAAGAGGAGGCGGTCGCCCAGGACCTCCAGCGGCGCCTTACCGCGCTCGGGTTCACGGTGGCCCGTGACAAGTACGGCAACCTCATCGCGTCGGAGCCGGGCGAATCGCCGCTCATGCTCTCGGCCCACATGGACACGGTGGAGCCTGGGCGAGGGATCAAGCCGCAGGTGAACGGCGACACGATAACCTCCGACGGTACCACCATCCTTGGCGGCGACTGCAAGGCGGGCATCGCGGCCATCTTGGAGGCGCTGACGTCCGCTAAGGAGAGCCGCGCTCGGCGCTTCCCAGTCCAGGTGGTGCTGACCAAGGGCGAAGAGGTGGGGCTGCTTGGTGCGCGCAACTTGGACTTTACACTGGTTCACGCCAAAGAAGCCGTGGTGTTTGATGGAAACGGCCCCGTTACGAAGGTCACCATCGCCAGCCCTACCTACGTCCGGCTCACGGTCCACGTTACGGGGAGGTCGGCGCACGCCGGCGTGGAGCCAGAGAAGGGCCTCTCCGCCATCCGCATAGCCGCCGAGCTGATCACCAGGCTCCCGCAGGGACGCCTGGACCCGGAGACGACGTTCAACATCGGCAACATCACCGGCGGGTCGGTGCGAAACGCGGTGCCGGAAAAGGCCTCCATCCTTGGCGAGTTCCGCAGCCGCAACCCTAAGACGCTGGACCGCGTGCGCCAGCAGGTGCTGGACACGTTTGCGGAGGTCCGTGGTAAGTACCCAGACGCGCAAATCCACGAGGAGCTTGAGGTAGACTTCCCAGGCTACTCACTGGGCGCCGACGACCCGCTGGTGAGCCGCGCGAGCCAGGTGCTGGCCGGGCTGAGCCTGGAGGCGGAGCTTGGCCCCACGGGAGGCGGGACGGACGCCAACGTGTTCAGTGGCCAGGGAATCCGCTGCGTTGTTGTGGGCATGTCCACGCAGGCGATGCACACCGCGCGCGAGTTTGTGCACATCCCCGACCTGGTGAACGCAGCGCGCTTCTGCGAGGCGCTGCTGGCGAGGACGTAGCGGAGAGAAGATGCACCTTGAGCGATGCGGGTATAATGGCACGCGGTTTAGGCTAAGGACTTCATGCATGAGGGGGAGGAGCTATGTCGGACAGAGCGCCCAGCATCCTACCTGAGCAGTTTGGCGCATTGAGGGGTTTGCGCATCCTCTCCACCGGCACCAAGATCACGCAGCCGTACGCGGCGCACCTGGCGGCCGACTTTGGCGCCGAGGTGATCCAGGTGGAGGCGCCCGGCGCGGGAGACCCCTGGCGGCGCGAGGAGTACACCTGGAAAACTCGCACTGGCGGCCAGGTCAACGCGCACTGGGTCCATGACCGCCGCAACGCCTTCTACATCACGCTTGACCTGGCCAAGCCGGAGGGGCGTGAGGTGTTCCTCAACGACCTGATCCCCCAGTGCGACATCTGGATGGAAAACTCCAAGCCGGGTACCTATCCGGCCTGGGGCATCACGGATGCAGCCGTGCTCGCCCAGAATCCCCGGATCATCATCACGCACGTCTCGCCGTTTGGACAGACGGGTGATCCGGACTATCTCCAGCGCTCCAGCTCCTCCCTGGTCAACCTGGCCTTCGGCGGCCTGATGTATACGACAGGCCAGCCGGACGCGACTCCCGTTGCCGCGCCGGTCCACGGCGGCGATAAGATTGTGGCCCTGTACGCATTCTGGAGCTCGCTGGCGGCGTACATCTGGGCCCAGCAGACCGGCAAGGGCCAGGTGATAGACATCGCGGAGTTTGAGTGCATCAACAAGATCACATCCGGCACCATGCCGATGTGGTTTGTAGACGGCGCCATCCGGGAGCGCACGGGCAACAAGGCGGGCCAATTCCAGCCGTACGACACCTTCATGGCTACGGATGGATGGGTGTTCATCGCGGCCATCTCGGTCCCCATCTTCAGGCGCACGCTGACGCTGCTTGGACTCGACCCCAACGACGAGAGGTTGAGCGGGGCGTTCTCCAACCCCAACTCGCCGGTCGGGCTGGAGTTTGACGGCGTCCTGCGCAAGTGGGTGGGCCAGCGCACCGTCGCCGAGGTCGTACGGACATTGAACGAGGCCACGATCCCTTGCGGCCCGGTCAACGACCCCAAGCAGGCCGCCCAAGACCCGCACTTCGTTGAACGGAAGATCCACGAGGAGTGGGATGACGAGCAGGTGGGCAAGGTCAAAGGCGTGCGGCCCGTGCCGTGGTTCTCTAAGACGCCAGGGAAAATCTGGCGGGGGTCCGTTGGCGTCGGACACGACAACGACACGGTGTATACCCGGCTGGTCGGCCTGAGCGCAGCCAAGCTGAAAGAGCTCAGAACGAAAAAGGTCATCTAAGCGTAACGGCACGGCAACTCCAGGACGCTTGCGGCGGTTCGGGGTCGCGCCAAGAGGAGAGACGCACGATGCAAAAGAAGCCGTTCACCATCCCTGAGCAGTTCGGCGCACTCAAGGGGCTGCGTATTGTTACCAACGGCGTCTACATCGCGGAGCCGTTTGCGCCGGTGATGGCGGGCGAGCACGGCGCCACGATTGTGAACCTGGAGCGGCCGGGCGAGGGCGACCCGTGGCGCGCCACCGGCTACAAGTTCAAGACCCCTGAGGGAAAACCCGTGAGCGCCGACTGGACCGGCGAGCGCCACAACGAGTACTTCATCACCCTTGACCTCAGCACGCCGGAGGGGCGCGACCTCTTCCTGGACAAGCTCGTTCCGCACTTTGACATTTGGATGGAGAGTTCAAAGCCCGGAACCCTTGGCAAGTGGGGGGTCACGGACGAGGCAGTGCTCAAGCGCAACCCCAAGATGGTGATCGTGCACGTGTCCGGCTACGGCCAGACAGGCCATCGCGACTATCTTGGAAGGCCGTCGTACGATGCCATTGCGCAGGCGTACGGCGGGCTGATGTCCCTGACGGGGCTGCCGGAGCCCAGGCCGCCCATCCGGACGGCGCCCTGGTTCGGCGACTTCATCACCGCGCTCCACACCCTTGCGGCAACGCTGGCGGCGTACATCCACGCGCAGAAGACGGGAGAGGGCCAGGTGCTGGACATCCCGCAGTTTGAGGTCATTCAACGGCATAGCGGCGCCGTCGCGGCCATCTACCATAACGATGGCGTTGTGCTCAAGCGCAGGGGCAATCGTGACGTCACCACGACCACGCAGCCGTACGACTCGTACGAGGCGCTGGATGGTTGGACCGTCATCTCGGCGACCGACCAGGCTCAGTTTGACGCCGTCTGCGAGGTGCTAGGTGAAGACCCCGCGCGCTGGGCAAAGGCGCACCGGGAACCGGACTCGCCGGAGGGCCGCGAG
Organism: Dehalococcoidia bacterium; assembly: GCA_009693055.1. Lineage (GTDB taxonomy): Bacteria > Chloroflexota > Dehalococcoidia > Lucifugimonadales > SHYT01 > SHYA01. The sequence continues at coordinate 121,312 of SHYA01000004.1, read as the reverse complement.
TTCGACCACCTGCTGCGCTCCTGGGTAAACCAGCGGGTGTGCATAGAGGTGGTGCTGATGATGAACGAGAAGGGCGTTGCGTGTTCCAAGATCATGAACGGGCAGGACATTGCGGAGGACCCGCACTACGCCGCGCGTGGCCTCCACGTCGAGTGGTTTGACGAATCGCTGAAGACGACGGTAAAGGGCGCGGGCGCGTACCCCAAGATGTCAGCAACGCCAGGCAAGATCTGGCGCGGCCCCGCACCCGCGGGCGCCGACAACGACCTCATCTACACCCAGGTAGCCGGCTTGAGCCCGGAGCAGATCAAGAAGCTCCAGGGAGCGAAGGTCCTCTAGGCGCCAGCCGTCACCTCGGGGCGAGAGACTGAACACTTGGTCTGACATATTACGGCCGTTTTACTTGCACATATGTGTACAATGGTGTAATGTCGTCGCGCGTGAGAGGCATTACCCATCCCGCGACACGCGCCTGTGCAAAAAGCTCAGCCTGTATCTCGGAGAGGCTTCTAGGAGGCGCAGCGTGACCCAGGCCAAGTCAACCTCCCACACCACGAACAACCGGCTCCCTGAGACGATGAAGGCTGCCGTGATGGAGCAGTACGGCGGGTCTGAAGTCGTCCTGTGGAAGGACGTGCCCACCCCGAAAGCCGGCCCGAACGAGGCGGTGGTGGAGGTCAAGGCTGCCGGATCCAACTACAACGATGTTTGGGCGCGCCGTGGCACTCCTCTCCAGGTGGCGCTTCCCCACATCTTCGGCAGCGACTTCGCGGGGATCGTGCGCGAGGTCGGTTCGGAAGTCACCAAGGTCAAGGTTGGCGACGAGGTGCTAAACCACTGCGGCATTCCCGCGATGGGAAACCCGGTGGGCCAAGAGCACATGATTTGGGGCTTTGACAACGCCCCGATGGAAGGCTCCCACGCCCAGTTTGCCAAGATCCATCAGGACAACCTGCTTCCCAAGCCGAAGAACATCACCTGGGAGGAGGCAGCCTCGCTTCCGCTGGTGCTGGTGACCGCCTGGCGGCAGTTGGTCACCAAGGGCGGCATACGGCCTGGCGACTACGTACTCATCTGGGGCGCTGCGGGCGGCATCGGCTCCATGGCGATCCAGATCTGTAGGCTCTTCCGCGCCCACGCCATTGCGGTGGCCTCCGACGACCAGAAGCTCGCCCGATGCAGGGAGCTTGGAGCCGAGTACGTAATCAACCGCAAAACCCAAGACATCCGCGAGGAGGTCCGGAACATCGTCGGGCCGCGCGGCGTGGACATCGTCTTTGAGCACCCAGGCCGGGCCACCATGGCCACCAGCCTGCGGCTGGCCAGGTGGGGTGGCAAAGTCGTGATCTCCGGCGCAACAAGCGGCTTTGAGGCCCCGGTTGACCTGCGGCACGTCTTCTTCCGCCAGGTGCAGCTCATCGGCTCCACACTGGGCACGGTGGACGAGCTCCGGCAAGCGATGAAGATGGTGGAAGAGGGGCACATCAGGCCCCTGATCCACAAGGTCGTGCCCATGAGCCGCGCCGCGGAAGCGTACCGCATCATCGAGGACGACGAGGCGATCGGCAAGGTGGTGTTGCTCCCCCAGTAGAACAGCCTATAGACGCGGGGAATGGCGATTGGTTTGAGGTACAATCTGTCTATGGGAAAGCGCCTTGCCAGGCTCTGAACCGCGCTTTCGCCTTTCTGGGACCGCACGCTTTCAAAGAAGTTAGCGGCGGCACAACAAAACCGTCTGGAGGAAGGGACCGGATGTTCGTCCTTGAGGGGGGCAAACGCCTCATCATCCCCCGAACAGAGCTAACCTATCCATCCCATAGCATGCGGATGCACGAGAACGCCGCCAGAGCCGCTGTGGACGAGGTGATGGCGGACTTTGAAGACGCCTGCCCCTACGAGTTCAAGGGTGAGGCTTCTCGCAAAACAATGGTTGAGGCGCTGAATACGGTGGACTTCGGCCGCAAGGTGGTCACCATCCGCCCCAACAACACTCGCTCCCCATTTTTCCTTGGCGACATTGAAGCGATCATGCTGGGGGCGCCTGACCGCTTCCACGGCATCATCCTCCCTAAGTGCAACGAGCCGGAAGACATCGTTTACCTCTCGCGTCTGCTTGACACCCTCGAACAGCAGGGGGGATGGAAGACCCGGGTGCAGATTGAGGCGCTTATTGAGTCGCCCTTGGCGATAGTGAACGCCTACAAGATCGCCACTGCTTCGCCACGCATGGCAGGCCTCGTCTTCGGCATCGCAGACTTCGTCGCCAGCATCGGCGTACACGAAATGGTGAAAGATCAGAACAAGAACTTCCACTACGTGAAGCAAGCTGTGGTGGTGGCCGCCAAGGCGGCGGGACTTCACGCCGTGGATAACGCCTATCTCACCATCAGCCGCAAGGACATGCCTGAGGAGGAATCCCGTCGCATCCGCGAGGAGCTCCGCCAGAAGAACATAGAGGCGGCCAACCTGGGCATGGACGGAACGTGGATCATCCACCCGCAGCAGGCGGAGATTGCGAACGAGTGCTTCACTCCCAACTCGGCGCGGATTGGGGCGGCCAAGCGCTCGCTTGAGTATTACCACGAGCATGGTGGCGGCGCCTTGATGGAGCCGGAAACCGGAGAGTTTCTCGACGAGGCGGTTATCAAGGCGCTGCTCATGCTGCTGGCCAAGGGAGTGCAGGCTGGCGTCGTGGACCCGGCCTATTTGGCAAAGCATGCCCAAAAGTCCAAGGCGATAAGTGGCTACGACATCCTTGAGACGAGCGGCCAGGTGCGCTAGCCTGTTCAGGGGCTCACCAGCGCCTGAAACTGTTCCGGCCGCTTGAACACTGCGAGAGAACCGATGCGGTTTTATGAGTACGAAGCAAAGGTGCTGCTTGGCAAGCACCGCCTGCCACTCCCCAAGGGCGACGTAGCGAAGAGCCCCGAGGACGCAGAGCGTATTGCCAATGGCATTGGGGCGCCCGTGGTGCTCAAATCACAGGTGCTCACCGGCGGCAGAATGAAGGCAGGCGGCGTGCTGTTCGCCAACTCTCCCGCCGAAGCGAAGACCGCAGCGGCCAAGATCTTTGGCCTGACCATCAAAGGGCAGACGCCGCGCGGTGTCCTTGTGGAGGGCAGGGCGCCCGTCGCGAAAGAATACTACGCCGGCGTCATCTACGACGCTCTCGCCAAGCGCCCCGTCATGCTCTTCAGCGACATGGGGGGGATAGACATTGAGGAGGTGGCCGAGTTACACCCAGGCCACCTGATCACGACGCACGTCTCCAACATCATCCCCTTCTCTGACTACAAAGCCAAAGAAGCCATCACTTCCCTGGGGATCACAGGCTCTGAGTTGACCTCGTTGATCCCTATCCTCAGCCGCCTGGTGCGGATGTTCCAGCAGCGTGGGCTAACACTGGCCGAGATCAACCCGCTGGCGCGGTTGGAGGACGGCAGCTTTCTTTGCCTTGACTGCCACGTGGACATGGAGGATGAGGCACGGGACGGCCAGGCGGCGTTGCTGGAGGAGCTTGGGATAGGCAAGGAGGAAACCCGCCAGTCGAGGCCACCCACCGCATTCGAGATCCGGGGCGCCGAAGTGGATGCCGTGGACCGCAGGGGCGTCGCGGGCCGGGTCGTCGAGTTTGACGGCGACCTCGGCCTCATTATCGGCGCGGGCGGCGGGAGCCTCACCCTTTTTGACGCAGTGCGCAAGCACGGGGGCCGCGCCGCAAACTACTGCGAGATCGGCGGCAACCCCAGTGTTCGCAAGGTATGCGAACTGACCAAACTCATCCTCTCCAAGCAGGGCGTAAATAAGGTCGCTGTGATGATGAACGTCGTCAGCAACACGCGGGTGGACCTCGTCGCGCGAGGCGTCATCAAGGGTGTAGTTGAGTCGGGCCGCGACCCGGCGGAGGTGATCGCCATCTTCCGCATCCCCGGTTCGTGGGAGGGGGAGGGCTTCAAGCTGCTACGGCGGTACGGTGTGGAGTACTGCGACCGGACTGTTTCCATGGACGAGGCAGCGCGCCGCGCCGTCGTGAAAATGAGCGCCGGCGCGTTGCGGGGAGCATAGCGGTGTCTATCCTCGTGGACAAGGACACGACGTTCATTATCCAGGGCATCACAGGCCGCGAAGCCGTAAGCATGGTCCGAGAGTGCCTGGACTACGGGTCCAAGATTGTCGGCGGCGTGACGCCCGGCCGCAAGGGCCGTGACGTTTATGGCGTTCCGGTGTACGACACCGTCCGCGAGATCACTCAGCGGACGCGTGTGGACGGATCAGTGGTCGTCGTACCCCCCGCGTTCGTTCGCGACGCGGTCTTTGAGGCGGTTGAGGCAGGAATCAAGCTCATCGTCGTCGTGACCGAACGGATTCCGCGCGGCGAGGTGGCCCAGATGGTCGAGTTCGCGGAGATGAACAAGGCGCGCGTCATCGGCCCTAACTGTTTGGGAATCATCTCGCCCGGCAAGGCGAAGATGGGCGGCATAGGCGGGGCCGCCGCCGCGGCGCGCAAGGCCTTCACGTCCGGCCCGGTTGGCGTCATGTCCCGCAGCGGTGGAATGACCACCGAGATATCCAACGCGTTGACCGCGGCCGGCTTGGGCCAGAGCACCGCGGTGAGCATCGGCGGCGACGCCATCATAGGCAGCACCTATGCCGAGCTTATGCCTCTGTTCGAAGCCGACCCGGAAACCAGGGCCATCGTCGTCTACTCCGAGCCGGGCGGCCCAATGGAGGCGCAACTCGCATCGTACGTGTCGGGGAACGGCGCGAAACGCCGCTTGCCCATTGTCGCTTTCATGGCCGGCCGTTTCATGGACGAGATGCCCGGCATGCGCTTCGGTCACGCAGGCACCATTGTGGAGGGCCGCGCCGACTCGTCCGCCGAAAAGGTCCGGCGCCTGCAAGAGGCGGGTATCTTGGTTGCCGAGGAGATTTCCCAGATCCCCGAGCTGGTCAAGCGGCGGCTCAAGGAATCCTTGTAGCGTGGCGATGTTCATCCGAGTCCACGTGTCGCCGGAGGCGGCTTCCCAGCCGGAGCTGGTAAAGAAGCTGGTGGAAGTCTGCCCCGTGGATATCTTCGCCCAGGGCCCGCAGGGTAGCCTGCAGATCGTGGAGGAGAATTTGGATGAGTGCACGTTGTGCGACCTGTGTGTGCAGGCGTGTCCCCAAGGTGCCGTCCACATCGTGAAACTCTATGATGAGTAGCCCCTTCATGGGCCAGAGGCGCACGAAGAAACCGACTATGCTATCCTGAGCGGTCTTCCGGCCAACGGCCGCCGAACCGTGTAAGCTATTGAGCACTGCAGAACACTGCGACAGGAGAAAGAACGATGGTGAGCACAAAAAAAGACGCGTCTGTCGTGGCCGCCTCCATGGACCAAGCAGCTCGGGAGGCGAGCGGAGCACTGAACGCTGCCTACGTGGACTCTGACGATGCCAAGAAGGCCGTGGACTACATGGCCGCCTGGTGGAAGAAGCATTACCTCAAGGCCGGGCACAAGCGGCTGGCCCGCATCCTTCTGGAGTACACGTCCACCAAGAAGTAAGCCGTCCGACCACTCAATGGTCAACACACTAAGTAGGTGGTAAGAAGCATGCCAAGCGCCACAGGCGATGCGGGAAGCGTCATCGTCAGCGAGATCAGGCGCTTCGTTGACAAAGAGGTGCTCCCAGTAGCCACGGAGTTGGAGCACCGTGACGAATACCCCGCGGCGCTCATCCAGCAGATGCGGGAGATGGGGCTTTTCGCCATGACCATCGGCCCCGCCTACGGCGGCCTTGGCTTACCGTTTACCACGTACGCCGCCGTCATAGAAGAGCTGGGGCGCGGATGGATGACGCTCGCGGGCATACTGAACACGCATGTCATCGTCTCGTACATCCTCGAACAGTTCGGCACGAAGGAGCAGAAAAAGCGGTGGCTCCCAGTCATGGTAGAGGGGGAGAAGCGCTGCGCGTTCTGCCTGACTGAGCCGGACGCAGGCTCGGACGTGGCGGCCATCAAGACGTACGCTGTCCGTGACGGCGACCTGTACCGCCTCAACGGCAACAAGATGTTCGTCAGCAATGGCCGGCGCGCCCACTTTTACCTGGTGCTGTGCAAGACGGACCGCGAGGCGCAGCCGCCCCATCGCGGGATGAGTGCCCTCATCGTGGAGAAGGGCACCAAGGGCCTGGTTATTCACCGGGACCTGGAGAAGCTGGGCTACAAGGGCGTGGATACCGTCGCGCTGAGCTTTGACGACGCCCCGGTGCCCGTCACTAACCTCGTCGGTGACCGAGAGGGTGACGGGTTCAAGCAGGTGATGAGCGGGCTTGAGGTGGGGCGCATCAACGTGGCGGCCCGCGCCGTGGGCCTGGCCCGCGCTGCGTTTGAGGACGCCATCGCGTACTCGTTCCAGCGCCGGGCCTTCGGCAAGCCCATCTTTGAGCACCAGGCCGTGCACATGCGGCTGGCCGACATGTACACGCGGATTGAGGCGGCGCGGCTGCTCACCCGCCAGGCCGCCGAGAAGAAGGACCGCGGGGAGCGCGCCGACCTGGAGGCCGGCGTGGCCAAGCTGTTCGCCAGCGAAATGTGCCAGGAGACCACGCTGGACGCCTTACGCGTCTTCGGCGGCTACGGGTACATCAAGGAGATGCGCGCCGAGCGCTACTACCGCGACGCTCCCATGAGCCTCATCGGCGAGGGCACCAGCGACATCCAGAAGGTGGTCATCGCGCGCGCCCTTGAGCGGCTGTACAAGAAAGAGTGAGCAGGGGCCAGCCCCTGCACCCTTTTCAGAGCACAGGGCGATTGTAGCCGGTACCAGCTTTGTCATCCTGAGAGAGGAATATCGTGACGACCGAAGAATCCGCAATCTCCTCTCACAAGAGAAGAGAGAGTAAGGGACAAGCATGACTACCCATGATGGTCGCGACCGCTACGGTCGCTACTTGGAAGACTTCACCGTCGGCGACGTGTACAAGCACTGGCCCGGCCGCACCATCACGGAGTCGGACGATACGCTCTTCTCGCTCCTCACGATGAACCAGCACCCGCTGCACATTGACGCCGCGTACGCGGAGCAGTCGCAGTTCAAGCAGCGGGTGGCGGCAGGGCCTCTGGTGTACAGCGTCGTGCTCGGCATGAGTGTGTCGGACGTTTCAGGCAAGGCGATCGCCAACCTGGAGACTGAGTCGTTGCAGCACACCGCGCCCGTGTTTCACGGAGACACGCTGTACGCCGAGTCCAAGGTGCTCGACGTGAAGCCATCCAGTAGCCGGCCGGACCGCGGCGTGGTCACGGTGGAAACTCGCGGCTTGAACCAGCGTGGCGAGGCGGTTGTCACGTTCCGCCGCAAGGTGATGGTGCCGAGGCGACCGCAGAAGGCATAGTCCAATAGCCTACCTGGTGGAAGCGGGACCAAGGGGACAGGACATGGCAGACCCCAGCAGGAAAGAGGCGTTGGAGCGGGCCGCTCGAGAGTGGCGTGAAAAAGTGCTCGATCCCTCTCTGAAGCGTGCCGGAGAGCGCGAGGGGGTCGTCGGCGCCAGCTCTTCAGAGCCCAGCCTCCTCTCCACGCCTTCAGACGTCGCTGACACCGATTACTTGCGAGACGTGGGCTTTCCGGGCCAGTACCCGTTCACCCGCGGCATCCAGGCCACGATGTACCGTGGCCGACTGTGGACCATGCGCCAGTATGCCGGCTTTGGCACGTCGGAGGAGACCAACCAGCGCTTCCGCTACCTGCTTGAGCAGGGCCAAACGGGCCTCTCTATGGCCTTTGACCTGCCGACGCAGATCGGCTACGACTCAGACAACCCGATGGCGGAAGGTGAGGTCGGCAAGGTGGGCGTCGCGATTGACTCATTGCAGGACATGGAGACCTGCTTTGCGGGCATCCCGCTGGACAAGGTGAGCACCTCCATGACCATCAACGCGCCCGCCTCCGTCCTGCTGGCGATGTACATGGTGGCGGGCGAGAAGCAGGGCGTCGCGCCGGAGAAGCTCTCAGGCACGTCGCAGAACGACGTGCTGAAGGAGTACGTGGCGCGCGGCACGTACATCTTCCCGCCCAAGCCGTCGCTGCGCCTCGCCGCCGACCTCATCGCGTACTGCTCTAAGCACGCGCCAAGATGGAACCCCATCTCCATCAGCGGCTACCACATGCGCGACGCGGGCTGCACCGCCGCCGAGGAAATCGGCTTCACGTTCGCCAACGCGATCGCCTACATGGACGCCGTGCTAGCCCAGGGCTTGAAGATAGACGACTTTGCGCCGCGCATCTCCTGGATTTTTAATACCCACAACAACTTCCTGGAAGAGGTGGCGAAGTACCGCGCTCTCCGGCGGGCGTGGGCCAGGCTGCTGAAAGAGCGATACGGGGCGCAGAAGCCGGAATCCATGATGCTGCGCACGCACACGCAGACGGGCGGCTCCACGCTGACGGCCCAGCAGCCGGAGAACAACATCGCGCGGGCCGCCATCCAAAACCTCGCCGCCGTGCTGGGAGGCGTCCAGTCCATCGCGCTGTCCTGCTACGACGAGGCATTGGCGATCCCGACGGAGAAGGCGCAACGCATCGCGCTCCGCACGCAGCAGGTTATCGCGTACGAGACGGGCGCCGCCGAGACGGTGGACCCGCTGGGCGGCTCGTACTACGTGGAGTCGCTGACCAACGCGCTGGAGTCGCAAGCATCCGCACTCATGAAACAGGTGGAGGACATGGGCGGCGCGGTGGCGGCCATTGAGTCGGGCTTCTACCAGCAGCGCATCCAGGAGTCCGCGTACCGGTACCAAAAGGAGATTGAGCGCGGCGAACGGGTCATCGTGGGGGTGAACCGCTTCACGGAAGGGAACGAGGGGACGGCGCCGCGCTTTCAGGTGGACCCCAGGGTGGGCAAGGAGCAGCGCGCAAGGCTGGCCCGCCTGCGCGCCGGCCGCGACAAGGCGGCGATCACGGCGGCGCTGGTCCGGCTGAAAGACGCGGCGCGTGACCCGAAGGCGCCGCTCATGCCGGAGATCGTCAGCGCCGTGCGGGCCTACGCCACGATCGGCGAGATCTGCGATACCCTACGCGGCACGTTCGGCGAGTACCAGCCGCCGACGGTGATCTAGTCGCTCCGCCAGCGAGCCTCACCCCTGCAATCTCCTTGTCTCGCTTCTTCTGCACGTGCGCCGTTCCGTGACCCTTCCTCCGTTTTGGCAGAGCCCTAGAGTAGAATGAGTCCAGAAGCATCCCTAGCAAAAGGAGCGCCAATGCGCAAGTGGGACCCCTCCCTGTGGGCGGGCTTCATGCCCAACGGCTTGGGCCAGGTCAAGCCCAACCACTTTGGGGAACTCTTCAAGGCCGCGTGGCGCAACCGCGACCAGCTCCCCTTCGCCTGGCGCATCCTGAACCGGGGCGTCTGCGACGGGTGCGCGCTGGGCACCACCGGCATGCGGGACTTCACCATGTCCGGCATCCACCTGTGTACGGTGCGGCTGGAACTGCTGCGCCTAAACACGATGGGAGCGCTGGACCACACGCTCCTTGCGGACGTGAGCGCCCTGAAAGGACGGAACAGCGCGTCGCTGCGCGCCCTGGGGCGCATGCCGTACCCGATGGTGCGCCGGCGGAGAGAGCCGGGGTTCAAGCGCGTCGCCTGGGACGAGGCACTTGACCTGATTGCGGGCCGGGTCCGCGCCACAGACCCGCAGCGCCTGGCTTTCTACGTCACGTCGCGCGGCATCACGAACGAGGTGTACTACGTGGCGCAGAAGGTGGCGCGTTTCCTCGGCACTAACAACGTGGATAACTCCTCGCGGGTCTGCCACGCGCCCAGCACCGTAGGCCTCAAGCAGACCATCGGCGTCTCCGCCTCTACGTGTTCGTACTCCGACTGGATCGGAACGGACCTGCTGGTCTTCCAGGGCAGCGACACGCCCAACAACCAGCCCGTCACCACCAAGTACATGTACGCCGCGAAGCGGGCCGGCACGCGCATCGTCGTCATCAACCCGTACCGGGAGCCGGGCCTGGAGCGGTACTGGATACCCTCCATCTTTGAAAGCGCCGTGTTCGGCACGCGGCTCGCGGACGAGTTCTTCCAGGTGCACACCGGCGGCGACATTGCGTTCCTCAACGGCGTCCTCAAACACCTGATAGAGCAGGGCTGGGCGGATGAGGTGTTTCTTGCCGCGCACACCACGGGTTGGGACCAGCTCAAGATGGCGTTGAGCGCGCAACCCTGGGAGATGCTGGAGGCCTCCTCCGGCGCGACCCGAGAGGAGATGCTCCGCTTCGCGCGGATGTACGGCAGCGCGAAGAGCACGGTATTCGTCTGGAGCATGGGCATCACGCAGCACCGGTTTGGCGTGGACAACGTGAAGGCGATTGTTAACCTGGCGCTCAGCCGCGGCATGGTGGGCCGGGAGAAGTGTGGCGTCATGCCGATCCGCGGCCACAGCGGCGTGCAGGGAGGCGCCGAGGTGGGCTGCGTCCCCAACCAGTTCCCCGGCGGGCGCGATGTCAACGAAGCAAGCGCCCAGGAGTTCTCCGAGCTCTGGGGCTTTCCACTACCGGCCCGTCCCGGTCTCACCGCCGTACAGATGATTGAGGCGGCCCACCGGGGAGAACTGGATGTTCTCTACTCCGTCGGCGGCAACTTCCTGGAGACCCTGCCGGAGCCGGAGTACGTTCGTGAAGCCTTAGAGCGCGTTCCGGTGCGCGTCCATCAGGACATCGTGCTCACCAGCCAGATGCTGTTGGAGCCCGCTGATACGGTTGTCTTGCTGCCCGCGGCGACCAGGTACGAATCACCGGGAGGCGGTACGGCAACCTCCACGGAGCGGCGCATCTACTTCAGCCCTGAGATTCCAGGCCGACGCGTCGGCGAGGCAAGGCCGGAATGGGAGATCTTCATGCGGCTCGCGGAGCGCGTCAGGCCGGAGCTCGCCGACCTGATCCACTTCCCGGACGCCGCCGCCATCCGCAGCGAGATCGCGCGTGCCGTGCCGTTCTACCAGGGCATCGAGCGACTGCGCAAGCAGGGCGACGTCATCCAGTGGGGAGGGCCGCGTCTCTGTGAAGGCGGGGTGTTCAAGATGCCGGACGGGAAAGCCGCGTTGGCCGTGGTGCGTCCCCCTGAGACTCAGGTGCCGGAGGGCTGGTTCCTGCTGAGCACCCGCCGCGGCAAGCAGTTCAACAGCATGGTGCAGGCGAAGAAAGACCCGCTAAACGCGGCGCGCCGCGAGGACGTTCTGATGAACCCGGAGGACGTAGCGGCGCTCGGTCTGAAGGCGGGTGACGCGGTGGTCGTCCGCTCCGATGTTGGAGAGTTTCGGGGCCGTTGCAAGCCCGTCCCCATGCGGCGCCGCAACGTGCAAGTCCACTGGCCTGAGGGGAACGCACTCATCCGCATGGGGGCCACGGACCCGCTCTGCGGCATCCCCGACTACAACGCGGTGGTGGAGATCCTGCCCGCCAAGGTGGCAAGCGGCATGACGGAGCCCGTTGCTGGGGGCATGCCGTGACGACCTCACGCGGGACGCGGCGCGCCGACGTCCAGAACGTGCGGCTCGGCCAGGCGCCGGTCGCCCGTGAGGACATGCTGGCGGTGGAGGAGCCGCTGGAGATCCGCCTGGAGTGGACCGAGCAGGACCGCTTGCGGGTTGAGCCAATCTCGGTCACCATGCGCACTCCGGGACAGGACCTTGAGCTTGCCGCGGGGTTCCTCCTTTCGGAAGGCGTCCTCCGCGCAAAGGAGGACGTTGAGCGGATAGGCTACTGCACTGAAGTCACCGAGCAGCACTACAATGTGGTAGCGGTGCGGCTTGCGCCCGGCGTTCGCTTTGACCACGAGCGGCTGCGTCGAAACTTCTACACCACGTCGAGCTGCGGCGTTTGCGGGAAGGTGTCGCTGGAGGCGCTGCAAATCCAGGAGTGTCCAATCCTGCCCAAAGGGCGCCCCGCGGTCACGCCTGAGGTCATGGCGAGGCTGCCCGACCAGCTCAGGAAGGCGCAGCCGGGCTTCGCAAAGACCGGCGGGCTGCACGCAGCCGGCCTCTTCGACGCGGAGGGCACGCTGCTGTACGCGTTTGAGGACGTGGGCCGCCACAACGCCGTGGACAAGCTGACAGGCCACGCGCTCCTCACCGGTCGGCTCCCGCTCAGCGAGCACATCCTCGCTGTCAGCGGCCGGTCAAGCTTTGAGATTATGCAGAAGGCGCTCATGGCCGGCATCGCCGTGGTGGTGGCCGTTGGCGCGCCGTCCACCCTCGCCGTGGACGTGGCCAGGCAGTTCGGCATGACACTGGCCGGCTTCACGAGGACGGACGGCTTCAACCTGTACGCCGACGCGGAACGGGTCACCGGTCACCGCGTGAGCGACCGCGTGAGCGACCGCGTGAGCGAAAAGCCGACTTAGTCGCTAGACCTCGTAGCGCTCCATCGTGGGCTTGCCGGTTATCGCGTCCATCCCCGGAAGAGCGCCCTTTGCCTGCATCGCCGCCATGTGCTTGTCCAGCGCCGCCTGGCTCTTCCACCGCTCGATCATCACCAGCGTGTCCGCGTCCTGCGTATTCTGGAACAGGGCATACTGCTCACACCCGGGCTCCTTCAGGACGCCGGGGATGAGCTTGCCAAACGCCTTCGCAAAGTCTCCACCCTTCCCCTTCTTGGTCTTGAGCGTCACTACCAATCGGACCGCCATGATCCCCTCCTCGTTGCGTCGTCCTCCGGCTCCGCGCCGTCGGCTCCCCGCATGCTAGCGGCTGGTGGAGCGCTGGTCAAGAAGCCGCCGCGCTTCGGCCAAATCGTCTCGGGTGTTGATGTTCAGTAGCGAACGCCCGTCCGGGTCCCACCGGGCAAGCTCCGCTCCCTCAACGTAGCAGCATCTCACCAAAGGGAGGAGAGCCTGAAGGCTGGGATGCCGGCCGGCGAGCACCCGCTCCGCAGCCGGCAGGCAGTTGCGACTGTAGACGGCGTGCAGTACGTGCAGATGCCTGTCCGAGCGTGGCGCCACGACGTCATGGCCGGGCGCCAGCTCCATAAGGCACGAGAGCAGGCGGGGGCTGAGAAACGGCGAGTCGCAGCCAAGCACCCACGCGTAGGGCGTGCGGCACTCGCGCAGGCCTGCAACGAGCCCAGCGAGCGGGCCGCGGCGCGGCCCTGCCTCTTGCGGATCGGTCACGACCCGCAGCGGGACGCGCGAACCGGGCTGTGGCCGCGAGGTATCCGGAGAGGCGACGATCAGGATTTCGCCCGCAACCTGCTCCAACGCCCCAACAACCCGCTCCAGTAGCGTCTGCCCGCCAAGGACTATCTGCGCTTTGTCCGCTCCCAGGCGACTGCTGGCGCCGCCCGCGAGGATGATGCCGGTTGGACGCGTCATTTCGGGTCCCGGTCAGCAGGGCGGTGTGGCGGAGTGGTAGCTGGGCTAGCGCTGGGCACTCGCACCCGGCTGTTAATCAGCAGTCCCCAGGTAGCGACGCAGAACGGGACGCAATAGGTCAGCACGATACGCCCGGCCACCGATGCCGGGACGTCGCCGCGCAGGACGGGGCCGCTCTGGTTGATTGCCGTCAGGAGCGTCCCAACCACCAACGCCGTCAGCGTTGAGCGCCGGAGCAGCGGCGGGTAAGTGAGCGTGTGCCGCAGACACCGCAAGGCAGGCCCCTCGGGGGTGTTGATGCGGAACAGTGTGCGAGGCCGGGAGCGACACTGTTCCGCAGAGCAGACTGTCACAGTAGCCACAGCATTCAGGCCCCATCAGGTTGCTGTTCGGGTGCGTTCACCGCGTCGCTTTCGCCCTTGCTGACGTCCCGCTTCAGACAGCGTCAAAGAGTGTGTTAGCCGGATTGTGCAAGCGAAAGGACGAGGCCGTCAAGCGGCAGCCGCTGAGGGCCGCATTGAAGCGCTCACCGCGCTCCGCTACAATAACGAATTAAGGAACGTTTCTTGCACCAGGTGGGCGAAATGGCATCGTCAACGGTCAAACGACTGGTGGGCATGCGGGACCTTCGGGAGGAAGAGTACCTGCGGCTGCACGACGTCCAAAAGACGCTCCAGGCGCTCTTCACCTCGTACGGCTACCGGATTATCGAACCGCCAATGCTGGAGGCCACGGAGACCTTCGCGCGCAAAGCGGGGGGCGAGCTGACGGCGCGGCTGTACAGCTTCCAGGAGCCAGGTGGACATAATGTCAGCCTCAGGCCGGAGTTCACCTCGGCGATCACGCGCGTCTATCGGGAACAGGGAGACGACCAGCCGCTGCCCGTGCGCTGGCAGTACGGCGGGCCCGTCTTCCGCTACTACGCCGAGCAACCCGAACGCCCCCGCCAGTTCTGGCAGGTTGGTGTAGAGCTGATCGGCGCCGGAGGTGCACAGGCGGACGCGGAGGTGCTCACACTCGCCATCAGGGGCGCCCAAGCTCTTGGCCTTAACGATGCTCACCTCGTGCTCGGGGACATCGGGATCCTGCGGGCGCTCCTCATCCACATGGGCCTCTCGGAACGCGCCCAGCAGTTCCTGCTGCGGAACCTTGGCGCCCTCAAAGGGAACCACGATGGCGTGGCACAGCTCCGGACGCGCGCCCAGGAGGTCGGACTGCTGCGGGAACGCCCCGATCAGACGGAGGCGCAGAGGGCGCTCGCCGTCCTGAGCGCGGCGGAGAAGCCCCAGGCGGGTGGAAGCAGGAACGGCAAGGGGAGCCTCGCCTCCCGCGCGCCTGACGAGATTGCGACGCGGCTGCGCGCCAAGCTCAGCGGCCCCAGCCAGGCCGCGACCTTTGACCACGCCCTGGAAGTCCTCGCGCGCCTCGCCCAGCTCGCCGGCGAACCCCGCGAGGTGCTTCCCCAGGTGCGGCACATCATCCGCGTGCAGGGCATGGACGACGCGCCATTTGCACGGTTTACGCAGACTCTTGACACGCTGCGGGGACACCAGGTCAAGCCGGCAGAGGCGCAGGGCCTGCGGATGGACTTCACCCTGGCCCGGGACATCGCCTATTACTCCGGCGTCGTGTTTGAGCTACGCGCCGGTGACGATGGCCCTGGCGCCGGGCGCAGAACGCTGGCCGCCGGCGGGCGGTACGACGGCCTCCTGAAAGCGCTCGGCGTGAAGAGCGACGTCCCGGCCATTGGCTTTGCGTTCTCCCTGGACACGGCCGCTGAGGCGATGCGCACCGCCAAGGCCACAACAAACCAACGGCGCGCGGCCAGGAGGGTGCTCGTCGTGCCCGCGACACCAGCCGCGAACATCGCCTCCTTGCGCGCGGCGGAGACGCTCCGCCTTGGGGGCGAGGCCGTGGAGCAGGCGCTGCTCCAGCGCAGCATTGCGGAACACCGGCGGTACGCCGGCGTGCGCGGCATGAACGCCGTCGTGGTCGTCAGCGAAGACGGGCAAAGCGAGCGATTCACCGTTGAGAGGACCGATGGAGATGCTGAGGTTCGCCCTGCCCAGTGACGGCGAGCTCCACGAGCCCACGCTTGCCTTTCTGAAAGGCTGCGGGCTTCAGGTGCTGCGTCCCAATCCCAGGCGGTACACCGGCTCCCTCGCGGAGCTGGCGGGGAGCACTGTGCTCTTCCAACGCACCGCCGACATCACCGGCAAGGTGGAAGACGGCAGCGCGGAGCTTGGTGTCGTCGGCATGGACCGGTACCTGGAGTTCCGTCGCGATGGCTCGGAGGCTGTGGTGGTCATAGACGACTTGGGATTTGGGCGCGCCGAGCTGGTCCTCGCCGTCCCTGAGGAGTGGCTCGACGTGGAGTCCATCGCGGACCTCGCCGACGTGGCGGCGGAGTTCCACGAGTCCGGGCGCGCCCTCCGCGTCGCGACCAAGTATCCCAGGCTTGCCGGTCGCTTCTTGCTTGCTCAAGACGTGCACGGCTTCGCGCTCGTCCATTCCAGCGGCACCCTGGAGGCGGCGCCCGCCATGGGCTACGCCGACGTAATCGCGGACATCAGCTCCACCGGCGTGACGCTCCGCGAGAACGGCTTGAAGCGCATCGAAGGCGGGACGATCATCACCTCCCAGGCGTGTCTCATCGCCAACAGGGCCCTCCTTCGCGCAGACCCTGCGTCCCTGGAAACGACGCGGACGGTGCTGGAATGCGTTGAGGCGAAGCTGCGCGCGGACCGCCTGTGCACCATCCGGAGCACGCTTTCCGGCCCGAACAGCGAAGGGCTGCTGGCCAAGCTGGTGGAGCTTGGAGGTAAGCTGGGCATAGAGCACGTCACCACCAGGCACGCCGGGAAAGCGGATGGCCCCGCGATTCACATGAGCGCGGTCGTTCAGCGCCAGCACCTTCAGGAGGTAGTGGGCCTCCTGCGCGAAGGCGGCGCCGGAAAGGCGGTCGTGGGCGAGTTGGAGTTCGCGTTCACCGATGAATGCCAGGCGTACCGCCGCCTGCTCGCCTACGGAGAGGGGGTGGAGCGTGCCTAACCTCCAGGCCCACATCGCACTCGCCCTCCAGTGGTCCGAGGCGCTCCCCTCCAGCCCCGCTCGGGAGTTGCTGGGCACGTACCTCCTCGGCTCCACGGTGCCGGACATCCGCGCCATGACGAGAGCGCTCCGTGAGGACACCCACTTCATGGAGCTGGACAGCAGCAGCATGACCGCCGGGATAGACGGCCTGCTGAGCGCGCACCCAGGCCTCGCCGAGGCCTCACGCCTGAACGGGCCGACCGTGGCGTTTCTTCTCGGCTACTTCTCCCATCTCGTCGCGGACCAGGGGTGGGTAACGACCGTGTACCGTCCGTACTTTGCGAACCCGTCGCTCTTTCCGGACCAGGTGGAGAGCAAGGTGTTGGACAGGGCGCTCCAACTGGAGCAAGACCGGTCCGCCCAGGACGCTGTCCAGCGCGTCATGCCCCTCCTCGCGGACGCTGAGAAGGACGTGATAATAGGGTTCATCCCGCAGCAACTGCTGGAAGAGTGGCGGGAGTGGCTTCAGGAGTTCCTCGCGCGCGGGTTCACGTGGGATCGGCTGCGCTTTCTGGCCCGCAGGCGCCAGCAACAGGAGCACCTGGAGGCCGCTGGACAGGTTGCAGACCGGTTCCTCGGTTCGGTGGACTCCGGACTCGCCCGCATCGCCCAGCGCGTGCCTCCGGAGTCAGTCAGGGCCTACCGCGAGAGGTCAGCGCGGACGTTTTTACGGGTGAGCCGGGAGTTCTTGCGATGCGCGTCGTAAACAGCACGGAAGCAAAGCGCCTCTTGACGCGAGGGATCACGTGGCCGTGGGACTCGCCTCCCGCGTCAGTCCGCGAGTCCATCGCACGCCTGTTCGGCAGCCCTCTCACGCCCGAGCAAGCCGTCACGAAGGTGTTGCGCGAGGTCAAAAGCGGAGGCGACCGCGCCGTGCGTGAGTACACGCGCCGCCTGGACAGCCGTGACGTCTCCGGGCCTCTGGAGGTACCCGCAGAGGTCAGGCGCCAGGCCAGGCAATCAATAGACGGCAAGCTGCTGGAAGCCCTTGAGTTCGCCGCGGAGCGTGTCATGGCATTCCACCGCGCCTCGCTCCCAAGAGGGTGGACCGACTTCAAGAACGGCTATGGCGAGGCCTACCTTCCCCTGGAGCGCGCCGGCCTCTACATCCCCGGAGGCACCGCCGTTTACCCGTCCACCGTGTTGATGACCGCGATACCAGCGCGCGTGGCGGGGGTCAAGGAGGTGCTCCTGTGCTCTCCCGCATGGCAAGGGGAGTGGCCGCATCCAGCCGTGCTGGCCGCCGCCGACCTGGTTGGGGTTGACCGCGTGTTCCGCATCGGCGGGGCACAGGCTATCGCCGCGATGGCCTACGGCACCGAGTCCGTTCCGAGAGTGGACATCGTGTGCGGACCGGGGAACCTCTTCGTGACGCTGGCGAAGAAGCTGGTCTTTGGCGACGTCGCGGTGGACGGCCTGTACGGCCCAACCGAGACCGTCCTCATCGCGGACGACTCGGCGTCACCAAGCGACTGCGCCGCTGACCTGCTCGCTCAGGCGGAGCACGACGCGCTTGCCTCACCAATCTTTCTCACGACCTCAGAGCAGCTCCTCCAGCGCGTGCAGGAGGCACTTGCGCGGCAGCTCGCCACGGCGCCGCGGCGGCAGATTGCCGAACGCTCCCTGGAAACAAACGGCATCGCGGTGCTGGTCCAAAACCTTGAGCAGGCGATTGAACTCGCCAACGCGTACGCTCCGGAGCACCTGTGTCTGCTGACTAGGGAGCCCTGGGCGCTTGTGGAAAAGGTCCGCAACGCCGGCGCGGTCTTCGTTGGGAGCGAGACGCCGGAGGTGCTGGGCGACTACACCGCCGGCCCAAGCCACGTGATGCCCACCGGCGGTACAGCCCGGTTCAGCTCACCCCTAGGGGTCCGGCAGTTCCTCAAGACCATCGTCCTCGTCGCGCAGGACGCGAAGGGGCTGCGCCGGCTGGCACCGGCTACTGCCGCCATCGCGGAGGCAGAAGGATTGCACGGCCACGCGGCGGCTGTGCGCGCCCGGCTCAATGCGGGAAAAGATGGCACGGGCCATGCCTCGTAAGCGCTCCGTGCAACAGCTCGTCCAGCCTCACCTGCGGGCCTTGGAACCGTACAAGCCGGTGGACCCGCCCGAGGTGCTCGCGAAGCGGTACGGCCTACGGCTTGACCAGGTCGCGAAGCTGGACGCCAATGAGAACCCGTACGGGCCGTCGCCTAAGGTCGTTCAAGCGCTCGCGGGCAGCACCCGATACAGCATCTATCCGGACCCGTTGCAACGGCGCGCGCGCCAGGCCATTGCCGACTACGCCGGTGTAAACCCGGAGCAGGTCGTCGCGGGAGCGGGGTGTGACGAGCTGATTGACCTGCTGGCGCGCCTGGTGCTCGCGCCGCGGGACGAGGTCGTTGACTTCCCCCCCACCTTTGGAATGTACCCGTTCGCTGTCGCGGTCCAGGGTGGGAAGGTGGTCGCCGTGCCACGGCTGGAGGACTTCAGCGTTGATCTTCAGGCCGCGCAGCGCGCCATCTCGTCCCGCACCAAGATCATCTTCCTGTGCAATCCGAACAATCCCACCGGCACGCTCATGCCGGAGTCTACCATCCGATCCTTGGCGGAGCTTGGGCCGCTCCTCGTCGTGGACGAGACGTACCACGAGTTCTGCGGCTCCACCGCGGTCCCGCTCTTGAGCGAGTACGAGAACCTGGTCGTGCTGCGGAGCTTCAGCAAGTGGGCCGGCCTGGCGGGGCTCCGGCTGGGGTACGGCGTCATGGCGCCGCAGCTTGTGCAGCAACTCATCGCCATCAAGTCGCCCTACAACCTCAACGCGGCAGCGGAGGCGGCCCTCTACGCGACCCTGGACGACACCGATCTCCTCCTCCAACGCGTGCGCACCATCGTGGAGGAACGGGTGCGCCTGGAGGGGCTGCTGGCAACGCTTCCCGGCATCCGCCACTACTCCTCAAAGGCCAACTTCATGCTGTGCCGCTTCTCGGGCGCGCCGGCGCACCATGTGCAGCAGGAGCTTGCGAAGCGCGGCCTCATCGTGCGACACTTCAGCACGCCGCCAATCCAGGACTGCCTGCGCATCTCTGTGGGGCTTCGCGAGCACACCGACCGGATAGTGGAGGCGTTGCGGCAGATTCTTCCGCCCAGCGACTCCTCCGGGGACAAGCCCGCCCTGGAATTTGTGCCACGTTCCAAGAGAGGGAGCTAGCCGATGGCGAACAGACGCGCAACCCTGCGCCGCGAGACGGGCGAGACGAAGATCGTGGTGAGTCTGACCTTAGACGGCACCGGTGTCTATGAGGTGAACACCGGGAACGGCATGCTGGACCACCTGCTGGCCCAGCTTGCCCGCCACAGCCTTATGGACATAACGATTCATGCTGACCGGGACGCCTCCGGATGGCATCACGTAACCGAAGACGTGGGGATCATGCTTGGCCGCGCGCTCCGTGAGGCGCTGGGCGATGGGGAGGGCATACGGCGCATGGGCCACGCCATCGTGCCGCTGGACGAAGCCCTGGCGATGGTTGCGGTTGATCTGAGCGGCCGCGGACATGCCACGCTGGATATCCCCTGGATCGGCGAGCAGGTGGAGGCGCTTCCTGTGGAAGTGATCTCGCACCTCCTGGAGTCTTTCGCCGTGGAGGCACGGATCAACCTGCACGCGCGCGTTCTCGCGGGCCAGAACAATCACCACATCGCCGAGGCGGTCTTCAAAGCCCTCGCCAAGTCGCTTCGCGACGCCGTCGAGGTAGACTCGCGCCAGCGCGGCGTCCCTAGCACCAAGGGCACCGTCAGCAGCTAGGCAGGTGGACATGCGTATTCCAAGAGGCTCCGGCAAAGGCAGGACCGTGCGCCGCGGGTTAATCACCGCGCTCCTCGTGATCCTCATCGTCACCATACCCTCCGCGGGCATCACGGCGCTCAAAGACGGCGAAGGCGATCTGGTCCAGTTCGGCGCCAGCGCCAATCCCCAGGAAAGCGAGCTGAAACTCGCCAGAAAAGGGGAGCAGTTTCAAGAGGGGAGCGAGGTATGGGTCCGCGTGCAGCTCAAGGGTGGGTTTGGAGAGTCCTCGGTCACTTTTGTTTTGGAAGAGCTGCTACCTCAGGGCGAGCCCACGTGGACCGCACGGGTCTCGTGGATGGTCGCCGCTGAGCCGAACTACAGCGTGTACTTAGGGAAGCCGCCGGAGCTCCAGGGGCTGCCGGTGGGCGAGTATCGCCTGGCGGTGGTGACAGGCGCCACGCGGCGCGCGGAGGGGGAGTTCCAGATCACGGCAAAGCTCGGGGCCCAGTCCCCGTAGGCGGCGTCCGTCGGGTTAGTGGCGGGACGGCGCGGGGTCAGTGACCTCCACCCGGAACTGCTCAATCACCGGATTCGCCAACAGCTTCTTGCACATCTCTTGAACCTGCGCCTCCGCGGCTGCGCGGTCCGGCGCGTCCAGCGAAACCTCAAGGTACTTCCCCACGCGGACATGTCCCACCGAGGTAAACCCCAGCGTCTTGAGGGCGCTCTGCACGGTCAGGCCTTGGGGGTCGTTGACGGCCGGCTTCAGCGTAACCTGGACCTTGGCGAGGAACTGCACAGACGCCTCCTTCGCGCTATTGCGCCTGCTCCATCGGCTGGACCCCACCGCAGCCCGGTGCGCCGGGTTCAGGGCCGCGCTGCCGATAGCTGTCGGCGAACGTTCGTATCGCTTGCTCATCCACCGTCTCCAGCGTATGCAACACCCGCCACGCCGTGAGTGCGATGGTTGAGGGCATGTCAGGATACGGCGCCATAATGTAGTGTTCCGGGAAACCGAGCAACCCCTCCACAACGTCTCTCAGCCTTGCGACCAGCGCTGCGTCTTGTGTGTTGTATTGGATGATGACAAAACCGTGTGCCAGGTTGTGAACTTGGAGCTCGTTGGAAAGCGGTACTGAGAAGTTGCCGCAATCCGCCCATACCGGCCAGTGCGGGCCGGAGGTGGGGGCACGGTGTTGTACGCCGGCGCGTGCTGGTCAGGGTCAATGTGCGCTGCTCCCATGGAGGGATAGAGGGATCCGATGCTCTCCACGCGAGGTTGCGGCTCATCGCCGTTCCCGCTTGACCCGCAGGCGACGGTGAGCACGGCGACGGCGATTGCTCCCACCTGAAAAGGCTCATCCGAAGCAATCTGCTCTGCCCCAGCGTGCTCTGGCTGCGACCCGACAAGTGCAACACTCCTTAGCAGCTAGGCGCGCCAGGCTCGGGGCCATGAGCCCGGTAGGCCTGGGCGAATTCGCGGATGGTCGCCTCATCAACCGCATCAAGCGGCAGCAAGACGCGCCACGCCGTCAGGGCTATGGGGTACGGCATGTCCGCGTAGGGGGCTATAAGGTAATAGTTGGGGAACCCCGGCAGGTCCTTCGTGATGCGCTCAAGCTCGTCAATCACCGCCTGGTCCTTGGTGCTGTACTGGACGAGGACAAAGCCGTGCTCCAGGTTGTGCACCTGTTTCGCAATCGGTACCGGTTGCGCAGCGACGCCGCACCGCTCCCAGATCGGCCAGTGCGGGCCCGATGTTGGAGGCACGCTGTTGTACTCTGCGAGGGAGATGGTCTGCGCTTGAGGTACGTGGTTCCGCCCCAAGAACGGGTAAACGGTCCCGGGGCCTTCCGGAACGCTCCCGCTGCTGCTGCCGCTTGGCGAGGCGGTCTTGTTGGCGGACACGCTGGGAAGAACAAGCGCGAGAATGATCAAGATTCCAAAAAAACCTGCAACGCCAAGAACAAAGTAGCGCCGCATGGTCTTCCGCATCTTGCGCTGCGCGCGACGCCGTTCAACCTCCGTCGGCACGGGCGTCTGTGGCCGCTTCTCTTCTCGGCGGGGTGGAGGCGAGGGCGCTGCTGTGGTCCGCGTGGGTGGCTCCACGCCCGTGGCTTGCGGCCGTCCTCCCTCAGTGATGCCCGCAACCTGCCCGTGAGCCCGCTGGCGGTCGTACGCAGCCCGGCGAATGGGGTCCTTCAGCGTGTCATACGCGTGCTTGACCCGCTGCAGCACCCGCGCTGAGTCCGCGCTCTGCGCACCCCGCACGCGGTATTTGTCAACAACGCGCTTATACGCCGCTTCGACCCCTTCCGGCTTGGCGGCGGGTTCAACCTCTAAGAGTTGGTACAGGTCGTCTCGCTCTTGCATCAATAGGCGCTCCTGGCTATAGAGTCTCTTTCACCGAACGCAAAGCTCACCATGCCACTGTACCATCCAGCATCGGGTGTTCGCCACAGCGTGTTCCCTCTGGGGTGCGGTACGACGCACGGATCGCCGATCCCTAGAACTAAACGTAAAGGCAGGCCGGTTGGTCTGCCGGCACGTCTAACCCTCGTGCAGCGCCTGCCCGGTAAGCAGCCGGTACGCCTCCAGGTACCTCCGGCGGGTCTTCTCCACCACGTCCTTCGGCAACGCCGGTGCGGGCGGCTCCCGGTCCCACCCGCTCTGGAGCAGCCAGTCCCTGACAAACTGCTTGTCAAAGTTGGGCTGGCCCTTCCCCGGCGCCCAGCCGCCGGCGTCCCAGAAGCGGCTGGAGTCCGACGTCAGCAGCTCGTCAATTAGGATGAGCTGCCCGTTCACCAGCCCGAACTCCATCTTCGTGTCCGCGATGATGATGCCGCGCGTGCGCGCGTACACCTGTGTCTCCTGGTACACGGCCACGGTTTTCCGCTCAAGCTCGTCCGCCAGCGGCCTGCCCACCATCTGCACCAACTGCTGATTGGTCATCGGCAGGTCATGTCCCTGCTCGGCCTTCGTCGTCGGCGTGAATAATGGCTGCGGGAACTGGTCGCCCTCCCGCAGCCCCTTCGGCAACGCGATGCCCTGGACCGTGCCGCTCCGCTGGTACTCCGCCCACGCCGACCCCGCCAGGTACCCGCGCACCACGCACTCCACGTTTACCCGCTGGGCGCGGCGCACGACCATAGCCCGTTTGGCAATTGGCTTTGGGAGCTTCACCAAGAAGTCTTTGGCAGCCTCTGAAAGACCCGACTTTCCCAAAATCCATTCTGCTCCGCTGACCGTTCCTAGACCTTCGTCGGCTGGATAGTAAAGCAAGTGATTCGGGATAATCTGCACGGTTCTTCGGAACCAGAACGCCGAGAGCGCGGCCAGAGCCACCCCTTTTGACGGGATGGGCGTCGGCAGCACCACATCAAATGCCGAGACCCGGTCCGTCGCTACCATCAGCAATAGGCCGTCGCCCAGGTCGTACGTGTCCCGCACCTTCCCGCGGTGCAGGAGTCCAGGCAGATTGGTCTCTTGGACCGTGGTCATGTCGCTGCTTCCCCTTCTCGATCAGACAAGCCCAAGCCGCTGAAAAGATGCGTCAACGTGGCGCAGGTAGTACGCGTAGTCAAACAGCGCCTCCAGATCCTTGCCGGGAAGGCAGCGCCGGACCTTCTTGTTGGCGCGGAGCAGGCCCCGGAAGTCCAGGTCCTTATCCCACGCCTGCATGGCGTGGCCTTGCACGAGCTCGTAGGCCTCCTCGCGCGGCAGTCCACGCTCAATCAACGCCAGCAGCACCCGCTGGGAGAACACCAGGCCGCGCGTCATCTCCACGTTCCGTATCATCCTGTCGTCATAGACCCGCAGCCCGCTCATGATGCGTGTGAAGGTCTGCGCGCTGTAGTCCAGGGCCATACATGCGTCCGGCAGGATCACGCGCTCGGCGGAGGAGTGCGAGATGTCGCGCTCGTGCCACAGCGCCACATTTTCCAGGGCAGTCACCGCATGGCCGCGAATGAGGCGCGCCAGCCCGCAAACCCGCTCGGAAAGCTCGGGGTTGCGTTTGTGGGGCATCGCGGAGGAGCCGGTCTGGCCCTCGCCGAAGGGCTCCTCCACCTCGCGCACCTCTGTGCGTTGCAGGTGGCGCACCTCCGTGGCGAATTTCTCCAGGGATGAGGCGACGAGCGCAAGCGTCAGGACAAATTGCGCGTGCCGGTCACGAGGCACAATCTGGGTGGAGACCGGCTCCACCCGCAATCCAAGGATCTCGCACACCCGCATCTCAACCTCGGGCGGGACCATGGCGTGCGTGCCCACGGCTCCTGATATCTTCCCTACCGCCATTTCCTTTGCGGCATTGCGCAGGCGTTGCTGCTGGCGGCCCACCTCATCCCACCAGCCCGCCAGTTTCAGGCCGAAGCTGGTCGGCTCCGCGTGGACGCCATGCGTTCGCCCAATCATGATCGTCCGCTTGTGGCGCAAGGCCGCTTTCTTCAAGACGTCGCGGAGTGCGCTCAGGTCGTCGTCCAGCAGCTCCGCCGCTTCACCGAGCTGCAGTGCGAGCGCTGTGTCCATCACGTCGCTTGAGGTGAGGCCGAGGTGCAGCCACCTTCCTTCCGGACCCAGGCGCTCGGTGATGGAGCGCAGGAACGCGGTCATGTCGTGGCGGGTCGTTTCAAAGACCTCGTTGAGCCGACGCAGGTGGTAGCGGGCGGCTCGCAGCTTGGTAAAGTCATTCCGCGGGATAACCCCCTGTTCCGCCCACGCTTCGCAGACCGCCAGTTCCACCCGGAGCCACGCGTCGTACTTGGTCCTGTCAGTCCAGACCCGCTTCATCTTGGGGAGCGCGTACCGGTCTATCATCCTTCTCTTGCGGACTCCTTCCCGACCTGGAGCGTCCGTGGCGGGTCGTTGAGGCGGGCGTGAAGAGGGTGCGCGGCGTCGTTCAACGCCTTGACGACTTCGTGGAAGCTCTCAAAAGCGTTGTGCGGGATCCTGTTTGCCTGACAGTGCAGCAGGAGGCTTGAGCGCGCAAAGACAAAGGCGGCCTGTCCCGCCGGACACGCGTCCACCCGGCCGTCGCCCACGTACACTATTCGGCGGCCTCCGTCCTGGAATCGCTCCAGCACTGCGCATTTGCAGTTGCCCCACTGCGAGCAGCCTGGGGCGGCGTACGGATAATCCAGCGTCATGCCCCCAACGCCAAAGGTGGTCGTGGTCGCAAAGACCGGAACGTGGTCCAGCCCGTGCCGATGCAGCACGGCGCTCACGTAGAAATCGAGTCCCCCGGAGACGACGGCCAGAGGGACCCTGGACTCCTGGCAGAACCGGACAAGCCCCGAAAAGCCTGCGCGCAGCCGGGCGCTCTCCGCCGCGTAGTTCGCCATCTCGTCTCTGGTCGCAGGAATCATGGCGTACGCCTGCTCCTGGTAGTCCCGCAGGCTCAGCTCGCGGCTGAGGAAGCGCTCCCGCAACGCTTGCCAGCCGTTTCGCGCAAAGCGGCGCAACAGCAACTCGGCCACGTTGTCCAAGGAAGCAGTCTCGTCAAAGTCCACGAGGAGCGCGGCGCCGCGGAGAGTCACATCATCACCTGCTCATCGCTTCACGAGCGGCTTCATACCGCTTGCGGACGTCAGCATGGTGGGTGCCAAGAATCGCCGCCGCAAGGTAGGCGGCGTTGCGCGCCCCCCACGTGCCGATCGCGACGCAAGCCACCGGCACTCCGGGCGGCATCTGCGCTACGGCGTAGAGCGAGTCCACGCCCTTGAGCTCGCTGGTCGGCAGCGGGACACCGATGACCGGCAGAGTGCACCAGCTCGCAAGTGCGCCGGGGAGCGCCGCCGCGCCGCCCGCAACGCCGATGAGCACCTCCAGGCCGCGCTCCCTGGCCGTCCGCGCGTACTCTCGCACGCCTTCCGGGTTCCGGTGCGCCGAGCAGACGGTGCTCTCGTAGGAGATACCCAGCTCCTCCAGCACCTTCGTGGTCTCTTGGACAAACGGCTCGTCTGAACGACTTCCCATGACAATGCCGACCAGAGGCATAGGCAGACCTCCTCAGGCGCAACGGGTTCTATCGGGGCCCGGGACTCCCTGCGCCTTATTTTCGCCGAAGCGTGGACTTTCGTCCATCCGACGCGGTGTTCTGGGCGCCCCAGCCGCAACGGCCGCGATGTCCCTGCGGTAGTGCATGTCGTCAAACTGGATACGCGCCACGCCTTCGTACGCCTTCTTGCGGGCCTCCGCCAGTGAGGCGCCAAGCGCGCAGACAGTCATAACGCGCCCGCCGTCGGTCACCGGAGCGCCGCCGCTCCCCGGCTTGGTGCCCGCGTGGAACACAACCGCGCTCTCCGGCACGCTCTCCAGCCCCTGGATTCGCACACCCCTCCGGTACTCTCCAGGATACCCGCCGGAGGCCAGCACCACACCAACGCACGCCTCCGCGGTCCAGCGGACGGCGCACTGGTCCAGCCGGCCGCTCACCGTCGCTAGCAGCAGCTCCAAGAGGTCGGTCTGGAGGCGCGGCAGCAGCACCTGCGTCTCCGGGTCGCCCAGGCGGCAGTTGAACTCCAGCACCTTCAGCCCGTCCGTGGTCAGCATGAGACCCGCGTAGAGCACGCCCGTATACGGGTTGCCCTCGTGCGCCATCGCGCTGACCGTGGGCCGCATGACAAGATCCATCGCCTGGGAAGCAAGCCTCTCGTCCCAGAACTCCGGCGGCGAGTAGCTCCCCATGCCGCCGGTGTTCGGGCCGGCGTCACCGTCCAGCAGGCGCTTGTAATCGCACGCCGCCACGAGGGGCGAAAGGTGCCGCCCATCGGTGAACGCAAAGACGCTCACCTCGCGCCCGACCAGGCACTCCTCTACCAACACCCGTTCGCCCGCGGCCCCAAAGGCTTTCGTTTCCATCGCTTCGGCGATAGCCTCCGTCGCCTGCTCACGGGTCGTGCACACCGTGACCCCTTTGCCCGCCGCAAGCCCGTCCACCTTCACCACCAGCGGCACTGACGCGGACGCGACGTACCGCTTCGCCTCGTCCGGGTTCGTGAACACCCGCGTCTTTGCCGTAGGGATGCCGTGCCGCTGCATCAGCTCTTTAGCAAAGGCCTTGGAATACTCCAGTCGCGCCGCCGCTTTTGTAGGCCCAAAGACGGGCAAGTCCTCGGTCCGGAACCGGTCCACGATCCCCGCCGCCAGCGGCGTCTCCGGCCCAACCACAGTCAGGCCAGCCTTATGCTCTCGCGCCGCGCGCACCAAGCCGTCCAGGTCAGTGGCAGAACAGGCGATGTTCGCGCCAAGCGCGGCAGTGCCGGCGTTCCCGGGCGCAATAAAGAGCTCGCCAACGCCCCGGCTCTGGCGTAGCTTCCACGCGATGGCGTGCTCACGCGCCCCGTTGCCGACGATGAGGACGTTCATCCTCCCGCTGCCTTCTCCATCGTGCTGGCGGTCATTGCACAGCGCTACCGATAGCCGCTGGGCAGGCCGTGTCTACTCCCACTCAATGGTCCCGGGCGGCTTGGACGTGATGTCGTACACCACGCGGTTTGCCTGCGGCACCTCGTTCACGATCCGGTTGGAGATGCGCGCCAACACCTCGTACGGAAGGCGCGCCCAGTCGGCGGTCATCGCGTCCTCAGACGTGACGGCGCGGACCGCGATGACGTTCCCGTACGTCCGGTGGTCGCCCATCACGCCCACGCTCTGCGACCCCGTCAGGATAGCGAAGCTCTGCCAGAGCTGCCGGTATAGGTTCGCGTTCTTGATCTCGTCCATCACCACCCAGTCGGCGGCGCGCAACACCTCAAGCCGCTCCGCGGTCACCTCGCCGATGATGCGGATAGCGAGCCCCGGCCCTGGGAACGGCTGGCGTTTCACCATCTCTTCCGGCAGGCCGAGCGAAAGGCCCACCTCCCGGACCTCATCCTTGAACAGGTACCGGAGCGGTTCGACGAGGGAGAGTTTCATTACCTCGGGCAGCCCGCCGACGTTGTGGTGCGTCTTGATTTTGGAGGAGGCCTTGCTCTCCGGCGTCTTGCTCTCAATGACGTCGGGATAGAGCGTGCCCTGGGCCAGGAAGTCCACCTTGCCAAGCCGGCTCGCCTCGCGCTCGAACACGTTGATGAACGTCCGGCCGATGATGCGGCGCTTCTCCTCCGGGTCCACTACGCCGCGCAGCGCGCTCAGAAACTCCTCCGTGGCGTTGACGTAGACAAGGTTCAGGTCGCCGCGCTTGCGGAAGGTGCTCAGCACCCGTTCCGGCTCCTCCCGTCTCAGGAGGCCGTTGTTCACAAAGATGCTCGTGAGCTGGTCGCCAACGGCACGGTGGACCAGCGTGGCCACCACCGCCGAGTCCACGCCGCCAGAGAGGGCGCACAGGACACGGCCTTCCCCCACCTGACGCCGGATCTGGGAAACGCTCTCTTCTATGAAGTTCCCGGTTGTCCACGTCCCGTGACAGCCGCACATCTGGAACAGAAAGTTCTCGATGATCCTCTTGCCGGCAGGGGTGTGCGCCACTTCGGGGTGGAACTGCAGACCGACAACTCCTGCGTCATTGCCCATCACGGCGATAGGAGCGTTCTCGGTGTAGCCCAGGCTTCGGAAGCCGGGCGGCGCCTGGGTAACCTGGTCACCGTGGCTCATCCAGACCGGCAACGACGAGGGAAGGTTGTGAAAGATGGGATGCTCCGTGGCGCTTTCGTGCAGCAGGGCGTGCCCGTACTCACGCCGCGCGCCCGCCGCCACCCGGCCTCCCAACTGGTGCGCCAGCGTCTGCATCCCGTAACAGATGCCCAGGATGGGCAGCCCGCTCATTAGAAGCGAAGGGTGGATCAGGGGCGCGTTGGCATCGTAAACGCTCGACGGCCCGCCGGAGAGGATGATGCCCTTGATGTTGAGGTGCCGCAGGTGGTCCAGCGTGGTGTCGTGCGGGACGATCTCGCAGTACACGCGGCACTCGCGGACGCGGCGCGCGATGAGGTGACTGTACTGGGAACCGAAGTCCACGACAAGGACAGTCTCGTCGTAGCGTCTCGGAGGCGCTGAGTGTGGCACTGCTGGCGCCTTTTGGTCCTTCGCGCCTTCAGCGATCTCCAGGTAGGTGGAGACCTCTACGTCGTCGCTGGCGGAGACCCGCCGCCCTTGTCCGGCACCGGCCGTGTCCGCCATCAGTCTGGCTCCTCCCTCATTTCTGTCATCCTAGCATCTGTGGTACAGTTGGACAAGCCATCCGTCCCACGGTGAAGGGCATTTTGTCCTCATCTTCTATGCCCGCGTTCCCTACAGACCTGGAGCGCCAGATCGCCGACGCTGTTGGAGCCCTCCGCCACGGCGGCGTCGTCGCCTACCCAACGGACACCCTCTACGGCCTGG
This sequence comes from Dehalococcoidia bacterium, assembly GCA_009693055.1. Classification (GTDB taxonomy): domain Bacteria; phylum Chloroflexota; class Dehalococcoidia; order Lucifugimonadales; family SHYT01; genus SHYA01. Next base: position 91,776 of record SHYA01000004.1, on the reverse strand, counting down.
GCGCCGACATCTTCAACGAGAGCGCGGTGGAACGGGTCTTCACGATCAAGGGCCGGCCGCGCGGCATGCCCCTGCCGGTCCTGCTGGCGGACGCCGAGCAGCTCGCCCTGGTTACCGACCTGGTTGCTGGGGAGGTCCCGCCGCTCGCGCGCACCCTGGCGCAGGAGTTCTGGCCCGGCGCACTTACGCTGATCCTGCCCCGTTCGCCGCACGTGCCTGACCTGATCACGGGCCGCGGCTGGAAGGTGGGCGTCCGCGTGCCCGACCACCCGGTGCCCCGCGAACTGATCCGGCGCCTTGGTTCGCCCATCACCGGCACGAGCGCCAATCGCACCGGCGGCCCAGACCCCTTCACGGCGCTTGAGGTGCGCCGCCAGCTTGGCGACGAGGTGGACATTGTCGTTGAAGGGGGGCCGCCGCCCGCCGGGCACGCCTCCACCGTCCTTGACTTGACCGGGCCGTCGCCTAGAATAGTAAGAGTCGGTGCTATCCCCAAACAACGGCTTGAAGCGGTCTGCGGTACACTTCTCTAGGTCGCTCTGTCTGTTAGGAGGGTGAAGCGCGTGCGAATCGCCATCGGGGCTGACCACAACGGTTTTGCCCTCAAGACCGCCATCGTACAGGCCCTGGAGCAAAGCGGTTACGAAGTGAAGGACTGCGGCTCCTACGACGCCAGGGCCGTGGACTACCCGGACATCGCATGCCAGGTGGCGGAAGTCGTCAGCCGCGGAGATGCGGAGTGCGGCATCCTCATGTGCGGCACCGGCATCGGGATGAGCATCTCGGCCAACAAGGTGCCGGGCGTGCGCGCAGCTCTCTGTCACGATACGCTTACCGCCAGCCGCGCAAGGGAGCACAACGACGCCAACATCCTTTGCCTGGCCGGCTCCACTGACTCGGACACCGCCCGGACAATGCTTAAGGTGTTCCTCGCTACTGGGTTTGACGGCAAGACGGCGAACGGCGCCAGACACGCGCAGCGGGTCGCAAAAATCGCCCGGCTGGAACACCAACCGGAAAGAGCCCCGTAGGATGCAGCCGCCTACGGTCCTGGCCCGCATTACCCCAGCGCTCCAGGGCCACTTTCATACCCTCCTCCAGTCGCGCAGCGAGCCCCTGTACCGGATGGCGGAGTACCAGCTCGGCTGGGTGGACGAGCACGGGACGCCGGAGCACAGCCCGCCGCTCCTGCACCACGCCGCCGCCTGCCTGCTGGCATCCGAAGCCCTTGGGGCCAGGCCTGCTCAAGCGCTCCCCGCCGCGACGGCGCTCGAGCTCGCCTATCAGTTCGTGTGCGTCCACACCGAGGTGCAGGACGGGACCCCAACCGCTCACAAGCGCCCTACGGTGTGGTGGGTATGGGGACCGGCGCAGGCGATCAACGCGGGGGACAGCCTTCACGCCCTGGCGCGCCTTTCGCTCGCCGGCCTGGCTGATGCGGGGGTCCCAGCCGCAACAGTCCTCGACTGCCTTGCCCGCCTCGACGCGGCGTGTCTGGAGCTGTGCGAGGCCCAGTACACCGACCTGGCCGCAGAGGAACGCGTTGACGTCACTCTCGAGGCCTATACCAAGGTGGTGGAGGGCAAACGAGGTGCGCTCTTGGGCTGCGCGTTGGAGCTTGGCGCGCTGGTCGCCGGCGCAACAACCGCCCAGGTGGAAAGCTTCCGGCGCGCAGGGAGACGTCTTGGGCTTGCTCTGCAGGCCCACGCGGAGATTGCCGCCCTCTGGAACGGCGACCATGAGGCACCGCAGGACGATCTCTTGAACAAGTGGAAGGGCCTTCCGTACGTCCTCGCGCTCCGTCTGGCGCAGCCGAAGCAGCAGAGGGAGCTGGCCGCCGTGTACCGCAAGCGGGTGCTTGAGCCGCCGGATGTCGCACGGCTGGCCGCAACGTTTGAGGACGTTGGGGCACGCGCCTCCGCCCAGGACATGGTGGAGCAATGGGAGGCCGAGGCTGTGCGCGAGCTGGACGCCACAGGCCTTCCCGCTCACCAGCTTGCGCCGCTTAAGGAGCTCGCTTCCTACCTCCTTGCTCTGGACTAGCCCGCGCTCCGATAGGCAACGCACCCCAAACTAAGAACGAGGCAGACGAAGAACGGGGGCGAACGTGGTGCCCAAGACCGTCCGCGACATTCAGGTCGCCGGCAAGCGCGTCCTCGTGCGTGTGGACTTCAACGTTCCCATGCAAAACGGCCGCGTTACCAGCTTGACCCGCCTGCGCGCCTCGGTCCCCACCATCCGCTACCTGCTGGACCACGACGCCAGGGTCATCGTTTGCTCCCACCTGGGAAGGCCTGGCGGCAAGGTAGTGGAATCGATGAGGCTGGAGCCTGTGTGCAAAGAGTTCGCCAAGCTGCTCGGCGCGCCTGTAGGCTGCCTGGCCGACTGCGTTGGCGCGGAAGTGGAAGCCACTGTTGCCACGCTTAAACCGGGTCACGCACTGCTGCTGGAGAACGTGCGCTTCCACCCAGGCGACGAGAAGAACGACCCGGAGTTCTCCCAGGCCCTCGCGTCGCTGGCTGACCTCTTTGTGCAGGACGCATTCGGCGTCGTCCACCGCACGCACGCCTCCACCGTCGGCGTGACGGCGTACCTCCCCGCTGTTGCCGGCCTGCTCCTGGAGAAGGAGCTTACGATGATGGCCCGAGTGCTGGACCATCCGCAGCGGCCGCTCATCGCCATCATGGGTGGGGCCAAGGTCGGCGACAAGATGGCCGCTCTGGAAAACCTGCTCACCAAGGTTGACGCAGTGCTCATCGGCGGCGGCATGGTGGCCGCGTTCCTCGCGGCGCAGGGACACGAAACGGGCGCCACAAAGGTGGCAGATGGCGCTGTGGCCTTTGCAGCGGCGGCCATGCAGCGCTCCCACTCTTCCGGAGTCCGCCTTGTGCTCCCCTCGGACCTCGTCGTCGCCCAGGCGTTTGACAAGGACGCGCCCGCGCGGACGGTGCGGGCAGACCAGGTGCCGCCCGGTTGGTTCATCGTGGACATCGGACCCGCCACCCTCGACGTGTTGCGGCAAGAGGTCTTCGCGGCCAAAACCGTCTTCTGGAACGGCACCATGGGCGTCTTTGAGTGGCCAGCTTTCTCTCGGGGCACCCGTGCGCTGGCTGACATTCTTGCCAAGGCGAAGGGCACGACGACCATCGTCGGCGGGGGCTCCACGGCGGAGGTCATTGAGAGCCTTGGGCTGGAGGACAAGATCCCGAACGTCTCCACAGGAGGTGGAGCCACGCTGGAGTACCTCGCGGGGCAGACCCTTCCAGGCATCGCGGCGCTGGCGACGCAGCCTGTATACCCGGTATGAAGCCGTCTCCCTGTGTTCACCGATCGGCAGCGTGAGGACCGTCTGCGCCGGTAGGAGGCGAGCTTGATAGACTTCCCCTACCTCGTCGGCATCACCCGCAGGACGCCGTCCCGCATCCTCTTCCTCGTGGTGGACGGAATAGGCGGTATGCCGCACCCTGCGACCGGCAAGTCCGAGCTGGAAACAGCCCGCATCCCCAACCTGGATAGGCTGGCCCAGCACAGCGCGACCGGACTCATCACGCCCGTCGCGCCGGGCATCGCGCCGGGGAGCGGTCCGGGCCACCTGGCGCTGTTCGGCTACGACCCGCTCAAGTACCTCATCGGCCGGGGCGTCCTGGAGGCCCTCGGCTCCGATGTCGCACTCGCACCTGGCGACGTCGCCGCAAGGGGCAACTTCTGCACGCTCACGCCGGACGGCCTCGTGGCTGACCGTCGCGCCGGCCGCGTTCATTCGGAGACGAGCGGCAAGCTCTGCCACCAGCTCAACCGTGTCTCCGTACCAGGCGCCAGGATAGAAGTGCACCCTGGCAAAGAGCACCGCTTCACCCTCGTGCTGCGTGGTGAGGGGCTGAGCGAAGAGGTCTCCGACACAGACCCCTCACATGACGGCGTCGCGCCTCTCGCAGCCAAAGCCCTCACGCCGGCGGCGCAAAAGACCGCCGCGTTAGTGAACGCGTTTGTGGGAGCCGCCCACAGGACGCTTCGGGGGCAGGAGCAGGCCAACGGCGTCCTGCTGCGCGGCCTCTCCAAGGTCCCGGCGCTGCCGCCCATGGGCCACGCGTACAAGCTCCACCCTGCGGCCATCGCGGCCTATCCGATGTACCGCGGCCTGGCGCACGTGCTTGGCATGACCGTGCTGCCCACCGGCCCGTCCTTCCAGGACGAGGTAGACACCCTGCAGCAGCACTTCACGAGCCACGACTTCTTCTACCTCCATTACAAGCCCGCCGACGCCGCCGGTGAAGACGGAGACTTTGACGAAAAGGTCCGCGCTCTGGAAACGCTGGACGGTTTCATCCCTGCACTGCTGGACCTGAAGCCGGATGTGCTCGTGGTGACCGGCGACCACGCAACACCAGCGGTCCTCGCCGCGCATAGCTGGCACCCCGTCCCGCTGCTTATCCACGCCGCATCCACGCAGGGCGATGGCGTGCCCCGCTTCACGGAGCGCGCTTTCGCCAACGGCTCCCTCGGCAGACTCCCCTCCGTGGGCACCATGCTGCTGGTGCTGGCGCATGCTGGAAAACTGAGCAAGTTCGGGCCGTAGCGCCATGCCGCTAACGATCGTTGCGGGCAACTGGAAGATGAACACGTCGCTGAGTGAGGCTGTCGCTCTCGCCCGCGACGTCCGCACGTTGGCGCCAACTGCAGAAGGCCTCACCGTCGTCCTCTTCCCCCCGTTCCCATACCTGCACCCCGTCAAGCAGGCCCTGGAAGGCTCGCCCATCGCGCTTGGCGCGCAGGACGTCCACTTCGCGGCGAAGGGGGCCTACACCGGCGAGGTTTCTCCGGCCATGCTCGCCGAGCTTTGCCGATTCGTGCTCGTCGGACACTCGGAGCGCCGCCAGCACGCCGGCGAGACGGACGAGCTCGTGAACAAGAAGCTGAACGCCGTGCTGGCTCACGGGCTGCGCCCCATCCTTTGCGTAGGCGAAACGCAGGAGCAACGCCGTCTTAGCGAGGCCATAGAAACCGTGCGCGGCCAGCTTGAACGTGCCCTCCAGGGCGTCAAGTCGCTGGACGGGACCGCCATCGCCTACGAGCCAGTGTGGGCCGTCGGCACCGGCGTGGCCGCGACGCCTGAGGCCGCCCGCGAGGTGATGGAAGGCGCAATGCTCCGCACGCTCGCTGCACTGTTCGGCGAGCACCAGGCCGCCGATACGCCCCTCCTCTACGGCGGCAGCGTGAGCGCGGCCAACGTAGAGGGGTTCGCCGAGCTTGACTGCGTGCACGGCGTCCTCGTCGGCGGCGTCAGCCTCAACGCCCGCGAGTTTGCCCAGATCGCCCGCACCGTCGCGAGGGCCAAGGGGCTACTTTAACGGACGATCGGCTGCGTGTTGCCTCACCGGACACGATACGGTAGGATACTGCAACGCGATGGGGCTCGCCTGGGCGTAAGCCGAACCGCCTTTGTGCTGAGGCCGATAGCTCCTACCGGACATCCGACTGGTAGGAGCTTTTTCGTATCTGGGACAATGAGGAGGCTCATGCCGAACGTAGTCTTTGTTGCCGTCGGAGGATTACTCGGTTCGGTGGCCCGCTATCTTATAAGCGGCTGGGTCCAGGAACGCGTGACCAATGGTGGGTTGCCGTGGGGGACACTCTCAGTGAACGCCACAGGATGCCTTCTCATCGGCATCCTCGGCGGTCTCGCGGAAAGCCGTGGCTTCTTCGGCCCGGAGAGCCGCGCTTTCCTTTTCATTGGTGTGCTCGGTGGGTTCACGACCTTCTCAACGTTCGGCTACGAGACCTTTGCACTGCTGCGCGACGGCCAAGCCGTACAAGCCCTGGGGAACATCGCGCTCCAACTTGGTGTGGGACTTGCCGCGGTTTGGCTCGGCTACGCTGTGGTTAAGGCATAGGAGGTGTCGCATGACACTCCCCGAGGAGCGACAGCTCATTCGCATCTTCATTGGCGAGACCGACAAGCACGACGGGATGCCCCAGTACGAGTGGATCGTGCGCCAGGCCAAGGAGCGCGGGCTCGCCGGGGCAACGGTGTTGCACGGAGTCATGGGCTTCGGCGCCAACAGCCGACTGCACACCGCCCGCATTTTGCGCCTCTCCCTTGACCTCCCCATCGTGGTAGAGATGGTGGATACCGAGGCGAAGACAGAGGCGTTCCTCGCCGCAATCGGCCCCGCCATCGGCGCCGGCATGGTGACCACCGAACGCGTCCGCATCCGCGCGTATCGGGCAGACCAGCGGGGAGCCGTCTAAGCGCGGTACGATAGGGGCGTGACACAACCGCTGCTGCTTGCCATCGTCGGCCCCACTGCCGTGGGCAAAAGCGAGATGGCCCTGCTTTTAGCCGAACTCTTCCACGGCGAGGTCGTCAACGCGGACAGCCGCCAGCTCTATCAGCGCATGGACACCGGCACCGCCAAGCCATCCGCCGAGGCGCGGGCGCGTGTGCCGCACCACCTCTACGACGTCGCGCCGCCCACCGAGCCGATCGGCCTGGCACGCTACCTTGACTTCGCGCGGCCCATCATAGCCGGCGTGCAGCGGCGCGGCAGGCTGCCGATCCTGGTGGGCGGCTCAGGCCAGTACGTCTGGGCGCTCCTGGAGGGCTGGCAGGCGCCCCGTGTGCCGCCTGACCCGGTGCTGCGCCGACAGCTTGAGCAGGAAGCAACTCAGCACGGGGCGGCGCACCTCCACGCCAAGCTTCGGGCGGTGGACCCGCTCGCCGCGCAGACGATAGACCCGCGCAACGTCCGCCGCGTCATCCGCGCGCTGGAGGTGCACCACGCCACCGGCCAGCCGTTCTCGCAGGCGAAGGGCAAGACGGCGCCGCCGTTCCGGGTGCTCGTCATCGGCCTCACCACGCCCACACGCCAGGAGCTGTACGAGCGAATAGACCGGCGCGTGGACGCCCTGCTGGAAGCCGGCTGGCTGGACGAGGTGCGTTCTTTGGTTTCGGCAGGCTATGGCGCTTCACCCGTCTTTCAGTCGAGCATGGGCTACCCGGAGCTGGCGCAGGCGCTCTCGGGCGACATAACGCTGGACGGGGCGCGCAGCCGCATCAAGGCAGCGCACCACCGGCTGGCGCGCCACCAGTACGCCTGGTTCCGCTCGCGCGACGCGCGCATACACTGGCTGCGCGCCAGCACGCACGAGCGCGAGCGTGCAGAGGAGTTGGTGACACGATCCCTGACGCCGCCCGATGCCCCTGTTCAGGGGAACAAGCAGGCTGACAACCTCGCGCAAGGCCGCTAAACTGACGGCGGCAGCCACAAGGCAGAGAGGGCCGACCATGCGCTTAGTCAAAATGCACGGCGCGGGCAACGACTACCTGTTCGCGGACGGCTCCGCCAAAGGCGGGCGCCACGACTGGGCCGCCCTTGCCCGTGCGGTCAGCGACCGCCACACCGGCGTCGGCGCGGACGGCCTCATCCTCGCGCTGCCCTCCCGTAACGCCGACCTGCGCATGCGCATGTTCAACGCCGACGGCTCCGAGGCCGAGATGTGCGGCAACGGCATCCGCTGCCTCGTGCGTTTTGCACTGGAGGAGGGGCTGATCACCCTGCCGGAGGGCAGACCGGTGCGCGTGGAGACGCTCGCCGGCGTCAGGACGGTGCAGCCTGTCTTCAGGAAGGGCGTCATGACCGCCGCGCGCGTCGGCATGGGCAAGCCGATCCTCCGGCCATCCGACATCCCGGTGGACATGACACGTGCCAATCACCCGCGACTTTCCGCTCATCCTGAGCCTGTCGAAGGACGAGCGGAAGAGGGCAGAGTGCCCGCAAAAACGCGTGCGCCGGTGCAACCCCTCATGGACCACCCTCTCAAAGTGGACGGACAGACGCTTCGGGTCACTGCCGTCTCCATGGGCAATCCCCACGCGGTCGCGTTCATCAGGACACCCGTGGCCGAATTGCCGCTGCACCTGGTCGGCCCAAAGGTGGAGCGCCACCCGCTCTTCCCGAAGCGCGTCAACGCCGAGTTCGTGAACGTGCTGGACCGCAAGAACCTGAGGGCGCGCGTCTGGGAACGCGGCTCCGGCGAGACGATGGCGTGCGGCACGGGCGCCTGCGCGATAGGGGTCGCCGCGCGCCTCCATGGCCTCACGGATGAGACTGTGGACATAACGCTTCCGGGCGGGACGCTGCGCGTCTCCTGGGACGGTAAGGGCGAGGTCTTCCTGGAAGGCCCCGTCGCCAAGGTGTTTGACGTGGAATGGAAGGGATAGCTTCGTGCAGTGCAACATGTCATCACTTGAAACAGTTGAAGTGCTTGCGAGTGAGAAGGAGCCAACCTCCAAAAGGAGCCTCGCTTAATGCCCCAGGTCGTAGCCCTCAACCGCTATCCGGTCAAAGGCTTCACGCCAGAAGCGTGCGACGCGTTGACCATCCTTGCCGACGGCCGCATCGCTGGCGACCGGGTCCTGGCCTTCCGCATGGCGACAGACGTCCCAGGCGACGGCTGGGCCCCCAAGCCGAACTTCCTCGTGCTGATGAACACGCCGGGGCTTGCGCTGCTGAAGTTGCGCTACGACCAGGCGGGGCGCAGGCTCGCCATCACCCATAACAGCGCTGCGTTTGCGGAGGGTGGGCTGGACCCGCAGGGGCGCACTCAGCTCGTGGCGGCCGTGACAAAGTATGCGGTTGCGCTCAAGGAGAGCCCGCTGGTGGGGCATCCGGAGCGGCTGCCGCTACGACTGCTTGGTGACGGCGAGACACCACAGTTCCATGACGACCCCACCGGCCGCATCACCCTGCACGGGCGCGGCAGTCTTGCGTCGCTTGGTACCGCCATTGGCGACGAGACACTCAACGAACATCGTTTCCGAACCAACATCAGCGTGGAAGGTCTGGCGCCGTGGGAGGAGCTTGGATGGAGCGGTCGGCGCGTCCGCATTGGCGGTGTCCTCTTCTCTGTAGCCCGACCCCTCATCCGTTGCCTCGCGACTCAGGCTAACCCGCTCAGCGGTGAGCGGGACCTGCCCGTCCTCGCCACCTTGACAGAATCGTTCTCTCAGGAGCGCCCAACGTTTGGCGTCGCGCTCGCGCTGGACGGCTCCGGCGGCGTCATCCACGTGGGAGACGAGGTTACGGTCTCGGAACGTTAGGGACCAGGAGGACGCCGAGGCCAATGGATTCTCGTTGTCCGCCTTGGCAGTACTTACCCCGAATGACAGGGGCCATCTATTCCAATAGAATGGCGACTAGCTAGCTACGGGACACGGGGAGAAGCCCATGCGCCTCGCCAAGCGGGTCGAGCAGTTCCCTCCCTACCCGCCCAACTGTCATTCTGAGCCCTTCGTGCCTCAGGGTAAACTCCGCGAAAAATCCGTGTCCCCTAGGTGCGGATTCTTCAGTCGTCCCGACGTAGTGAGGACTCCTTCAGAATGACAGGAAAAGGAGAAGCCCATGCGCCTCGCCAAGCGGGTTGAGCAGCTTCCTCCCTACCTCTTCGTGGAGATCGCACGCAAGATCGCCGAGAAGCGTGCGAAGGGCGAGGAGGTCATCTCGTTCGGCATCGGCGACCCGGACATCCCGACGCCCGCGCACGTGGTGGAGCGCCTGCGCCAGGCCGCGCTCAAGCCCGCCAACCACCGCTACCCGGAATCGGACGGCCTGCCGGAGTTTCGCCGCGCCGCCGCCCAGTGGTTCCAGCGCCGCTTCGGCGTCACCCTGGACCCGGACAAAGAGGTCGTGTCGCTCATCGGCGCGAAAGAAGGGATCGGCCACGCCGCGCTGTGCTTCATAGACCCGGGCGACGTGGCGCTGGTGCCGGACCCGGGCTACCCCGTGTTCGGCATCGGCACCATGTTCGCGGGCGGCACCTCGTACCTGATGCCGCTGCGTGAGGAGAACGGGTGGCTGGCGGACCTGGACGCCATCCCGCCCGAGGTCGCGCGCAAGGCTAAAGTGCTCTGGCTCAACTATCCGAGCAACCCGACGGGCGCGGTGGCGACGCTGGACTACTACGAGAAGGCGGTGGCGTTCGCCAAGCGGTACGACCTGCCGCTGCTGCACGACGCCGCGTATTCGGAGATCGCCTACGACGGCTTCCGCCCGCCGAGCGTGCTCCAGGTGCCCGGCGCGAAGGACGTGGCCCTAGAGTTCCACTCGCTCTCCAAGACGTTCAACATGACGGGCTGGCGTCTGGGCTTCGCCGTCGGCAACCCGCAGCTCGTCAACGCGCTGTTCCGGGTCAAGTCCAACCTGGACTCCGGCGTGCCGCAGGCGATCCAGGAGATGGGGATCGAGGCCCTCAACGGCTCGCACCTGTCCCTGGAGGAGACGTGCCGCACCTACCAGCGCCGGCGAGACAAGCTGGTGCCGGCGCTCAGGCGGCTCGGGCTGCGGCTGGAGTCGCCGCGCGCCAGCCTGTACCTGTGGGCGCGCGTGCCGGAGGGGTACACCTCTGCGGGCTTCGCCGCGGCGCTGCTGGACCAGAAGAACATCGTCGTGACGCCGGGCACCGGCTTTGGGAAGCAGGGCGAGGGGTACGTCCGCCTCTCCATGACCCTCTCGGACGAGAACGTGGACAAGGCGCTTGCGCGGCTGGAGGGTTGGAAGGCGCCTGCGCCGGCGCGCTAGAGCGTGGTACGCTAAGAGCGGGGACGAGCACGTGCGGTCATCCAGCAAAAGGAGACTCCCTTCGCTAAAGTAACGAACATCGCAACCCGGAAAGCCCCGGAGCGGGCCTTGCTGGTCGGCGCCACCATCAAGGGCCGCCACCAGCTCTGGGAGCTGCGGGACTCCTTACAGGAGCTTGCACAGCTCGCACGCTCCGCCGGCGCGGACGTGCTGGGCACCGTCTCGCAGCAGCTCCCGCACCTCACGCCACGCTACGTCGGCCAGGGCAAGGTGGAGGAGATCAAGACCAGGCTCGAGGAGCTGAAGTGTAGCGTCGCCATCTTTGACGACGAGCTCACGCCGACGCAACAGCGCAACCTGGAAGAGGAGCTCCAGGTCAAGGTCATTGATCGCACGGCCCTCATTCTGGATATCTTTTCCCGCCGCGCCCGTACCCAGGAGGGACGCCTCCAGGTGGAGCTGGCGCAGCACCAGTACCTGCTGCCTCGGCTGGTGGGGCAGTGGTCGCACCTTGAGCGCCTAGGAGGCGGAATCGGCACGCGCGGCCCCGGCGAGACGCAGCTGGAGACCGACCGGCGCATCATCACGCGTCGCATCTCGAAGCTCAAGGAGCGGCTGGAGGAGGTGCGTACCCGGCGCCAGCAGCACCGCGAGCGGCGCAAAGAAACGGGCGTCCCCGTGGTGGCCATGGTGGGCTACACCAACGCGGGCAAAAGCACGCTTTTCAACGCGCTGACGCAAGCGGGGGTAGAAGCCGAAGACCGGCCATTTTCTACGCTGGACCCGACCACGCGGCGAGTCGTCCTGCCGGACGGGCGTCCAATCCTCTTATCCGATACAGTTGGCTTCATCAACAAGCTGCCCGCCACCGTGGTCACGGCCTTCCGCGCCACACTGGAAGAGCTGGAGGAGGCGCGCCTGCTGCTGCACGTGGTTGACATAAGCCATCGCAACGCCGCGGAGCAGGCCCAGGTGGTGGACAAGACGTTAGCGGGCCTCCACCTTGCCGAGATGCCCCGCCTACTGGTGTTCAACAAGCTGGACCTGTTGATGAGCAGCCCACCCGCGTCCGCGAATGACCTCGTAGTAGAGGGGTTCCAGCCAAGGGGTGACCCGCCGGTCGCGGTCTCCGCAGTGCGGGGGTGGGGGCTCCAGCAACTTCTGGACGCGATCGGCTCCGAGCTGGACAGCGAACGGGCACCGGTAAAGGTCGCTAGCGCTCCAGCGTCACACTAGCAACCCGCGAGCGATCGGCTCTGACAGCTAGGCAAGCGGGCACGACTCAAGGTCACCGGCGCCCCTCGTCTCGCGAGCAAGGGCAGGTGGCGTAGCGCACCCCGGATCAGAAACGGCCCCAGGACAGGCAAGGCCGCCCCCAAGGTGACAACTCCAGGGAAGAGTGAGAAGATTGAGACCGATAAGTTCGCACTATAGATGTTATGTATGTGGCAGATTGGGGCCAGATTGGAAGAGGTTTACATAAACCGGCACCCACCGCCAGGCACCCAGAGCCCCCAAATACCCTACCCTTCAGATTGCGGCTTTTTCCCAGGCTGATACGCCGGCTCACGCCCCATCGCCTGGTCAAGATGCATCCGGTCGTGCCGGTACAGCGACCGGAGCGCCTGGACCACGCTCATCTCACCAAAGCCGCGGTGCCGTCCCCGCCGCTGCAGGTCCTCTTCTGTCAGGCCCGCTTCCTGGAGCACCCGGAGGGTTTCCGCGCGGACGGCCTTCAGCCGCGTGATCCAGTGACGCAGCGACTGCCGGTTCGTCGCCTCCAGCGTGTACTCAAACGGCTGGGCCTGCGGGTCTTCCGGACCGAACTCCACCCCAAGCTGATTGCGTATCCCCAGGCCCCAGTCACGCCAGCCTCGTTCGGCGTCGGCCAGGTGCGCCAGGGCTTGTTTGAGCGACCAGCCTCCGTTGGCAGGTTGGTCAGCCTGCTCATCGGTGAACGTACGCAGAGCACGGAGTAAAGCGACACGCTCCTTGTACATCTTCTCGTAGAGCTCGCGGAGTGCCGGTGGAACGGGTTGATTCACGTCTTTTTTCTCCACAGCAGCGCTATAACAGGTAATCGTTATGACAAATGGGTGCCACCCGAAGGGCTCGCCGGCTCTGCTTAGCCTCTTTCCTCCAGAGGAACGAAGGGCAGGTCCATAGGCCCAACGTACTGGAGAAGGGGCCGGATGATGACGTTGTGCTCCAACTGCTCCAAGACCTGGACGGTCCAGCCTGGGATCCGCCCCAGGGTGAAGATGGGGACAAACAGGTCTTCCGGGATCGCCAGGAGGTGATAAATAGCGCCGGCGTAGAAGTCCACGTTGGGATAGATGCCGCGCCTCCGATAAGGCTCCATCGCCTTTTCAACGTTCTCCAGGATCAGGTACCACTCCGGATGGCCCCTCTTTTCGCCTAGGCGCCTGGCCCGTTCCCGCAGGTGGGTCGCGCGCGGGTCTTCCGCCTTATAGACCCGGTGCCCAAACCCCATGACGCGCCCGCCGCTGTCCAGCAGCTCCTTCACGTAGCGCTCCGCGTTGGCGGGCTTGCCGATCTCCAGCGCCATCTTCATTACCGACTCGGCGGCGCCGCCGTGAAGCGGGCCCTTCAGGGTGCCGATGCCGGTCACAATGGCGCTATGGAGGTCCGACAGCGTGGAAGCCGTAACCCGCGCCGCAAAGGCGGAGGCGTTGGAACTATGCTCCGCGTGGAGAATGAAGTCCACGTCCATCAACCGCGCCTCGTCCGGGTCGGGTTCCTTCCCGTACAACATGTACAAGAAGTTCGCCGCATGGTTGAGCGTTGGATGAGGGGCCACTGGCGTCAGACCCCGGCGGATACGGAAATGCGCCGCCACGATGGTCGCCGCCTGGCCGGTCACGCGCATCCCCTTATGGCGTAGCGCATCCAGCGAGTTGTCCTCCACCGCCGGGTCAAAGGCGGAGAGGGCGGAGACGGCCGTGCGCAAGACATCCATCGGGTGCGCCTGCTTGACCATCTCCACAATCTGGAGAACGGGCGCAGGCACGGCGCGATTACTAGCGCAGAAGGAAAGGGTCTGGTTGAGTTGGTCTTTGGTGGGGAGCTTGCCGTACAGGAGGAGGCTGATCACCTCTTCAAAGGAGCAGTGTTCCGCCAGGTCATGGATGTTGTAGCCACGATACAGGAGCTTGCCCAGCTGGCCGTCAATGAAGCTGACCTCGGTGCGGTCAAGGTAGACGTCCTTCAGCCCACGCCTGAGCTCCACCTCTCCAGTGGTCATCGTCAGGGTACCTCCAAGCGACAGGCGATTGACGGCTGTAGGCCGTCGTTCAGGGCGGCCTTGAACGCAAACCCCGTCGACACCCAACGCTGCTGCATCAGTGCCGACCGCACGTGAAAAGAACTCAAGTTCCTAGACCGTACGTATGCTACCATCGCCCTTTCCTGCGTGTCAACGAAGCGGAAGGCCGTTGCGGCCGCGCTCTGGGGACCCGCCCTGGGGAAACTCGCGGAAACGCCGCGCGGCTGAGCACGCTTGAACACGGCCGGGGTGTGCTACGATTGGGATATGTACAACCGTTTCGCTCGCGACAACGTTATCCCTAGTACCATGCGCAAGCGAACCAACCTCGTCAGCCTGCTTCTCGGACTCGTCGCGCTGGCCCTGGTGGCCGGCGCGTGCGGGTCTTCCTCCGATCAGGGATCTGCTGCTCAGGGGCCTGCTGCCCCAGCTGCTCCCGCCGTCTCCACGGCGCCCGTCATCTCACAGCAGCTCCGTGTCCCGGAGCAGCCGCTGGTCGCACTCTGGTCCGCGTGGGACATTTTGAAGGACGACTTCATAGACAAGAAGACCCTCAACCCGCAAGCGCTCACGAAAGCTACGACAGAAGCAGTCTACGCGCAGGCGGGGGAACCTCTTGAAGAAGGAGCCGCGGCAGGTCCCCGCGCAAAGCCGCCCAAAGAGGTACCCAAAGAACTCACCCTCCTCTGGGACCAGTGGGCTTCCCTCTATGAAAACCACGACCCGTCTCGACAGCTCGACGACACGAAGCTTGGCCAGGAAGCAATCAGGGCTTTCGTCAAGGCGTTACAGGACCCCCACACCGAGTACGTCGTGCCCGAGCAGTACCCCACGTGGTCGCAGGACTTTTATGGAAACTACGGAGGCATCGGGGCGAACGTGTACAGCCGCGGTGGAAAGACCATCCTTACTCCCATGCCAGGCAGCCCAGCGGCGGAGGCTGGAATCAAAGCGGGCGACACGCTTCTTGCCGTGGAGGGCGAGTCTGTAGATGGTTGGAGCCTGGACTACGTCGTCTACCGCGTGCGTGGCAAAAAGGGGACCGAGGTTGCGCTGACGGTCCTCCACCTTGGCGCAGACCAGCCGGTGACCGTCCGGGCGAGGCGGGACACGATCACCCTGGAGAGCGTGTTCTGGAACATGACCAACGACCAGCTCGCATACCTCAACATCACCTTCTTCTACGAGAACACGCCCAACGCGGTAAAAGCCGCCCTCAGAGAGATCGCCAGCAGGGGTGCCAAGGGCGTTGTGCTCGACCTCCGCAACAACCCGGGCGGCTTCTTGCGCGCAACCGTAGATGTCGCAAGTCAGTTCCTCGACAAGCGCCTGGTGGTGTACGAGATTGATAGCAATGGGAAACGCACCGACTGGGAGAGCGATAACGAAGGCCTCGCGCATGACCTGCCGCTGGTCGTCCTGGTGAACCAGTTCAGCGCCAGCGGCAGCGAGGTGTTGTCGGGCGCTCTCCAGGACTACGGCCACGCCAAGCTCGTGGGCGTGACCACCTTCGGCAAAGGGAGCGTCAACCTCTTCCGTCCGCTGCCGGACGGAGGCGGGTTGTACTACACCACAGCCCGCTGGTATACCCCTTACGGCCGCCAGATTGAGGGGAAGGGCTTGGCGCCGGACCTGCAGGTCATCGGCACCACGGGAGGGCTTGAGGGCGACACGCAATTGGACCGAGCCCTGGAGCTCCTTCGCCTGGAGGCCGGCGCAGCGGTCCCAGCGCCGTAGCACCGCGCAACGCCATGCCTCCGACGCGGCCCACCTCCAGCGCAGCCTCTTCCGCGGCGAAGCCCAAGCTCCTCGTCATCGCTCAGAACCGCGCCGTGTTCGCGAACTACACCATCCTTGAGAGCTTCGAAGCGGGGCTCATCCTTCAGGGCACGGAGATCAAGTCGCTCCGCGAGGGACGCGTTGACCTGAGCGACGCGTACGCCTTCCCCGAAAACGGCGAGCTGTGGCTGCTCAACGCCCACATCCCCCTCTATTCCAAGGGGGGGCCGCATAACCACGAGCCACGGCGCAAGCGCAAGCTCCTCCTCCACCACAGCGAGATTGTCCAGCTCACGGCCGGCGTGGCACAAAAGGGCTTCACCATCGTGCCTCTCCGCCTGTACATCAAGAAGCGCGTCGCAAAGGTGGAGCTTGGGCTGGCGAAGGGGAAACGCCAGTACGAGAAGCGTGAGCGGATAGCGGAGCGGGAGGTCGATCGCCAGATTCAACGCGCCATGCGCCGGCGCGTGTAAAGGAGAAGTCGGTCGCACCAGAGAGCTGGCTTGGAGCGGTTGGGGGGCGGCGGACGTGATTGACAGGCCATAGCTGGCGTGCTACCTTGCGCTATCGTTAAGTAGCTGGCTTCCGGAAACGGGTAGCCCAGTCTCTAGCGATCGGAAACATCTGAGAGGAGTGCCCATGCTCAACAAACGCCGTCTCGGGTTCCTCGTTCTCCTCGTCTCCGTCTTGCTGGTCGCCATGGCGTGCGCAGGCGACGATGAGGAAGCGGCGGCGCCCGCACCTGCCACCGCACCCGCTCCTGCTGCCGCCCCCGCGCCTGCGGCGGCGCCATCGGGAGCCCCGGCGGCCGCTCCCGCTCCACAGGCTGAGCTCACCGAGCAACCCTCCACCGCTTTGGAAACCATCTTAGCTTACCCGGAGGGGGAGCCGCTGGTACCCGGTGGCCCAGCCTTCTACCCGCACAAGCTGATTGCCGAGAATGAGGGCGTCAAGCTGCTCTACGAGTACCACCAGACCAAGCTGCCCCTCTGGAAGAAGGCCCAGTACGGCGGAGAGAGCGTCACGAACAGCTTCACCGGCTGGAACCCAGCCTATACCTTGGAATACCTCCACCTGCAATCGCTGAACCGTCCGTCCTTTGCGGGCATGTTGTTGCTGTTTGACATGGGGCGCTGCAGCATGGTCGGCCGGGACAGCGACTACAGCGTCTGCAACGGCGAGTACGCGCACAACCAGTCCATCGCCATCGTCCCCTCCGTATTCCAGACTTGGGAGCTGCCCGACCCGCTGACCTACGTCTTTCACATCCGCAAGGGCGTGCTGTGGCCTGCTATTGCACCGATGACCAGGACGGACCGCGAAGTCACGTCCGATGATATCGTCTGGTTCCTTGGGGTTCAGAAGAGCGAAGGAATCCTGAAAGACAACTTCCAACTCGTCCAGAACATTGAGGCGGTGGACCGCTACACGGTCAAGCTGACGATGTCCGCACCCCACTTTGAGTTCCTGCGCCACATGGCGAACAGCTCCATGGGGCTTTTCCCCAAGGAGTGCTACGACGAGAAGGGCTGCCTTGGGGGCAAGCTGCTTAGCCCAGCGCCCTTCCTGGTCAAAGATAATGAGACGGAAGTCCTTGGCAAGGTGGTCCTTGTACGGAATCCCGAGTTCTTCCTCAAGGGGCTACCCTACATAGACCGCTGGGTCGGCATCGCCATTCCCGAACCGGCTGCTCAGAAGGCCGCTTTTACCACCAACAAGGTTGATGAGTTTTTTGTTTTCCAGCCCAGTGAAGTGGCTGGTTATCAAAGAGCGTCACCGGGAGTCCAGGTGCACGCCCAGGCAGTCCTGGGAGGCACTACGGTGTTGAGGCCACAACTGAAGGGCCCGTTGGCCGACGTTCGTGTACGCCGGGCAATGACGCTGGCGATGGACCTGCCCAGCGTCTGGCAGGGAGCGTATGAAAACTTTGCCTATTTCCCCAACCTGGTGAGCCGCGACTTCTTTGGCGCCGACTGGTACTACACGCTGGACCAGGCCGGCCAGTATTACCAGCTTGACGTTGCGCGGGCTAAACAGCTTATGGCAGAAGCGGGCTATGCAAACGGCTTTAAGACCGACATCATCCTGCCCAGCTTCTTTTCATCCGGGGGTCCATACGATGCCATGGTCGTTCTCCAGGCCAACTGGAAGAAGAACCTGGGCATTGACGTGAAAATCAATATCGCTGACTACGTAGCTTGGGCGACACAACTGTACGACCATTCGTGGAACGGCCTGTACCACCAGTACGGCTGGAACATCAGCTACTGGGCGGAGGGTGAGACGGCGCTGAGCCACTTCACCAAAGGGCAGGCGCTGAACTTCCAGGAGGTTGACGACCCCTGGGTCACCGAACTGTACCCCCAGGTCCGCTCAGAGATGGACCCGGCCAAGCGCGCGGCGATGCTGTGGGAGTTTGAGAAGCACGAGTTGGAAAACATCTACCTAATCCGGATTGCGCCGCCAACATCGCTCCAGTTGATGCAGCCGTGGACCCTCAACGGCGCGGCGCACCAGGTCGCCTGGTGGTGCTGCTTCAATGGCCCAAGCTGGCTCACTATGCTGGACCTCAGTAAGGTGCCAAACCGCTAGCCTGAGAGCAGAACACGCAAAGAGAGGGGAGCGTCGAGCTCCCCTCTCTTTTTCCGCCACCACCGCAGCATCTTTGGAGGCTTGTCTCGAACTGCTAGGAAGTCTTCGGCTTCGTCGCCGATGAGTCCCTAAAAGGAGCATCACGCTTCTCCAGGGCGGCTTTCAGCCCGCGCTGCTCCGCCAGCCGGTAGAACTCGGCGACGACGGGCGACTGGTGCGCGATGGCGTCGTTCTCCGCCGCAAGCTGCTCCACGAGCGCGCGTCCCATGAAGTCCACAGCACGGTTGCAGATCGCCTTATTCGCAGCCAGAAGGTCTAAGGGCACCTTCGCCAGCGTCTCCGCAAGTTCATCAACCACGGCGTCGAGTTCGG
Organism: Dehalococcoidia bacterium; assembly: GCA_009693055.1. GTDB lineage: Bacteria > Chloroflexota > Dehalococcoidia > Lucifugimonadales > SHYT01 > SHYA01. The sequence goes on along the minus strand of SHYA01000004.1, from coordinate 73,170 downwards.
CTGCCGGAACGGCCTTCCAGGCCAGGCCAATCCGTTCAGCGGTGCGGCCGTCTATGGAGTTGCCCGTCAGCAGGAGATACTTGGCCCACTGCGGCCCGACCAGGTAGGTCCACATGTGCGTGGGCGGGGAGCCGAGCGCGCGAACCGCCGGATAGCCGATGCTGGCGTCCTCCGCAGCAACGATCAGGTCGCAGTGAAGCACCAGGTCGGTGGCGCCTGCCAGGCAGTACCCGTGCACCTGCGCGATGATTGGCTTGCCCACGGACCACAGCGCGCTCCACCGCTCCTGCAACCGGCGCAAGCCCTTGATGTCCTTCCGAATGTTCTGTCCACCGTATTCGCCCGGCGTCCGGGTCCCTGGCGTTATGTCATAGCCTGCGGAGAACGCCCTACCATTCCCCTTCAACACGATGACGCGCACGTCGTCATCGTCGTCTGCCCGCTCCACGGCGGCCATCAGCTCGTCCTGGAGGGCCTTCGAGAGGGCGTTCAGCTTCTCCGGCCGGTCCAGGGTAATATGCGCGACGGCGGTCTTCTTCTCGTACACCAGGTACCGGTAGGTCATGGTGCCCTCCTCTTAGTCAGCGTGCCCCAAGCGCGGGGCGCTGCGTGCCGGGTACACCCATAGTAGAGCAGCAAGCCGCCCAGGTGCAGTGGTGGACAAACCTCCCTTGACGTAGGAGAATCGTCAGAACCCCTCCGTAGCCGCTTGAACGGCTACCTCTCCGCGCTGCCGGCTGGGTAAGGAGCAACGACATGGCCATCATCAGCGTTGACCTGCTCGACAAGCTCAAACCGCTGGTGCAGTCCACCGCTACAGAGTACGCGCGCCGACTGCCCGGCGTCCGCCACTGCGATATCCGCGTGGAGGTCAGCGAACGGTCCTCCTGCATGGCTGAGGACGGCAAAGAAAGGCAGGGGGTGCACGATTACGCCTTCTCCTTTGGCGTGCGCGTGCTGGCCGGCAACCCCACCGCCGGCGGCTACTACGGCCAGCTGCTTGGCAGAGCCGATGTCGCTCGCTTCCAGACCGTGCTCCAGGACGGGGTGCGGCACGCGCATGCGCGAGCCTTGGCGAACGCGGCGATAAAGGCCACTGCCGCCCAGCGCTTCCCGCGGCTGGGCGCCGCCATCCGGGGCGCCGCGCTCGCCCCGGCGCAGGCCCAGATACGAGTGGTGCCGCCCGTGTTCCGTCAAGACCCCCGCTCCGTGCCGTTGTCAACGGTCATCTCCACGGCGACGGAGATGTCCAAGCTGGTCGCGGCGGTGAGCGACCAGGTTCAGTTCAACCTGGTCGCGGTTGGCACGGGCCTCGTCCGCGAGCTGTTCGCAAGCTCCGAGGGCCATGATCTGGACGAGAGCTACGCGCTGACCGAAGGCTTCGCATTGGTGGTGGTCGCGGGCAAGACGGGTTCGCTTGAGCTGTACGACTACACCGGCCACCTCAGAGGATGGGAAGTGCTCACGGAGGGGTACGATTCGGCCTCTTACAAGCTCAAGCCGCTCCACCAGTTCGCCAAGGAGCTGGGCGAGACCGCCGTGGAGGTGGCTAACGCGCCGCCCCTGAAGCCGCCGGAGGGCGACGTGGTGGTGGTCACCGATCCTCACTTCAACGCGCTCGTGTGCCACGAAGTGATCGGTCATCCGTCCGAGCTGGACCGCGCACTGAAGATGGAGACCGCGTACGCGGGCAGAAGCTGGCTTTTCCGTTCCCTCACCGAGAACCAGCTCGGCAAACAAGTGGCGTCCTCCAAGCTCTCGGCGTTCTCCGATCCCACAATGGACGCCCTGGGGCACTATGCGTACGACCACGAAGGGACTCCGGCCAGGCGCGTGGTGAACATTGACCGGGGCGTGTACACCGAGTTCCTAAGCAGCCGTGAAACGGCCGGCGTTCTTGAGGCGGAGTCCAACGCCCACTACCGGGCCGTAGACGCCTCCATGGTGCCGCTTATCCGCATGTCCAACACGGCGTTCAGCCCCGGTGAGGACGACCCGCAGAAGATTCTCCGGGACGTGGACCGCGGGTACTACGTGGTGGGGCATCGCATCCCGTCGGCCTCGGAGTCCCGCGAGAATTTCCGCATCTCCGCGATCAAGGTGTACGAGGTCCGCGACGGCCAGTTGGGGCAGATGTACCGCGACGGCAGCGTCATGGCGGACAGCCGGGACTACTTCACTCGCGTGGACGCCGTGGGCACCGACTTTCAAATGTTCGCCATCCCCAACTGCGGCAAGGGGCAGCCGATGCAGGCCAAGCGCATGGGCAACGGCGGGCCTACCATGCGAAGCGTCGCCCGGCTGGGCGGATCGGGAGGCGCCTGATGCTCAGCACTGGAATCCTCAGACGGGCGGCGCAGGAGGCGCTGGACCACCTGAAAACTCAGCCCGACGTGGAGGAGGTGGAGGTGTTTGTCGCCAGCAACGGCAGCCTCTTTGCCCGCATCAGCTACACCTCGCACATCCCGAGCAACGGGCTTGAGGAGCCGAAGTCCCTGGAGTCGTACGGCATCGGTGTCCGGGCCACGTTCAAGCGGCCGGACGGCGTGTACACCGGCTTCGGCGCGGAGCCGAGCGACATCTCGCTTGAAGGCGCGCGCCACGCCTTGCAGAAGGCCCGGCACAGCGCCGTCCGCGACCCCGACTTTGTCTCGCTCCCCAAGCCGCCGGGCGGCGTGCGCCGCAAGCCGGCCCGCTACCACGACCCCGCGGTCATGCGCATCACGGACGGAGAGCTGGTGCGCGCCGGTTGGATGCCGCTGGAGGGGGCGCTGGAGGTGTTTGAGTCCTCTGAGGAGCTGTTGCTCGCCGCGGAGTCGCCGGAGCGCCTCCGTGACCTCGGCCTGATCTTTGGCGGCGACGTGACCATGCTCCAAGAGCAGATCGCGGTGTGTTCCACCCACTTCCCCCACGTCCAGACCGACGAGAGCACCGTGGTGCTGGTGTTCACCACCGCAATGGTGGAGAGCAAGGACGCCAAAGGCACCGGCTTCTGGGCGGGAAGCCACCTGAAAGGGCTGAGCGCGGACGCCGGGCGTCAAGCGGCCCGGAACGCCATCGCCTCCATCGGCGGCGTGCGGGTCCCTACGGGCCGGTACCGCGTCGTCCTCGGACGGCAGGCCGTCATGGACATCCTCAACCTGATCCTGCTGCCCGGCTTGACGCTGGACACCCTCTACGCGGGGGCATCCCCGTTCCAGGGCGCCTTCACGCAGCAGGTCGCCTCACCACTGCTGAACATCTACGACGACGCCTCGCTCCCGGGCCTGGCAGGCAGCAAAGGCATCACCTGCGAGGGGCTGCCAACCGGCAGGGTTGATCTGATCAAGCAGGGTCGGTTCGTCGGAGCGCTTTCCAACTACTACACAACCCAGCGGATCCTCCACGACCCGAAGGCCAAGGAGAAACTGGGTGTGGACCCGGCCCGGTTCCTGGAGGCGATCGCCCCACGCAACGGCTTCCGATTCCTGAGGGGAGGAGGCCGCCAGTTTGACTCACCGCCGGGCGTCTTTGGGACCAACATCATCGTTGAGGGGGCAGACCCGTGCTCACACGAGGAGCTGCTGCGCCGCGTCGGCAACGGCCTGTACATCGGACGCATCTGGTACACGTACCCGATCAACGGGATGGCTGCCGCCGACTTTACCTCCACGGTAATCGGCGACTCGTTCCTCATTGAGAACGGCCACCCCGGCAAGCCCATCAGGGCGAACGCGCTGCGCATCGACGACAACGCGAAGCGCCTCCTCAACAACATCCTGGCCGTGGGAGACGACGCGCGCGCCTCCCTCATGTGGGCCGGGGATTCCATTGTGTACACGCCGGAGGTCGCAGTCTCCGACCTCCACGTTCAGGAGATCGCAGGCTACATGGAGAGCGTGTACCCCACCGGCCAACCACCTATGTGAGGGTGCTAGGCCCCTCCTGGGCGAACGCCCGAGTGAAGGGGTTGTAGCCGAACAAGCTAATCACTACCCCAGCAGCACCACGTCCCGCTGCGGTGGTGTGGTCACCTCAGGTCCCCGCTCCGACAGATACACGTCTATCTCGGAGCGCATGCCGAACTCCGGCAGGTACACGCCCGGCTCAATCGTGAACCCCAGTCCAGGAAGCAGCTCGCGGGTGTCCTTCGTCTCCCAGGAGTCCAGGTTCACCGCGTCGCCGTGGACCTCCCCGCCCAGGCTATGCCCTAAGCGGTGCGTAAAAAACTTCGCGTAGCCCGCCTTCTGGATGACGTTGCGGGCGACCCGGTCCACCTCCCAGCCACGAATCCGCTGGCCTTTGCGCGACCTGAGCGCAACGAAGTCAAGCGCGCTATCCCTTGCTTTGAGCACCAGGTTGAACGCCTTGCGGTGCTGCGGCGGCACCTTGTCGCCCACGTAGCCGACCCACGTTATGTCGGCGTAAATAGTGTCGAGGCCGAGACGCTTGGCCCACAGGTCGATGAGCACCCAATCGCTCTGACGGATTGAACGAACATCTTCCTGGACGGGGTCAAAGTGCGGGTCGCTCCCGTGCGCGTTCACCGCCACTACAGGACCCGCGTCCGTCTCCATCCCCTCCCTGGCGTATTCCCGCCGGATGAACTCCGCGACCTCCCATTCGGTGGGACTCCGGCTTGAGTCGCGGATCAGGACGAAGGCGCGCTCCACGATGGCGGTGAGCCTCGCGGCGGCGTCCCGGTGCGATGCAAGCTGCTCCGCTGACCAGCGCTGCGCCGCGTACTGGAACAGGTCCGCCGAAGAGGTCACGCGCACCCCCAGGGAGCGGACCAGCTCCACCGTGCCTGCGTCAACCCTGGATGCGCGGGGCAGCACCCCCTTTGGCGAGTACTCCATCGCGACGCTGCCGTATCCGGCAACAAGCGAACCCAACAGCCGCGCCATCTCGTGCCTGCTGCTGAACGTCCGCAGGTCAACGCCCAGGGCGGCAAACTTGCCGGCATCCACGTGGTGGACCAGGAGCTGCGGCGGGCCTTTTCGCGGGATGAGGCACCAGCTCGGCCGCGTCACGTGGGTAATGGGGCCCACGACGCTCCTGAACACCGGGTTGCTGCCGCGGTAGTCGTACAGGAGCCACGCGGGGATGCGGCGCCGCGCCATGAACTCCTGCGCCTGCTCAACAGCCTTTTGGAACCCACTCACCGACGGCCTCCTTGCTCGCGCCATCATAGCCTCACCCGAGGTCGCGGTGCTAGTATCGGGGCAGAAGTCGCACCAGAAGGGGGAGCGTATGGCAGGCCCGCTGGAAGGCACCACCGTCCTGGACCTCACGTGGATCTTGTCCGGCCCCTATTGCACCATGATGCTGGCCGACATGGGCGCCGACGTCATCAAGGTGGAACGCCCGGGCTACGGCGACGCGGCGCGCGGCACGGCGCCCATCGTCAACGGCGACAGCGCCTACTTCATGAGCGTCAACCGGAACAAGCGGAGCATGACGCTGGACCTGCAGCGGCCTGAGGGGCGGGAGCTGTTCTTGCGCCTGGCGCAAAAGGTGGACGTGGTGGTGGAAAACTACACGCCGGGCACGCTGAAGCGACTGGGCGTTGATTATCCCGCCCTGGCCGTGGTCAACCCCGCGTTGGTGTACTGCGCCATCTCCGGCTTTGGGCAGACCGGCCCTTACGCGGAACGCTCCGCGCTGGACATCGTGGCCCAGGGGATGGGCGGGATCATGAGCATCACGGGCGAAGAGGGGGGCAGGCCCCTCCGCGTCGGCTCAGCCATCGGCGACATCAACGCCGGCATGACCGCTGCGATGGCCATCTGCGCCGCGCTCTTCGAGCGCTCCAAGAGCGGCAAAGGCCAGATGGTGGACGTCAGCATGCTCGACTGCCAGGTGGCGCTGGTCGAAAATGCTGTCGCGCGCTACGTGGCGACGGGCGAAACGCCGCAACCGCTGGGCACCCGCCACTCTGGCATGACCCCCTTCCAGGCGTTCCAGACGAAAGACGGCTGGCTGGTGGTGGGCATCACCGGCAGCAATCCCGGCCATTGGCCTCTGTTCTGCGCCGCCATCGGTCACGTGGAGCTGATTGACGACCCGCGCTTCCTGACCCCCTGGGAACGGACCCGGCACATCGTGGAGCTGGAGCCGGTCCTGGCCGGTGCTATCCGCCAGCGCACCACTGGGGAGTGGCTGGATGAAATGCTCCCCTTGGGGATCCCGTGCGGGCCGGTGAATACAATCCCCGAGGTGCTCCAAGACCCGCAGGTAGCCCATCGCGAAATGATCGTGGAGCTGCCGCACCCCCGCCTTGGCCGCTGGAAGTTTACCGGCGTCCCGGTCAAGCTCTCGCGCACGCCGGGCAAGGTGGCGCTTCCGCCTCCAGACCTTGGGCAACACACGGGAGAGGTGCTCGCGCAGCTCCTCGCGTTGGAGCCTCAGGCGGTCCATGCACTACGAACAGACGGTATTGTGTAGAGGAATGGCGTGCGTCAGCGTAAGACCTACGCGACCAGCGAAGAACGCATGCTATCATGACCTCGGAATCAGTGAGCTAAGGCGGGCACATGCCAAAGGCGGAGCATGAGTTAGGCCACGCGTCCACCATCAAGGCTGAGGCGCTTGGCGTTCCCGGGCAACGGCGCTTCCGCGTCCTCATCGAGGCCGAGGGTGGCAAGGCGTGCGCCTGGGTAGAGAAGGCGGAGCTCCAGGAACTCGCGCTGACCATCCAGGAGTTGCTCGCCTCTGAAGAAACCAAACGACAAGAGCCACGCGGCACGCCTAGTCCTGCGCATACCCAGCGGCAGGCCGACCTTGAGTTCCAGGTCGGGCGCTTGGCGCTCGGCTATGACCAGGAGCAGGACTGGTTCGTCCTTGATCTGAGCGACCAGAGCATGAGGAGGGGCCGCGTCCTTGTCCGAGTCTTCATCGGACGCGCTCTGATCGGGCGGTTCGCAAAGGAGGCGACAGGGGCGTGCGCCGCCGGACGGCCACTCTGCCCTCTCTGCGAGGCGCCCCTGGGACCGGAGCAGCACGTCTGCCCGAGGGCCAACGGCCACTTCTCCCTCTAACGGCGGCTGCGGCGAGGACGCTGCTTATTCCTCTGCTTCACTCTTCAAGGCCCAGCGCTTCCACACGAGCAGATAAGCGCCGAGAACGCCCACGACTGCTCCAAGCGGGACCATGAACACGTACGCCGCTTCAAACTGCGCAGCCCGGGAAGTCAGGGACGGGACTCCCATGATGGAGGCGCCGATCAGCCCGCCGGCGATACCGCAGGACATCATCTCCAGAGTGCGCAGGATTCTGCCGGTTTGAGAGAGCGGACGCGGAGCTACCATCGCGTAGGGCTGCGGCTGCGGGCGCTCTATCCTGCAAGCGACACGCTCCGGACGGGGCGCGGACATGCGCCTGGGCATGACCCCATGGTGCCAGGGAATGTGGAACACGCCCGGGCTGTGCGGAAGCCCTCGGCGGTACCGGAAGGAGAGGCGGCTGGCCATGCGCTGGGCAAGGTAGTCATCCAGAGGGTCGCTGGTTTCCGGGCGGTCGGTTTGAACGGACGTGGACTCGCGAAGCATGGGGACCTCCTATCTACAAACGCTCTCCGGGGTGACCTCAACGGGCGTTGGGCCACCGCTGTTTGAACGAAGATAAAAATGAGTATAGAAGCAATTTTAGGAAACAATCAAGCCATTTCACGGGAACTTTTGCCCATTTCTTGAAATTGGCCTCCATGGACCCGAAGGCCCTCTCTGTGCGGTTTGCCCATGGGAGCGTATCTCCTACCACATGAGCGCAAGAGATGGGGCCGAAGTCCTTGACACGGCTCCGGCGCACCGCTATGTTCGTTCTATTGTTGCAAGGGGGGGAACGCCATGCCAGAAGCGTATTGTTTGCGTTGCCGGGCCCAGCGCCAGATCGCCGGCGCCACTGAGGTCAAGCTCAAGAACGGCCGCCCGGCGGTGCGCGGCACGTGCCCCGTGTGCAAGACCAAGCTGTTCCGCATCACCAAGGGCTAGGCTTACTCGTAGCCTCGCCCTTAGGGCTAAGACCCGCTTGCCTTCACCCCTGCCGCCGTCGTCCCGCGCCTGAACGCGGACGCTTTGCCGCACAAGTACCGCGCGCTCTGGTGACCAGCGTCTTTTCCTTTGCATCCAGGGGAAAAGCCCCGCTACGTGGAGGGAAAGAGACGCTCCAGCTTCCGCAGCAGCGCCAACGGGTTGGTCTGGAGGGTTTGCAAGGCCTGCTCATCGCTAAGGCCGGCGCCGCGCGCCACGGCGGCCGCCAGCAGCGGAGTGAGCAAGTCGCCCGGCACGTGCGCGTCCGAGTTCACCAGCGTGGCAGCCCCCGCGGCGATGGCGAGGCGGGCCACGTGGCCGTTCGTAAGGCTGTGGCCGCGTCGGCCGGAGAGCTCTACGTAGACGCCCCGCTCTTTCGCCAGCGCCGCGTCTTCCTCCGACAGGAATCCGGGGTGGGCTAAGATGTCCACGGAGCGGGACAGCAACGCCGCGCGGTTGGTCCCAGGCGCCACCGGCTCCGTAATCGTCTCGCCGTGGACGATGACGATCTGCGCGCCGAGGTCCTTGGCCTTACGGGCCGCCTGGTCAATAAGGTGCGGCGGGACGTGCGTTAGCTCGACGCCGGGGATAGCGACAATCCCCATCTCGCGGCTCGCGACCTCGCACTCGCGCACCAGGACCGGCAGAATGCGCTCCTGGTCGTAGATGCCTACGTGGTCGGTCACCGCGATCGCCTTGTAACCGTTCACCAGGGCCCGGCGGATAAGTTCAATCGGGCCAAGCTCCCCATCGCTGAAAAACGTGTGGGTGTGGAAGTCGTACACGCTCGTGATGCGCTGCATGGCAACGCATGATAGCACAGGTGTCTGCGCACACCAAGCCCTGCAGCCACCGAGGCGGCCGCGAGCATAGCGCGGGGGTTAGGTTGCCCTCGTGCCGGAGCCAGCTTGGTCAACACGCCCACGCTCCTTCCGCATGAAGAGTGCAGAGCCTGCCCCAAGTGGAGCGAGGGGGTACAGAGCCTGCCCTTGAGCGAAGCGAAGGGGTGCAGGGGTACGCCCTGCTGGCGCATCGTACCCACGCGCAAGGCCGTTGACACGCCTTTCAGCACCGCCTACAATGGCAAAAGCTATCCCTGCACGAGAGAACAGGAGACTTATGCTTCGCATCCGGCTCCGCCGCGTGGGCAAGAGCAAACAGCCGTCGTACCGGATCGTCGTCGTTGACCGCAAAGCGCCACGTGACGGCGCTTACGTGGACCAGGTGGGCACCTACAACCCCATGGTGGACCCGCCCAAGGTGGTCGTGGACGAGGAGAAGGCGCTCCGGTGGTTGCGCAACGGCGCCCAGCCCTCCGGCCCGGTCGAGCACATGCTCCGCAAGCTGGGAACGCTAGAAAAGGCCAAGGCTCATGAAGGACCTCGTTGAGTACATGGCGAAGGCTCTCGTCCATAACCCGGACGCCGTTAAAGTCTCGGAATCCGAGCTGGACGGCGTAAAAGTTATCCAGCTTGAGGTGGCGCCGGAGGACAAGGGCCGGGTCATTGGCAAGCAGGGCCGCGTGGCCCAAGCAATGCGGCTGATGGTACGGGTTGCGGCGGTCAAGCAGGGAACGCGAGTAACGCTCCAGATCCTTTGAGCGGCCCGCTTCAGGGCGGAGCACAGCGCCGTACCGAGGGGATACCCGATGTCCGGACACTCAAAATGGAAGACGATCAAGCACCAGAAGGGTGCTGCTGACGCCAAGCGTGGGCAGCTGTTCACCAAGCTCACCCGCGAGCTGATGATGGCGGCCCGCCAGGGCGGCGGCGATCCGGACATGAACGCCCGCCTCCGGCTCGCCGTGGAGAAGGCGCGCGATGGCAACATGCCGATGGACAACATTGAGCGCGCCATTAAGCGGGCCACCGGCGCCACGGACGACCAGGCAACGCTGGAAGAGTTCGTCTACGAAGGGTACGGGCCAAGCGGCGTGGCTATCCTGGTGTTCGTCGTCACCGATAACCGGAACCGGGCCGTCTCGGAAATCCGGAACGTCATGGAGAGGAACGGCGGGAAGCTCGGTCAGGCCGGCTCCGTAAGCTGGGGGTTCGAACAAAAGGGCACGGTCACGCTCCAGGTGAAGCCGGAACGCGCTGAAGAGGTCGCGTTGCTGGCGATTGACCTGGGAGCGGACGATTTCACCATAGACGGCTCATACGTAGAGCTCCGCTGCGAGCCAGCTAAGCTGGAAGGCCTCCGCAAGGCGCTGGAGGCGAAGGGCAGCAAGCCCGAGACCGCGGAGATCGCCATGGTCCCCAAGACCCTAACGCACTTGGACGACCGCCCCGCGGAGCAAGCCCTGCGCTTATTCGACCGGCTGGAAGAGCTGGACGACGTGCAGCGCGTCGCCACCAACGCGGACTTCCCTGAGAGCGTCCTTGAGCGGTATAAGGCAGCGGCGTAGCTCCCCTGCGCCCGCAACGGCAGCGGAGCGGCTGCTCGGCGTTGACCCAGGCACCATCCGGATGGGCTACGGCCTCCTGGACGTGAGCCGTTCGGCGATTAGCTGCGCCGGCTATGGGGTACTCAAGGCCCCGGCATCCGCCCCGATTGAGCAACGCCTCGCCTTCCTCTACCGCGACCTGCTTGAAGTGCTGCGCGTCTGGCGTCCTCACGCGATGGCGGTGGAAGAGCCTTTTCTGCCCCGCTCCTCGGACGGGGGAAACGGCTACCGGACCAGCGCTCGCAGCGCGATCGCCGTTGGGCAGGCGCAGGCTGTGGCGTTGCTCGCCGCCGCCAAGCACGGCATTCCCGTCACCCGCTACGCGCCGGCCCAGGTCAAGCGTGCGGTCAGCCAGGAAGGCCGGAGCTCCAAGGAGCAAGTGCAAGAGATGGTCAAGCTCCTCCTCGGGCTTGCTGAGAGGCCGGAGCCGGATGACGCCGCGGACGCCCTGGCCGTTGCCATCTGCCACGCGCAGTCCTTGCAGACCTCCCGGTTGCTGGCGTTGGATGCGCCCACGCGCGTGAGAGCGGCGCGAGCATGATCGCGGGCGTACGAGGGAAGCTGGAGGCCATTGGCGATTCCTGGATCATCCTGGCCGTCGGGGGTGTCAGCCTCAAGGTCTTCACCCCCGCCACCACCCTCCAGTCCTTCGGCGGCGTAGGCTCCGCCGTCCACTTGCACACCCACCTGCTGGTGAAGGAAGAAGAGCTCGCCCTGTACGGCTTCCCGACGCCCGAAGCGCTCCGCTTGTTCCAGCTCCTGCTCACCGTCTCCGGCATCGGGCCTCGCTACGCCCTCAGCCTGCTGAACAGCGCGTCCCCTGAGACCATCGCCCTGGCGCTGGCTACGGGCGACACCGCGACGCTGCAGCGGGCGCCGGGCATTGGAAGGAAGACCGCGGAGCGCCTAGTGCTGGAACTGCGCGAGAAGTTTGCCCGCGACCGCGCCCTCGTGGGCAAAGTCCCCTCCTCAGCGGAAGACGAGGCGCTGGCTGCTCTGCTCTCGCTCGGCTACTCTGTGGCCGAAGCGCGCGACGCTCTCCAGCGCGTGCCCAAGGACCAACCGCTGCCTGCCGAGGAGCAGCTGCGAATCGCCCTTCAACAGCTCGCTCATCGGTGAGCGGCGCCAAGCAACGTTCGTTGGCTCAATAAGGAAAAGGCTCGCTGCCGGATTTCAAGGGTTGTGATGCATAGCGTTATGTCTACGTTGCGAGCGCACCGGCCGGCCGTCTGGTTACTCGTTGCTGTAGCGCTGGCGGCAACCACGGCGCTCCTCGCCGCCTGCGGAGACAACGCAGGCCAGGCCCCTGCTGATGTTCAGCAACCCACTCTGCAGGCCTTGCCTGTTGCTCCGTCCCCACAGCCGCAAAGTCCCCAGGCCTCTTCCCCGCTGGTAGAGGGATACGCCCTCCTCAAGGGATGCGCGCTCACCCTGGAGGTGGCGGACACTGCAGAGGAGCGCACCAACGGCCTCATGGGCCGCTCTGCCTTACCCCTCAGCCACGGGATGCTCTTTGCTCATGACACGATGCGGCGCTGGAACTTCTGGATGCTCAACACGCTCATCCCGCTGGACGCGATCTGGCTGGATGCTGAGGGCGTGGTGGTCGACATCCAGACAATGCAACCCGAACCCGGCGTGTCCAGGGAACGGCTAACACAGTACACTCCTCGTGCTGACGCGCTCAACACCTTGGAGGTTACCGCAGGACTCGCCCAGACGCTGGGCTTAGCTGCGGGCGACCGGGTCACGCTTCAGCACGGCGGCGCAAGCGCGCCCCCAGCGCTGCTGTGCCTGTCGTGAGGGCGTGCTGATCTCTGTTGAGCGCAGCCGGTGCTCGCGCTAGGGCGCCTCTTCCGCGACATGCTCGGGGGTCATTTGACTCGCCGGCGCGAGGGAATACGGCAGCGACCGGACGTCATGGGTGTTGCCCCGGTTGCGGTTATGAGGGCCGGGTTCCTCCGTCACGCGGCACTGAACGACCTCGCGCTCCCGGAGCTGCGAGAACTCCAGCCCCCGCAGCGCCGACAGGTGGAAGAAGTAGGTGCGCCCGTCCTCCGAGCGGATGAACCCAAAGCCCCGCTCGGCAATCACGCTGGCAATCCGGCCCACCATGAACCCCGGCTCCGCAAGAGCCGCAAGCTCCTGCGCCACTGGCTTGGTCAGCTCGACCTCGGCCACGGCGCGCTGCTGGGCGTAGCGGGCACGGCACTCCTCGCAATAGACCCGCTCCCCTGGACGCGGGCGGTAGCGGGTGTCAAACGTCCGTTCCCCCACGTGGTCTGGGGAATCGCAGCTCAGTTGCAGCAGCGTGTACTCAAGGCGCAGGGTATCCAGGTTGTCGTTCAAGAAGATGGTCTCCGCATCCCTCACCCGGAGGGCGTCCACCGGGTCCGTGTAGGAGTCGGCACAGCTCCCGCGGACGCTGGCGATGAGGACCCGCTTGCCCAGGCGGCGAACGTGTTGGAGGGCGGGCACGTAGTCGTCATCTCCAATAACCGGTATCGCCACGTCATACGCCAGGGGAACGGCCGCGTAGTAGAGCATAGAACACGCCAGGGCGACGTCCGCGCGCTTCTCCTCCGGTGAAAAGGGATCAGCGTAGTCCCTGTCGTCCCTGTGCACGCGGCGACGACGGAAGTCGATCGGGAGAATCTCCGTCTCAAAGTGGAACTCCTCCTTGAGCATGTCGTAGAACTCTTGGCGCCGCGCCACCTCATCGGTATCGCGCGCGTCAAAGTTCACCGGCGTGCTGGCGAAGAAGTGGGTGCGGACCAGCTCCGCATCGCTCAACCCCAGCGCCGCTTTCGCCTTGCTCACCAGAAGCTGAGGGAGCTTGTGGTAGTCAATCACGTATTGGGGGTCCGCTACTTCCTGCCGAAGGATTACCCGGCATCGGTACAACCAGCTCCCATCAATAAACACCATCACCTTGGCCATCAGAACAACCCCTCCGTTGCATTCGTTCTTCAATCTCGCTAGCGCCACCATAGTACTCCGTCGCGCTTTCCGCCACACCTGGACGCCTGCGCCGCGCTGAGGATTTATCTCTAACCCAATCCTAGCCAGGTTGGAACCCTGCTTAAGCTGCCTGCCTTGAGTACGCAGAGGAAGGCGGTCTCTTGTTATAATGAGAAGCGTGGTAGTGAACTGCGCGGCTGAGAGCCTGAACTCGGGGTAAGGAGAGGGTCCAATGCCCTCAGTCCGTTCTGAGAGCGCGACGCCTGCCTACGTCACATTACTGAAGGCCCTTGGCGAGTGCCTGCGCCTGCACCCCAAAGTGAACTCCACCTGGGGCGGCGCCAAGATCGTGCTGAAGAAGCGCATTAACGTCGGTGTTGCCGCGGCGGCACCACAAGGACTGGTGGTGCCCGTCATCCAGAATACCGACCAGTACAGCATCGCTGGCCTTGCGCGCAAGCTCCCCGAGCTGGTGGCCAAGTCGCGCGAGAACCGCCTCGCCGTCCAGGACGTGCAGGGCGGCACATTCACGCTCAACAACGCCGGCGCGCTGGGCTCCATGGTTTCCCACGCCATCATCAACTACCCGCAGGCCGCCATCCTCACCATGGAGGCGATTGTCCGCAAGCCCGTCGCGGTCGGTGACGCCATCGCGTTGCGCGACCGGATTAACCTCACGATCATCTTCGACCACCGCATCATGGACGGCCATGAGGCCGGCGCGTTCATGTCGGACGTCAAGCGTCGCCTTAAGGCGATGGGGCCGGAAGGCTCGTTGTCCTAGCTGCGAGCGCGCAAGGAGCACCAGGACATCGCTATGTCCGCACAAGAGTGCCTCGTCTTTGACCTGGGCAGCGTGGGCTATCCGCAAGCCTGGGAGCTGCAGAAGGCCCTCGCCGTCCGCCGCGCCGAGGGCGCCGTCCCCAACGTGCTCCTCCTACTGGAGCACCCCCACGTCTTCACCCTCGGACGCAGGGGGCGGGAATCCGACGTGCTCCTGACGCCGGAGGAGCGTGCGCGGCTCGGCGTGGCGCTCCATCACACAGACCGCGGCGGCCTGGTCACGTACCACGGCCCGGGGCAGCTCGTCGGCTACCCAATCATAGACTTGCGCACATGGGGCGGCGGTCCGGTGCGCTACGTCCGCACCCTTGAGGAGGCGCTGATGCGCGCCACGCAGCACTTCAGAGTGGCGTCGGAGTGCCGCGAAGGGCTCCCAGGCGTGTGGGTGGATGAACGCAAGCTTGCCGCCATCGGCGTGAGGGTGAGCCGCGGCGTCACGACGCACGGCTTTGCGCTAAACGTCTCCACCGACTTGAGCTACTTCCGGCACATCGTCCCATGTGGCTTGCCTGGCTTAGAGGTCACGTCGTTGGAGCGAGAGCTCGGTGTCACGGTGGACCTGGCGCGTGTTCGGCAAGAGGCCGTGCGGGCGTTCGGGGAGCGGTTTGGCTTCACGATGCGCTGGGCAACACCGGCTGACACAGCGCGAGTCCTCGGCGACACGCCTACCGCGACACCGGCGCGTTGAACCCCTTCTCGGCGTTGTAGGCGGCCTCCACGACCGTGTGAATCCCGCCGCGTGGCTTGTAGTCCAGGCTTAGGTGCATTTGGCGCGGCTTGCAGCACGCAACGAGGTCTCGCAGGATCCGGTTGGCCGCGTGCTCCTGCACAATCCCAACGTTCCGGTACGCCAGCAGATAGTACTTCAGCGCCTTCAGCTCAACGCACAGCCGCTGGGGCACATAGCGCACCACCAGCCTGCCAAAGTCGGGCAGGCCGGTCCACGGGCAGACCGCGGTGAACTCGTCCGTGTCAATGGCCACTTCCGACTGTGCGTCGGGGTAGTCGTACGCAAACGCTAGGAGGACAGCAGGGTCAACCGCCTCCGGGCTCTCCACCGACCCCTTCCACTCCAGCGCCTCATAGCGCGCTTTCAGGTCATCCCTCTGTTCCGCCATGTTGTCTCTCACCTCATTCGTGCCCATTCTACGGCATGCCCCTGGTCAGACGAGCTTGGGCAGCACCTTATCCGCCAGCCGCTCCAATTGCTGCATCTGGTCAAACCCCGCAAAGCGCAAGATGACCGTCTGCGCGCCGGCGTCACGGTACGCTATGATGCGCTCCGCCACACGTGACGGGCTTCCAAACGGGCCCCACGCTTGGCCCCAGTGATTGACCCCGTAGTACCGCAGGAGAAATGCCTCCGCCTCCGCTGCGGCACGCGGCTCGTCCTCGTTCAGGTTCACCGTCATGTAGAACGCCGCGTGAAGCGACTCGGGGTCGCGGCCCTGCTCCTGGGCGTAGCCGCGCACCGCCCGGAGCACGCGGGCGTACTCCTGTGGAGAATCCGTGATGGAGATGATGCCGTCCGCAAGCGTGGCGGCGCGCCGGTATTGCCGCTCGTTGCCGGTGCGCGCGTGGCAGGCCAGCCACAGCGGCACGCCCGGCTGCTGGACAGGCCGCGGCTGCATGGCCGGCCCGTCGTAGCGGACGAAGCGCCCGCTGAACGAGACGCGCTCCGGTTGGCGGAACGCGCGCAGCAGCGCTACGGTCTCCTCCAGCCGCGCCGCGCGTTCCAGCGGTGGCACATCGGCAGCGGCCCACTCGCTTCGCATCGCCTCGGTGAACGTGCCGCCGACGCCCATCGCGAGCGTCAGGCGGCCGCCGGAGAGCTGGTCAAGGGTGTGCACCGTCTGGGCAAGCAGAACCGGGTGCCGGAGTGCCGCCAGCAACACGGCCGTCCCCAGTCGCACGCGTTTCGTACGCGCGGCCACGGCGGCCAGCGTAGCCAGCGGCTCCAGGCGCGGCTTGGCCGTCAGGCTGTCCCCCACCCAGACGGAATCACAGCCGATGGCCTCCACGCGCTCGGCCATCGTGAGCACCAGGTCGGGCGATGGGCTGCCTTCTCCCCGCAGGACAACGGCGCGCGTCGGTAGCAGCACGCCAACGCGCAGAGGCTCTCCCACGCGGCTACCCATCCGGACTCTTTCCGGCGGTGGGATCGAAAGCCTTATCAGAAGGACTCTGGGCCAGGTCCCAGGCCTCAGGACCAGCAAAGGCCTCAGGATGGAGCGAGCGCCAGCGGTTCAGGTCGTCCAGAGTATCCACGTCCAGACCTACCGCCTCGCCGGCGTAGCGCGCGACCGGGTACCCCAGCCCCTTCGCCTGCCGCAGGTGCCGCTCATAGCTGCCGCCCGGGCCAAGCCGGAAGGGAAAGCGCAGGGTGCGCGGCATCAGGACCGCGTTGGTGCCGCCGTCGCGAGCCGCGGGTGCGAGCACCACAGCCCTCAGCCCACCGGAAGCCTCAACAAGCCGCCCCAGGTCGCCGCGCTCCACAAGAGGGAGGTCTGCCGGAAGGAACAACGCCGCGTCTCCTCCCTGGTGAAACCAGCGCCCAAAAGCGGCGTCCAGGACGGTGTTCAGATCTGCGCCGCCATCGTCCTCCCACGCAGCGCCAATCGCGGCGGCCGCCTCCTGCACACGCGCGTCACCGCCAACCACGCACGTCCTGCTTACCGACGGGCAGGCCGTCGCCGCACTCAGCACCGTCTTAAGCAGGCGGACGGCGATGGCGGTACGCTGCCGCTCGCTCAGCGACGGCGCCAGGCGCGACTTCGCGGAATCCAGCGGTTTCATGGGCACAACAGCAAGGATGCGTTGGGCCATCGCGCGCGCTCCTCCACCGTCAAGCGTCGGGACTTGCGAGCCCGCACACCTGCTTCGCCAGGCGGACCTTGTCCTCCGGCGTGTTCATCATGGTGTCCGCAACGACGGCGCGCATCCCCAGCGCATCCACCTCCTGCGCGAGGGACTGGTCCACCGTGTCCAGCACGAACACGGAGCACAGGCCAACCATGCGCCGCGCCACCGCAAGCGCGCTTGGCTCTTGCCCAAGCTCCTTAAACAGCTTTGCCGCCGGCCCTTTCACGGCCTCGCCGCCCACGATGGGGCTCACGGCGATGCGAGGCCCGGAAAATTGCTGCAACCGTCTCCGGACGCCGAGCACCTCCAGGATGGGATCCAGGCTCAGGAACGGATTGGAGGGGCAATAGACCACCGCCCGGGCCTCTTGGAGTGCCTGCTCAAAGGCGGGAGACGGGGAGGCCCAGTCGGCGCCTTCGTACATGATGTCCCGCACGCGGGGCTGGCACCGGTGCTTCACAAAATACTCCTGGAACGCCATCACGCCCTGGTCAGTCAGCAAGCTGGTGCGCACGCGGTTGTCGGTCATCGGGACGATCCGCTGCTTGACGCCCAGCGCCCGGCAGAGCTCTGCGGTCACGGCGGAGAGGGTACCCCCCTTGCGGAGCAGCTCCGTCCTGCGGATGTGCGTGGCGAGGTCACGGTCCCCGAGCTTGAACCACGCGGGAGCACCGAGCCGCTCCAGGGCGGAAAGCACCGTGGTCGTGTCGCCCGTTATGCCCCAGCCAGTCTCCGGGTTGGCGAGGCCGGCCAGCGTGTACATCACGGTGTCCAGGTCCGGTGAAACCTGAAGCCCGTGGAACTCCTCGTCGTCCGCCGTGTTGACGACCACGACGAGCTGCTCAGGGGGCAAGACCTGGCTAAGGCCCCAGACGAGTTTGGCCCCGCCGACGCCGCCCGCCAGAGCCAGCAGCTCGCCTGCCATGGCTAGTCCTGGGGGCCGCCGGGGTTGCCGGCGCTCTGCCGTGCGGCGCCCGCGGGGTGGGTGTAGCGGAACTGGTTGGAGCGGGCAAGGCGCTGGTATGAGCCGAATCGCTCCTCCGGCCGCTCGCCCACGGTGTCCAGCGGTTCAACGGGGTCGTCCCCGTCGTCAAAGACGCGCCGGAGCTTGTAGAGCGTTGTGCGCTCGGCCGGGACCCTGCCCACGGCGCGCACCATCTGGCGGAACTCCCGCGGCCGAACCAGTTGCCCAAATGGCGCGCCCGCGCTGGTAGAGATGCTCTCGTTGATTAGCGTACCGCCCAGGTCGTTGACGCCGGCGCTCAGCAGCAGCTGGGCCAGGCGAGGCCCCTCCTTGACCCACGAGGCTTGCACGTTGGGAATCCAGTTGTTCAGCATGATCCGCGAAACGGCGTGCACCTTCAGCACCTCTTGCGCCGTGGCGCCCGGCCGGACCGTGGCAACCGTGCCGTGCCGGAACATCGGAGCCTCGGTATGGACGAAACTGAGCGGCACAAACTCGGTGAAGCCGCCCGTCTCCTGCTGGATGCCGCGGATGAGCGCCAGGTGCTCAGCGATGTGGCGGCTCGTTTCCACGTGCCCGAACATCACGGTGGACGTGGTCGGAATCCCAAGTGCATGCGCCGTCGTAATGACCTCAGTCCACTGCCGGACGGTGATGCGCCCCGGCGAGATGAGGTCCCGGAGCTCCTGGTCAAGCACCTCCGCGGACGTCCCCGGCAAGCTCCCCACTCCCGCCGCTTTCAGCTCGGTGAGGTATTCGCGCACCGTGCAGCCGGAGCGGATCGCGCCGTACAGCACCTCCTCGGGCGAGAAGCCGTGGACGTGGATGCCCGGCACGGCCTCCTTGATGGCGCGGCAGAGCTTGATGTACAGATCGCCCTCCATCTTGGGCGGCAGGCCCGCTTGCACGCACACCTCCGTCGCGCCAAGGCCCCAGGCCTCGCGGACGCGGCGGAGGATCTCTTCAGTGGGCAGGAAGTAGCCCTCCTCCTCGCGGTGGTCGCGGCTGAACGCGCAGAAGCCGCAGCCCTTGATGCAGACGTTTGTGAAGTTGACGTTCCGGTTGACCACGTAGGTGACTACATCCCCAACGGTGCGCCGACGCAGCTCATCGGCCACCAGGAGTGTGGCCATCGTCTCGGAGGGGCCGCCCTCCAGCAGGGCAACCGCCTGGTCTGCGGAGAGGTCCTCGCCCGCCAGCGCGCCCTCCAGCGCCGAGGCGACTTCCGGCTTCATGGCCGTGAGCAGCGCCGTGAGGGACTCGGGCCGGTCTCCTTGCTCAGTCCCATTCCGTGGCTGTTTACTTGGTGACATAGCGCGCTATCCCTCCCGCAACGTATCCGTCCACTCCAGCCAGCTCAGCGGCGCGCTCCGCGACAGAAGGGTCAACAAAACCTCGCCCAGGCTCCAGGTACTCCGGGTAGATAGGCAGGCGGGGCACCAGCTCAAATCCCTGGCCTCGTGTGCCCCGCTCCAGGTCGGCGAGATGCGGCCACGGCGCCTCGGGATTGACGAAGTCCGGTGTCAGGGGAGAGACGCCGCCCCAGTCGTTCAGCCCCGCGTGGAGAAAGAGCGGAAACTCCGATGGGGTGAGGTTGGGAGGCGCTTGGATGTTCATCGCCGGGCCGAGCACGATGCGCGTTATCGCCAGCGTGCGCATCATGTCAACGCCATCCGGCTCCGAGCACCCGGCCATGGGAGTGTCCGGCTTGGCGCGGAAATTCTGGACGATCACCTCTTGCACATGCCCGTACTCGGCGTGAAGGTCCCGGATGGCGAAGAGCGAGTCCACGCGTTCCTCCGGCGTTTCGCCGATGCCGATAAGGATGCCGGTCGTGAACGGCACGCGCAACTGGCCGGCCAACTCCAGCGTCTTCAGCCGGACTGTGGGTCGCTTGCTCGGCGCGTGCTCGTGGGGACCGCCCGGCGCGTAGAGGCGCGGACTCAGGTTCTCCAGCATCAGCCCCATGGAGACGCTGACCTCGCGGAGAGACTCCATCTCGTGCCGGCTCATCGTTCCGGGGTTGACGTGTGGAAGCAGCCCGGTCTCGCGGAGCACAAGGCTGCCCATGTCGCGCAGGTACTCGATGGTCGTGCGATAGCCACGATGCTGCAACCACTGCTGGGCCTCCGGATACCGCTGCTCGGGCCGCTCGCCGAGCGTGAACAGCGCTTCCGTGCAACCGAGACGCGCGCCCGCCCTCGCGACCCCCAGCACCTCCTCCGGCGTCATGTACGGCTTGGGCAACTGGCTCGGCTCCTGGCGGAACGTGCAGTAGCCGCAGGTGTCGCGGCACAGGCGCGTCAGCGGGATGAATACCTTGGGGGAGAAGCTTGCCCGTTTGCCCTTGCCCCGGTCACGCAAGGAGGCCGCGGCCCGGCAGATAGCCGGCAGGGCTCGCACCGGAGCGCGCATAAGAAGATGCGCCTCCTCGCGGGCAAGGCCGTCCCCCTCACTCGCTTTGCTGAGGAGGACGCGCACTTCAGGGGCAACGTCTGAGCTGGACTCCGCTTGCGTCAGGAGAGCAGCCAGTCCCGTGTCAGCCAAAAAGCGGCGCGCCATCCGATAGCTCCCCTACAGCCCACTTTTGCAGCCTGCCAGAGGCGTTTGAGTTGGACGCATTCTAACCGTTCTTAGCAGCACCAACAAGGGCACCGCCGCCCCCCGTGGTTTTCTTGACCCGAGCCGTCTCCTCCCCTACACTGCCGGACAGTGGGTCGGTGGACCGCGAAACGGCCCCGAGTAAGAAGGAGGGAGCGATGCGTTTTCTGGTCATCGCGTTGACGGTCCCCCCCTGATCCGCCGCCGGAAGCCGGCGCCGCCCTTGTTGATGCCATGCAGGCATGGATTGCCCGTTACAGGGCGCAGAAGAAGATGGAACACGTGTGGAGCTTCGCGGGTCTTCCCGGTGGGGCAGGCCTCCTCAACGTCAATTCCCTGGAGGAGCTTGACGCAATTCTGTCCGAGTTCCCCTTTGGCCCCTTCTCGGACATCAAGATCTACCCGATCACCGAGCTGGACGGGTCGCTCCAGCGCGTAAAGCAGGCGATGCAGCAAGCGAGTGGAGGGGCCGGCGCCACGCCGCAAAAAGTAGCCGCCAGGTCAGCAGCACGCCGCCCGTCGGCCTTTCCGTCAGGCCCGGGCGGCGCGATTTTGTCCGCAGGCTCACTCCGGCTCACGTGGTGTATGCTCAGGTAGCGACGTCTTATGTTGCGTCCTCATAACACCATTCCGGAGCGGTGATGCCTATCCAGGTGCTCCCTCCCTCTGTCGCTGCCAAGATCGCTGCGGGCGAGGTCGTGGAACGGCCCGCCTCGGTGGTAAAGGAGCTCGTGGAGAACGCGCTCGACGCCGGGGCAACCCGCATCGGCGTGGAGCTCAAGGGCGGCGGACTGGACCTCGTGCGAGTCACGGACAACGGCTGCGGCATTCCGGCCAGGGACACAAAGCTGCTGTTCCAGCGCCACGCGACCAGCAAATTGGAGACCGCGGATGGCCTGGAGGGCGTGCGGACGCTCGGCTTCCGCGGCGAGGCGCTATACTCCGTCGCCGCCATGGCATCGGTGGGCATCCTGACCCGCGCGGCGGGGGAAGACGCCGGCACGTACCTGGAAACGCAGCAAGGCCGCGTCCATCGCCAGGAGCCGCGCGGCGCCCCGCAAGGCACGACCATCACGGTCCAGCGCCTGTTCAGCGACTTCCCGGCGCGCCGGAAGTTCCTCCGCTCGCCGCAGACGGAGGCGGGGCGCGTCCAAACGCTCATGGGCCTTTATCTCATCGCGTATCCGGAGGTTGCGTTCACGCTAACCAGCGACGACAAAGAGGCGCTGGCATCGGCCGGCAACGGCTCCATGCGTGAAGCCGCCGCGTCTGTCCACGGGCACGCGATGGCCACGGCGCTGCTGGAAATACACGCGCCCCAACAGACGGACGGCCTCGCTGAGAGGCTCATCACCGTTTCCGGGCTGATCAGCCCACCGTCTCAGCACCGGGCTAACCGGAGCGGCATCGTCCTCTTCGTGAACCGGAGACCAGTTCAGAGCCGCTCGCTGCTGGCTGCCGTTGACCAGGCCTACCTTGGCGTGTTGCCGCAGGGCAGGCATCCCAACGCGGTGCTCAACGTGACGGTTCCCCTCGCCGACGTGGATGTCAACGTCCACCCAACGAAGTCGGAGGTCCGCTTCAGAGACGAGCAGTCGGTGTTCAGCGCGGTGCAACGGACGGTGCGTGCCACTCTTGTGGCCCACGCCCCCATCCCGTTTCTCACCCCTGAAGACGCCGTGGCCCACTCCGCCGGCACTGCGGCGGAGGCGCCCACCGCCACCAGCACGGATGCCTTGCGCCGCGCTGCCGATCAGGGCGCGCTCTTCACATCTCCCGCGCAAGCACCCACCGGCCAAGTAACGCCCACCACGCCGCGATTGCACAAGGACGCACTACCGGTCCTCAGGGTGCTCGGGCAGATGCAGGAGACCTACGTGGTGGCCGAAGGCCCGGAAGGCATGTACCTGGTGGACCAGCACGCCGCGCACGAGCGCGTTCAGTACGAGCGGTTGCGCGCGTCGTCCGAACGCTCGGGCGCCGACGTCCAGGGGCTGCTGGCGCCTCAGCCGGTGGAGCTCACGCCTCAGCAGGTGGAATCCATGGGCCAAATGCGCCAGATCCTGGCGCGGTACGGGTGGCAACTTGAGGGGTTCGGCGGCCGGACGGTCCTGGTGCGCGCCATGCCCGCCATGCTTTCGGGAAAGGGCCCGGAGCCGGCCCTGAAAGAGCTGCTGGACAGCACGATGGCGGAGACCGCGCTCCCCACCATTGAGGAGCGGCTGGCCGCGACCACCGCCTGCCACGGCTCGGTCCGCGCCGGCCAGACGCTGAGCCAGGCGGAGATGGCGGAGCTGCTGCAGAAGCTGTACGCTTGCCGCGAGCCGCAGACCTGCCCCCACGGCAGGCCCACCGTGCTGCACCTGAGCGCCGCCCACCTGGCGCAGGAGTTCCGCCGCAGATAGCGGTTGCCTGGAGGATGTGTGCCGATCAACGAGTACCACTTCGTTACGCACTGGCGCGTTGACGGAACGCCGGAGGAGGTCTCGGACGTCCTATCCGATCCCCTCGGCCTGCTGCGCTGGTGGCCCGCGGTGTACCTGAATGCACAAGAGACCGCGAAAGGTGACGAACGCGGCGCCGGCAGGAGCGTTGCGCTCGTCACAAAGGGATGGCTACCCTACATCCTCCGCTGGCAATTCCGGGGGACCGAGTCACGTCGCCCGCACGAGTTCTCATTTGAAGCGTGGGACGACCTTGTGGGCCGTGGCGTGTGGACCTTCACGCCGGAAGGCCGCTGGACCACCGTCACCTACGACTGGCGCGTCCGGGCCGACAAACCGCTGGTGCGCACGTTCTCCCTTATCCTCAAGCCGCTGTTCGTGTTCAATCACCGCTGGGCGATGGCCAGGGGTGAGGAGTGCCTGCGGCTGGAACTGCAACGCCGTCGCTCTCGGTCGCCAGAGGAACGGGCGCAGGTACCCGCTCCGCCAAGCCCCACCTTTACGCGCGCGAAAGTCCCCTGATTCCTAACGCGGAGAGACGCGGAAAGTCTTCCATGAGCAGCGTTGGACCTCCAAGCATCCTCCTCGCCTCCACGAACGCCGCCAAGTGCGCACGGCTCAGGGAGCTCCTGGAAGGCCTGCCGTGCAGAGCGTGGACTCCCGAAGAGGTTGGGGTGCGGCTGGAGGCGCCGGAAACCGGCAGCTCCCATGCGGAGATCGCGCTCCTCAAGGCGGTCGCGGGGTCGAGGCAGGTGAAGGGCTTCGCGCTCGCCAGCGATGGCGGCCTCCTGGTTCCCGCGCTGGGGGACAGGTGGAACAGCTTGCTCACTCATCGCTTCGCCGGCGCGGACGCCACCGACCAGGACCGCGCGGAGCGCCTCCTGCGGCTCGTCTCTCACCTGAAAGGCGATGAGCGCCGCATCGCTTGGGTAGAGGCGGTTGCCCTTGCGCAAGACGGCGCCGCGCTGGCTTGCTGGCAAGCCAAGGGTGGCACGGGCGTTGCCGCCGGCAGCGTTGACCCCGCCCTGGAGCCGGGGTTCTGGGTGGGCGGCGTGTGGTACTTTCCCGCTTTGGGCAAGCGGTACTGCGACCTGACGGTGGAGGAACGCGCCACTGTTGGCGAGCCATGGAGCAGGCTGAAACGGACAGTCTCCGGCGCCATGAGGACCTACCTCTGCGGTAAGGAAGCCGGAGCCTGGAAAGGCGTCACGCCCGGGTTCACGGCCCCGGCAACGAAACCCTGAGCGGTTGGCTCGCTTCAGCACGAGAGGGATGGTGGAGCGTGACCAGCCCATCGCCCGCCAGCTCCGCCAGCAGCGCGCGCAGCCACGCGGCATCGCCGTCGGCAAACCCGTCCTTGACCAGCGGCCCCAAAGCACGCACGTCCAGCCCTTCATCGCCGGCGTGGCGTAGCGCCTCCACGACGCGGCCGCGAAAGTACCGCCTCGAACCCACGAAGGGGGCCTTTGCTACGCGGTAGGACGCCCGCGCCTCGCGCAGCGCGCCGTCTCCCGTCACGAAGGCGCACCAGGTCTGTAGCGGACAGACCGAGCACTGCGGAGCGCGCGCTGTGCACACCGTGGCGCCAAGGTCCATGAGCGCGAGGTTCCATTCCCTGGCGCGGCCACTGGGCAGCAGCCGCTGGGCCAACTGCGCCACCTCCCGAGGCAGCGGCGTGCCGCCGAACACGCGGCGCAGCACGCGCCCCACATTCGTGTCAACGACCGGCACCTGCGCCTTGAACGCGAAGCACGTCACCGCAGCCGCGGAATACGCGCCAAGACCCGGGAGGCTGCGCAGCTCGTCGGTGCAGGAAGGCACTCGCCCCCCGTGCTCGTCCACGACAGCCCGGGCCGCGCGATGAAGCCGCACGGCCCGCAGGTTATAGCCCAGCGGCGCCCACCGCCTGACCACGTCGCTGAGCGGCGCGGCGGCCAGGTGGCGGACCGTGGGATACGCCTGCAGGAACTCGTGGTACTTGGGGAGCACCCGCGAGACCTGCGTCTGCTGGAGCATCACCTCGGATAGGAGCACCGCGTACGGGTCGCGCGTGCGCCGCCACGGCAGGTCACGCCCGCTCGTCTTCGCCCACCTGAGGAGGGCGCGTTGGATGGCGGCAGCTTGGGGTGCGGAAGCGCTACGAAGGCCCATTCTCGTCCTCGCGGGACTGGCTAGCAAAGCGCTTCTCATGATACTATCCCCCTCAGCGTTCGGCGGCAGGCAATACGCGCGCAAAGAGGGATACGGATGGCGACACGCTCTTTTCTCGGCACGACGGAAGCCCGGGAACTCCCCGAGGGACTGGATTGGGTCAACACGCCCGCACCGTTGCGGCTCCAGGACCTGCGGGGCAAAGTAATCATCCTGGACTTTTGGACCTACTGCTGAATCAACTGCTTACATATGGTCCCGCAGTTGCGTGGGCTTGAGCGGCGTTTCTCCAAGGAGCTGGTGGTCCTTGGGGTCCATTCGCCCAAGTTTCCCCAGGAGAAGGTGACCGCCAACCTGAGGAAGGCCGTCATGCGCCTGGGCATCACCCATCCGGTCTTGAACGACACCGACTTCAACGTGTGGCGCCTGTACGGGCTGCGCGCGTGGCCTTCCATGTTGTTCTTAGACCCGCAGGGCAAGATCTTCGGCCTCCATGAAGGGGAAGCTACCACGGACGCCCTGGCCGACGTGCTCACCGAGGCGATCAGGGAGTACGACGCCAAGGGGTTGATGGACAGACGGCCCCTGCCCTTCCAGTTGGAGCGCGAAGAGCCGGGCCCGCTCTCGTTTCCCGGCAAGGTGCTGGCGGACGAGAAGTCGGGACGCCTGTTCATCGCCGACTCAAACCACAACCGGCTCGTCATCGCGCGCCCGGACGGGGAGGTCTTGGAGGTGGTGGGAGCGGGAAAAGCCACCCTTGAGGATGGTCCGTTTTCCAAGGCCGCCTTCAACAACCCGCAGGGCATGGCCCTCGTGGATAACACGCTGTACATTGCGGACACCGAGAACCACGCGGTGCGCAAGGTGGACCTGGAGCGGAAAGAGGTCACCACAGTCGCGGGCGTGGGCAGCCAGTCCTTGACGGCCCACACCGGCGGGCCCGCGGACAGCGTCGCCATCTCCTCACCCTGGGACGTGGCCTACAAGGACGGGCGGCTGTACATCGCGATGGCCGGGTTCCACCAGATATGGGAGCTGGACCTGGCCAAGCAGCGCGTAACCCCCTTCGCGGGCTCGGGTGCGGAGGGGATCGTGGACGGTCCCAAGGCCCAGGCGCAGATGGCGCAGCCCAGCGGCCTGAGCATCGGCGAGGACGTGCTGTACGTCGCGGACAGCGAGACGAGCTCCGTGCGCGCCATCGGCCTGGACGCGTCTCGCGACTCGGTGCGCACCATCGTCGGTGTGCACCTGTTCGCCTTCGGCGATACGGACGGCATGGGCACCGTGGTCCGGCTCCAACACCCGCTCGGCATCTGCTCCCACGACGGCATCCTCTACCTGGCGGACACCTACAACAACAAGATCAAACGCGTGTACCCTCGCACCCAGAGCGCCGCCGCGTACCTCGGCTCGGGAAAGCCTGGGAACGAGGACGGCACGGGGCCCTTTGCGTCCTTTCACGAGCCCGGCGGGCTGTCCGTTGCGGGCGGCAAGCTATACATCGCGGACACCAACAACCACGCCATCCGCGTGGCCGACCTGGCCACCGGGCAGGTCACGACGCTGCAACTGCGGGGCCTGCGGGAGTAAAACCTCTCGGGACTCCAGGTCACGCCGAGGGGACTCTTAGCCCTCCTTCGGCGGAGTTCACCCTGAGCGAAGCGAATGGGCTCAGGACAGGCTCTCGGGCTCCCCGTCAGCGCTGCACAACACCATGCTTGTTATTCTGAACCACGCCTGCACTGTCATTCTGAACCCGTTCGTCCGCCCCTGCGGACTCAGGATAAACTCCGTGAAGAATCCGCATCCCTTCCCGGGAACGGATGTAAACTGTTGATGAGTGCCTGCGCCAAAGTGTTGCCAACCAGGTGAACGAGTCGTATGCCGAACCGCCTCATCAATGAATCGAGCCCCTACTTGCAGCAGCACGCCCAAAACCCCGTGGACTGGTTCCCGTGGGGTGACGAGGCGCTGGAGCGCGCCCGGCGTGAGGATAAGCCCATCCTGCTGAGCATCGGGTACTCTGCCTGCCACTGGTGCCACGTCATGGAGCACGAGTCGTTCGAGGACCCGGAGACCGCCCGCATGATGAACCAGCACTTCGTCAGCATCAAGGTGGACCGCGAGGAGCGGCCTGACCTGGACGCCATCTACATGCAGACGGTCCAGGCGCTGACCGGCCGCGGCGGCTGGCCGCTCACCGTGTTCCTCACCCCGGACCAGAAGCCGTTCTTTGGCGGCACGTATTTCCCCCCTGAGGATCGGCACGGCATCCCCGGTTTCCGGCGCGTGCTCAAATCGGTTGCGGACTTCTACGCCAACCGCCGCGCCGAGGTGACCCAGGCCGGGGACAGCATCGCGGCCGCGCTCCGCAAGAGCCTCCAGCCGCTCCCCCCGCTCCCCGGAACGGCGCTCCCTACGGCGGACACTCTGACCGAAGCGTTCCAGGTGCTCGCCTCAGCCTTTGACTCCAAGTTCGGGGGCTTTGGCCCGGCGCCCAAGTTCCCGCAGCCCATGGTCTGGGAGTTCCTGCTTGCGTACGCCTCCCGCACCGGCGACCAGCTCCCCCTCGCCATGACGGAGCTGACCCTGGAGCGGATGGCACGCGCCGGCATGTACGACCAGCTCGGCGGCGGCTTCCACCGCTACGCCACCGACGAGGAGTGGCTTGTCCCCCACTTTGAGAAGATGCTGTACGACAACGCGCTGCTGGCCCGGCTGTACCTTCATGCCTACCAGCTCACCGGACACCCCTTGCACCGCCGCGTGGTGACGGAAACGCTCGACTACCTGCTGCGCGAGATGCTCGGCGCAGAGGGGCAGTTCTACTCCTCCCAAGACGCGGATAGCGAGGGTGTTGAGGGCAAGTTCTACGTCTGGGACTTCGCGGAGCTTCAGCGTTCAGTCTCCGGCCCGCAGCGCGACGTGCTCTTCCGCCACTACGGTGTCCGGGAAGGCGGGAACTGGGAGGGCCACACCATCCTTGCGGTGGCGACGCCGCTTGAGCGGGTGTCCAAGGAGCTAGGCCTACCTTTGCAGGAGGCTGAAGCGCACCTCGCGCAAGCGAAGGCGAGTCTGCTGGCGCGGAGAGCGCGGCGCGTGCCCCCGGCCACCGACCAAAAAGCCCTCACCGCGTGGAACGCGCTCGCGCTCAGCAGCCTCGCGGAAGCGGGCGCTGCCCTTGGCAGGGACGACTACCTCGCCGCGGCGCGCACCAACGCCGCGTTCCTCCTCTCCAAGCTCAGGCCGCGCGGCCGGCTTCTCCGCACGTACCGGGACGGCGCTGCGAAGCTGAACGGCTATCTGGAAGACTACGCGTTTCTTGTAGACGCGCTGCTGGCCCTCCACGCCGCAACCCTGGAGCCCCGCTGGCTCCGCGATGCCGTGCAGCTGGCCCGCGAGATGCTGGAACTTTTCTGGAGCGACGTGGACGCCGCCTTCTACGACGTGGGGCGCGACCACGAACTCTTGCTGGTAAGACCCAGGGAGGTGTTTGACAACGCGATCCCCTCCGGCGCCGCGATGGCCACGTCCGCGCTGCTCAAGCTTGCGGTCCTGACCGGCGACCGCCGCGGCGACCGCCGGCTCGCCGAGCCGGCGCTGGCCTCGCTCAACTCCCTCCAGCACGGCCCGGCGCAGCACCCCAACGGGTTCGGGCACTGGTTGTGCGCCCTCGCGTTTTACCTTGACTCGCCGCGCGAGATCGCCCTCGTCGGCCCTGCTTCCCACCCAAACACCGCGAGTCTGCTAAGGGCGGTGCATCAGCTCTTCCTTCCGCACAAGGTGGTCGCCGGCTACGACCCGGCGCAGCCCGCCGACGCAAGCCTGAGCCCTTTGCTGGAGGACAAAGGCCTGGTCAATGGCCTCCCGGCGGCCTACGTTTGCGAGAACTACACATGCCAACAGGCCGTAACCACGCCCAGCGCCTTGCGGGAGCAGCTCCTGTCCAGGGTCGTTCCCGCCGGTTCAGGCCCCAAACAAGCGGCCCCCTGAAGCGAGCGCCCATCCGGGGAGGTGCGCCGTGCGCCCGCGGTCAGCGACCTCACTCCCCAGAAGCACCCCGACGACCCTGTGTTACAATTCAGTTGGACTAACGCGAAAACGGGCTGCACATGACGAAGGCTGACGGCGTCCGCGCTGCGACCGAGGCCCTTGAGGAGATCGCTCAGGGCCGGTCGGTCATTGTGCTGGACGATGTGCGGGGGCTCTCGTTCCTCTCGGCTGCCGCGGAGAAGGCCACCGCTGAGGACGTGAACATCATGGCGCGCTACGCCCGCGGCATCATCGGCGTCGCGATCCCCGGCGAGCGGCTGGCGCACCTCCGAATCCCCGTCATCGCTCCCAACACGAAAGGCGGGCAAGCCGAGCCGTACGCGGTCTCCGTGGATGTGAAGCGGGAAGGCTCTGCGGGCATGTCGGCGCGCGACCGCGCGGCGACCATCAAGGCGCTCCTTGACCCGGAAAGCAAGCCCGACGACTTTGTCCGGCCGGGCCACCTGTTCCCTCTGCGCTACGCCGAGGGTGGTGTCTTCACCACCTTCAGGGCTCCTGAGGCCCTCGTGGACCTGGTGAAGATGGCAGGCCTCTACCCCGCTGGCGTCCTCTGCGCCATCATGGCCGACGACGGGGACATGATGCACAAGCCTGTGGACCTGTCAGCCCTCGCCAATACCCTGGGCGTCAAGATCGTCAAGGTCAGTGAGGTGGTGATGCTTCGCGGGCAACGGGAGAAGGTGGTGCGCCGCCTCGCTTCCGCCCGCCTGCCGACCGCGCATGGGGAGTTTGCCGTCCTCGCCTACGAATGCGTGCGCGACGCCGACGAACACATCGCTCTCGTCACAGGGGACATCGCCTCCAACGAGCCGGTGGCGGCGGCCTTTGTGCGAGGATGCGTCGTGGGGCACGTCTTTGACAACCAGGTGTGCCAGTGCGGGGCCAGGCTGCGGGAGAAGTTGCGCCAACTCGCGGACCTCGGCGCGGGCGTGCTGTTGTACACCCCTTCCCCCACGGTGAGCAAGCACTTAGGTGACGGACCAGAGGCCGCGCTGTCGGCGCAAGACAAGCTGTGGTATCGCATCATCGGGCTCCAGGTCCTGGCGGACCTTGGTGTCCGGCGCGCCCTGCTGCTGGACGAGGAAGAGGAGGTGGAGGTCCCCCAGCTCAGCACCGTCTAACGGGCTTCCTCCACAGCCGGCCAAAAAGAAAAGGGGCACCCTTACGAGCGCCCCTTATTCGCTGCTCAAACGGCCTGTCCTACCGGGGGTGAGTCCGCTCCCACTCCTCCAGCCTGGCGTCGCGGCGCGGTTGGAAAATGGAACCCTCGCCAGGCAAGGGCACGGAGGCGGCGTCTGACCGCCGCTCTCTTCTGAGCAACCTGCCCACCAGCGTCAGCGAAGCCAAGGCGCCGATGCCCATAGCCGCTGCGGCTAAGATCTCCCGCCGGTTCAACAGCCGGGCAGCGCGCGCCGGTCCCTTCTGCTCCATGCGCTCCTCCACGGAAGATGAAGTCAGCAAGGAGTATAGCGGCTTGCGCTGAGCAGAGCAAGAGCCACGGCGCCGCACGTCTTGAGCGCGCTCCCCCGTCTCCGCCCTGCAACGCGAATGTGCACCGCGAACGCGCTGACTCTGCGGCGAAACCTATTGACACGCCCGCCACCTCTGCGATACGCTTCACACGCCGTCAAGAGGGCGCGCTCCGCGCCATCAGCCTGTCGCTGGGGTAGAGATGGACCCAACATTCATCACGAACGCAGAGTGGAGCCAGACGGGAGAACTGTTGCGGTTCTTCTTCGGCACCCTCCTCTTCGTTATCGGCTTCGCCGCCAACATGCTCCTGGCGCTTGCGTTCATCCCGTCCCTGGTTGGGACAGGGCACCTGTCACGAAACGCGCTGAACATCCGCCCGGCGTTGATGGGGATCGCGTTCGCCTGTCTCGGGACAGCGGCCTATTTCTTCTTCAGGATGGTTGAGTTACGCGGCGTGCTGGGTATAATCTATCCGACGCGGTGGTGGATGTAGGGGCCGGAGTTCCGGCCCCTTCTGTTGTGGGGCTTTGCTTGCACGCGGCTAGAGATTCCTCGTCAGGAGTCTAGAATTGCAGACCCTCAAGGCACGGAAGCGCAGGAAACTGGTGCTGATTGTCGCTGGCGGCCTCGCTGGCGGCCTCCTCTTGCTCATTGGTCTCGCCATCGTGCCCCGGGTCCTGGCGCACTACTTCTGGCCGATTGAGCAGTGGTACCGGGGCGCGCCGGAGCAACCCATCGCCTTCCCCCACCCGTCGCACGTGCAGATCGGCGGCGTAGACTGCCTCTTCTGCCACCGAACGGTAGCGACCGAGGCGATGGCCAGCATCCCGCCGGTGGAACAGTGCATGTTCTGCCACAAGATCGTGGCGAAGGACCGGCCCGAGATTCAGAAATTGGCCGCCTTCAGCCAGGCTGGACAGCCCATCCAGTGGCTCCGGGTGCACCGCCTGCCCGACCACGTTAAGTTCGTGCACGAAGCCCACATCACCTTCTTCACCCGGCGCGACGAAATCCTGCCGTCTCAGGTGTGCGCCACGTGTCACGGGGACGTAGGCTCAATGCAACGGGTGCAACAGGTCCGCTCGCTGCGCATGGGCGACTGTGTGGACTGCCACCGGCAGAACAACGCGCCGACGGACTGCTTTGTATGTCACTACTAGAAAGGTGCTCGCCCGTATGGAGCTAACGCGCCGCCAGCTCCTCAAGCTCTCGGGCCTCGGCCTGGGCGGGGTGCTCTTTGCCGCGTGCACCTTTGACCGGAAAGAGCTGCGGGTTGAGAGTCCGGCCCAAATCCCGGAGGACATGGTCACCGGCCTGGACACGTGGTATGCCACGCTGTGCCGGGAGTGCGGGGCGGCGGAAGGGATCATCGTCCGCGTGATGGAGGGGCGCGCCAAGAAGATTGAGGGCAACCCGGCCTACCCGCTCAACTTCGGTAAGCACAGCGCCCGCTGCGAGGCGACGCTCCAGGCGCTGTACCACCCAGACCGTGTGCGCGGGCCTCTGCGCAGAGTCGGGAGTGCGGGGCAGGCCCGCTTTGAGCCGATCTCCTGGGCCGCCGCGCTGGACCAGCTCACCGCCGCCCTCGTGCAGCAGCAGGGCGACCCGGGCTCCGTGCTCTTCGCCACCGACGCGCTGCGAGGCCACCTGGCTTACCTGGTGCAGCAGTTCACCAAGAGCTACGGCGCCCGTCACGCGGTCTTTGAGCCGACGGAGGAAACGGCGCTCTACGAGACGATCAAGCGGCTGTACGGCCAGGATGCCCTGCCCCACTTTGACATCGCCAACGCGGGGTATGTCCTGTCGTTCGGCTCGGACCTCCTCTCCACGTGGCTCAACCCCGTTGCGTACATGAGACAGTACGGGGAGTTCCGCCAAGGCAAAGGGCGCAAGCGCGGCACGCTGGTGCAAATAGAGCCGCGTTTCTCCATGACCGCCGCCAGCGCCGACGAGTGGGTGCCGGTCAAGCCCGGCTACGAAGGCGCCCTCGCTCTCAGCATGGCCTACGTCATCATCAAGGAAGGGATGGGTGACCGGGCCGCTGCCGGCGCCCTCACGGGAGGCCGGGGCCACGCTGCGCTTGAGGCGTTCCGCCCTGAGGAGATCAGCCAGGCCGCCGGCGTCCCCGCGGGGAGGATTGAGCGCATCGCGAGGGAGTTCGCGGAGCACCAGCCGGGACTGGCGCTTGGAGGCGGGAGCGCCGGCGCCCACGTGAACGGCGTGGCGAACCTCAACGCTATCTACGCCTTGAACCTTCTCGTCGGCAACACCAACAAACCCGGCGGCGTCCGGTTTAATCCGCAGGCGCCGCTCCCCGAGCTGGATGCCCGCGCCCGGCCAACCCCGATGGGCCAGTGGAAAGACCTGCTCCAGCAGATGAAGGACGGACGCTTCCGCGTTCTGGTCGTCCGTGGCACCGACCCGCTCTATGGACTGCCCCGCGCGCTGGGGCCGGAAGAGGCGCTCGGCCAGGTGCCCTTTGTCGTGAACTTCGCGAGTTTCCTGGGCGACACGTCCGCTTACGCGGACCTCATTCTTCCGGAGCATACCGGCCTTGAAGAGTGGGGCGACGACGTGCCAGACCCGGGGCCGGGCTTCCAGACGGTGGGCTTTCAACAGCCGGTGGTCAGAGAGTTCCTGGAAGGTGACCGCCAGACCGCCGATGCGGGTTCACGCGGCTTTGGCGACGTGCTTCTCGCCGTTGCAGAGGGGCTGCCGCAGGTCCAGCAGACGCTGCCGTGGAAGACCTACCGGGAGCTGGTCATGGAGGGCGCCCGGAAGCTGCACGCCCTGGGGCGCGGCTCGGTCACCGCTCCCTCCTTTGAACAGTTCTGGATCGACCTGTTGGCCAACGGCGGGTGGTGGGATCCCCAGGCCACCTCAAGGGCGCCTGCGGCAGCGCTCAAGCCCCTGCCCACCGAGCGTCAGGACGTCCAGTACGAAGGCGCGGACCGCGCTTTTCACCTGGTGCCCTTCGTGTCCAACGCCCTCGGGGACGGGCGGAGCGCCCACCTCCCCTGGCTGCAAGCCACCCCAGACCCTATCACGACTGCCGTATGGGGCACATGGGTTGAGATGAACCTCGTGGAAGCGCGGGAGATGGGTATCCATGAGGGGGACGTCCTTGAGATCAGCTCCCCCGCAGGCACCCTGGAAGCGCCCGCATACCCGCACCCCGCCGCGCCCCGCGGCGTCGTCTCAATCCCCTTCGGCCAGGGCCACAAGTGGTACGGGCGATACGCGCAGGAACGCGGCGTGAACGTGCTCTCCATCCTGGCCCCGGCCACGGACCGCGACACGGGCGCCTTCGCGTGGGCCGCCACCAAGGTGCATGTCAAGAAGGCCGGACGCCGGGCGAACATCGCGAAGTTTGAAGGCACGTTTGACCAGCCTGTGGAACTTGAGCGAGGGACTATCATACAAGTTACCAAACCGTCATAAACACGCGCTGAGCTGAGCGACCTCGGAGGGAGATATGGTCACCAGGCGAGTCCAACACAAGTGGGTGATGGTAGTGGACCTGGACAGGTGCACCGGCTGCCAGGCTTGCGTAATCGCCTGCCAGGCCGAGAACAACATCCCCATCAACACTGAGGAGCGCTTCCTTCATCGCCGCGCGAACGAGTGGATCCGCATCGAGCGCTACTGGGAAGGGATTGAGGAGGCGGAAAAGACCGGCGACCCGAGCAAGGTCAAGGCGCGCTTCATCCCCATTATGTGTCAGCACTGCGAAAACGCGCCTTGCGAACCGGTCTGCCCCGTGTACGCCAGCTATCACAACAACGAAGGGCTGAACGTCCAGGTCTATAACCGGTGCATCGGCGTGCGCCTCTGCGGCAACAACTGCCCGTACCACGCCCGCTTCTTCAACTTCTGGCAGCCCACCTGGCCGGAAAGCCTGAACAACCAGCTCAATCCACATGTTACGGTGCGCACCCGCGGCATCATGGAAAAGTGCACCTTCTGCGTCCAGCGGCTGCGCAAGGCCGGGCGCAAGGAGGTCCAGTCCGAGCAGCGGTTGGAGGACAAGGAGTTTGACTCGCAGGCCGGGATGTTTGCGCCGGCCTGCGCCCGCGCCTGCCCGACCAACACGCTCACCTTTGGCGACATCAACGACCCGAGCAGCCGCGTGGCCCAATTGGCGAAAGACGAGCGGCACTACCAGCTGCTCGCCAGCATCGGCACCGATCCCAACGTCATCTACCTCAAGAAAGTGGACAAGGATGCCGGAGCAACAGCAACCCCAACACACGAGTAACGGCCACCACCACCGGCCGGACATCCTGCGCAAGACCCATCAGCAGGTGACTGAGGAGGTCCTTGCGCAGACGTTCCGGACGAGCGGGCGGTTCTGGCTGATCGCCGCTGTCCTGGCCGCGCTGTTGGCGCTTGGCATCGTCGGCTTCAGCATCCGCGCGGCGGACGGCACAGACGACCGGCTTCCGTGGGGCTACTTTGCCGCCGCGCTCGGCTACCTGCTCACCACCGCGATGGCCGCGCCCATCATCTCCGTAGTCCCGCGTCTCGCGCGGGCCCACTGGGGGCGGCCCCTCTCCCGCATCGCGGAGCTGTGGGGCATCGTCGGCGTCCTCGCCACGCTCATGCTCATCCCGCTCCTGTTTGTGCTCCCCTCCGCAGCTGACCGCAACTCCATCTGGTTTGTGAACGCGGTCCGGGAGGGTTGGCCGCCGGGCGCGCCGCACGCCTGGCTGCTCGCCGCCATGATCATGCTCGCTGTCCTCGGCCTGGCTCTGGTCTGGGTTTCCGCCCTTCCAGATTTCGCCACGGCGCGAGACCATTCCAGGGGTCAGCGCAAGGTGTGGTACACGCGACTCTCGATGGGATGGGAGGGGACTCACCGCCAGTGGAAGGTGCTCAGGACCACGCTTTCCGTCCTGGGGCCCCTTTACCTTATGAACCTCGTCTTTTTCCATTTCCTCTACAGCTCTGACTTTGCGCAGAGCTTTGTGCCTGGGTGGAAGGACTCCATCTTCCCGGCGTGGCAGGCGATAAGCGCCTTCCAGTCTGCGCTGGCCACGGTCGTCGTGACCATGTTCGTGCTGCGGACGTGGGGCGGCCTGAAGGATTACATCTTTCTTGAGCAGTTCTGGGCGCTGGGCAAGCTGATGCTGCCCTTTTCCATTTTTTGGTTCTACTTCTGGTTTTCCGGCTTCATGACCTACTGGTATGGCCGCACCCCTGCCGAGCACGCCGTCCTCACACTGATGTTCTTTGGCGGGGAGCAGTACCGGAACATCTTTATCACGGCCTTTGTGATGAACTTCGTACTGCCTCTGTTCCTGCTCATCTGGAACCCGATACGGCGCAGCATCCTGGGGCCGACCGTCGTGGCGTGCCTCATCCTGACCGGCACGCTGTTCGACCGCATTCGCCTGTACGTGGCCTCGTTCTCCGTCCCCAACGCCCAGATCAATGACCACGTCCTAAACCCCGTGCCCACCGCGCATTTCCCCGGCGCCGCCGATGTCTTCATCCTGATTGGAGCGGTTGCCGGGGCGATCTTGCTCTTCGTTTTGGCGTCGCGCTTTGTGCCGGTGATGAACAT
The DNA here is from genome assembly GCA_009693055.1 of Dehalococcoidia bacterium. Taxonomy (GTDB): domain Bacteria; phylum Chloroflexota; class Dehalococcoidia; order Lucifugimonadales; family SHYT01; genus SHYA01. The sequence goes on along the minus strand of SHYA01000004.1, from coordinate 36,797 downwards.
GTGGGAGGCCAAGGAGGCCCTGGTCCTCCAGAGGATCCGCGTGTTCCATAGGACCGAGCTCAAGGTCCTAGGAAAACCCGAGTGACCTGGCGGCACGCGCCGATAGGCAAAGACAGGTAGGAAACCATGCAGGAACGGGTCCCACTCACAGAGACAGAGGTCAACCGAGACCTGCTTAGGCCGGTCTTCACCACTCCGTTATGGTGGTGGGCCGCGGTGAGTTTCCTTGGACTGGTCGTAGCCGCCGGCGTTGGAGCCGTGGTCTACATGGCCGTCCGCGGACTGGGTGTTACCGGCTACAACCGGCCGATCATGTGGTCCTTCTTCCTGGTCAACTTCGTCTTCTGGGTGGGCATCAGCCACGCGGGCATCATGCTCTCCGCCATCCTCCGCTTGACGCAGGCGGAGTGGCGGCGTCCCGCGACGCGCGCTGCGGAGGTCCTCACCATCTTCTCGCTGGGCACCGCGGCCATGATGCCGTTGGTCCACCTGGGCCGGATGTGGCGCATCTACTGGGTCTTCCCGTACGACTTTGGTCGCGGGATCTGGCCCGACATCCGCTCGCCCATCATCTGGGACCCAAGCGCCATCGGCACCTACCTCACCAGCACCATCCTGTTCGTCTACGTCGCGCTGCTCCCTGACTTCAGCATCATGAGGGACCGGGCCACGGGCTGGCGCCACTCCTTCTACGGTTTCCTGTCTATGGGTTGGCGGGGAACCCAGCGCCAGTGGCACCTCCAGGCGACGGCGGGCATCCTCCTCTCCGCAATCATCCTGCCCATCTTCGTCTCCGTCCACAGCATCGTATCCTGGGACTTTGGCATGATCGTCGCCGTAGAAGGGTGGCACGCCACGGTCTTCGCCCCCTACTTCGTCATCGGCGCCGTCTGGTCCGGTGTAGCCGGCGTGGTCACCATGATGGCCGTCATGCGCTGGGCCTTCAAGGCGGAAAAGTACATCAGGCCCGAGCATTTCGACGGCCTGGGCAAGCTCCTGGCCGTCGTCGGCATCGGGTGGTTCTTCTTCACCGTGCTTGAGATCGTGTTCAGCCTGTACTCCCGAGAGTCGGCCGAGGTTGCGTTCCGCCACTTGCAGCTGTACGAGTGGCCCTTCAACATGCTCTTCATCCTCTTCTTCCTGACGGGCTTCGTGTTCCCGGTGACGCTGTTCATGCTGCGGAACGTCCGCCGGAACATCGCCGCCATGTTCTGGATCTCCATCTTCGTCAACATCGGCATGTGGCTGGAACGGTTCATGATCATCATCCCAGGGCTGATGCGCAAACAGGGACTCACGTTCTCCTGGGGCGCGTACAGCCCCGGCGCGGTGGAGATCCTCATCGTGACCGGCACCTTCGCCCTGGTGATCCTGGGCCTGCTCATCTTCTCCAAGTTCTTCCCCCTCATCCCGCTCAGCGACGCCAAGGAGGGTGAGGTCCTGAGGGACGAGATCCAGGTGGGCAAGGTCAAGGTGCCCGCCATCATCCGGGAGGCGTAGAAGGCCGCAAGTCTCATCGAGCGAGGGGTGCTATGGCAAACGCGAGCGTTCTAGGGCTATTCAGGGACGTGGACAGCGCCGTTGCGGGCGCCGACAAAGTCGTGGAAGCCGGCTTCCCCGACTTTGAGGTGCTCTCCGGCTCACCCTACCCGGAGGGGACATTCGGCGAACAGCCGACCAAGCACAAGCTGTTCATCTTCCCCCTCTTTGGCGCGCTGTGCGGCTTCACGGTCGGCATGCTCCTCACCGCGGGGACGCAGGTGGCTTTCCCGCTCGTGACCGGCGGCAAGCCAATCCTCTCCCTCCCGCCCATGGCCATCATCACCTACGAGGGCACCATGCTGGGCGCGGTGCTCTTCACCATCGTGGGGATCATCTTTGAGTCGCGGCTCCCGCGGCCAAAGCTCGGCCTCTACGACGCCCGCATTACCGAAGGCCTCATCGGCCTGTTTGTGACCGCGGACGAGAAGCAGATCGGCAAAGCTGAACAAGCCTTGCAAGACGCCAACGCGCTGGAGGTCAAGTCCAGCCTGAAGGCGGGTGCATGAGGTCCGCGGTGCGGTCCAGGCGGCCTGTCTCCCCGCGGCTGGCGGCGCTGGCGCTGGTCGCGCTCGTGACGCTGTCCCTGGTGGGGCTTGGCTGCCGGCGTCTGACAGGGAGCTTCCCCAACACTGGGAGCTACCCGGCCGACGTCTTTACCGAGATGCATTACCAGCAGAACTTCCGCTCGCAGGAGTCGCCACGGCTGGCGTCCTCGCTGGGCGCGGTGCCCATCACGGGCCGGGACTTTCCGTACACGCCCGGCCAGTATGCCGCGCTGGAGAACCCCACTCCCATTACGCCCCAAGCTATGGCGGGCGCGGCAGAGCTGTACCGCGTCAACTGCTCCATGTGCCACGGCGCTGCGGGCAGGGGCGACGGCAAGGTTGGGGACATCCTGGTCGCCAACAACTACGGCAGGCCGCCGGACTTGACCGCCGGCCTCACCGCCAACCACACCGATGGCGAGATCTTCGGGCTCATTTCCGAAGGCCTCTTCGTTATGCCAAAGTGGAAGCTGCTTCTCAACGAGCAGGACCGCTGGCTGCTGGTCAGCTATCTGCGCCAGCTCCAGGGCCGGTAGGAATCCCGGCAGCGGGCGCAAACCGCTCTCGTCAGCCGTTCCCGTGGTATCATGGCCGGTAGTGCATTCTGCTCACCGCGGGCGTTGATGTCTCTTGTCTCAGCAGCGTTACCGTTCCTGCGCCGGCACAGCCTCTGGCTGCTCTTTCCAGTGTTCCTCGCGGCCTTCCTGCTGGCGCCCGCCTGCGGTTCAGGACTAGATCTCCCTTTGCTAGAGAAAGAGGCGCAAGCGGTTGACCGGACGCTCATCTGTCCGGTATGCCCCGGCGAAACGATTGACCAGTCTCAGGTGGAGCTCGCGAAGCAGATGCAGGCCCTCGTGCGTGAGCAGCTGCAAGCGGGCTGGAGCAAGGAGCAAATCCAGGACTTCTTTGTGGAGCGTTATGGCCCTAGCGTACTGGCCTCCCCTCCACAGAGCGGCTTCAACCTCGTGGCCTGGATCGTGCCGCCCGCCGGCGTCCTGGTGGGGATCGTCGTCTTGTGGACGGTCCTCCGGGGGATCTCCCGGAGGCCATCCCGCCAAACGGCTCCCCCTACCGGTGGCGAAGACCCTGACGCGCTGAAACCTTACTTGCTCCAGGTGGACGCGCTCCTGGGCCAAGAGCCAAGCCCTGACCCGACCAATAAGGGAGGCACTTCCGGCGATGGCGGCTGATGTAGGGCAGCTGAGCCTGCTGCTGGCGCTGGCGCTCTCCGTGTACGCGGCCATCGCGTCCTTGCTCGGCGCGTGGCGGCGGCTGCCGGAGCTGGTGCAGAGCGGGCGCTACGCCCTCTACCTTGCGCCGCTCCTTCTGCTGGTGGCCACGCTCACCCTGGTAGCCGCCTTTGTCAACCAGGACTTCTCCTTGCAGTACGTGGCGCTGCACAGCAACCGCGCCATGCAGCCCATCTACACCTGGGTAGCGTTCTACGCGGGCAACGAAGGCTCGCTCCTGTACATCGCGTTCGTCTTCTCCACTGCAGCGGCCATCGCGGTTGCCTTGGCCCCGCGGAGCACCCGCTCAGCGCTTCCGTACACCTCAGCCGTGCTCATGGCGGTCCTCGTCTTTTTCATTGCCGTGATGGCGAGCATGGCGAACCCGTTTGCCGAGCTCTCCTCCACCCCGCCGGACGGGCGCGGCATGAATCCCCTCCTCACGCACGCCGGGATGTTCTTCCACCCGCCGATGCTCATGTTCGGCCTGGTTGGCACGGCCATCCCGTTCTCGTTCGCGATGGGGCACCTGCTCGCCGGCAAGTCCGGGGACGAGTGGGTAGACGCCGGACGCCTGTGGGCGCTTATCGTATGGACGGTGCTCACCGTCGGCCTGCTGCTGGGCGCCTGGTGGGCGTACACCATTCTGGGCTGGGGCGGCTACTGGGCATGGGACCCGGTTGAGAATGCTGGCCTCTTGCCTTTTCTCCCGTTGACCGCCTTCGTGCACTCCATCATGGTGCAGAAGCGGCGAGGCGTGTTCCGCCTCTGGAATGTGGCGCTCGTCAACGTCGCCTTTGGGCTTGCCCTCTACGGGATGTTCATGAACCGCGGGGGGCCTATCCCCTCAGTGCACTCGTTCGGTCAGTCCACCATGGGCTGGGTCTTTCTGACCTTCCTTGGCGCGATGGTAGCAGGCTCGTTCGCCGTGTTCTTCTGGCGCTACAACAAGCTCAAGAGCGCCACGTCCCTGGAGTCACCCTTGTCGCGCGAGGCCGCGTTCCTGGTCAACAACCTGCTCTTCCTGGCGATCGCCTTCGTCGTGCTCTGGGGCGTGGTGTTCCCTCTCCTCTCCGACGTGGCGCGCAACCAGACGGTGACGGTGGCCCGCCCGTTCTACGACACCGTGACCGGGCCGCTCTTCCTGGCGCTCTTGTTGTTCATGGCGGTCGGCCCGCTCATCCGATGGCGGAAGAACACAGGGAAGCAGCTTCGGGGCGCCCTGCTTGCGCCGCTTCTGGTGGGCCTTGCAGTCACGGCGGTGGTCGGCGGACTGGGGGTGCACAAGTCCGCCCCGCTGCTCGTGGTCGGTATCTCGGCGGGCGCCGCCTTCGGCATCTTCCGCGAGTGGTGGCACGGCACCGCAGCGCAGCACCGGCGCGGAGCATCCTACCCGGCCGCGTTCCTGGCGCTGCTGAGCGCCAACCGCCCGCGGTACGGAGGCTACATCGCGCACCTGGGCGTCGTCATTCTGGCGGTCTCCGTCGCCGGTTCCGCCTACTACAGCAAGCAACGGGATGTCGCGCTCGCCCCTGGGCAGGAAGCCACGCTGGGCGACTACACGCTTCGCTACGAAGGGGCCGACGTCCGCCAACGAGAGGACCGGACAGAGTACGTAGCCACGGTCCAGGTGTTCCGCAACGAAAAGCCGCTAGGAACGCTCCAGGCCGGATACACGTTCTATCCGGAGTTTTCCATCGCCGCCACCCGAGCCGGCATCCGCTCCACTCCAGCCGAAGACCTCTACCTTATCGCCAGCGAGTTCGCCGAGGACGGCACAGCGGTGTTCCGCCTCCACGTCAACCCCCTGGTCATGTGGATGTGGGTCTCCGGCGTCCTGTTCGTCCTTGGCACGACCGTTTCCCTCTGGCCTCATCGGTCAACGGTCCCGGCGAGGGCGCCAGCGGCTTCGCGTTCGTTAGACGCGCCGCCGCCACGCCAGCCTGTGGAGAGGTCCTGAGCCGTGGTCCCACTCTTGATCGGCGGCCTTCTTACGCTGTTCTGCCTGGCGGTGGTGGCGCTGCCGTTCCTGAGAAGGCGCGGACACCACCTAGGCGACGACGGGGCCGACCAGGCCGCCGCCGTACACGCGTGGGCCGTTCAAGAGTTGAGAACGCTGGAGGTAGAGCGCCAGGTGGGCGAAATCACGCAAGACGAATTCCTTGCCCGTCGCGAGCAGCTCCGCCTGGCAGCAGCCCGAGCCCTTAGCGAGCAAGCGCAATCCGGCAGCCGGAGACCCGTGGGCGACGAGGCGCTGGAGTCCGAAGTCCTCGCGCTGCGTCAGGACCGCGCGCGCTCTCCACGGTGCCCGCTTTGCTCCGCTCCCGTCCCCGCCGACGCCAAGGAGTGCCCGCGCTGCGGCGCCAGGTTCACCACACATGCCGGCGCGCCAGATGCGTCAAGCCACCCGTCGTAGCCTGGCGCCAGGAGCGCTGCTCCTGCTGCTGGCCGGCCTTCTCGCCTTCTGGCCGGAAGCGCCCGCTCACGCTCAGCAGACCGCCAACCTCAGCGGGCGCGTGGTGAACGGCACCGCCAACGCGCCCGTCCCTCCCGGCCTGCATCTGCGACTCGTGGCGCAGGTGGGTGAGACACTCCTCCACGAGCAGGAGACGACGCCAGCCCCGGACGGCGCCTATACCTTCACCAACGTGCCGCTGGAGCCGACCGCGCTCTACTTCGTCACCACCGAGCATCAGGGTGCTGAGTACACCGTCCGCGTTGACCCAGCGCAAGCCGAAGCCTCGTGGCGCCTGACCGTGTACGAAGCGACATCCGACGGCGCGAATATCCGAGCGACCGAAAATACGCTCTTCATCCCAAGCACCCGCAACAACCGCCGCTTGCTGGCCCTGGAGCTGGTGCGGCTGGAAAACACCGGCGACCGCACGCTCGTCCCGGACCTCTCGCAGGCTAACCCGATGGGCCTGCTCCGCTTTTCCCTTCCGCCCAATGCGAACGACCTGGACGTGCAGTCCACGCTGCGCGGTGGAAACGTTGTCCCGGTGGACAAAGGCTTCGCCCTCACGGTACCGCTGCCGCCCGGAAGCTATGACGTCCTGTTCAGCTACACGATCCCCTACTCGGGAGGCGCGCTCGCTTTCACGCGCACGTTCCCGTTTGGCGCCGTGGCCTTTGAGTTGTTGGTGGCTGAAGCGGTCGGCGAGGTGTCCAGTCCAGGGCTAGAGCCCGCGTCGCGGATTCTGATCGACGACAAAGGCTACAGCCGGCTGGCGGCCCAGGACATTCCTGCCAACGGCCGACTTGACCTCTCGTTCAGCAACCTACCAAGACCGTCGCTGCTCCGGCGCATCATTGACCCGTTTCAGGGCGGGACGGTCGCCAGGGTAGGCATCCCGCTGCTGGCCGCCCTGGTGTTGGCCGCGCTGTTGGCCCTGGCGATAACGCGGCGCCGGCGCGAGCGCGCGCTCCGGCTTGCCCCCGAGGCCTCGGGGGAGACCCGCCAGGAGCTAGTGGCGGCTCTGGCCGAGCTTGACGACCGCTTCGCAAGCGCTTTGCTCCAAGAAAGGGAATACCAGGAGCGGCGCGCGGCCCTGCTGGAACGCATCCGCCAGGCGGGCGCTCCTCCGCGAACACCCCCGGAGACCACCCAAGGAGCAGGCTAAGGAGCCTATGCCGAGGATGTCCCCCCGTGCGCGCCTGCTCCTCTTCGCGGCCCTGCCGGTCGCGCTGCTGTTCGGACTCCTGGCGTGGGCGCTGGTGCGCTCCGGGGGCGAGCCCGCCGGCGTGAACGTCAACACTCACTTTGGCGAGGTTGCCGTGGACGCCCGTCCGGCAAAGCCGTTCTCACTCCAGCTCCTATCCGGCGAGACGTTGGACCTCACGAGCCTTCAAGGAGAAATCGTCATGGTGGACTTCTGGTCCTCCTGGTGCCCGCCATGCCGGGAGGAGGCGCCGAGACTCGCGGAGACGTACCGCCAATACCGCGGCAGGGGCGTAGAGTTCGTCGGCGTGGCGATATGGGACGATGCGGATCAAGTAGAACAGTTCGTCAAGCTTAACGCGCTGGAGTATCCCAACGGGCTGGACAGCAAGGGGAAGACCGCCATTGATTATGGCGTGAAGGGGATCCCGGAGAAGTTCTTCCTGGACCGGCAGGGAAACGTCGTGGCGAAGTTCATCGGCCCCGTCACGACAGAACGCCTCTCCGCCCTCCTCGACGAGCTTCTGGCGCGATAACGGGCCTCTACGAACGCCTCCCAGTGCCTGCCCTAAGTGAGTCTAGGGGGAGGCTTCATCCAGTCCGCACTCCCCCTCTCCATCGGATGGAGAGGGGTTAGGGGTGAGGTCTCTAAGGAACGAAGGTCCTTTTCCCCCAAGCAGGTACAAGCGCGCTTGCCGGTTGCGCGGTGCCATCCCGACGGACGGCGTATCATGGTGCTCGGCCTTTAACCTCACCTCCTTCCCCCTCTCCACAATGTGGAGAGGGAGTAATCACAGCCACCTACCGACGCGGACACATGGGGGTGAGGCCTTGATAATCTGCGGAGTCGCCTATGCGCCTGGAAAGCATCAGCGCAGTGACCATCGCGGTGCGGGACATGGCCGCCTCGCTTGAGTTCTACCAGCGCCTCGGCTTCCAGCTGGCGTATGGTGGCCCGTCCGCCTCCTTCACCAGCTTAAGGGCTGGCGCCGGCTTTCTGAACCTCATCCTGGCCGGGGACTACCGTCCCGCCTGGTGGGGGCGCATCATCTTCAGGGTCCGGGACGTGGACGGCCTTTACCGGCACTGCCTGGAGCAGGGCCTCTCCCTGCACCAACCGCCTTCCGACGCCTCGTGGGGCGAGCGACACTTCCATATAACCGACCCTGACGGGCACGAGCTGAGCTTCGCAGAGGAGCTGCCGGCACGCAGCTAGCGCCTTGCCCAAAAGCGCCGGAGGGAGGCACCCAGAGTGAGCGCGCTTCCCGCTGGGCCGGAAGGCCCTAAGAAGGGGACCCCTCCCTACGCCGGCTTGGCCCTTGGTGTTGGCGCAGTCTCCACAGCCGCGGTCCTCATCCGGCTGGCAGAGGCCCCCTCCCTTGCGGTCGCAACGTACCACATGGCGCTGCCCGCAGCCGTCGTGCTCCCGTTCGCGCTGCTCCACAGCCGCTCCGCCTGGCGAGGCGTTACCAGGAAGGACTGGGCCCTCCCCGGGGCTGCCGCGCTCTTCCTGGCGCTGCACTTCGCGTTCTGGATTGGCTCCCTCTCCTACACCTCCGTCGCCAGCTCGGTGGTCATCGTGACCTCCAACCCGCTCCTCGTCACCGTCGCCGCCGCCTTTTTCCTGCGCGAGGCGGTCCAGCCCCGCGTTTTCTGGGGCATCGGAATCGGCACCGTTGGCGGAGTTCTCATCGGGGTTGGCGACTTCCGCTGGGACGAGCGAGCGTTGCTTAGCCACGGCCTGGCACTCCTGGGCATAGTCTCCATTGCGGGGTACTACACCGTGGGGCGCCGGGCGCGCGCCACGCTCCCACTGGTCATGTACATCGCACCGGTCTATGCCGGGGCGGCCGCTCTCCTGGCGGCAACTGCCGTCATTGGCGGGGTCAGTCTGGTACACTTCGACAATAAGGACTACCTTTACATGGCCCTGGTGGCGCTGGTCCCACAGGTGGTGGGACACTCGGCGCTCAACTGGGCCTTGCGGTACCTGGCCGCGCCGCTGGTGGCAACGGCGGTCATGGCCGAGCCGATAGGCGCAACGCTTTTGGCCTGGGCAGTCCTTGACGGAAGCCCGCGCGCCTGGACGTTGGCAGGCGGAGGGCTCATCCTCGCGGGGGTGTACCTTGCTGTGGGGCCCGGGTTCCTGCTGTGGCGAACAACAAGAAAGCCCGTCAGGCCCCAGCTGCGTAATACCAGCAAGAGACCCGGATCGGGGTTCCGGACAGGAGAGGACATGAGCAGACGGTTCATCACCGGGTTAGCAGCAGCGCTCGTTATCGCGGGCGCGGTTGTGCTCGCCCTGTGGCGGGCAGACCGGCTGCCAGGCGGAGACTCTTCCGGCGCCACAGCCAGCGGCCAGCCAACCCTTCCGTCCCAGCCCGCCGCCGCGTCCCAGCCCGCCGCCGCGTCCCAGCCCGCCGCCGCGTCCCAGCCCGTCGCCCCGGCCTCGCCCGTCTCCGGCGAATCAGACCAAGAGTACTACGACACGCAAATCCGCCGATGCATGGGCGCCGGAGACCTCGCCAAGCAGGTGGCGTGCTGGGAGACCTTCCACCTGAGTTACCTGGCGACGCACCACACGCGTGAAGCTCTTGGCCATCTGGCAAGGCTCATCGCCACTGACAATGAAATCTCGGCCATCTCCCACGTTATCGTTCACTCCATCGGGCGTGAGACCTATCGGAAGATAGGGAACGTCCCGGACGCCTTCTCGGCTTGCGACCAAACCTCTCATGCGGGCTGCTACCACGGCGTCATTGAGCGGGTCTTCATGGCCGATGCCGCCAGACCCCATGTCATGCCGGACGGCACCGTGATGTCCAATACAGACGCCAACATGCCCATCATGCACGTACCGTACGAAACGGTGAAAGCAAAGGCTCCAACGCTGTGCGATGACGCTAAGGCACGGGGCACCAACCTCCACTTCCAGTGCCTGCACGGGTTGGGCCATGCGGTCCTTTTCTCTCTCCAATACGACATGGTGAAGGGGCTTTCCATCTGCGATCTGCTCGCGGATGTTTTCCAACAGCACAACTGCGCCGGCGGTCTCGTCATGGAGAACATCTCCGCCTTCAACAGGTCCCTGAGGAACCTCAAGGAGGACGACCCGCACTACCCCTGCAATGTTCTCCCCAAAAACTACGTCTACGATTGCTACACAATGCAGACGAGTTGGTGGCGGGAGCTCCGCTTCACGCCAGAGAGGACGATTGCCGAGTGCCGGGACTCGCCGGCCCAGACCGCCTGCTTCCTCAGTTGGGGCCGCGACCTGGCCGACGACGTGCGCGTGGGAAAGGGGCAGGAAGCAGCCCAGTGGTGCACAGTGGTGGCCGGCGCGGAGCGCCGCTCCTGCATTCAGGGGACCATTTACGCCCTGGCGGACAACACCTGGGACGGCTCGTTCGCCTTCCCTTACTGCGACCAGTTCTTCAGCGCTGAAGACCAACAGACCTGTTACGGGGACGTCGTTTCGTACTTGAAGATGTATCGGGATGCAACGGTGGAGACGATACGAGAAAACTGCACGCTCTTCTCCGCGCATCTTGAGGTGTGCAACCAGGCCAACGAAGGAAAACCGGCCGCCTCGCTACGTCGGCGGCCTGGTATCTTGTCTCGCACTACCTAGGTGTGAAACGCATGTGCTCGTTCGTGGCAGACCTCCCCCCGCCCGCGCAGACGGCCCCCACAGGAGCGCCTTAAGCGATGAGGCGGATGCGCACGTTCCTGCTGTGGCTCACGGGACGTCGGCTGCGAGCGTCGTGGCGGCTGCTGCTCGTCTCATTCGTCGCGGTGCTCTTGGGCACCACGGTCATCGCCGCTACTAGCCTCTACAATGACACGCTCGCCGAACGCGGACTCCAGCACGCGCTCCGCACCGCGCCGCAAGACACCCTGAACGCCCAGTTGGTCATCAGCGATCGCCCGCTCGGCGAAAAAGAGTACCGCTCGCTCCAGACCGCCGTAGAGGGAAGTGTTAGCAAGCGGCTGGGCGGCCTCCTGCTGGAACAGCACCGGTTCGGCCGCACAGAAACTGTCACGATGGTTGAACCTGCTCGCAGCCGGCCGGGTCTCCAGGGGTTCGTCTTCTTCCAAACCGCGTTCCAGGAGCACTCCACCCTCGTCAGAGGGCGCTGGCCGCAACTATCCCAACCCACGGCCGAGCCCGGCAGGCTGGAGGTCGTCGTGGGCCAGGAGCTGGCGCGGCGCGTCCAGTGGGACGTGGGATTTGAAGTTGACGTCCGCCCTCCCGACTCCCCCGCTTCAGACGCCCTCCTGCTCACGATCGTGGGCATCGCTGTCCCCACCGACCCTAAGGAGGAGTACTGGCTCGGCGACGTGAGGCTCTTCCGCCTCATTGAGACGATGCAGGGCCCCTTCATTCCGATGTTTATCCCCGAGCGGGACTTCTTCGCGTCCATTGCCGCGCGCTACCCAACCATGCCCGGCAGCTTCTGGTGGCGCCTTTACCTCGATTCCGACTCGGTCTCCACCAGCAGCATCGGGGGAGTAACCAGTGGTCTGAGCTCCCTGGAACACGACGTCAACAATCTGTACCCGCGGTCGCTGCTCCTAACCTCCCTGGACAGGCAACTGGACGTCTACCAGGAGCGACTGAACCTCGCGCAAGTGCCCATCTTCCTCTTCGCCGCGCTCGTCGTTAGCGTGCTGTTGTACTACCTCTGGGTTGTGAGCGGCATGCTGGCCCGGTCCCGAGGGCACGAGGTCATCCTGCTCCGAAGCCGCGGGGCGAGCCTGCTTCAGACGGTGCTGCTCTTTGGCATCGGCGAGGCGATGCTCGTCGTTTTGCCCGCGGTAGCCCTGGGGCCGCCGCTGGCGTTCCTTCTTGTCCGGTATCCCTTCGGCGCCAGCCTGTTTGGTGGCGCCGTGAGCACGCTCCCCAGCATCACACTGACGAGCTATGGCTTGAGCACGCTGGTGGGACTGCTCGCTCTTGCCGTGCTGAGTTCCGCGAGTCTCCTGGCCGGGCTTGGGAGCGTGGCATCTTCTCTGCGTGAACGGTCCCGCCCCGCAACGACCCTTGCTCTCCACCGGTATCACATTGACCTCCTTCTGCTCGCCATGGTCGGCCTTGCGTGGTGGCAGCTCCGGGGACGCGGAGGGTTCATCACGTCTCAGCTCGTCGGCGAAGGAGTGGACGTGTCGCCGCTGACCTTGGTCGGCCCCGCGTTGGGGCTGTTCGCGGCGGCCCTCGTGATGCTTCGGGCCTTCCCCATGGTAACCAGGCTCCTGGCGAAGGCAGCGGAGCGGCTCGCCGCACCTTGGCTCCTGCACGGCCTGCGGCGTGTGGCGCGCGACGCCAGCCTCTACAGCGCCCTTTGCCTGCTGCTCACCCTCTCCATCGCCCTCGGAATCTTCGGCGCCATGTTCTCCGCCACGCTCCAGGACGCCCGGAGCTCCCAGAGCCTCTACAAGGTGGGCGGAGAAGTTGTGGCATCCACGTCCTTCCCCCTTCCCAGCGCCCAGCTCGCGGCGAGCATCGCCGCTCTCTCGGACATACCCGAGGTGCGGGCGGTCAGCCCCGTGGTCCGGACCACGGGTTCCTTGGTCAAAGGCGGACCGACGATGACGATGGAGGTGCTCTCCGTTGACCCGGAGACGTTTGCTGAAACGGCCTGGTTCCGAAGCGACTTCGCCACCAAAAGCCTGAAGGGCCTCATGGACCCGCTGAAAGCGCCCGTGCCGCCCAACGTAGGCATCCCGCTGCCGTCAGACGCCCAGGAGGTGGGTGTCTGGACCCGGCCCAGCAGGCGTTTTGACGGCCTTAACCTGTGGGTGCATCTCGTCGGCGCCAATGGGGCGGCGCGCGACTTGTTCCTGGGCGAGCTGGCAATCCCCGACTGGCGTTTCTTCAGCGCGTCCTTCCCGGAAGATGGGGTGGCGGTCAGGCCATTCAGCGTCCTAAGCTTCTTCTTGACGACGGGCTCCCTGGGCAAATCCGGGACGGGGCAGCTTCTCCTGGACGACCTGTCCGCCATCGGCCCAGGCGGGACTACGGTCGTTGATGCGTTTGACCGCGCCGGCCCATGGGTCACGTTCCCAACGCCGTACCTGGCGGAGGACACCGTACGCCAGGTGGGGCCTTCGCAGGCGCGCGACGGAGGGGCGCTGGCGTTTGACTGGCCCGCAGCGATCAGCCAGGACCTTCGCGGCGTCATCCTGCCGGTGGTCCCAACCCCGCTCCCGGTGGTCGCCGGCCCTCCTTTCAACATCGGGGATGAGCTGCTCGTGTCCATCAACCGAGTCCTAATCCCTGTTCGCGTCGCTGAGACGGCCAAGTTCTTTCCGCCCCTGGACCCACGCAGAGGCTCGTTCCTTGTCCTCAGCACCGAACACTATTTGCGGTACGCGGACGCCATGCCGTACGGCGTCGTGGAGTACCCGAACCAGCTTTGGCTGGGTCTGGAACCCGGCGCCCCAGCGGAGAGCACGATCGCCGCAATCAGGGAGGCGCTTCCCCCGAGCATGGCGCTCACCGACAGCCGCGCGGAGGCAGACGCGGCAAAGCAAGACCCCCTCACCGCTGGAGGCTGGCGGAGCCTGGTCCTCCTGAGCCTTCTTGCCCTCGCCGGCACGGCCATCTTGGGGCTTCTGCTGTTCGCGGCCCTGCTCGTCCAGACGGGCCGGGTGGAGCTGGCCGTTCTGGAGACGCTGGGGTTCTCTCGCATGAACGTCTTCGCGCTCGTGGCCTTTGAGTTCGCCGTCGTGGGCGTCATCGGCATCCTTGCGGGCGTGGGCATCGGCCTGTGGATCGGGCGCTGGGCGCTTGGTTACCTCTCAGCCCAAGGCCTTACGGAAGCGTCTCTGCCGCCGGTGTCCCTCAGCATAGACGGCACCCTGAGCGGCCTGGCCATCGCGGGGGCAGTCGTTGCGGCGGGGCTGGCGGCCGCCGTTGCCCTTCTTGCAACCTGGCGCATGAGAGCGAGCAGCGTCCTGAGGAGCGCAGAATGAATCGGAACGGCAACAACTGGTGGGCGCTGCTCAGTGCCGCGTCCCTGCTCGCAAGGCGGCGGCTGCGCAGCGACTGGCGCCTTCAGGCCGCGGTCGCGTTCGGCATGGTCTTGGCCGGGGCGCTGCTCGCCAGCGGCGTTATCTACTCAGCGGTCCTCAACCAGGCGGCGCTGCGGCACACCCTCAAGACCAGCGCGGCGCAATCGGTCAACCTGCGGGTCGAGCTGTTCGGGCCTACGGACCAGCAGATGTTCTCGGCGAACAGCCGCTTCGTCCGCGATGAGGTGCAGCGGCCCCTCCAACCATTCCTAGCGGACACGACCGCGTACATCCAGAGCCCAACACTGTTCTTGCAGGGCCGGGAAGCCTGGGAAACGCCGGAGGACAGCCGCCCCCGCGGACCTCTCCAGTCCATGAGCGGGCTTGAAGGGCACGTCCAGGTGGTGGAAGGGCGGTTGCCTTCCCCAGGCGCCGCGGAGCTGGAGGTCGCTCTTGAAGCGGTTGCCGCGCAGGCTTTAGACATCGCTGTGGGAGACACACTTGACGCTTACGTGGCGATCCTTGGAGATCCCAGCCGCTCCGTCAAGCCGCGCGTGGTCGGCATCATCCAGGCGACCGACCCGCAAGAGGAGTACTGGTTCGGCTCCAAAGAGAAGCTGAGCAACACCTCGTCTCGCTGGCTGTGGGCGCCGATGTTCACCACGGAGGATGCGCTCTTCCGCTTCGTGAGCGCGACCTACGGCACCATGAACTCGTCGTTCCACTGGTACTTCTACCTGAACAAGGAGGGGATCGAAGCCTCACAGGCGGACAGGCTCAAGGCCGCCATGCAGAGCGCCATCTCCCACGCCCGGAGCCTGGAGTCCAGCTCCACCGCCACAGACCTCCCCGAAGTGCTGGACCGCTACAAAGACCGGCTCGTCCTTGGGCGCCTTCCGCTCTTCGTCGTCATTTTCCTGGTCGTCGGCACGCTCATGTACTACCTCTTCCTCGTGGCCGGACTCCTCGCTCGCGAGCGGACAGCGGAAACCGCCCTGCTCAAAGCGCGCGGCTCCACCAACCGCCAGATTGCCTCCTTGGCGCTCGTTGAAGGACTATTCATGGCTGCGCCCGCCCTAGCGCTGGGCCCCGTGCTGGCGATGGTGATGGTGGCCGTAACCGACCGCGTAGCCTCCAACCAGCTCGGCGCCGGGGGACTGGTGGGCGCCACATTCTCCTGGCAGGCGTACCTCCTGGGCGCCGCCGGAGCGCTCCTCGCCGTGGCCGTCATCGGTATCGCCGCGTTTGTCGCCGCGCATCGCACCATTGTGGAGGTCCGCCAAAGCCAGGCACGGCCCGCCGGCACGCTCCTCATCCAGCGCCGCTTCCTTGACGTTCTTCTGCTCGCCGTTGTCGGTTTCCTCTGGTGGCAGATCCGGGATGAAAATACCTTCCTGGTCCAGCGCTTGGGCAGCGAAGGGCTGCAACTGGACTTCTCCCTGCTGCTTGGCCCCATTCTCGGCCTCGTGGCTATCGGACTGCTCCTGCTTCGGGTGTTCCCCTTCGCAACGCTGCTCGTGGCGCGTCTGCTGCCTCCCATGGCGCCACCCTGGCTACTCCAGGCCTCGCGCCGTCTGGCGCGCGATCCCGTCCCCGCCGGGCTGCTCGTCCTGCTGTTGCTGCTGGCGACCGGATTGGGCGTGGTTGGGGCCACCGTAAGCGCCAGCCTGGACCGCAGCCAGGACGACCGGGTCCGCTACGAGGTGGGCGCAGACCTCCGCGTGGAACACGCCGGAGGCGCCTTGACCCTCCTTGGAAACGGACCCGCTGCGGGCCTGGCCGCCCTGCCGGGCGTGGCCGATTCCTCGGACGTGGCGCGGGCAGACGGCTGGACCACGAGCACCGGATTCGGCGCCGGCGTGACGGTCATGGCGATTGACCCTGAGAGTTTTACCCGTTCCGCTTGGTCCCGGCCCGACTTTTTCAAGACCTCACTCACGGACGCGCTCTCTCAAGCGGAGCCACCTACATCATCCGGAATAGAACTCCCACCAGACACCCGGGAGCTCACCGTCTGGGCGCTCGTGCGGTACAACTCGCCGACCTTGCAGATTTCGGCAAGACTCCAAGACCGCCAGGGGTACTTCTTTGACGCCACCTTTGGCATCGTTACCGCTCAGGGCTGGCAGCCGCTGAAGGCAACGGTGGCGCCTTCCCAGCTCGGAGGCCAGAGGAGCGGAATGCCGACCGTTCACTACGAGCCACCGTACTCCCTCGTCGGCATCGTGGCCCGGCCCGTGCGTGGCGCCCTGCGTCCCGGCGCGATCTACCTGGACGACCTGCGGGCCGTCACGACGACCGGAAACAGCGGGGCACTCTCGGACTTCCAGGAGCTTGGCGCTTGGCGGGTGCTTCAGGACTACGGCGCGACCGCCCCCGTAACGCTTGAGTCCAGCGAGTCCGTCGGGCGGGAAGGCAGGCGCAGCGTCGCGCTGACCTGGAGCGCCGGCGGCGCAGGCATCCGCGGCCTCCGGTACGGGGAAGAAGCGGCTATGCCGGTGCTCGCAAGCCCGGAGTTCCTCAGGCGCGCCGGGGCGAAGGTGGACGACACGACCACCGTGTGGGCCTTCGGCGCGTACGCGCCGTTCCACGTCGTCGGCCAGTTAGACTACTTCCCCACCGTCTACCCGGACCGGGAGGCGTTTGTGGTGGTGGACATCAGCCGCATCGGGCCCTTCGCCGCGCTGCACGCCTCGCAGCCGTTCCGGCCCAACGGCGAAACGTGGGTCAGGACCGTGGCACAGGACGCGTTGGACGGCAAGGCGATCACGCAGGCCGTTCTCTCCCAAGGATTCTGGGTCTATTCAGCGGAGGACGCTCACTACGAAGTGGCCACGCGCGAGGCAGACCCGCTCGTCACCGCCGGCTGGAGCAGCTTGCTCGCCCTCGCCTTCCTCACCGTGGTGCTCGCCAGCGTTTCCGGACTGCTCCTCTACAGCTACATTGACGCCCGGGAGCACCAGACGGAGTACGCACTCCTCCGGACCCTTGGCTTCTCCCGTAGAGAGTTGAGCGGCGTGGTCTGGTTCAACCTAGCCATCATTGCGGGCGTGGGGATAGGCGTGGGAAGTCTTGTCGGGTTCCAGCTGGGAAGATGGCTGCTCCCTCTGCTGGAGGTGGCGGAAGGCGGACGAAAAGTCACGCCGCCCATGATACTGGAGACCAACTGGTTGATCCTGGGGGTCACGTACGCCGCCCTTGGCATTGCGGCGGTGACGACCGTTGCCACCCTCTCGTGGCTCCTCGGCCGGCTGGAGATCCAACGCGTCCTGCGGATGGGAGAAACCTAGCATGACGACGACACCTGTCCAACAGCATCCTCCTACCAAGGCGGCCGTGGTGGACTGCCAGGACCTGTTCAAGATCTACAAACGGGCCGACCTTGAGGTGGTGGCGCTCAGGGGCCTGGACCTGCAGGTCCAGGCGGGCGAGGTCATCGCGGTCGTCGGGGCAAGCGGCAGCGGCAAGACCACCCTGCTGAACATCCTGGCGGGTCTGGACCGGCCGTCCGCGGGGCGCATTCTGGTCGGCGAGCGTGACCTGCTCACGATGACCGAGCGCGACCTGGTGACCTACCGCCGCTGGGAGGTCGGCTTTGTCTGGCAGACCGTCAGCAGGAACCTGCTGCCCTACCTCACGGCGCTGGACAACGTCGCGCTTCCGATGGCCCTGGTCGGCAAGGAGGACGCCGAACGCAAGGCGCGCGCTGCGGAGCTTCTGGCGACGCTGGGCCTCGCGGACAAGGCGCACCGCTATCCCAGCCAACTCTCCGGCGGCGAGCAGCAACGCGTCTCCATCGCGGTCGCCCTCGCCAACAGGCCGCTCCTTGTCCTCGCCGACGAGCCGACGGGCGAGCTGGACACCCACACGGCTGCGGAAGTCTTCACCGGCCTGCGCTCCGTCTCGGAGAAGTACGGGACAACCGTGATCGTCGTCACGCACTATCCGGGAGTCGCCCGTTACGTAGACCGCGTGGTGCAGATCAGGGACGGCCGCCTGAGCATGGAGATCGTCATGCGCCCCACGTTCCGCGGCGAGGGGCAACGCGAGCTGGAGGAGTACGTACTCGTGGATGCCGCGGGCAGGCTCCAGCTCCCCGAGGAGCAGCTGCGCCGGCTCCGCCTCCAGGGCCGCGTCATCGTGGAAACCCAGGGAGACAAGATGGTCATCCGGCCTGCGGAGTAGTGCGCTTCCGGGATGCGGACGCGTCTGCTAACATGCCTTAGTCTCAGCATCCGCCACGTATAGGAGGCACATGGCAGTCAGGGGGCCAGAAGCACCGATGCTTGAAGCGCGCGGCGTCAGCCGAGCATTTCAGACCGGCAAGCAGCAGGTTGTTGCCGTGGACCAGGTGAGCCTTGAAGTCCGCCGGGGCGAGTTCATTGCCCTGATCGGACGCTCCGGCTCCGGCAAGACCACGTTGCTGAACCTTTTGGCCGGGCTCGACCAGCCAACCTCCGGGTCCATCCTCTTTGACGGGCGAGACCTCGCCGGCGTCAGCGAAGCCGAGACGGTGGAGCTGCGGCGCAAAACAGTGGGGTTCGTCTTTCAGTCCTTTGGCCTGCTCCCTCTCCTCTCCGCGTACGAGAATGTGGAGCTGCCGCTCCGCATCAACGGCGTAGGCGCCCGCGAGCGGAGGCAGCGGGTGGACCAGGTGCTCAAGCAGGTTGGCCTTGGGAAGCGGGCGCATCACCGCCCTTACGAGCTTTCGGGAGGCGAGCAGCAGCGGGTCGCCATCGCGCGCGCACTCGCCGCCCGCCCTCAGGTGATCTTCGCGGACGAGCCGACCGGAGAGCTGGACTCGCTCACCGGCGAGGCCATCGCGCACCTGTTGCGAGACGTGTCCAAGGAGGAGAACATCACCGTTGTGGTGGCCACCCACGACCTGCGCCTGTCAAGCATGACCGACCGGGTGCTGGAGATGGAGGACGGCCGCCTGCGGCTTTCCGCGAAACCAAGCCTTGCCTAGCCGATCGCGCGGCTACGATAAGAACGAAGTGAAAGGGGGCGTTATGCGGCTCAAAGGGAAAGTCGGCCTGGTTACGGGAGGGGCGCGGGGCATCGGAGGGGCAACGGCGAAAGTCTTTGCCCGCGAAGGCGCCAAGGTCGCCGTGGCAGACCTGCTGGACAAGGAAGGTGAGGCACTGGTGCGCGAGCTCCGCGAAGGCGGCGCTGAAGCCATTTTTGTCCACCTGGACGTGACCAAAGAGGAGCAGTGGAAATGGGTGGTTGACAAGGTGATCGGCGCCTTCGCCAGGCTGGACATCCTGGTCAACAACGCCGGCATTGGCCCCGTGAAGGGTCCCAATGACACGAAACTCGACGTGTGGAACAGGGTGATGGCGGTCAACTCCACCGCCCCTTACCTTGGCATTGAGTCCGTGGTAGAGCACATGAAGCGCGCGGGAGGAGGCTCCATCATCAACATCTCCTCCATCTACGGCCTGGTCGGCCCCACCAGCCCGCCCGGCATGGAGTCCATGATGGAGGAGGGGCTCGGCGACTCCTACAACGCCTCCAAGGGCTCCATCCGCCTGCTCGCCAAGGCGGCCGCCATGCGCCTGGCGAAGTACAAGATCCGGGTCAACTCCGTCCATCCGGGATTCATTGAAACGCCCCTCACCGACCCGTTCTTCGCCGACCAGAAGGTGAAGGACTCCATCCGCGGCCTGCACCCCATCGGCAGATTGGGGAAGCCGGAGGACATCGCCAACGCGGTGCTCTACCTTGCGTCCGACGAGGCCTCGTTCGTCACGGGCGCGGAGCTGGTGGTAGACGGAGGGTACACGGCACAATAAAGGGGCTGGTTTTGTCGTGGAACGGCGTGCCTCCACATTCTGAAGCTGGTGGACACCCCGTCCCCGAGAAGAGATGCTCACGTTGTAGAGAGAAGGGGAGCTCCGCTCCCCTTCTCTCTACAAACCCCTCCCCCTCTCCACGAATGTAGGCCCTTGCACTTAGGGCCGGAAAGAGAGGGAGTATGGAGAGGATACCAAACAGGAGCTAACGGAGGAGCGCGTCGAGGAAAAAGACCACTATGCGAGTTTAAGGGTCACGGCGCACCGCGTTGTTATGTACACCAGGTTGTCGCTGTGGCGAATGGGAGTCCGTCAACTAAGACCTTGAAATCGTAGCGTCCGCTCGATTCAAGGTGTGTATCAATGTCTAGGTACAGTAGCAGAATCGGTACTTCCACGGGCCACAGAGAAGACACGACCTGCGATACTTCTAAGTCCTCGCCGCCATCGCGGTGGATCCTGAGAAACGCTGTGTGTGATTTCCCGCGCTCCCCGTCCACAAGCGCTACCACCAACGTCTTTCGAAACAGGTATGGCGGCGGTGGCGTCCCTGGTGCGGCTCGATATACGCCAAGAACCTGAAACGCGCTGAGCACACCGATAAAGGTCGGCAAGCCCAGTGTCTTGTCGTCAACCTCATCGCAAATCAGAGCATACAAAGCACGTAAGTTAACTCTCCCAGAACAAGGTTAGGCAAAGTCTAGCACGGAGGTCTTATTTGTAAGAGCCTACGACTGCGGAGAGGGGGATCAGGGGGGTGAGGCGTTGCTTGGGGACGCGTTCAGCCGTGGTACTCAAAGCCTATCCTGAGCCAAGCCGAAGGGAACGCGGTGGATTCCTCGCAAACGAATTACCGGGCAAAGCCTCATGGATCATGGAACAGTGAGGCTTGAACTGGCGCCCAAGGCCTCTCCCGCGGCGCGCCTACGCCACCTCTACCACCGCCTCTATTTCTACAGCCACGTCAAACGGCAGCGAGGCCATGCCCACCGCCGAGCGGACGTGCCGGCCCGCCTCGCCGAACACCTGGGCCAGCAGGTCGGAGCACCCGTTGATGACCTTGGAGTGCTCCGTAAACGTTGCCGTGCTGTTCACCATCCCCAACACCCGCACCACGCGGCGCACCCTGTCCAGCGTGCCGAGGTTGGCTTTGAGCGTGGCCAGGAGGTTGAGCGCAACGAGCCGCGCCGCGTCATACCCCTGGTCAACGGTAAGGCTCCCTCCCGCTTTTCCCGTTATCCTGGTGCCATCGGCGCGCACGGGAATGTGGCCTGAGAGGAACGCAAGGTTCCCCACTTGCACGTAGGTCACGTAGCTGGCCGCCGGCACCGGCGCCGGCGGCAGCTCTACACCCAGCTCTTTCAGGCGTGCTTCAGCGCCCACGCGGTCTTCTCCTACCGGTTCTTGAAGGCAGGCTTCCGCCGCTCCGCGAACGACCTGGGGCCTTCGCGGGTGTCTTCCATGCCCAAGAGGTTCCGCTCAAGGTTGACCGCAAACCCCTTCGCCTCCAACGGCGGCATGGAGAAGCCCCTGTACAGGACCTCCTTCAGGTTGCGCACGGCCTGCGGCCCCATGGCGACGACGCGCTCCGCCCACTCCATCGCCTCGTCCATCAGCCGCTCCGGGGGAACCACCTTGTTGGCCCAGCCGATCTCGTACGCACGCTGGGCCGTCATCCGCTTGTCGCCCCACAGCGCCAGCTCAAGGGCGTGGCCCAGTCCGATCTGCCGGGTCAGGTCGTGCACCCACCCGGCGGAGAGGTTCCACCGCGCCTCCGGGATGCCCACCTCAGCCGTCTCCGCCAGGATACGGACGTCGCACTGCTGCGCGAGGGCGAAGCCGCCCGCCAGCGCAAAGCCGTTCACCGCCGCAATGGTTGGCTTCCACAACCCCAGCATCTCGTTCAACGCGGTCGGTATGCGGTTGGCCAGGCGCTCCAGGCCCTTGCCCGGCGTCTCGGTCTTGTCGCTCTCCGCCATCTCCTTCAGGTCGGCGCCGGCGCAAAAGGCGCGCCCGGAACCGGTGAGGATCGCCGCCCAGGCGTTCTCGTCGTCCCGGAATCGCGCCCACGCGTCGTTGAGCATGTCCAACAGCTCCGTGTTCATCGCGTTCAGCGCCTCCGGGCGGTTCAGCGTCAGGACGACGATCCGCCCGTTGGCCCTGGTCTCATACAGCAGCGGTGCGCCAGCCATGGTTCCCTCCTTCTAGTCCCGGTTGCGGCCTTTGCTCTGCGTGACGGCCGCGCCGGCCAAACGTGCCATCTTGGCCCGCACCTGCCAGCGGAGCTGCGGCAGCCTCCATAGCGCCTCCAGCACAATCGCCCGAGACATCTTGGACGCGCCGCGCGACCGGTCCACAAACAGGATGGGGACCTCACTGACACGGAGCCCCGCCCGTTTGCACCGGTACGCAACCTCCGTCTGAAACGCAAACCCGCGACACTGAACACCGCGCAGGTCCAGCCGTTCCAGTGCCTCGCGGCGGTACGCTTTGAACCCCGACGTCACGTCCCTGGGGCGAAGCCCGAGCGCGAGACGCGCGTACAGGTTGCCACTCCAGCTCAACGCGCGGCGGCTCGCGCCCCACGAAGGGTCCGTCCTGCCGCCTGGGGCATAGCGTGAGCCCACGGAAACGTCGGCATCGCCCAACGCCGCCAGCAGGCGCAGAACGTCGCTGGGGCTGTGAGAGAGGTCTGCATCCATCTGTACGACGGCGCTCGCGCCCTGCTGCAGGGCGAAGCGAAAGGCCTCCTCGTACGCGGTGCCAAGCCCTAGCTTGCCCGGCCTGTGGAGCACGTGCACACGCCCTGGATAGCGGCCGGTCAGCTCTTCCGCCAGCGCCCCGGTGCCGTCCGGGGAGTTGTCGTCAACGACCAGGAGCGAGAGGTCAGCGCCGCGCAACCCGAACAAGCCGGCCGCCAACTCAGCCAGGTTGCCGGCCTCATTGTACGTGGGAACAACAACGATAACTTTCTGGAGACTTGCCACGGACGGCCTCGTTACCGCGTTCGTCCACAAACTCTAGCGGTGGTGACGGCAAGTGTCAAGGGACAGAAGCCGTTGCCGGCTGCGTAGTAAACACCTTGACCGGTTGCCACAGTCCTACAGGCCTGTCGTAGCGGACAAGGGCCAAGAACTCCCCTTCAACGGAGTACACCCGGCACAGCTGCCCGTGCTGCAGGGTGGCCCTGTGCCCCGCGGCAAGCGGCACCTGCTGCCCACGGCCGATCGCCTGCGCCATCGGCTTAAGCACCACTGCGGCCGGGAGGTACTGCAACACCTGATCCACGGGATAGAGAAGCTGCTCCCAGCGCCCTTCGTTGACCGCCTGCTCAAGCTGCTCCAGCGTTACCGCCTCGGCCGCCTGGAAGGAACCGGATCGCTCCCTCGTCAAGGCCTTCAGGTACGCACCGCACCCAAGCGCCTGTCCCAGGTCGTGCGCAAGCGAGCGGACGTACACGCCACGGCCGCACTCCACCTCAAGCGAGAGCGAGGGCGGGTCCCAGCGAGTAAGCTCCAGGCGTATCACGTGCACCTTTCTGATTTTGGGAGGGGCTTCCTGCCCTGCGCGCGCCAGGTTGTACAAACGCTGCCCCTCATGCTTGAGAGCGCTATACGCCGGCGCCACTTGGGTGATCTCTCCGCGGAACGTGCCCAGGGCCTGCTCGGCCTGCTCGCGCGTCACACCGGAGGAATCACCAGTCGTAACGACTGCGCCCGCCCCGTCCAACGTGTCCGTCGTCACCCCCAGCACAACCACCGCCCTGTACACCTTCGTCGCCTCAATCAGAAATTCCATGGTGCGGCTGGCGTGGCCGAAGAAAATGGGGAGCACGCCGTCGGCGATGGGGTCAAGCGTTCCCCCGTGGCCCACCTTTGGATCACGAGTCAGCCGCTTGACGCGGCGCACCACTTCCATTGACGTGATGCCTGCGGGTTTGAACAGGTTGAGGATGCCGTTGACCGCCATCGGCTAGGACGGCTTTGGAGGCGGAGGTGGGGCAACCCGGTTCATGAGGTCCAAGACGCGCGTTCCTTCCTCGATGGAGGTGTCGCTGATGAAGAGCAGGTCAGGGACGAAGCGGAGGTCAAGCCGGTCCCGCAGCGCGTGACGCAAGAACCCCCTGGCGGACGTCATGACCTTCAGGACATCGTCGCGCTCCTCTTGATCGCCGAGCACGCTGACAAACACCTTGGCGGTCTGTAGGTCCGAGCTGATCTGAACCCTCGTGATGGTGACCAGCGCGCTCAGGCGAGGGTCTTTCAACTCAAGCTGCACAAGCTCACTGAGCTGTTGACGCAGAAGGCTGTTGATGCGGTCTACACGTCGGCCCATGTCGCCGTCCTACGGACATTCAGTCTAGAAGCTGGCCCTGTGCAGGGCGCTCACCAATGCCCATACCCGCTTGAAGCGCGCCGCCGGTCTGAGGTGGCGCCACTTCAGCGGCGGGCGCAGCCACGGGCGCTTGGGCTTCCACCCGAGCGGGATAGCCTTGTCCGCCAATTGGAGCATTGCCAGGTCGTGCTGGGCCGCCGGTGACGCCTGAATCAATTTCATCTCGGACTCGCTGTAGGGCCGTTTCTCTGGCAAGCCGTTCGTTACCACCTTTCACTACCTCCTCTGCGCCTTGCCGCACGATGTCTAGGTGCGTATCGTCTGGACAGCCTCCAGCGTGTCACCCACCTCGTACTCATTGAAGCCGTCAATACTCATACCGCACTCCATCCCGGCAGTGATCTCCCGGGCGTCCTCCTTGAAGTGGCGAAGGCTGGAAATGGTGCCCTGGAACACCGGCTTCCCATTGCGGAGGACTCTCGCCGTCGCGCCGCGCCGCAGTCTCCCCTCCTGGACCACGCAGCCCGCCGCCTGGCCGCGCTTGCCCACAGCGAACAGCGCCTTGACCAGCGCGCGGCCCTCAACCACCTCGCGGGCCACCGGCTCCGCCATCCCCTTGATCGCCTTCTCTAACTCTTCCGTCAGCGTGTAGATGATGTTGTAGAGCCGGATCTCTACCCCTTGCTGCTCAGCCAGCCGCTGCGCCCCGGGCTCCACGCGCGTGGTAAAGCCCACGATGATGCCCTTGGAGGCGTTGGCCAGGTAAACATCGCTCTCCGTGATGGCGCCGGCGGCGCTATGGATAACACGGAGCTGGACCTCCGGGGAGGAGACGCCAGCCAGCGCGTTCATAATCGCTTCCACGCTCCCCTGGACATCGCACTTCAGCACGATGGGCAGTTCCTTAATCTCGCCGGCCCTGGCCTTGGAGGCAACCTCCTCCAGGCCGAGAGGCCGCCCGACGGTCGTCTGCGGCGAGGGCGCCTGCACCATAGACTTGGCCGTCCGCTCGTCTGCGACCACAACCGCTACGTCTCCGGCCTCAGGGACGCGGTCCAAGCCAAGGATCTCCACCGGGGTAGAAGGCTCCACCGCGCGGACGCGGCGCCCCTGCTCATTGATCATCGCTTTGACGCGCCCCCACGTGTTGCCGACCACAATGTGGTCTCCCACGTGGAGGGTGCCTTTTTGCACCAGGATGTGAGCGACCGGGCCCTTACTCTTGTCCAGCAGCGCCTCAATGACCACGGCGCGAGCGGCCCGGTCCGGGTTCGCTCTGAGGTCTTGCACCTCAGCGACGACCAGCAAGCTCTCCAAAAGGGTATCCAAGCCAATCCGCTTCTTGGCGGAAACCGGCACCGTCACGGTCTCGCCGCCCCATTCCTCCGGGACCAGCCCCTGCTCCACCATCTGGCGTTTGACCTTCTCGGTGTCGGCGCCTTCCTTGTCAATCTTGTTGATGGCGACCACGATGGGCACCTTGGCGGCCTTGGCGTGGTCAAGGGCTTCCACGGTCTGCGGCATGAACCCGTCGTCCGCGGCCACCACCAGCACGGCGATGTCCGTGACCTGTGCGCCCCGGGCGCGCATTGCGGTAAAGGCGGCGTGGCCGGGCGTGTCCAGGAACGTGAGCTTCTGCCCCTTGTACTCCACCTGGTAGGCGCCGATGTGCTGCGTGATGCCTCCAACCTCCCGCGCGGCTACCTCGGTTTGACGAATGGCGTCCAGAAGGGTCGTCTTGCCGTGGTCCACGTGGCCGAGAATGGTGATTACGGGCGGCCGGACCACCATCTTGGCGGGGTCATCCGCCTCGACGCCCGCTTCCTTCGCCGCGCTGACGCCGGCGGCTGCTTCCATGGGCTTGGGCGTGACGCCAAACACTCCTGCAACCTTCGCCGCGGCATCGTAATCAATGATGTCATTGATCGCCGCCATGACGCCCAGGCGCATCAACTGCTTGATAACCTGGATAGGCGGCGCACGGAGGAGGTCGGCCAGCTCCCGCACGGACAGCGCCTGCGGCAGCGCGATGGTCTCGCCGCTCACACCGGTCTGGATTGCCACTTGAGGAGCACCGGGGTTCTCCTCAAGGGAAACGTTGCTCGTCGGCGGCGTTCTTGTCACCGCCTGATTGCGTCTCCTGCCTCGTTGCGTCATAGTTATTAGCTCCCGCTGTCTGGCGCTGCAGCCAATCTGGATGCTTGCGCCTTAATGAGCTGCTTGTCCTGCGCGGTCAACGTCATTCGCAGCGCGTGCTCCAACCGCTTTCGCTGAAGGGCGGACTCCCAGCACGTGTGGTCGCCGCACAAGTAAGCGCCCCGACCCGGCTTCTTGCCCTTCTCGTCCAGTTCTAAGGCCCCTTGCGGAGTCCGCACAACCCTGAGGAGCGTCCGCTTCTCCTGCTTGCGCCCGCAAGCCACACACATCCGTTCAGGGACGTGCTTGCGCGCTGAACGGTCCGGCGTGGTCGCGACGGTCACGGGATTTCCCCGCCCTCATCCTCATCTTCAGCGGGACGCACGCGGCGGGGTCGCTTGGGCTTCGCCTTGGCTGCTTCATCCGCGGGACGGATTCCTTCACGCGGCTGAGCACGCCCAGGGAGCACCTCCTCAGCAAAGCGCACCACACCGCCTTCCTTCTGCCCCGCCTGTTGCAGGATCTTCTCCAGCTTCCAGACGTCCTCGCCAACCTCCGTCGGAACGACGGGCTGCTCCTGGACGGGTGTCTCCACAGAAGCGCCCGCCTGCGGCTTCGCTTCCTCGGCGGGCGGCGCCGCGGCAAGCTTCGGGGCCGCCCCAATCTCCTCAAGTCGAGCTTGCGCAGGCTCCTGAGCCGCGGCCGGCGTTGCCGGGGCTTCAATTTCCCCGGAGACAGCGGCTACCGGCTCCGCAGGGGCCTCGGCCGCCTTGAGTGCGTCGTACTCCGTGATCCCCTTGATGTCGATACGCCAGCTCGTCAACTTGGCGGTCAGCCGCGCCGTCTGCCCTTCCCGGCCGATGGCCAGCGACAGCATGTTGTCCGGCACAACCACAGTCGCCACCTTGTCGTCCTCGTTCAGCTCCACCTTGGTCACCTGAGCGGGACTGAGCGAGTTGGCGATGAACGCACCCAGGTCTTTATGCCAGAGGAAGACGTCAATCTTCTCTCCCTGAAGCTCGTTGACGACGTTCTGGATACGAACGCCGCGCGGCCCGATGCAAGAACCGACAGGGTCAACCCCCTCCTGCCGGGCGCCGACGCCGACCTTGCTCCTGGAGCCCGGCTCCCGGGCAATCGCCTTGATCTCCACCGCTCCGTTGTAGATCTCCGGCACTTCACGCTCCATGAGGCGCCGCAACAGGTTGCGATGGGTGCGTGAGAGGATTAACTCCGGCCCCTTGGGGGTCTGCCGGACCTCCATAAGGTAGAACTGCATCGTAAGGCCGGGACGGTAGCGTTCCACCGGCACTTGCTCTTCGCGCGGCAAGTATCCCTCCGCGCGGTTGCCCAGGGAAACCACCAGCCTTCCCGGCTCCGCCCGTTCAACGCGGCCCGGCACCATCTCCCCAACGCGGTTGAGAAAGTCGGCGTAAATCAGGTCCCGTTCCGCCTCACGAAGCCGCTGCAGCACCACCTGCTTCGCCGTCAGGGCGGCGATCCGGATAGACGGAGGGTTCGGAATCTCAATTTCTACCTGCTCCCCGATGCCGGCCTCAGGACGGTAGGGCCTCGCCTCCTGGAGCGTAAGCTCCTTATGCGAGTCCGTTACGAACTCCACCACCGTCTTCACGATGAACAGCTTGATGGTGCCCGTCTGGGAGTCCAGCCGGACGGTGAGGTTCTGCCCCATCGTCTGGCTCTCCTTGCGGTAAGCGGAGGCAAGGGCAGCCTCTACCGCGGCCACCACCTTCTCTCTTGGTAGGCCACGCTCGGCGGCGAGCTGCGTCACGGCGAGCTCAAACTCGCTCTTTCCCATTCTGTTCCACTCCCGTTGCCCCCTTGCAGCGAACAAAAAAGTGGGGCAAGCCCACTTCTCAGTCCCACAGGAGACAGTGAAAGTATACCACGTTGACCGGAGGCGCGCAACCCTACTTTAGGTGCTCACGAAGCCGCTCTCGGGCATGACGGCCGATGTGCTGTCATGGGCTATGTCGAGCACGCCGGACCTCCTTTCCCAGCGTTCCGTCTGCCCCCCAGGCAAGCCAAACGAGCAGCGTTGGAGTTTCGCTTCCGTTGCTGCGCTGCTCGCCCGTGTGCTATGATGCGCCCGAAGCCGTGGACCCGCACTGACCCCGTGGTCGTGGAGCAACCGTGAGCGAGCTGCTGGAGCTGGAAGGACGCATTCGCGCCTGCACCGACTGTACCTTGAGCCGTACGCGCACCAACGCCGTCCCCGGCGAAGGCCCCGAAAATCCCAGGCTCGTGTTCATCGGCGAGGGCCCAGGGTTCTATGAAGACCACGAAGGGAGACCCTTCGTCGGCGCCGCCGGGCGGCTGCTGGAACAGTTGCTGGCCGGCATCGGCCTAACGCGGGACCAGGTGTTCATCACCAATGTAGTCAAGTGTCGACCGCCGGAGAACAGGGACCCGTTGCCGGGCGAAGTCCAGGCGTGCCGAAAATACCTGGAACATCAGCTCCGCCTCCTCAGGCCGCAGGTGGTCGCCACACTTGGCCGTTTCTCGCTTGGGCACTTCTTCCCCCAGGAGACCATCGGCCGCGTCCACGGGCGGCCGCGTCAAACGGGCGACGTGACCATCTATCCCCTGTACCACCCCGCCGCAGCCCTGCGTTCGTCTACCGTCCGCAAGGCACTGGAGGACGACATGAAGCGGCTGCCGGCGGTGCTCAAAGAAAGCGGTCTCGCCCAGGCCGGCATGCAACCCCAGGTCACTTCCGCCGAATCGACCACCCAGCAACTCAAGCTCCTGTGAGCCCGCACGACAGGTCCTCTGCCAGCCGCCCGCTGCGCGTGGTCCCCCTGGGAGGGCTGGGGGAGATCGGCAAGAACATGCTCGCCCTGGAGTACGGCGACGACATCGTCGTCATTGACTGCGGGCTCATGTTCCCCGAAGAGGACATGCTGGGCGTG
Source organism: Dehalococcoidia bacterium (assembly GCA_009693055.1). Classification (GTDB taxonomy): domain Bacteria; phylum Chloroflexota; class Dehalococcoidia; order Lucifugimonadales; family SHYT01; genus SHYA01. Next base: position 7,604 of record SHYA01000004.1, on the reverse strand, counting down.
GACCTGGTCATCCCTGACATCTCGTATCTGGAACGCAACGCCAAGCGCATTCGCGGCATCCTGATCACGCACGGCCACGAGGACCACACGGGCGCGCTGCCCTACGTGCTGCCACGGCTCAAGGTGCCGGTGTACGCCGTGGGGCTGGGCTACGAGCTGGTGCAGGTCAAGCTTCGGGAACACCACGTCCTTCGGGACGCCCTGCTCCACCGGGCGGAGCCTGGCCAGCCCATCCAGCTTGGAGCCTTGCGGGCGGAGTTCTTCCGCGTCTGCCACAGCATCCCAGACGCTATGGGCGTGGCGCTCACCACTCCCTTGGGCCTGGTAATCCACACCGGTGACTTCAAAATAGACCACACGCCGATTGACGGCCGTCCCACCGACTTCCAGCACCTTGCGCTCCTGTGCTCAAAAGGCCTCCTCCTCCTGCTTTCGGACTCCACCTACGCGGAGGTGCCGGGCTACACCCAGTCCGAAGCCGTTGTCCGCGAGTGGCTGGAGCGCATCATCCGGGAAGCGCCTGGGCGTGTGATTGTAGCCACATTCGCCTCGCTCATCTCCAGGGTGCAAATGGTCCTCAATGCAGCCGCTGACTCAGGCCGCAAGGTCGCCATCGTCGGCAGGAGCATGGTGGATAACACCACCATCGCCACCAAGACGGGGTACCTGCTCGTCCCTGAGGGCGTGCTCCTGCCCTGGGAACGGATCAAGAACCTCCCCCCTGAGGAGGTGGTCGTCATCACCACCGGCAGCCAGGGGGAACCCACCTCAGGCCTGACCCGCATCGCCAATGGCAGCCACCCCCTCATCCGGATCATCCCGAACGACACAGTCGTGGTCTCCGCGTCGCCCATTCCTGGCAACGAGACGGTGATCAGCCGCACCATTGACAACTTGACGCGGCAAGGTGCCAGGGTCCTTACCTCCCGCAACGCCCTCGTGCACGTGCACGGCCATGCCAGCCAGGAAGACCTCAAGCTCATGCTCCGCGTGACCCAGCCGAAGTACTTTGTTCCCGTCCACGGGGAGTACCGCCATCTTGCGGCCCACGGACTCCTGGCACAGTCGGTCGGCGTGCCTGAAAAGAACGTCTTCGTGATGGAGGATGGCGACGTCCTGGAGCTGACCACAGCACATGGCAGTATCGTGGAGCGGATCCCCTGCGGGCATATTTACGTCGACGGCCTGCGCCTGTGGGACCCCAAGAGCGCCGTGCTCAGGGACCGCAAGACCCTCTCCCGGGACGGCGTCGTGATAGTCGTGCTTACGGTTGACCAGCACAGCGGCCTCCTGCTGGGGGAACCCCAAATCGTCTCCACGGGGTTTGTGGATGCCGACCAGCAAGGAGACTTGTTGCGGCGGGGCGCCGCGAAGGTGAAGGACGCGCTGGCTCAGAAAGCCGAGCTTGCCGTCCACGCAGACTATGTCCAGGCCCAGGTGAAGGAAGCTTTGGGAGGATTTCTGTACGCTGAGACGAAAAGGCGTCCAATGATCCTTCCGGTTGTCGTCGCCGTCTGATATACTGCAAGGCACTGCGTCCGCCGGCATAAGGCGGACCCGTCTCGTACTGAGGTAGATACGCATATGGCAAAGACCGCCCGGCGTTCTTCCCATTCCGCAAGCCGCGCCCCTTTGATTGACCACCTCGTCGAGCAGGCCCGCGACCTGGCCCCCTGGATCGGCCTCGCCCTCGTGATCTCCGCCTTGGCCGCCATCGGCTTTGCGCTCTGGCAACAAGTTCACTACGCCCTCGCCGGTATGGGATTGCTCGTGGTGGCCGTACCGTTCCTCGCCTGGCGCAACCCGCGCGGCCTCCTCCGCAGGGCCAACTGGATCACCGCCGCCACAATCGTGGCCCTCGTCTCCGCAATCGCCCTGTCCATGTACCAAAAAGGCTGGGGCGGCAACGTCGGGGACGAGGTCGCAGACTGGCCGGCGTTCTTTGGGGGCGTAACCGCTGCCTTCGGGCTTCTTCTGGCGTTCGCCGTCGCTTTCCCGCGCCTTGCGTGGCGCTGCCGCGGCCCACTTGGGAGCGCTGCGGGATACGGCCTCCGGTGGAGCCACAACGGTTTTCTTGCCGCGCAGGCATGGCTTTTCAAGCACGAGGCCGCGCCTCCGGAGGGAGCCGCGGAACCCGAAACAGGCGGTGAGGCCGCGGCGCCTACGCCACAATCCAAAAACGGCCGGTTCCCGTTCAAGCGCAAGGCGTCCGGAGCGGGCGCGCCGCAGGCGGCAGCCGCTAAGGAGCCGGCACGCGCTACCTCCAAAGGGGCCAATGGCAACGGCGGCTGGAAACTCCCACCGATGAGCCTGCTCTTGGAGGAACCACAGAACAAGCTGTCGGAGGAGGAAAACCTGGAAAAGGCGCGGCTCATTGAGCAAACGCTTGCTGACTACGGTGTTGAGGTGGAAGTCCAGGAGATTCGACCCGGGCCGGTGGTCACGCAGTTCGGGCTTGTCCCCGGGTGGGTCCGTCGCGTCCGCGAGGTGAAGGACAGGGACAAAGACGGCCATACCAAGCTGGACAAGTCCGGAAAACCCATTGTCGTCCAGATAGAAGAAAAGTCTCGTGTCCGGGTGGACACCATCCTGGCGCGCGAAAAAGACCTGGCGATGGCGCTCGCCGCGAAGAGCCTGCGGTTTGAGGCACCCGTGCCTGGAGAGGCGTTCGTCGGGCTTGAAGTCCCCAACAAATCTCCCGCCACCGTCACCCTCCAGGGGGTCATGCAAAGCCCAGCCTTCAAGGCGCTGCAAAAGAGCGGCAACCTCCCCATCGCGCTGGGCAAAGGGGCCGGCGGCGAGGCCGTGGTCGCCGACCTGACCGCGATGCCCCACCTGCTCATCGCGGGCGCCACCGGCAGCGGGAAAAGCGTCTGCATGAACACCATCATCGGCTCGCTCCTCATGCAGATGACCCCCCTTCACGTCCGGATGGTGATGACCGACCCCAAGAGGGTGGAACTCACCCCCTATAACGGCACCCCCCATCTGGCGCTTCCGGTCATTGTTGAGTCTGACCAGGCGGTGCCGGTGTTGCGCGGCGCCATCACCGAGATGAAAGAACGGTTCAAGGCGTTAGAGGCGGCAGGCGCGCGCAACATCCAAGGATATAACAAAAACATCCATTCGCTTGAACAACGGATGCCTTACCTCGTCGTGGTCATTGACGAGCTGGCGGACCTGATGATGGCGGCTTCCGTGGACGTAGAACACAGCCTGTGCCGCCTCGCGCAGCTTGGCAGGGCGGTCGGCATCCATCTCGTGGTCGCCACGCAGCGCCCGTCGGTTGACGTCATCACCGGCCTGATCAAGGCCAACTTCCCCAGCCGCATCAGCTTTGCGGTCACCTCGCAGGTGGACTCACGGACCATCCTGGACGGCTCCGGCGCGGAGAAACTGCTCGGCCGCGGCGACATGCTCTACGCGCCCATCGGCGCGCCGAAACCCAAGAGAATCCAGGGGGCGTACGTCTCCGACAACGAAATCACCCAGCTCACCCAGTTCTGGAGAGATCAACACGGAACACCTGTCCCGCCCATCGCGTTAGTACAAGAAGAGGGGGGCGAAAACCAGGAGGACGAGCTACTCTCCCGCGCCAAGGAGCTTGCCCAGACGCACGGTTCGCTCTCGGCCTCGCTCCTTCAACGGAAGCTCGGCGTAGGGTATCCACGAGCCGCTCGGCTGCTCGATCGTTTGGAGGAGCTGGATATCGTCCTGCCAGCCCCTCAAGGCAAGCCACGGCAGGTCGTCCCCACAGACCACGAACAGCCGGTGCCCTAGGAGTAACAGCCAGTGGTCCGCAGTCTTGGCGGCATCCTCTCGGCGCTTCTGGGTCGGGGGAGCAAGGACCACCAGGAACTACCGAAGCGGGAGTCGTGCCTCTTATGTGGAGGCGACCTGCGAGGGCAGGAGTCCTATGGAACCTACCGCGTCTGCCCAGCCTGCGGTTTCCATTACACCCTCTCCGCCCAGGAGCGAGTCAAGCTTCTGATGGACCCGAAAGGGTTCAAGGAGAAATTCCGCACCGTAACGTCCCTGGACCCATTGTCCTTCCGCGGAAAAGTCCCGTACCGGAAGCGGCTGTTCGGCGACCAGCGCCGCACCGGGATGAACGAAGCCGCCGTCGTCGGCCGCGGCAAGATCAACGGCCAGCGTTGCGTCTTCGTCTGCATAGACTTCGCTTTCATGGGCGGCAGCATGGGGTGCGTCGTGGGCGAGAAGGTGGCGCTCGCCTTTGATTACGCCATCAAGCGCCGCTGGCCCCTTGTCATGGTGGTAACGAGCTCCGGAGTCCGTATCCAGGAAGGCGTCCTCTCCCTCATGCAGATGGCGAAGACCACCGTCGCGGCCAACCAGATGCACCGCGCCGGACTGCCCTACCTGTGCATCCTGGCAAGCCCAACCACGGGACAAGCGTACGCCAGCTTCGTCAACCTGGCGGACGTCCTCATCGCCGAACCGGGGGCGATCATGGGGTTCTCCCCGCTGCGCGTCCTTCAGCAGATGGCCAAGTCTCCGCTACCGCAAGAGGCGCACACCTCCGAGGCGCATCTTGTTCACGGCATGGTGGACATGGTCACGCCACGCGCGGACATCCGCCGGAGCATCGTGCAGCTCCTCTCCTTCCTGAACCCGGAGCACCAGCCGGCAAAGCTGAAAGCCCCCAAGGGGAAGGCGGTCCTCAAGCGCCCCCGTGTCGAACGAGATGCCGCGGAAGTGTTCCGGCTGACCCAGCACCCCGGACGGCCCACCGCGCACGCCTACATCGCGCGGCTGTTCCCAGACTTCCTGGAGCTCCACGGCGACCGGCTCGCTGGCGATGAGCCCTCGGTGCTCTGCGGCCTCACAACGCTGGACAGGGCGCCGATCATGCTGATCGCCCAGGTGCCAAAAGTGTCCCCCGCGGACACTGAGCGCTCCGCGCTCTTGCCGGAGGGATTCCGCAAGGCCCAGCGGACCATGAAACTTGCGGCAAAGTTTCGCCTCCCGGTGGTCACGCTCATCGACACGCCGGGACCCGCTATGAGCCTTGAAGCCGAACAGCACGGCATCGGCCGCGCCATTGCCGACACGATGGCGACGATGGCGGAGCTGCCCGTCCCAACCGTCTCGGTCATCATCAACCAGGGTGGCCGCGAAAGCGCCCTGGCGTTTAGCGTGGCCGACCGTACCCTCATGCTCGAAAACGCGGTCTTCCTACCGGTATCCCCCGAAAGCGCCGCCACGCTCATGTTTCGCGACGCCGACAGGTCCGAAGAAGCCGCCCAGTCTCTCCACTTCACAGCCAACGACTGCGCCGAGATGGGCGTCATTGACGGGGTAGTCCCGGAACCGGAAGGCGGCGCTCACACAGACCCGGACCAGGCCGCTTCAATGCTCCACCTTGCGCTCCTCCGCTCCTTAGCCGAGCTACGCAAGACCTCTCCCGGCAAGCTCCTCAAGCTGCGGGAGGCGAAATTCCGCAGCGTCGGCGAGTACACCTCCTACTTCCGTATGGTGCTCGCCAGAGAGCTGGAGGTGATGCGCCGGTCCGCCGGCGGAGAGGAAAAGAGGAAGAAGCCCCGTAAGGCCGCGAAGGAAACACCGCAGAAAGGCAAGGTGCTCCAGCTGCCGGTAGCTTCCGGCGCTCCCACGCCGCCTCAGCCCGTGCCGACAAGCCAGGAGCCGAAGGAGCCAACGAAGGGACAGCAGCAGTAGGCGGAATCGAGCAGGAAATGAAGGTCTGCGCGCCGTGACCTAAGAAGGGGCGGGGACCGCCAGATCGGCCTTGAGCTTGCTCGCCAGCGCCTCGTACTCTTTGTACACCACTTTGCTGGCCAGCACCGTCGGTTTGGACTCGTCGCGGTAGTCTTTACGGAGCTCCAACTTCCCAAAGAACGGCACGTTGGCCTGTTTGGCCAAAGCCTCACCGCCGCCCGTACCAAAGACGTCCCCGCTAAAGTTCTCCACCACGCCAAGCACCCTCAGGTTGAGCCGCTTGATCATGTTGATGGAGCGCAGCGCGTCCACCATAGCCAGCTCTTGAGGCGTTGTGACCACCACAAAGCCGTCCAAAGGCACGGTCTGCATAACGGTCAACGCGGCGTCGGATGTGCCCGGCGGCATATCGGCAATCAGGTAGTCCAAGTCGCCCCACTCCGTCATCTGAAGAAACTGGAGAATGGTGTTGTGGATCATGGGGCCGCGAAAGATGATCGCCTCGTCCTCCCGCTCCTGGAAAAACGCGGTGGACATCACCTTCACCCCCCACCGCTCCGCTGGATAGAACACCCCTTCCTCAAAACGTGCCCGCTGCTCAACCTTGAGCGCTCTGACCACGTTGGGGCAGTCGATGTCCACGTCCAGCAATCCGACCTTGTGGTGCTGCTGGGCCAGCATAACCGCCAAGTTGATAGCGACAGTGGTCTTGCCGACGCCGCCCTTGCCGCTGTACACCGCAATGCGGTGCTTGGCTTTTTCCAGACGCTCCTTGATCTGGCGGCGCTGCTCCCAACTCCGCTTCATCCCCTCAAGGCGCGCCCGGTCCTGAGGCGACACCTGCCGTGGGGAAGAGGACGCAGCCGTCCCCTTTCCCTGCTCGGTGTGCAGCGGCAGGTCTTGCTGTTGCGTCATTAGATGCCGAGGAGTTCCTTCCCCGCGGGGGTAATCAGTTCCGGAGTCCACGGGGGTTCCGTGACCATCTCCACTTCTACGTCTTCCACGCCATCAATTTCAGCGATGCGCCACTCCGCCTGCTGCGCGATGTAAGGCCCCATCCCGCAGCCTGGCGCTGTGAGCGTCATACGGACGTAGACCTTATTGGCATCGTCGACCTTGATGTCGTAGATCAGGCCAAGATCGTAGACATTGACAGGAATCTCCGGGTCGTAGACTTCACGAAGCGCCTCAACCACTTGTTCCCTGGTCGCCGGCATGGGCCACCTCCCGTTCCAAGCCGAGTATACGCAGCGGCGGCCACGAATGTCAATTTCCACGAAAGACTTTCATGTGATCGAAAAACCAAGGCGGCGACTCATAGAGCACGCTCTAGTGGCAGCACTCGTGCAGCCATGACCGCATAGGCTGAAGATGGCCCTTTCTGACAGTTGTGAGGACAAACGCAACAGATTCGTGCCCAATGCGTCCGCGTTTCACCGACTTCCGTACATGAAGGTTGACAGCAGTGGTGTAGGGTAACTTATAGTGGCGCAGAAGGCTCAACATTGCGTCTCTAGCAGGAGGAGAGATCCATGCTCATCGGACACTTCACGGAGCAGCCCTATCAAGACGCGGAGTTAAGGGTGGCTGCTGGCAGCATGATTGAAACCAGCAACGCATCCTACAAACCACAGATAGGCGCGCAGCTGTACAACCGGTACCTGGACGAGAAGCTGTACGCGGAGGAGGTGGGATTTGAGGCGCTCATGATGAACGAGCACCACAACACGCCGTTCTGCATGCAGAGCGTCACCAACGTGGACCTGACCATCCTGGCGCGGCAGACCAGGAAGGCCAAGCTCATCATGCTGGGGAACGTGCTACCCATCTGGGACGACCCGCTCTGGCTGGCGGAGCACCTGGCGATGGTAGACATGATTTCCGGCGGCCGGCTGGTTTCCGGCATC